>NZ_JAFKJN010000057.1 GCF_017305915.1 Reyranella sp.
TTGGGGGAACGGATGGTTGCGATCTTCACGGGCGCCGGGACGGGATTCGAGCGCGGATCGGGGAGTGCCCTGGGATCGTCGGGTTTGCTGGGTTCGGCCAGTGTCGGGCGCGGTGGCGAACAGCTCCTCCTGAACGCCGCGACGGGGAATCTGCTGATCAGCCGGCAGGACGAATTCCTGGTCGGCCGCGGCCCGGACGTGGCGGTGAGCCGGACCTATAACAGCCTGGGCGACGGCTCGGACGACAATGGCGACAACTGGCTGCAGAGCACGGATCGCAAGCTCTTCGGCTTCGACGGCGCGCTCAACGCGGTCGGCTCGGTGGTCAAGCGCCGGGCGGCCGATGGCAGCGTGGTCACCTATGTCAGCGACGGCACGGCCTATCGCGCGACCAATTCCGCCGGCATCCACGACAAGGTCACCTATGACGGCAGCTGGCACTGGAGCAGCGAGGATGGCCGGATCGTCGAGGATTACGGCTATTGGGTGAACGGCTATGTCATCACCCGCCAGACCGACGCCACCAGCGGCGACAGCCTGACCTTCACCTATTCCGGCGACAAGCTGACCACGGTCACCACTGCGGACGGCGGCCAGATCCAGTATAGCTGGAGCGGCAACCACATCACCCAGGTCGTCTCGGGCGACGGCACCGCCACCCGCTATTATTACGACAGCTACGACCGGTTGAGCCGCGTCGATACCGAACTCACCGGCGGCGGCAGCGTCTATTCGCTCTTCTACACCTATGACGGCAGCTCGAAGCGCGTCGCCTCGCTTGCCCAGACCGACGGCAGCCGGATCGAGTTCACCTATGCGCAGATCGGCGGCGACTATCGGGTGACGGCCGTCAAGCAATGGGTCGACGAAGGCGTCAGCCGCACCACCCGCATCGACTATGACCTCGCCAATCGGGTCACCACGGTCATCGATCCCGCCGGGGTGGGAACCCGCTTCTACTATGATTCCGTCGGCAAGCTGACGCGGCTCGACGAAGCCGCTGCCGGCCCGGGCGCAGCCGAGCATATCACGACCTTCCAATATTCCGGCGACGATCTGGAGGCAGTGCGCGGCTATGACGGCGCGGCCAAGCTCGCGACGAACAGCTTCAGCTCCTACATGGCCTATCTCCGCGATGCGCGCGGCAACATCGTGCAGACGGTGGACGGCACCCTCCACACCGTGGTGCGCACCTATTCGGCGAGCAACCGGCTCCTCACCGAGACCAGCTATACCGGCCTGGATCCCGATGGCGCGGGCGGCGTGCTGCCTTCGGGCGGGATGACGACCCGCTATGTCTATGACAGCCAGGACCGGCTGACCTACACCGTCTCCGCCGAAGGCCGGGTGACGCAGTACAGCTACACCTATGACCTGCCGACGATGGTCACCACCTATGTCGACCAGCGCTTCAACCTTGCCGGATGGGCAGCGGATGTCGCGCCGAGCGCGGCGCAGATGGATGCGTGGCGCAGCGCCATCGCCGACAAGAGCACCGTCCAGCTCCACCAGAACTGGTATGACGGGCGCGGGAACCTGACCCGGACGACGGAATGGGGGGCGGCGAACGCCGACGGCACGCCTTCGAGCGCGAACGACTACAAGACGACCCATTATGTGTACGACAGCGCCGGGCGGCTGCTGAGCAAGACCGTTGCCGGCACCAACCCGCAGACCTTCGTCTATGACGGGCTGGGCCGCCTGATCTCGAGCACCGATGCCAATGGCGCGACCACGCTCACCATCTATCGCGACGGGCTGAACCAGGTCGACACGGTCACGCTGCCGGCGGGGGGCAATCTGGTCAACCAGAGCGGCTGGCCGACCCAGCCGGCGGGCAGCCAGCCGGTGCGCGGGCCGAACCTGGTCGACAACAGCCGGTGGCCGGAGGAAGTGGAGGGGCCCAACCTCATCGATCTCGCCAACTGGCCGGGGAATCCGGCTTCGGTGCCCGGCGGCACGGCGACGCTGCCGACCTGGAACAATTCCTACACTCCGGAAACCCAGTGGGTCAGCACGATCGGGCCGAACGGCTTGCCGGTCGTGGCGATGAATGCCGGCCAGTCCGACGCCTATGATCCCGGCGGCGGCAACCAAACGAACCTCTCCACCTATGATCCGACCAAGGCCTATCGGTTCACGTTGAACTTCCAGGTGACCGAGGCGAACAAGCATCTCGTCTTCTTCGGCCTTTTCGGTGACGGCGCCAACGCGATGGTCCGCAACGGGCAGGACGGTAGCGAGGATGGCAATCCCTATTTCACTTATGCGATTCCCGGCTCGGGCAATTCGCTTCAGGCGGGGCGCTGGTACACGATGGTGGGCTATGTCCTGCCCGCAGGTGCCGAGAACGTCGCCTGGGGCTCGCTCGGTGGCGTCTACGACGCGGAGACCGGCGACAAGGTCTTGAACGTCAACAGCTTCCGCTGGAACGAGACCTATACGGGGAGCAAGGCCGGAGTCCGCTTCTTCAACTATTACAACAAGGAAATTCAGGGCTATTACACCAATTTCTACAAGCCGGAGATGCACCAGCTGAACTTCGGCAGCGGTCCTGCCTCGATCGAAGGCTGGTCGAATGTCCTGTCCTATCTCGGCGAGACGCGCTGGACGCGTACCACGGGGCCGGATGGCAGCCCGGTCTGGGCGATCAAGACCGGCCAGCTGGATGCGAACGAACCCGGCGGCGGCAACCATAGCAATGCGATCACCATCGACGGCAGCAAGGCCTATGAATTCACTTATTACTTCAAGAAGACTGACCTGGATTCCCATAACATTTACTTCGGCGCGCAGGATGCATGGGACGGAAGCTCCTATGTGAGGCAGGCATGGGACGGAGGGGTACAGCACAACCCCTATTTCTTCAGTGCCGGTACGGACTGGCAGACCCAGAATCTGCAGAGCGACCGCTGGTACAAGGTCGTCGGCTATGTCTTCCCGGAGGGCAGCGCCAACATCAATACCGCCGACTATGGCGGCGTCTATGACATGACGACCGGCCAGCGCATCGCCAGCGTCAACAATTTCCGCTGGTACGAAGGCCGGCCGAGCAACCAGGTCACCTCGCGCTTCTTCAACTATTACGGGCAGGCCGATCAGGGCTGGTCGACGCTCTTCTACAAGCCGGAGGTCCGCGAATATCAGGGGCCGATGCCGGTGCAGGCCGGCTATGCGCAGGTGCCGGGCTGGTACAATCCTGGCTATCATGTCGACGAGACCAACTGGGTCCGGATGCTCGGGCCCGATGGCAGGCCAGTCGTCGCGATCCAGTCCGGACAGGCCGACTATAGTGCCGAGGGCGGCGGCAACTACACTAACACCGCGACCATTGATCCCAGCCAGGCCTATGAATTCTCGATCTATTTCCAGCTATCGGCCACCGATCAGCACCATGTCTATCTGGGCCTGACTCCCTCGTACCCGGCCTATGTCGACCAGCAATGGTCCGGCGTCGCGAGCGAGAATCCCTATTTCATGTACTGGGTGCCTACCGCTGCGGCGGGCTATCAGCCGGGCAAGTGGTACAAGATCGTCGGCTATGTGCTGCCCCAGGGATCCGCCCTGGGCACGGCGTCGAACTATGGCGGCGTCTATGACGTCGCGACGGGACAGAAGATCGAGGCCGTCTCCAATTATCAATGGTCGGCGGGTCGGCCCGACAACAGCGTCTTCCTCCGCTTCTTCAACTATTACGAAGAGTCGCTGCAGAACAAGAGCACCTATTTCTACGGTGCCTCGTTCCGCCCGGTCGACGATTTCGTCCAGTCCACGTTCGACGAGGCGACGCTCGTCCGGTCGGCGCATTATAATCGCGCCGGCGAGCTGGTCAGCCTGACCGAGGCGGGAAAGAACGTCACCGGCGGCACCGCCACCTATGCCTATGACGAGGCCGGCCGGCTGAAGAGCGCGACGGACTTCCGCGGCAACACGCATTATTACGTCTATGACAAGCGCGGGCGAAAGACCGCCGATGTCGCTGCCGATGGCACGATGGTCGAGTATCGCTACGATGCCGAGGGGCGACAGGTTGCGAGCGTCCGCTATTATCAGACGCTCAGCGTCGGGCAGATGCAGCTGCTCCGCGAGACCGACGGCATCCTCGACGTCGCGCGCATTCGACCCGTTGCGAGCGGTACCGTCGACGTCTGGACCTGGACGGTCTATGACATTGCCGGCCGGGTGCTGGAGACGATCCAGGGCGACGGTGCCGTCACTGCCCATGAATATGATGGCGCGGGCCGCCTGGTCCGCACCATGGGCTATGCCAACAAGCTGTCCAGCGGCCAGATCGCGGCGCTGATCGCCAATCCGGTGAGCGGCGTCCTGCTGCCGGGGAGCAGCGCCGGGGACAGGGCCTCGCGCAGCTTCTTCGACAAGGACGGCCTGCTGCTCGGCACGCTGGACGGCGAGGGCTATCTGAGCCGGACGCTCTATGACGGCGCCGGGCAGGTGATCGAGACGATCGCCTATGCCAATGCGACCGGCACGGCATATCGCGCCGCCGGCACGCTCGATCAGCTCGCGACGAGCGCTGGCACCAGCGGCGCGGATCGCCATGTCCATTTCGTCTATGATGGCCAGGGGCTGCTCCGCTACCAGATCGACCCGCTCGGCGCCGTCACCGAATATGGCTATGTCGAGCCCTATTCCTGGGCCTATGGCCGGGTGCGCAGCACGACGCGCTATGCGGGAACGATCGCGCTGCCCGGTACCTTCACGCTGGGTTCGGTGGCGTCCGCGCTTTCGAGCGCGGGACTGGTCGGCGCGGCGGGCAACCGCACCAGCTACAATGTCTACGACAGGGCCGGCCAGCTGATCTATGCGATCGACGCCGCGGGCGGGGTGATCGGCCATGTCTATGACGATCTCGGCCGGATCGTGAAGACGATCGCGTTCGCCGAGCCCCGACCGACCTCGAGCCAGCCGCTGCCGGGCGACATGGAAGCCTGGGCCGCGGCGCGCGCCGGCAACGCGGCCAACCGCGTCACGCGGGCCTTCTACAATGGCCGCGGCGACTTGCTCTACGCGATCGACGCCGAGGGCTTCGTCACCGAGAACCGCTACGATGCCGATGGCCGCGTCGTGCGGACGATCCGCTATGATCTGAAGACGAGCATTTCCGATGGCGCCACCGCGGCGGTGGTAGCTGCCGCAGTTGCTTCATCCGACTATGCTGACACGCAGACCGTCTACGACGTGCAAGGCCGGGTCTCCGATCAATATGACGCCGCGGGCACGCGAACTTGGTACTGGTATCGCGGCAACGGCCAGCTGGGGCAGGTCTCGCGCGCCTTTGGCACCGTCGACCAGAGTGATATCTGGTATTTTCATGACGCGGCGGGTCGTCTGCTCGTCCGTTACGACGCCGCGGGCACGCCCGAGCAGGCGATCACCCAGTATGAATATGATGGCCTGGGCGACCTGGTCAGCACGACGGACCCTAACTTCCACACGACGTCGTTCGACTATGACCGTGCGGGCCGCCTGGTCCGGCAGCGCAATTCCTTGGCCGAGCCCACTAACTTTACCTACAACGCATTCGGCGAGCGGGTGAGCGTCACCAACGCGCGCGGCTTCAGCACGTACAGCGAGTACGACCAGGCCGGTCGGGTGACGTCGGTGGTGGACGCGCTGAACTACACGACGACGACGCGCTACACGGCGTTCGGGGAAGTGGCGTCGGTAACGCGCGGCGCGGCGGTGACGAGCTTCGCGTACGACAAGCTGGGCCGGGCGGTGACGACCACCGATGCCGAGGGCGGGGTCGAGACGAGCGGCTATGACGCGTTCGGCAACCGGATCCGGTTGGTGAACAAGCTGGGTGGGATCACCGACTATAGCTATGACCGCCGCGGGCTGCTGGCCGAGGAAAGGGTCCAGGCGATCCTGGACGGGAGCGGCAACGTCGTCACGGCCGCCTTCTCGCGCAACCGCTATGAATATGACGCGCGCGGCAATGTGGTGCACCGGATCGAGGCGTATGGCCTGGCCGAGCAGCGCGACAGCTGGTTCGAATATGACAAGGCGAACCGGCTGACGTCGAAATGGGGCGAGGCGGTGTCGGTGGGGCTGTCGCAGGCCATGGCGACGCCGCGGGAATATTATCGCTACGACACGCGCGGCAACCTGGTCGAGACGATCGACGCGAACGGCGCGCGGACGCTCAGCTATTATGACGACCTGGACCGCAAGGTCGCGCAGGTGACGCCGGCGGGGACGGCGGGCACGCAGGGCGTGCTGTCGACCTTCGCCTATGATGCGGTGGGCAACCTGACCGCGAGCCGCACCTGGGCGACGCTGGTCGCGCTGCCGGGCATGGCGGGCGGCACGCCGCCGGGCAATCCCGGCGGGGCGTATCGCGAGACGGTCAACAGCTATGACAATCTCGACCGGCTGAAGACGACGAGCGTCGCGAACCAGAGCGTGGGCTATTGGAACGGCAGCAGCTATGCCTATGCGACGGGCGTCACGCTGACCACCAGCTACGACTATGACGTGGTCGGGAATGTGGTGCGCACGACCGGGCCGGACGGCGCGGTGGTCCACAGCTATTACGACGCGCTGGACCGCAAGACCGCGCAGGTCGATGCCGGGTCCTGGCTGACGACGTGGAGCTATGATGCGGAGGGCAATGTGCTTTCCGAGTGGCGCTATGCGGGGCAGGCGACCGGCGTCTCGATCGCGGGCTATGGCGCGCCGGGCACGCAAGGCGACGACCGCGTCACCAATTTCGCGTACGACAAGATGGGCCGGCGCATCCGCGAATCGCGCTGGCTGGTCGAGACCTG
>NZ_JAFKJN010000024.1 GCF_017305915.1 Reyranella sp.
CTTCGATACCACCGGCACCGTGTCCCGATCCGTCTCCCGCAAGATCGATACGATCTGCTCTTCCGTGAACCTCGACTTCTTCATCCTGCCTCCTCGCGGAGGCCAGTCTCTCAACTAATCGATGGCCCGAAAACCCAGGGGCAGGTCAGATGAGATCGATCTGGCTCAGGACGCTTGGAGGGAGGAATGGGAAAACGACAAGTCTGAATGCGCGAGGACTTTTGTCAACGCAATCGTCGGCAATGGCATAAACGGTGCAGAGCGAAAAAGCCGGGATAGCCTCATCAAGCTTCTTCAGAGCGAAGGCAGTCTTCGAATGGTCACAGTATGCTGCTCTTCCTAAATCACCTCGGCCGTCGCGATCCCAACCCACGCTTTTCTAAAGGCGACGTCAGTCTGCACGAGGCGATGCAGGTCCCTAGCGGAACGGATTCGCTCGCGTAACCTATAGCCTAATCAAATCCTCTGTCTTACCGCTTGGCTGCGCCCCTACTCGGCGGGCGCGCAACATGGTGGCTTGTGCCGCCGAGCCAAAGGGCCGCGGAGTCTAGGCCGCCCCGGCCGGCCGGCGCAGGCCGGTCCACAGCGTGCCGACGAGGCCCGCGAAGGCCGCCGTCCAGGCCAGCAGCGCCAGGTAGGCGAAGACGTGCGGGACCGGATCGAGGAAGGGAAGATCGAGCGCGCGCGCCATCTGCCAGGTCGCCACCGTGTACATGCCGAGCGGAAACACGGCGCCCCAGTAGAGCGGGTCGTAGCGCAGCGGAAAGCGCCGCATGACGTAGCGCCACAGGGCGAGCACGACCAGCATCGGGATCCACCAGCTCCCCGTGGCCCAGTAGAAGATGGTGAAGCCACGCACGAACGGCAGCACCGACTGCAGGAACGGAGCGTCGGGGGCATTCAGGATCAGCAGCGCGCCCGCCAGCGTCGAGATCGCCATGGCGCCCATGTTGATCCAGTAGGGCGGCGACAGATCGCCCGGCGCGAAATCGAAGAAGACGTAGCGATAGAAGATCAGCGCCGCCATCCAGATGTAGAGCATACCGCCCCACAGCCACATCGACAGCGCGAGGAAATTGAGCTCGAGCCGGTGGGGCTGCGGCCAGTGCGGCGCGATCAGCGCCGCCAGCACCGCGATCGCCTGGGTCGACACGACCGCGAGCAGCCAGCCGCCGTTGATGCCCTGCGCCAGGCTGGGCTTGTCTCGCTTCACCGACAGGGCGGCGAAGATGCCGTAGGTCAGCACGACCCAGAGCACGACCGAGACGGCCCACAGCAGCGTCGCGATGGCCGGGTCCCCGGCGATCATCACGAACTGGCTGCCGAGCACGCAGGAGCCTGCGACCAGCGTGAGGTTGCCCGGTCCGCGCTGATGGTCGGCGATGTCGGCGAAGAAGGCGCGCGGATGCCACAGCAGGCGCAGACCGGTCAGCGCCAGCAGCACGAGGTAGGCCACGACATTGCCGGCAAACAGGATCTCGGCCACCGCCGGCATGTCGTAGAGATGTGCGGCGATCGACACGATGCCGGTCGCCATCACCATGGCGAAATAGGCGGGCGACAGGTCGCGTGTCGCACGCCGCAGAAGAGAGACGACCTCGGCCATCGCCTCGGCTGGCCGCCTAGGCGGCCTGCAGCGCCTTCTTCAGCAACTCGCTGTGCACGAAGTTGCCGTCGCAATAGAGCAGCGCGTGCGCCTCGGGATCGAGCGTCAGGTCGACGATCTCGCCGATATAAATGGTGTGCGTGCCGGCCGGGACCCTGGTCACCAGCCGGCAGTCGAACGACACCGGGCAGCCCTTGAGCACCGGCGCGCCGGTCGACAGGCTCGACCATTCGCCCATGTCGGTGAAGCGCTCGTCGCCCTCGACCCCGTCCATGCCGGCGAAGCGCTCGGCGATCTTGCGATGGCCGGGCGCCAGGACGTTGACGCAGAAGAAGCCGGCCTCGCCGATCGGGTCGTGGGCCGAGGCGGACTTGTTGACGCAGACCAGAAGCTGCGGCGGATCGGCCGAAACCGAGCAGACCGCCGTGGCGGTGAGCCCGCCGCGCAGCTCGCGGTGGCGGGTGGTGATCAGGGTGACGCTCGCCGCGAGGTGGCGCATGCCCGTCTTGAAGGCAGCCGCATCGATACTCATGGCGCGACTCTAGGCCACCGGAGACGCGCGCCGCCACCCCGAAAACGCTGCTAACCCCCCGGCCGGCCGGCGAAATTCGCCTCCGTCACAAAAGGTTAATAAGACTGCCGTTCTTTGCGGTTGCCCGGCGGCGGCGCCCGGGTAGGTTTCGCCCTGCATGCCGTTCACCCTGGCCCCCGATACCCCGCCCGACCGGGCGTTGCGGCAGATCGTGGCAGAGTGCCAGGCCGATCTCCTGAAATACCGCGCCGTGGTGCTGTCCACGCGCAAGGCCATCGGCATCCATCAGACGCGGGTGGCGCTGCGCCGGCTGCGCGCCGTCCTGACCCTGTTCCGCGGCGCCGTCAGCCCGAACGCGGGCCGCCTGGTGCGGTCGATGGCGGCCGAAGCCAAGTGGCTGGCCGGCGAATGCGCGCCGGCGCGCGACCTGCACGTCTTCCTGACCGAGACGGTCGAGGACGTGCCGCCGCTCGTCCGGCGCATCGCCACGCGGCTCGCCCGCACGCACCTCGAGCGGGCGCGCTCGGCGCTGTCGGGCGCGCGCTACAACGCCTTCGAAGGCCAGCTCACCGGCTTCGTCCGGGAAGCGCCGGCCGAAGCCGGCCGGCTCGACGCCTTCGGCCGCGTGGTGCTGGACAAGCGCCACGCCAAGGTCGAGCAGCGCGGACGGCATCTCAAGAGCCTCGACGACGAGGACCTGCACAAGTTGCGCATCGCGATCAAGAAGCAGCGCTACGCGGCGGCCTTCCTGCAGCCCGCCTTTTCGGCGGTCCCTTTTGATTCGAAGGCGACGAAGGCCTATATCGAGGCGACAGTGCGCCTGCAGGGCGCGCTCGGCACCCTGAACGATCGCGTGGTGGCGGCCCATATGCTGGACGACATCGCCGTCGCGGCCCGCCCGACGGAAGACGTCGCCAAGCCGCTGCGCAAGCTCGCCAAGCAGTCCGAGGGCGGCGAGAAGGACCGCCGCCGCAAGGTCGAGCGGGCCTGGAAGAAGTTCAGCAAGGCCGAGCGGTTCTGGCGGACACCAACGGAGTGACGATGAGCAACACGCAGACCGCCGCCGAAGAACGCATCCCCGTGACCGTGCTGACCGGCTTCCTGGGCAGCGGCAAGACCACCCTGCTCAACAAGCTGCTGCGCCGGCCCGAGCTTGCCGACACCGCGGTGATCATCAACGAGTTCGGCGAGATCGGCCTCGACCATCTGCTGGTAGAGAAGTCGAACGAGGACGGCATGGTGACGCTGAACTCGGGCTGCCTGTGCTGCACCGTGCGCGGCGACCTGGTGCGCACCATGAGCGAGCTGTTCCTCAAGCGCTCCAAGGGCGAGGTGACGCCGTTCAAGCGCATGGTGGTCGAGACCACAGGCCTCGCCGATCCGGCGCCGATCCTGCACACCCTGATGACCGATCCCCTGCTCGCCTCGCGCTATCGCCTCGACGGCGTGGTGACGACGGTCGACGGCGTCAACGGCGCCAGCACGCTCGACAACCACGAGGAAGCGGTGAAGCAGGCCGCGGTCGCCGACCGGCTGCTGCTGACCAAGGTCGACATCGCCGACGCGCCCAAGCTCGACGAGCTGAAGCACCGCCTGCAGCACCTCAATCCCGGCGCGCCCTCGGTGTCGATCTCAGCCGGCGAGATCGATCCCAACCAGATCCTCAATGCCGGCCTCTACAATCCCGACACCAAGACCGCCGACGTCAAGCGCTGGCTGCACGAGGAAGCCTACGAGGGCAGCCACGACCATGGCCACGGCCATCACCACCATGGGCACGGCCACGATCATGGCCATGGACACGAGCACGGCCACGGCGAGCAGGACCCGCACAACGTCAACCGCCACGACGATCGCATCAAGGCGTTCTGCATGACCTTCGACGAGCCGATGAGCTGGGCGACGGTGGCGGCGGCGTTCGACGCGCTGGTGACCTATCGCGGCCCCGACCTGCTGCGCATGAAGGGCATCCTGAACGTCAAGGACACCGACAAGCCGGTGGTGATCCACGGCGTGCAGCACGTCTTCCACCCGCCGGCGACGCTTGAAGCGTGGCCCGAGGGTGACGACCGCAAGAGCCGCGTGGTGTTCATCACCCGTGACATCGCCGAGAGCACCATCCGCAAGGTCTTCGCCTCCTTCTTCGACGCCGAGAAGAAGGGCTGGGGCCAGGAACAGCAGCAGCAATAACTTCCGGTCTGCGGGCGTTCGGTCCGCAGCCGCAATGACTCTGTTGTCGCCCGCGCCGAAAGGTGATGGGGTGGCGCCCGCGTGAGCCGCCGCCAAGAGCCGCCGCGCGAGAGGAAGCGACGGACGGAGCGTACGCATGGCTTTTGTGATCAGGCGCCGCGAGATCGTGTGCGTGGCGGCGTCGGCGGCCGGGCTGGCCGCGTTCGGCGCGCGGGCCCAGGGCAAGACCGGCTCGGGTGTCTATCCGGTGGCGGTGCCGACTTATGAGGTCATGTTCGTCGCCCAGGCGAAGGGCTTCCTCAAGGACGAAGGCTACGACTTCAAGCTGATCCAGGGCGGCTCGGGCGTGAAGACCCGCGAGATCCTGGCCTCACGCCAGGGCGACTTCGCGATCGCCGACATCCAGCACGTGCTGCAGCTCAACAAGAACGGCCGCGCGACCCGCGCGCTGATGGCGCTCGACCAGCGCGCGCCCGGCGTGCGCTTCGCCATCCGCAAGGACCTGTTCGACCAGGGCGTCGACACCGTGCAGAAGTACGCGGCCTGGAAGCGGCCCGACGGCAAGCGGGCGATCTTGGGCGTTTCCTCGCTCGGCGGTACCTCGCATCTGTGGTCGCACTATTTCATGGAGAGCATGGGGCTGGCCGACAAGGTGACCTGGGTCGGCGTCGGCAACGTCGACACCATGCTGGGCACGCTCAAGACCAAGCAGATCGACTTGCTGTCGAGCGCCATCTCGGTGGTGACCGAGGCCGAGAAGAACGGCTGGGGCAAGGTGATCTATGCGCCGAGCGACGAGAAGACCTGGAACTCGGTGATCGGCGGCCCGGTGCCGGTGAACGCCAACTTCTGTCTCGCCGCCACCATCGAGAAGGAGCCGGAGAAGGTGCAGGCCTTCACCAACGCCGCCTGGCGCGCCGTGCAATGGATCAAGGCCAACAGCCCGGAGAACGTCCTGGCCGCCATCGAGCCCTTCGTCGGCTCGACCTCTCACGATGCCAACCTGCTCGAGATCGGCGAGCTCAAGGACGTCGGCGACTGGAACGGCCTGATCCCCGCGGAGAACTGGGCGCGTGGCGAGAAGGTCTGGTACGGCGAGCTCACCGGCCTGAAGCCGATCAAGATGGAAGATGCCGTCGCCGACAAGTTCCTCAAGGCGGCGCATGCCAAGTACCCCGCCTGACGTTCGCTGCCGTATCGAGATAAACGGGCTTCGCAAGGACTTTCTCGCCAACGGGCGTGAGGTTGTGGCGGTCGACGATGCGTCGTTCCGCATCGACGACGGCGAGTTCGTCGCGCTGCTCGGCCCGTCGGGCTGTGGCAAGAGCACCATCTTGAACATGGTGGCGACGCTGATCGCGCCCACCGGCGGCACCATCAAGGTCGACGGCGCGCCGGTCAGCTTCGGCAAGCCGGTGCGCCATGTCGGCTACGTCTTCCAGAAGGACACGCTGTTCCCCTGGCGCACCGTCGAGGACAATATCGGCTACTCGCTCGAGCTCGCCGGCGTGCCGATCGGCGAGCGCCGCACGCGGGTCGCCGAGGCGATCCACCAGGCCGGCCTCGACGGCTTCGCGCGCTTCTACCCGGCGTCGCTGTCGGGCGGCATGCGTCAGCGGGTGTCGCTGATGCGCACCCTGATCTCGAACCCCGAGATCCTGCTGATGGACGAGCCGTTCGGCGCGCTCGACACCCACACCAAGCTCGACATGCATTCGGTGCTGCTCGGACTGTGGGAGCGCCAGCGCCAGACCGTGCTGTTCGTCACCCACGATCTCGGCGAGGCGCTGACCCTGGCCGACCGCATCATCCTGCTGTCGGCGCGGCCCGGCCGGGTGAAGCAGGATTTCCGGGTCGACTTCCCGCGCCCGCGCGATGCCGTGGCGCTGCGCGAGACCCGGCAGTATGCCGAGCTGTTCTCCAAGGTCTGGCATTCGCTGGGCGAGGAATTCGCCCGGAGTCGAAGCACATGAGCCGCAGCACATGAGGCGCGCCTCCACCCTCTTCTGGCAGATCCTCATCGGCCTCGGCGCGCTGGCGCTGTGGGAATGGGGCTGGAACCTGCACGAGCGGCTGCCGTGGCTGATCCCCGACCTGCTCGATCCCTACTTCGTCTCCAGGCCATCGGTGATCTTCCAACAGTTCCTGTCGATGAGCTGCCTGGTCGGCCGCGACGGCAACTGGACCTTCGGCGTCGACGGCGCCTTCGCCAAATGCATGAGCCGGTCGGAGAACAACCTCTGGATCGCGACCTTCGTCACGCTGAAGAACACGCTGTGGGGCTTCCTCACGGGCGTCAGCTCGGGCTTCGTGCTCGGCCTGCTGCTCGGCCGGTCCAATCGGCTGAGCCAGATCTTCTATCCCTACATCACCGCCTTCAACTCGATCCCGCGCATTGCGCTGGCGCCGATCATCATCCTGGCCTTCGGCATCGGCGACGCTTCCAAGGTCGTGACGGCCTGGCTGGTCGTGGTGTTCCTGGTGTTCTTCAACACCTTCGAGGGCGCCCGCTCGGTCGACCGCGACCATATCAACGCCTCGCGTCTGCTTGGCGCCAGCGAATGGCAGGTCACGCGCACGGTGATCGTGCCCTCGACCATGGCCTGGCTGTTCGCCTCGCTGTCGCCGGCCATCTCGTTCTCGCTGATCGGCGTGATCGTCGGCGAGTTCATCGGCGCCGAGCACGGCATCGGCCGCATGATCATCGAGGCCGAGGCCCGCGGCGAGGCCGCCGGCATGATGGTCGCGGTGTTCGTGCTGATGATCGCCGGCGTCATCCTGTCGGCGCTGGTGCGCCGGCTGCAGGCCTATCTCCTGCGCTGGCGACCGGCGCAGACGGTCGGAGGTTAGTCAGGCGGCTTTACGGCCCGCGCTTCGCGACCGAGCCCGTCGGCGGCTTTCGCCCGCCAACCGATAGGGAGATACCAGAGCCTCGGCTGGAATCTTCCATTGCCGACTGAGCTTCCAGATCATCGGCAAGGTCGGCCTGGGTGTAGCCCGCGGTTCGCATGCGATGCCGGATCATCTCGATGGGATGCGGCGGTCCGATCGGATGATGCCGTTCCTCGTAGGCCTCAATCAGGAGCGTCGGCAGATCGAACCGATCGGCTTCCGCCGTGTTCTCCTTCGGCTCACGATCGAAGTACTGCTCGATCTCGGCCAGCGCCTCTTTGTACTCGGCCTCGGTGCGGATAGGGCGGCTGATCATCGTACGGTCTCCGGGTCTATGCGATCGTATTCCGCATGGATGCCGACGAACTTGATGAGAACACGTTTGAACTTGTGTCAGCGCAACGGCACCGTCTCGTAGCACGTGAGGCCGCGCGAGCTGTCGTCCCAGGCCGGGCGGCTGCGGGTGAAGATCGCCATCGTCGGCTTGAACAGCGACGTGTCGTCGAGCGAGCCCGCATAGAAGTTGGTCAGGCCCGGCATGGCCTCAGCGGTGCCGTAGACGATGCTCTGGCAGGTCGGGCAGGCATGGCGTGTCGCCGTACGGCCGCTACCGCCGGTCGTGGCATAGGCACGCGTCGGGCCCTCGATCGTGCCGGCAGCCTCGTCGAAGCACAGCCAGCCGACATGGCCGCCGCCGCCGAGCCGCTGGCAATTGCGGCAATGGCACAGGCCCTGCAGCTTGGGCTCGCCCTCGGCGCGATAGCGCAGGGCGCCGCACAGACATCCGCCGGTGATCATGCCGCGGACTATGCCACGGGCCGCGCGGTTGGCCAGACCAGCGTGCGGCCGGTGCCGCCGGTGCGCCACACCAGGAAGCTGATGATGGTGAGGTTCAGGAGGTTGAAGATCACGGCGATGCCGAAGGCCGGCGCGTAGTAGCCGAAGTGGTCGTAGAGCGCGCCGGCGAACCAGCTGCCGAACGCCATGCCGCTCATCGCCGTGAACAGGGTGAGCGGCATGCGCCACGCGGCTTCCGAAGCCGGAAAGAGATCGCGGACCGCCACGCTGTAGGACGGGATGATGCCGGCGAAGCCCAGGCCGAACGCGGCCGACACCGCGAACAGCCCGACCTCGTCCTGGGTGAGCAGGAACAAGGCGATCGCCACCGCCTGGCAAGCCGAGCCCGCCATCACCGTGCGCAGGCCGCCGATGCGGTCGGCCAGCGAGCCCCAGGCCTGCCGCGCCAGGAAGGCGCAACCCAGCATCAGCGACAGCATCGCCGCGCCATGCGTCGGCTTGATGCCGATGTCGCCGCAGAAGGCGACGATGTGCGCCGACGGGATCGACATCGGGATGCAGCAGAAGAAGCCGGCGAGGCAAAGCAGCGCCTGCGCCACGTTGGGCGGGAAGCCGGCGACCTTGGGCCGCCCGCCCGAGGCCGACGCCGCATGGCGCGCCGCCACCGGCGGCGGCTTCGGCGGCTCCTTGAGGAAGTAGATCGCGGGCAGGATGAAGCCGAGAGCGAACACGCCGAACACCAGCATCACCGGCTGCCAGCCGAACGTCGTCATGCCGCGCTCGAAGACAGCCGGCCACACGACGCCCGCGACGTACTGGCCGGAGGAGATCAGCGCGATAGCGGCACCTCGGCGGCGCTCGAACCAGCGGCTGACATAGACCAGCAGCGGCGGATAGACGCCGCCGTTGCCGAGGAAGCCCAGCAGCGCATGGCCGACATAGAGCGCCCAGATCGAACCCAGTGACGACAGCGCCAGCCCGCCCGCGATCATGACGGCGCCGATGCTGACGGTGCGGCGCAGGCCGATGCGGTCGGCCAGCCAGCCCATCAGGATGCCGCCCGAGCCGGTGCCGACCCAGACCAGGGATCCCGCGAGCGCCAGCACCGAACGCTCGGTGCCGAGCGCCTCCTGCATCGGCTTCATGCCGACCACGATTAGCAGCGGAGAAGCGTAGGACACCGAGAGGATGGCGAGCACCAGCCACGCCATCCGCCACGAGGCGCGGCTATCGACGCCGCCGCTGCCCGACTCCGACGCGCGAAGCGCTGCATCGCGCGGCCCAACGCTGTCCATTACACTGCTTCCTCCGGCGTCGGACGCGCAGGCATTCTGCTACCATCGCGCCTCCGATCGAGGAGGCACTATGGCTGAGAACGAGACCCGGCGCGATACCGCGGCCCTGCAGACCCGGACGCTGGGCGGAACGGTGGTGGTGTCCTCCACCGGGAACGGCGCCTTCGAGCAGATGCTGCTGAACGGCCGCCACACGCTGCTGGCCGACGAGCCCAAGGCGGTCGGCGGCAACGATGTCGGCCCCGGCCCCTACGAGTTCCTGCTGATGTCGCTCGGCGCCTGCACCTCGATGACCCTGCACATGTATGCGAGCCGCAAGAAGTGGCCACTCGCCCAGGTCGTGGTGCGGCTGCGCCATTCCAAGGTCCATGCCGAGGATTGCGCCGACTGCGAGAAGCCGACGGCGAAGATCGACCACATCGAGCGCGAGATCGAGGTGGTCGGCGCGCTCGATGCCGAGCAGCGGTCACGTTTGCTGGAGATCGCGGATCAGTGTCCGGTGCACCGTACGCTTTCGTCCAGGATCGACATCAAAACGACCGCCGTCTGACAGGGAGAAGAAAATGCGTTGGGTGACCAGACTCGGCCTCGCGATCGCAGCTGCGACCTTCGTGCTGCCCGCCATGGCGCAGAGCTGGCCGACCAAACCGGTGCGCATCGTCGTGCCGTTCGGCCCCGGCGGGCCGGCCGACGTCTATGCGCGCGTCATCGGCCAGGAGCTGACCGAGGTCTTCAAGCGGCAGTTCGTGATCGACAACAAGCCCGGCGCGGGCGCGGTGATCGGGACCGACGTCGTCGCGAAAGCCGCGCCCGACGGCTACACGCTCTTGATGATGAGCAACACCCACACCACCAACGAGACGCTGCTCTCCAACAAGCCCTACACGCTGATGAAGGACCTGACGCCGGTCGCGCCGGTCAATTCGTCCGACCTGGTGATGGTGGTGCATCCCTCGGTGCCGGCCAAGACGCTGCAGGAGTTCATCGCGCTCGCCAAGAAAGATCCGGGCAAGCTCTCCTACGCCTCATCGGGGCCGGGCACGCCCTATCACATGGCCGGCGAGCTGTTCAAAGCGATGAGCGGCACCGACATCCTGCACGTGCCGCACAAGAGCAGCGGCGAGGCGCGCAACGACGTGCTGGGCGGCCACGTCCAGATGATGTTCGACGCCGTCACCACCATGAAGGGCAGCGTCGAGGCCGGCCACGTGCGCGCGCTCGGCACCACCGGCGACAAACGCTCGACCATCCTGCCCGACGTGCCGACCGTCGCCGAGGCGGGCGTCCCGGGCTACGAGGCGACGATCTGGCTGGGCATCATGGCGCCCGCCGGCACGCCCAAGGAAATCGTCGACCGCCTCAACGCCGAGATCGGCAAGGCGGTGGCCAAGCCCGGCATCCGCGACGCCTGGGCCAAGCAGGGCGCGGTGCCGATGACCATGACGCCCGACGCCTTCGGCGCCTTCCTGCAGAAGGACATCGAGAAGTGGCGCAAGGTCGTCGAGGTGTCCGGCGCCAAGGTGCAGTGAATGGCGCTCCGTATCCTGGCGGGCGGCGCCGCCCAGTCCCTGGTCGAGACGGCGAAGGATGGCTTCGAGATCGAGGGCACGTTCAGCGCCGTCGGCGCCATGCGCGACAAGCTGCTCGCGGGCGAGCCGGCCGACATCGTCATCCTGAGCCGCGCCCTGGTCGAGGGCCTGGCCCAGAGCGGCCATGTCGTGGCGGGCACGATGGCCGACGTCGCGCGGGTCGCCACGGCGGTCGCGGTGCGCGCGCGATCCCCTGCCCGCCATCGCCGACAAGGCCGGGCTGGCGGCGGCCCTGAGCGACGCCGACGAGATCCACTTCCCCGATCCGGCCCTGGCAACCGCCGGCATCCACTTCGCCAAGGTGATGCGTGAGCTCGGCATCTGGGACCGCGTCCAGGGCCGGCTGAAACTGGCGCCCAACGGCAACACCGCCATGCGCGCGCTCGCCGCCTCGACGGCGCGGCGGCCGATCGGCTGCACCCAGGAGACCGAGATCCGCGCGACGCCAGGCATCGTGCTGGCCGGCCCCCTGCCACCCGGCTGCGATCTGACGACGGTCTATGCCGCCGCCGTCACCAGCACGGCCCAGGCCCCTGCCGAGGCGGTGCGCTTCATCGCCCGGCTCGCCTAGTTAACCCCAGAGCAACACTGCCGCCCCCAGCACGACGAACGAGGCGGCGGCGCAGATGCGCACCAGCTTGAGCGGGATCTTGCGCGCCAGCAGGTCGCCGCCCAGCACCGCCGGCACGTTGGCCAGCATCATGCCGACGGTCGTGCCGGCCGTGACGATCGCGATGTCGTGGAAGCGCGCGGCCAGCGCCACGGTGGCGATCTGGGTCTTGTCGCCGATCTCGACCAGGAAGAAGGCGATGGTCGTGGCGAGGAAGGCGCCGACATGGCTGGAGGCCTTGGGCCCCTCGTCCTCCTTGTCCGGGATCAGCGCCCAGCCGGCCATGACGATGAACAGCACACCGACGATCCAGCGCATCGCATTGGGTCCGAGCCACGCCGCCACGGCGGCACCGACCGATGCCGCGATCGCGTGATTCGCCAAGGTCGCGACCAGGATGCCGAGGATGATCGGCACCGGCTTGCGGTAGCGGGTGGCGAGCAGCATCGCCAGAAGCTGGGTCTTGTCGCCGATTTCGGCGATCGCCACGAGGCCGGCGGAGACGAGGAAGGCTTCCATGGGGCGTCACATACGGGGATCGAGCGGGCGCGTACCGTTGGCCGCACGCGCCGCCCGATCCCGCGGGTTTTCAACGCATGCAAGCCAAAGGTCTCGCCAAGCACGGATGCCGAAAGGACCAAGGTCCGAAGACCTAGTTTGTTGACCCTTCCGCCTCTGGGGTGAGGCCGGCTACTCCCCAATGACGATGCGGGTATAAGGCGGTGGGAAACCCGGCGCAAGCCGCCTCGCTGCGGCCCTTTGGCCCGTGCTAGACCTTGGCGCATGGCGAAATCCAAGGCATCCGCGGCGCCCGCGCCGGCAGCCGCCCCCACTCCAGCTGAGGCGGCGGACGACAAGCCGATCAAGAACCTCTACCTGGTCGACGGCTCGGGCTACCTGTTCCGCGCCTTCCACGCGCTGCCGCCGATGAACCGGCCCGACGGCACGCCGGTCAACGCCGTCTACGGCTTCTGCCGCATGCTGGCCGCCGACATCCTCGACAAGCCCGAGGTCGACCACGTCGCGATGATCCTCGACGCCAGCGGCACGACCTTCCGCAACGAGATCTACGACCAGTACAAGGCCAATCGCTCCGAGCCGCCGGAGGACCTGATCCCGCAGTTCCCGCTGATCCGCGAGGCGGCCAAGGCGTTCAACGTCACGGTCTGCGAGCTCAAGGGCTACGAGGCCGACGACCTGATCGCGACCTATGCGCGGCTGGCGCTCGAGGCCGGCGGCACCTGCACCATCGTGTCGTCCGACAAGGACCTGATGCAGCTCATCCGGCCGGGTGTCGAGATGATGGACCCGATCAAGAAGATCAAGCTCGGGCCCGAGGCGGTGATGGAGAAGTTCGGCGTCACGCCGGACAAGGTGATCGACGTCCAGGCGCTGGCCGGCGATTCGACCGACAACGTGCCCGGCGTGCCGGGCATCGGCGTCAAGACCGCGGCCCAGCTCCTCGCCGAGTACGGCGACCTCGAGACGCTGCTCGCGCGGGCCGGCGAGATCAAGCAGCCCAAGCGGCGCGAGGCCCTGCAGAACAATGCCGAGCTGGCGCGCATCTCCAAGCAGCTGGTGACGCTCCGGGACGACGTGCCGGCCCCCGCCGATCCGGACTCCTTCGACAAGCGCAAGCCCGACCCCAACGTGCTGCTGCCGTGGCTGGAAAAGCAGGGCTTCAAGACGCTGGTCGCCAAGTACGCCAAGGAGCTGGGGGAAGCGACCGCGCCGGTCGCGGCGATGGCTTCCGTCACGCCGGCACCGCAGATGCCCGAAGCCCAGCGCCCGGCGCCGGCGACGCGGCCCAAATCCAACAAACCCTTCACGGCGGAAGACTACGAGACCATCCGCACCGAGGCGGCGCTCGACGAATGGATCGCCGAAGCGACCAAGGCGGGCGTCGTCAGCGTCGATCTCGAGAGCGCCGAGGCCGGGCTGGTCGGCCTGTCGTTCGCGCTGCTCGACGGACCGTGGGGCAACGTCAACTCGGGGCGCCGGCGCGCAGCCTATCTGCCGATCGGCCATCGCGCGCCCGGCGAAGCCCAGGGCGCGCTCGATCTGGGCGGGGCCGGCAAGGCGGACGGCGCCGGCGCGCTGTTGCCCGACCAACTGGCGGCGAAGACCGCGATCGGGAAGCTGAAGCCGCTGCTCGAAGACCCGGGCGTGCTCAAGGTCGGCCACGACCTCAAGGCCGACCTCGAGGTGCTCGAGCAGCACGGCATCCGGCTGGCGCCGGTCGACGACACGATGCTGCTGTCCTTCGTGCTCGATGGCGGCAAGCACGGCCATGCGCTGGAGGATCTCGCCGAGCGGGAGCTCGACCGGCCGATGGTGAAGGTCTCCGACGTCGCCGGCTCGGGCGCCAAGCGGGTGAGTTTCGACAAGGTGCCGATCGAGCGCGCCCGCGAATATGCCGCCGGCAGCGCCGACACGATCTCGCAGCTCTGGGCGAAGCTGAAGCCGCGGCTCGCCGCCGAGCGCATGGTCGGCATGTACGAGACCATCGAACGGCCGCTGATGGCGGTGCTGCTCGGCATGGAGCAGGCGGGCGTCAAGGTCGACGCCACGCTGCTCAGGAGGCTCAGCGCCGACTTCGAGAAGCGGCTCGGCGAGCTCGAGCTCGAGATCCACAAGCTCGCCGGCCGCGAGTTCAATGTCGGCTCGCCCAAGCAGCTCGGCGAGATCCTGTTCGACGAGCAGAAGCTGCCGGGCGGCCGGCGCAGCAAGACCGGCGCCTGGTCGACCGACGCCTCGATCCTCGACGAGCTCGCGGCGCAAGGGCACGCGCTGCCGGTGAAGATCCTCGAGCACCGCCAGATCGCCAAGCTCAAGGGCACCTACACCGATGCGCTGGTGCGCGAATTGGACGCCCGGACCGGCCGCATCCACACCTCCTACATGATGACCGGCGCGGCGACCGGCCGGCTCGCCTCGACCGAGCCCAACCTGCAGAACATCCCGGTGCGCACCGAGGAGGGCCGCAAGATCCGCGAGGCCTTCATCGCCGAGAAGGGCCACAAGCTGGTCAGCGCCGACTATTCGCAGATCGAGCTCAGGCTGCTGGCGCACGTCGCCGAGATCGTGCAGCTCAAGGACGCCTTCGCGCGCGGCGACGACATCCATGCCATCACCGCCTCGGAGATGTTCGGCCTGCCGGTCAAGGGCATGGACCCGCTGGTGCGCCGCCGTGCCAAGGCGATCAACTTCGGCATCATCTACGGCATCTCGGCCTTCGGCCTCGCCAACCAGCTCGGCATCGGCCAGCCCGAGGCGCGCGACTACATCGCCAAGTACTTCCAGCGCTATCCCGGCATCCGCGACTACATGGAGCGGACCAAGGAGTACGCGCGCAAGAATGGCTACGTGAAGACGCCGTTCGGCCGCAAGATCCACCTCAAGCACATCAACGACAAGAACCAGGGCATGCGCGCCTTCTCCGAGCGCGCGGCGATCAACGCGCCGCTGCAGGGCGGCGCCGCCGATATCATCAAGCGCGCCATGATCCGCCTGCCGCCGGCCCTGAAGGACGCCCATCTCGAGGGCCGCATGCTGCTGCAGGTGCACGACGAGCTGCTGTTCGAGGTCCCCGACAAGGAAGTCGACGCGATCAAGGGCGTCGCGCGCAAAGTGATGGAAAGCGCCGCCGCGCTCTCGGTGCCGCTGGTCGTCGAGACCGGCGTCGGCGCCAACTGGGCGGCGGCGCATTAGACCGATTGAGCGACGAGCACCGTGTCATCCCGAGCGCAGCGAGGGACCTATGAGGCCTCAGCATAGATCCCTCGCTTCGCTCGGGATGACAATTTTCGCTACAGTCGGGCCCTACGCCAAGGAGATACGGGCATGAAGATCTGGGGCCGGGCCAATTCGATCAATGTCATGAAGGTGCTGTGGTGCGCCGACGAATGCGGGCTGAAGTACGACCGCGAGAATGTCGGGCTGCAGTTCGGCGGCAACGACCAGAAATGGTACCTCGACATGAACCCCAACGGCGTCGTGCCGACCATCGACGACGGCGGCCGCATCATCTGGGAGAGCAACAGTTGTGTGCGCTATCTCGCCGCCCGCTATGCCGCGGGCACGCTGTGGCCGAACGATCCGGGGCAGAGGAGCGAGGCAGACCGCTGGATGGACTGGCAGCTCTCGACCCTCTCCGAGGCGATGCGGGTGATCTTCTGGGGCCTGGTGCGCACGCCGCCGGAGAAGCGCGACATGGCGGCGATCAAGAAGGCCGCGGCCGATGCCGGCAAGCTGTGGGGCCGGCTCGACCAGAAGCTCGCGGGCCGGCAGTACGTGGCGGGTGGGCATCTCACCATGGGCGACATCCCGGTCGGCTGCTTCGTGCACCGCTGGTACGCGCTCGATGTCGAGCGGCCCGACCTCAAGAACGTGAAGGCGTGGTACGAGCGGCTGAAGGCGCGGCCGGCCTACGCCAAGCATGTGATGCCGCCTTTGACGTAGCGCTGCGCAGCAGCGCTACGTCAGGCGGGCCCGTAGGCGTAGGCGCCCTGCGGGCGCCGGTCGCGCAAAGCGCGAACGCCAGGGCCCCGCGCGCTTCCAATTTCAGGCGTCATCCCGCCGCCCCCATCGCCTCGACCAGCTTCCTGAACTGAGTCGGGCCGGCGTCGAGGCTGGTCGGCAGCATGGCGCGGCCGGGCTCGAGGTCGATCAGCTTCTGCTGCGCTTCGATGATGCGCTTGTCCTCGTGGAACGCGGTCGTGGTCACGGCGTAGAGCCGCTCGAGCTTGTCGGGATCGATGTCCCGCGCCCGCGTGCCGACGGCGTAGAAATAGCGCGAGGTGCGGCCGGTGACCGGCGTCACCGCCTGCTCGTCGACGCGATAGAACAGCGGCTCGGCCTGTGGCGCCTTGAGCCCGCTCGCCTCGGCGGTGCCGGCCGGAAAGAACGCCGTGCGCTGCAGGAAGATGCCGGGGAACAGGAAGTCGTAGCTCGTCCAGACATCGACCGTCTCGCCCAGCCTCTTCATGAAGCCGCGCGGACGATGGCCGGTGTGCCAGCGCTCGAAGCGCAGGCCGCGATCGATCGGCGACATGCGCGGCCGGAGGTCGGCCCACTGCGGCATGTCCATGCCGAGCGTCTTCTCGTGCGTGAAGGAAAGATGCGAAAGGTCGAGCAGGTTGTCGTCGATCAGCAGGTAGTGCGCGTCGTAGTCGAGCTGGCCGGCCTGCAGCCGATAGCCCGGATCGTCGAGCGCCAGGGTTGGCGGGATCGCCGCCGCATCGGCCTTGTCGGCCTCGCCCATCCAGACCCACACCCAGCTTCCGACCACCTGCAGCGGGAAGCGGCGCACGCAGGCGCTTTGCGGGATCAGCTTCTGGCCGGGGATCTCGATGCACCTGCCGTCGGGCGCGAACTTCAGCCCGTGATACATGCAGCGCAGCGCATCGCCCTCGAGCCGGCCCAGCGACAGCGGTGCGAAGCGGTGCGGGCAGCGGTCCTCCAGGGCTACGATCGTGCCGTCGGACGTGCGGAACAGCACCAGCGGCTGGTCGACGATGGTGCGGGCATGGATGCGGCCGGGCTCGATCTCCTGCGTCCAGGCCGCGACGTACCAGGCATTGCGGATCCACATGGCCCGAGAGCTTAGCCCAGCCTCAGACCAGCCGGTAGACCTCGACCGGCTGGGCGTGGCCCCTGACCCGGCGCAGCTCGGGTGCCGGCAGCTCGATGCCGAGCGCGCTCTTGTCGTGGACGGCAGCGATGGTGGCGCCGCTCACCAGCACGATGACGTCCTCGTCCGGCCGCATGTACACCTTGCCGAGCTGCTCGAAGCGCTGCGCCACGTTCACCGCGTCGCCGATCACGGTGTAGTTGATGCGGCCGGGCGCACCGATATTGCCGATCACCGCCGACCCCGAATGCAGACCGATGCGCAGCCGGATCGGCGGCTTGCCGTCGGCGTGGCGCATCCGGTTGTCCTCGCGGATCACCTTGGCGATCGCGAGCGCGGCGCGAATCGCCGCCCCGGCGTGGTCGGGCGAGCCGGCCAGCGGTCCCCAGATCGCCATCACCGAATCGCCGATGTACTTGTCGATGATGCCGTGCTCGCGCTCGATGCAGGCGCCGAGCAGGGCGAAATGGTGGTTGAGCAGCGCCGCGGTCTCGTGCTCGGGCAGGTGCTCGGCCTGTGGCGTGAACGCCACGATGTCGGTGAACATCACCGTGAGGTCGGTGCGCCGCGAGGCGACGCCGTCCGCGCCCTGCTCCATCAGGCGGCGCACCAGGCGCTGCGGCACGTAGTGGCCGAACCAGCGCAGCGCGGTGCGCGCCTTGTCGAGGCTGCCGGCGGCGTCGTCGATCTCGCGCAGCCGCGAGCGCCTGTGCATCGGCTGGTCGAACTCCAGCCGCTCGATCGCCTCGGCGGCGGTGGTGATGGTGCGGATCGAGCGCGCCATGCGCAGCCCCATGAACAGCGCGAGGATCAGCGCCGCCGCCAGCGTCACGGCGCCGACGATCGCGCCGTTGGTCAGCTTGTCGAGGTCGGCGGTGGCGCGCTCGATCGGGAAATACTGGCCGACCAGCCAGGGCTGCGGCCCGTAGCCCCTGACCTCGCGATAGACGAACACCCAGCGATGGCCGTCGGCCTCGACGACGTGGCCGAGCTTGCCGAGCGCGCGATCGATCCGCGGGCTGCGCACCGGCGGATCCCAGATCTTGGCCAGCACCGGATCGCCGAGCTGCCGCAGCGTCGGCAGCGGCTTGTCCTCGGTCAGGCCGAAGCGGACCGGATCGACCAGCAGGCGATGCGCCAGCACCTTGTCGTTGTTGACGATGATGAACTGGTTCGGATCGCCGCCGTGCGCCGGGTCGGTGATCAGCTCGGAAAGCTGGCCCAGGGTCACCGTGGCGACCAGGCCGCCGATGAAGGCATCGTCGATGCGCCGCACCGGCGTGCGCACGTTCAGCACCGGCTGCTTCAGCGACTCGCTCCAGTAGAGGTCGCCCCAGAAGGTCCGCTGCGAGGTCTGCAGCTCGCGGAAGCGCTCCAGCCCGCGCCGCAGCTCGGTCAGCGGGACGGTGTCGCGGGTAATCGCGCCGTCGGGATGGCGCACGGCGCGATGGAGCTGCAGGTCGAGCGTGCCGAAGGCGGCGACCGACACGGTCGGCACGTGCTGCATCATCACCGCCAACGCCTCGCGCACCGCGACCGGCGAATCGACGTCGATGCGGCCCGCGGCCGCCAGGCTGGCCACCAGCTCGAGCTGCTCGCCCACCGGATCGAGCCGGCTCTTCACCATGGCGATCTGGCGGTCGATCACGCTGGCCGCCTGGTCGACCAGCAGCCGCTCGGCGGTGCCGGTGGCGCCGGTTAGCACCGCGATGTAGGCGATGCCCGAGATCAACGCGAGCGACGCGAAGGCCAGCGCCAGGGCCACGATCAGCGGCAGGCGACGGAAGGTGGCGCGCGCCGACGTGGCGGTAGCGCGGTCGGCCGCGGCGGTTGAAGGCATCGTCGTCAAGTCAGGGCATCATATGGGGCCCTTCCGCCCGAGGCGAAAGGGCTCCCCGATGCCCGACTGTGGATCAGGCCGCGGCGCGGATCGCCGCCTGCTTGATCTTGCCGTCGACGTGGCCCTCGAACTGCTGGAAGTTCTTCTCGAAGCGCTGCGTCAGGTCGCGGGCGGTGCTGTCGTAGGCCTTCTTGTCCTTCCAGGTGTTCCGCGGGTTCAGGACGTCGCCCGGCACGTCCGGGCAGGCGCTCGGCACCTGCATGCCGAAATGCGGATCGGTCGACGAGGCGACCGAGGCCAGGGTGCCGTCGAGCGCCGCCCGCACCATGGCGCGGGTGTGCTTGATCGACATGCGGTTGCCGACGCCGAAGCCGCCGCCCGACCAGCCGGTGTTGACCAGCCAGCACCTGACGTTCTGGCGGGCCATCTTCTCGCCCAGCATCTTGGCGTAGACCGTCGGATGGCGCGGCATGAACGGCGCGCCGAAGCAGGTCGAGAAGGTCGCCTGCGGCTCGGTCACGCCCTTCTCGGTGCCGGCGACGCGGGC
Organism: Reyranella sp.; assembly: GCF_017305915.1. Taxonomy (GTDB): domain Bacteria; phylum Pseudomonadota; class Alphaproteobacteria; order Reyranellales; family Reyranellaceae; genus Reyranella. Next base: position 19,532 of record NZ_JAFKJN010000024.1, read on the forward strand.
GGTGTAGCCCGACAGGAAGTGATACATCGCCTGCTCCGGCGACAGCCGCGAGATCGGCGGCAGCACGCCGAAGGCGTCGGCGGTCAGCATCACGATGTTCTCGGGCGTGCCGGCGATGCCGCTCGCCAAAGTGTTCGGGATGAAGTCGATCGGATAGCAGGCGCGGGTATTCTCGGTGTACTGGCCGTCGTCGAGGTCGAGGCCGCCGACGGCATCGATCACCACGTTCTCCAGCACCGTCCCGAAGCGTTCGGTGGTGGCGTAGATCTCGGGCTCGGCCTCCCGGCTGAGCTTGATCACCTTGGCGTAGCAGCCACCTTCGAAGTTGAACAGCGAGCTCTCGGCCCAGCCATGCTCGTCGTCGCCGATCAGGGTACGCGAAGGGTCGGCCGACAGCGTGGTCTTACCGGTGCCGCTCAACCCGAAGAAGATCGCCACGTCGCCCTTGGGGCCGATATTGGCCGAAGCATGCATCGGCAGGATGTTCTTCTCGGGCAGCAGGTAGTTCAGGATGGTGAACACCGACTTCTTGATCTCGCCGGCGTACCAGGTGCCGCAGATCGCCACGACGCGGTCGGTGAAGTTCACCAGGATGGCGCAATCGCTCGCCGTGCCGTCGAGCTTCGGATCGGCCTGGAAGCCCGGCAGGTTGAGGATGGTGAAGTCGGGCTTGAAGGTCGCGAGCTCTTCCTTGGTCGGGCGCAGGAACATGTTGCGCGCGAACATGTTGTGCCAGGCGGTCTCGGTGACCACGCGCACGCCGATGCGATGCGCCGGATCGGCGCCGCCCCAGCAGTCGCGCACGAACAGGTCGCGGCGCTGGGCGTAGGAGATCATGCGGTTGTAGAGGGCGCGATACTTCTCCGACGACATCGGCTTGTTGGTCTTGCCCCAGTCGACGTTGCCGTGCGTGACGCTGTCGTCGACGAAGAACTTGTCGTTGGGCGAGCGGCCGGTGTGCACGCCGGTGCGCACCACCAGCGCGCCGCCTTCGCCGAGCTGGCCCTCGCCGCGGCGGATCGCTTCTTCGTAGAGCGTCGGAACCTGCAGGTTCCAATAGACATTGCCGAGGTTCTTCAGCCCGAGGGAATCGAGGCCGAATTTGGGAACGACGAAGCCCGCCTGTGTCACGGCGTTTTCTCCTGTTTACGAACGGCTTATTGAACGGCCGTTTACCCCACCCGTCGACAATCGGCAAACGATCGCTTCGCATATGCACAGTCGGTACGCTGGCCGACGAGTGGTCTTGCCGTGACCGCCGCCCGTGACCGCGTCGTGGAAATCAGGCTCTTGCCTTGGCCGCCAACGCCACCAGGATTCGGCGAGCGTCTTCCGCCGCCGGCATAGAGGATTCAAAGGACAGTCGCGCGACGTTACCGCCCTGCCTCAGGTCGATGCCCTCCCGATCGATGCCGGTCATCGTCCAGCCCTCCGCCGAAAGCCCCAGCAGCTTGGTCGCATAGAGCTGCACGGCATCCGCATGATCGTCGTTCATGTGGATAACGATACCCTCCTCGCTTGCCGCCAGATCCGGCAATGGCGGGACGGCAAGCAGCTCGCCGGGCTCGATCCAGCGGATCTTGCCGAAGCCGCCGACCAGGTGTGTGCGCTCCAGCGACACCTTGTAGAAGTTGAAATCGCGGAAGCCGGCATACATCTCGGCGTCCGGGTGATGGCGCAGGAAGCGCCGCTTCAGCCGCTCGTCGTCGGTCTTGGCGGCGTGTCCCAGCAGGGTCACGCGCGGGCCGGTCAGCGGCTGGGCGAGGCCGCCGGTGCCGTCGAACAGCAGCGATACCCGCGGGTCGGCCGCCAGCGCCTTGGTATGCTCGGCGAGGTCGCTCAGCAGCAGGATCGGCGACAGGTCGTGGTCGACCGCCACCAGGACCAGCGAGGCGTAGGGCCAGGCCGCCGCGCCGGCCGCGGCCGGCAGGGCGGTCGCCAGGGCCGCCCGGTCGCACCTGCGGATCAGGTCGCGGACGTCACGGAAGGGGTCGGGTGGCTCGGACGGCTCGGTCATGGGCTCGCTCAGGGCTGGAAATGGGCCGGAATCGTGCCCGAGCGGCGGCAAATAGGGCAAGAACCGGCAACCGCCGGTCTGTGGTAACGTTGCAAACCGAGCCCCCAAGGGCCAGGAGAAAGAAGAGCCGTGCGCAAGAACATCGCCCTGGTCGACGACGACCGCAATATCCTGACCTCCGTGTCGATGCTGCTGGAGGCCGAGGGCTTCCAGGTGAAGACCTATTCCGATGGCGCCGCCGCGTTGGAAGGCCTCAACCAGGCGCCACCCGACATGGCGATCTTCGACATCAAGATGCCGCGCATGGACGGCATGGAGCTGCTCAACCGCGTGCGCAAGACGCAGCAGTTCCCGGTGATCTTCCTCACCTCCAAGGACGAGGAGATCGACGAGGTGCTGGGCCTGCGCATGGGGGCCGACGATTTCATCCGCAAGCCGTTCTCCCAGCGCCTGCTGCTCGAGCGCATCCGCGCCGTGCTGCGCCGCAGTGACGCCGGCAGCGTCAAGGGCGAGGGCGCCGCGGCCGAGCGCATCGTGCGTGGCGAGCTCATCCTCGATCCCTCCCGCCACCAGTGCACCTGGAAGGGCAAGGAGGTGCACCTCACCGTCACCGAGTTCCTGCTGCTGAAGTCCCTCGCCGAGCGTCCGGGTCACGTCAAGAACCGCGACCAGTTGATGGATGCCGCCTACGGCGAGACGATCTACGTGGACGACCGCACGATCGACAGCCATATCAAGCGGGTGCGGCGCAAGTTCCGCGAGGTCGACCCGGAGTTCGAGCAGATCGAAACGCTCTATGGCATCGGATACCGCTACCGCGATTCGTGAGCGGGTGAGACCCGCGCCCCTCATGCTCCTCTCCCCCGCGAGGGGGAGAGGTGGGGTGAGGGGATTGCGCACAGCCTTCGTCACCCCCTCACCTAACCTCTCCCCCTCGCGGGGGAGAGGAACCCGACATGGCTAGCGTCACCGACGGCACCTCCGGATCTGCCAAGCGTCGCTCCCTCGCCTCGACGCTGCGCCGGTTGCTGCCGAAGTTCCGGCGAAGGGTCCGCGCCGTGACGCGCAGCGAGACGCCGTCGATGCTGCGCCGGCGGCGCCGCGCGACCCGCCGTCATTCGCCGCTCACCCGCCGCATCCTGCTGCTCAACATCGTGCCGGTGGTGCTGCTGGCGCTGGGCGCGGTCTATCTCAGTGACTACGAGGACGAGCTGATCGACGCCGAGCTGGCGTCGCTGCTGGTCCAGGGCGAGATGGTCGCGGCCGGCATCGGCGAGGTCGCGGTGATCGGCGGCGAGACCACGGCCAACCGGCTCGACGCCGAGGCCGCCCGCCAGCTGCTGACCCGTCTGGTGCGGCCGACCGGGGTGCGCGCCCGGCTGTTCAGCGAGACCGGCGAGCTCTTGGGCGATTCGGCCGTGCTGAGCGAGACCGGCCGCATCCATATCCAGCCGCTGCCGCCGCCCGAGGAACTGCCGGCCGAGCCGCCGTCGCAGCGCTGGGCCGACCGGATCGGCGACTGGCTGGGCCGCCAGCTGTCGCGCTCCGACCGCTTCCCCGCCTATGTCGAGCACGCCGCCCCGAGCCTGCGCGACTTCCCCGAGGCCAACAGCGCCTTGCGCGGCTTCAACGCCTCGGCGGTGCGCATCATGTCCGACGGCCGGCTGCTGCTCAGCGCCGCGGTGCCGGTGCAGCGCTACAAGCAGGTGCTGGGCGCGCTGATGCTGACCCGCGACAACCGCGCGATCGCCGCGTCGCTGCGCGAGGTGCGCGCCGACATGCTGACCATCGCGGTGGCGGCGCTCGGCATCACCGTGCTGCTGTCGCTCTATCTCGCCGGCACCATCACCCATCCGATCGTGCGGCTGGCGCGCGCCGCCGACGAGATCCGCCTCGCCCGCGAGAGCCGGCCGGAGATCCCCGATCTCGGCAAGCGCGGCGACGAGATCGGCGACCTCAACGACGCGCTGCGCTCGATGACCGACGCGCTGTGGCAGCGCATCAACACTATCGAGAGCTTCGCCGCCGACGTGGCGCACGAGCTCAAGAACCCGCTGACCTCGCTGCGCTCCGCCATCGAGGTCGCGGCGCGGCCCAGCCTCGAGCCCGAGCAGCGCGCCAAGCTGATGGCCATCGTCGTCCAGGACATCGAGCGGCTGAACCGGCTGATCTCCGACATCTCCGACGCCTCGCGGCTCGACGCCGAGCTGATGCGCGGCGAGTTCAAGACGGTCGATCTCAAGACGCTGCTGAGCGACATGGTGCAGCACTACGCCGCCATCGCGGCGCAAAAGGCCGGCGTGGAGGTCGAGTTGCGGTTGTCGGCCAACCCGCCCTACCAAGGGCTGGGCCATGACGGCCGCTACGGCCAGGTGTTCCGCAACGTCATCGACAACGCACTGTCTTTCAGCCCGCGCGGCTCGCGCGTTCTCGTGGAGCTGAGCCGCGAGCCGCGCAACGGCCCGTTCGTGGTGACCATCGACGACGAGGGGTCGGGCATCCCCGAGGACAATCTCGAATCGATCTTCCAGCGATTCTACTCCGAGCGGCCGAGCGAGCATTTCGGCCAGCATTCGGGCCTCGGCCTCTCGATCTGCCGCCAGATCATGGAGACCTTCGGCGGCTCGATCACCGCCAGCAACCGCAAGGCGCCCGACGGCCGCGTGCTCGGTGCTCGCTTCACCGTGACCGTCCCGGCGGCGTCGTGATCTTCATCATTCGGACCGCGGACCTCCAGGTCCGCCTCATAAGCGGACCTGGAGGTCCGCGGTCCGAATGACCTTCGTCCATGCAACGTCGGTGGCGCTCAAGGCCAAGGGCCAATGGCGCGCCGTGCTGCTGCGCGGGCCGTCGGGCGCGGGCAAGTCCGACCTCGCGCTGCGGCTGATCCAGGCCGGCGGCCGGCTCGTCGCCGACGACCAGACGCACCTCGCGCGCCGCGGCCGTTCGCTGTTCGCATCGCCACCGCCCGCCCTGGCCGGCCTGATCGAGGCGCGTGGCGTCGGCATCGTTCGGCTCCCGCGAAACCAGTTGCAGGCGCGCGCCGCCGTTGCCCTGCTGGTCGATCTCGTACCGTCCGAGCGCATCGAACGGCTGCCCGATCCGCAGACGGAAACGCTGCTCGACATCACATTGCCGCGACTGGATCTCGCCCCATTCGAGCTCTCAGCTGTTCAAAAGTTGTGGCTTGCCTTGACGCGGAGCGCGGTCGCATCATCGTAAGGACGCGGCCATGCCCGATAGCTCGTCCTCCCCGGCCTCGATTCCCCAGCGGACCCACGCGCGGCGTCCCTTCGTGCTGGTCACCGGCCTGAGCGGCGCCGGCCGCGGCACCGCCCTGCATGCGCTCGAGGACCTGGGATACGTCGCGGTCGACAACGTGCCGCTGCCGCTGCTCGGCGACCTGATGCGCTCGACCGCCAGCCCGGGCGAGCTGGCGGCCCCGCTCGCCTTCGGCGTCGACACCCGCACCTTCGGCTTCAGTGCCCCGGCGCTGGTGCGCCACCTGCAGCAGCTGCGCCAGCGCGACGACCTCGACGCCCGCCTGCTCTACCTCGATTGCGACACCGAGACCCTGCAGCGCCGCTACACCGAATCGCGCCGGCCGCATCCCCTGGCGCCCGACCGGCCGGTGGTCGACGGCATCGTCGAGGAGCGCAAGCAGATCGGCGGCCTGCGCGATTCGGCCGACGTGGTGGTCGACACCTCGGCGCTGTCGCCCCACCAGTTCAAGCAGATCCTCGCCGGCCACTTCGCGGTGGGCGGGCAGCGCGGCGCGCGCATCGCCGTGATGTCGTTCTCCTACCGCCGCGGCCTGCCGCGCGAGGCGGACCTGGTGTTTGACGTGCGGTTCCTGAAGAACCCGCACTACGTGGCCGAGCTCAAGCCGTTCACCGGCCAGGACAAGCCGGTGGTCGACTACATCGCCACCGATCCGGACTACGAACCGTTCATTGCCCGGCTGGAGGGGCTGATCGGGCCGCTGCTGCCCCGATTCGACGCCGAGGGCAAGAGTTATCTCACCATCGCCGTCGGTTGCACGGGGGGCCGGCACCGCTCGATCGCCGTTGCAGAAAGGTTGGCGGAATGGTTGCGCGGCGCGGGTCGCTCGGTCACTCTTGTGCATCGCGATACGGAGGTTCGGGGAGAGCCGGTGTCGCAGAGCGTTTGGGGCAGGGGTGTATGATCGGCATCGTACTCGTGACGCACGGCAACCTTGCGCGCGAATTCCTCGCCGCCCTGGAGCACGTGGTAGGTCCCCAGCAATGCATCTCGGCGGTGTGCATCGGCGCCGAGGACGACATGGAGAAGCGGCGAGCCGAGATCCTGGAGCGGGCGCGGGCCTGCGACACGGGTGACGGCGTGATCGTGTTGACCGACATGTTCGGCGGCACGCCGTCCAATCTCGCCATTTCCATCATGGAGCATGCGCGTATCGAGGTGCTGGCCGGCGTCAACTTGCCGATGCTGGTCAAGCTCGCCTCGGTCCGGAACCGGCCGATCGCCGAGGCCGTGCGCATGGCGCAGGAGGCCGGCCGCAAGTACATCACCGTGGCTTCGCGGATCCTGGCCAAGGAAGCTTCGTGAGCAACGCCGCCGGGGAGACATCGCCCGGCGCCCTGAAACGCACCCTGGCGATCGGCAACAAGCGCGGCCTGCATGCCCGCGCCGCGGCCAAGTTCGTCCGCACCGCCGGGCAGTACGACGCCTCCGTCCGGGTCGCCTTCAAGGGGCAGGAGGTCTCCGGCCTGTCGATCATGGGCCTGATGATGCTGGCCGCCGGCATCGGCAGCTCGATCGAGCTCGCCTGCTCGGGCCGCCAGGCCATGGAGGCCATGGTGGCGCTCTCCGCCCTGGTCGAAGGCAAGTTCGGCGAGGAATGAAGCAGCCGCGCGCATCAAGCTGGCGCACCCCACAGACCTCGCCCTGAGGAGCGGCCCGAAGGGCCGCGTCTCGAAGGGTGGCAATACGAAGTAATGTCTGACGAGCCCGGTGCCTACGCCTGCATGCTGCGCCGACGGCAGCTACTACGTCGGCTCAAGGCCGCCGCGGGCTCGACCAAAGCGTCGGCGAGCACAATGCCGGTGCCTATGGCGGCCATACCTCGACGCGCTGACCTGTGACCTTGGTCTGGGCGGGGAGGGTGGACATAAAGCGCGGCGCATATCGGCATAAATTCTTGCTTATGTCTTGATATGGTCCGTTGAGAGCCCGCAGGACCGCTGTTAAGAGACGGCGTCCCAACCCAGAACCGCCGGAGCGCCGAGATGGCCGACTGCATCGTCAAGGATATCGGGCTCGCCGATTGGGGCCGCAAGGAACTCGACATGGCCGAGACCGAGATGCCCGGCCTGATGGCGATCCGCAAGGAATACGGCGCCAAGAAGCCGCTCAAGGGTGCGCGTATCGCAGGCTCGCTGCACATGACCATCCAGACCGGCGTGCTGATCGAGACCCTGAAGGCGCTGGGCGCCGACGTGCGCTGGGCCTCGTGCAACATCTATTCGACCCAGGACCATGCCGCCGCGGCGATCGCCAAGTCGGGCACGCCGGTATTCGCCGTGAAGGGCGAGAGCCTGACCGAGTACTGGGATTACACCCACAAGATCTTCGAATGGGGCGACGGCGGCGCGCCGAACATGATCCTCGACGACGGCGGCGACGCCACCCTGCTGGTCCATCTCGGCATGCGTGCGGAAAAGGACCCGTCACTGGTGTCCAAGCCGACCAACGAGGAAGAAGAGGTCCTCTACAAGGCGATCCTCAGGACCAACAAGGAGAAGCCGGGCTGGTACGCCAAGCTCGGCGCCGCGATCCGCGGCGTCACCGAGGAGACGACGACGGGCGTGCACCGCCTCTACCAGATGGAGAAGGAGGGCAAGCTCCTGTGGCCCGCCATCAACGTCAACGACTCGGTGACCAAGTCGAAGTTCGACAACCTCTACGGCTGCCGTGAATCGCTGGTCGACGGCATCCGCCGCGGCACCGACGTCATGATGTCGGGCAAGGTCGCGATGGTCGCGGGCTTCGGCGACGTCGGCAAGGGCTCGGCCGCCTCGCTGCGCCAGGCCGGCTGCCGCGTCATGGTGTCGGAGATCGACCCGATCTGCGCGCTGCAGGCGGCGATGGAAGGCTACGAGGTCGTCACCATGGAAGAGGCCGCGCCCAAGGCCGACATCTTCGTCACCGCGACCGGCAACGTCGACGTGCTGACCCTCGACCACATGAAGGCGATGAAGCACCGCGCCATCGTGTGCAACATCGGCCACTTCGACAGCGAGATCCAGATCGCCAACCTGCGCAACTTCAAGTGGCACAACGTCAAGCCGCAGGTCGACGAGGTCGAGTTCCCCGACGGCAAGCGCATCATCGTCCTCTCCGAGGGCCGGCTGGTGAACCTCGGCAACGCCACCGGCCATCCGAGCTTCGTGATGTCGGCCTCGTTCTCCAACCAGACGCTGGCCCAGATCGAGATCTGGACCAACCCGGACAAGTACGAGAAGAAGGTCTACACCCTGCCGAAGTTCCTCGACGAGAAGGTCGCCGCCTTCCATCTCGAGAAGGTCGGCGCCAAGCTGACCAAGCTCCGGCCCGACCAGGCCAAGTACATCGGCGTGCCCGAGGCTGGCCCGTTCAAGGGCGATCTGTACCGGTACTAAGCGCCTCAGAGGCGTGTAACCGCCCACAGCCTCACACATGCTAGAAAGCCGGCATCGCAAGATGCCGGCTTTTTCGATGCCCCTGGCCAATGAAGTCGCGACCGAGAGCCTCGGCGCAACCCTGGCCGCGCGCCTGAAGCCCGGCGACGTGGTCGGCCTCAGGGGCGACCTCGGCGCCGGCAAGACGACGCTCGCCCGCGCCATCATCCGCGCCGCCGCCAACGATCCCGACCTGATCGTGCCCAGCCCGACCTTCACCCTGGTCGAGGTCTACGAGACGCCGCGCGGCGCCTTCTGGCATTTCGACCTCTATCGGCTGGAGGCGCCCGAGCAGGTCTACGAGCTCGGCTGGGAGGAGGCCTTGGCCGAAGGCATCGTGCTGCTGGAATGGCCGGAGCGGCTGGGGCCATTGCTGCCGCAGCATCTCAGCGTGACCCTGGAGTTGGATGGTGATGGACGGCGCGCACTCCTCGATGTCTGACCGCGCTGCGCGGCGTCGGGACTTCGTCGTCCGCGCCGGCTGGGGCGATGCCGGCGAGCGCCTGCTGGCGGGCGACGCCTCGTTCCGCAAATACTTTCGCCTGACCCGCGCCGGCGGCACCGCTGTCGTCATGGACGCGCCGGCGCCGCAGGAGGATGTGCGGCCGTTCGTGCGCATCGGCCGGCATCTCCTGGCGATGAAGCTCAGCGCCCCGGAGATCTGGGCGGTCGACGAGGCCGACGGATTCCTGCTGCTGGAAGACCTGGGCGACGACACCTTCGCCCGCGTGCTGGCGAACGGCGGCGATGAAGCCGAGCTCTATGCCCGCGCCACCGACGTGCTGGCCACCGTCCACGCTGCGCCCGACCACGGCCTGCTGCCGGGCCTCGGCGGCTACGAAGGCGAACCGCTGATCGAGGCGGCGATGCTGCTGCCCGAATGGTACCTGCCGGAAGCAAGCGGCAGCGCCACCGCGGCGGACGTGGCGGCAGGCTACATCGCCGCCTGGCGCGCCTGCCTCGCCAACCTGCCGCCAAACACCGGCGCCCTGCTGCTGCGCGACTTCCACAAGGACAATCTCCTGTGGTTGCAGCGCCCGGGCGTGCGCGCCTGCGGCCTGCTCGACTTCCAGGATGCCCAGCGCGGCCATGCCTCCTACGACCTGGTCTCCCTGATCGAGGACGCGCGGCGCGACGTGTCGCCCAAGGTGCAGGCCGCCTGCCTGGCCCGCTACCTCGCCGCGACCGGCCTCGACGCCCAGGACTTCCGCACCGGCTACGCCCTGATGGCGGCGCAGCGCCATGCCCGCATCATCGGCCTGTTCGTCCGCCTGCTGCGGCGCGACGGCAAGCCTGAGTACCTGCCGCACCTGCCGCGGGTCTGGCGCATGTTCGAGCAAGCCTTGCAGCATCCGGCGCTCGAGCCGCTGCGCCTTTGGGTGGACCATCACCTGCCGCCGCCGCTGCGGCGCATCGGCGCTTGATCGACACCGCCATGATCCTGGCGGCCGGCCGCGGCGAGCGTATGCGGCCGCTGACCGACAGCACGCCCAAGCCGCTGATCCCGGTCGCCGGCCGGTCGATGCTCGACCGCTCGATGGCGCGGCTCGCCGCGCACGGCGTTCGCACCATCGTGGTCAACGTGCATCACCTCGGCGAGCAGATCGCCCGACACCTCGACGGCCGCGCACGGATCGTGCGCGAAGAGCGGCTGCTCGAAACAGGCGGCAGCGTGAAGAGCGCCCTGCCTCTGCTGGGCGACGGCCCGTATTTCATCCTCAACGGCGACGGCTTGTGGAGCGACGGTCCCAAGCCGATGTTGTCCCGCATGGAAGCGGCCTGGGATCCCGCGCACATGGATGCGCTCTTGCTGCTGCACCCGATCGAGAGCGCGATCGGCCGCGAGGCCAGGGATCGCGGCGACTATTTTCTCGGCTCGGATGGCCGCGCCCGCCATCGCGGCAGTGCTGCATCCGCGCCCTATCTCTTCGCTAGCATCTCGATCTGCGATTCCCGCCTGTTCCAAGAGTCGCCCGACGGCCCCTTCTCCCTCCTGAGGCTTTGGACCCGCGCCGAAGGCCAGGGCCGCCTGTTCGGCCTGGTGCATGACGGCGACTGGTTCCATGTCGGCACGCTGCAGGCGCTGGCCGAGGCCGAACGGCGGCTGGCATGAAGGGCGTCTTCTCCATCGGCATCGACCGCCGCTTCGCCGACGAGCTGGCAGCCGGCATTCTCGCCGAGCATGCCGGCGATCCGCTGAAGCTCGCCGACGTGCTGATCCTGCTGCCGACCCGCCGCTCGGTGCGCTCGCTGCGCGAGGCCTTCCTGCGCGCCGCCAACGGCAGGCCGACCCTGCTGCCGCAGATGGCCCCGCTCGGCGACCTCGACGACGGCGCCTGGGACGACCGCCCCGACGGCGACGCGCTCGCCCTGCCGCCGGCGATCGACCAGACCGAGCGCGAGGCGCTGCTGAGCGAGCTGGTGCTGCGCTTCCCGGGCGAGGACGGCGAGCCGATCGCCCAGACCACCGCCCAGGCGCTCAAGCTCGCACGCGAGCTTGCAAGTCTGCTCGATGAGCTCGCCATCGACGGCGTGCCGTTCGAGAAGCTGGAGGCGCTGGTCGACGGCAACTTCGCCACCCACTGGCAGCGCACCCTGCGCTTCCTCGCCATCGTCGGCGAGAACTGGCCTCAGATCCTGGCGGCACGCGGCCAGATCGACGCGCTGGACCGGCGCACCCGTGCGATCCGCGCCCAGGCCGCACGCTGGCGCGAGCGGCCGCCGGCGAACCAGGTGATCGCCGCCGGCTCGACCGGCTCGCAGCCCGCCACCCGCGAATTGCTGGCGACCATCGCCGGCCTGCCGCAGGGCGCCGTCGTGCTGCCCGGCCTCGACCGCGAGATGGACGAGGCAAGCTGGGCCAAGCTCGATCCGACCCATCCGCAATTCGGCCTGCGCGAGCTGCTGGCCGCCCTCGGCTGCGACCGCGACGGCGTCGCCGACTGGCCGGGCAGCTCGGGCGACCGCGCCCGGCGACAGTTGATCTCCGAGCTGATGCGGCCCGGCGAGACCACCGACACCTGGCAGCGCCCCAACCCTGCCGCGCTGGAGCACGTAACCCGCGCCGACTGCGCCACGCCGCACCAGGAGGCGCTGGTGATCGCCTTGGCCTTGCGCGAGGCGCTGGAGACGCCCCATCGCACCGCCGCCCTGGTCACGCCCGACCGCGACCTCGCCCGCCGCGTGACCGCCGAGCTGCGCCGCTGGACCATCGACATCGACGATTCGGCCGGCCAGCAGCTCGCCGACGCGCCGCCCGCCACCCTGCTGCGGGTCCTGCTCGCTGCGGTCGACTCGAGCTTCGCGCCGGTCGATCTGCTGGCGCTGCTGAAGCATCCGCTGTGCACCCTCGGCCTCGCGCGCGCCGAGCTGCTCGACGCCGCGCGGCGGCTCGACCGCAAGGGCTTGCGCGGGCTGAAGCCCGATCCCGGCCTCGCCGTGCTGAAGGAGAAAATCGCCCAGGACCGCGCTGACGTCATCGACCTGGTCGATCGGCTCATACGCGCGACGGCCGATCTCTGCACCGCGGTCGAGGCCGGCGCCGCGCCGAGCCTCCTGATCGATCTCACCATCGCCGCCGCCGAACAATGCGCGTCCGGCGACGCGCTGTGGTCGGGCGATGCAGGCGAGGCGCTGGCCGATGCGCTGGCGAGCCTGCGTGCGGCGTGGAGCGAGCGGCAGGAGATCGCCTCGGGCGAATGGCCGGCGCTGCTGACGACCATGCTGGCGACCGAAACCATCCGGCCCCACTTCGGCCGCCATCCGCGGCTCGCCATCTGGGGGCCGCTGGAAGCGCGCCTGCAGCGCGCCGATCTGCTGATCCTGGGCGGCCTGAACGAGGGTAGCTGGCCGCCCGCGGTCGAGACCGGCCCATGGATCAACCGGCCGATGCGCCGGCAGCTCGGCCTGCCGCAGCCCGAGCGCCGCATCGGCCTGTCGGCGCACGACTTCGCTTCAGCGCTGGCGGCCGAGCGCGTGTTGCTGACCCGCGCCGAGCGCGAGGGCGGCGCCCCGACCGTGCCGTCGCGCTGGCTGGCGCGGCTCGACGCGCTGTTCGGCTGGGACGCGGCGAGCGGCCTGCCGCCACCCGAATACATCCAGCGCGGCCAGCGCACCTATGTCGCCTGGGCAGGCTCCTTCGACGATCCCGCCGACTACAAGCCATGGCTGCAGCCCCGGCCGCGGCCGCCCCTCGAAGCGCGCCCCAAACAGCTCTCCGTCTCCAGCATCGAGCAGTGGCGGCGTGATCCCTACGGGCTCTATGCACGCCAGGTCCTGAGGCTGCGACGGCTCGATCCGCTGGAAGAGGAGCTGGGTGCGGCCGAGCGCGGCTCGCGCCTGCACGACACGCTCGACGAGTTCCTGAAGGCCTATCCCGACGGCGCCCTGCCGGCCGATGCGCTCGCGATCTTCGAGACCATGGGCGAGCGGCATCTCGAGACGGTGCTGGCGGCACCCGCCGAGCGCGCCTTCTGGTGGCCGCGCTTCAAGCGGTTGGCGCACTGGTTCGTCGCCACCGAGAGTGCGCGCCGCGCCGCCGGCACCAGGTTGCTCGCCAGCGAGACCAGAGGCTCGCTCGTGCTCGGGCCGCTCACCGTCACCGCGATCGCCGACCGGGTTGACGAAACCGAGCCCGGCGGCTGGAACATAATCGACTACAAGACGGGCCGCGTACCGTCGAAGAAGGAGCTTGCCGGCTTTTTCTCGCCGCAGCTTCTGCTCGAAGCGGCGATGCAGTTCGAGGACATCGATCGCCCAGCGCGAACAGTGCAGTTGTCCTACTGGCAAGCCAACGGCCTGGGCGATGGCGGCAGGGTAATCGAAGTCGAGGACAGCGACGCGCTGGTGTCGCAGATGATCGCGCTGGTGCAGAAGATGATCGACCACTTCGGCGATCCGTCGACGCCCTACGCCGCCCTGCCCTGGCCCGAGTTCATCCCGCACTTCAACGACTACGAGCATCTCGAGCGGGTCGCCGAATGGTCGTCGACGGAGAAGGACGAATGGTCCTGACCGATCCGCTGGAGCTCGCCGGCGCCGCCCAGCGCCGCGCCACCACGCCCGACCGCTCGGCCTGGGTCGAGGCCAATGCCGGCACCGGCAAGACCAAGGTGCTGACCGACCGGGTGACGCGCCTGCTGTTGGCCGGCGTGCTGCCCGAGCGCATCCTCTGCCTCACCTTCACCAAGGCGGCGGCGGCCGAGATGCGCAACCGCCTCGCCGCCCAGCTCGGCCGCTGGGCGATGGCCGACGACGTCATCTTGGGCAAGGAGATCACCAACCTGATCGACGAGGTGCCGCAGGCCGAGCAGCGCAGCCTGGCGCGCCGGCTGTTCGCGCGCGTGCTCGACGCGCCGGGCGGCATCCAGATCCTGACCATCCACGCCTTCTGTCAGGCGCTGCTCAAGCGCTTCCCGATCGAGGCTCATGTGACGCCGGGCTTCGAGGTGATGGACGAGGCCGAGGCCGCGACCCTGCTGCGCCAGGCGCAGGACGGCCAGATCGAGGAGCTGGCGGAAGCCGACGCGCCGGAAGAGCTGCGCACCGCGCTGGCGACGGTCGCGCGTCGCATCTCGGTGGCCGAGTACGCCGACCTGATGACCCGGCTGCTGGCCGAGCGGGCCTGGCTGCTGTCGCGAATCAGCAACGAGGCCGGCCTCAGGAAGCTCGGCCGCCAGCTGCGCAAGCGGTTGAACTGCGAGCAGGTGCCCGCGCTCGACGAAGCCGCGATGCGCGAGGCGGCGCGCGCCCTGATCGAGACCGGCGGCAAGACCGACGGCCCGAACGGCCGGAAGATCGCCGATTGGCTGGCCGACGACCGCGACGATCTCAGCGCGGCCTATCGCGAGGTCTTCTTCACCGACAAGGGCCAGGTGCGCAAGACGCTGGCGACCAAGGCGGCGCAGAAGCGCCTGCCCGGCATCGTCGACAGTCTCCAGGCCGAAGCGGAGCGGCTCGAATGCGCCCGCGGGCAGGCGCTGGTCGAGCTGACCCTGTCGCTGCTGCGGCTCGGTCTCGACATCACCCGCCGCTTCACCGCGGCCAAGCGGCGGCGCGGCGTGCTCGACTACGACGACCTGATCGTCGCCACGCGGCGGCTGCTCGATTCGTCGGAGAGCGCGTCCTGGGTGCTCTACAAGCTCGACGGCGGCATCGACCACGTGCTGGTCGACGAGGCGCAGGACACCAATCCCGACCAGTGGGAGGTGATCCGCAAGCTCACCGAGGAATTCTTCGCGGGCCAGAGCGCCAACGACCGGGAGCGCACCATCTTCGCGGTCGGCGACACCAAGCAGTCGATCTTCGGCTTCCAGCGCGCCGACCCGGCCAAGCTGGCCGAGATGCGCGACTGGTTCGCCGAGCGCATCCAGCGCGCCGAACGCAACTTCGACCATGTGCCGCTCACCGTGTCGTTCCGCTCGACGCCGGCGGTGCTCGACGCCGTCGACTGGGTGTTCGACCAAGCCGACGCCGCGAGCGGCCTCGCCGAGCCGGGCGACGTCGTGCACCAGCACAGCCGCGCGCACGATCCCGGCCGGGTCGAGCTGTGGCCGCTGGTCGCCGCCGCGAAGGTCGAGACCGACTATCAAACCGTCGAGGCGCCGAGCGGCGTGCTGACGCCGCCGCACCAGCGGCTGGCGCGGCTGATCGCGATGCACATCCAGGGGCTGGTCGGCCGCGAGCGCCGGGCGCGCAAGGGCGAGCTGCTGCACCCCGGCCACTTCATGGTGCTGGTCCGTCGCCGCAACCAGTTCGTCAACGCCCTGGTGCGCGAGCTGAAGCGCGAGCAGATCGAGGTCGCGGGCGTCGACCGACTCAATCTCGGCGAGGAGCTGGCAATCCAGGACCTGCTCGCCATGGCGCGCTTCGTGCTGCTGCCGCAGGACGACCTCAACCTCGCCTGTCTCCTGAAGTCGCCGCTGGTCGGGCTCGACGAGGACAGGCTCTTCACCCTCGCCTGGAACCGCAAGGTCCATCTCTGGCAGGCGCTGCGCGAGCGGGCGCATGAACCCGACTTCGCCGCTGCGCACGAACGGCTGGCGCAGTGGCTGGCACGCGCCGACTACACCACGCCGTTCGACTTCTTCGCCCAGGCGCTGGGGCCCGAGCATGGCCGCAGGCTGCTGCTCGAGCGGTTGGGCCACGAGGCCTCCGACCCGATCGACGAGCTGCTCTCTCGCGCGCTGCAGTACCAGCGGAGCGAGGCGGCCTCGCTGCAGGGCTTCCTGCGCTGGTTCGAGGCGGGCGGCGGCGAGATCAAGCGCGACCTCGACGCCAACCGCCGGCAGGAGGTGCGCATCCTCACCGTGCATGCCTCCAAGGGGCTGCAGGCGCCGATCGTCTACCTGCCCGACACCACGCGCATCCCCAAGGAGCTCGACCGGCTGCTGGCGGGCGGCGACGACACCCGGCTGTGGCTGCCGCGCGCCGACGATGCCAACGAGGCGGCGCGCGCCTGGAAGGCCGAGGCGCGGCGGCGGTCGATGGAGGAGCAGAATCGCCTGCTCTACGTCGCAATGACTCGCGCCGAGGACCGGCTCTATGTCGGCGGCTGGATCGGCAGCAAGCCGCAGGATCGCGGCTGCTGGTACGACCGCATCGCCGCCGGCCTTGCAGCAAGCGTAGACGGCCACAGCGACGAGCCGCGGGTGCGGGCGACGCGGAAGACCTTCGACTTCACGCCGGAGCTCAATGAGCTCGGCTGGACCGGCGAAGGCTACGAGCTGGTGAACAAGGGCCGCATCGAGCTGCCCGAACAGCAATCGCTGCCGCTCGACCCGGTCGCCACGCTCGAAGCCTGGGCGCGCGAGCCGGCGCCGGAGGAGCCCGATCCGCCGACGCCGCTGGCGCCCTCCCAGCCGCTGCCCGACGAGGCCATCCAGGCGCCGCGCGCCTACAGTCCGCTGGCCCAGGAGGACCGCCGCCGCTGGCAGCGCGGGCGGCTGCTGCACGATCTGTTGCGCCATCTGCCGGCCCTGCCGCCCGCCCAGCGCGAGGCGGCGGCCCGCCGCTTCCTGGCGCAGCCGGGCCGCGGCCTGACCGAGGCCGAAGTCAACGAATGGGCGGCCGAGGCCCTGGCGGTAACCGAGTCACCGGCTCACCGCGCCCTGTTCGCCGAAAGCTCACGCGCCGAGGTGCCGTTGATCGGCATGGTGAAGACGCCGCGCGGCACCTTCACCGTCAGCGGCCAGGTCGACCGCCTGGCGGTCACCGATTCCGAGATCCTGATCGTCGACTACAAGACCAACCGGCCGCCGCCCGAGCAGGCGGCCGGCGTAGCGCTCGCCTATCGCCGGCAGCTCGCGCTCTACCGGGCATTGCTGGCCGAGATCTATCCCGGGCGCCGGATCCGGGCTTTCCTGCTGTGGACAGCTGCACCCCGACTGATGGAAATCGAGGCAAAAACGCTCGATGCGTCAATGCCCTATGCAGGGGCGCATCTTGACTCGCCCCAACCCGCTTCCTAGCTTTTGGGCAAGGGTGGCGCCGGTCCGTAAGACCGGCTCAACTTGTTTTTGGGAGAACCCACGATGACCGTAAAAGCAACCGACGCCTCCTTCGAGCAGGAAGTCCTGAAGTCCGACACGCCGGTGCTGGTCGATTTCTGGGCCGAGTGGTGCGGCCCCTGCCGCATGATCGGCCCCTCCCTCGAGGACATCGCCAAGGAGATGGACGGCAAGCTCAAGGTCGTGAAGGTCAACATCGACGAGAATCCGATGGCGCCGACGCGCTACGGCGTCCGTTCGATCCCGACCCTGCTGCTGTTCAAGAACGGCCAGGTCGCCGCCACCAAGATCGGCGCCGAGCCGAAGCAGAAGCTGGTGAGCTGGATCAACACCGCGATCGCGTGATCTAGCCGTTGCGGGCCAGCACGGCGCCCGCAAGGTAGAGCGATCCACAGATGAGAATGCGCATCGGCGCGGGCTGGGTGGCCAACAGGTCCTCCAGGGCCGCGCCGATATCGTTTACGGGCAGGCAATCGAGCCCGACCTCGTCGGCCTTCTGACAGGCCTCTTCCGGCGTGTAGGCGCTGTGGCCCTCGGGGAACGGCACCGCGCGCGCCGCCCGGGCATGGCGCGCCAGCGGCCGCAAGAAGCCCGAGGCGTCCTTGGTCGTCAGCATGCCGAACACCAGGTAGAGCGGCAGCGCGCCCGGCTCCTTGGCCCAATCCGAGGCCATGCGGGCCAGTGCCAGGCCGCAATCCTCGTTGTGCCCGCCGTCCAGCCACAGCTCGCAGCCCGGCGGCAGGGCGTCGACCAGCGGCCCGCGCGTCAGCCGCTGCAGCCGCGCCGGCCAGTCGACCGAGGCGAGGCCGGTGCGGATCGCCTTGTCGTCGATCGCGAACTTGGCCGCGCGCAGGCGCTCGATGCAGGCCACCGCCGTCGCGGCGTTGTCGAGCTGGTGAGCGCCGACAAGAGCCGGCGCGGGCAGATCGAGCGTCTGCAGGTCGCTCTCGTAGCGAAAACCGGAGGCGGTCGGCGTCACCTGCCATTCGCGGCCCATGCGGAACAGCGGCACGGCGAGCTTGGCGGCCTCGGCCGCGATCACCTGCAGGCTCACGTCGCGCTGGCGGCCGATCACGGCCGGCACGGCGCGCTTCAGGATGCCCGCCTTCTCGGCGGCGATGCCTTCAAGCTTGTCGCCCAGGAAGCCGGTGTGGTCGTAGCCGACCGGCGTGATCGCCGAGAGCATCGAATCGACGACATTGGTGGTGTCGCGCCGGCCGCCCATCCCGACCTCGAGGATGGTGAGGTCGGCAGGAACCCGCGAGAACGCCAGGAACGCGGCCACCGTCGTGATCTCGAAGAAGGTGATCGGCTGGCCGGCATTGACCTCCTCGCATTCGGTCAGGATCTCGTCGAGCGTGTCGTCGTCGACGATGTGGCCGGCGACGCGGATGCGCTCGTTGAACTTCACCAGATGCGGCGAGGTGTAGACATGCACACGATAGCCGGCCGCCTCGCTCATCGCCCGCAGGTAGGCGACCAGCGAGCCCTTGCCGTTGGTGCCGGCGACATGGACGATCGGCGGCAGCTTCTTGTGCGGCGCGTCCAACTGGTCGAGCAGCCGCTCGATCCGCTCCAGCCCCAGGTCGATCAGCCTGGGATGGAGCCGCATCAGGCGCTCGAGGATGGCGTCGGTCACGCGACGACCAGGGGATCCATCAGCAGCGTGACCATCCGCATCAGCGTCTCGCGCAGCTTGTGCCGATGCACGACCGCGTCGACCATGCCGTGCTCCAGCAGGTACTCCGAGCGCTGGAAGCCCTCGGGCAGCTCCTGGCGGATGGTGTCCTGGATCACGCGCGGGCCGGCGAAGCCGATGATCGCGTCGGGCTCGGCGAGATGGATGTCGCCCAGCATGGCGAACGAGGCCGAGACGCCGCCGGTGGTCGGATCGGTCAGCACGACGATGTAGGGCAGGCCGGCTCCCTTGACCTTGCGCACGGCGATGGTGGTGCGGGTGAGCTGCATCAGCGACAGGATGCCTTCCTGCATGCGCGCGCCACCCGAGGCGGAGAACACGATCAGCGGCGCCTTGCGCGCGACCGCGAGCTCGGCCGCCATCACCAGGCCTTCGCCGACCGCCGTGCCCATCGAGCCGCCCATGAAGCCGAAGTCGAGGGCGGCGATCACGGTCATGCGGTTGCCCATCAGGCCGCTCGCCACGACCAGCGCGTCGGTCGTGCCCTCGGCCTTGGCCTGCGCCTTCTTGAGCCGCGCGTCATAGCGCTCGGTGTCGCGGAATTTCAGCGGATCGGCCGGCACCTTGGGCAACGGATGCAGCTCGTACTTGCCCTCGTCGAACAGGTGCGGCAGCCGCTTCAGCGGCCGGATGCGCATGTGATGGCCGCAATGGGTGCAGACTTCCTGGTTCGCCTCCCAGTCGCGCATGAACAGCATCTGCTCGCACTTGGGACACTTCAGCCAGAGGTTCTCCGGCGTCTCCTTGCGGTTCACCAGCGCGCGGAGCTTGGGGCGGACGAAGTTGGTCAGCCAGTTCATGGGGCGCGGTATCGCACGAAAGACCGGTTATCGCCAGAAGGCGCCAAATGGCGCCGCGAAATCCGTGGGTTTCTTCACTTCGCAGAACTGTTTCCTGGCCTTGTAGGCGGCGCAGAGCTTTTGTGCGGCATCGGGCTCGAGGTCGGCGATGATCGCGGCCTGCTTGGTCACCTTGTTGGCCGTCACGGGCAGGATGTACTCCTTACCGAGCCGCGTGACGCCGAGCGACGCGAGGTCGGCCTGGCCGGTGTCGTAGACCCGCCGCGCCGTCGGCCAGTTGGCATGTGTGCCGAGCCACGCCGCGTCGCCCGGCATGTCGTAGCGGATCATGCCGCACTCACCCTGGCCCAGGACGTTCGCCGGCGTGCCGGCGACGTTGTGCATCTGCCAGACCTTGGGCCGGCTGCCGGCGGTCTTGAGCGTGAAGGCCTCGTCGAACAGGCGGACCAGGAACTCGTCGCGCAGGTCGGCGCGGCGGAAGCCGAGCGCGACCGCGATCAGCCGCCGGCCGTCGCGCAGCGCGCTGCCGACGATATTGAAGCCCGAGGCGCAGATGAAGCCGGTCTTCAGCCCCTCGCCATACGGCGAGTAGAGCTCGACGAACTTCACGCCGCCCTTGATGTGGCGTGCGCCGACATCGAGCTGGTCGGCGTGGAAGTAGCCGTAGTACTGGGGGAAGTCCTTGGCCAGCGCGACGCCCAGCACCGCGAGATCGCGCGCCGTCGTCACCTGCGCAGGATTGGGCAGACCATGGGCGTTGACGAAATGAGTGGCCGTCATGCCGAGGCGTTTGGCGGTGTCGTTCATGCGCTGGGCGAACGCCGCCTCGCTGCCCGATACCCGCTCGCCGAGCGCCGTCGCGACATCGTTCAGCGAACGCACGACCAGGGCGGTGAGCGCGGTATCGACGGTGACGGTGCCGCCGGCCGCCACGCCGAGATAGCCGGCATACTCCACGCTGAGAGCGGTCTTGGACATCGTCACCGGGTCGCCGGGCCGGAGGCGGCCGGCCTTCAGCTCCTCGAACACGATGTACATGGTCATGAGCTTGGTGAGCGACGCGGGGTACCAGGAGGCGCCGGCATCACGCTGCGCCAGCGTCTCGCCGGTCGCGGCATCGACCACGAGATAGGGTCCGGCCAAGACCGGGCCGGTGGGCGAGCTGACGGGGCCGATCTGGGCCGCCGCGGGCCCGGCGAAGGCCGCCAGCAGCAGCGCCAGGCAGAGCGCAAAACGCACTGTCATTTCCCCCAATTCATGCCATTACAGAGCGGCCATGCTCAAGGTCATGATCGCGCCCGTCACGCCGTTCCAGCAGAATTGCTCGATCGTCTGGGACTCCGACACGATGGAGGGCACCGCCGTCGATCCCGGCGGCGACTTCGACCGGCTCAAGCAGGCGATCGACGAGCAGGGCATCAAGGTCAGCAAGGTGCTGCTGACCCACGGCCATGTCGACCACGCCTCGGCCGCCGGCACCATGGCCGAGCAGTACGGCGTGAAGATCGAGGGCCCGCACCGCGATGACCTGTTCCTGATCGAGGGCTTGCCCGAATCGGGCCGCAAGTACAATTTTCCGGCCTACAAGCCGTTCGTGCCCGACCGCTGGCTGGAGAACGGCGACACGGTGAGCCTCGGCAATCTCACCTTCGACGTCGTGCACTGCCCGGGCCATACGCCGGGCCACGTCGTGTTCGTGCACAAGCCGTCGCAGCTCGCCTTCGTCGGCGACGTGCTGTTCCGGGGCTCGATCGGCCGCACCGACTTCCCGCGCGGCAACCACGAGCAGCTCCTGTCATCCATTCGCGAGCGGCTGTGGCCGCTCGGCAACGACATCCAGTTCGTGCCCGGCCACGGCCAGACCTCGACGTTCGGCTGGGAGCGCAAGACCAATCCTTACGTCGCCGACCTGCTGTTCGACGACTGAAGGTGATCGAGCGGCAGCGGCGCGCCCGCCTTCAGGGTGTTGATCGCGATGCTGCTCTGGACCTCGCGCACGATCGGCAGGGCGAGCAGCCGGTCGACCAGGAATTTCTGATAGTGCGCGAGATCGGGCACCACGACCTCGAGCAGGTAGTCGACGGTGCCCGAGACCATGTGGCAGGCGATGACCTCGTGCATCCCGAGCGCCGCCTCCTCGAAGGCGCCGGCGCGATCGTTGGCATGCGCCTCCAGCCGCACGCCGACGAACACGGTGAAGCCGAGGCCGACGCGCGTGCGATCGAGCACGGCGCGATAGGCGCCGATATAGCCGTCGCGCTCCAGGCGCTTCACGCGGCGCAGGCAGGGTGACGGCGACAGGCCGATGCGCTCGGCCAGCTCGACATTGGTCAGCCGGCCGTCCTTCTGCAGGGCGGCGATGATTCTGGTATCGAAGTCGTCCAGTGGCTCTTTTGGCATGAATGGCCTTTCTGGACGTCTATTTTGGCATATTGTCCCGGAAAGATCCTCTTCCTTGGCGCACTCCGCAAGGACACGCCCTCAGCCGGCATGTCATCCAGGCGACCCCGAACGGAGAGCCGGATGACCGACGAACAGGCAAGCTTTGGCGCTTACGAGGAGATCGCCGCAGCGATCCAGATCTACATCGACAGCGCGCGGTCCGGTGACGCCGACCGCATGCGCAGCGCCTTCCTGCCCGGCGCAACGATCCGCGGCAGCTACGGCGGCAAGGCGACCGACTGGAGCCTCGACGACTTCTGCGGCGTGGTCGCCACAGGCGGACCCGCCACCGATCTCAGGACGCGCATCGCCGGCATCGAGCTGTCAGGCACCGCGGCGATGGCTCGCCTCGAAGCGGAGAACTGGCGCGGCACGCGCTACACGGACTTCTTCGTGCTGCTGAAACGCGACGATGCCTGGCGCATCGCCAGCAAGGTGTTCTTCGCGCACGCCCGTGCGTGAGCCTTAGAGCGAGGCGCCGAGGAAGGTGCGCACCGCGAGGTGGCTGGCCGGCGGCGCAGGCTGGGTATCATCGCGGCTCAGCACGTGCGCGAGGCCGTGGCGCAGCATCTCCTTGGTGAAGCGGCGCGGCTTGTTCTCGAGCTCGGCCAATTCCTGGGGCGTGCGCTGCAACACCGGCCGCGCAAAGGCCTCGAGCTCCACTTCGGCGGCAGGATAGAGCCCGCACGCCATCGCACCGAGCGCATAGGTGAGGCACTCCTCCTCCCAGCGGTCGGGCTCGCGGCGCTGCTTGTCGAGAAGATCCAGTGCGGCGCTGAAGGTACCGGCAAGCCTGTCCAGTCGTTCCATGGACCGCTGCATCTCTTTCCTCCTTCGACGCCGAAAACTGACGCCGATATGGGAGGCAAATTGTGACCCCGCAATGGCTCGCTGCGGGGTCTCACCTATTGATCACAAGAAGATTTGGTGACGTCGTTACGCCTTCTTCACGCTGCGCACGCCCTCTGCGAGCGACTTCACAAATGCGAGAAGACCGGCAACCAGATCGGGCTTCGGTTTGCCGTTGCCGTCGAGCGCAGCCTTCACCTGATCGACGATCGCCGAGCCGACGACGGCGGCATCGGCATGACGCGCGACCGCGGCGGCCTGCTCCGGAGTCTTGATGCCAAAGCCGACAGCGACCGGCAGCTTGGTATGACTCTTGATCCGAGAGACGTGGGTGCGCACCGCCTCCTCGGTCGCCGACTTGGTGCCGGTGGTGCCGAGCACCGAGACGAAATAGACGAAGCCCGCAGCGTATTTCAGAACCGCCGGCAGACGTTTGTCGTCGGTGGTCGGCGCGGTCAGCAGCACGGTGTCGATGCCGTTGGCCTCGGCATGAGGCTTGAGGGCACCGGCTTCCTCGGGCGGCAGATCGACCAGGATGAAGCCGTCGACGCCGGCTTCGGCCGCTTCCTTGCAGAAGCGCTCGGCGCCGCGCTGATAGACGAGGTTGTAGTAGCCCATCAGCAGGATCGGCGTGTCGTTGTCGACCTCCTTGCGGAAGCGACGCACCATGTCGAACGTGGCGTCGACGGTGATGCCCGCCTTGAGCGCGCGCTGGCCGGCGAGCTGCACCGACGGCCCGTCGGCCATCGGATCGGTGAACGGCATGCCGAGCTCGATCAGGTCGGCGCCGGCCGCCGGCAGGCCCTTCAGGATCTGGTAGCCCAGCGGGGCATCGGGATCGCCGGCGCTGATATAGGCCACCAGCCCCGCCCGCTTGTCCGCCTTGAGCTGGGCGAAGCGCTTCTCGATTCGACTCATGTCAGGCCTTCATCCCCAGTCGCGCGGCAACCTGCGGCACGTCCTTGTCGCCGCGGCCGGAGAGATTCATCACCAGCAGGTTGTCCTTGGGCAGCGTCGGCGCGAGCTTCAGCACGTGCGCCAGGGCATGCGCCGATTCGAGCGCCGGGATGATGCCCTCGAGCTTGCACAGGACCTGGAAGGCCGCGAGCGCCTCGTCGTCGGTTGCCGACACGTACTCGACCCGGCCCTGCTCCTTCAGCCACGAATGCTCGGGGCCGATGCCGGGATAGTCGAGGCCGGCCGAGATCGAGTGCGCCTCGGTGATCTGGCCCTCGTCGTCCTGCAGCAGGTAGGTGAGGTTGCCGTGCAGCACGCCGGGGCGGCCGCCGGTCAGCGACGCCGCGTGCTGGCCGGTCTCGAGGCCGTGGCCCGCGGCCTCGACGCCGACGATGCGCACGCCCGGATCGTCGAGGAAGGGATGGAACAGGCCCATCGCGTTCGAGCCGCCGCCGATGCAGGCGACCAGCGTGTCGGGCAGACGGCCTTCGGCCTCGTGCATCTGCGCCCGCGTCTCGTCGCCGATCACGCACTGGAAGTCGCGCACCATCTCGGGATAGGGATGCGGACCCGCCACCGTGCCGATGCAGTAGAACGTCGTCTCGCAGGTCGCGACCCAGTCGCGCAGCGCCTCGTTCATCGCGTCCTTCAAGGTCGCGGCACCGGCCTTCACCGGCCGCACCTCGGCGCCCAGCATGTGCATGCGCGCCACGTTGGGCGCCTGGCGGTCGACGTCGGTCGCGCCCATGAAGACGACGCAGGGAATGTCGAACAGCGCGCAGGCCGTCGCCGTGGCGACGCCATGCTGGCCCGCGCCGGTCTCGGCGATCACCCGTGTCTTGCCCATGCGCTTGGCGAGCAGCACCTGGCCCAGCACGTTGTTGATCTTGTGCGAGCCGGTATGGTTCAGCTCCTCGCGCTTGAAATAGACCTTGGCGCCGCCGAGATGCTTGGTGAGCCGCGATGCGTGGTAAAGCGGGCTCGGCCGGCCGGCATAATGCTTGGCGAGGTACTTGAGCTCGTTCTGGAACGCCGGATCCGCCTTGGCCTCGTTGTAGGCCTTCTCGAGGTCGAGGATCAGCGGCATCAGCGTCTCGGCGACGTAGCGGCCGCCGAAGATGCCGAAATGGCCGCGCTCGTCCGGACCGCGACGGTATGTGTTGGGCGTATCGGGCATGCTCAGCGCTTCTTCTTTTTCGCAGTCTTCGGCGGCGCCTTCTTGGCCGCTGCCTTGGCCTTCGGCGCTGCCTTCTTGGCGGCGGGCTTGGCGGCCGCCGCGCGCAGCGCCGGCGCGGCGTCGCCTTCGAACTCGACGATGACCTCGATCTCGACCGGGATGCCGCGCGGCAGCGAGCCCATGCCGACGGCCGAGCGGGCGTGGCGGCCGCGATCGCCGAACACCTCGACGAACAGGTCGGAGCAGCCGTTGATCACCTCGGGCTGGTTGCCGAACTCGGGCGTGGCATTGACCATGCCCAGCACCTTGACGATGCGCTTCACCTTGTCGAGGTCGCCGAGCTCGGCTTTCATCACCGCGATCAGGCTCAAGCCGGTCTCGCGCGCGTGCTCGTAGGCCTGCTCGACAGTGAGGTCGCGGCCGACCTTGCCGACCGGCAGCGGCTTGCCCGGCAGGCCCGGCCCCTTGCCGGCGAGATAGAGCAGGTTGCCGGTGCGCACGGCATTCACGTAGTTCGCCATCGGCGAGGTCGCCTTGGCGAGCTCGATGCCGAGCTCCTTCAGCCGCTGTTCAGTCTTCATCGGGTCACCTTAAAGCGCCTTCACCGCGTCGAGAAAAGCGCGAATGAGATCGGCGGATTTCACACCGCGGCTGGATTCGACGCCAGAGGAAACGTCGACCGTCCGGGCACCGGTAACCCGCACGGCCTCGGCAACATTGCCAGGCGTGAGCCCACCGGCCAGCATCCACGGCAGAGGGATCGTTCGGCCGGACAGGAACGTCCAGTCGAAGGTCATGGCATTGCCGCCCGGCAGGGTGCCTTCGGCGCCTTCGAACATCAGCCGGTCGGCGACGCCGGCATAGGCGAAAGCCCGCTCGACATCGTCGGGCGCACCGACCTTGATCACCTTCATCACCGGTTTCCCGGTGCGTTGCTTGATGGCCGCGACCCGCCCGGGCGTCTCGCCGCCATGGAGCTGCAGAAGGTCGAGCGCGCCGGTCGCGAGCTTCTCGTCGAGCAGGGCATCGTCGGGATCGACGAACAGGCCGACCCGGATGACCGTTTTGGGCACCAGCGCGCCCAGCGCCCGCGTCGTCTCGGTCGAGATGTAGCGGGGCGATTTCGGATAGGTCACGAAGCCCACATAACGCGCACCGCCGCGCACCGCCGCGTCGATCGTCTCGGGCGTCGAGAGTCCGCAGATCTTGACTTCGACGGTCATGGTCAGAGCGCGCCGAGCTCGCGCGCGATCGCTTGCGCGGCCGAATCGGGATCGGCGGCCTCGGTGATCGGCCGGCCGATCACCAGGTGATTGGCGCCGAGAGCGACGGCCTGCTTGGGCGTCATCACGCGCTTCTGGTCGCCGCTCGCGGAGCCTGCGGGCCGGATGCCGGGCACCATCAGCACGAAGTCCTTGCCGCACGCCTTGCGCAGCGCCTCGATCTCGAGCGGCGAGCAGATCACGCCGTCGAGACCGCTCGCGCGGGCCAATGTGGCGAGCCGCACCGCCTGCGCCGACGGATCGGCGGCCACGCCGGTCGCCTCGAGGTCGGACTTGTCGAGCGAGGTCAGCACGGTGACGCCGAGCAGCCTGGGCCGCGCCACGCCGATGCGCTTGGCTTCGGCGGCTGCCGTCTCGGCGGCGGCCTTCATCATCGCCGGCCCGCCGGCGGTGTGGATGGTGATGAAAGTCGGCTCCAGCTCGACCACGGCGCGGATGCCGCCGGCCACCGTGTTGGGAATGTCGTGCAGCTTCAGATCGAGGAAGAAGCCGATGCCGGTCGCCCGCACCGGCGCCGGGAAGGCGTAGCGCACACCCGGCGCGCCGTGTGCCAGGAAGAATTCCAGCCCCAGCTTGATGCCGCCGACCGCCGGCCGCGCCCCGCCGGCCACCGTGCGGATCAGCTTGGCGGCCTGCGGGAGATCGACCGTATCGACGGCGCAATAGACGGGGTTGGACCGGTTCATGGCGGGGCGCAACCTAGTGGCGGCGCCCCGAGGCAGCAAGCGCTCCTATTCGGCAGCTACAGACTTGTGGCTGCGTAGCCAGAGCTCATCGGCATGGAAGTCCACCAAGCCGGCGGGGGTTTCCCAGGCCAAACTTTCGCCGGCAGATTGCACGAACAGGCGGTGCAGGAAGATCGCCGGCTGCCGCAGCGAAGCCAATGCCCTCCCGCGGGCGATTTCGGCGCGGAAATCAACCTTGCTGGAAGAGCCGTCGGCCCACTCGATCGCGACGATGAAATCAGGCTGGGGCGTGGCGCGGCGAATTGCATGTCGAGCCATCAGTCTAGTCTCCTTGGGACCTCGCCTGCTCTCACTTTCACCCAATTGTCCATCAATTCGTCCCGGCGAGCCAGCGTCCAGTCCCGCAAACGGCGCTGACGACGAGGCGACAGCCTTCCTTCCGCATCAATAACGCCGCCGTCTTCGATCCGGATGCGAGCGTGAAAGTCGGCGCCCTGGGCATGAAAATGCGGAGGCGCGTGATCATTGAAGTACAGAATGATCAGAATGCCGTCGACGACTGCGATCGTGGGCATGAATTCAGGAACTGCGCACCCGGCGGACGGCGGCCTGCCAGCCGGCATAGCGGCGGTCGCGCGAGGGCGCGGCCTCGGCCGGCCGGAAGGCCCGGTCGAGCGACCAGGTGGCCGACAGCGCCTCCAGCGAGGGCCACAGGCCCGCCTGCAGGCCGGCCAGGAAAGCCGCACCCAGGGCCGTGGTCTCGATCACCGTGGGCCGCTCGACCGGCGCCCCGACGGTGTCGGCCAGGCGCTGCATCAGCGGGTCGTTGACCACCATGCCGCCATCGACCCGAAGCTCGTCGATCTGGGCGCCGTCGCCCTGCATCGCCTCGATCAGGTCTCGGGTCTGGTAGCACACCGAATCGAGGGTGGCGGCGGCGATCTCCGCCGGGCCGGTGTCGCGGGTCAGGCCGAGCAGCGCGCCCCGCGCCTCGGCATCCCAGTAGGGCGCGCCGAGGCCCACGAAGGCCGGCACCATGTAGACGCCGTGGCCGTCCTTGGCCTTGGCGGCGACCGCCTCGACATCGGACGATTTCTCGATCAGGCGCAGGCCGTCGCGCAGCCATTGCACGGCGGCACCGGCGATGAAGATGCTGCCTTCGAGCGCGTAGGTGCGCCGCCCGCCGAGCTGGTAGGCGATGGTGGTCAGCAGCCGGTGGCTCGACTGCATGGCGATGTTGCCGGTGTTGAGCAGCGCGAAGCAGCCGGTGCCGTAGGTCGCCTTGACCATGCCGGGCTTGATGCAGGCCTGGCCGACCGTCGCCGCCTGCTGGTCGCCCGCCATGCCGAGCACCGGAACCGGCGCGCCCAGGATGTCGGCGGTCGCGACACCGAACTCGGCGGCATTGTCGACCACCGTCGGCAACATCGAGGCCGGCACGCCCAGCAGCTTGCCCAGCTCGGCATCCCAGGCGCCCTTGCGGATGTCGAGCAGCAGGGTGCGGCTGGCATTGGTCGCATCGCTCGCATGGACCTTGCCGCCGGTCAGGCGCCACAGCAGGAAGCTCTCGATCGTGCCCGCAGCCAGCGCACCCTTCTCGGCGGCGGCGCGGGCGCCGGCGACGTTCTGCAGGATCCAGGCGATCTTGGTGCCGGCGAAATAGGGATCGAGCAGCAGGCCGGTCTTCTGCGAGAAGATCTTCTCGTGGCCGGCGCGCTTCAGCTCGGCGCACCTGTCGGACGTGCGGCGGTCCTGCCAGACGATGGCGTTGTGCACCGGCTTGCCGGTGGCGCGGTCCCACACCACCGTGGTCTCGCGCTGATTGGTGATGCCGATTCCGGCGATGTCCTTGGCCGCCAGCCTGGCGTTGGCCAGCGCGCCACGGCAGACCTCGACGGTGGCCCGCCAGATCTCCTCCGGGTCGTGCTCGACCCAGCCGGGCTTGGGGAAGATCTGCGGCAGTTCCTTTTGCGCCGACGCCACGGGATGGCCCGCGGGGCCGAACACGATCGCGCGGGTGCTGGTCGTGCCCTGGTCGATGGCGAGGATATGTTTGGCGGCCATGAGGCCGCGATTAAAGCGGCTCTAGTGCGCCCGGTCGATGGCGAAGTCCACGGCCTCGAGCATCGCCGACTTGAGCGGCGAATCGCGGAACAGGCCGAGCGCATCGCGCGCCATGGCGCCGTAGTGGCGCGCCCGCTCGAGCGTGTCGGTCAACGCGTTGGTCCGCTCGATCAGGGCCTGCGCCTGCTCGAGGTCGCCGCCGCGCTGCTCGAGCTTCTCGATGGTGCGCTTCCAGAAGGCGCGGTCGACCGCACCGCCGCGCAGGAAGGCCAGGATCACCGGCAGCGTGAGCTTGCCCTCGCGGAAGTCGTCGCCGACGCTCTTGCCGAGCTTGGCCTCGCGGCCGGCATAGTCGAGCGCATCGTCGACGAGCTGGAAGGCGATGCCGAGATTCATGCCGAAGCTCTCGAGCGCGACGCGCTCCGCCCCGTTGCGGCCGGCGATCATGGCGCCGACCTCGGCCGCCGCGGCGAACAGCCGGGCGGTCTTGCCCTTGATGACCTCGAGGTAGGTCGCCTCGGGCGTGGAGATGTCGCGCTGGGTGACGAGTTGCAGCACCTCGCCCTCGGCGATGGTCGACGAGGCGCGGCTCAGCACGCCCAGCACGTCGAGCGAGCCGACCTCGACCATCAGCTCGAACGAACGGGTGAACAGGAAGTCGCCGACCAGCACCGAAGCCTTGTCGCCCCACAGCGAGTTGGCGCTCGGCTTGCCGCGGCGCAGCGCGCTCACATCAACGACATCATCGTGCAGTAGCGTGGCCGAATGGATGAATTCGACGCAGGTCGCGAGCTTCACATGGCGGTCGTCGTCGCCGGGATAGCCGCACAGCCGCGCCGCCGCCACGGTGAGGAGCGGGCGCATGCGCTTGCCGCCGGCGCCGACCAGGTGAGTGGCGAGCTCGGGGATGAGCGCAACCGGAGAGCGCATGCGGACCAGGATCTCACGATCGACCCGGACCATGTCTTCGGCGCAGAGCGCCAGCAGCGGCTCCAGGCTGGGCGCCTTGCGCTTGCCTTCGAGGGAAACAACCGTGGCCATACCGAAAAGATAATCCGTTCCGTAGAAGCCATGTTGCGACACGATGTCGTGAAGCTAGGGTAGGCCCCTAGCATGGAAACCGTCCTGACCGAAGACGCTCTATTGGGCGGCCGCGTGCGCATCCTGCAGTCACGCCGCGGTTATCGGGTGGCCGTCGACGCCGTTCTGCTGGCGGCGGCGGTCCACCCGGCACCCGGCGAGCGGGTGCTCGACCTCGGCGCCGGCGTCGGCGCGGTCGGGCTCTGTCTCGCCATCCGGGTGCCCGCGTGCACGGTCGTCGGCATCGAGTTGCAGCCGGCGCTGGCCGATCTCGCCCGGCGCAATGCCACGCGCAACGGCCTCAGCGAACGCCTGCAGACCATCGTTCACGACCTCGCCCGGCCGCTCCCGGACCTCGGCCTGTTCGACCAGGTCGTCACCAACCCGCCATACCTTACCGCCGCCGTGGCCGACCCGCCGCCCGATCCGAGCAAGGCGCTGGCGACCGTCGAATCGAGCGCCGACCTCGGCCGTTGGCTGGAAGTTGCGGTCGGCGCGCTGAAACCTTCAGGCACCCTGACCCTGATCCACCGCAGCGACCGGATGGAGGAGATCGCCATCCACCTGGTCCGGCTGGGTTGCGGCGCCCTCACCGTCAAGCGCCTGCCGCCGGCCCCGCGCGTGCTGGTGCGGGCCCGCCGCGCGGCGATGCCGTCGGTCGGCGAATCGCCGCCGCTGACGCTGCATCCTCCGCAAGGCGGCTACACCGACGCCGCCGAGGCGATCCTGCGCCACGCCGCTGCGCTGGACTTCTAGCGACCGCGCCGCGACAGTGCCGGCCATGTTGGAATGGTTGAGGAATCGCTTCCGCCGCGGGCCGGTGGTGCCGGTGGTGCGGCTGAGCGGCGTCATCGCCTCGGGCAGCCTGTTCGGCCCGCGCGGCCTGTCGATCGAAAGCACCGCGCCGCTGCTCGCCCGCGCCTTCAGCCAGCGCCATGCCAAGGCGGTAGCGCTCGCCATCAACTCGCCCGGCGGCTCGCCGGTGCAGTCGGCGCTGATCGCCCAACGCATCCGCCTGCTCGCCCGAGAGAAGAACCTGCCGGTGATCGCCTTCGTCGAGGACGTCGCCGCCTCGGGCGGCTATTGGCTGGCCTGCGCCGCCGACGAGATCGTGGCCGATTCAGCCTCGATCGTGGGCTCGATCGGCGTGATCTCGGCGGGCTTCGGCTTCAAGGACCTGATCGCCCGCTTCGGCGTCGAGCGCCGCGTCCATACCTCGGGCGAGCGGAAGGGAATGCTCGATCCCTTTCGCGACGAGAATCCCGACGACGTCGAGCGCCTGAAGCGGCTGCAGGCCGAGATCCATGACGGCTTCAAGGGCTGGGTGCGCGAGCGGCGCGCCGGCAAGCTCAAGGGCGACGAGAACGAGCTGTTCTCCGGCGAGTTCTGGACCGCGCGGCGTGGGCTGGAGATGGGGCTGGTCGACAGCCTGGGCGAGCTGCGCGCCGTGCTGCAGGCGCGCTACGGCGCCAAGGTGCACCTGCCGGTGATCGCGCCGCGCCGCCGCTTCTTCCAGCGCTTCGGTATCGGCGGCAGTCTCGAGTCGATCGGACCCGCGACCCTCGCCGCGCTCGAGGAGCGCGCCCACTGGCAACGTTTCGGACTATAGGATCGCCATGAAGCTGCGCACGCCCGTCGATTCGGACGATCTCGCCAGGGTCCGCGCCTGGTTCGACACGCTGTCGCAGCGCTGCCGCGCCGTCGACTACGAAGGCGCGCGGCCGATCTTCGCCGAGGACATGATCGCCTTCGGCACCTTCACCGACTTCATGCACGGCCGCGAGCTCGCCGAGCAGAAGCAGTGGCGCAACGTCTGGGGCACCATCCGCAACTTCCGCTACGACCTCGGGAAGATCGAGGCGATCGTCTCGGCCGACCGGTTGACCGCGGTCGGCATGGGCGTGTGGACTTCCGACGGCTTCCATCCCAACGGCGACCGCTTCGATCGGCTGGGCCGCACCACCGTGGTGCTGGGCCGCCAGAAGATCGGCGATCCGTTCGTCGCCACCCACACCCACATGTCGCTGTTCCGCGGCACGCCCGACCAGAGCCACGGCACGTTCAGCGGGCCCTAATCGGCAAAGCTCAGGATCGCATACAGGCTGGCGGCGAACAGCACCGAGCCCAGCAGAACGGTGGCCGGCACCGTAAGCACCCAGCCCAGCAGGACGTTGCGCAGGGTCGCGGCCTGAAGGCCCGAGCGGTTGGCGAACATCGCGCGGCGACGCCCGACGACAGGATGTGCGTGGTGCAGACCGGCACGCCGATCACGTCGGCCATGCCGCGCCACCATCGTCTCCTCACCATCTCGAAGCCGAGCGCGAACAGCAACGCGATCACCACGATCGCCAGCAGGCCGGCGCTGATCGAACTGTCGAACAGGAAGGTCACGGGCTCTTCATCTAGGGGTCGACGGCGCCCTTCTGCTCGACGATCCGGCGATAGGCGTCGGGCTGGCGATGGACCGCGAAGTTGAAGGTCGTGCGCTTGTAGCTCTGGCCGGCGTCGAGGTCGCAGCGGTGCACGATCAGCTCGTCGGAGAGGCCGCCGG
Organism: Reyranella sp.; assembly: GCF_017305915.1. Taxonomy (GTDB): domain Bacteria; phylum Pseudomonadota; class Alphaproteobacteria; order Reyranellales; family Reyranellaceae; genus Reyranella. Next base: position 52,342 of record NZ_JAFKJN010000024.1, read on the forward strand.
CGCGCGCCACCACCTTGCCGGAGGGCGCCACGATCATGCTGTCGGCGAGCGAGGGCACGCCCTCCTCGGTGCCGCCCTTGGCGACGCCGACCACCCAGGTGCCGTTCTGGTAGGCGCCGGCCTGCATCGAAAGCTGGTTGTGGAACCACGAATGCTCGTCGTGGTCGGGCGACGGCGCGTTGTGCAGTGGCGTGTTGTAGCCCAGCATCACCATCTCGACGTTCTGCAGGCCCATCACGCGGTAGGTCTCGGGCCAGCGCCGGTCGTTGCAGATGCACATGCCCATGTTGCCGCCGAACGCCTTGAACACCGGGAAGCCGAGATTGCCGACCTCGAAGTAGCGCTTCTCCAAGTGCTGGAACGGCCGCTGCGGCTCGTGCTCGGCATGGCCCGGCAGATGGACCTTGCGGTACTTCGCAACGATGCGGCCGTCCTTCTCGACGATGATCGAGGTGTTGAAGCGCCTGACGCGGCCGTCCTCGTGCGCCAGCTCGGCATAGCCGAGGCAGAAGCCCACGGCGAGCCGCCTGGCCTCGTTGAACAGCGCCGCCGTCTCGTTCGACGGCATTTCCTGCTCGAAGAAGGAGTCGATCTCCGCCTGGTCGGTCATCCACCAGCGCGGAAAGAACGTCGTGAGCGTCAGCTCGGGGAACACCACCACGTCGCAGCCCATGCGCCTGGCCTCGCGCAGGTGCGCGACCAGCCGCTCGACCACGTCGCGCCGCGTGTGGCTCCGCTGAATGGGGCCCATCTGCGCCGCCCCGACCGTCAGAAAACGCGCCATCTCACCTCCCTGCGCCGGGGATAGTGCTGGAAAATGGGGAACCCGCGCCATAAATTAATGACCATGGAAAAGGACCGCTTCCTGGACGAGGTCAAAGCAGCCAACACCGTTGCAATCGCCAACGCAACGACTGCAGCACGCCGGGCCGGTATTCCCTATTTCGAAGCAGACAGCCACTTCGTCTATGCCGTCTATCCCAATGGAGACCGAGCCGCGGTCGAAAAGGTAAAACACGTGGCGCTTCGCACGGACGAAAAGCCTGCGTGACCGACCCGAGACTGGTGCTGATCGGCGGTGCCAACGGCGCCGGCAAGTCGACCTGGCGGCTGTCTACATTCCTGAATTGATTGGTGCGGGCCGCTTCCTGAACGCTGACGACATTGCAAGACGGCTCTCGCCCGAGAACTAGGAGAGAGCCGCCATCACAGCAGGCCGACGTATCGTTCGGGCGCGCCGCGAGTTGCTGGTATCCAGAGTTTCGTTTGCAATCGAGTCCACTCTGGCCAGTCGCAGCCTACTGCAAATCGTCGTCCAGGCGAACGGCGCCGGCTATCTGACACGATTGATCTTCCTGTTCACGGCCACGCCGCAACTCAATGAATTCAGAGTCAAACAAGGAGTGATGCAAGGCGGGCACAACGTCGACACCGACACCATCCAGCGTCACCACGCGCTTGGCCTTCGGTACCTGCCCGAATATGTCGAAGCTTGTCGCGAGGCCATCGTTTTCGATGCCCAGCGCGGCACATCGCACGAAATCCTTCGCAAAGAAGATGACCGAGTTCATGTGGCCGCGCCGGAGGAAATGGCCACACTGCGAGAAGCGGTTGAACTCTCGGGAGGTCGCCCGACGCTCTAAGGGGCTACCCAGCCGTCGCGTGGAGCTGGGGATTGAGCGTGCCCCAGATTTTCTTCCGCTTGATCGCCTCGAGCGCGCCGGTGCGGGAATTGCGCCAGAACAGCAGGCCGGACTGACCCGACAGCTCGCGCGCTTTCACGGTGCGGCCGTCCTCCAGCTTGATCAGCGAACCGGCGGTGACGTAGCAGCCGGCTTCGACGATGCAGTCGTCGCCCAGCGCGATGCCCAGGCCGGCGTTCGCGCCAACCAGGCAGCGCTCGCCGACGCTCACGCGCTCCTTGCCGCCGCCCGACAGGGTGCCCATCAGCGAGGCGCCGCCGCCGATGTCGCTGCCGGCGCCGACCACGATGCCCTGGCTGATGCGGCCCTCGACCATGCAGGCGCCGAGCGTGCCGGCGTTGAAGTTGCAGAAGCCCTCGTGCATCACCATCGTCCCCTCGGCGAGGTACGCGCCCAGCCGCACGCGGCCGGCGTCGGCGATGCGCACGCCGTGCGGTACTACGAAGTCGGTCATGCGCGGGATCTTGTCGATGCCCTTGACGTCGAAGGCCACGCCCTTCACGCGGGCGCGGATGCGCGCCTCCGTCAGGTCGTCGAGCGCGCAGGGCCCAAGCGTCGTCCAGGCCACGGTCTCGATCTTCTGGAACAGGCCGTCGAGGTTGATCGTGTTCGGCTTGACCAGCCGGTGGCTCAAGAGATGCAGGCGCAGATAGGCATCGTGGGCGTCGACCGGCGGATCCGGCAGCGCGGCGATGTCGGTGCGGATCGGCACGATCTCGACCTGGCGCACCTCGTCGGCGCGCGCATTGCCCGCGGCATCGCGCTGGTAGAGCCGCGTCGTCGCCGGCTTGCCGCCGGCAGGAGCCAAATTGGGTTCGGGAAACCAGGCATCGAGCACGATGCCGTTGCGCGACAGGGTCGCAAAGCCTTCGCCGGTCGCGCCGGATGTGATGAACACGCTCATGGCCTCCCTCCGGCGGCAGTATCGCCGGCCGGAGGGAGCAGTGTCACCGTCTAGTAACGCTAGAACTTGATCTCGACCTTGCGGTCGGCCGGGCTGCTGAGGCCGTCCGCCGTCCTGGCGACCGGCAGGGCGGCCTCCGTCTTCACGACGATGGCCTTCGCCGCCACGCCGTGGCGCTGCAGCTCGGCCTTCACCGGTGCCACGTTCTCGGGCCGGCCGATCAGCGTGACGCGCGCGCTGCCCGCCTCGGCGGCAGCCGTCCGCACGGTCGATGCCGCGGTCGGCGAGAGGTGGCCGCCCTTGTCGGCGAACACCAGGAAGTCGCGCTGCGGCGTCGGCACGGCGCTCGCCATCTCGGTCTGCGCCGTCGCGCCTGTCGCGAGCAGGCCGCCCACCAGGACAGCCAGACCGTGCAAAGCGATATCCTTGTTGCGCATGGGGTTGTCTCCTTCTCAATCGGTGCCCCATGCAACGCGGGAAACGAGGCGAAGGAGCGGTAGATCGATCGCTGTTTTTATGACCTTCCCGGGGAACCTTTGCTCAGGGTCCCGCACGCTTCACGTCGTTGGTGAACTCAGCCGAGGTGAAAGTGCCGCCCTGGAAGACGTCGCCGACCGGATCGGGCCCGATCTTCTTTTGCTCGGCCTCGGCATGGGCGCGATGGTCCTCAGCCCTGCCGGTCGGGCGATAGCCGAGCTTGTGCGCCCGGCTGTTGTCCCACCACGAAGCCGCGTTGTCCGACGCGCCGTACATGATCTCGAAGCGGATGTCGGGATGCTCCAGCCCGATCTGGAAGAGCTGCACGAGATCCTCGGGCGAGACCCAGATCGACAGCCGCCGCACATCGAGCGGCTTGTAGCCGACATTGCCGATACGCAGGCAGGTCACGGCCATGCCGTGCTTGTCGGCGTAAAGCGCGCCCAGCGCCTCGCCGAACGCCTTGCTGACGCCGTAGCGGCTGTCGGGCCGCACCGTGACGTCGGTGCCGATCTTGCGCTTGCGCGGATAGAAGCCGACGGCGTGGTTCGACGACGCGAAGATCACGCGCTTCACATCCGCCGTACGCGCCGCCTCGAACAGGTTGTAGCAGCCGATGATGTTGGCGTTGAGGATCTGGTCCCAGCTCCCCTCGACCGAATGGCCGCCGAGATGGATCACGCTGTGCGCGCCCTTCACGACCGCCGCCACCTCCTCCGGCCTGGTCAGATCGGCCTTCACGAAGGTCTCGTTGGCCTGCAGGTCCTTGGGCTCGACCCGGTCGCTCAGCACCAGGCCGGGATAGAGCTTCGCCAGCAGCGGCCGCGTCATGGTGCCGATGCCGCCGGCCGAGCCGGTGAAGACGATGCGCCGCGACTTGTCCAAACTCATGGCTTCGATCCTTCTGCAAGCTTGCGGTAGCGCTCCAGCGAGCGCGTGAGATGATCGCGCATGGCGCGGCGCGCCTCCACCGGATCGGCGGCGACGATGCCGTCGACGATGCGATGGTGTTCGTTCTGGATGCGCTCGAGGTAGGCGCGGCGCTCGACCGGCGTGTCGACCGAGAGCCGCACGCTCTGGCGCGGGATGACGTGGCTGCCGAGGAAGGCGAGGAAGCGCGGGAACTGCGCGTTGCCCGTCGCCTCGGCGATGGCGCGGTGGAAGGCGAAATCCTCGGCGACGGCGCCGTCGCCCGATTTCAGGGCGCGGTCGATGTCGCGCAGCGCGCCACGCACCTGCACCACCTGCTTGCGGCTCGCGCGCTCGGCGGCGAAGCCCGCCGCCTCGACCTCGACCGCGAGGCGCAGCTCCATGACGTCGAGCACGGCGGCGAGGCTGCCGGACGGCGGCGCGGCGATGCGGAACGGCCCGGTCGGATTCTCGGCGACATAGGCGCCCGAGCCGCGGCGCGTCACCACCAGCCCGTCGGCGCGCAACGCGGCCACCGCCTCGCGCACAACGGTACGGCTGACGCCCATGCTCGAGGTCAGCTCCTGCTCGGTCGGCAGCCGATCGCCGGGCGCGAGGCGTCCGCCGCGGATGTCGGCACCGAGCCGCGCGAGGACCTTCTCGGCAAGATTGCTGGAACGCTTGTCCGCCATCGGGGGTGATGCTAGCGCGGCTGAAGTTGTCAGACAACTTTATAAGATGACAGCCGGGCGGCCCCTGCTGGACGAGTTTTTCCGGCCCTACTGCCAGTTCTGCACCAGCATGGCCGCCGCGCTGCGGGGTCAGTGGCGCACACCCGTTTCCGGCCGCTTGTTCCCCGGCAAGTCCTGAGGCATATGCGCGGGCCATGCCGGGAATCGTCCGACGCGCCATCGAGGCCGACCGCGAACGCATCAGCGAGATCCGTTTCTCCGTGAAGGAGAACGTCCTGCGCGACCGCAGCCGCGTCACCCACGACATGATCACCTGGTTCATGACCAACCCGGGCATCTGGCTGTGGGAAGAGGACGGCAAGGTGCTGGGCTTCTCTGCCGCCGACACGCGCGACGGCACGATCTTCGCGCTGTTCATCGATCCTGCGCACGAGGGCCGCGGCATCGGCCGCGCACTGTTCGCCAAGGCGCTCGACAGCCTGCGCGAGGCCGGCCATCGCGAAGGCTCGCTCACCACCCAGCCCGGCAGCCGCGCCGACCGCTTCTATCAAAAGGCCGGCTGGAAGGTGATCGGCACCAGCGAGCGCGGAGAGCGCATCTTCCTCGGCGTGCTCTGACCGGCGGCCGGCCCGCCGCCGGCTAACGCTCGCGACGGACGCTGCTGGCTATCGTCCCGGGAAGGGCCTCGGTCAGTCCCGCCGCGCCGGCCGCATCGTTTTGGTCCGCCTCGAGGCTTGCCTGACGATCCAGCCCGAAGGCCAGCAGGCTCGTCAGGACCAGCGCCACGAGCAGCACGGCCGTCATCGCGACGATGCCCTTCATCACCACATCCATGGCCGGCCTATCCCACGGGCACGCTCGTGAGAAGATGGCGTCGTTTGAGCATGAAAATCTCCGTTCGCCGCCGCTACCGGTGCGGGGCGTCAGTCCTGAATCGAGGGGAAAAGACCGGCCTGGAAGCCGCGGTGTGTCAGACGGTGAAGCGGGCGCAGCCGGGACACGAACGACAGGAGAGTACGCAAACGGACATGGATCGTGTTCCTGTGACGCCTTCACAATTGGCCGCGAGCGCCGCCGCGGTCAATGAAACGTCTCGGTCGCTTTTGCGACGCCGGACGGCATGAAATGCTTCGCCCTCGGCCCAAAGCGCGATCGTCTGAAGGCTTGCTAGTGAAGGACGCGGCCGGCACGGGGCGCAGGCGGCGCCCAGGCGCCGAGCACCACCTCCGCAACGACGTCGAGCGGCGTCGATTGGCGCACTCGACGGCGCACCGCCCCGCCAGGATTGAAATGGGCGACTGGTGTTTCGAACGCCGTCGGCAGGATCGCAAATCCCAGCACGTGATCGGCCTGCGTGACGAGCGCCGGATCGGTGCGCAAGGCGACCTCACTGGCCAGACCGGCCTTGGCATCCTTCCAGCCAAGCGCCTCGACTTCCGCCGAGCCGCCGCCCGCCCAATCCGCCGTCCCTTCGATCACCTCGATCGCGTCGAGACAGGCGCGCCGGACGAACGGCGATGGCGTGGAAGCCGCATCGGCCAGTCGCTGCAGGACGCGCAACTCTGCCGCGATCGCCGGCGCCAGTGCCGGATTTCCCAGGGCGATCGCCGCCAGGCCGAACAAGGCGTCGAAGGCCTTGAAGGGATGCGGCGCCGCTTCAAGCTTCGCGAGATAGCACGCCACGACCGGCTCGCCGAAAGCCGCTGCGGAACGGGCGGCGCAGGCCGCGAGCCACGTCGTGCGTTCGCGCAACAACGTGAAGCTCGGCGTCCAGTTCACCCAGTCGAACTGGCGCGCCATTTCGCCGAGCCACGGGCTCGCCGCCGCATCCGAGGCAAGCAGGAAGAACTGCGCGGCGGCGTGCATCCGCTGCCAGTACTGACGCAGCAGGTGCGACGGCACCGGCATTCCGGCATGAAGGCTCGGCACGATATGCGCGCGCAGCAGGTCGAGCGTGACGGCAATGGAAGCCGCCGTCTTGTAGGCCACCTGCTCGAGCGCGGGGGCCCACGGCAAGAGCGCCGCGAACTCCTGCCGCGAAGGCGTCTCTGCCGGCCCCAGCAAAGGGCCAATGAGCTTCGTCGCATCGGCCAATGCCGTCGATCGGGCAAGGGCGCCCGCCATCGCGCGCGCGACGGTCCGACCGTTGGCGCGAAGCGTCTCCCCTTCCACCAGGGCAATGCCCTCCGACTTGTGCCTCGCCGCCACGACACGGTCGGCCTCCACGGTCAGCCAGACATCCTGCCCGGGCTGGCTGACGGCGAAGGCGGACCCTGCTGTGGCGCCCGCCAGGCCCCGCAACTCTTCCTTCAGGCCGCGGTCGGCGCCCATCGCCAAGGCGACGGCCAACATGCGCGTGATCTCGGTGTCGCCGACCCTGTCGCGCAACTCCTTGGCCCGGAAGGTCTGCCGCTCGTTCGCCTGCATGATGCTCATGCATCGAAGATCGATCCGGCCTGGCTGGTCGTAAATGATCGGGAAAACCAAAGTGACGGCGTCACGAGGAAACGCTTCCTGCGCGCCGCCTGGTGACGGGCAAAATCTTCCGTCGCGCGACCTTCACCGCATCGCTGCGGCGCCCACGACAGGAATGCCGGAAGCACCCGGCCTCCTGCTGCCGAGCAGATCGCGTGCCTCGCCCGGCCGGTTGGCGCCGAGATAGGCCCGCAGCAAGGTGAAGTCGATCAGGTCGTGTTGCGCGCGGCTGCCGCCGATGCGTTCGTTCTCGCCGGCGAGCGGCGCAAGCGCCTCGATCGCCGCGGAAAAATCGCCATGCGCGAACGCGGCGAAGCCGGGCGCCAGCGCAGGGAGATAGGAGCCGGAGGGGTATCGCCCCTCAGGGGCCAGGGCTTCGATCTGGCGGGCCCGCGTGTCGGGCCCGGCCGCTTCGCGCGCGACGGCCTCCGCCAGGATGACATGCAGGTCGGCCAGCGCGCTGCCCGGCCGCGGCAGCGCGCTCTTTGCGTAGGCATGCAGCGCAGCCCAGGCCGCGGCGTCGCGCGGATGGCCGGCGAGTTCGGAGCGCCACAGGAAAGCGGCGCCATCGGAGACCTTCTGCTGCGGTCCGCCGCTGTGCCGGTCGAGCACGATGGCGTCGCGATAGAGGCGTGACGCCTCCGTCCAGTCGCCGGCCTGGATCTCGAACAGCGAGAGATGCCAGCTCAGATGGCCGTGGAAGAAGCCATCCCGCGGGTAGGTCGTGAGCCACGCGGAGAGAAAGCGACGCCCCGCATCGAGATCGCCGCTCTCGTAGCAAATGTGGGCGAAGCCATGCGCGCCATGCGCGTTGTTCGGGTGCGCCGCCACCGACCGCTCGATCTTCTCGCGCGCCGGCCCCAGCCGCCCATCCTCGGAGAGCGCCATGGCGTGATAGGAGACGAACCAGGAATCGTCGCCATAGGCCGGGGCCAGGCTGTCCATCAGCTCGGCGATCTGGCGCTTCTGCCCGAGCCGGCCGGAGCTGCCGATCAGGCCGTTGGGATTCGCGGCCGTGTTGACGACCAGCGCGTCGCGCGGCCACGCCGCGAGGTGCTTGTACAAGGCCGCGAGCGCCGCCTCGGTCCGGCCCGCGAACACCAGATCGAAGAACGCGATGTGACTGGCCTCGCGCTCGGACACGCCCGCCGCCAGCGCCTTGGCGCCCGCCAGGGCCTCGCGCGCCGCCGCGGCGTCGCCCTGTCTCAGCAGGATCTGCGCCTTGCCGGCATGGGACATGGCAAAGCCGGGATCGGCGGCGATCGCCCGGTCATAGGCCTCGATGGCGCCCGGGTAGAAGGTCAGCGCCAGACCGGAGGCCTCGACGTAGGCATCCCGCGCGGCGGCCGACGCCGTGGTCAAGTCAAGGCCGTAGCGATCCTTCAGCATGAGCCGTTTTCCCCCCGCGGGTTGCGAACAAAGATCGACAGGAATTTACTCTCAGGCGTTGGCCACAACCAGCCGTCGCTTGCCGGGGAAACACACGGAAATTCGCCGGTCGCCTCGCCCGCGCGGGTGCGAATCGCGTCCTGTCAACCCGCATGCTGCCGATCGCGATCGATTCGAATCCGATGCCGTGCCGACGGCGATCGCCTCGGCGCGGTACAATGCCGGCCATGCCATCCGAAGCCTCGCCTCACGAGTCTGAGACGGTCGGGACTCGCCGGACTCTCAGGACTCGGCCAGCTCGAGCATCAGGTTGAGCAGCACCTCGGCGCCGACCGCGAGGTCGGCCGCCTCGGTGTGCTCCTTGACGTTGTGGCTCAGCCCCGCGACCGAGGGCACGAAGATCATCGCCGTGGGGCAGATGCGCTGCATCATCTGCGCGTCGTGGCCGGCGCCCGACGGCATGCGCCGCGTCGACAGCGCAAGAGCCTTGGCATGATGCTCGACGCGGTCGACCAGGCCGCCATCGAAGATCACCGGCTCGAAGCGCGCCAGCACCTTGGCCTCGACCTCGACCCGCTCGGCCGCCGCGACCTCGGCGATGTGCGCAGCGACCTTCGCCTCGGCTTCCTTCAATTTGGCCTCGTCGGTGTTGCGCAGGTCGACGGTGAAGACGCAGCGGTTGGGCACGACGTTGATCAGGTTGGGCCGCAGCGCCAGCGAGCCGACGGTCGCGACCTGGTGGCCGCCCATCTCCCAGGCAAGCTTGCGCGCGAACAGGTTCACCGAAGCCGCGAGATAGCCCGCGTCGCGGCGCAGGCGCATCGGCGTCGTGCCGGCGTGGTTAGAGACGCCGGTGACGGTGTACTCGGTCCACGAGATGCCCTGGACACTCTCGACCACGCCGATCGTCACCTTCTCCTCGTCGAGGATCGGCCCCTGCTCGATGTGCAGCTCGAGGAAGGCGTGCGGCTTCAGAGCGCCCGGCTTGGTCGCCCCGAGATAGCCGATGCGCCGCAGCTCGTCGCCGACCGCGACGCCGTCCTTGTCGGTCGCGGCATAGGCTTCGTTGAGGCGGAGGCCGCCGGCATAGACCAGGCTGCCCATCATGTCGGGCGTGAAGCGCGCACCTTCCTCGTTGGTGAAGACGGCGACGGCAATCGGCCGGCGCGTCGTGACCTGCGCCTCGTTCAGCGCGCGCACGACCTCCAGCCCGGCGAGGACGCCATAGTTGCCGTCGTAGCGGCCGCCGGTGCGCACGGTGTCGATGTGGCTGCCGGTCATCACCGGGGCGGTATTCTCGCGCCCGGCGCGCAAACCGACGACGTTGCCGATGGCATCGATGCGCACCTCGAGGCCGAGATCCCTCATCCAGCCGGCCACCAGGTCACGGCCGGCCTTGTCCTCGTCAGTGAGCGCGAGCCGCGCGCAACCGCCGCCCTCGATGGCCCCGACGCGGGCCAGAGTATCGAGCGTGTCCAAAAGATGGCGGGCGGAAAGAGTTGGTGTCATGACACAGGCACCCTATCACGGCCCGGTGATCCGTCTTGGCTTGCCAGAACGTACCGGCAGGGTCACTTAAGGGCGTGATCATGGCCCGTTTGCTTGCTTTCCTGCTCGCCCTCGTCGTCGCCGGACCTGGGTTCGCGCAGTCGTCCCCGCCGGCGTCCGTGGTGAAGACGGAGAACATCCGCGCCGAGCTGGTTTCCGAGGTTTCCGAGGTTTCCGCCGGCCAGCCGTTCTGGGCCGGCCTGCGGCTCACCATCCGGCCGAAGTGGCACACCTATTGGAAGAACCCCGGCGATTCGGGCCTGCCGACCGAGATCAACTGGAAGCTCAGCGGCGCCAAGGCCGATCCGATCGTCTGGCCGGCGCCCAGCTTCTTCAACATCGGCGGCGTCATCAACTACGGCTATCACGACGATGTCCTGCTGCTGACCAGGATCACGCCGGCCGCCGACGCGTCGGGCCAGCTCGCGCTCAACGCCGACGCCACCTGGCTGGTGTGCGAGGACGTGTGCATTCCCGAAGAGGGCAAGTTCACGCTCATCCTGCCGGTCGGTTCGTCGAAGCCGGCCGATGCCGATACCCGCGCGCTGTTCGACAAGGCGCGCCGTACGGTACCGACGGAGAGCCCGTGGCCCGCGCGCTTCGGGCTCTCGAAGGCGGGCGATCCGACGCTCGAGGTCGCGGCCAAGGGGCTGAAGCCCGAGACGATCCGCGACGCCTACTTCTTCCCCGCCGAATGGGGACCGGTCGCCAACATGGCGCAGCAGAAGGCTGTCGTGACGGCGAACGGCATCACGATTCCGCTGAAGAAGGGCGACGCCAAGGCCGATACCTCGGCCAAGGCCGCCGCCCCGCAGCAGATCGCGGGCACGCTGGTGCTGACCGAGAAGACCGGCGACGGCGAGCAGCGCCAGGCCTTCGACGTCACCGCCAAGGTCGATCCCAATTTCGTGCCGGCATCGCCGCTGTCGGCGAGCGGCGGCGAATCGATCTCGCTGGTGCAGGCGCTGCTGTTCGCGCTGCTGGGCGGCCTGATCCTGAACCTGATGCCCTGCGTGTTCCCGGTGCTGGCGATGAAGGCGGCGGCCTTCGCGCGGCTGGCCGGCCACGAGTGCAGCGCGATGCGGCGCGATGGTCTTGCCTATACCGGCGGCGTGCTGGTCGCCTTCGCGGCGATGGCCGCGGTCGTGGTCGCGATCCGCTCGAGCGTCGGCGACGTGAGCTGGGGCTTCCAGTTCCAGTCGCCGATCTTCTCGCTGCTGATCGCCTACCTGTTCTTCGTCGTCGGCCTCAACCTCGCCGGCGTGTTCGAGATCGGCGGCAGCTTCGCCTTCGGTCAGGGTCTGACCGCAAAGCGCGGCGTCACCGGCGCCTTCTTCACCGGCGTGCTGGCGGTCGTCGTGGCGACGCCCTGCACCGCGCCGTTCATGGCGGCGGCGCTGGGCTTCGCGCTCAGCCAGCCGGCGCCGCAGACCGTGGCCGTGCTGCTCGCCATGGGCGTCGGCCTCGCCCTGCCTTATCTCGCGCTGTCGATGACGCCCGCGTTGCAGCGGCTGATGCCGCGGCCCGGCGTATGGATGGACCGGCTGCGCCAGTTCCTGGCCTTTCCGATGTTCGCGTCGGCGGTCTGGATGATCTGGGTGTTGACTCAGCAGACCGGTCCGGACGGCGTGATCTATGCGCTGGGCGGCATGGTGCTGATCGGCTTCGCGATCTGGCTGCTGCGGCTCAGCTCCCCCGGCTCGATCGGCACCTGGGTGCGGCGCGGGCTGGCCGCCGCCGCGGTGCTGCTGGCGCTGGGTGCCGTGCTCAAGCTGGAGGATGGCCCGGCGACGGCGGCGTCGGCCGCGGGCGGCCCCTCGCAGGGCGTCAATTTCGAGGGCTGGGAGAAGTTCTCGCGCGCGCGCATGACCGAGGCCGCAGCGGCCGGCAAGCCGGTGTTCGTCGATTTCACCGCCGCCTGGTGCATCACCTGCCTGGTCAACGAGCGGGTGGCGCTGGAAACGCCGGCGACCCGCAAGGCGTTCGAACAGACGGGGACCGTGAAGCTGAAGGGCGACTGGACCAACCGCGATCCCGAGATCACGTCCTTGTTGAAGGAACTGGGCCGCGCCGGCGTGCCCTTGTATCTCTATTGGGCACCGGGCGCCGAACGCCCCAAGATCCTGCCGCAGGTGCTGACCGAAGCGGCGATCCTCTCCGAACTGCACGCCAGGCGCTAGGAGGTCTGCATGTCGAAGCTCATCGTCCCGCGTCGCTCTCTTCTCATCGGCGGCGCCGCCGCGGCGCTCGCTCCCGCCGCCGCCTTCGCCACCAGCGATCTCGGCAAAGCGGCCCCCGCCTTCTCCGCCACCGACAGCAACGGCAAGACCTGGTCGCTCGCCGAGCTCAAGGGCGAGGTCGTGGTGCTCGAGACCACCAACCAGGACTGCCCCTACGTCCGCAAGCACTACAGCTCGGCCAACATGCAGACCCAGCAGCGCGAGGCCGCGGCCAAGGGCGTGGTCTGGCTGACCGTCGCCTCCTCGGCGCCCGGCGAGCAGGGCTTCGTCACCGCCGCGCAAGCCAACGATCTCACCAGGACGCGCAACGCCGCGCCGGCCGCTTTCCTGCTCGATCCGCAAAGCAAGATCGCCCGCGCCTACGGGGCGACCGTGACGCCGCACATGTACGTCATCGATGCCTCGGGCCTGCTGGTCTACAAGGGCGGCATCGATTCGATCCCGTCGTCGAGCGTGTCCGACGTGCCGAAGGCCAAGCAGTATGTCCGTGTCGCGCTCGACGAGGTGCTGGCCGGCAAGCCGGTGACCGACGCCTCGACCCGGCCCTACGGCTGCACGCTGAAGTACGGCAGCAACGCCTGAAGGAGCGCGTGCGATGCCGCACGACGGCTGACAGCCTCCGGATCAGCGGCACCGCCGCGCCTCAGGCATCGGCGATGCGCCGCCCGGTCTGCGAATCGAACAGGTGTAGCCGGGTGGCGCCGATCGAGAAGCGGTGGACCTCGCCGAGCGCGGCCGTGACATGGCCGCCCTGGCGCACCGTGACCAGCTCGCGCGCATCGCCGAAGCGGCCGTGCAGCAGGGTGTCGGCGCCCAGCGGCTCGGCCATCTCGATCTCGAACTCGAGCGGCCCGTCGCTCGCCGGCAGCAGGTGCTCGGGCCGCAGGCCCAGCGCCAGCGGCGTGCCGGCGACGGCCGAGGTCGCCACGGCGAGCGGCAGGCTGACCGGCTTCGCCCCGGTGCCGGCAAGATCGACCGACTTCTGGTCGGCGCCGACCTTGGCGGCGAGGAAGTTCATCGCCGGCGAGCCGATGAAGCCCGCGACGAACACCGAGGCCGGCTTGTCGTAGACGTCCATCGGCGTGCCGATCTGGTCGGCGACGCCGGCATTCATGACGATCAGCCGGTCGGCGAGCGTCATCGCCTCGACCTGGTCGTGCGTGACGTAGATCGAGGTGACATCGAGCTCACGCTGCAGCCGCTTGATCTCAAGCCGCATCTGGACGCGCAGCTTGGCGTCGAGGTTGGAGAGCGGCTCGTCGAACAGGAACACCGCCGGCTCGCGCACGATCGCGCGGCCCATCGCGACACGCTGGCGCTGGCCGCCCGAGAGCTGGCGCGGCAGCCGCTCGAGCAGCTTCTCGAGCTCGAGGATCTTGGCCGCCTTGCGCACGCGGGCGTCGATGTCGGCCTTGGGCAGACCGCGGATCTTCAGGCCATAAGCCATGTTCTTGTACACGCTCATGTGCGGGTAGAGCGCGTAGTTCTGGAACACCATCGCGATGTCGCGGTCCTTGGGCTCCAGGTCGTTGACCACGCGGTCTCCGATCGCGACCTGGCCGCCGGTGATGCGCTCCAGCCCCGCCACCATGCGCAGCAGGGTGGACTTGCCGCAGCCCGAGGGACCGACGATGACGATGAACTCGCCGTCGGCGATCTCCATGTCGATGCCGTGGATGACCGCGACCTTGTTGTCGTAGGTCTTCTTGACCCCGCGCAGATGGACTTGCGCCATCCTATTTCTCCGTCTCGACCAGGCCGCGCACGAACTGGCGCTGCATGAACACCACCACGATCACCGGCGGCAGCATGGCGAGCATCGCCATCGCCATCAGCAGGTTCCACTGCGGCACCGCGTCGGTCACCTGGACCTGGCGCGAGACCGTGACGACCACGGTGTAGAAGCTCTCCTTGGTCGTGATCAGCAGCGGCCAGAGATACTGGTTCCAGCCGTAGATGAACTGGATCACGAACAGGGCCGCGATCGAGGTCCGGCTCATCGGCAGCAGGATGTCGAAGAAGAAGCGCATCGGCCCTGCGCCGTCGACCCGCGCCGCCTCGGCGAGCTCGTCGGGCACGCTGAGGAAGAACTGGCGGAACAGGAAGGTCGCGGTCGCCGAGGCGATCAGCGGGACGATCAGGCCGGCGTAGGAATCGAGCATGCCGAGGTTGGCGACGACGCCGTAGGTCGGCACGATGCGCACCTCGACCGGCAGCATCAGCGTCACGAAGATCGCCCAGAAGCAGGTCATGCGCAGCGGGAACTTGAAATAGACGATGGCGAAGGCGGCGATGATCGAGATCAGCAGCTTGCCGATCACGATGCCCAGCGACATCACCATGCTGTTGAACAGCGTCATCGCCAGCGGCACGCTGCCGACCTTGCCGCCGTAGCCGTTGAGGATGACCTCGCGATAGTTCTCGAACAGGTGCGTGCCCGGCCAGATCGGCACCGGCGGACGCAGCATGGTCGCCTGGTCGTGGGTCGAGGCGACGAAGGTCATCCAGATCGGGAAGGCGATGACCAGCACGCCCAGCAGCACGACGAGGTGGCTGAACGCCGTCAGCCAGGGGCGGTTCTCTACCATGTGGAGTTGGGCATCAGTAATGCACCCGCCGTTCGATGAAGCGGAACTGCACGACGGTCAGCAGGATCACCACCAGCATCAGGATCACCGACTGCGCCGACGAGCCGCCGAGATCCTGGCCGCGGAAGCCGTCGTTCCACACCTTGTAGACCAGGATGTTGGTCGCCTGCCCCGGCCCGCCCTGGGTCAGCGAGGCGACCACGCCGAAGGTGCCGAAGAAGGCGTAGATGATGTTGACCACCAGCAGGAAGAAGCCGGTCGGCGAGAGCAGCGGGAAGGCGATGTCCCAGAAGCGCCGGCCCGGTCCCGCGCCGTCGATCGCCGCCGCCTCGATCAGCGACTTCGGGATCGACTGCAGGCCGGCGAGGAAGAACAGGAAGTTGTAGCTGACCTGGTTCCAGACCGCGGCGATCACGATCAGGATCAGCGCCTGGTTGCCGTTGGTCACGTAGTTGAAGTCGATGCCGATGCCGTGGAGCAGCCACGACACCGTGCCGACCGAAGGATTGAACAGGAAGCCCCACAGCACGCCGGCGACGGCCGGGGCGACGGCATACGGCCACACCAGGATGGTCTTGTAGGCCGAGGCGCCGCGGATGATGCGGTCGGCCATCACCGCCAGCAGCAGCGACAGGGCGAGCCCCACCGCCGCCACCAGGAAGCTGAACACCAGCGTGACCCGCACCGAATCGTAGTAGGCGGGCTCCTTCAGCAGGCTGGTGAAATTCTCGAACCAGACGAACTTGGTGTTGCCGCCGAACGCGTCCTCGACCACCACCGACTGGAACAGCATCTGGGCCGACGGCCAGAAAAAGAAGACGATGGTGATGACCATCTGCGGCGCCACCAGAAGATAGGGCAGCCACCGCTCGTTGAAAGTGACGCGCTTTTCCATCGGTTTTAGCCGCGCGGCCTTCCCCCTCCGCCCTTCGGGCGCCTCCCCCGTCTGACGGGGGAGGCAGGGAGGGGGCAGGCCGCCACGCCGTCTCTGCTACTTGTTCGCCGCTTCGAACTTGCGCAGCAGCTCGTTGCCGCGCTTGACCGCCTCGTCGAGCGCGGTCTTGGCGTCCTTCTTGCCCGACCACACCGATTCCAGCTCCTCGTCGACGACGTCGCGGATCTGCACGAAGTTGCCGATGCGCAGGCCCTTGGAGTTGTCGGTCGGCGGATTCAGCGTCAGCTCCTTGACCGCGACGTCGCGGCCCGGGTTGGCCTTGTAGAAGCCCGCGTCCTCGGTCGCCCTGGCGGCGGCCAGCGTGATCGGCACGTAGCCGGTGTCCTGGTGCCACTTGGCCTGGACCGGCGTGCTCGAGAGATACGTCATGAACTTGGCGACGCCGGCATACTCGGCCTTCGGCTTGCCCTGCAGCACCCACAGGGTGGCGCCGCCGATGATCGAGTTCTGCGGCTTCGGACGCACGGCCGGGTCGTACGGCATCATGCCGATGCCGACCTTGTCCTTGCCCAGCGCCTTCTCGGCGCCCGCGGCCGAGCCCGACGAGCCGACGCGGAAGGCGCACTCGCCGCCGTTGAACAGCGAGTCCGACTTGCCTTCGCGGCCGCCGTAGACGAAGCGCTTGTCCTTGCTCCAGTCGGCCAGGCGCTGGATGTGCTTGATGCGCGGCTGGTCGTTGAATTTCAGCTCGATGTCGGTGCCGCCGAAGCCGTTGGCCTTGGTGGCGAACGGCAGGTCGTGCCAGGCGCCGTAGTTCTCGATCATCGTCCAGGTCTGCCACTGCGGCGTGAACCCGCACTTGCCGCCGGCAGCGACGACCTTGCCGGCCATCTCGCCCAGCTCGTCCCAGGTTGTCGGCGGCTTGTTGGGATCGAGGCCGGCCTTCTGCAGCAGCTCCTTGTTCCAGTAGAGCACCGGCGTCGAGGAGTTGAACGGCATCGACAAGAGCTTGCCGTCGGTCGTCGAGTAGTAGCCGTAGACCGGGCCGATATAGGCCTTGGGATCGAACGGCTCCTTGGCGTCGGCCATCACCTGGTAGACCGGATAGATCGCGCCCTTGGCGGCCATCATGTTGGCGGTGCCGACCTCGAACACCTGCACGATGTGCGGCGCCTGCTTGGCGCGGAAGGCGGCGATCGCCGCGGTCAGGGTCTCGGTGTAGGAGCCCTTGTAGACCGCCGTGACCTTGTATTCCTTCTGCGAGGCATTGAAGCCGGCGGCGAGCTCGTTGACCGTGTCGCCCAGGTTTCCGCCCATGGCGTGCCAGAACTGGATCTCGGTTTGCGCGGCAGCGCCGTGCGCGCTCGCCATGACGGCGACCGCCGCAACGGACGACAGCAGAATGCGTGACATGCTCGAAAAGCCTCCCAAATGAGTCCCGGCCCGGCCCCTGTATCGGCGGGACCCGAGACTTCAATGCGACTGTCTTATTTCAGTTAGATTACAGTCCCTCAAGACTATCCCCCGGCGCAACCCCCTTTTCAGCGGCAACCGGGCTAGGATGGGGCGCGGCGCGGGGGCGCACGATGATGCGATTTCTGGCCTGTCTTCTGCTCGCGGCCGGTCTGCTGCCAGCGCCCGTCGGCGCGCAGTCGCGCGACATGCTGGCCGATGCCGCGCGCGCCTTCGACGAGAGCGCGCTCAGGCTCGGCGACGACGACGCCCGGCCGATCGGCGTCCGCAAATGGCTCGAGCCGATCAAGCTCGGCTTCGACAATCCCAGCACCCATCCCGACCTCGTGCGCATCACCCGCGAGGCGGTACGCACGATCGCGGTCGAGGCCGGCGTGCCGGTGGTCGACCTGTCGGCGAGCAGCGGCGCCAACTTCGTCGTCTACTTCGACGAGAACGGCGTGAACGGCAAGGCGGGATACTGCTTCGCCAACAGCTGGTGGAAGAGCTGGGCGATCAATCGCGGCGAGCTGCGCATCAATCCGACCCGCATGCGCGACATCGACCGCTGCACCGTGCACGAGGCGATGCACGCCTTCGGCTTCAACTCGCATCCGCATGCCGCCGACAGCATCCTGAGTTACACCCACGGTCGGCGCGCGCTCAGCCCGCTCGACCTGCATCTGATCCACACGCTCTACGATCCGCGTCTCACGCTGGGCATGAAGCCCGCGCCGGCCTCGCAGCTCGCCTGCCGCATGCTCGGCGAGCGGCTGGGCGCCGCGGCGGCCGCCATCGAGGCGGTCTGCCGCGACCGCAAGGGGCCGACGCCGGCCCTTTAAGCTATCGCGCGCAGGATCACGTCGGGCGCGTCGGTGATGATGCAGTCGGCGCCCATGCCGACGATCGCGCGCGCCTCGTCGGGATCGTTGACCGTCCAGACCGACAGCGCATGGCCCGCGCGCTTGATCGCCACCGCGGCGGCCGCAGTGAGCTTGCGCCTGCCGACATTCATGCCGGCGGCGCCGACCGCTTGGGCGCGCGCCTCCCAGTCCTCGCCGAGCTCGCCGATCAGCAGCGCGCGCGCGAACTCCGGTGCCGCCGCCATCGCCGCCTTCAGCGAAGCGTCCTTGAAGCTCGACAGCAGCGGCGACGGCAGCGCACTCGGCCAGACGCGGCGCAGCGTCTCGACGGCGACGCGCGCGGTCTCCGCCTCGCGGCCCTCGCATGGCTTGATCTCGACGTTGCAGCCGAGCCCCAGCTCGCGGAAGCAGGCGATCGCCTGCTCGAAGGTCGGCACGTCGGCCGGCAGCTCGGCGCGCGGCGTCTCGGCGACCAGGCGGGCGATGCCCATGGTGCGCTCGAGCGAGGCGTCGTGCATCACGATCGGCACGCCGTCGGCGCTGAGCTTGACGTCGATCTCGACCCAGGTCGCGCCGCGCCGCCTGGCCTCATGGAACGAGGCCAGCGTGTTCTCCGGGGCATAGGCCATCGCGCCGCGATGGCCGATCACGCGAGGCAGTTGCAAGGGGGGTAGTTGCAGCATTCGCCAATCCAACGCTTACTCGGATTCATTAAAGACGACCGTGCAATAGACGAGCGTTCCCCCCGATGTCGACGTTTCCCGATCAATTCCGCCTCGACGGCCGCACCGCCCTGGTCACCGGCTCGGGCCGCGGCCTGGGCTGGGAGATGGCGCGCGCGCTGGCCGAGGCAGGAGCGCGCGTGCTGCTGCACGGCCGCGCCGCGGAGCGCCTAGCGAACAGGGTCGACGCCCTGCGCCAGGCCGGCCATGCCGCCGACGCCGTGGCCTTCGACATGGCCGACCGCGCCGCGATGCGCCAGGCGCTGGCCGGGATCGGGCCGGTCGACGTGCTGATCCACAATGTCGGCGAGCGCGACCGCCGGCCGTTCGACCAGATCGAGCCGGACGATTTCGCCCGCCTGATCGACGTCGACCTGTCCGCCGCCCATGCCCTGGTCAAGCTGGTGGTGCCGGGCATGGTTGAGCGCGGCTGGGGCCGGGTGATCCTGGTGACCTCGATCGCCGGCCAGCTCGCGGTGCCCAGCGCCTCCTCTTATATCGCCGCCAAGGGCGGGTTGGCGGCCCTGGCCCGGGCGCTGGCCGCCGAGCTCGGCGCCAAGGGAGTCACCGCCAATGCCCTGTCCCCCGGCTTCTTCGCCACCGAGACCAATGCCGAGCTGATGGCCTCGCCGATGGGCGAGCGCCAGCGCGAGCGCTGCCCGGCCAAGCGCTGGGCCCAGCCGGCCGAGATCGCCGGCGCCGCCCTGTTCCTGGCCTCCCCGGCCGCCTCTTATGTCAACGGCCATACATTAGTGGTGGATGGCGGTGTCTCTGCAACGTACCTGTCGTGAGATAGCGTCGATTCGCCCCCTGGGCATCACGCTTTCCTGAGCGGTCCAACCTTGTCAGGTGCGGTGCGAAATGGCACAAACGAACTCGTCTTCTAGGTGGGGGGTGGACGCAACATGCGTTGGATCACGAAGTCACTCGCGATCGCGGTCGCGGGCGTTCTGCTCGTCGGCGGCGCTCCAAATAGACCGGCATTCGCACAGCTCGATAGTGCAACGACGAACACGCTGAACGCGGCGATCGCCAGCGGCGACGCCAATGCCGTCGCCGTCGTCATGGCCAATGTGGCTGCCGGCGGCAACGCCGCGGCCATCAACGCCGCCGCGGCGGCCATCGTCAATTCGGGCAGCCCGAGCCTGATTGCCTCCGTCGTCGGCAGCAACCTGGTCGCCGGTGGCGCCGGCGGTGCGGCACTCGGCACCTCGCTGGCGGGCACCGGGAACGCGACCCTGATCGCACAGGTCATCGCACAAGCCCCACCGGCGATCGCGAATAACGTCGTCTCGGTCGTGGGCGGCGCCGTTGCGGCAAGCCCCAACGCCGTGGCCTTGGCCCCGGCTGTTGCGGGGGCGATCACCGCTAACGGCGGTTCCAACGCGGCCATCGCCAGCTTTACGGGCCAGGTGAACGCTACCAACCCGACTGCGGGCGCTGCGGTGCAGGCTCAGACCGGTATCGCCCCGGCGCCGCCGCCGCCGCCGCCGCCGCCGCCGCCTCCCCCGCCGCCGCCTCCCCCGCCGCCGCCGCCTCCGCCGCCGCCGCCGCCCCCCCCGCCGCCTCCGCCGCCGCCGCCGGTCGGCAGCCAGTGAGGTAGCATGGGGCGCTCGCCAACGGGCGTCGCGCAAGGAAAGCCTGAGAAGCGGGGCCGCCGCAGGTCAATCGACAAGATCGGATTGACCGCGGCGGCCCTCGCTTTTGGGCTCGGCGTCTCGTTGCTGGCGCTGGCCGTTCCGCGGTCCATCACCGCCACCACGATCGCAAGCGGCCCTGCCGGCTTGTCCGCGCTCCTGTCGGGCCAGCGGATTGCGTTGGGGGAACTGCAAGAGAGCCGCGACACGCTGCAGAAGGCGCTGCGCTGGGATCGACCGGCGCGATACGTGGCCAACCTCAGCGTCGTCGAGCTCGAGCTGGCGCTGGCCTACCCGGACGACAGCCCGCAGCACGCGACCTGGCTGACGCAGGCCGAGGAGCGCACGATCGAGGCGCTGAAGGCCAATCCCGCCGACGGACGGTCGTGGCTGCGGCTCGCCATCATCCGAAGCTTCCGCCAAGCCCCGTCGCGCGACATCGTCGCGCCGCTGATGACCTCGCTCGACATGTCGCCCAACGACCACTCGCTCTGGCGCCAGCGGATCGGGCTGCTGATGTACTACTGGGGCGACTTCTCGCCCGACGAGGTCGACATCATGCGCCACCAGGTGCGGACGATGTGGGACGATCCGAGATTCCGCATCGTCCTCCTCGATGCGGCGATGCGCTATCGCGTGATCGGCCGCCTCGTCGGCGCCTTGACCCCCGATTGGGAGGCGATCAAGGAGCTGGAGGCCATGCAGCGCGCGGTGGCCGGCCCCTGATCCCAGGACGGCTCAGTCGGCTCCGGAGCGGCGGTGTATCCTGTGTCGCGCCGCGGCGCGCAGCGCGATCGCGGCTGCGCCGATCACGCCGCAGGCCAGGCAGGCCTGGTAGAGGGTCTCGACGTAGACCAGCCCGAGCAACGGATTGCCGGTGGCCAGCGGCCACAGCGGATGCATGTCGCGGTGGATTAACCCGTCCAGGACGACATGCGACCAGGTGCCGACCAGCGCGCTGACGCCGGCGACGGTCCAGCCGATCGAAGCGTCCCGCGCGCCGAGGCGGCGCAGGACGAACGCGCTCGCCGGCCGTCCGACGACCGCCGCAACCACTGCGACGCCGAGCGCACCGACAAACGTGTGAGCCGGGCCATGCAGCACCGGATCGCCCCGGACCATGTGCACCAGCGGCTCGAGGTCGATCAGGACCTGCGAGCCGCCGAAGATCATGAAGCTGAAATGCCGGCCCCCGATCGCCTTGAAGACGGCGCCCGGCCCCAGGTGAAAGGGGGTGAACGGCATGGTCGGCCTCAGGTCACCCGGAAGTTCCTGAACTGCCAGGGATCGTCGCGGTCGAGGTCCTCGGGGAACAGCTGCTCGCGGTCCTGCAGTGGCGTCCAGGTGCCGTACTTGCCGACCATCGGGCCGAGATACGGCATGCAGATCTCGAGGTTGCGCTCGAAATCCATCTCGTCGGCCTCGACGATGCCGCGCTCCGGATTCTCCAGCGCCCAGACAATGCCCGAGAGCACCGGCGCGCAGACCTGGATCGAGGTCGCGTTGTTGTAGGGCGTGACCTCGCGCGCCTCGTGGATGTCGAGCTGGCTGCCGTACCAGTAGATGCCCTTCCGGTGGCCCATCAGCAAGACGCCCAGCTCGTCGCGGCCGTCGGTGATCTCGTCGACCATCAGGCGCTGCTGCTTCTGCTGCTGCAGGCTCTTGCCGGCGCACTCGTGCATCGACATGATCGCCTGGTCGCACGGATGGTAGGCGTAGTGCACGGTCGGCCGGTAGGCGACGGTGTCGCCGCCCTCCCCATTCCCATCCCGGACCGTGTAGTAGTCGGCCATCGAGATCGACTCGTTGTGGGTGATGATGAAGCCGTGGAACGGCCCCTCGAGCGGCGTCCAGGTGCGGACGCGCGTCACCAGGCCCGGGCGGTTCAGGTAGATCGCCGCGCCGCAGCCGAACTCGTGGCGCGCGCCGTCGACCGGCAGCACCTTCTCGTGCGTGCCCCAGCCCATCTCGGCCGGCTGGCTGCCTTCCGAGACGAAGCCGTCGATCGACCAGGTGTTGACGAACTCGCCGACCTTCTTGGGCTTCTTCGAGACCTGGGTGTCGCGCTCGGCGACGTGGATCACCTTGACGCCGAGATCGCGCGCCAGCTCGCCCCAGCCCTCGCGGCCGGTCGGCTTGACCGCACCCATGCCGGCATCCTTGGCGAGGTTGACCAGCGCCTTCTTGACGAAGTGCGAGACCAGGCCCGGGTTGGCGCCGTGCGCGATCACCGCCGTCGGGCCGCCCTGGTACCTGGGCTTCAGCGCCAGCATGGTCTCGCGCAGCGCGTAGTTGGAGCGCAGCGAGACCGGGAGGTTCGGGTCGGTGTAGCCGCCGGGCCAGGGCTCGATGCAGGTGTCGAGGTACAGTGCCCCCTTCTCCTGACAGAGCTCGACCAGCGCGGTGGAAGCGACCTCGACCGACAGGTTGACCACGAAGTCGCCCTTGCCGACCTTCTTGTCGAGGGTCTGGCGCAGGTTGTCCTTGGTCAGGCGCTTCCTGATGAAAGTGACGCCGAACTTCTTCATCTCCTTGAGGCCGCCGCGGTCCTCGGCCGAGATCACGGTGATCTGCTCCGGCTTGATGTCGATGTGGCGGAAGATCAGCGGCAGCACGCCCTGGCCGATCGAGCCGAAGCCGATCATGACCATGCGGCCGCCGAACGCGACGTGCTTCTTGAACGCATTCTTCTTGGACTTCTTCGCCATCATGCCCCCTGTCCGGTGCAATTGAATTGGGTCGTTAAACGGCAACGGGGCCTTTCTCAAGGCCCCGTGTTTCGTCTCCGTGAAGGAAGAGAGGCTAGATGCAGATCGCCTTGAGCGGCTGGAAGCCGTTGAAGGCGATCGACGAGTAGGTCGTCGTGTAGGCGCCGGTCGACAGGATCTCGACCTTGTCGCCGGGCTTCAACGACAGCGGCAGCTTGTACTCGGTCTTCTCATAGAGAATGTCGGCCGAGTCGCAGGTCGGGCCGGCCAGGACCACCGGGCCGACACGGGTGCCGTCGCGCGGCGTGCGCAGGCGGTACTTGATGCTCTCGTCCATGGTCTCGGCGAGCCCAGAGAACTTGCCGATGTCGAGGTAGACCCAGCGCTTGCGCTCGTTGGCGGCCTTGCGGCTGACCAGCACGACCTCGGACTGGATCACGCCGGCGTCGCCCACCATGGAGCGGCCCGGCTCGATGATCACCTCCGGCATGTGGTTGCCGAAGTGGCGCACCAGCGCGCGGGTCACCGCCTCGCAGTAGGCCTCGATGCCGTTGACCTCGGCCCGGTAACGGGCGGGGAAGCCGCCGCCCAGGTTGACCATCCTCAGGTCGACGCCCGCCTCGGCGAGGGCGAAGAACATCTGCGACACCTGGCCGAGGGCGCGATCCCACTGCTCGAGGTCGGTCTGCTGGCTGCCGACATGGAAGGAGATGCCGTAGGCGTCGAGCCCCCACTCCTTGGCCTTGCGCAGCAGGTCCTTGGCCATCTCCGGCGCGCAGCCGAACTTCTTGCTGAGCGGCCACTCGGCGCCGCCGCAATCGACCAGCACGCGGCAGAACACCTTGGCGCCCGGCGCGACGCGGACCAGCTTCTGCAGCTCCGCCTCGCTGTCGAAGGCGAACAGGCGCACGCCCTGCTGGTAGGCCCAGGCGATGTCCTTCTCCTTCTTGATGGTGTTGCCGAAGGAGATGCGGTCGACCGAGACGCCGGCGGCCTGGACGAGCTCGATCTCGCCGCGCGAGGCGGTGTCGAACTTCGAGCCCAGGGTGGCGAGGCGGCCGAGGATCTTGTCGGCCGGGTTGGCCTTCACCGCGTAGAAGATGTGCGCGGCCGGCAGCAGCTCCCGCATGCGGCGGTAGTTGTGCTCGACCACGTCGAGATCGATCACCAGGCAAGGGGTCTCGGGCTGCTGCTCTCGGAGATAACGCGAAATACGCTCGGTCATTGCTGGGGGGTTCCCCGTCTAACTTGTCGGAAGATTCGAAAAGGTGAGTAACGCGACGGCGGTGCCTGACAGGCAGCGCTCGTCAGCCGATACTCGACGGGTTCTGTTTCGAAATGGCCCGGTCAAGCCCCGGGCTGACGACATGGTAGCGGGGAACACGCCCCGCGCGGCAAGCAAACATATCAGAAGCTCCCTTCCGGACCCGGCTTACGCCGGCACTGCCAAAAAGGACGCTTTCCGTCGTTGCGTAACCACTATGGGCCAGCGGCACGTGCGTGGGCGTCTTGGTTTGGTATCTACAACTAATGTACGCGGTTACAAGCAGATTCTTCCCCGCCGTGGAAATTTTTGGGGGTCTTGTGGTGCAAAGAACACACGAGCGCCCGGCGAGGTTACCCGCTCACACCTTCGGCGTCGTCGAGCCCGGCAGCCGGATCGTCGCGGCGAGCGCGGTGAGCGGCAGCAGCGCCAGCGCGGCGACGATCAAGGCGGTCTGCACGCTCCACTGGTTGGCGATCTTGCCCCACAATATCGAGCCGGTAACCATGGCACCGAAAAACACCATCTGGTGTACCGCCATGCCGCGCGCCCGCATGAAGTTGGGCAGTATCATTTGTACGGAGGCGCCGTTGTTGGCGATCACGGTCATCCAGCAGGCGCCGTTCAGGGTCACCACGATGCCGACGACGACCGGCGTCATCTCCAGCGCCGCCGCCATCATCGCCGCCGCGGTGATCCCCATGGCCCAGATGTTGGCACGGTCGGCGCCGAACAGGCGGTTGACGGTCGGCATCGACAGCGCGCCGGCCACCGCGCCGACGCCGAACACGGCGTAGAGGACGCCGAAGGAGAACTCGTCGAGCTCGAGCTCGAAGCGGCCGATCACCGGCAGCAGCGTGCCCATGGCGATGCCCGGCACGAAGAAGCAGAGGCCGCGGGCGAAGATCGCCTTCAGCTCGGCCGAGCCGCGGACGAAGGCGATGCCGGTGCGGGCAGCCTCGAGGAAGCCCTCGCGGCGTTGGCTGGCGCGCGCCTCGGCCGAGCGCTTCCAGGCCCGCATCGCCGCGATCACGCCGATATAGGTGAGGGTGTTGATGGCGAAGAGCAGGAAGACGCCGACCAGGCCGAGCAGGATCTGGCCGATCACCGGCCCGATCGTGCGCGCCAGATTGAAGCCGGCGGAATTCAAGGCGATGGCGGGGCGAAGCTGCGGCCCCGAGACGATCTCGGGCACCACGGCGTGCCAGGCCGGCGCGTTCATGGCGTTGCCCAGCCCCATGCAGAAGCTCAGCGCCAGCAGGTTCCAGGCGGTCAGGTGGCCGAGGAAGGCCAGGGCGGCCAAGGTGGCGGCCACGGCCATCATCCAGAACTGGCAGACGATGATGTAGCGCTTGCGCTCGAAGCGGTCGGCCAGGATGCCGGCGAAGAAGCAGAACAGGAACATCGGCAGCGTGCCGGCGGCGGCCAGCAGCGCCACGAACAGCGGGTCCGAGCTGAGGCTGGTCATCTCCCAGGCCGCGCCGGTGCTCGCCATCCAGCCGCCGATGTTCGACATCAGGTTGGCGATCCAGATGCCGCGGAAGGCCGGATTGGCGAGGGGCGCGAGAGCGGACGGGTGGCGGATGGCGGCCGGTTTGGTCTCCGACGCGGGAAGCGTCTCCGTCACACCAGCGGCTTCTCGTAGAGGCGATGGGTCTTGTAGCGGACGCCGCCGACCGAGCGGATGATGTTGTTGGTCGCCTTGTTGTCCTCGAGGATCCAGCCGAGCTCGGCGGTCTTCTTGCCCAGCCGCTTGCCGTTCTGGCGCAGCTGGTCGATCGCCATCATGGCCAGGCCCGCGCCCATCAGCGGATGGTTGCGGTATTTCTTGCGCACGCCCATCAACGGCACGCGGGTGCTCTCGGGACCGGCAACCTTGAGTCGCCACACCAGCTTCAGAAGGTTGATCGGGTTCAGGCGGCCGTTGAAATCGGCGATCGCCTCGTTGAGGTTGGCGAGCGCCACGATGAAGGCCACCGCCTCGTCGTCGACCTCCACGAACACCGCGAGCTCCGGCACGATCACCGGCCCGAACGCCTTGGCGGCATGGTCGATCTCGGCCTGGGTGAAGGGCACGAAGCCCCAGTTGTCGCTCCAGGCGTCGTTGAAGATGCTGACCAGGGTGCGGACCTCGGCGTCGAACATCTTCATGTTGGCGGTGCGGACCTTGACCCGGCCCTCCATGCCGGCGCGCGCCATCAGCTTCTTGCCGATGGTCTCGGGCGCGTTCTGGACATCGTAGTTGTAGGAGAACACGTCCTTGATCTTGGCGTAGCCGTTGGCCTCGACCCGCGGGCCCGAATAGGGCGGATCGTAGGGCACCATCAGGATCGAGGGGCTGTCGAAGCCGTCGATCAGCAGCCCGACCTCCTCGTTGACCGACAGGCTGAACGGCCCGGTGGCGCGCCTCATGCCCTTGGCGCGCAGCCAGTCCTCGGCGGCCTCGAACAGGGCGGCGAAGATCGCCGGATCGTCCTCCGCCACCAGGCAGCCGAAATGGCCGGTGTCGTCCTTGTAGCGCTCCAGGTAGGCGCGATCGATCTGGGCGGTGATGCGGCCCACCACCTTGCCGGCGCGGCGGGCGAGGAAGAACTGGACCTCGACGTGCTTGAACAGCGGGTTCTTCTTCGGCGAGAAGGCCTCCTGCCGCTCGGTGTTCAGGTGCGGGATGTAGCCCTTGCGGCCTTTGAACAACCGCACCGGGAGCTGGATGAAGGCGTTGAGGTCGGACTTGCCGTCGACCGGCGTGACCACGATGTCGGAAGAAGCCATCGCCTCACGCTACCATGGCGCGGCGGCCACCACTGTGGAACACAAGGTCGCCATCGGGCTCGCAGCCGCTGTTGTCGGCGTTGAGCGCCCTGATCCGGACCTGCAACCGCCAGCCCTCGCCATCGCGCTCGATGTGAAGCAGGTGCCAACGCGCCCGCCCGTATTTGCTCTTGCGCGCCGCCGAGGCCGAGCTGACGCCCAGCACCGGCACCGCGCCGTTAGGGCCGGCGATGTGCGCGATCTCGCTGCGGTGATTGTGGCCGTGCAGGACCGCCTCGCAGCCGACGCGGCGGATCATCGCCTGGAAGGCCGAGGCATCGGTGAGATGCTTCCAGCGCGACTGGTCGGTGAGCGGCGGATGGTGGATCAGCACGATCCGGCACAGGCCCTCGGCGCCGGTCTCGGCCAGCAGCTTCTCGGCGCGTGCGATCTGCCCCGCGCCGAGATCGCCGGTCGCCAGCAACGGCGGCTTCGGCACACCGGTCGACAGACCGATCAGGGCAATGCCGTCGCGGCGACGGATCGTCGGGAAGACATCGAAGCCCGCCGCCGGCTGCTGGCCGTCGCTCGCCATGTAGGCGCCCCACAGCCCGAGGCTCTCGGCCCAGGGCGTCGACACGTAGACATCGTGGTTGCCGGGGATGATGGTGATGCGGTCCGGCGGGCCGAAGGCGGTGAGCCAGTCGGCCGCGCGGCGATATTCCTGCGGCAGGGCGATGTTCACCAGGTCGCCGGTCAACGCGATGTGGTCGGGCTGCTGCGCCTCGATGTCGGCGACGATGCCGGCGAGCGCCTCGGGGACATGCAAGTGCACGCGATGGCGCCACCAGTTGACGTAGCCGGTCGCGCGCTTGTTGAGGAGCTGCCCCATCCGCGCCTGCGGCATCGGCAGGTGCGGGTCGGAGAGATGAGCGAGCGTGAACATCGCGGGGCCGCTAGCGGCTGCCGCCCGCGACCTTGAGTTGGGGACCGATCACGCCCATCTGGCGGCCGATCCCGGTCATGACCTCGATCATGTGCTGGAGCTGCTCCTTGGTGTGCACGGCGCACAGCGAGCAGCGCAGCAGCGACACGCCGTTGGGCGTGGCCGGCGGCACGGCGACGTTGACGTAGATGCCGGCGTCGAGCATGGCGCGCCAGAAGCCGATCGCCATCATGCGGTCGGGCAGATGCACGCCCACCACCGGGCCGTACTCGGGGCCGAGCTTGAAGCCCTGGGCGACCAGGCCGTCATAGAGCGTGTGGACGTTGTCCCAGAGCTGCTGGCGCAGCTCGGCGCCGCGGGTCCGCACGACGCGCAGCGCCTGGCGCACCGACGCCACGATCGACGGCGGCAGCGAGGCGGTGAACATGTAGGCGCGCGTGGTGACGCGCAGGATGTCGAAATCCGGATCGTTGGAGACGCAGTAGCCGCCGATCGCGCCCAGGGTCTTGGAGAAGGTGCCGACGATGAAGTGGCAATCGTCGAGCACGCCTGCCGATTCGCAGAGGCCGCGCCCGTTGTCGCCGAGCGCGCCCAGCGAATGGGCCTCGTCGACCAGCACGTAGGCGCCGTACTTCTTGCAGACCTCGACGAACTCCTTGAGCGGCGCCGAATCGCCCAGCATCGAGTAGATGCCCTCGAGCACCACCAGCCGGTTGCCCGGCTTGTCGCCCCCATTCTTGTCCTTGAGCCGACGCAGGCGCGCATCGAGGCTCGCCGGGTCGTTGTGCTTGAAGCGCACGACCTCGGCCTGGGTCTGCTTGCAGGCGTCGTAGATCGAGGCGTGGCTGTCGGCGTCGATCAGCAGGAAGTCGTCCTGGCCGACCAGGGTCGAGATCACCCCGAGATTGGCCTGGTAGCCGGTCGTGAAGACCATGCAGTGCTTCTTGCCGTAGAACTCGGCGATCTCCTGCTCCAGCGCCACATGCTCGCTGTACGAGCCGTTGGCGATGCGCGAGCCGGTCGTGCCGGTGCCTTCGGCCTGGATCGCGTCGATCGCCGCCTGCATGCAGGACGGATCGAAGGTCAGGCCGAAGTAGTTGTTGGTCCCGACGGTCAGGCACGTCTTGCCGTTGATGATCGCCTCGGTCGGCGACAGCACCCGCTCCATGCGGATCTGGAACGGGTCGGCACCGGTCGTACGGACGTCGCGATAGGCGTCCAGCAGACCGGCATGGCGGTCGAACAGGCCCATGGCGAACTAACGCCGGGCGGCGAGCTTCAGGATCGTGTCGGCCAGCTCGTCGACGGTCTGGATCTCGGCGACGACGTTCATCGGGATCGACACGTCGAAGCGATCCTCGAGCTCCATGACCATGTCCATGACCGCGAGCGAGTCGATGGCGAGGTCCTTGGAGATGGCGGTCTCGCCACGGATGACCTGGGTGTCACTGGTGCGGAACGGAGCGAGCTGGGTGCAAATCTCTGCCATCACCTCGCCACGCACAGGCACGCGGCGGAGCAGGACAGACGTGCCGTCGTTTTCGACGATCATGTTTTCGGCAGTACGCAAAGTGGATATCTCCCGGGGAGCTGAGACGCGCCTTATGTGGCGGATGCCCGAATCCTTGTGAAATAACAATTTGTTACGCCGTATTTCAGGGTCTTTCGCGCGTCCCAAATGCGGCGCCGTTGTCCGGCGCGAAGCCGGCCGAACGCCGGACACATCCGATGCCGATTCCATAAGGGTTTTGGCCGAGAATCCGGAATCCGGCGCCACCCCCTCGGCCGGACGCTTCCGGACGCGCCGGACGGGCGGACGCGAGACTGCAAATTTCTAGCCTAGAGCCAACCATGGCGGCGGTACCACAAGATCGTGTGTCTAAATCCCTCCTGAAGACCATAGCGCACCGGGTCGCCGGGCAGCCGGGGCTCGTGCACAGTCCAGTCAGGATGAAATAATTCCCGGACCTTTTCTGAGGTCAAAATCTGGGGACCGGGCCGCAGGCTGTTCAGGAAAGCGACGCCGCTCATCAGCCCCTGCCCGACCCGGATCGTCCGAACCGGCCGGCCGAAGGCCTCGCCCGCTGCCGCCGCCATGTCGGCATGGCCGTAAGCGCCGAGATGGCCATCGTCTATTTCGTACATCCCGGAAGGCACGGGCCGGTCGAGGGCAAGGGCCAACCCCTCGGCCAAGTCCTCGACATGGATCAGGGACAGTCGGGCCCCCGGCCGGTCGGGCTGCAAAGCGAAACCGTTCTTGGCCATCTTGAAGTAGGCCAGGGTTTCGCGATCTCCCGGACCGTAGACCGCCGGGGCCCGGACGGCGAGCCAGCGACCGGAGCGGCGGGCCACCTCCTCCTCCGCCGCTCGCTTGCTCGCCGCATATGACGAGAGCTGCGGCTCCCGCGCCGCCAGGGAAGACAGAAGGAGGAACGGCATATCCGGCGCCAGCGCCGACAGCCGGGCGGTGCCGTCGCGGTTGACCCTGTCGAAGTCGATCGGGCGGCGCGCCTTGATCAGGCCAGCAGCATGGACCACCGCGTCGGCGCCGGTGACCAGCGCCTCGAGGCTCGCCTCGTCCGACAGGTCGCCCCAGACGATCTCGGCCTCGACGCCTGCGAGCGACGGCAAGGGCGTCCAACGGCGGATGAGCAGGCGCAGTTTCCAGCCGTGGCGGGCGAGCGCGGCGACGAGATGCGGACCGACAAAGCCCGTCGCCCCGGTAACCGCGACCTTCGGCACGTCAGGCCGCGGCAGGCTTGGGCGCGTAGCGGCCGGCGAGGTAGTTGGCCTTGGTGCGGCTGCGCGACAGCTTGCCCGACGAGGTCGTGGGCAGCCCCATGGTCGGCGGCACCAGCACGACGTCGCAATCGACCGCGACCGCCTCGCGCACGGCGCCTGCCACGTCGCGTGCCAGCGCCGCTTTCGCCTCGTCGCCCGCCACGCGGGCCAGCACCGCGACCACCACGCGCTCGCCGTCGGCGGTATCGATCGAGAAGGCCGCCGCATCGCCGCTCTTCACCACCTTCTGGGCCTCGATCGCCCATTCGATGTCCTGCGGCCAGACATTGCGGCCGTTGACGATGATCAGGTCCTTGGCCCGGCCGGTGACCACGATCTCGCCGTTCAGCGTGTAGCCGAGGTCGCCGGTGTCGAGCCAACCATCCGACAGCACCTCACGGCTGGCTTCGGGCTCCTGGAAGTAGCCCGGCATGATGCTCGGGCCCTTCACGAAGATGCGGCCGACCGCGCGATCGCCCAGCACACGGCCTTCGTCGCGCACCTCGAGCCGATGGCCCGGCAACACCCCGCCGCAGACCACGAAGCGGCGGGCGCGATGGCTGTCGCTGGGGTTCGCTGCCGGTTCGGCGCGCTGCGCCTCGGCGAGTGCCGTGCGGTCGACGGTGTCGGTGCGCATGCCACTGCCGCCCGGGCAGAAGGTGATGGCGAGGCAGACCTCGGCCATGCCGTAGCTCGGGATGAAGGCCGAGGGCCTGAAGCCTTTGGACTCGAAGGTCTGCGCGAAGCGGTCGAGCACGTCGGCGCGCACCATGTCGCCGCCGATGCCGGCATGGCGCCACGACGACAGGTCGAGATCGGCCGGCACCTGCATCGCGCCGCGGCGCACCGCGAGATCGTAGCCGAAGCTCGGGCTGTAGGAGATGGTGCCGCGGTTCTTCGAGATCAGGTTCAGCCACTGCATCGGCCGGCGCGCGAAGTCGCGCGGCGTCAGGTAGTCGATCGAGAGCTGGGCGGAGAGCGGCGAGAACAGGAATCCGATCAGACCCATGTCGTGATAGAGCGGCAGCCAGCTCGTGGCCCGGTCGCCTTCGACGACATCGAGGCCGCCCGGCCCGGTGATGCCCTGCAGGTTGGCCATCAGCGCCGCCTGGGTGATCTGCACGCCGTGCGGCTGGCGCGTGCTGCCCGACGAAAACTGGATGTAGCAGGTGTCGTCCGCGCCGAGCGGCCGCAGATCGACCGGCTTCTCCGGCAGCGACTCGATGGCGCCCATGCCGCCCTGGAGACGAACCGCCGGAAATTCCTTCGCGGCATCGGCAAGAAAGCCGGCCAGCTCGTCCAGGCCGACCGCAGCCACCGCGCCCGACGCGGCGAACTGACGGCGCAGCTGCTCGAGATAAGCCTCCTTGCCGCCGATCCCGACCGGGATCGACACCGGCACCGGCAGCAGGCCGGCATACTGGGCGCCGAAGAAGGCGTCGAAGAAGCCCACCCAGGTGTCGGCCGTGATCAGCAGCCGGTCGCCCATGGCAAAGCCTGCGCCGATCAGCTTGCGCGCGACGACATGGGCCCGCTCGCGGATCTCCCGCCAGGGCAGGGCCGAAAGCGGCTCGCCGCGTGCACTATAGAAGGTGACGCCGGTGTCTCCGCGGGCCGCGTAATCCAGCATTTCCGGCACCGACCGGAAGGCCGCGCGGCGCAAGGCAAGCGTGGGATTGGCTGTAGGAAGCGGGGTCATGACATTTTGCCGAGGGGAAGCGGGTCTCTAGCAGAGGGGATTTCGCCCCTCAAGTTGCGTTGACACCCCCCTCCCCCTCGACGGATAGTGCCCAGCCCCCGCAAAAGCGGGGCTTTTTCCTTTGGAGGAGGTCTATCGTGATAACGGCTGTTATGCCGACGTACGGTCGCAAGGACGTCGTGTTCGAACGCGGAGAGGGCAACTATCTCTACGCGACGGACGGCCGACGTTACTTGGACTTTACCTCGGGCATCGCCGTGAACGCGCTGGGCCACTGCCATCCCGCCCTGGTCAAGGCGCTGACCGAGCAGGGCAAGAAGCTGTGGCACACCTCCAACCTGTTCCGCATCGGCAACGGCGAGAAGCTGGCCAAGCGGCTGACCGAGGTGTCGTTCGCCGAGACGATGTTCTTCTGCAACTCGGGTGCGGAAGCGATCGAGGGCGGCATCAAGCTGATCCGCAAGTATCAGTTCATGAACGGCCAGCCCAAGCGCTACAAGATCATCTGCTTCCAGGCGGCGTTCCACGGCCGCCTGCTGAACGCGCTCGCCGCCACCGGCAACGAGAAGTACCTCGAGGGCTTCGGCCCGCCCGCGCCCGGCTACAAGCACGCGCCGCTCAACAACACCAACGTCGTGCGCGACATGATCGACGACGAGACCGCCGGCATCCTGGTCGAGCCGATCCAGGGCGAAGGCGGCATCCGCACCACGACCACGCAGTTCCTCAAGGACCTGCGCGCGATCTGCGACGAGTTCGGTCTGCTGCTGTTCTACGACGAGATCCACACGGGTTTCGGCCGGACCGGCAAGATGTGGGGCTACGACTGGTCGGGCGTGAAGCCCGATGTCGCGGCGATCGCCAAAGGCATGGGCGGCGGCTTCCCGATCGGCGCCTTCATGGCGACCGAGAAGGCGGCGGTCGGCATGGTGCCGGGCACGCACGGCTCGACCTATGGCGGCAATCCGCTGGCCACGGGCGTCGCCAACGCCGTGCTCGACGAGCTGCTGAAGCCCGGCTTCATCGATTCGGTGCGCGAGAAGGGCGAGTACCTGAAAGGGCAGCTCGAGGGCCTCGTGAAGAAGCACCCGTCGGTCTACGTCGAGCAGCGCGGCATGGGCTTCCTGCAAGGCGTCCAGTGCTCTGCGAAGGTCCCGGCCGGCGACATGGTGAACAAGCTCCAGTCGCTCGGCCTCCTGGTCCCGCCCGCCGGCGAGAACGTGATCCGCGTCTTCCCGGCGCTGATCGCGGACAAGGCGGCGCTCGATGAGGGTATCGAGATCCTGAGCAAGGCTGCGGAGTCCTTCGAGGCGGCGGCCCCCCAAGGTGCGAACCGGGCTGCCGAGTAGGCGGCCATGGCAACCCCCAAGCACTTCCTCGACCTCGACCAGGTCGATCCCAAGACGCTTCGCCAGATTCTCGATCGCGGCAAGGCGATGAAGAAGCAGCGCGCCAACGGCGGCCATGACAAGCCGTTGGGCGGCAAGACGCTCGCGATGATCTTCGAGAAGCCCTCGACCCGCACCCGCGTGTCGTTCGAAGTCGGCATGCGCGAGCTCGGCGGCCAGACGATCATGCTCGGCCGCACCGACACCCAGCTCGGCCGCGGCGAAACGATCGCCGACACCGCGAAGGTCCTCAGCCGTTATGTCGACATCATCATGATGCGCACGACGGTCGAGGAGAAACTGCTCGAGATGGCGAAGTACGCAACCGTACCGGTGATCAACGGCCTGACCGACAAGACCCATCCCTGCCAGCTCATGGCGGACGTGATGACCTACGAGGAGCATCGCGGTCCCATCCAGGGCAAGGCGGTGGCCTGGTCGGGCGACGGCAACAACATGGCGACCTCGTGGATCCATGCCGCCGTCCAGTTCGACTTCGAGCTGCGCATTGCCTGTCCGACCGAGCTCACGCCGCCCAAGGACGTGGTGCAGTGGGCGGAGAAGTCGAAGGGCCGCATCAGCATCGGCCACGATCCCGAAGCGATGGTGAAGGGCGCGGACTGCGTCGTCACCGACACCTGGGTGTCGATGGGCGACGAGGATCCGCAGAGCCCGAGCGCGGCGCGACGACACAACCTGCTGCGCGGCTACCAGGTCGACAAGCGGCTGATGGAGACGGCGAAGAAAGACGCCATCTTCATGCACTGCCTGCCGGCCCATCGCGGCGAGGAAGTCACCGCCGACGTGATCGACGGGCCGCAGTCCGTCGTGTTCGACGAGGCCGAGAACCGCCTGCACGCGCAGAAGAGCATCCTCGCCTGGTGCCTCTCCTGACACCCAGATTCCCCTCCCCCGTCTGACGGGGGAGGGCTAGGGTGGGGGAAAGACACAGTATGATCCCCCCCTTTTCGTCATCGATCTCGCTGCCGTCCCCCTCCCCGACCCTCCCCGGTATGACGGGGGCGGGAGGATGAGCGCTGACGCGGCCCTCCCCTTCCAGCTCGATGCGCTGGGCGTTCGCGGCCGCCTGGTGCGGCTGGGGCCGGCGCTCGACGCCATCATCGAACGCCACGGCTATCCCCTGGCCGTGGCGCGGCCTCTGGCCGAGGCGATGGTGCTGTGCGCCACGCTGGCGACGTCGCTCAAGTACGACGGCATCTTCACCCTGCAGATCGCAGGCGACGGGCCGATCCGTCTGCTGGTCACCGACCTCACGACCGACGGCGCGCTGCGCGGCTACGCCCAGTTCGACAGCTGGAAGCTCGCGGTGGCGCTCGGCGTCGGCAACAGCGAGGCGCCCGAGGGCTATGTGCCCAAGCTGTTCGGCCGCGGCCGGCTCTCCTTCACCGTCGACCAGGGCCAGCACACCCAGCGTTACCAGGGCGTGGTGCCGCTCGAGGGTGCGACGCTGGCCGACTGCGCCCACACCTATTTCCGCCAGTCCGAGCAGCTCCCGACCGGCATCAAGATCTCGGCCCGGCGCGCGATCGTCGACGGCACGCCGCATTGGCGCGCCGCCGCGCTGATGGTGCAGCAGATGCCGCAGTACGAGGCCGGCCGCATCCATGTCGACCGCGAGCAGCGCGAGGACGACTGGCGGCGCGCGGTCATCCTGATGGCCTCGGCCACCGACGCCGAGATGCTCGATCCCGCACTGCCGGCCGAGACCCTGCTCTTCCGGCTGTTCCATCAGGAGCAGCCGCGACAGTTCGCCAGGCGCCCGTTCGTCGCGCGCTGCCGCTGCAGCCGCGAGCGCATCGACCGCGTGCTGCGCTCGATCAAGCGCGAGGAGCTCGACGACCTCAGGGATTCCAAAGGTAACGTCTCGGTGAAGTGCGAGTTCTGCTCCACCGAATACGCCTACGACGATCGCGACCTCGACCGGATCTACGCCTCGGCCGCGTAGTTCGCTGGGAGCGCGGCGCTCCGTGCCGCTCATGAGCGCGACTAGAGCGATTTCCGGGCAGATGGAACCGCTCGTGGTTCCATCTGCCCGGAAATGCGCGCACGGGCGTTGTTGTTGCAGCAGGCATATTCCGTTCGGCTGATTCCAGCCGAACGGAATATGCTCTAGGCGCGGAGGCTACTCCGCGCCTGTCGCGCGCTCCCCGCTATGACGACCGGCGCATTGTGGCATAGGGTGTGCACGGGAGGAGTCCATGCACACGTCGTTTCGTTCCACCGCCCTGGCGCTGGCACTGGCGCTGTTCGCCCTGCCCGCCTGGGCACAGTCGCCCCTGCGGATCGGCATCGGCGACGATCCGGACGCGCTCGATCCGTCGACGTCGCGTACCTACACCGCGCGCATCGTTTTCGCCTCGCTGTGCGACAAGCTGTTCGACATCGACGCCAAGCTGAACATCGTCCCGCAGCTCGGCCTCAGCCACGAGACCTCGGCCGATGGCAAGGCGCTGACCATCAGGCTCAGGCCGGGCGTCGTCTTCCACGACGGCGAGCCGTTCGACGCCAAGGCCGCCAAGTACAGCCTCGACCGCCACCTCACCATGAAGGGCTCGTTCCGCAAGCCCGAGCTGGCGCTGGTCGACAATGTCGAGGTGGTCGATCCGATGACCATCCGGCTCAACCTCAAGAAGCCGTTCTCGCCCTTGCTGGCGCAGCTCACCGACCGCGCCGGCATGATGGTGTCGCCGAAGGCGGCCGAAGCCTCGGGCGACAAGTTCGCGCTGAAGCCGGTCTGTGCCGGCCCCTACAAGTTCGTCGAGCGCGTCCAGCAGGACCGCATCGTCGTCGAGAAGTTCGACCGGTACTGGAACAAGGACCAGGTCTTCATCGACAAGATCACCTATTTGCCGATCGTCGACGCCACGGTGCGGCTCGCCAACCTGCGCTCGGGCTCGCTCGATATGATCGAGCGCGTGCTGGCGACCGACATCAAGACGGTGCGCGACAATCCGAAGCTGCGCCTCAGCAAGGCGGTGTCGATCGGCTGGTTCGCGCTGCTGGTCAACGTTGCCAACGGCCCGGCCTCGGACAACCCGCTGGGCAAGGATCCGCGGGTGCGACAGGCGTTCGATCTCAGCATCGACCGCGAGACGCTGAACCAGGTGGTGTTCAACGGCGAGTTCGTGCCGGGCAACCAGTGGGTCAACCCGCAGCATCCCTACTATCAGCAGAAATTCCCGGTGCCGAGGCGCGACCTCGCCAAGGCCAAGGCGCTGATGAAGGAGGCCGGCATCACGGGCCGCGTGCCGATCGACTTCATGGTCAGCAACACGCCCGAGGTGCGGGCCGTCGCCGAGGTGGTGCAGGCGATGGCCGCCGAGGCCGGCTTCGACCTCAAGATCCGCGTCACCGAGGTCGCCACTGCGCTGAAGGAAGGCGAGGACGGCAAGTTCCAGCTCTACCAGAACACCTGGAGCGGCCGCATCGATCCCGACGGCAACTCGATCATCTACCAGGCCTGCGGCGCGCCGCAGAACATGGGGCACTACTGCGACAAGGAGGTCGACGCGCTGCACGAGCAGGCGCGCGCGACCAGCGATCCGGCCGAGCGCAAGAAGATCTACGAGAAGCTGACGGAGAAGTTTCTGGCCAACGGCTGGATGTTCTACCTCTACCACCCGCAATACCTGATCGCGCACACCGAGCGACTGGAGGGCTTCGTGCCCGTCCCGGACGGCATCATGCGCGTGGTCGGCGTCAAGCTGAAGTAGCGAGCGGCGAGCTCGCGAGCTAGAGCGATTTCCGGGCAGATGGAACCGCTCGCGGTTCCATCTGCCCGGAAATGCGCGCACGGGCGTTGTTGTTGCAGCAGGCATATTCCGTTCGGCTGATTCCAGCCGAACGGAATATGCTCTAGATGCCACCGCTTGCCGCCTTGGGCGGGCGTGCGCGCACGGCGGCTTCATTCACCTCGACGCCCCAGCCCGGTCCCGTGGGCAGAACGTAGTCGCCGTCTTCGATGGTCGGCGACACGGTGAAGAACTCATCGCGCCACTTCACGCTGTCGATGTCGATCTCCATGATGCGGAAGTTCGGCACGGCGGCGCAGAACTGTGCGCTTATGGCGCTCGCGAGATGTCCGTAGAAATTGTGCGGTGCGACGTTGACTTCGTAGACATCGGCCATCGCCGCGATCTTCAAGGACTCGTAGAAGCCGTTCCACACCACGTCGACGATCGCGGTGTCGAAAGCGTACGCCTCGAAATACGGCCGGAAGTCGCGGCGCTCGAGCAGCGTCTCGCCCGAGGCGATCGGCACTGGCGAGTCTCGCCGGATCAGCGCGATCGACTGCGGATCGTGCGCGTCGAGCTCGAGCCAGGTGAGCTTGGTCGGCCCGACCGCCTCGGCGATACGACGGAAGCCCTCGGTACGGAAGTGGAAGTTGGTGTCGAGCATGATGCCGACATCGGAGCCGCAGCCCTTGCGGAAGGCCTCGACGGTCCTGGCGGCGCTGCGGGCGATGAAATCGTCCCAGTTGCGCTCGGGGAAGCCGCGGCCGACCACGAAGCCCGGGCGATAGGCGGTGACGGTGCCGTCCGCCAGCTCGATGGCGATGTTGGTCTTGAGACAGCGGTAGCCCTTGGCCTTCACCTCGGCGCCGACCTTGGTGAAGTCGGCGTAGGTCTTCACCGCCGGCGCGCCGACCAGGTCGGCGTTGCGCATGCGGTAAGAGCCGCAATGCGACCAGTAGACCGGGATGCGGTCGCGGATCTTGCCGCCGAACAGCTGATAGACCGGCACGCCCAGCGCCTTGCCCTTGATGTCGAGCAGCGCGTTCTCGATCGCGGCGATCGCCTGGCGCACCACGCCGCCCCGCGACTGGGTCGAGCGCGTCGCCAGCACGGCGTTGATCCATTCGAGCGCCATCGGATCGCTGCCGATCACGCTGGGCATCAGCGCATCGATCACGCCGGCCAGGCCCGGGCTGCCGAAGCTCTCGTTGTACTCCGACCAGCCGACGATGCCGTTGTCGGTGACGAGCTTGAGGAAGGAGAAGGTCCGCCAGCCGGCGTCGCACTTGAACGTCTCGTAGCTCTTGACCTTCATGGCTCCCCCCTCATGGCTGCAGAGCCCTCAAGCCGACCCACGTGGCTTCCGCTCCGAACGTGCGCACCGTCGCTCCCCTTTCGCCAAGGGCAAGAGCATAGCGCTCGACGAGCGCCGACGCGCCAATCACGACCACCTCGGCCGGCAGCTTCTGCCGGCTGAGCTCCTCGCCGATCAGCAGGCCGGAGAGATAGCTCGCCGATTCAGGCGGCGACAGTCGATCGAACAAGCCGAGCGCCCTGACGCCGAAGGCGTTGTGCAGCAGGCCTTCGCCGTTACCCGCCCGTGCCACGCCGCACCGGAAGGCCGCCTCGTCGAACGGCGCCTCGGCGTCGAGCGTGCGCGCCAGGATCGAGTGCTTGCTGAACAGGCTGTAGACCTCGCCGGTCATGAAGGTGCGGAAGCCCGTCACCCGGCCGCTGCGCACGACGGCCCATTTGCTGTGCGTGCCCGGCAGGACGAAGAGACCGTCCGCGAGGCCCGCCAGCCGCATCGCGCCGAAGATCTGCACCTCCTCGCCGCGCATCACGTCGGGCACGTCGCCCTGCGCGTCGCTGAGCCCCGGCACGAGGGCGATCCGATCGGGCTCGATCCAGCGCAGATGCCGCGCCAGCTCGTCGGGCCCGGCGGGACAGGCGACGTAGGGCGCCTCGGCCCAGCCTTGCCGGCTGCCGGCCATGCCGGAGATCAGGCAGCGCGCGCCGGGCCTCATCCAGTCGGAGAATTGCGCGGCGAACACGCCGGCGAAGTCGCCGTTCGGCACATTGAGAATGCCGAGCGGCGCGCTCCTTTCCTCCAGCACCCCGCCTGCCGCGTCGAGCCGCGCGCCGCGCAGCGCGCTCGTCCCCCAGTCGACGGCGATCAGGTCCGACTGCACCATTCGGTCATGCGGCGCATGAAGCCCTCGCAGGCGGTGATCTGCGAGGCGAGGATGAACTCGTTGGGCTGGTGCGCCTGGGCGATGTCGCCCGGACCGCAGACCACGGTCGGCACGCCCAGCGTCTTCTTGAAGATGCCGGCCTCGGTGCCGTAGACGACGCTGCCCACGATGTTGGAGCCCGACCAGTTGGCGGCCAGCGTCTTGGCCTCTTCGTTGCCCTCGGGCGAGAAGCCGACGGTCGAGGAGCGCACGACGGTGTCGATCTTCGCCGCCGGATGCTTGGCCTTCATCTTGGGCAGCAGCTCTTCCTTGAGCCACAACAGCGCCTGCTCGCCCAGCGCCGTCAGCGGCCGGTGCGGCAGCTCGCGATAGCCCCACAGCACCTCGCACTCGCGCGCCAGGATGTTGCCGGCGGTGCCGCCGACGATGGTGCCGACATTGAAGGTCGGCGCCGGCGGGGTGAACTCGCTGGTCGGCGGGAACTCCCGGTCGAGCCGGTCCTGCAGCGTGTTGAGGTAGTGCACGAACTCCGCTGCGAAGTGGATGGCGCTGACTCCGAGATGAGTCATCGAGGAATGCGCCTCGAAGCCGGTGAACTTGGTGACGTACATCTGCGCGCCCTTGTGGGCGTGCACCACCGTCATCATGGTCGGCTCGCCGATGATGATGGCGCGCGGCCGCGGCACCTCGCGCGCCATCGCGGCGGCGAGCGAATGGGCGCCGATGCAGCCCACCTCCTCGTCGTAGCTCAGCGCAAAGTGGATCGGCTTCTTGAGCGGCGCCTTCAGGATCTGCGGCAGCATGGCGAGCGCGATGGCGTAGAACGCCTTCATGTCGCAGGTGCCGCGGCCGTAATACTTGCCGTCGTCCTTCAGCGTCAGCGTCCAGGGGTCGGTGTCCCACGGCTGGCCGTCGACCGGCACCACGTCGGTGTGTCCGGAAAGGACCACGCCGCCTTCGGCCATCGGCCCGACGGTAGCGAACATATTGGCCTTCTTGCCGTCCTCGCTGGGCACGAGCTTCGACTCGATCCCATGCCCCTTCAGGTACTCCTGGACGTACTCGATCAGGGCGAGATTCGAGTTGCGCGAGGTGGTGTCGAACGCCACCAGGCGACGCAGCATTTCGACTGAGTCGACGACTTCTCCGGCCAAACGAAACTCCTGCCTATGACTACGCGGTCCTGTGGCCGATCATAGAGAGGAACTCGCGACGCGTCTCGCCATTGTCGCGGAAGGCGCCCAGCATGCGGCTGGTCACCATCGCCACGTCGGACTTGTGCACGCCGCGCGTGGTCATGCACTGGTGGCCCGCCTCGATCACCACCGCGACGCCGCGCGGTTGCAGCACCTCCTGCAAGGTGTTGGCGATCTGGGCGGTCAGCTTCTCCTGGATCTGCAGGCGCTTGGCGTAGGCATCGACCACGCGCGCCAGCTTGCTGATGCCCACCACCCGCTTGTCCGGCAGGTAGCCGATATGCACCTTGCCGATGATCGGCACCATGTGATGCTCGCAATAGGACTCGAGCCGGATGTCGCGCAGCATCACGACCTCGTCGTAGCCGTCGACCTCCTCGAAGGTGCGCTGCAGCATCTCGACCGGATCCTGCTCGTAGCCGGCGAAGAACTCCAGGTAGGAGCGCACCACCCGGTCGGGCGTGCCGAGCAGGCCTTCGCGCTCGGGATTGTCGCCGGCCCAACAGATCAGCGTGCGCACCGCGTCTTCGGCTTCCTCCCGTGTCGGCCGCGCAACCGGGGCCGGTGGGGCCACCTCGCCCTTTTTCAACATCCTGTTCATCGTGCGTCTCCGCCCCAAGTTCGGTCTAGTTAAGCTGCCGCGCGCCGCCCGGCGTGTCGAGCGAGAAGGTCGGGATCTCGATGTCGAAGGCTTCACCGGCGTCGCTGATCATCTGATAGGTGCCGCCCATGAAACCCGAGGGCGTCGAGAGCGGCGTTCCGGACGTGTACTCGAAGACCCCACCCGGCTCCAGCCGCGGCGTCTCGCCGACCACGCCCTTGCCCTTCACGTCCTGACGGCGGCCGAGCCCGTCGGTGATCGTCCAATGGCGGCTCTGCAGCCGCACCGCCACGGCGCCCTTGTTCTCGATCCGCACCTGATACGCCCAGACATACTGCGACTTCCCCGGGTCGGACTGCTCCGGCAGATAGCGCGGCTGTACGGTGACGCGGATGGCGCGGGTTGTGGCGGTGTACATGGCAGACCCAGAGATGGGATTTTCCCGCCAAAAGGTCAAACCCGGCAAGGGATTGGTCAGACCCTGATGTGCTCGTGGGTATGGCTGCCACCGCCATGCGAATGATGGCCGTCGACCCGTGACGCCGGAATGACATGCAGCTCGCCATGGCGGACGCCGCGCTGGCTCACCGTATCGTCAGCCAGCGAACGCACCGCCTTGACCGGCCCGCGCAGGACCGAGACCTCGAGGCACGACCCGTGATCGAGATGGACATGCAGGGTCGCGACCTGCAGGTCGTGATGGCGATGCTGCACCTGCGTCAGCCGCCGGCCCAGATCGCGCGTCTCGTGGTCATAGACGTAGGCGAGTGTGGCGACGCAGAAGCCGTCGCCCTCCGCCGGCCTGTCGAGCTGCTCGCGCGTCCGATGCTCGCGCAGGATGTCGCGCAGCGCCTCCGAGCGGCTGGCATAGCGGCGCGCCTTCATGTGGCGGTCGAGGGCGGCGACCAGCTCGTCGTCGACCGAAAGGGTGATGCGCTGCATGACGGTTGTCTCCTCACAGGGCGCGTGCACAATCTAGCAGAAATGCATACGCGCGTGCTCCTCTTCTGCGGCTGCGCCCTGATGGCGACGGGCGCACGGGCGCAAACGCCGACCGGCGCATCCGTTGTTCTGCCCACCGTCACGGTCACGGCGCCGCGCGACCTCGAGGCCCAGCCGACCGATGCCGCGTCGGAGCAGCGCGTCTCCGGCGAGACGCTGAACACGCGACCAATCCAGCGGCCGGGCGAGATGCTCGAAGCGACGCCCGGCCTGATCGTCACCCAGCATTCGGGCGAAGGCAAAGCCAACCAGTATTTCCTGCGCGGCTTCAATCTCGATCACGGCACCGACCTCGCGATCGCGCTGGACGGCATGCCGGTCAACATGCGCACGCACGGCCACGGCCAGGGCTATGCCGACGTCAACTTCGTGATCCCCGAGCTGGTCGACAGCTTGCTGATCCGCAAGGGGCCGTACTGGGCGTCCGAGGGCGACTTCGCCTCGGCGGGCAGCCTGCATCTGCGCTACGCCGATCGACTGGAGAAGAACATCGTGTCGCTGACCGGCGGCAGCTTCGGCTACTGGCGCGGGCTCGCGGCCGGCTCGGTCAATCTCGGCCCCGGCGTGCTGATGGGTGCGGGCGAGATCGTGCGCTACGATGGCGCCTGGCAGGTGCCGGATGCCGCCCGCAAGTACAACGGCGTCCTGCGCTACACCGAGGGCACGGCCGACAACGGGTTCGCGCTGACCGCGATGGCCTACACCAACTCCTGGCACTCGACCGACCAGATCCCGCTGCGCGCCGTGCTGGACGGCAGCCTCGACCGCTTCGGCGCGGTCGACCAGACCGACGGCGGCGACGCACAGCGCTATTCGGTATCGGCGCGCTGGACGCGCCAGGACGAGAAGTCCTCGAGCA
This sequence comes from Reyranella sp., assembly GCF_017305915.1. Classification (GTDB taxonomy): domain Bacteria; phylum Pseudomonadota; class Alphaproteobacteria; order Reyranellales; family Reyranellaceae; genus Reyranella. Next base: position 95,981 of record NZ_JAFKJN010000024.1, read on the forward strand.
AGATCGAGGGCTACTTCATCTACCAGACGCTGAACCTCTACAACAACTTCACCTACTTCCTGAACGACCCGGTCAACGGCGACCAGTTCCAGCAGAGCGACAAGCGCAAGATCCTCGGCCTCAATGCCAGCCATACCCAGTCGCATCCGTTCTGGGGCTTCGAGGCCGCGACCACGCTCGGCCTGCAGGTCCGCTACGACGACATCGATGTCGGCCTGTTCAACACGGTCCAGCGCGTCGCGACCGGCACGATCAGCAACAGCCACGTGTCCGAGACCAGTGTCGGCCTCTACGCCGAGAACAAGGTCAAATGGAACGACTGGCTGCGTACCACCGTCGGCCTGCGCGGCGACATGTACTGGGCCTCGGTCGATTCCGACACGGCGGCCAACTCGGGCCAGATCAATGCCTTCCTGGCCAGCCCCAAGGCCGGCGTGGTGTTCGGACCGTTCGCGAACACGGAGTTCTATGTGAACGCCGGCCTCGGCTTCCACAGCAACGACGCGCGCGGCGCCACCCTCACCGTCGATCCGACGGACAAGGTGACGCCGCTGCGGCAGGCGCCGCTTCTGGTCCGCTCGCGCGGCGCCGAGATCGGCGTGCGCACCCAGGCGATTAAAGGCCTCGAGTCGTCGGTCGCGCTGTTCCTGCTCGAGTTCGATTCGGAGCTGGTGTTCGCCGGCGACGCCGGCACCACCGAGCCCAGCCGGCCGAGCCGCCGCATCGGCGTCGAATGGACCAACCATTACCGGCCGGTGCCTTGGGCGGTCGTCGACTTCGACCTCAGCTACACCCGGGCGCGGTTCACGGACGCCGATATCGTCGGCGACCGGATTCCAGGCTCGCCGCAGATGGTCGCCGCAGCGGGCATCACGCTCGGCGACGCAACGGGCTGGTTCGGCGGCCTGCGCTGGCGCTATTTCGGGCCGCGGCCGCTGATCGAGGACGGCAGCGTGTGGTCGGGCGCCACCTCGCTGTTCAACGCCCGCGCCGGCTACGTGTTCGAGAACGGGCTGAAGCTGCAGGTCGACGGCTTCAACATCTTCAACACCCAGGCCAGCCAGATCGACTACTACTACCAATCGCGGCTGCGCAACGAGGCGGCGCCGGTCAACGACATCCACTTCCACCCGGTCGAGCCGATGGCCTTGCGCGTCACGCTGGCCAAGGCGTTCTAGATCGGAAAGATCAGGCAGGTCGTGGTGCCGTGCGCCAGCAACCTGCCCGTGGCATCGACCAGGCGGCCCTCCGACGTGGCGATGCGCGAGCCGACATTGATGATCTTGCCTTCGGCCTGCACGAGCCCGGTCTTGTCGGTCATGGCGCGCACGTAGTTGATCTTGATCTCCAGGGTGGTGAAGCCGACGCCGGGCTTGAGCGTGGTGTGGATGCAGCAGCCCATCACCGAATCGAGCAGGGTCGCCGCGACGCCGCCATGCACGCTGCCGAGCGGGTTGTAGTGATCGAACACCGGCTCGTAGTCGAAGATGACGCGGCCGTGCTCGACCCGGCTCATCGAGAACCCCAGGGCACGGGCGATCGGCGGCGCGGGAAAGCGGCCGTCCATGATGCCCTTCATGAGACCGAGGCCATCGAGTGCCCGGACCTGATCGATCGGCGTCACGCCATAGCCAGCCGCGGGCTCTTTGATCGCCGTGTTGTCCATTAGGTGCATATACACATTAATCTTTGCTCGAACAAGGCCGTCGCGGTAACCTGCCGGCCATGTCGGCCTCCGCCTCCCTGCGCCTGTCGCCCGCCGAATGCACCTGCTTCCGCATCCGCAGTGCCGCGCGCCGGGTGACGGCGATCTACACCCAGCACCTCGCGCCGACCGGGCTGAAGATCTCGCAATTCTCGCTGCTCGGCTTCGTCGCCGCCGAGGGGCCGGTGTCGATCGGCCGGCTGTCCGAGCGGCTGGCGACGGATCGCACCACACTGACCCGCAACCTCAAGCCGCTGCTGGCCGACGGGCTGGTCGAGCGGGCGAGCTCCGGCGACAAGCGCCGGCACGAGCTGGTGGCGACGCCGGCGGGCCGGGCGCTGTTCAAGAGGGCGCTGCCGCTCTGGGCAAATGCCGAGCAGGAAGTGCGCGCGGCGATGGGGACCAAGCTCACCGCCGACCTGCACGGCGCGCTCGACCGCTCGATGGAGAAGCTGGCCTCACTGTCGTCCTGAGCGAAGCGAAGGACCTGACAGGGCGCTCAACGATTGGCGTCGAAGAAGCCGTATTCCAGCTCCATGGCGCGCCGGTAGTTGGCGCGCACCACCGGGCTGTCGACCGCATGCTGGTCGAGCAGCTCTTCCAGCCGCACGGCCAGTGCCTCGAAGCCGGGATCGGCATAGGTCTTCACCCAGTCGGCATAGGCCGGCGCCACCTCCTTCTTGGCCAGCGTCTGGCCGAGGAAGGCGTAGAGCCGCATGCACGGCGTCATGCCGGCGATGGTCTCGCCGAGCTGGCCCTGGCGCGCGGCATGCAGCAGGAAGCCGGTGTAGGCGCTGGTCGCCGGCAGCGGCGTCACGTCGTCGAGCGACACCTGCAGCTTCTCGGTGTAGCTCTTGTGCAGCTTCAGCTCGTCGACCACGCCGGCGATCAGCTCGGCGAAGCCGAACAGATCCTCGCGGCTCGTGCCGTGCGCCAGGCAGAAGGCATAGGCGCGCGCGAAGGCGTCGAGGAAATAGGCATCCTGCGCGACGTAGCTCTTGAAGTCGGCGACCGGCAGCGATCCGTCGCCCAGCCCCTGCACGAAGGGATGGGCGAGGATCTTCGCCGCCCAGTCGGCGTTGGCCTGCCAGAGCGTGGCCGCCAGCGACATCGGCTAGGCCAGCGCCTGGGTCAGATCGGCGATGACGTCGTCGGCATCCTCGAGGCCGACCGAGATGCGCACGGTGCCGTCGCCGATGCCGAGCTTGGCCCGCTCCTCGGCGCCGATGCGCATGTGCGTGGTCGTCGCCGGATGGGTGACCATGCTCTTGGCGTCGCCCAGGTTGTTGGAGATGTCGACCAACTGCAGCCGGTTCAGCGCTTCGAAGGTCGCGTTCTTGCCGCCCTTGATGTCGAAGGTGACGACGCCGCCGAAATTCGACATCTGCCTGGCTGCCAGCGCGTGCTGCGGATGGTCGGGCCGGCCGGGATAGAGCACGCGGCCGATCTTCGGGTTCTTGGCGAGCGCGTCGGCGACCTTGCGGGCGTTGGCGCAGTGCCGGTCGATGCGCAGGCCCAGCGTCTCCAGGCCCTTGACGAACACCCAGGCGTTGAACGGGCTGATCGAGGGACCGGTGTTGCGGGTGATCGGCTGCAGCTTGTCGATGATGAAGGAGCGGCTGCCCAGGATCGCGCCGCCGAGCGCGCGGCCCTGGCCGTCGATGTACTTGGTCGCCGAGTGGACCACGACGTCGGCGCCGAACTCGAGCGGCCGCTGCAGGATCGGCGTGGCGAAGGCGTTGTCGAGCACGACCTGGGCACCCGCCTTGTGCGCGAGATCGCACACCGCCTTGACGTCGACGATGTCGAGCATCGGGTTCGACGGCGACTCGAACAGCACGGCCTGCGCCGGCGTCGACAGCGCCTTCTCCCACTGCGCGAGGTCGCCACCGTCGACGAACTCGCCCTTGATGCCGTACTTCGGCAGCAGCTCGTTGATGATGTAGTGGCACGAGCCGAAGAGCTGCCGCGCCGCGACGATGCGATCGCCAGACTTCAGCAGCGCCAGCAGCGCATAGAACACCGCCGACATGCCGGTCGCGGTGGCGATGCACGCCTCGGCGCCCTCGAGCGCGGCGAGGCGGTCCTGGAACATCGAGACCGTCGGGTTGCCGAAGCGCGAATACTGGAAGTGCGTGCTCTCGCCCTTGAACGTCGCCTCGGCTTCCTCGGCGCTGTTGTAGGCGTAGCCCGAGGTCAGGAAGAGCGCTTCCGACGTCTCATCGAAGCTGCTGCGCCTCAAGCCGCCGCGCACCGCACGGGTCTGCGGCTTCCACTTCTTGATGTCGGGCGCCGGCTTCTTGCGTTGGATCGTGCCGTCCATGTTCCCTCTCCGCGCGCTCCCGCACGCAACAAAAAGCCCCCGACCGGGAAAGGGCGGGGGCTTTTTTGAGCGCTCCGACCTTTTAGCGAGGTTTAACGTGGCCGCAAGCCGGTCGGCTCAAATTCCACGGTGTTGCGGTTCTATAGGCGCGATGACCCAAGCACGCAAGCCCTATATTGGCAAGGCCATGGCCGTGACATTGAAGCCCACCGTCGCGATCTCGGACGCCCAGGCGCAGGCGATCGTCGATCGCGTCGCGCCCGGCCGCCGGTTACGGCATCTCGCGGCCCTGCTGTCGGGCGAGATCAGCGCGGTGTTCGAGATCGCGCTCACCGACCGGCCGCCCCTGGTGCTGAAGGTCTATCCCGAAGCGCTGCACTGGAAGATGCGCAAGGAGATGCTGGTTGCAGGCCTGCTCGACGGACGGACGAGCGTGCCGGTGCCGCGCATCCTGCAGGCCGACGACAGCAAATCGCTGATCGCTCTCAACTTCGTCGTGATGACACGCCTCGACGGCGAGAGCGTCCTCGGCCTCGAGCAGCGGCTCGAACGCTCCCAGATCCTCGCGATCTACGAGCAGATGGGCCGCGCCTTGCGCGAGATCCATCGCATCGCAATGGACTCGTTCGGCTACATCGGCACCGACGGCATCGTGACGCCGTCCACCAGCAATCGCGCCTACATGCTCTCCCGGTTCGAGCGAAAGCTCGGCGGCTTCGATCAGTTCGGCGGCAATCCTGCGCTCGCGGCGCGCCTGCGCAGCTATGTCGAGCGCAGCGCTGTGTTGCTCGACGGCTGCACGCGGCCGAGCCTGTGCCACTACGACTTCCACACCGGCAACGTGCTGGCGGTCGGCGACCGCCCGCGCGCCGACAGTCTCCTGCCCGACCTTGAAAAATACGCCATGCTTAGCTAAGTTAGCTAATCATGAAATACGTCAACACCCACGAGGCGAAGACCCAGCTTTCGAAGCTGATCGCCGCGGCGCGCGACGGCGAGGAGATCGTGATCTGCCAGGCTGGCAAGCCCGTGGCGCGCCTGACGGCGATCCAAGGCGAGCGCAAGGTTCCTCAGTTCGGAATCTGGCGAGACAAGATCGTTTTCAAGCCCGGATGGGACTCGCCCGAAGCCAACGCCGAAATCGAAGAGATGTTCGAGGAAGCGATCAACAAGCCGGAGCCGGAGTGAGACTGCTTATCGACTCTCACACGTTCCTCTGGATTCTCGGACGGCCTGAAGCACTTTCAAACACCGCGCGGCAGGCGCTTGGCGATCGCGACAATGAACGCGTCGTAAGCGTTGCATCGCTTTGGGAGATCGGCATCAAGGTTTCGACCGGCAAGCTCATCGCACCGATGGAGCTCGACGCGGCGGTTCCTTTCGCGGCGGCGACGGTGCTGCCGATCTCCACAGCGCACATCAAACGCGTCCAAGCGCTTCCATTCCATCACCGCGACCCATTCGATCGCATGATGATCGCGCAGGCGATCGAGGAAGGGCTGACGATCGTGACGCGCGATCGGATCTTCGCGGCTTACGGCATGCCGGTGCTGACGGCCTGAGCGGCCGTCAGTGCTTCTGCTGGCGCAGCCGCTCCAGCGACTGCTCGCGCAGCTTGGTCAGCGTGATGCGCGAGGTCAGCGCTTCGGCGTCGGTCTTCACATGGATGATCGCGGGCTTGCCGGCGGCGAGCGCACGCTCGAAGGCCGGCGCGAAGTCGGCGGTCTTCTCGACCGTCTCGCCGTGTCCGCCGAAGGCGCGCGCGTAGGCGGCGAAGTCGGGGTTCTTGAGCTCGGTGCCGTGGACGCGCGTCGGATACTCGCGCTCCTGGTGCATGCGGATGGTGCCGTACATGCCGTTGTCGATCACCGCGATCACCACGTTGGCGCCGTGCTGCACCGCCGTCGCGAACTCCTGGCCGTTCATCAGGAAGCAGCCGTCGCCGGCCAGCGACACCACCATGCGCTCGGGTGCGGCGATCTTGGCCGCCACTGCCGCCGGCACGCCGTAGCCCATCGCGCCGCTCGTGGGCGCGAGCTGGGTCTTGAAGCCGCGATACTGGAAGAAGCGGTGAAGGAAGGCCGCGTAGTTGCCGGCGCCGTTGGTGACGATCGCATCGTCGGGCAGGCGCTGGTTCAGCCAGGCGATGACCTCGCCCATGTTGACCGTGCCGGGCAGCGGGCCGGGCTTGATGTTGTCGAGATACTCGGCGTGGCCGTCCTTGACCGAGGCCGCCCACTTCTTGCCGTCGACCGGCTTCATCGCCTTGGCTGCCGCGGCGAAGCCCTGCATGCCCGCGTTGATCGGGAGCGTCGCCTGGTAGACACGGCCGAGCTCCTCGGCGCTGGCATGGACGTGCACCAGCTTCTGCTTCGGGACGGGAATGTCGAACAGCGTGTAGCCGCCGGTCGTCGCCTCGCCCAGCCTGGGGCCGACTGCAATGATGAGGTCGCAGGCGCGCAGCCGCTTGCCGAGCGCCGGCCCCACCCCGACGCCGAGATCGCCGACATAGTTGGGATGGCGGTTGTCGAACAGGTCCTGGTTGCGGAACGAGGCGCAGACCGGCAGGCCGTTGGCCTCGACGAAGGCGCGCATGTCCTTGCAGGCCTCGGCGCTCCAGCCGCCGCCGCCGACGATCACCATCGGCCGCTCCGACCGCTCGAGCAGTCCGCGCAGCTTGCCCATGTCGTCAGGCGACGGCGCGCCGCGGGCGATCTTGTAGGGACCGGCATCGGCGACCTCGACCTCGTCGACCAGCATGTCCTCGGGCAGCGCCACCACGACCGGACCCGGCCGGCCGTTGAGCGCGCGATGGAAGGCCTGGCTGATCAACTCGGGAATGCGGCGGGCGTCCTCGATCTGGGTCACCCACTTGGCCATCGGCCCGAACATGTGGCGGTAGTCGATCTCCTGGAAGGCCTCGCGGTCGGTCGTCTCGCGCGCGACCTGGCCGACCAGCAGGATCATCGGCGTCGAATCCTGGAAGCCGGTATGCAGCCCGATGCTGGCGTTGGTGGCGCCCGGGCCGCGGGTCACGAAGGCGACGCCCGGTTTGCCGGTCAGCTTGCCGTAAGCCTCCGCCATGTTGGCCGCGCCGCCTTCCTGGCGGCAGATGACGTAGCGGATCGAATTGCGCTGCGCATAGAGCGCATCGAGCGCGGCGAGATAGCTCTCACCCGGCACGCCGAAGATGGTGTCGGTGCCGTGAATGCGCAGCTGATCGATCAGGACCTGCGCCCCGCTGCGGCGCGGATGTGTCGTCGTCATCTTTTCCCCTTAGCTCGTAGGTGAGCGCGCGAAACCGGCACCATATCTTGAATCGTGCGTTGCCACTCGCGCACCCCGTCGGCGGCGGGCGAACACGAACGGTTGAAGACGATACCGACCTCCCGGAATTCACGATCGAGCATGATTGTGTGACGTGCGTCGGCGCTTCTCAACCCTTGTGGACTCGGCCGCGGAATCAGCGCATAAGTGCGGCATAGCGACACTGGCCGAAGAGTATCCAAAGGAGTCTTCGGCAAAGACGCGAGAGAGCGCGAAATACCGGTCAACGTCTTCCCCGTGAGCTTCTTGGTCATCTCGTCAATTGTCTTCGAAACGCTGGGACTGAAACTGTTCAGCAAGCGCGCGCCGGACTCCGCTCGTTCCTTCCTCCAGCCCCGAGCCTTGAATGAGTCGTAAATTGTTTGTGGGCAATCTGCCCTATTCGGTCACGTCCGAGCGTCTGCAAGAAGCTTTCTCCCAGTTCGGCACCGTAACCTCTTCGAAAGTGATCGTGGATCGCGAGACCGGCCGCAGCCGCGGCTTCGCGTTCCTCGAGATGGAAACCGACGATCAGGGCGCTGCAGCGATGCAGGCCATGAACGGAGCTCTCCTCGACGGCCGCTCGATCGCCGTCCGTGAAGCCGTCGAGCGTCAGCCCGGTGGTGGCGGCGGCGGCGGATTTGGCGGCGGTGGTGGTGGCGGCCGCGATGGCGGCGGCTTCCGTCCGCGCGGTCCGCGTCCGCCCTATGGCGGCGGCGGGGGTGGCGGCGGCTACGGTGGCGGCGGTGGCGGTGGCTATCGCGGCGGCGGTAGTGGCGGCGGCTACGGCGGCGGTGGCGGCGGCGGTGGATACCGCGGCGCGCCGTCCGGCGACGGTGGCCCGATGCGCGACCGGCGTGCGGACTTCTCCGGCGGCGGTGCCGGCGGTGGCGGATTCGATCCGAACGCCGGTGCTGGCGGTGCTGGCGGCGGTGGCGACGCGGGTCGTCCGCAGCGTCGCCGCGAAGGCGGCCCGCCGCGCCGCGAGCGCGATTACGAGCCGCGCAAGCGCGGCTTCGACGACGACCAGTGACCTTCATAGGTCACCAGTAAAATCTGAGGCGCATAAGCGCTGAAGGAAACGCCGGAGCCCCGCTCCGGCGTTTTTCTTTTGCGTCCGGTTCTTGCATGATCGTCAGGCGGAGGCGGACATGAAGCGACGAACCGCACTTGTGGGCTCGCTGGCGACATTGGCCAGCCCGATCGCGGCGCGTGCGCAGACCGCGGTCGACCTGCAGCTGGTGCTGGCGGTCGACGTGTCGCGCTCGATCGACGAGGTCGAGGCCGAGCTGCAGCGCCGCGGCTATGTCGAGGCGCTGACCAGCCAGCGCGTGATCGACGCCATCCTGTCGGGCGAGCAGAAGCGGATCGCGCTCTGCTATACCGAATGGGCCGGCACGCATTACCAGGTCGTGGTGATCGACTGGACAGCGATCGACAGCCCGGCCGCCGCGCGCCGCTTCGCCGAGAAGCTGGCCGAGGCGCCGCGCACCTCGCAGAGCTGGACCGCGGTCGGCGCCGCGCTCGCCTTCGCCGGCCAGCGCTTCGACAATTCGGGCTTCGAGTCCAAGCGCCGGGTGATCGACGTCTCCGGCGACGGCCGCACCAACGACGGTCCGCCGGCTGAGCTGGTGCGCGACCGGCTAGTGGCGCAGGGCATCGTCATCAACGGCCTGCCGGTGATGATGAACCGCAGCAACTTCGGCCGCCCGCCCGACAGCGGCCTCGACAAGTACTACGAGGAGAACGTGATCGGCGGACCCGGCTGCTTCATGATCCCGGCGGCGAGCTTCGACGATTTCGGCCGCGCCGTGCGCAGCAAGCTGGTGCGCGAGATCTCCGCGATCAGCCCGCGTGCAACACCTGCCTGAGCCGATCGAACGGCGCCGGATCGCGCATCAGCTGCACCGGCATGCCGAGATGGCCGAGGCGGTAGCGGAAGACGTTCGCGTCGGGCAGCCGCCATTGCCGCGCCAGGGCGAGGCCGTGCGGATAAGGCACCCAGCGGTCGGTCTCGCCCAGCACCGAGACGATGCGCGACGGATCGAGCACCGGCCGCTCGGTCGGATCGATCGCCTGGGCGAGCGGCGTCAGCATCTCGCGCGTCCAGCCGGCCGCCTGCAGCGCGCGATCGATGCCCAGCAGCGCCGGCAGCTCGCCACCGAAAGTCACCTCCTCGAGCCGGCCGGAATGGCTGATCAGCATCATCGCATCGGGCCGCGCCTCGGCCGGCCAGCGATCGCAATGGCTCGCGACCTGCTGCGCCACGAAGGAGCTGAGAGAGATGCCGGCGACCGCGACCCGGCCGCCGAAGCGGCCGCGCGCCCAGGCCGTGATCAGCGCCGTCTCGAGCGCCTGGCCGACGATCAGGTCGCGCGTGCCGCCCGGCGCCAGCGCGAAGAACGGCTCGCCGCCGTAGAAGCCCGGCATCGTGCGCATCCCGTGATAGGGCGAGATCGGCTCGATCACCCGCCAGCCCATCGCCGCCAGCTGCCGGCCCGAATCGCGGCCGGCCGCGAACTGATCGAGCTCGAGGCAGAGCCCGCTGCCGAAGATCAGGGTCTCGCGCGCGCCCTCCACCGGCTCGATCAGCCGCGCGTACACGGCCTCGCTGCCCGGCCGCTGCATCAGAGCCGGCGACGGCGTCGGCGCGCGCAGCCAGCATTCGCTCAAGCCCTCGCGCACGAAGGGACGCGAGACCTCGATCGACCGCGCGTCGAACGCCGTGCCATAGAGCGCCGCTGGATCGACCGCGAGCGCATCGGGCGGATCGATCCGCCAGCGCGCGAGCGGCGGCCGGCGCGGAAACAGCAAGGGATAGAACATGCCGCGCGTCATCTGATGCAGCGTCGCGGCGCGGCGGCGGCGGCCGTCGAGCGCCCCCGGATCGGCGGCCTGCCCGGCATCGAAGATCGCTGTCTCCCAGGCCTGCCGTGCGACGTCGGCGGCCCGCCTCAGCCGGCTGTGATGCGCCAGCAACGGCCGCAGCGGAACCGACGACCAGAAAGCCGGCAGCGATCCCATCTCCCCGCGGAACCGCGCTACGTCTTCGCCGGCCGCATTGGCCGCCGCCCACAGCCGCGACAACGGCATGTAGCGCCGCAGCCCGAACAGCCCCGCGACGTCGAGCCAGGGCCGCGCCAGCAGGGCGCCGAGCGGCGACTCCAACAGGACATTCATCGACAGATACCGTATCGCACGGCATCATTGGCCGGTTTTGGAGGAGCGTAGAGGATGTTCGTCAACGATCCCGTGACGCAGGCGCGTCTCGACCTGACGACGGCGCTGCGGGCGGCCGCGCGGCACGGGCTGAGCGAGGGCGTGTGCAACCATTTCAGCATGGCCGTGCCCGGCCGGAAGGATCTGTTCCTGGTCAATCCGCAGGGGCTGCACTGGTCGGAGATCACACCGGCTGATCTGGTGATGGCCGACGGCGAAGGCAACGTCATCGAGGGCAAGTATCCGGTCGAGGCGACCGCCTTCTTCATCCACGCCCGCATCCACCAGGGCAACAGGAAGGCCCAGGTGGTGCTGCACACCCACATGCCCTACGCCACCGCGCTGACCTCGATCCAGGACGGGCGGGTCGAGATGTGCACCCAGAACGCCTTCCGCTTCTGGAACCGCATCGCCTACGACGAGATGTATGCCGGCGTGGCGCTCAGCAACGACGAGGGCGACCGCATGTGCCGGGCGCTCGGCGTCAAGGACATCCTGCTCCTGCGCAATCACGGCGTGATCGTCACCGGCCCGACCGTGGCGCAGGCCTATGACGATCTCTACTACCTCGAGCGCGCGGCGATGGTGCAGGTGCTGGCGATGCAGACCGGCCGGCCGCTGCACAACATCGACGAGCAGCTCGCCGAGTTCACCGCGCGGCAGATCGCCGACGGCGCCGGGCAGGCCGACCTGCATTTCGAATCGCTCAAGCGCCTGCTCGACCGCGACGAGCCGGGCTGGCGCCGCCTGGCGGCCTAGAGGACGACACGGGGAGAAGACAATGCGTATCGCGACCAGCCTGATGGCTCTGTTGGCCTTGGCGGCGTTTCCGGCCCATGCCCAGCTCGTGGCCCCTGGCAACACGCCGGGAGTCGCGGGCGGCCCGAAGCTCGGGCAGCTCGAGATCAAGGCCTATGCGGGAGCGATCCCCAAGGCCAAGACGGCCGTGCAGCTCACCTCCGACACCTCGCTGTCGCGCAACCTGCGCCGCCAGGTGATGATCCGGCTGGCGCGCCGCGGCAACGACGTCGGCTTCTCCGGCGGCAATGTCATGCGCATGGACGTGAGCTACTTCGACTTCAACAGCGGCACCGGCGACAGGCCCACGATCGGCGGCAATCCCGGCTATGACGGCCCGGGCGCCAACCCGCGTCCCGAGCTGCCGCGCAACAAGTTCGAGCAGCGCAACGGGTTGCAGGGCTCGGTCAGCTCGCCGACGCTGCGCATCGTGCTGACGCTCTATTCGGTCGACGGCGGCAAGGTGCTGTGGGCCGCCACCACCTCGTGCCCGACCTATGCCGGCACGGCCGAGAACACCGGCATCGCCATGATCGACACGATCTTCGACCAGGCCGACAAGAACCGCGTCGCCGACGCCGGCTGCCCGCTCTAGCAACCAAGCCCTCTCCAGGAAGGAAACGCCATGCCGCGTCTGACGCCGCTCGACCTCAACAAGCTCACGCCCGAGCAGAAGAAGGCGGCCGACGCCATCGTCGCCGGCCCACGCGGCGGCCTGCGCGGGCCGTTCGAGCCGTGGCTGCGCCGGCCCGAACTCGCCGACCGGGCGCAGAAGCTCGGCGAGTATTGCCGCTTCAACAACTCCCTGCCGCGCGATCTCTCCGAGCTCGCGATCTGCCTGGTCGGCCGGCACTTCAAGGCGCAGTACGAGTTCTACGCTCATGCGCGGCTGGCCAGGGAAGCCGGCCTCTCCGCCGAGATCGTCGAGGCTGTCCGGACCCGCCAGACGCCGCCCTTCACCCGCGAGGTCGAGCGCGTGGTGTACGACTTCGTCACCGAGTACCTCGAGACCAACCGCGTGTCGGCGGCGAACTACAAGCGCGCGGTCGATGCCTTCGGCGAGCCGGGGGTGGTCGATCTGGTGGGCGTGAGCGGCTACTACATGCTGGTGTCGATGACGCTCAACGTCTTCGAGATGCCGCTGCCGCCGGGCGAGCCGGAACCCCTAGCATAGTGCCGCTCGCCTGATGAGCTTTCTCCTCTTCCTCGCGGCGGCGTCGATCATCGCGCTGTCGCCGGGGCCGGGAATCTTCTACGTCGCCGCGCGGACGATCGCCGGCGGCCGGGCCGAGGGCCTGGCCTCGAGCTTCGGCACCGCCATCGGCGGGCTGGCGCACGTGGCCGCGGGCGCGGTCGGCGTGTCCGCCCTCGTGATGGCCAGCGCCGAGGCCTTCACGCTGCTCAAATGGCTGGGCGCGCTCTATCTGATCTGGCTCGGCTGCAAGACGATGCGCGAGGCGCGCATCGACGTTCCGGCCGGCGGCGCCACGGTCGGCAGCGCGCGGGCCTTTCGCGACGGTATCGTGGTCGAGGCGCTCAATCCGAAGACGGCGGCCTTCTTCCTCGCCTTCCTGCCGCAGTTCGTCGATCCGTCGGGCGCGATCTGGCTGCAGTTCCTGCTGCTCGGCCTGGTCTCGGTGGTGCTCAACACCGCAGTCGATGTCGCGGTCGTGTTCGCCGCGGCGCGCGCCCGCACCTTCGCGCTCGGCCGGCCGGCCTTCCTGCGCCGGATGCGGACCGGGGCGGGGCTGGTGATCGCCGGCCTCGGGATCGGGCTGCTGCTCAGCCGCCGGCCAGCCTGATCAGCAGCGCGACAACGGCCAGCACCAGCACGCCGCTCGTGATCTGCCAGAGCAGCGGCCGCCGCATCGCGATTCTCTCGCGCGCGAGCCCCTGCTCGATACGGTTCCACACCTGCGCCGGCGCCGGCCCAGTGTCCGGCATGAATTCGGTCAGCAGCGCCAGCCGGTCTTCCCAGAGATCGACGGCGCGGCAGTAGCGGGCATCGCGCTCGCGCCGGCGCTCGAAGCCGCGTCGAACGATTTCCGGAAGACCGCCGGCGGCATACTCGGCGGCGACCAGCTCGCGGCCACCGAGCTCGTTGCCGGTCAGGCAGCGATTCATCTGCGCGAGGCCCCGCCGCACCCAGCTCTTCGCCGTGCCGAGCTGCACGCCCAGCCGCTCCGCCAGCTCGCTGTGGGTCAGCCCCTCGAAATAGACCAGGGTGATCGAGCGCCGATGGTTCGCCGGCAGATTGGCGAGGCATGAATTGACCCGCCGCGCGTCCTCGCTGCGCATCGCGCGATCGGCGGGATCGGGCTCGCCCAGCACCATCGTCTCCGCATCCAGCGCTTCCTGGACGTGCTCGCGCCGTTGCAGCGTCGCCCTGGCCGTGAGCGCGCGATTGCGGACGATCCTGACCAGCCAGCCGTAGGCGGCGCCCTTGCCCGGCTCGAAGCGATACGCCCAGCGCCAGACGCGCAGGAGGGAGTCCTGCAGCACGTCCTCGGCGACATCCTGCCGGCCGACGATGCCGCGCGCGATCGCCAGCAGGCGGCCGCCGGTCAATTCGTAGAGGCGGGCGAAGGCGCGCTCGTTGCCCATCGCGACCTCGGCGAGCAGCAGCGCCAGGGGATCGAACGACGTCGTGTCGGTCGACGGGCGCGCGATCATCGGTGCGACGCCGAGGGTCGCCATGCCGCGGCGGAGATTGAAAAGCTCGCCCATCAAATCCCTCTACCCGCCGGCCCGCCGATCGGATGCAGGCCGCGGCGAAAAAATGAACCGGTCGGTGGCGCATCCGTGGCGGCGCTTTCCGGGGTTTGCCGAACGACGGACCGCAGTTCGTCAACCTGCACGGAGAGAGCCATGACCATCACCAAACTCGACCTCCTGCCCGCCAGGGGCAAGCGCCGGACCTTCCTGTCCGGCTTCACATTGTCGGCAACGGCGATCGCCCTGCTGGCCGGCCGGGAGCGGCTCGGGCTGGTCGGCGCCGCTTCGGCGCAGACCGCCAATAACGACGTCACCATCCTGAACTCGGCGCTGGGCGCGGAGCAGCAGGCGATCGCCGCCTACCAGCTCGGCGCCGACTCGGGCCTGCTGCAGAAGGGTGTGAAGGACCTCGCCGTCCAGTTCCAGGGCCATCACAAGGCGCATGCCGATGCGCTCGCCAAGGCGGTGACCAAGCTCGGCGGCAAGCCGGTGGCGGCGCTGAAGGACTACAGCTTCCCCAAGGACAAGCTGAAGTCGCAGAACGACGTGCTGACCTTCGCCGCCTCGCTCGAGAAGGGCGCGGTCAGCGCCTATCTCGGCGCCGTGCCGATCCTCGGCGACCGCGACCTCGCCAAGGCGGCCGCGTCGATCCTGGGCGACGAGGCGATGCACTGGGCGGTGCTGCGCCAGGCGCTCGGCCAGAACCCGGTGCCCGACGCGTTCGTGTCCTGATCATGAGACTCCTCGCCGCGTTCTTCGTCGCGCTGTTTGCGAGCGCGTCGGCCCTGGCAACCGACGGCAATGCCGGGCGCGGCGAGGAGATCTACACCCGATGTCTCGCCTGCCACGCACTGGCGCACAACCGCGTCGGCCCGCGCCATTGCGGCCTGTTCGGGCGCAAGGCCGGCAGCGTGCCGAACTACGCCTACTCGTCGGCGATGAAGAAGTACGGCGTCACCTGGAACGAGGAGACGCTCGCCCGCTTCATCGAGAACCCGCTGAGGACGGTGCCCGGCACCAAGATGGGCTATGCCGGCGTCAAGGACCGCCAAGAGCGGGCCGACCTGATCGCCTATCTCAAGCAGGCGACCGCCGATCCCAAGCTGTGCGAGTGAGGCCGCGATTTCCAGCGGCGCCCACCTGCGTATCCTTCTGGTCGATTTCCTGGCGGGCATCTACGGCATGAACTTCCAGAACATGCCCGAGCTGCACTGGCAGTA
The DNA here is from genome assembly GCF_017305915.1 of Reyranella sp. Lineage (GTDB taxonomy): Bacteria > Pseudomonadota > Alphaproteobacteria > Reyranellales > Reyranellaceae > Reyranella. The sequence goes on from NZ_JAFKJN010000024.1 coordinate 111,267, forward strand.
CGGCTACTACGTCGCGATCGCCGCCATCCTCGGCCTGTGCGGCTGGCTCCACTGGCGTTTCCAGCGCGTCGGCTGGCTCTAGGCGCCCGCCCTGTAGCGAACGGGATTCTCGGGATCCGCCTCGAAGACGCGGGCTACCTCGGCGAACAGCGATGATACTGCGGAAACCTGCAGGTCATCGAACGTCTCGAAGCTGAAATTGTTGCCGCCGCTTCGACGCTCACCCAGCTTGCCGGCATAGGACTGCACGATCGGCGCGCCGGCCTTGGTGACCGACACATAGACGCTGATGTAGTTCTTCTGCAGGGCCACGCCGATCACCGGCCAGTCGATCAGCGTGCCCGACGGTGTGGCGTAGCGATATTTCCCGTAGCCTATCATCTTCATGCGCATGCCAGGTTCACCCGGCGGCGTGCCCCTGTGAAAGTGCCGCTTCAGGCCCGGCGCCGCCTTTCGAAGCAGTGCGTGAAGGCGAACGAGGTCGGCTTTCCTCGCCGCGTCGAAGTCGAGATAGGCCTCCAGGCTGTCGACCTCGACGCGGAACACCGGGTGTCCCTCAGTCCTCGAAGATCGCCACGGCGCGGGTCCAGCCGGCGGAGGCGCCGCGGATCTTGTGCGGGAAGCAGGCGATCGTGAAGCCGTCGCCCGGCAGCGATTCGAGATTGTGCAGCTTCTCGAGATGGCAGTAGCCGATGTCGCGGCCGGCCTTGTGGCCTTCCCAGATGATCGAGGGGTCGTGGTCGCGCGCCCATTTCTGGGCGGTGAAGTAGAACGGCGCGTCCCAGCTCCAGGCGTCGGTGCCGGTCAGCCGGATGCCCTTCTCGAGCAGGTACATGGTGGCGTCGTAGCCCATGCCGCAGCCGGCATTGACGTAGTCGTTGTTGCCGTAGCGCGAGCCCGCGCGGGTGTTGACCACCACGATCTCGAGCGGCTGCAGCTCGTGGCCGATCCGATTCAGCTCGTCGTCGACCTCCTTCGCGGTGATGACGTGGCCGTCCGGCTTGTCGCGGAAGTCGAGCTTCACGCCGGGCTGGAAGCACCATTCGAGCGGCACCTCGTCGATGGTGATGGCGCGCTCGCCCTTGTTCATCGTCGGATGGAAGTGATAGGGCGCGTCGAGATGGGTGCCGTTGTGGGTCGAGAGATTGACGTTCTCGACCGCCCAGCCGGCGCCATCGGGCAGGTCTTCCTTCTTCAGCCCGGGGAAGAAGCCGGCGATCTGGCCCGCCGTGTCCTCATGCTTGTGATACTGGATCTTCGGCCCGAACGGCGGCGGGTCGGAGATGACGTCGTTCTCAAGGTAGATCGACAAATCGACGAAACGACGCTTCTTCATTGGGCCTCCCGCGACGGAAAGGCTTACTGTGAAGTCCTGGGCGTTCCCGTCAACCGGCGCGGGTTGATCGCCTCGAGGATCGACTGCGACAAGAGCCTGCCGATGCACTTCTGGCCGAAGTCGTTGAGATGCAGGCCGTCGTTGGTGACGAACTGCGCGTAGGGCATGCCGTCATTGTACCAGGACCGCATGATCTCGAAGCGGCGGAACAGGCCCGCGCTCTTCTCCTTGGCGACGTCCGCCATCACCCGCGCATATTCCTCCTCGTCGGGCAGCGCCACGACGGCGGGGACGTACTGCAGGTTCATCATCACGAAATTGGCGCCCAGCGAGTGGCCGATGTCGATGCCGGCGCGCAGCTTCTCGGCGAACTTGGTGAGCGGATCGCGGCGGATCGCCGAATTGGTGCCGACCTGCCAGACCACGATATGGGCATGCTCGGGCCTTACGTCGGTTTTCATGCGGTCGACCATCTCGGCCGCGTCCTGGCCGCCGACGCCCTTGTTCCAGACGTGGACCTTGATGCCGGGCATCGCCGCCTCGAGCTTCATCTTGAGCTGGGCGGGATAGGTGAATTGCGGCGCGGTCGCCCCGTAGCCCTGGGTCGAGGACGAGCCCATGGCGACGATGCGCAGATCGCGCTCCTCGGCGACGGCGGTCTTGGCGATTTCCAGCGGATTGCCCAGTTCGAGCAGATCATGCGCGGCGCGGCACTGCTTCTCAGCCACTGCGCCGGTCGTCCATAGCGCCACCGTTCCCACAACGGCGGCGAAGCCCCAATGCTTCATGCGCGCACCTTCCCCTGCGCCTTGAACCAGCTGGCCGTATAGGCGAACAGCGACATGATGACCAGACCGGCAAGGCTCACGAGCACCTGCGACACGATGGAGTCTTCGTAGCGGGCAACGACGATTTGGGCCGTAACGGCGAGAAAAGTACCCAGACAAAATACCGGCAAAGAGTGCTCTCCGCACCTGCGAATCGGCTCGAAAATCCGCCACTTCAGGAACTGGGCGTTTGGCCGCACCAGAAACCGGACCAGCCAGGCCAAGGCGGCAAAATGGATGAATCTCAGGATATCGAGGTTGGTCTTGTCGATCGGGTAGATCTGCCGGGCGATCCAGTCCGGAATGAGGCGTTCCAGTGAATTATAGTGCCACGACAAGGCGATAAAGGCGGCGAAGGCGAGGTAGGCGACGGCCAGCGCCGTCACGGTCTTCGACCAGCGGTCGAGGATGGCGAGCCGGTGCGCCGACACCGCCAGGACCGCCCCGCTGTAGAAAGCCACCTGCCAGGCCATGGGGTTGAAGAACCAGACCTTGTCGTCGGGATAGCCCGGCAGGTTCCAGGCGAAATGGCTGGTCACGGCATAGAGGGCGAAGGAGCCGGCGATCACCGCCGCCGGCCAGCGCAGCAGCGCCGGCAGGGCGAAGGGAAAGGCGGCGAGCAGCACGATATAGAGCGGCAGGACGTCGAGATTGACCGGCCGGAACTTGAGCAGCGCCGCCTCGAGGATCGCCTGGTAGGGGTTCTGGCCGAGGCCGAGCAGCTGCATCTCCTCGATCAGCTGCGTCGTGTCGCGGGCCATCGAAACCCAGGCGATCTGGGCGGTGAAGGCCACGAACAGCAGGATGTGCGCGACATAGAGCTGCCAGACGCGGCGGTAGATGCGGATGGCGGCGCGCGGCCAGCCGTCCTTCAGCATCATGCGGCTGTAGGCGATCACCGCGGTGTAGCCGGAGATGAAGACGAAGATCTCGGTGGCGTCGCTGAAGCCGTAGTTGCGCACCGTCAACCAGCTCACGAGGTTGTCCGGGATGTGGTCGAGATAGATGAACCACAGCGCGAGCCCGCGGAAGAAATCCAGGCGCAGGTCGCGGCCGGGCATCAGATAAGGGGGCACGGGCGCGGCGGCTGACATGCGGAGCAATTGGTACCGCAGCTCCGCGCCCCGGACCACGTGTGACCGGTGCTCGGGGACGGCTCAGAGTCTGCTCAACACGTCCTCGACCTTCCGCGCGAGCTCATGCTTGCGATACGGCTTGGGCAGGAACTGCACGTTGGGCGCAAGTTGGCCCTTGCCGACGAGCGCATCCTCGACATAACCGGAGGCGAACAACACCTTGAGGCCGGGGCGGATCGCCATCGCCCGGGCCGCGAGGTCGCGGCCCGCCAGCTCGCCCGGCATGACGACGTCGGTGAACAAGAGCTCGATCTGGTTGTCCTGCCGCAAGAGTTCGAGCGCATCGGCCCCGTTGGTCGCGGCAATCACGCTATAGCCCAGGCTGGTCAGCTGGTCGGTGGCGATGCCGAGGACGCCCTGGTTGTCGTCGACCACCAAGATCTTGGCGATGCCGCGCACCGGAGCGTCCGCCGCGGCCGGCAGGCTCGGAACCGCCGCCGCCAGCCGCCGCGAGCGGTCGATGTCATGCACGATCAAGCCGAATCCGACGACAGTGTTCGCGGCGTCGGTAATCGGCCGCGCCACGATGTTGGCCTGGAAGCGGATGCCGTCCTTGCGCACAAGCTGGCGGTTGGTCTCGTGCCGGCCCAACGGCGCGGCACTCGTGATCAACGCCCCGGTCTCGCTGGCCTCCGGATCCATCCGGGCATAGAGCTGCGAGAAGCTTGCGCCAATCGCCTCGTCTGCGCTGTATCCCAGCAGCGCCCGTGCGCCGGCGTTCCAGATCAGGATCCTGTCCGCACTGTCGACCACGGCGATGGCGTAGTCCGACAACTCGTCGACGAACAGGCGCGCCAGCTCATACTCGTTCACGCTCGACACGACTCCCCTCCCCAACGCCGGCCGCCTCGGCCTTAGCCCTGCAGCGCGGCATCCCCAACTGCCTGCCCTCCACCCCTGGAGAGCGCGCTGCGAACGATCCTGGCAAGATCGGCCTTCTGATGCGGCTTTGCCAGCAGCATCACGCCGCTGTCGAGACGCCCGTCGTTCAAAAGCGCGTTTTCCGAGTAGCCGGACATGAACACGACCCGGGTGCCCGGCCAGGAGCGCACGATCTCGTCGGCCAGGCCCTTGCCGTTCAGCCGGCCCGGCATCACCACGTCGGTCAGCACCAGGTCGAACCGCTCGCTGCGCAGCAGCGCCAGGGCCTGCTCGGCGCCGCCCGCCAGGTGGACGTCGTAGCCGAGGGCCTCCAACTGCTCGCCGACGATGACGCGCACGGCGTCCTCGTCCTCGACGACCAGGATGCGCTCGCTGCCGCCGGGCGGCGCCTCGCGCCGGACCGGCGCGATCGCCGACGACCGCTGGTCGCTGCGCGGGAAATACATCTTCACGGTCGTGCCCTGGCCGGCCTCGCTGTAGATCTCGATGTGGCCGTTCGACTGCCGAATGAAGCCGTAGACCATGCTGAGGCCGAGGCCGCTGCCCTTGCCTGGCGGCTTGGTGGTGAAGAACGGCTCGAAGGCGCGCTTGGCGACCTCGGGCGGCATGCCGGTGCCGGTGTCGGTGACCGACAGCAGCACGTAGTCGCCGGCGGCGATCTCGTCCTCCTGGCTCTCCACATAGTCGCGATCGAGGGTGACGTTGCCGGTCTCGATGGTGATGCGGCCGCCCGTCGGCATGGCGTCGCGGGCATTGATGCAGAGGTTGATCAGCGAGGTCTCGACCTGGGTGCGGTCGACGTTCACGGTCCAGAGCTGCGCCGCGCCTGCGGTCTGCACCACGACGTGCTCGCCGAGCGTGCGCCGCAGCAGTTGGCCGGTCGCCGCCACGATGTCGCCGAGGTCGGACTTCTCCGGCTTGAGGATCTGCTTGCGCGAGAAGGCCAGTAGCTGGCGCGTCAGCTCGGTGGCCTTCTGCCCGGCGTCGCAGATCTGTTGCGCGCGCTTGGCGATGCGCGGCGACACCGTCTCGTCCTCAAGGATGGCGTCGGCATTGGCGAGCACGATCGTCAGGATGTTGTTGAAGTCGTGCGCGACGCCGCCGGTCAGCTGACCGACCGCCTCCATCTTCTGCGCCTGGAAGAGCTGCTCGCGGGTCCGGCGGTGGCTGTCCATCGCCTCGGCGCGCATGCGGGCTTCCTGCGCGACGCGCCGGTCGAAGATCACGGCGACCAGCGCCAGCAGCAGGACCAGCGAGGCGATCAGGGCGATGACCGCGGCGAAGGCCGCTTCGTCGATGTCGGTCACGCCGACGCGCTGGCCATCCGCCGCGAAGCAGTAGGTCGACGCCATCGCCGTGTAGTGCATCGCGGTCACGGCGAAGCCCAGGATCAGCGCGCCCACCACTTCGCGCTGGCCGCCCAGCTGCGCCGGCCGGACGCGGCTGATCCATTCGCGGGTCTGCAGGGCCAGGATGGCGAGCAGGACGGCGACGCCGATCGAGGCCGCGAACAGGGTCGGGTCGTAGCGGACGAGGGCGTCGAGCTGCAGCGCCGACATGCCGGTGTAGTGCATTGCGCCGATGCCGGCGCCCATCAGCGTGCCGCCGATCAGCAGGCGCGGCGTGGTCACGACCGGCCGCGCGACGACATGCAGGGCGATCGCCGCCGCCAGGATCGCCGGCACGATCGACAGGGCCGTGATGCCCGGATCGTAGGACACCGGGATCGGCAGGATATGGGCCAACATGCCGATGAAATGCATCGCCCAGATGCCGCCGCCCATGGCGATGGCGCCGATCGCCAGCCAGCCGAGGCGCAGGCCGGCATCCCGCAGCTCGGCGATCCGGGTGGCGAACTGCAGGAAGGCGTAGCTGCCCAGCGCCGCCACCAGGTACGACAGCAGCACGAGCGCGTAGTTGTAAGATCCCGGAATGGCCTGCGAAGGGTCCACGCCGAACGCGAAGAATTGCGAAAGAGTCATCGAGGCCTGCCCCTGCCGTCGACGGGTTCTCCGGTAAGATCATAGCCTACTTCCAGCGATCGAGGGAGAGAATGACCAAGACGCCGCTGCTGCTCGTGCCGGGCCTGCTGTGCTCGCCCCGCCTCTACGCGCCCCAGGTGGCGGCGCTGAAGGACATCGCGGAGGTCGTCGTGCCGGACTGGCGCCGGGCGCCGCTGTCGATCTTCGACAGCTGGGACGGCACCGCCCGCTGGGTGCTGGACCAGGCGCCGGCGCGGGAGTTCGCCCTGGCCGGCCTCTCCCTGGGCGGCATGATCTCGGTCGAGATCATGCAGATCGCGGCGGAGCGGGTGACCAGGCTGGCGCTGCTCGACACCGGCATGCGCAGCCAGACCCCGACCGAGCAGGCGATCCGCCGCAGCCGCATCCGGCTGGCCGACGAAGGTCGCTTCGAGCTGGTGCTGGGCCTGCAGATGTCGCGCTTCATTCCGGCCTACCGGCTGCCCGACAAGGCGCTGGTCGACGCGGTGATGGCGATGTGCACCGAGACCGGCGTCGAGATCTACAAGCGGCAGGAGGAGTTGGCCGCGGTCCGCGTCGACCGCCGGCCCGACCTGCCGAAGATCAGGTGCCCGACGATCGTGGTGTGCGGCCGCGACGATGCGGCCACGCCCCTGTTCATGTCCGAGGAGATCGCGACGGCCATCAAAGGCAGCGAGCTGATCGTCATCGAGCAGTGCGGCCACCTGGTCACGATGGAGAAGCCCGAGGAGACGAACGCCATCCTGCGCCGCTGGCTCGGCGCTTAGCAGGCTGTCCGCCTCCCGTCCCACCCGTCCCAAGGGGGTGTGGGACGGCCTGGATGCCGATGGCGACGGCATCGGAGGCCTGCGAGTCCCAAATTTTTTTAGCGAATTCCCCGGCTCGCGTTTTGCTTCGCCTCCGGCGCAGCGCATACAAGGCCAGCATCATCATGCGCGCGACTCTGCACGAAGGCGCGCCAGACACCTATTATGGGCAATGGCCGCTAGCGTTCCCTAGGGAATCGGGGGCGAGACTCGCGTTCCATTGCCCATAATGAGGCTCGCCGGCACGGACTTATACCAGCCGACGAAAATCCTGACTCTTGCGAGATTTGAGTTTCCCTTCGCTGCAATGTTCGATTCTGTGTCTCCGGTCGGCGTATTGCGGCGGAGGACAGCATGGGGCTCAAGATCGAGGTGACGCGGCTGGAGCTGTCAGCGAC
>NZ_JAFKJN010000001.1 GCF_017305915.1 Reyranella sp.
AATGGCCAGCTCGTCGGCGGCGGCGGCAGATGGGCGGACATCCAGTACAGCTACAACGCGCTGGGCGAGGTCCGGACCAAGACCGAGGCGACGGGCGACGTCACCACCTATAGCTATGACAATGCCGGGCGGCTGATCCAGGAGGCGCGACCGGGCTTCAATGGCGTGACGCCGACGGTGCGCTACCAGTATAACGGGCTGGGCCAGCTCACCGTGACGCGGCAGGGCGATGCATCGCTGTCGGGCAACGACCGGATCAGCACCAACCTCTATGACGGGGCCGGGCGGCTGACCGGGGTGAGCGACGCGCTGGGGCAGACGCGCAGCTATTATTACGATGCCGCCGGCCGCAAGGTCGGGGAATATTACACGCGCGAGCTGGGCAATGGCGGATCGCTCGGCGCCGGCACGCTGGTGACCGAGGGGATCTCCTACCAGTACGACCTTGCCGGCAATGTCGTGCGCCAGGCGATCAACACGATCGCGGGCGGCAGCTGGAGCGAAGTCAGCTCCACGCAGAGCGCGTACGATGCGTTCGGCGCGATCACGGCGCGCGGCACCAATGGCGGGTGGCAGGAGCAGTTCCGCTACGACACTGCCGGGCACCTGGTCGCGTCCAACGCGGGCGACGGGGTGTGGCGGATCCATGCCTATGACAAGGCCGGGCGGCAAACGCTCGCCATCGAGAGCAACGGCAGCACCGATCTGTCCGGCCTGTCGCAAGCCTCGGCGATCGCGCTGATCGCGGGTGGCACCGTCACCGCGAGCGCGACCGTGTACGACGGGCGCGGCCAGGCGGTGCAGGCAGTGCAGATCCAGCGCCAGACCGCGGTGGGCGGTGCGGTGCAGAACATCGCGACGGCGCGGGGCTATACCGCGTTCGGCGAGCTGGCCTGGGAAACCGACGCCTATGGCCGGCAGACCGACTACAGCTACAACACGATGGGCCGAGTGACGCAGATCCAGCGGCCGAGCGTCGCGGTGACGGCCGAGAACGGCACGGTATCGAGCACCCGCCCGACCGAGCGGATGTTCTACGACATCTCGGGCCGGTTGATCGGGACGCAGGACGCCAACAGCGTGTGGACGGGCTCGGGGGTGAAGACCACGCGCCAGCTGCTCGCCGGCACCGGCTATGGTGACGGCGCGGCGCTGGTGGTCAAGGAATGGCATCCCGACGGCGGCGTCGTCGCCAACAGCTATGACGTGTTCGGCGACCAGGTC
>NZ_JAFKJN010000025.1 GCF_017305915.1 Reyranella sp.
CCCGCTTCCGCAACGGGCCGGGACGCTGCGGTAGAGGGGGCCTCCGCGCCCCGGCCCGTTGCAACACCGTCCCTCACGGGACATTCAAAGGCACAGGAGACGCCAGGATTCTCAAGTTAAGCGTGGTCCGAAGAAACAGGGCAGGTCACTGACTCTTGGAGATGCCGCTCATCCCCATGGCCTTGACCAGGTCGTCGACCGAGCGGGTCGAGATGCCCTGGATGTAGGCCTCCTGGATCACAGCAGTCAGCGCCTTCTCGGCCATACGGCGCGGCTCGAGGAAGCCGGGGAAGTAGCTGCCCTTGCGCAGCCTGGGGATGCGCAGTTCGACCGTGCCGGCCCGTGTCTCCCAATCGCGATCGCGATAGCCGTTGCGCTGCGCCAGGCGGGCCGCGCTCTTCTCGCCGTGGCCGGCACCGGTCAGCGCCCCGACCGGTCAGCGCCCCGACCTCGATCTCCATCAGCCGCTCCGCGGCAAAGGAGATCATATCGCGCAGCACATCGGCGTCGGGGGGCTTCTCCACGAGCTCACGCAGGTTCATCATCTCGTCGGTCATCGGTGGTCTCTTGGTTCAAGGTTGGTCGTCGCAACCCGACCCTAAACCCGAAATCGCCGGTGACCGCCGCAAGGCCGCTCCCTCGCTACGGCGCTATCAGAGCGCGCGCTCGCTCGCGGCCTTGCTACTGCCAGATACACCACCAAATGGGACACGACCCGCTCGATTTCGGCTGCAGTAACGACGGTCTCCAGATCCGATACGAAGGCCTCGAAGTCGATCCTTTCGACCCCCCAGTCCGAGAGACCATTTCCGCGCGCATCGTAGCGGACCAGCGTATGGCCGTCCGCCAGCCCGGCGAACAGGCCGCGATAGACCGGGCTTTCCCAGTCGTACTCCAGGTGGTCGAGCCAATTCGCTGGCTTGACGATCGGCGGACCGCTCCCGACGGTCGCGTAGGCAAGCCGTACGCCGTCCGCCGCCCGGCAGAAGGCGATATGCTGCTCGGCGCGCATCTGCTTGGACGAGAGTTTGGCAGCGGACGGCAAAACTGCGTCCACTTTGCCGAGTTGCTCGAGCCCAACCAGAAAGGCGCGCACTGCCCGCTCGATATTCTTCAAGGTGAGTTCGCCGAGATCGCGGTAACTTGCCGCCACGCGATTCACGACCGCGTCATGGGCGCTCACGGAGATGACGATGCCACCGGGCGGGGCTTGACCCTCGAGGCGGGCGGCGATGTTCACGCCATCGCCGTAGAGATCGTCACCGTCGACGAGCACGTCGCCGACATGCAGACCGATTCGAAATACGATGCGCCGATCCTCTGGCTCGTGCTTTCCCGCATCAGTCATCGCATGTTGGAATTCAATTGCGGCATTCAGAGCATCGACGGCGCTACCAAATTCCGCCAGCGCTCCATCGCCGGTTAGCTTGACCAAGCGACCGCCATGCCGAGCCAACGCTGGCTCGAAGTGTTCCTTGCGATAGGCCTTCAGCTGGGCGTGCGTGCCGCTTTCGTCGCGCTCCATAAGGCGGGAATAGCCAACGACGTCCGCGGCAAGGATAGCGGCCAGTCTTCGCTGCTCACGCGCCAATGTAATTTCCTCTGTGCTTGGCCAAAATCGTACAGGTGTTGCGAACTGCCGACAACAGACGGCAGTCCTCTGGCACGTCGTCGATCGAACAATTCCAGCGCCACAGCAAGTTCGGGAGGAACGTCGCCGCTGGAAGCCGACGATCTCGCGTAGCGGAGGCGCGCGCCAACGAGATCGCCGCGCGCAATTGCAGCGCCCGCGCCCGCGCCGTCCGACCCGGCAGCAGGCCGCCCGCGTCCGACGTCATCAGGCCGCCGTCAAACGACGCCTCAACTCGACGCCCTTCTACAGCTTCAAATCCGGACAGGTCCGTGGGATTCCGGGCTACGGCTTCGCGGTGACCGGTCCGGGCCGGTCGAGCCCGACGCCGGTCAGATGCCCGAACAAGGTGTGCAGCCGCTCGATGACCGGCGGCGGCAAGGCGGGACGAAGGATCGAATCGACGTTGTCCTTCACGTGCGCCCTGTTGCCGGTGCCGAAGAGGATGACGTCGGCGCCCTGCTCGTGGCGGGCGTAGCGATAGGCGGCATCGGTGATGCTCGCTGCGTCGCCTTCGGTCACGAGAAACTCGAGCGGATCGCCTCGGGAGAGGATCGACGCGTCGAGCTGGCCCTGCTCGACCAGCCTGGCGAAGACGTCGCGCCGGTACGCGGCGTTGCTGAAGATGTTGCGGACGACGAACATCAGGAGCGTGCCGATGCCGCGTCGTTGCGTCGTCGGAAAGACCCGGCGGCGTGCCCCCTGGTTCATCAGGCTGTAGGCCAGCATCATGACTTCCCACGGCGCGTCCTCGATCGCCCGGGCGAGCATCTTCTGTTCCGGATCGTTGGGACCCGTCTCGGTGATGCCGACGTGGCCCACCTTGCCCTGCTCCTTGAGCTTCACGAGAGCCGGCGCCAGCACCTCGCGATGATGGTCATAAGCGGCGGGATTGACGGCGTGGAAATGGAAGACGTCCACGTAGTCGAGACCCAGCCGCCGCAGCCCGGCCTCGACCTTGAGGGTCACCGTCTCTCCGGTATCGCCCGTCCTGAACAGGGCCTTGGTCGAGATCACCAGCTTGTCCCGGTCGTAATGCCGGACGGCGGCGCCGACGATCTCCTCGGTGCCATAGGCCTCGGCAGTGTCGAGCAAATTGACGCCGAGATCGACGGCCGCGCGCACCACCGACACGCAGTCGTCGAAACTCGCGCCGCGGCCGAGGCCCAGGCGGCTGTTGCCGCCGCACCCGAGCCCGGCGACGCTGACCGTGAGGCCGGTACTTCCCAATGGCCGATAATCCATCCTCAACTCCCCGTCGATGCATAACGCGCCATGCCGGCGCGCCAGGCAAGGAATGACAGGGCCAGGAACGCGAACCCGGCCAGCGGCGTGAAGGGCAGCAGCCAGTCCGGCGCGCCGAGCGGGTCGGGCCGCTTCAGGATGGCGAGCACCGGGTAGTAGGCGACCGCGGCCAGCGGCACGCCGAAGGTCAGCAGGCGCCGGAACCAGGCGGCGTAGATGTTGAGCGGATACTGCGCCGCCTGCACGCCGCCATAGGTGAGGACGTTCGCGACCTCCAGGCTCTCGACGGTCCAGAAGGCGAGCGTCGCCTGCAGGACCAGGATGCCGGCGAACAGCGCGACGCCGCCGGCCACCGCCCATGCGGCTGTTGCGACCGCGGCGACGTCCCAGGCGATCGGCACGAGATGGCTCGCGAGGATCAGCACTGCGAAGCCCTGAACGAATCGTCCCAGGCGCGACAGCCGCACCTCGTGGCCGGCGAGCTGCAGCGCGACGGCGCGCGGCCGCAGCAGCACGCGGTCGAACGCGCCGGTGCGCACGAAGTCGGTGCCGAACACCTCGAAGCCGCGGGTCAGCAGGTCGGCCAGCGAAAAGGTGATGTTGACCAGCGCATAGAACACCGCCGCCTCGCCGAACGACTAGCCGCCGACCGCGCCGAAACGATGGAACAGCGCGTACACGCCCAGGATCTCGATCGAGGTCGCCGCGCAATGGCCGACGGCGAGCATCAGGGTCGCCGTCGGATACTGCGCCTGGCCGCGCAGCGATGCCGACAGGTAGCGGCCGTAGAGGGCCAGTGCGTTCACGGTCACCCGCCCTGCATCTCGAGCCGGCGCATCACGCGCTCCATGGCGAAGCGGCCGAGGCCGACCAGCGCCAGCGTCCAGCCGGCCTGCAGGGCCAGGCTCTGCAGCGCGGCGTCGCCGGCCAGATTGCCGAAGTAGATGCGGAACGGGATGTCGACCAGGCCAGCGAAAGGCTGCAGGTGCAGCCAGGGCTGCAGCGCGGGCGGATAGAAGTTGAGCGGCAGCAGCGAGCCTGAGAAGACGATCACAAGGGGCGTCAGGACGGCGTTCACGCCGCGCTCGTTGAGGCTCGCGGCGACGACGATGTTGGCCAGCATCACGACGGCGGTCGCGAGCGCCGTCATCAGCGCGAAGGCGGGGGCGAACAGCAGCGCCGCGGCGAGGCCGGACGGCGGCCGCCACGCCCAGGCCTCGAGGCCGGCCAGCGGCAGGACGATGCCCGCGGCCAGCAGCATCAGCACCGCGCGCGGCGCGGCGCGGGCCAGCATCCAGCCCAGGGTGCGCGCATACCAGTAGCCGTAGGCGTCGAGCGGCCGCAGCCGGTCGTAGCCGACGCCGCCGGTGCGCACCGCCTGGCCGATCTCCGGATCGGCAAGCCAGGGCAGCAGCGCCAGCAATGCCTGGCCGAGCCACACATAGGTGACCGCGTCGGCCAGGCTGATCGGCGCCGCGGCGGCGTTGGCGCCGTAGAAGGCGGCGAACACCATGATCCGGATGCCGCCCCACCAGCACTGCGTGGCGAAGCCCGCCAGCGCCGCCATCCGGTACTGCAGCATGAGCTGGAAGCGTGCGCTGAAGGCTGCGAGGTAGGGGCGGGCGGCGACCAGCATCGTCAGGCCTCGCCGGCGTCGTGCAGGTCGTAGAAGCGGGCGATCACCTCCTCGATCGGCACCTCGTCGACATGGATGTCCTCGACGGCGTGGCGTGTGGCGATGCTGGCGATCAGCTTGGGCGTCGGGATGTCGGCTGGGTCGAACGCCAGCTCGAGCGAGCGCTGGTCGCGCGAGCGAACGGTGACGCCGGGCATGTCGATCTCGGGCGCGGGGCCGGCGAAGTCGATGTGCAGCCGCCGCTCGGCGAGGACGCCGCTGCGCAGGGCCGTGAACGGGCGGTCGGCGAGCAGGCGGCCCTGGCCGATGACGATGACGCGCTCGGCCAGCGCCTCGACGTCGTGCATGTCGTGCGTGGTGAGCAGCACGGTCACGCCGTGCTCGCGGTTGAGCCGCTGCACGAACGCGCGCACGGCGAGCTTTGACGGCGCATCGAGACCGATCGTCGGCTCGTCGAGGAACAGGATCGAGGGATCGTGCAGCAGCGCGGCGGCGAACTCCGCCCGCATGCGCTGGCCGAGCGAGAGCTGGCGCACCGGCTGGGCGAGCAAAGGCTCGAGACGCAGCATGGCGACCAGCTCGTCGCGCCTCTCGCGATAGCGCGCAGGCTCGACGCGGTAGATGTCGGCCAGCAGGTCGAAGCCGTCGAGCACCGGCAGATCCCACCACAGCTGGCTGCGCTGGCCGAACACCACGCCGATGCGCGCGACATGGCGAATGCGATCCTCGTAGGGCACGAGGCCTGCGACCTCGACGCGGCCGCTGCTCGGCCGCAGGATGCCCGACAGGAACTTCACCGTCGTCGACTTGCCCGCGCCGTTGGGACCGATGAAGGCCAGCAGCTCGCCGGCCTCGAGGCTGAACGAGACGTCGGCCAGGGCGTGGACCTCGCGCCATCGTCGGCGCACGAGGCCATGGAGAGCACCAGCCAGACCCGGCGCGCGTTCGGCGACGCGATAAGTCTTGGCCAGCGCCTCGACGAGGATCTGGGGCATGGGCGGCCATTCGCCGTTTGATCGAAAAAGGGGCGGGAACCTATTCGGGGCCTGCAGCTAAGTCAACCGCCTGGAGGGCGCAACCCGTTCGCTGCCGAGGGCGTTCGGGACTCTGTGTGGCGGTTTTTCTTCCTACTCGTGGCCGCTGTCGTGAGCGGCTGCACCACCGAGCAAATCACGGAAGCGTCAAAGGCTCCTGCCGAGCAGCAGCTGGCTGTGACGAAGGCCGTCGATCACGCCGTCGAAAATCTCCGGCTGGAGATCGCCCCGACGACCAAGGTCTTCGTCGACAGCAGCTATGTCGACACGGAGGACAAAGGGCTCGTCCTGCCCAAGTACACGATCGGCGCCGTCCGCGATCTGCTCCTGCGCGCCGGGGCGAACCTGGTCCCCGAACGCAAGTCCGCCGACGTGGTTGCGGAATTGCGGACAGGGGCGCAGGCGGTCGATCGCAAGGGCTTCCTGGTGGGCGTGCCGGCCTTCACCATACCGGTGCCGCTGGCCGGCCCCTTGTCGACACCGGAGGTGGCGGTGTTCAAGCGCGACTCCCAGCGCGGCATCAGCAAGGTCGCCTTGACGCTGTACAACGCCAAGACCGGCGCGCTCGTGAATTCGACCGGCGTGAGCTACGGCGACAGCCGCAACAACCGCTACGCGGCGCTGCTGGTCTTCACCTGGAGCGAGCAGGACGTCATGCCCGAGAAAATCCCCGAGCCCTCGGGCGACGCCGACGCGCCCGCTCCATCGCGCCGCCCGTCAAGCAACCCGTCAGCGCGTCGCGAACCATAGCTTCGGGTCGGCCGCCCGCACGCGCGCTTCCGGCAGGCCGAGCTCGCGGCGGACGATGTTGGTGCCCTCGACCAGCGCCACGCACTTGTAGAAGGCGATCCGCCGCGACAGGCCCTCGCGGCCGAAGCCGCAGTCGGTGCTGATCACCAGCTGCTCCTTGGGGATGTATTCCAGCGCCTTGCGGATCAGCCCCGCCACCTGCTCGGCCGGCTCGACCACGGTGTTGCAGTGGTTGACCACGCCGATGCCGATCTTCTTGTCGGTCTTGATGTGCTTGAACAAGGGCAGGTCGCGGCCCTCGGAGCTGGCGCATTCGATGGTCAGCACGTCACAGTCGAGCTGCAGCAGGTGCGGCAGGGCGCGCTCGTAGCTCGGCACGGTCCAGTAGACGCGCTGCTGGTTGGGATTGCCCCAGCAGGTATGCACCCAGATCTCCGCCTTCACGTCCTTGAGCTGGCGGTTGAAGGCCTCGGTCAGGAACTCGAGGTCGCTGTCCTTGCAGTCCGGCTGGGTCGTGCGGCCGTGATGCGGCGGCTCCTCGACCTGGATCAGCGGGCAGCCGGCCTCGGCGACGTCGCGGAACTCCGCGTTCATGATGTCGCAAAGATCGAGGATCATCGCCCGGTCGTCGACGTAGTACTCGTTCCACAGCATCGACGCCAGCGCCGGCGCGCAGATGGCGCCGAACTTCACCGGCCGGTCGGACATGCGCTGCGCCACCTTCCACAGCTCGGCGTATTCCAGCGGGCCGCGCGCCAGCTTCCGGCGCACCACGCCGGGCTGGTAGGCCTCCTGCACTTCCCACAGGATCTTGCCCGGGCGCAGGCCGTGGCGGCCCATCCAGCCGCGCGAGGTGTCGCGATGGCCCTCGATCCCGCCGAGGCGCTCGATCGGATAGAAGAACCACGACTTGCCGCCCACCGTCAGGTCGAAGCGGCTGTCGCCGTCGGTGACAATATCGAGGCCGGCCGCCTCCTGCTCGGCGATGATGCTGGCCACTGCGTCCAGATACTGCTCGCGGAACAGGGAATCTCCCATCGCCGCCTTGAACGATCGTCCCTCCAGGCTGCGGTCGAACCACAGCGGGCGTGGATAGGAGCCCGTGACGGTCGTCGGCAAGATCATGTCGCGGGTGACGGTGAGCACAGGCACCTCCGGGTTGGACTCGAACGATAATGTGGCAGCGCCCGGACTTCACGTGATTGTGCGAACGGCGCAGTTTCGTTGCCGCTCCGTTACAGGGCGGCTTCAGCGTGCCTGCGACGCGGGCCGTGAGGGGTGGTCAGACATGCAAAAGTGAAGTTTGCCTCGACATGCAACCGAAGCGAGCGTTACTTTCCGAGAGCGGGGGACATGCGAGACGGCAAGGGGGCCTTGGCCGATGAGCGACAACGCGAGGCAAGGGTCGCAGGTACCGAGCGTCGCCGTCCCGGGGTTGGGACGCGCCTTCGATCACATCCTGATCATCATGTTCGAGAACATGTATCGGGGCTATGTGATGGCGAACCCTTACATGCGCCGGCTGGCGCGCCAGGGCATCCAGCTCGGCGCCTATTTCGGCGTGATGCACCCGTCGCAGACCAACTACATCGCGTCGATCGCCGGCGAGCTGTGCAACGTCACCAACGACGCCGTCCCGCCGCCGCTCCCCCAGCGCACGATCGTCGATCTCCTCGAGGAGGCACCCGGCAGGCTGCGCTGGAAGTCCTACCAGGAGAGCTACGTCCCGGAAGCGACGCCGTGGAAAGAGGGGTTCAAGCCGGCCGACGCTCCGCCTTACTTCATCAAGCACAATCCCTTCTCGTCCTTCGCCTCGATCGTGAAAAACCAGGAGCGCTGGCGACGCATCGACAACGAGGCGGCGCTGTTCGCCGATCTGCTCAACGGCGAGTTCCCGGAGTATGCCTGGTTCACGCCGAACATCTGGAACGACGGCCACTGGATCGACGGTACCACCATCGATCCCAAGCCGCGGGCGCCGGTCCTGGTCGACCAGATCGCGAAATGGCTCGAACGCTTCCTCAATCGGCTGCGCTTTCCCGGGCCGCGCTCGCACCTGCCGCCGAACACGCTGGTGGTGGTGACGTTCGACGAGTCGGACTTCGAGGAGGACTACCGGCCGGATATCGCCTCGACCTATGACGGGCCCAACCAGATCTACACCGTCCTTCTCTCCAACGGCATCGAGCCGGGCTTCGAGGAGGAGGGCTACAACCACTACAGCCTGCTGCGCACCGTCGAGGTGAACTTCGGCCTCGACCACCTCGGCAAGAATGACGCCGGCGCCAACTGGTTCCAGTTCCTGTGGGGCCGGCGCTTCGAATGGAGTGCGCCGCAGGCGACGCCGCTCGAGGGCTTCGACGGCCCGATGGCGGCAGCCGGCTATGCCGGCGCGCTGTTCGTCGCCTGCGCGGCGGCCGACGGCACGACCCGCCTGCGCAACCGGTCCGCCGCGCACGGCCGCTGGTCGGCCGAGGAGACGCTGGCGATCGACGGCGGCGGCGGCATCACGATGGCCTCGACCTTCAGCGAGCTGGTGCTGGTCGCCCGCTCGGCCGCGGGGCGCGTGTCGTGCATGAAGTACGACCTGCAAAAGGGCTGGCGGGCGGTTGCGCCGCCGACGGACGGCCAGGTCGCCGCCGTGGCGCTGTCCTCGTTCTCCCGCGAGCGCCGGATCATGCTGGCGACGCGGGACGCCGCCGGCAAAGTGACGTCATACGTTCGCGGCGAGGTGGGGGCCAAAGGGGCGTGGGGCAAGGCCGTCCCCGTGCCCGCCGCCCAGACCGACGGTGGAATGGCGCTCGGCGTGTTGGGCGAATCGCTCTACCTGATCGTCAAGACGCCGGGCGAGCAGACGATGAGCGTGGTGTCCCACAACACCGCGCCGTTCAACGTCGTGTCGGTGAAGAAGAACAAGTATGGCGGGCCGTGGGACAACACCGCGGTCGACGCCTGGTCGCCGAGCGCCTTTCCCGTGGCGCACTTCTCGTCGCGGCCCGACACCGGGGGCAAGCGGCAGCCGGTGGCGCCGCCGTACGAGACCTCGGGCCCGATGGCCGTCGCAACAATGGACGGCGTGATGCACCTCATCCATCCGGGTCCGACCAACCCGCTGCTGCTGACCGAGACCTTCTCGATCTCCGGCGTCATGACGCCGTTGAAGCCGGTTTCCTACAAGAACGCCGCGAAGGACGTGAACAACGGCTTCGGCACCCTGGCGGAAGCAGGTTGGAGCAAGCAGGCGCCGATCTTCGAGGCGCGCTGCGAGCCGGGCGGCGTGCTGGCGATGGGCCGCGCCGGGCGGCAGCTCCTGCTGCTCTATCGCAACGGTGCCGGGGCGCCGGTCTGGCTGCACGAAGGCAGCTACGGGCGCAAGGCAGGCTGAACCCGAACGAGGGGGACCATCATGACTGCGTCAGCCAACAACCCGCCGGCCGGCTTGAAGTGGGAGCTGGAATCGCGCACCGCCGCCGACCTGACGCCGGAGCGTGCCCGCCAGACGTCCGACAATGTGTGGAGCTGCGTGCAGCGCGGCCTGGTCTATCCCTCGCCCTACGCCCTGTTCGTCACGTTCTTTCGCAAGCCATCCGCCAAGCCCATGACCAAGCAACGGCTGGGCCATGTGCTGGCCAACGTCCGCCACGATATCCATGTCAGATTTCCCAAGGCGCACACCACGGCGATCCTGGGCGTGGGCTTCGACCTGTGGCGGGAGATGTCGGAGGCGGACGGCACGAAGCTGCCGCTGGGCATGGCGCTGCAGTTCGGCGACGGCGTGTTCACCCATCCGGGCACCGCCTTCATGAACTCGCGGGCCGATCTCTGGTTCCACATCAAGAGCGACAACGAGCAGCACTGCGAGGGCGTCCGCGCCTGGCTGCGCCATCGGCTGGAGGAGGTCGAGGCCTGGGCCGACGGCACCAGGACCGTCTGTCAGGCGGCGGCGACCAAGTCCAACCAGCCCGACAAGCGCGGCGGCAAGGTGCTGGGGTCGCGCTTCTCGGAGAACCTCAACAACGCGACCGATCCGCTGACCATCCAGCAGCAGACCGTCGTCGGGCTCGAGGATCCGGATCATGTCGGCGCGTCGTTCGTGCTGGCGCAGCGCTTCGTCATCAACTGGGAGCAGATCCTGTCGATGGCGCCGCAGCAGGTCGAGGACCTGGTCGGCCGCACGACCGAGGACACGCTGATCCCCTCGCGCGACGACCGCAGCCACATCAAGCGGGCGCGCGCCCAGGACGAGCAGGGCAACACCGTGTCGGTGCTGCGCCTCGGTCTGCCGTTCGGCCGATCGAGCGCGGTCGAGCGCACCGACCTGCTGGAGAAGGGCGCCAGCCGCGGCGACGAGGAGGGCATCTACTTCGCAGGCTACGCCAAGAGCGCGGGCGCGCTCGAGACCATCATGGACCGCCAGATCGGCCACCAGCCCGGCTTCATGAGCGATCGGCTGCTCAGCCACGTCAAATCGAACCTCGGCGGCTTCTATTACATTCCGAGCGTGGTCGAGCTCGGGTTGGAGGCGGAGAGCCTCAGTCCCGACGGCCTCTCGCTGCAGCGCTTCCCGGGCGTCGACTGGTCGCGGCTCGACCGCCACTTCGACCAGAAGTCGGCCAACGGCTACATGCACTACAATCACAAGCAGTACCTCTATCGCATGTCGACGATGAGCAGCGCGGAGCGGGCCACGTTCCATCCGCCCTCGCACCGCGTGCTGTTGCTCATGGCCGACGCCTTCTCGCGCTGGCAGGACAACTGGTATTTCGATCGCGCCCAACCGGAGATTCCGCATCTGCGCATCTGCCTGGAGCGGAAGTTCGGCAAGGCCGAGGCCGACAAGGTGATGGCGCTGTCGATCGAGGAGCGCTCGGGCTGGACCGCCAGGATGCTGCTCGGCCATGTCCTGACCAGCGAGGACTACGGCTTCCGCGGCCGCCGCACCGGCGCCGACGGCAACGTCTACAACGGCGCCGACACCTATCACATCAATCCGCTCGAGATCCTCGTCGGCTCGATGCCGAATCTCGGCCTCGGCCAGGGCAAGTACCTGATGGACTTCGCGCGCGAGGACGAGGAGCTGTCGAACTTCTTCGACAATCTCAGCTACGCCTCGGGCGTCGGCCACATCGTGCCCGACTTCAAGGCGGCGCTGAAGCTGGGCCTGGACGCGCTGACCGCCGACGTGCGGGTGCGCCGGGACGCCGCCAAGGACGAGAAGCACCGCCGCTTCTATGCCGGCGCGGTGCTGGCGCTCGAGGGCGTGCAGGACAATTGCCGGGCGTTCTCGCGGCTCGCGGAGAAGCTGCGCGTTGCCCTGCCGGAGGGCCAGCTCGCCGAGCGCGACAACCTCGCCCTCATCCGCGATCGCATGGAGCGCCTGGCGACCAGGCCGCCGGCAACGCTGGCGGAAGCGGCGCAGCTCATCTTCACCCTGCATTCCAGCCTGCACCATGTCGGCGAGCCGACCGCCGTGGGGCGGCTCGACCAGTTGCTGCAGCCCTACTACGAGGCCGACCGCCAGGCCGGGCTCGACGAGGCGCACGCCCAGGAGATCATCGACTGCTTCTTCATCAAGGTCGGCGAGAAGGTGCAGATCAATCGCCAGTTCGTCGAGGATCACCAGGTCTTCGGCAACCTCGCGATGGGCGGCTTCGCCGGCAACTACCCGCAGGGCTCCTCGCTCAACCAGTGGATCCAGCAGGTGACGGTGGGCGGCACCGTCGCCGACGATTCGCCGGGAATGGGCCGGCCGGCCTACAACGATGTGACGCGGCTCTGCCTGCGCGCGGCACGGCGGCTGCCGCTCAACGCGCCCTGTTTGTCCTTGCGCATGCGGCCGGACATCCCGGCCGAGCTGGTGAACGAGGCGGCGCTCGCCATCCTGTCGGGCGGCGCGCATCCGATCCTGCTGTGCGACGAGAAGGTGACGCCCGGGCTGCAGCAGAGCGGCGACCGGATCGGCAACGGCCAGAAGGTGGGGGAAAAGGCCGGCGGCCTGTGGAGCACCACCGTCTCGCTGAAGGACGCGCGCGACTATGCCTGCGACGGTTGTTACGAGCCGCAACTTTCCGGCACCAGCTGGTTCACCCTGGGCGGCCTCACCATGCCGCAGGTGCTGGAGGCGGCGCTCAACCAGGGCAAGACCTGGCAGAGCGCGGGGCCGGTGTGGTTCCGCGGCCAGCGGGTGTCCTTCACCTCGGAGCCGCCGCGGGAGATCAAGAGCTTCGACCGCCTGCTCGAGCTGCTCTTCAAGCATCTGCGCTGGATGTACGCCAAGCAGGCGGACGGCCAGATCGGGCTGTTCGGGCGCATGAACGCGGTCTGCCCGGCGCCGCTGCTGTCGGTCTTCATCAACGACTGCCTCGACAAGGGCCTCGACTATTACGAGGGCGGGCCGCGCTACAACGTCATCGCGCCCTGCTTCACCGGGCTGTCGACCTTGGTCAACTCGCTGTGGGCGATCCGCGCGCTGGTCTTCGACAAGACCACCGCCGTCACCTCGCTGCCCGAGCTGGTCGAGGCGCTGACCTGCAATTGGGGCGAGCACATGGTCGAGCCCTTCATCAACGTGCTCGAGGGCCCGGCCCGCATCGAGGCCAAGGCCGAGCGCTATCGCCGCCTGCGCGAGGCGGCGATGCGGCTGCCGCGCTTCGGCCGCGGCCATGCCGCGGTCGATGCCTTCGGCGACCGGATCGTCGGCCGCATCGCACAGACCGCCGTCGAGGTCTTCACCGATCCGGCCGACCGCACGGCGGACAAGATGGTCGACCTGGCCAGGCGCCTGGGCACCAGGCAGCATCCGTTCGGCGGCTTCCAGATCCAGCCCGGCGTCGGCACCTTCGAGAACTACCTCGACTGGGGCAACATGACCGGCGCCTCGGCCGACGGCCGGCTGAGCGGCGATCCGCTGGCCTCCGACCTCAGCCCTGCGCCGAGCTTCGGCGACCTGCCGATCGACCACAACGAGGCGCCGCTGATCAAGGTCATGGCCGGCTTCTCCGGCAAGGGTGTCGAGGCGATGTGGGACGGCGCGCCCAACGACTTCAACATCCGCGAGGACTTCCCGGTCGGCCGGCTCGAGGAAGCGCTGGTCGCCTTCGCCAACGGGCATGGCTCGACGATCATGACGATCACCTGCGCCGATCCCGAGACCTACGAGCAGGCGACGAAGGATCCCGAGAAATACGACCTGCTGCGGGCCCGCATGGGCGGCTGGACGGAGTTCTTCGTGACCATGTTCCCGGCGCACCAGGCGCAGCATCAGCGGCGTCCCTTCGAGACGCCCCAATAGCCGCGGAGACAGACCATGCCCGATTCCCGCGCTTATCTCGTCGAGTCGATCCCCAAGGGGCTGGAGGACCTGCGCGGCACGCCCGGCGTGCAGTACACCGAGACCGTGCTGGTCCGCCTGACCGATGCCGCCAAGTCCAGCATCGACCTGACGGCGATGTACTGGGCGCTCCTGGCCGATCCCGACAGCGATGACGAGAAGGGGTTCGACGCCGACAAGCTCGACCACATGGGCGCGAACTACGGCCGCGCCCTCTACGAATCGCTGCGCGCCGCCGCCAGGCGCGGCGTGAACATCCGCATCCTGGAGAGCCCGGGCTTTTCCGGCGGCAAGCAGGAGTCGGAGACGCTGCGCGAGGAGTTTCCCGACCGGATCTCGATCCATGCGGTCAAGATGGGCGACTGGTACGGCGGCGGCGGCATCATGCACCAGAAAATCTGGATCTTCGATGCGCGCCACATCTACCTCGGCTCGGCCAACATGGACTGGAAGTCGATCGCGCAGGTCAAGGAAATGGGCGTAGTCGTCGAGGACTGCCTCGACCTCGCCGCCGACGCCGCCAAGTACTTCGAGGGCTGGTTCGCCTTTGCCACGATGACGCCGGCCAGCGTGGCGGTGTTCGACCCGGCGGCGCGAATCGACCGTCGCGTGCCGCCGTGGTCGGATCTGGTGCCGCAAGGGCAGCGCGCCCCGTCACCGCTCGATCATCCGAAGTTCGCGACGACCTTCGGCCGCGCGTCGCCGCTCGACCTCACGCTCGACGGCGAGGACGGCGGCGTGTTCCTCACCGGCTGCCCGCACGAGGTCCGCGGCAAGGGCCGGACCTGGGACCAGGAGGGGCTGGTCTACACGATCGACGATGCGCGCAGGACGATCTCCGTCAGCGTGATGGATTTCGCCCCGATCGGGCTCTATGGACGCGCCAGCGCCGGCCCGCCGGTCGGCAACCACGGCGTCATCCCCAACGATACGCCGGTGTGGTGGCCGAGCCTGTTCGACTCGCTGTTGTCGGCGGTGCTGACGCGCAGGGTCTATGTCCGGCTGCTGGTCAGCAAATGGGCCCACACCTCCGGCCTGATCGCGCCGTTCCTGAGCGCATTGCAGAAGGCGGCCGATGCCGGGCGTGCGGATCGCTACATGTCGGCGGGCCAGCTCGAGATCAAGCAGTTCATCGTTCCCGGCTGGGACAGCACCAGCGGGCCGGCCCGCAAGTATCCGGGCCACACCCGGGTCAATCACACCAAGTACATCGTCACCGACCGGCGCCTCAATATCGGCACCTCGAACATGACCTGGGACTACTTCGCGTCGACCGCGGGGAGCAGTTTCAATTCCGACCATCCGGCGCTGGTCCGCACGCTCCAGGCGGTATTCGACCGCGACTGGGCGTCGAGCTACGCGTGGCATCTGAGCTGACGGGGGAACCCATGGCCAAAGGCGAGAAGAATTCCATCGCGAGGGAGAAGCGTTATCCGTGGCTGAAGATCCCGCCGCCGCCGGTCAGGGCGCTGCAGGTCTACGCCATCGACCCGAGCACCGGCAATTTCCAGCGCAACTACATGACCGTCCACGTTCCCTGGGAGCCGCTCGAGCCGGGCCCGACCGGGCGCAAGATCGGCGTCGTCGACTATGACGGCGTCAACAAGTGCTACTACCCGCCGATCGATCTCGACGATCGCCTGGTGCTGGCGAACGACGGCCTCAATCCCTCCGAATCGGATCCCCGCTTCCACCAGCAGATGGTCTATGCCATCGCCTCCCGCACCATCGCGATGTTCGAGACCGCGCTCGGCCGCGAGATCCATTGGCGCCGCGCCGATCGCTTCGGCGGCGCCGCCGAATACGACGATGCCCTGCGCAAGAAGGACGACATCGAGATCCTCAAGCTGTATCCGCACGCCATGCAGGAGGCCAACGCCTACTACAGCCCCGAGGCGCACGGCATCCTGTTCGGGTACTTCACCGCCAACAAGACCGGCCAGGGCCGCAATCTTCCCGGCCAGCGCGTCTTCACCTGCCTGTCGCAGGACATCATCGCCCACGAGGTGACGCACGCCGTCATCGACGGCATCCGCACCTATTTCACCGAGCCGACCAATCCCGACGTGCTGGCCTTCCATGAAGGCTTCGCCGATCTCGCCGCGCTGTTCGCGCACTTCTCGCACAAGGAGGCGCTGACCGAGGCGATCCGCCTCACCGGCGGGCGGCTTTACCAGACCACGCTGACCCCAGTCGCACCGCAGGCCCGCAGCGGCTTCGAAACCGCCGCGGACGCCGAGATCGGTGCCGAGGTCGCGCGGACCAATCCGCTGGTCCAGCTCGCCCAGCAGTTCGGCGAGGCCCGTGGCGCCGAGCGCGGCCTGCGGTCGGCGCTGGGCAGCAAGCCCAATTCCGACGACATCCACAAGAACGTCGACGAGCCGCATTTCCGGGGCTCGATCCTGGTCGCCGCGGTGTTCGACGCCTACTTCAGCACCTACATGCGGCGCGCCGAGCCGCTGTTCCGCGTCTACCGTGCCGGCGGCGGGCGGATGGACGATGATGACGTGCCGGCGCCGCTCGCCGAGCTGCTCGCCGGATGCGCCGCGGAAACCGCCAAGTTCTTCTTCCGCCTGTGCGCGCGGGCGATCGACTACTGTCCGCCGGTCGACCTGAAGTTCGGCGACTTCCTGCGGGCGTTGATCACGGTCGCCAAGGATCTCGATCCGGCCGACATCGACGGGATCCGCGACGCGCTGATGGAGGGCTTCCGGCAGCGCGGCATCTATGCCGAGAGCGCGCTCTTCTTCTCCGAAGGCGCCCTGGCCTGGCAGCGCGTGCCCCCCGGCATCCTGCCGCCGATCGAGGGCCTGATCTTCGGCAACCCGAACGGCCTGAGCAGCGAGGAAAAGGACAAGGACGGCGACGTGCTGCGCGCGTGGGCCACCCGATATCGCGAGGCGCTGGGGCTCGATGCCAAGCTGCCGGTGACGGTGCCGTCGTTCCATCCGGTGTTCCGGACTTCGGACGACGGGCGGCTGCAGGTGGAGATGGTGGTGGAGATCATCCAGTCGCGGCAGGCGGCGTTCGATCCCTGCGTGCCGGCAGCCGGCGGCTTCCCGTTCCGCGGCGGCGTCACGCTCATCGTCGAGGCGCCGGAAATCAAGCTCGATGAAAAGGGGCGCAAGATCCCGCAGCCGCCGGTCGTGCGATTCGCCATTGCCAAGACGAACGTGGGGCATGAATCGAAGCAGCGCGAGGATGCGCAGCGCGACTTCGCCCTGTCGCAGGGCCTTGCCGCCGGCGACACCACCAATCCCTCCCACTTCCAGGCCAACTTCGCCCTGTTGCACGAGGAGTTCTGATCATGGCTGCTCGCAAGAAAGCCGCTGCAAAGTCCCGCACCAAGCGCGCCGCCCGCAAGTCGACCAAAGCCAAGGTGAAAACCAGAGCCAAGACCAAGGCGAAGACGAAAGCCAGGACCAAGGCCAAGGCCAAGGCCAAAGCCAAGCCCAAGCCCAAGGCGCGGTCCAAGGCGGCGACCAAGACGCCCGGCACGCGCCGGAGCCCGGCCACCCAGAACGGCGCGGCCACCACGCCGGCCACGAAGGGCGGCCAGGGTGGATCGGTCGGCGGCAAGCTCGGCATCCGCGTCCGCATGTACCGCATCGGCTTCGGCGACTTCTTCCTGCTGACGGTGCCGGGCAAGAGCGGGCCGGCTCATATCCTGATCGATTGCGGCGTCCATGCTGCCAACATCGGCAGCATGGATGACTGCGTGAAGGACATGGCGAGTGCGGAGGTGACCAACAAGAAACTGGCCCTCGTCATCCTGACGCACTATCACGCCGATCACATGTCGGGGTTCGCCTCGAACTACGACGACTTCGCTCAGTTCGAGGTCGGCGCTGTCTGGATCACCAATCGACTCGATCCGAAGGACGGCAAGGCCTCCAAGTTCATGGCCCAGATCACATCGGTGGCGCACTCGCTGCAGCTGCAGCTCGGCGCGCGCAACGATCCGGACGGCGAGGAAGCCCAGCGCAAGGTGCACAACGCGCTCGGGGTCGAGCTCGGCGCCCGGGGCGGCGCCAACGGCGGCGGCAACGCCAAGGCGCTGAAGCTCCTGCAGGAGGGCTTCAAGAACAAGCCGCCAGTGTACTATTACCAAGGCGGCGATACGCCGACCTTGCCGGCGGAGCTTGAGGGCAAGATCACGGCCGACATTCTTGCCCCGTCGCCCAAGGAATCGGGCGGCGAATATTCGGCCAGCGACAACAAGAAGGAACAGTACCTCGCTGCCGCCGCCGACGCCGGCGGCGTGCCGAACCACAAGAGCGTTAGGCCGTTCGAGAAGACGTGGCCGGCGAGCGCGGCCGACTATCCCGCGAGGGTGTTCCACGAATTCGACAGCGGGATCGCCGAACGCAGCCGCAAACCCAACAACGACGGTGCAGCGAAGCTGCAGGCCATGCTGGAGAACATGCAGCCGGACGTGCTGGCCGCCGCCGCCGACAAGCTCGACGGCACGCTCAACAACCAGAGCCTGGTGGTGCTGTTCACCTGCCAGGGCAAGAAGCTGCTGTTCGTCGGCGACGCGCAATGGGGCAACTGGGCCTACTGGCTGTACGGCAAGGCCGTCGCCGGCAAGGATCCCGGCATCACCGCGCGCGCCAAGGAGATCCTGGGCTCGATCGACTTCTACAAGGTCGGCCACCACGGCAGCACCAACGCGACGCCAATCCCCGCGGTCGGCGCGCTCAACGAGCACGCGGCCGCCATGTGTTCGACCGCGACCGGCGCCTATGGCAGCCCGGCCAAGAAGACCGAGGTGCCGCGAACGGCGCTGATGGATGCGCTCGAGACCAAGACCAAGGACCGGATGGTGCGCAGCGACTGGGTCCCTGCCGGCAAGACGAAGCCCGACGCGCAGGCCAAGGCGGAGCTGGCCGACCTGCCCAGCGGGTTCACCACGCCGGGGGATCTCTACATCGACTACAATCTCTAGCCGGCGTCGGAGCACGGGTCGCCTGCGGATTGGACTTGCGCGACGGGGGCGTGCCAGCATCCCGGGCACCCCGTGCCGCAGGAGCCGTGCCATGTGCCGCAACATCCGCAATCTCTACAACTTCAAGCCGCCTGCGACGGACGAGGAGATCCACGCCTCGTCGCTGCAATTCGTGCGCAAGCTGAGCGGCTCCAACCGGCCGTCCAAGGCCAACGAGGAGGCCTTCAACAGCGCTGTCGAGGCGGTGTCCCGGGCGGCGCGTGAGTTGATCGATGCGCTGGTCACGACGGCGCCGCCGCGCGACCGCGAGGTCGAGGCGGCGAAGGCGCGGGCCCGCTCCGCCATGCGCTTTGGCCGGGCGGATAACGCCGCCTAGAGCATATTCCGTTCGGCTAGAATCAGCCGAACGGAATATGCCTGCTGCAACAACAACGCCCGTGCGCGCATTTCCGGGCAGATGGAACCGCGAGCGGTTCCATCTGCCCGGAAATCGCTCTAGCGCTTGGCGGTCACGCGGCCTTGCGCACCGCGCGCGCCACCTCGCCCCAGCGCTCGAGGACCTTCGGATCGACCTCGCGCCAGTGCGAGGCGAGATAGATGACGAGCCGTGCGGCGATTCCCTTGTAGCGGGCGATCATGCGGTCGGCGACGTCGTCCCAGCGCGCCACCACGGTGAACTGGTCGAGGATCTCGTCGGTGAGCAATGCCTGGCTGCGCGCCGTGTCGCCCGTCTTGAGGCAATCGCGCAACTGGTCGCGCAGGCCGATATAGCCGAGATCGTCGAACTGGAAGGCGTAGTTCGGCGTCGCGCCATAGAAGGCGATGGTTGTCTTGGCTTCCTTCACGGAGAGGGCACGCTCTTCCGGCGTGTCGCCCGCCGCGACGATGACCGGGATGATCTTGTCGATCTTCGCGGGATCGCGGCCGGCCCGGGCGGCGCCTTCGGCGAGTCCCGGCAGCAGGCGATTCTTGATGTAGTGCATCGAATGCATGGGATGGACGTGGATGCCGTCCGCGACCTCGCCCGCCACACGGACCATGATCGGGCCGACCGCCGAGATGTCGACCTTCACGTCCTCGTACTCGTGCCGCGGCGGCGTCCACTGCTCGGTGAGCAGGCTCAGCTTGTAGTAGCCGCCGTCATGCTGCAGCGGCCCTTCGCGGCGGAAGGCCGACAGGCAGGCCTTGGTGGCCAGCACATAGTCCTTCATCTGGGCCGCCGGCTTGTCGAAGGTGCCGGCGTATCGCCTGACGATGTGGGCCTTCACCTGGCTGCCCAGCCCGAGCCGGAACTTGCCCTTGGTGTTCTGCGCCAGCTCCCAGGCGATCTCGGCCGATACCATCGGGCTGCGCGCGAAGGCGATGGCGATGCCGGTCGAGAAGTGCAGCAACGGCGCGGCCATAGAGGCGGCGGCGATGTTCATCCACGGCACCTGATGGCCCTCGGTGAACAGCATGCCGGAGAAGCCGGCCGCTTCCACCCTGCGGGCTAGCGCCGCCACGTTGTCCCACGTGGTGGCGCGCGTCATGACGTCGAATTCCATGATCTGCTTCCTCCGTTGCGGGCCTTGCCATGGCCGCAACCGGCGGGTCAAGTTTACAGTCGGAGGAAACGGAGGCGGAAATGAGCCAGGACACTTCAGCCCGGCGTGACGTTCTCAAGGGGATGGTCGCGGGTGCGACCGGTCTGGCCGCGGGGACACTCGGGCAAGGCGCGGCCCAAGCCGCCGGCACACCCGCCTACAACCCGGGCGCCCGATTCGAGGTCACCGTCAGCGAGGTCGAGCTTCGGCGCAACACGGCCGGGCGGATGCTGATGGCCCGGATATATCAGCCGCAGGGGGCGGGCCCGTTTCCGACGGTCCTCGACCTGCACGGCGGCGCCTGGAGCCGCAAGGACCGGCTGGCCGAAGAGCCGATGGATCGTGCGCTCGCGGCGTGCGGCCTGCTCGTCGTCGCCGTCGACCTGACGCTGGCAGGCGAGGCGCCCTATCCGGCCTGCATCCAGGACGCCAACTACGCTGCGCGCTGGCTCAAGGCGAATGCCGCGCGCTGGAACGGCGACGTTTCCAGGCTCGGCGTCTACGGATCGTCGAGCGGCGGCCATGTCGCCGAGCTGCTGGCGATGAAGCCGCGCGATCCGCGCTATGCGTCGATTCCCCTGGCCGCTTCACCCGATATTGACGCCACGGTCGCCTACGTCGCGATGCGCTCGCCGGTCAGCAACACGTTCGCGCGCTACCAGAATGCCGAGCGCCGCCGCAGCGAAGCGTTGATCAACGCCAGCAAGGTGTTCTTCTCGCCGTGGGAGACGATCCACGAAGGCAATCCGCAAGAGATCCTCGAGCGCGGCGAGAAAGTGATCCTGCCGCCGCTCCTCATCATGCAGGGCGCGCTCGACGACAACGTCCTGCCGGAGATGCAGGAGAAGTTCGCCAACACGTACCGGGCGGCGGGCGGCGAGTGCGACTATCGCCTGTTCGAGAACTCGGTCCACGAGTGGGTCGCCGAGCCCGGGCCGCAGACCGACAAGGCGCGCGAGACGGCCAAGGAATTCATTGCGCGTCAGCTGAAGGTCTGAATCATGCCGACTGTTTTCGATTACATCGTCGTCGGTGCCGGCTCGGCGGGCGCCACCCTCGCCAGCCGCCTGACCGAGAGCGGCGCCCACAAGGTGCTCCTGCTCGAGGCCGGCACCGAGGAATCGAGCTACTTCTGGTCGCGCATCCCGGTCGGCGTCTCCAAGATGATCGACCTGCCGGCGGTCAACTGGTGCTTCGCGGCCGAGCCGGACGAAGGCTCGGGCGGCCGCCGCATCGAGGTGCCGCGCGGAAAGATGCTGGGCGGCTCCAGCTCGATCAACGGCATGGTCTATATCCGCGGCCAGGCGCAGGACTACGACCACTGGGCGCAGCTCGGCAATCGCGGCTGGAGCTGGCAGGACGTGCTGCCGGTGTTCAAGCGCATGGAGAACTACGACGGCGGCTCGGACGAGCTTCGCGGCCGCGGCGGGCCGCTCAGGGTCACCGACACGCCGCGCCACAAGATCCCGCTACTCGAGAAGATGATCGAGGCCGCCAACAAGATCGGCCTGCCGTTCAATGCGGATCTCAACGGGGCGACGCAGGAAGGCATCGGCATGTCGCAGGTGACGATCGCCAAGGGGCGGCGGCAGAGCACGGCGTTCTGCTATCTCGATCCGGCGCGCTCGCGGCCGAACCTCGTCATCGAGAAGGGGGCGCTGGCCGAGACGCTGATCCTCGAGGGTCGGCAGTGCGTCGGCGTGCGCTATGCCGTCGGCGGCGACAAGCGCGAGGCGCGGGCCTCGCGCGAGGTCGTCGTCTGCTCGGGTTCGATCAACTCGCCCAAGCTGCTGGAGCTCTCGGGCATCGGCCAGGCCGACCTGCTGCGCGCCCGCGGCGTGACGCCGGTGCACGAGCTCAAGGGCGTCGGCGAGAACCTGCGGGATCACTATTCGCCGCGCGTCAAATTCGCCATCACCGCGCGCAACGCCACCTTCAACGACAATGCCCGCGGCTGGCGGCTGGCGCGCGAGACGATGAAGTACGCGCTGTGGGGCGGGGGCTTCCTGGCGACGACGTCGGTGCCGATCCGCATGTACTTCCGTACCCGGCCGGGGCTGGAAACGCCGGACGCCACCATCTCGATCCTGCCGTTCCTCTACGAGCGGGTCGGTCATGAGCGCCGCATCTCCGCCAAGCGCGGCATCACCATGAACGTCAACGTGCTGCGCTCGGAGAGCCTCGGCTCGATCCACATCAAGTCGGCCGATCCGGCCGAGCCGCCGGCGATCCGATTCAATTTCCTGTCGGCGCGCGCCGATCGCGAGGGCCTGCTCGCCGCGATCCGCAAGGGCCGCGAGCTGATGGCGACCCCGCCGCTCAAGGAGATCACCGGCGAGGAGATCGCGCCCGGCGCCCATCTCAAGACCGACGACGAGATCCTCGAGTGGGTGCGCAACAACGCCGAGACGACCTATCACCCGGTCGGCACCTGCAAGATGGGCAACGACCCAATGGCGGTGGTCGGTCCCGAGCTCAGGGTGCACGGCATCGCGGGCCTGCGGGTCGCGGACGCCTCGATCATGCCGACGCTCACCAGCGGCAACACCAACGCGCCCTGCATCATGATCGGCGAAAAATGCGCCGCGATGGTGCTGGCGGCAGTCACCGAGCGCCGGGCGGCAGCGTAAGACAGACGGAAACTTCGAAAGATTGTTGCACTGCCACGTCCGGCGCGTCCGGACCCGTCCGGCCGGGGGGATGGCGCCGGATTCCGGATTCTTGCGAAAAAGCCTTATGGAATCGGCATCGGATGCGTCCGGCCGCCGGCCGGATTCCGCCTGGACGCGTCTAGACGCCGTGCAGCCGGGCCGGGTCGAAGGTCTTCAGCCGGTCGGGCGCGAAGGCCGTCAGGTCGACATGGCTGGCCCCGCCGTCGAGGATCAGCTCGGCCATCGCCTCGCCCGTCGCCGGTGCGTTGAGCATGCCCCAGACGCTGTGGGCGGTCGCCACGTAGGCACCGTCGACGCCCGGCACGCGGCCGATCAGCGGCACACCATCTTCGGCGACCGGCCGGAAGCACGCCTGCCGCGCCACGACCGGCGCAGCGGCGAGCACCGGCGACAGCCTTCGGCACAGCGCCTCTAGCCGCGCAGGGGCGCCGTCGTCCGGCGCGACCTGGGCGGGATCGATCGGTAGCGCGCCGGTGCTCGAAATGGCGCAGGCCCACACGGTGCCGTCGGCGCGCGCGAACACCTCGGGCGCCAGGACCTCGCCGCTCGCTTCCTGGTACTCGAGGAACAGCGCCTCCGCCGGCGCCTGCCCGCGGGCATCGAAGACCAGGCTATGGCCCTTGAAGCCGTACACGGCCGGCAGCGGCAGCCAGCGCGTGGCCAGGATCGACCATGGCCCCATGGCGATGACCACGGCGTCGGCGTCGACGGTCTCGCCGTCGTCGAGCGCGACGCCTTCGACGGCGCCGCCTGCGCTTCGCACCAGGCCCGCCACGGTGCCGATGCGCAGCTCGGCGCCCTGCGCCTCAGCGGCGCGCATCAGGCCGCGGGTGAAGGCGCGCGGCTCGACCAGCGCCGTCGTCTGCGGCGAGCCGATCTGGCCGGTGATCGCCACGTCGTCGGACAGCCAGGGCCGGCTCGCGCCCCCCGCCGCCTGGTTCGCGATCGCCCAGCCGCTGTAGGTCTCGAGCCGGCGATAGCCCCACGGATTGCCGAGCTGCTCGGCCAGCTCGGCGTGGAGCGCGAAGCTGCGCCGCGCCAGCCGGTCGACCGGGCTGCCGCGGCACCAGTCGAGGGCCAGGAAGCCGCCTGACTTGCCGGACGCGGACCCGGCGACCTCATGGCGCTCGACCACGATGGCCTTCGCCCCGCGGCGGCTGAGGAAGTAGGCGATCGCAACACCGATCGCGCCGCCGCCGCAGATGACGATGCGCTTCACGATCGGTCAGTGCAGCCCGTAGAACCCCATGGCGCCGCCGGCCATGATCTTGTGCTGGCTGTCGGCCGACAGGCCCTTCATCCGCTCGCGCAGCATGTCCGGCGCGCCGGGGAAGAAGCCGTCGCGATGCGGATAGTCGGTCGCCCACAGGATCTTGTGCGGGCCGATATAGTCGGCCAGCGCGCCGAGCGAGCCCTCGACCGGCTCGAACGAGATCCAGCAGTTGCGCCGGAAGATGTCGCTCGGCCGCATCGTCAGGCCCGAATCGTTGAAGCCCTTGTCGTCGAAGTGACGGTCCATGCGATCGAGCCACGGCGCGATCCAGCCGCCGCCCGATTCGAGGAAGCCGACCCTGAGCTTCGGATGGCGCTCGCACACGCCGCCCCAGATCATGCTCATCGCCGCCAGCATCATCTCCATGGTGTGCGAGATGATGTGCTGGGCGCCGCGGCCATCGAAGCGGTCGATGCCGACGGTCGGCATGCCGCTGTTGCCGCCCTCGTGCAGGCCGATCGCGAAGTCGAGCTCCTCGGCCGCCATCCAGAACGGCTCGTAGTCGGGGTCATGCAGCTTGCGGTCGTTGTACGGGTTGGGCCGCAGGAAGCCGCCGCGGAAGCCGAGCTCCTGGCGTGCGTAGCGCATCTCCCCGATCGCGAGCTCGATCGACTGCATCGGCAGCATGGCGATACCGAACAACCGGTCGGGGTAGGGCTTGCAGTAGTCTGCGAGCCAGCGGTTGTAGGCGCGGCACATCGCGGCGGCGAAGGCGGCGTCGGTGATCGAGCCGACGAACAGGCCGAGGCTTGGATAGAGGAAGGCGGCATCGATGCCGTCGAGGTCCATGTCGGGAATGCGCGCGTGCGGATCGAAGCCGCCCTTGCGGCCGTCCTCGTAGTCCATGCTTTCGGCGGCGACCACGCCCTGGCGCGCGCCGACGCCGCCGATCCCGCCGAAGCCGGCGCGGCTGCCGAGCAGCTTGGCTTCGAGCAGCAGGCGCTGCTTGCCGTGATTGTCGCGGACCAGTTGCGGGGCGCGGTCGCGGAAGGCGGGATCGAGGTATTCGTTCCA
This sequence comes from Reyranella sp., assembly GCF_017305915.1. Classification (GTDB taxonomy): domain Bacteria; phylum Pseudomonadota; class Alphaproteobacteria; order Reyranellales; family Reyranellaceae; genus Reyranella. The sequence goes on from NZ_JAFKJN010000025.1 coordinate 25,116, forward strand.
GAGCGTGAACGGCTCCAGGATATGTCCATCGGCATCGACGACGTTGTATGTGCGGGCCATGGTGACACCTATCGTGTGGCGAGGCTGGTGACAGCGCCGCCGGTGGCGGTGCGCCCACTGTCGACGACGAACTGCCCACCCGTCGTGTTCGACGCCAGGTCGGAGCAGAGGAACAGCACCATGTTGGCGATCTCCTCCACCGTCGAGTAGCGGCCGGTCGGCAGCGCCGCCTGGTAGCGCTTCTCGACCGCGGCCGGATCGCCCGGTGAAAGCTGCTGCTCGAGGGAATGGATCATGCGCGTATCGACCGGACCCGGGCACACCGCGTTGACACGGATGCCCTGGCGCGCCACCTCGCCGGCGGCCGTCTTGGTCAATCCGATGACGGCGTGCTTGGAGGCGACGTAGGCCGGCATGCCGGGCGTGCCGACCAGGCCTGCGACCGAGGCGGTATTGACGACCGAACCGCCGCCCTGGCGGATCATCTCGGGCAGCACGTGGCGCAGGCCGAGGAACACGCCCTTCACGTTGACGCCGAGCACGGCGTCGAACACCGCCTCGTCGTACTCGGCGATCGGCGCCACCTTGCCTTCGATGCCGGCATTGTTGAAGAAACAATCGATACGACCGTATTGGTCGAGCGCGGCCTGCACATAGGCCTTCACCTCAGCCGATTTCGTGACATCGGCGGTGACGGCCGTCGCGTCGCCGCCGTTCTGGCGGATGATGCCCGCCGTGGCCTCGGCCGCCGCGCCGTCGCGGTCGACCACCACCACTTTGGCGCCGTAGCGCGCGAAACCGACGCTGGCGGCCCGCCCGATGCCGTTGCCGCCGCCGGTGACCAGGGCGACCTTGCCGCTGAAATCCATGCTTTCCTCCCTCTTGTCCGACCTCGCCGGGAGACTACCATTGCGGATCATGACCATCACCGTCATCCCTCGCCATCCCGCGCTGGGCGCCGAGGTCTGCGGCGTCGACATGCGCCGGCCGATGGACGCCGCCGTCCGCCAGGCGGTCGTCGACGCCTGGACCGAGCATCTCGTGCTGGTCTTCCCGGACCAGCGCGTCAGCGACCAGGAGCACGTCGCCTTCACGCGCCATTTCGGCGAGCCCGAGGTCTTCCACCAGACCTCGCTCAGCCTGCGCTCGGATCGGGTGAAGGAGATCTTCCTGGTCTCCAATGTCGACGAGAACGACCGGCTGATGACGCCGGCCGAGCCGTCGCAGAAGCAGCTCTCCTCGGCGCGCCAGTGGCACACCGATTCGAGCTACCGGCCGATGCCCAGCGTCGGCTCGCTGCTGCACGGCATCGAGATCAGCCGCACCGGCGGTATCACCCAGTTCATCAACATGTACGAGGTCTACGACGACCTGCCCGAATCCCTGCGCCGCCAGGTCGAGGGCCGCAGGGCGCGGCACGACTTCGGCATGCTGCACCGGATCACCGGCGCGCCGGCCCCGACCAAGGCCGAGCAGGCGGCGATGCCCGCGGTCTGGCATCCGATGGTGCGCCGCCATCCGGTGAGCGGCCGCAAGTCGCTCTACATCAGCTCGATCTACAATGACGCGATCGAAGGCCTCGACGAGAAGGCGTCGATCCGGCTGGTCGAGGAGCTGTCGGAGTTCGCCGCGCAGCCGCACTACATGTACCGCCATGTCTGGGAGCCGCATGACGTGCTGATGTGGGACAACCGCTGCACCGTGCACGCGGTGACGCCGCACGATCCCACCGAGCGCCGCGTCATGCATCGCACCACCATCGTCGGCAGCGAGCCGGTCATGGCGGGCTGACGACCCGTACCGCGTATGGATCACGTTGCCAGCGTACCCTCGGCCAGCTCCGGCCGCATGTCGCCCGAGGCCATGGCCCTGGCCGCGTTGCTGCATGCGCTGGCGGCGCTGGCCTTGTGGGGGCTGGCGGCCTACCGGCCGACCATCGTGCCGCAGGAAGACCCGATCGAGATCACGGTCGAGAGGCCCAAGCCGCCGGAGCCACCTCCGCCACCGCCGCCGCAACAGGCGCAGCCAAAGCCTGTTCCGCCGCCCGTCGACGGGCTGAAGCCGCCGGCCGAGGTCGAGGCCGACAAGGCGACGCAGGTCCGGCCTTCGGGCGAGGCGCCGAAGGATGTTGCCGCGCCACCGCCACGGTCGCTCGACCAGGCGGTGCCGCAACCGCCGTCGCCGCCGCCGCCGACCGAGACCGCCATGGTGGCCCCCAACCCGCCGTCGCCCGTGCCGCCGCCGGACCGGCCGCCTCTGCAGCCCTTCCCGAAGCCGACACTGGGCCCGACGATCGGGCCGCCGCCTCCACCGAGGCCCAAGCCCCCCGAACCGCCGCCCGCCGTTGCGCATCCCCAGCCGCAGCCGCGTCCAGCGCCGCCACCTCCTTCCGTGACGCCGCATCAGCAGCCGCGGCCCTCGCCGCTGGTGGGGCCGCAGTCGCAGCAGCCGCCGGCGGTGGCACGGCGCCAGGACATACCGACGGCGCCATCGTCGCCGTTCGTCAATCCGGCCGACGAGCGCAATCGGGCAACCGCCGAACAGAACTATCTCTGGCAGGTGGTCGCCAGGCTGCGCGGCTACCGCTATCACGTCGATGCGCCGGTGATGGAGGGCCTCACCGTGGTGATGGTCACCATCGCGCGCGACGGCCGGCTGCTCAGCGCCGAGGTCGTCCGTTCCAGCGGCGTCGCCGCGATGGACCAGGGCGTGCTCAGCGGTATCCGCCAGGGCTCGCCCTATGCGCCACTGCCGGCGAGCATCTCGGGGCCGAGCGCCCGGTTCCGGCTGCCGTTGGTCTCGCTGCCGGAAGAGCGCTAGGCCCCCGGAGATGAAGCGCGGGCTGGGCTACCGATACTTGGCGCGGGCGCTGTCGAGGGTTGGCAGGCGGTAGCGGTCCTCGGAATCGTGCCAGCCCTTGAAGTTGGGCTTGCGCTTCTCGGCGAAGGCGGCGCGCGATTCCATCAGGTCGTTCTTGTCGCCGTGGTCGTGCAGCGCGGCGGCCAGCATCTGCTGCTCGGCGCTCGCCTGCGGCCGCATGTGGCGCATCATGTGCACGGTGTTGACCCGCGAGGCCGGCGGCAGGGTGAGCAGGTGCTCGGCCATGCCGAGCGCCGTCGGCATCAGGTCGGCGGCGTCGACGATGCGGTTCAGGAAGCCCACTTCGTAGAAGCGCTGCGCGGTGAAGCGGAAGCCCAGCGCCATCTCCATGGCGATCGGGTAGGGCAGGTTGGCGACGTGGCCGTGATTGTAGCCGCCGAGCAGCCAGCGCTTGGCCTCGGAGACCTCGAACACCGCTTCGCGCACGGCGACCCGCAGGTCGGTGCGCTCGACCAGCATGAAGCCGCCGCCCATGGCGAAGCCGTTGACCGCGGCGATCACCGGCTTCTCCAGCGCGCCCGACATGAACGGGTCGGCCATCTTCGGCCGCTCGCCGCCCGGCCGGCCCTTCTCCAGCGACTCCTTCATGTCCTCGCCGGCGCAGAAGCCGCGGCCGGTGCCGGTGAAGATCGCGACCTCCAGATGCTTGTCGTGCCGGAAATCGGTCCAGATGCGGGCGAGCTCCGAACGAATCTCGGTGTTGAGCGCGTTGAGGCGCTCCGGACGGTTCATGCGCACGACGAGCACTTGCCCGTGACGCTCGGTTTCCACCACGGCCATAATTCTCTCCTCTTTACTCGGCGGCTTGCTGCAGCAAGTCGTAGGTCCGCTTCTGATACGCGACCATGTAGTCGGTGTACCAGGTCGTCTCGTACTTGGGCGGCTTGTCCGGGCCGACGGTCGTCGGCACCGCGGCAATCGGCCAGTCGATCTTGGCGTCGCAGAAGAAGGCCAGCGCATAGCGCTCGCCGCCGCTGCGGTTGATCGCGCGGTGCGGCGTCGCCAGGAAGCGGTCGTTGGTCCAGCGCAAGAGGAGCTGCCCGCCGTTGACGACGAAGGCGTCGGCGATCGGCGGCGCGTCGAGCCATTGGCCGTCCTGCCTGCGGATCGCCAGGCCCGACACCTCGTTGGGCGCTAGCACGGTCAGGAAGCTGGTGTCGGTGTGCGGCGCGATGCCGAAGTCGTCCTCCGCCGTCGGTTCCTGCGGCGGGTAGTGGGTCATGCGCAGCTTGTACTGGAGGTCGTCGAACGCGTTGTCGAACCAGGTCGGCGGCAGCTCGAGCGCCACGGCGTAGAGCCGGACCAGCTTCTTCACCAGCGCTTCCAGCGCGTCGCAGTAGCCCATCACCGTGTCGCGGAAGCCGGGCAGGTCGGCCGGCCACTGGTTGGCGCTGCGGAAACGCTTGTCGGCGACCACGTCGGGATGATCCGGCGCGAGATCGCGGGCGACGAACAATGCCTCGTTGAGGTTGGGCCGCGTCACGGCCTGCACCACCGAGGTGCGCAGCGTGTCGCCCTTCATCGGCAGGTAGCCGACATTGTGCTTGTCGATGCGGATCTTCATCTTCTCGTCGAGCGGCAGCGCATGGAAGCGCGCCGCTGCGGCGTAGATGTCGGCGATCCGCGCGCGCGGAATGCCATGGTTGACGATGTAGTAGAAGCCGATCTCGGTCAGGGCGTGGCGCAGTTGGCGCGCGGCGTCCTGCTGCGCCCCCGGCGTGCCGGCGAGGTACGGGCCGAGATCGATGATAGGGATGGAGTCGCCCGCGGCCATGCGGAACAATAGCGCTCCTCGGGAGGAGACAACAATGGCGGGCCGCTGATGGCGCGCGCAGACATCGCGATGCGGCCGCCGATTTTGCCGCGCCTGCTCGCACCGCGGCTGCCCTTCTACTACGGCTGGGTGGTGCTGGGCTGCATCTGCCTGGCGGGCTTCGCGCGCCAGGGGCCGGCGGTGGCGGTGCTGTCGGTCTTCGTCGTGCCGATGACCGAGGCGTTCGGCTGGTCGCGCGCCTCGATCGCCGGCGCGGTGTCGCTGGGTGGGCTGCTGGCGGCGTTCGTGTCGCCGATCCTGGGGCCGGTGCTCGACCGGCGCGGGCCGCGGCTGATCCTCTGCCTCGCCGTGCTGGCGACCGGGCTCTCGACCATGGCGCTGTCGCTCGCCCAGTCGCTGATCGTCTTCTACTGCCTGTTCGTCTTCGCCCGCATGGTCTGGGCGAGCCCGTTCGATCTCGGGCTCTATGCCTCGGTGAACAACTGGTTCGTCGCCCGGCGCACCTTCGCCACCGCCTTCGCCACCCTGTTCCAGATGCTGGGTCTGGTCGCGATCCCGATCATCGCCCAGCTCGCCATGCATGACGGCGGCTGGCGCGCCGGCTGGATGGCGGTCGGCATGACGGTGCTGGTCGTGGGCTTCCTGCCGGTCTGGCTGCTCCTGGTGCGCCGGCCGGAGGATCTCGGCCTTGCCGTCGACCATGCCAAGCCTGGCGCCAAGGCGGCGGCGGCCGAGCCGCGCTTCAGCCGCGCCGAGGCGATGCGCACGCGCGCCTTCTGGCTGCTGTCGCTCTACACCGTGCTGGTCTATCCGGTGCAGGCGGGCGTCAGCCTCCACCAGGCGGCGCACCTGATCGAGCGCGGCCTGACGCCGATCGCCGCCGCGACGGTGATCAGCGTGTTCTCGGCGATGTCGGCGGTGTCGGGCTTCGGCCTCGGCTTCCTGCCGCGGCGCCTGCCGCTGCGCTTCGCCATGACCGGGGCGGCGGTGCTGCTGGCGATCGGCTGCTTCGCGCTGATCGGCGTTCGGACCGTGCACGGCGCCTACCTCGCGGCCGGATTGTTCGGGCTCGGCATTGGCGGGCTGATGACGCTGCTGCCGGTGGCGTGGGCCGACTATTTCGGCCGTGAGAGCTTCGGCGCCATCCGCGGCGTGGTGCTGAGCGTGCAGACGCTGGCGCAGGCGGTCGGCCCGGTGCTGTCGGGCGCGCTACGCGACTGGAGCGGCGGCTACATGCTTTCACTCACGCTGTTCGGCAGCCTCGGAGTCCTGGCGGCGTTCGCGTCGCTCGCGGCGACGCGGCCGCATGTCGCGGACGAACGCTTGCCGCCATCGTAAGCGTCTCGTAAGCTTTCCGCGGTCCGAAAGAGGCCGCGCCCGCGGGTAATGACGGGCAGCGAGTGCGAGGAAACAGGCTTCACAACAGTAGAGACGACGTGCTGCCGTAGGGGTGTGCGCCAGCGTCCAGTTCGCTTGGATTCGTGCGTCCTCGCGCGGGTAGCGCGCAGGAAGACCGTATGCCGCCATTGTTGGAGGTACGGGAGCTTCGTACGGAGTTTCGCACCGGTGCGGGCATCGTCCGCGCCGTCGACGGCATTTCTTATACCGTCGAAGCCGGCGAGACCGTTGCGATCGTGGGCGAGAGCGGCTCGGGCAAGTCTGTCGAGGCGCTGTCGATCCTGCGGCTGATTCCCGATCCGCCGGGCCGAATCATCGGCGGCGAAGTGCTGTTCGCCGGCCGCGACCTGCGCAAGCTCTCCGAAGAGGACATGCGCAAGATCCGCGGCCGCGACATCGGCATGGTGTTCCAGGAGCCGATGACCTCGCTCAACCCGGTGCTCACCATCGGCCGGCAGATCACCGAGACGCTGGAGCAGCATCAGGGAGCCGACCGCGCGACCGCCGACAAGCGCGCCGTCGAATTGCTCGAGATGGTCGGCATCGCCGATCCGCGGCGCCGGCTGCGCCAGTATCCGCACCAGCTCTCCGGCGGCATGCGCCAGCGGGTGATGGTCGCGGTCGCGCTCGCCTGCAATCCCAAGCTGATCATTGCCGACGAGCCGACCACCGCGCTCGACGTCACCATCCAGGCGCAGATCCTCGAGTTGATGAAGTCGCTGACCGAGAGGATGGGCGTGGCGCAGATCATCATCACCCACAATCTTGGCGTCGTGGCGCGCTACGCGGCCCGCGTCAACGTCATGTATGCCGGCCGCATCGTCGAGGCCGGCAGCGCCGAGGCGATCTATCACGAGCCGCGCCATCCCTATACGGTGGCGCTGCTGAAGTCGGTGCCGCGACTCGACCAGCCGCGGCGGGCGCGGCTCGATCCGGTCGAGGGCTCGCCGCCCGATCTCACCAAGCTCGATGGCGGCTGCGCCTTCCGACCGCGCTGCCGCTTCGCGGTCGAGGCCTGCGGCCGGTCGATGCCGGCGCTCGAGACGGTCGGCAGCGGCCACCTTGCCGCGTGCTTTCGCAGCGCCGAGGTGGCGGCGGCGCGCGACAGCGCCCGGGAGTCCGCGGCATGAGGGACCAGCCCCGCCCCGCGCCATTGCTCGAGGTGCGCGGCCTCGCCATGCACTTCCCGATCACCGAGGGGATCGTGGTGAGCCGCAGGGTCGGCGAGGTGAAGGCGGTCGACGGCATCGATTTCTCGATCGCCCGCGGCGAGACCCTGGGTCTGGTCGGCGAGAGTGGCTGCGGCAAGACCACGACCGGCCGCTGCATCCTGCGGCTCGAGAAGCCGACCCAGGGCCAGATCCTCTATGACGGCCAGGACATCGCCCGGCTGGCGCCGCGCGAGCTGGTGGGCCTGCGCCGGCGCATGCAGGTGATCTTCCAGGACCCTTACTCGTCGCTCAATCCGCGCATGAAGGTGGGCGACATCATCGCCGAGCCGATCCGCGTGCACGGGCTGGAGCCCGATCCGCGCCGCCGCCGCGACAAAGTGAGGGACCTGCTGTCGGTCTGCGGTCTCGATCCGAAGTTCGTCGATCGCTACCCGCATGAGATGTCGGGCGGCCAACGCCAGCGCGTCGGCATCGCTCGCGCGCTGGCGATGGATCCGGAGTTCATCGTCTGCGACGAGGCGGTTTCGGCGCTCGACGTGTCGATCCAGGCGCAGGTGGTGAACCTGCTCGAGGACCTGCGCGAGCGCTTCCATCTCACCTATCTCTTCATCGCCCATGATCTCTCGGTGGTGCGCCATCTCTGCCAGCGGGTCGCGGTCATGTATCTCGGCCGCATCGTCGAGATGGCCGAGAGCGACGAGCTGTTCGACCATCCCTTGCACCCCTACACCCAGGCGCTGTTGTCGGCAGTGCCGGTGCCCGATCCCAGGGTCGAGGCGCGGCGCCAGTTCCGGCCGGCCAAGGGCGAGGTGCCCAGTCCGATCAACCCGCCGAGTGGCTGCGTGTTCCATCCGCGCTGCCCGATGGCGGTCGACAATTGCAAGAAGGCGCGGCCCGAGCTCCGGGAGATGAGGCCCGGCCATTGGGTCGCGTGCAGCGAGGTGCACTAGCACGACAACAAGAAGAAGCAGGAACAGTGGAGGAAGCGATGAGCGTACGGACGGGAGCAGGTATTGCCCTGAGTTTGCTGACAGCGTTCGCGTTCACCCCGGCAGGAGCGGAGCAGCCGAAACAGGGCGGCACGCTCACCTATGTGATCCCCGCCGACGCGCCGCCGAGCCTCGACGCGCATCGCGAGACGACCTACGCCACGATCCACACTGCGGCGCCGTACTACAGCGTGCTGATCCGCGTGCCGCCCGACAACCCGGCCTCGACCACCGAGTTCGTCTGCGACCTGTGTACCGAGATGCCCAAGCCGACCGACGACGGCAAGACCTGGACCTTCAAGATCCGCGACAACGTGAAGTTCCACGACGGCAGCAAGCTCACCGCCAAGGACGTGGCGCTGAGCTGGCAGTACATCGTCAAGCCGCCCAAGGGCGTGGTCAGCGCGCGGCAGAGCTTCTACGAGATGGTCGACTCGGTTAACGCGACCGACGACAGCACCGTCGTGTTCAAGCTCAAGTACGCGACGGCGGCTTTCCTGCCGGCGTTGGCCGATCCTTATGCCTGGATCTACAAGAAGGAGATCCTCGAGAAGGATCCGCACTGGTACGAGAAGAACATCATGGGCTCGGGCCCGTTCAAGCTCGTCAAGATCGAGGTCGGCCAGTCGATCACCGGCGAGCGCAACAAGGACTACTATCTCAAGGGCCGGCCGTATCTCGACGGCATCGTCGGCATCTTCGCCGAGAAGCAGTCGGTGCGAACCGATGCCCTGAAAGCCGACCGCGCCTCGATCGAGTTCCGCGGCCTGCCGCCGTCGGCACGCGACCAGCTGACCAAGGAGCTGGGCGACAAGATCTGGGTCCAGGACAGCGACTGGAACTGCGGCAACATCCTGACACCCAACCATCAGAAGAAGCCGTTCGACGACGTGCGCGTGCGCAAGGCGCTGGCGCTCGCCATCGACCAGTGGAAGGGCGCGCCGGCGCTGTCCAAGATCGCCAACGTCCGCACCGTGGGCGGCATCGTCTTCCCGGGCTCACCGCTCGCCGCGACCAAGGAAGAGCTGCAGACCATGCCGGGCTACTGGCCCGACATCGAGAAGTCGCGCGCCGAGGCCAAGAAGCTCCTGAAGGAGGCCGGCGCCGAGGGGCTGAAGTTCGAGCTGCTCAACCGCAACGTCGACCAGCCCTACAAGTTCGTCGGCACCTGGGTGATCGGTGAATGGAAGAAGATCGGCCTCAACGTCGAGCAGAAGGTCGTGCCGACCGGCCCGTGGTTCTCCAACATGCGCGCCGGCACTTTCGACGTCGCCATGGAGGCCAACTGCCAGAGCGTCGTCAATCCGGTGCTTGATACCGGCAAGTACCTGCCGCACAGGGTCTTTCCGGACAATTACGGCTACTATGACGACCCCAAGTCGGTCGAGCTCTACGAGGCGATGCAGAAGGAGACCGATCCGGCCAAGCTCAGGGTCGCCATGCGCGCCTATGAGAAGCACACGCTCGACACCGAGGTTCACGAGATCGTGCTGCCCTACTGGTACCGCATCGTCATGGGGCGGTCGTACGTGAAGGGCTGGAAGATCAGCCCCAGCCACTACCTGAACCAAGACCTCGCCAACATCTGGCTCGACAAGTAACCGCCGGAAGGAGCGGCGCATGCACCGCTACATCGTCACCCGGCTCCTGCTGGCGATCCCCACGCTGGCAGGGGCGGCGGCCCTGGTCTTCATCCTGATGCGCCTGATTCCGGGCGACGTGTGCGTGATCCGGCTGGGCTCGGGCGGCGCCCACGTCGACCAGGGGGCGCTGGCGCTGTGCCGCGAGCAGCTCGGGCTCGACCAGTCGATGGTCGTGCAGTTCCTGCTGTTCCTGAAGAACTACGCGATGTTCGACTTCGGCATCTCGATGTGGTCGGGCAACCCGGTATGGCAGGAGATCCTGATCCGGCTGCCGGTATCGCTCGAGGTGGCGATCCTGGCGACGGTGATCGCGGTCCTGCTGGCGATCCCGCTCGGCACCCTGTCGGCGCTCAGGGAGAACTCCAAGCTCGACCATGTGGTGCGCGTGGTGGCGATCGCGGGCATCGCGACGCCGTCCTTCTGGCTCGGCATCATGTCGCTGATCCTGGTGCTCAACGTCTCCTCGATGATCACCGGCACGCCATGGCTTCCGCCGATCGACTACGTGCCGCTGTGGCAGGACCCGATCCGCAATCTCTCGATCGTGCTGCTGCCGGCGATCACCGTCGGCTACCGCTACTCGGCGGTGACCATGCGACTCACGCGCTCGGCGATGCTCGAGGTGATGCGCGAGGACTATATCCGCACCGCCCGCGCCAAGGGGCTGCTGGAGCAGATCGTGGTCAACCGCCATGCGCTCAAGAACGCCCTGTTGCCGGTGGTGACGCTGATCGGCATCGAGTTCGCGTTTCTGATCGGCGGCCTGGTCATCACCGAGCAGGTGTTCAACCTGAACGGCATCGGCCGCCTGCTGGTCCAGGCGGTGCAGAACCAGGACAACGTGCTGGCCCAGGCGCTGGTCATGCTGATCGTGCTGGTGTTCGTGGTCGTGAATCTCGTGGTCGACGTGCTCTACGCCTGGCTCGACCCGCGCATCCGCTATTCGTGAGTCGTCCGATGGCCGTCATCACCCCCCCGACCCCATCCGCCGCCGACGAGGCCGACGCCCTGTGGCGCCGCCACACGCTGCTCGGCCGCGTCCTCGACTTCGCCCGCCGCAAGCCGCTCGGCACGGCCGGCCTGATCATCGTGCTGGTGTTCGCGGTGGCCGGCCTCTCCGCCGATTGGATCGCGCCGTTCGACCCGGAGGAGAACGACTTCGCCTCGATGATGGTGGCGCCGGGGCTGCCGCACGTCCTCGGCACCGACCAGTTCGGCCGCGACATCTTCTCCCGCCTGGTCCACGGCGCGCGCACCGCGATGATCGTGGGCTTCGGCGCGGCGGTAGGCGGCGGCCTGATCGGCCTGGTGCTGGGCGTGACCAGCGCCTACTTCGGCGGCTGGTTCGACCTCGTGCTGCAGCGCATCTTCGACATCCTGATGGCCTTCCCGCTGATCATCCTGGCGCTGGCCGTGGTGTCGGTGTTCGGCACCGGCGTGTTCAACGTGGTGATCGCCATCACCATCCCGCTGATCCCGCGCTGCGGCCGCGTCGTGCGCGCGAGCGCGCTCGCGGTGCGCGAGGTGCCCTACGTCGACGCCGCTCGCGCGCTGGGCTTCGGCCACGCCCGCATCGTGCTCTGCCACATGGTGCCCAACGTGCTGGCGCCGTTCCTGATCCTGCTGTCGGCCTTCGTCGGCCAGGCGATCCTGGCCGAGGCGTCGCTGAGCTATCTCGGCCTCGGCGTGCAGGAGCCGGTCGCGGCCTGGGGCCTGATGCTGCAGGGCAGCGCCGAGGACTACGCCACGACCGCGCCCTGGATCGCGATCTTCCCGGGCCTGGCGATCGTCCTCACCGTGCTGGGCGCCAGCCTGTTCGGCGACGCCCTGCGCGATGCGATCGATCCGAAGTTGCGGGATCGGTAAAAGCAAACCCTCCCCATTCAGATGGGGAGGGTTTCGTTCTCGCCTGGACTAAAGCCAGGGCATCTCCTGGCGCTGCCTGTCCTCGAAGCGCTTGATGTCGGCGTCGTAGCCGAGCGTGATCTTCACCTCGTCGGCGCCCTTCAGCAGCATCTCCTTGCGGAAGGAATCGACCTCGAAGCTGTCGGTCTTGCCGTCCGGGCCGACCACCGTCTGCTTGGCGAGGTCGATCGAGATCTCCGCACCCGGCAGCTCGTGCAGGATGACCCGCATGCGCGCCACGCGGTCGGCCGGCAGGCGGATCGCCAGGCAGCCGTTCTGGAAGCAGTTGTTGAAGAAGATGTCGCCGAAGCTGGGCGCGATGAACGCCCGGAAGCCGTTGTCGACCATGGTCGTCACCGCGTTCTCGCGCGAGGAGCCGCACGCGAAGTTGGTGTTGCCGACCATGATCCTGGCGCCCTTGTAGGCCGGATTGTTGAGGGTCACGCCCTCGCGCGGCCGGCCGTTGGGATCGAGCCGGAAGTCGTGGAAGAAGCCCTCGACCTGGCGGTCGCGGGTGCGGCCGAGGAAGCGGGCCGGGATGATCTGGTCGGTGTCGACGTTGGCCTGGTCGATCGGAACCGCGACGGCCTTGAGCGTGGTGAAAGCGTCCATGGTCCTGCTCCTCAGCCCACCAGCTTGCGTACGTCGGTGAAGTGGCCGGTGACGGCCGCCGCCGCGGCCATCGCCGGGCTCACGAGGTGCGTGCGCACGCCCACGCCCTGGCGGCCGACGAAGTTGCGGTTCGACGTCGAGGCGATGCGCTGGCCGCGCACGCCGACATCGCCGTTGACGCCGATGCACATCGAGCAGCCGGGCTCGCGCCAGTCGAAGCCGGCCTCGCGGAAGATCTTGTCGAGGCCCTCGGCCTCGGCCTGCTCCTTGATCAGGCCGGAACCGGCCACCACCCACGCCGGGATCTGGGCCTTGCGGCCCTTGGCGACCGCGGCGGCGGCGCGCAGGTCCTCGATGCGGCTGTTGGTGCACGAGCCGATGAAGACGCGATCGACGGCGACGCCGTCCATCGGCGTGCCGGGCTTGAGGTCCATGTATTCCAGCGCGCGCTTCATGTTCTCCTGCTTGCCCGGGTCGGGGGCGGAGGCGGGATCGGGCACGCGGCCGTTGATCGACAGCACGTCCTCGGGGCTGGTGCCCCAGGTCACCATCGGCGCGATCTCCGCGGCGTTCAGCGTGACCTCGCGGTCGAAGGTGGCACCGTCCTCGGTCGGCACAGTCTTCCAGAAGGCCATCGCCTTGTCCCAGTTCTCGCCCTTGGGCGCGAACGGCTTGCCCTTCAGGTAGTTGAAGGTCGTCTCGTCGGGCGCGACCATGCCGGCGCGGCCGCCGGCCTCGATCGACATGTTGCAGAGCGTGAGGCGGCCTTCCATCGACAGGCCGCGGATCGCGCTGCCGGCATATTCCATCACGTGGCCGACCGCGCCGGCGGCGCCGATCTTGCCGATGATGGCGAGGATGACATCCTTGCCGGTGATGTGCGGGCTGAGCGTGCCGTCGATGGTGATGCGCATCGACTTGGGCTTGCGCTGCCACAGGCACTGGGTCGCCATGACGTGGGTCACTTCCGACGAGCCGATGCCGAAGGCGAGCGCACCCAGCGCGCCATGGGTCGAGGTGTGCGAGTCGCCGCACACCAGCGTGATGCCGGGCTGGCTGAGGCCCTGCTCGGGGCCGACGACATGGATGATGCCCTGGCGGACGTCGCCGAGGTCGAAGAGCTGCACGCCGGCTTCGTTGCAGTTGGTCGTGATGTCGTTCAGCAGCCGGCGATGGTCGGGATCCGGCACGTCCTTGGTGCGGCTGTCGGTCTTGACGTAGTGGTCGGGCGTCGCCGCGGCGCGATCGGCGCGGCGCAGGCCCATGCCGCGCGCCTTGAGGCGCGAATAGGCGGGCGACGAGCCGTCATGCATCAGGTGACGGTCGACGTAGAGCAGGGTGTAGCCATCCGGCCGGTCCACCACGACGTGGCGCTGCCAGATCTTCTCGAACATGGTCCGCGGGGCAGTCATCGTACTTTCCTCTCCTACTCGGCGGCGGCTTTGATCTCGTCGCGGAACGCGGTGCGGCGAGCATCCCAGTCGGCGGCGCCGAAACGGGCGAACGTCTTGGCCGGCGAGGACTCTACCAGCGGCGGCGGATACTTGCCGAGTCGCTTCGTCTCGGCGAGCGTCTGGTCGCAGATCGCGATGATGCTGCCCAGCAGCAGGCCCGGCAGGATCGAAATTGCGTAGCCCATGCGCTCGGCATCGGCGAGCGGAACTTCCGGCGTCTTGCCGCCGCGCACCATGTTCAAGAGGCACGGGCCTTTCACCAGCTTCGGCACCTGCTCGACCTCGGCCATGGTCTGCGGCGCCTCGACGAACACGGCATCGGCGCCGTTCTCGAGCGCCAGCCTGGCGCGGGCGATCGCCTCGTCGAAGCCGGCGACGGCGCGCGCATCGGTGCGGGCGATGACGGTGAAGTCAGGCGTGCGCTTGGCGGCGGCTGCGGCACGGATTTTCGCGATGTAGTCCTCGCGGCTCACCAGCTCCTTGTTGTCGAGATGGCCGCACTTCTTGGGGAACACCTGGTCCTCGACATGGATGGCGGCGACGCCGGCGCGCTCGAACTCCTGGACGGTGCGGAACATGTTGAGCTCGTTGCCGAAGCCGGTGTCGCTGTCGCTGATCAGCGGGATGCCGATCGAGTTGGCGATGCGGCTGGCATTGGCGACCATCTCGGTCATGGTGATCAGGCCGTAGTCGGGATAGCCCAAGGTCGCCGAGGTGCCGGCGCCGGTCATGTAGGCGGCTTCGAAGCCCGCCTGGTCGATCAGCCGGCCGGTGATGCAGTCGATGGCGCCGGGCGCCACGATCATCTTGCCGCTCTTCAGCATCGCTTTGAACTTGGCTGCCTGGCTCATGGCGATCTCCTCCTCGACTTCGGTGAAAGGGAAACGAACTGCTCGGCGCCGAGCTCGAAGCGCAGGCTGAGGCGCTCGGGCGGCGCCAACATCTCGACGTATTCGACGGCACGGCCCCTCTGGTCGAGCATCATGGTGCGCACGTCGATCAGCGCGGCGCCGACCTTGATCTCGAGGCGCGACGCCACCACCGGGTCGGCGAGCGTCGCCGACACGATCTGCTCGCCGGCCGAGATGTGCGCGCCGGCGCGGGTCAGAAGCTGGAACATCGGGATGCGGTCGAGCACGGCGCGGCTGAAGGTGCCGCCCAGGGTCTGGGGGACATAGCTGGTGAGATGCATCACCGGCTGACCGTCCTGGCTGCGGATGCGCACGGCGCGCTGCACCGGTCGGTCGCCCTCCCACAGCCGGTCGCGCAGGAAGGCGGGTGCGGGGCCGTAGCCGAACTCGATCACCTTGGCGACGGTCTGGGCGCCGTAGGCCGCGATGTTCGAGATCACCGAGGCCATCGGCACCTTGAGCGGCTTGCCCAGCGGCTTGACCACGGTGCGGCGGCCGGCGCCGCGCTCGATCAGGCCGGCATTCTGCAGGCTCGCCATGGCGCGGCGCACGGTGATGCGCGAGACGCTGAACAGCTTGCCGAGCTGCTCCTCGGTCGGCAGCCGCTCGCCGGCGGCATAGCGGCCGGCGGCGATGCCGTCGGCCAGCACGAGGTAGATCTGGTGATGCAGCGGCGCGCCGAGCTCGCGGTCGACCGCGACGCCGCTCATGCCGCGGCTCCGCGATGCAGCCGCTTGTCGATCGCCAGCAGGATCGAGTTGGCGGCGACGGCGAACAGCGAGATCAGAACGGCGATGGCGAGGATCGTCTGCACGTCGTTGAGATCGATCGCCGTCATCAGCAGGAAGCCGAGGCCGCGCTGCGAGGCGAACAGCTCGCCCAGCATGGTGCCGAGCAGGGTGAGCGAGAAGCCGATGCGCAGGCCGGTGAAGACCTCGGGCAGGGTGGCCGGGATCAGGATGTGCCACGCCGTCTGCGCCGGCGAGAGCCGCATCGACCGGCCGGCGCGCGGATAGGTGCGGTTGACGTTGCGCACCGCGTTCATGGTGAACAGCGCCACCGGGATGATGCCGTGCAGGGCGCCGAACGCGACCTTGGCCGACATGCCGAGCCCGAACAGCAGCAGGATCACCGGATAGAGCGTGATCTTGGGCAGCGAGTAGATGCCGACCAGGATCGGCTCGGCGACCTCGCCCGAGAGCTTGTGGCCGCCCAGCAGCACGCCGATACCGACGCCGCCGATCCACGAGATCGCCAGCGCCTGCAGGAAAGCCAATCCGGTCTCGGTGACGTGCGGCACGAACCGCTTCTGGCCGATCATCTCCCAGAGATGCCCGAGCGTCGGCAGGGGCGCGGTCAGCGCGGTGTCGCCGGCCCATTGGTGCAGGAGCTGCCAGGCCACCAGCAGGGTGACGGTGAGCAGCAGCGGGCCGCGCAGGGTGCGGACGGCGGTCACAGGCCGCGCTGCCGCGCCAGCCGCCGCTCGTAGGCGAAGACCAGCAGGTTGAAGACGATGGCGATGCAGAGCACGAACAGGATCAGGCCGTACATCGTCCGGTTGTCGAAGTTGTCATAGGCGAAGGCGATCTGATGGCCGAGGCCGCTGGTCGACACGATGAACTCGCCGGCGATCACGCCGATGAAGGAGTAGGTGACGGCGAGCTTCAGCCCGGAGAACAGATGCGGCGCGGCAGCCGGCAGGCGGATGTGCCAGATCTCGGCGAGCAGCGACAGCCGCTGCATGCGCGCGGTCTTGATCAGCACGCGCGGGATGCGGTCGAGGCCGGTCAGGGTCGCCAGGATCATCGCCACCATGGCAAACAGCGTCGCCAGCACGATCAGCGGCAACGAGCCCAGCCCGAAGATCACGATCAGCAGCGGATAGAAGGCGAAGTGCGGCAGCGAATAGTAGGCGGCGAGGAACGGATCGAAGGTACGGCGCAGCGGCGGCGCCCAGTAGAGCACGCAGCCCAGCGCGAAGCCGCCGACGATCGACAGGCCCATGGCGATGCCGACGGAGCTCAGCGTCTGACGGATGTCGTCGTTCATCTCGCCGGAGGCCAGCATGTTGACCATCGCCTCGACCATCGCGGTGGGCGCGATGACCAGCTTGGGCGAGATCACGCCCGTCCGGCAGAGCGCCTCGACCGCGCCGAAGAAGGCAACCAGCACGACCAGCCGGATGAGACCGGCCTTGCTCATGAGCCTTTCCTCCCTGGCGAAGCCGGGGAGGTGTCGCGTCGGCACTTTCGCCCTTTGTGCGAAAGTGCCCTATCCGCGACGGAGGGGGCATGGGCCGCAGGCGCGATGGGGCCCCTGACCCCTCCGTCGCCGTAAGGCGGCGCCACCTCCCCGCGCTGCGCGCAGGGAGGAAGGCTGACTCTGATCCATCCACTCATTGCGCCGCCACCGCGCCTTGCCCCAACGCCCGCATCGATTCGGTGCGCAGCAATGACCACAGCTTGGAGGTCACGGCGCCGAAGTCGGGCCGCTCGGCCAGCCGCGAGTCCCGATCGCGCGGCCAGCCGGTCTCGACCACGTCGATGAACCGGCCGGGCCGGGCCGACATCACGCCGATGCGGTCGGACAGGAGATTGGCCTCGTCGAGCGCGTGGGTGATCAGCATCACCGTGGCCGAGGTCTCGCGCCACAGCCGCAGCAGCTCGTCGCCCATCAGTAGGCGGGTCTGCTGGTCGAGCGCGCCGAACGGCTCGTCGAGCAGGATCAGCCGCGGCTGCAGCACCAGGGTGCGGGCGATGCACACGCGCTGGCGCATGCCGCCGGAAAGCTGGCTCGGGTAGGCGCGGCGGAAGTCGTTCAAGCCCATGAAGCCGATGGCGAAGTCGGCCCGTCGCTTGATCTCGGCAGCGTCCATGCCCTGGCGGCGCAGGCCGAAGGCGACGTTGTCTTCGACGGGCAGCCAAGGGAACGAAGCGTCCTCCTGGAAGACCACGCCGACACCTTCGGGCACGACGCCGGCGACCGGCTTGCCCTCGAACTCGACCGTGCCTTGGCTGGGCGGGGCGAGGCCCGACAGCACGTCGAGCAGGGTGGACTTGCCGCAGCCCGAAGGGCCCACGACCGAGAAGAACTCGCCGGCGCGCAGCTCCATCGACAGCGGCCCCAGCGCGTGGACCGCCGCGTGGCCCGCGCGTGGCGGGTAGATGCGCGAGACGTCGGTGAGACGGGCGACGACGGTCATCGACGTCACTGCGTCTTGGACTGCAGGTCCTTGGGGATGAAGCGATCGTCGATGGCGGCCTTCCAGTCGACATCGCCCTCGAGCGCGCCGGTGTCCTTCAGGGACAGCGCGGTGTCTTCCATCTGCTTCATGTCGAGTTCGCCGCGGCTCCACCAGGTCGGCGTCTGCTTGAGGATGCCGGCCAGCGCCGATGCGGCGATGTCGGGCGGCAGGTTGTAGCCCTTGGCGAGCGCGGCGGCGGTCGCCTTGTGGTCGCTGTAGAGCATGTCGGTGCCCTTGCGGCGGCCTTCGATGACGGCGCGCAGCTTGTCACCCTTCTTGGCGATCATGTCGTTGGTCGCGATGCCGACGGTCTGGGTGTAGGGCGGCAGCTTGGAATCGAGCCACGGGATGATCTTGTACTTCGCGCCCGCCTTCATCTTCTGCGAGTAGATCGGCTCGGGGATGATGGCGATGTCGATCTTGTTGTGCTCGAGCGCCGTGAGGCCCGCGCCGAAATCGCCGATCGCGATCATCTGCACGTCGGACGGCTTCAGCCCATGGCTCTTCAGCACCGCGAAGATGCTGCTTTCGCTCACCGACTTCGGCCGGCTGTAGACGAAGCGCTTGCCCTTGAGATCCTCCGGTGTGTCGATCTTCATGTCCGGCCGCGTCACCCAGAACGAGCTGGGGCCGGCGGTTCCGCCGCTGATGATCTTGATCGGGAAGCCTTCCTTCAGTGCGCTGAGCGCCGCCGGAAAGGCGACCTCGGCGAACAGCGTGTCGCCCGCCATCATGTTGCGGACCGAGGTGCCGCCGCCCTTGGAGGTCAGGATGCCGGTGACGTCGACGCCGGCCTGCTTGAAGAAGCCCTGGTCGAGCGCCACCGCATAAGGCGTGCCGTAGAGCAGCGAGGCGTAGTGGGTGACGACGATCTCTTCGGCGCGGGCGGCGCCGACAAGGCCAAGGCTCAGCGCAAGCGCTGCCCAGATCGCGCGAAACGACTTCATGGACGTCCTCCGGCTGGCCGATCTTCGGACCGGCTCTCCTATTGTCATGACATTAGGACAATGGCCGGCTGGAGGAGTCAACGCAGCCGCTTCGCCAGGCGGCTGTCAACTTCGCGATCAATGCCAGCTGCCCGACGCGCCACCGCGCTGCGCTCAGTCCCGACTGAAGCAGCCGTGCAGGCCGTACGGCACGTGGTGTTTTAGCCGCGCGGTGAAGAGCGGCTTGGCGGCGATGTCGCGCGCATCGAGGCCGACGATGGCGCTGAGTTGCGATGCGGCGTCGAACACGATCGTGACCACCACGCCCTCGTCCTCGCCGGCGCCGGTCGGGATGAAGTAGGGCTCGCCGACATAGCGGTCCGGCGCGAAGTCGTGCGTCGTGAGCGCACCGCTCTCGACATCGACCTTGCCGACCTGCTGCTGCAGCCCGCGCGTGGCGTGGGCGGGATTGCAGGCGATATAGGCGTAGCGATAGGGCTTGCCGACCCGCCGCGGGTCGAACTTCGGGAACTCGTGGCTGATGCCTGACGCGACGGCGCGGCTTTCGACCCGGCCGGTGCCTGTTTCGATGCGCAGCCGCGTCAGCGTCGCCATGCCTTCGG
Source organism: Reyranella sp. (assembly GCF_017305915.1). Classification (GTDB taxonomy): domain Bacteria; phylum Pseudomonadota; class Alphaproteobacteria; order Reyranellales; family Reyranellaceae; genus Reyranella. The sequence continues at coordinate 44,647 of NZ_JAFKJN010000025.1, forward strand.
CCGGCCAGTCCGAGCGCCAGTAGTCGCGCAGCACCCGGCCGATGGTCAGGGCCGGCGGCGAAGGCGCCGGCGCCCACGACCGCAAGCGCTTCGTGACCTCGCTGTCGTTCAGGACGGCGCAGGGCATGGAAGGCCCGCCGGCGCCGCCGCTCACGGTCCCGAAACGGGCGATGACCGAGTGAGCTTCAAGGCAGCGCGGCCGTGATGATGATCTCGATCATGTCGCCCTCCGGCATGATCGACTGAACGAACGAGCGGACGGGACCCTTGCCGTCCGGCATCCAGCTCGCCCAGGCTTCGTCGAAGGCCGGCTTGTTCGCATGGTCGGTGACGACGACTTCCGCCTTCACGATGCGGGTGCGATCGAGCCCGTGCTCCGTCAGATAGCGGTCGATCACGCCGAGGCAGCCCAGCGTCTGCCGCTTGATGTCCTGCGTGCGGTCGGGCGAGGTCGCCACCGCCCACAGGAAACCGCCGCCGCCCGGCAGGCGATAGACGGCAACGGAGGATTTGCTCGGCAGAGTCCGATTGGGTACGCGGGTGATATCGTCGATGATCATGGCGCATCCTTATGCAGGATCGCCGGAGGCGTACAGACATGTTCTTCGAGAATTTCACGCTGGCCGAAGTGGCTGTATCGGGCGACAAGATCCGCCTGCGTCATGGCGGCTCGGGCCCGCCGCTGTTGCTGCTGCACGGCAACCCGCAGACCCACGCGATGTGGAACCGCGTCGCGCCAAGGCTCGCCGAGCGCTTCACCGTGATCGCGCCCGACCTGCGCGGCTATGGCGGCTCGTTCAAGCCCGAGGCGAGCAAGGATCACGCCTTCTACTCCAAGCGGGCGATGGCGCAGGACGCCGTCGAAGTGATACAGGCCTTCGGCTTCGACCGCTTCAAGGTCGGCAGCCACGATCGCGGCGCGCGGGTGGCGCATCGGCTGGCGCTCGACCATCCGGAGCGGGTCGAGAAGCTCGCGGTGCTCGACATCGTGCCGACCATCGAGCATTTCGAGCGCGCGAACATGGAGTTCGCGATGGGCTACTACCACTGGTTCTGGTTCGCCCAGCCGCATCCGATTCCCGAATCGGTGATCGCCGCCGCGCCGGACGCGTGGTTCCACGGCCACACCTCGCGCAGCCCCAGGCCGGCCAACGTCTTCCAGCCCGAGGCGCTGGCGGATTATCTCCACTGGGCGCGCCAGCCCGACACCACCCGCGGCATGTGCGAGGACTATCGTGCCGCCGCGACCATCGACCTGGTGCACGACCGCGAGAGCCGCGCCGCCGGCCGCAAAGTGGCGTGTCCGATGCTGGTGCTGTGGGGCAGCAACGGCAAGATCGGCGAATGGTACGACGCGCTCGCGCTGTGGAAGGGCTACTGCGCGAGCACGGTGACTGGCGGCCCGGTCAAGGCCGGCCACTACATCGCCGAGGAAGCGCCCGAGGCGACGCTGGAGTGGTTCGCGAAGTTCTTCTCGCGGTCATCCGCGACGGAGGGGTCATGACCCCTCCGTCAGCGTAAGACGCTGACACCTCCCCCGCTGACGGGGGAGGGTTATTTCTTCGCCTGGTTCTTGTTCAGCATCCCGAAGCGGTCCTTCGGGTTCTTCTCACGCGCCGCGGCGCCGTAGGTGCCGAGCTCGATGCGGTGCGGGATGGTCATCATGTAGTTCTTGAACGCACCCTCCATCGCCTCGCGCCAGCCTTGCGCGTTCTGCATCTCGTTGACCGAGGCCTTGGCGAACTTGAGCGCGAACGGATCGCGCTCGGCGATCTGCTGCGCCAGCTTCATGGTCTCCTCCTCCAGCGCCGCGCGCGGCACGACGCGGTTCACCAGCCCGAGCTTCTCGGCCTCGGCCGCAGAGATGAACTCGCCGGTGAAGAGATATTCCTTGGCCTTGCGCGGACCGAGGTCCCACGGCATCGAGAAATACTGCACATGCGCGCCGCCCCACTTCACGGCTCTGTCGGCGAACAGCGCATCGTCCGACGCGACGATCAGGTCGCAGGCTGAGGCGATCATCATGCCGCCCATGATGCAGTAGCCCTGGACCTGGGCGATGGTCGGCTTGGGCAGGTCGCGCCAGCGCATGGTGTTCTCGAAGAAGCGCTCCCATATCCGCCGGTACTCGCCCTTGAAGCCCGATTCGAGCGGCGTCTTCTTCTGATCCTCCATCTCCTGCGGGCTGCCGAGATCGTGGCCGGCCGAGAAATGCTTGCCGGCGCCGGCCAGGATGATCACCCGTACCGCGTCGTCGTCGATCGCGCGCAGGAAGGCGTCGTCGAGCTCCTCGAGCAGGACGCGCGATTGCGCGTTAAGCACCTCCGGCCGGTTGGCGGTGATCTTGTGCACCGGCCCGGTGCGCTCGGTCAGCAGAGTCGAATAGGTTTTCATGACAGGCCCCTGCCCATGAGATCGACGAAGTTGTCGCAATAGAAACGCTGCTTCTGTGCCGCAGAGACGTCCGCCTTCTCCATCGACGCCTCGAAGCGCTTGATCGGATGGCGGCCGCCCTCGACGTGCGGATAGTCGGAGGAGAACAGGCAGACCTCGTCGCCCGTATTGGCGATGATCCAGCCGGTGTCCTCGTGCGGGTAGGGCGTCACGCGCACCTGGCGCTTCACGAACTCGCTGGGCTTGAGCGACATCTTCTGCAGGCGTTCCTCGTTCTTGCAGAAGGCGTTGTGCGCGCTGTCCATGTTGCGCATCCAGCCCGGCACCCACGACGCGCCCTGCTCGATCACACCGAACCTCAGCTTGGGGAAGCGGTCGAGCACTCTGTCGACGATCAATGCGGTCAGCGCCTTCATCGGCGCAAAGCCGATCGCCATGTAGTCGAGCGAGCGGAAATTGTCGTCGCCGCCGTGGAAGTCGGGCACCGGCGGCAGGCCGTTGTCGAACCAGGCCTTCTCCAGCAACAGGCCGCCGCCGCCGACATGGAATACGATCGGCAGGCCCGCCTCCTGCGCGATCGCCCACAGCGGATCGAAGCCGATGTGGCTGGGCGAATGATCGTCGGGGCAGCGCGAGGGGATCAGCAGCGCCTTGGCGCCGGCCTCGATCGCCACGCGCGCCGTCTCTGCGGTGCGCTCGAAGTCGAGCAGGGGCACATAGCCGGTCGGCAGCAGGCGCCGGTCGACCGAGCAGAACTCGACCATGTGCCGCGTGTGCGCCCGGGCGACGGCGTAGGCGAGGTCGTGGTCTTGGCCGCTTTCCAGCACGTTGGAGAAGTTGAGCAGCGCCGTGGTGAACATCAGCTGGCTGGAGAAGCCCAGCAGGTCGATCGAGCGCGGCCGGTCCTGGCGCCGCCACGAGCCCAGCGCGCTCCAGTTCTTGGCCAGCATGATCTGGGAATCGTCGAACCCTTCGCCTGCGGCGCGCTCGGCTTCTTCCAGCCGGCTGTGGAAGCCGTCGCGGCGCGGGAAGAGCTGCAGGTCGCTCACCTGCGTGCGGTATTTCGCCTCGAGATGCTCGGCGAGAAATCCCGGCATCTCCATGATGTGCGCATCGGCATCGTGAATGACGCGCCCCTCGGCGTAGGGCATGGTTCCTCCGTTCTTTGTTGGCCGGAGCTTACCATGAGCGTCGACATCTCTCAGGCGGTGCAGCAGCTCTTGGAGGCGCGCCGTTCCGGCGTGCAGGTCAAGCCGCCCTTCCCGCTTCCGGACCGCGCCGCGGTCTATGCCATCCAGGACGGCGTCGCCCAGGCGACCGGCCCGGTCGCGGGCTGGAAGGTCGGCGCCCGCACGCCGACCGCCGAGCCCAACCCGGCGCCGCTGCTGGCCGGCGCGCTGATGCCGTCGCCCGCTACCTTCGACGGCAAGGCGATGCACATGATCGGCGTCGAGATCGAGATCTCCTTCCACGTCGTCAAGGACATCGCCGCCCGCAGTGCTCCGGTGCCGCGCGACGAGGCGCTGGCGGCGGTGGGCGATGCCTTCGTCGGCATGGAGGTGGTCGACACCCGGCTGGCCGACGTCAAGTCGGCCGATCCCGAATGGCTGCTGGCCGACAACCAGATGAACCACGCGCTGGTGGTCGGCTCCTCGATCAAGGATTGGAAGAACCTCGACTGGGCCAACCTCCAGGTGAAGCTCACGATCGACGGCAGGACGGAGGTCGAGCAGAAGGGCGGCCTCGGCGCGGTCGATCCGGTGCGGCCGCTCGCCTGGATGATCGACCACGCCGTCCGCCAGCGCGGCGGCATCCGCAAAGGCCAGGCGATCACCACCGGTTCGTGGACCGGCCTGCGCTACTACCCGCCGGGCACGCGGGCGCGCGGCGAGTTCGCGGGCCTGGGCAGCGTCGAAGCGCGGTTCTAATAGTTGTAGATTGAATCGACGTAGGGCCAACCCATCGGATAGCCGTCGGCCCACAGCGTCCAGTTCCAGTTGGCCATAGTCATGTCCGAGGCGATCATTGCTGCTCGTCTGCGATCCGCTTGTCGAGACGGCGGGCCTGGTAGGCGCCGTAGGCCTTCTGGCCGCCGACATAGGGGCAGACGCAGATCGTCGGGTCGGCATAGACATAGAGCACCTTGTCGCCCCTGACCTCGCGCACGAACTTGTGCGGCGGCAGGCGCCGGAACGCCTCCTGGCGCGCCGGCGTGTTGGCCGGCACGAACTTGAAGCCCGACGCGGCCAGCATGTCCTCCTTGTTCATCACGGCTTTCGATCCGTCGGTGCACGCGGTCGCCGCGAGGCAGAGGCTTGCGGCTAGGATCGATCCGAAGCGCATCGTGTCTCCCACTGTGATTCGCGGCCATCCTGCCACGACACCTGACAACACCTGACCATTCGGCGACGACCGAAACAACCGATACCCCATCGGGGGCATTGCATCGCCATGACCCAAGTCCTCGACCGCGCGGCGGCGCACGCCACCGCCTTCCTCGATTCCCTGTCGTCGCGGCCGATCGCGGCGACGGCGACCATCGCCGAGCTGCAAGACCGGCTCGGCAAGCCCTTGCCCGAGGCCGGCCAGCCGGCGGAGGCCGTGATCGACGAGCTGGTGCGTGATTGCGAGGGCGGCCTGATGGGCTCGGGCAGCGGCCGCTTCTTCGGCTGGGTGATCGGCGGTACCTTGCCGGTCGCGCTGGCGGCCGACTGGCTGACCTCGGCGTGGGATCAGAACGCCGCCTCCAATCTCACCGCGCCGGCCGAGGCGGTGGTCGAGCAGGTCTGCGGCGACTGGGCCAAGGAGATGTTCGGCCTGCCGAAATCGGCCTCCTTCGCCTTCGTCACCGGCTGCCAGATGGCGCACACGACGGCGCTGGCCGCGGCGCGCCACAAGCTGCTGCGCGATAGAGGCTGGGATGTTGAGGCCAGGGGCCTCTCCGGTGCGCCGCCGCTGCGCATCCTGACGACCGAGAACCGCCACGAATCGATCTTGCGCTCGGCGCGGCTGCTCGGCGTCGGCACCGACGCCATCGTCCAGGTGCGTGCCGACAATTCCGGCCGCATCGAGCTGCGCGCGCTCGAGGAGGCGCTCAGCCGCACCGACGACCCCACCGTGGTCTGCCTGCAGGCAGGCGACCTCAACACCGGCGTGTTCGATCCCTTCGAGCCGGCGTGCCACTTCGCCCATGGAGCGAAGGCCTGGGTGCATGTCGACGGCGCGTTCGGCCTGTGGGCCGCGGTCAGCGATCGGCATCGCCGCCTTCTCGCCGGTGTGCAGCTTGCCGATTCGTGGGCGACCGACGGCCACAAGTGGCTGAACCTGCCGTTCGATTCAGGGCTGGTGTTCGTGGCCGATGCCGCGGCGCATCGCGCTTCCTTCGCCCAGGACACGAGCTACTCCGTACCGACCGAGCAGGTGCGCAACCAGAAGGACTGGAATCCCGAATGGTCGCGCCGCGGCCGCGGATTCCCGTTCTATGCGGCGGTACGCGCGCTCGGCCGCGCCGGTATCGGCGCGATGATCGATCGCTGCTGCGCCCATGCCGAGCGCCTGGTGCGGGAGATCGGCCAACTCGACGGCGCCCAGATCGTGGCGCCGCCGGTCATCAATCAGGGGCTGGTGCGCTTTCTCAGCCGCGACGGCAACCATGACGCTTTCACCGACAAGATGATCCGCCGCGTCCAGGACGACGGCGTGGCGTGGTTCGGCGGCGTCAGCTGGAGCGGCATGCGGGTGATGCGCATCTCGGTGTGCAACTGGCTGACCTCGGACGACGATATCGACCGCACCGTCGCCAGCGTGCGCAAGGTGCTGGCGGGCGAACGCAATCTTTCTCCTCTCCCCCTAGCGGGGGAGAGGAATATGAAAGACTAACGCCCGGTCCACTTCGGCGGGCGCTTCTCCAGGAACGCGGTCATGCCCTCGCGGAAGTCGGCGCTGCCGTAGGTGTGGCGGATCAGGTCGTCGATGTTCTCGTCGGCGATCTTCGCCTGCAGGCGGCGCATCGCCTCCTTGGTGGCCTGCATCGTGATCGGGGCGTGGCCGGCCAGGGTCTCGGCGATCTCCTGCGCGCGGGCATGCAGCGCCGCGGTGTCAGGCAACACCTCCATCACCAGCCCGGCCTGCAGCGCCTTCTGCGCGTCGACCATCCGGGCCAGCAGCAGCATCTCCTTGACCGTCTGCGGCCCGACCAGCGCCGCGAGCCGCGCGTAGTTCGACATCGACAGGCAGTTGCCGAGCGTGCGCGCGATCGGCACGCCGAACTGCGCGTTGGCCGCCGCCAGCCGGAAGTCGCAGGCGCCGGCGATGGCGATGCCGCCACCGGTGCAGAAGCCCGACACCGCGGCGATGGTCGGCACGGGGCAGCGCTCGATGATCTCCAGCGTGGCGTCCATCTTGGTCTCGTAGGCGATGCCGTCCTCGCCTGATTTGAAGTCCTTGAACTGGGCGATGTCGGTGCCGGCCGCGAAGGCCTTGTCGCCGGCGCCGGTGACCACGATCACCTTGGCCTCGCGGGTCTTTTCAATCCGCCCGCAGATTTCGGCCAGGCCCTGATACATGGCGAAAGTCAGCGCATTCCGGGCCTGCGGCCGGTTGAAGGTGACCCAGGCGACATCGCCGCGCTTGTCGTAGAGCAATTCTTCAGTCATTGCAGACACACCATGGCATTGGATCGGCTCCTCAAAGGCTTCGCGGACTTCCGCCTGGGCTACTACCGCGAGCATCTCGACCTGTTCGAGAAGCTCGCGACCGAGGGCCAGTCGCCCAAGATCCTGATCATCGGCTGCGCCGACGCCCGCGTCGATCCCGGCATCCTGACGCAGACCCAGCCCGGCGACATCTTCACCGTGCGCAACATCGCCGCCATGGTGCCGCCGGCGCAGATCCCGCCCGACCAGGCGCAGCACGGCACCTCGGCCGCCATCGAGTACGCCGTGCGCGGCCTCGAGGTCGAGCATGTGGTGATCCTGGGCCACGCGCTGTGCGGCGGCATCGCCGCCCTGGTCGACGGCTCGGCCAGCGCCGCGGCGGGCTACGACTACCTCACGACCTGGATCTCCGTGGCCCGCAACGTACGCGACGTCGCGGTGAACGATCTGGCCGGCCGCTCGCGCGAGGAGATCGTGCGCGCCGTCGAGCAGGCCTCGGTGGTCAACAGCGTCGCCAACCTGATGGGCTTCCCGTGGATCGCCGAACGCGTGCGCGCCGGCAAGCTGGTGCTGCACGCCTGGTGGTTCAACCTGACCGAAGGCCAGCTTTACGCCTTCAATCCCGACACGGCGGTGTTCGACGCGGTGAAGGGCATCGAGGTGACGCCGACGGTGCGGCAGGGCACCAAGCTCTCCACCATCAAGCCCGAGCGGCTGCTGCTGGCGCTCGCCAACAAGCCGGCCTTCTGAGCGCACGCAACCCTCCCCATTCATATGGGGAGGTGTCGGCGTAGTCGCCGACGGAGGGGTCATGAGCCCCAGCGAGCCTGTTGCTCATGACCCCTCCGTCGCGGAATACCGCGACACCTCCCCATATGAATGGAGAGGAATGCGATGCTCTAAGCCGCGCGCCGCGGTCGTCGCACGGCGCGCACCTTGCCGCTGCCGCCGCCGCCGCAATAGAAACGGTCGTCGTCGGCTTCGAGGCCCGACAGGCCCATGCCCGGCGGCATCTTGAGGCTCTCCTGCACGGCGCCGGTCTGCGGATCGACGCGTCGGATCTCGCACTCGTCATTCTCCCAGGTGCCGTGCCACAGCTCGCCGTCGTTCCAGGTGACGCCGGTCACGAACCGGTTGGACTCGATGGTGCGCAGGATCGTGCCCGTCTCGGGATCGATCTGATGGATCTTGCGCGCCCGGTACTCGCCGACCCAGAGCGTGCCCTCGGCCCAGGCGAGGCCCGAATCGCCACCCTTGCCGGGCGACGGGATGGTGGCCAGCACCTGGCCGGACTTGGGGTCGATCTTCTGGATGCGGCTCTCGCTGATCTGGAACAGGTGGCGGCCGTCGAAGGCAGTGCCGGCATGCGCCGGCACGTCGAGCGAGCGCACCGTCTTGCCGCTCGCCGGATCGAGGGCATTCAGCCGGTCGCCGCAGGCGAGCCAGACATGCTGGCCGTCGAAGGTCACTCCGCCCACCTGGTCGACGCCAGGAAAGGGGCCGTACTCGCGAAGGATTTCTGCAGGTGTGGTTTTCATGCTCCCAACCTAGCCAGTCGGCAGGGCGGTCGGGAGTAACAAGGTCGTCGTGAATCCCGGCACCGGCGGCGTCATCCAGCGCCGCGCCCGGGCGTGGCCGAAGGCCTGCACCTTGCCGGCCGCCGCCAGCGATTCGAGCGCCCGCTGCACGTTGCGCTGGCTGGCGCCGAGCGCCAGGGCGAGCGCCGAGCTCGACCACGCTTCGCCGTCGGCGAGCAGCGCCAGCACGTCGGCATGCTTCTCCTCCATCGGCCGCGCCAGCACCACGACGTCGCGGGCGCGGCGCGGCGTCAGCGCGAAACCGCGCTCGGTCGCGCTGACCTCGGCCAGCGGCCGCAGCATCGCGCGCAGCCGCCCGATCTCGACCCTGAGCCGCGCGCGATGCGACTCGTCGGCGACCCTGGCGCCGAACGCCTGCGTCAGCAGCGTGGCGCGCGAGGCATCGCCCGGCCAGGCTTCGGCGAGCGTCCGGGCCAGCGCGAACAGTACCGGCCGGCGGGCGAGCGCCACCGTCGCGCGCGGATCGCGCACGACGTTACGGCAGGCATCGACCACCAGCGCCTTGGAGGCCTGCAGCGCCTCGACGTCGTCGAGCCACATCTGGCGCTCCCCGCCGCGCGCGATCAGCCGCGCCGCCGGCGTGTCGAGCACGCGCAGCGCGCTCTCGACCTCGGCCGTCAGCGCTGGAATGCCGGCCCGCTCGGCCGCGCGTCCGGCCCGCGCGACGGCGACGCGCGCGGCGCCCGCCTTCAGCCGGCGCATGGCGATGCCCGCGCGCACTAGCTCGCGAACGGCCTCCAGGGCCGGCGGCAGGGGCGCCGGATCGGCCTCCGCCAGCAGGCGGTCGGCCTCGTCGAGCTGGCCGATCAGCAGCAGGCGGCGGATCGCTAGCGAGCGGGCTTGCGCGGCGTTCACCCGGTCGCCGTGCCGCTCGAGCGTCGCGCGCGCCGCGTCGAGCGTCTTGGCCGGCCAGCCGAGGTCCCGGCTGACCAGGGCGATCTCGGCCTCGGCGACGACGCAGCGCGCCCGCGACACCGCCTCGTGCGGGCCGAAGGCGCGCGCCGCCCGCCGCACCAGCGCCTTGGCGCGGTCGAGATCGCCGAGCTGGGCCATGGCGATGCCACGCAGGGCCAGCGCCGGCGCATCGTCGCGCAGCGCGATCCGGTTCAGCGCGCCGAGCGGATCACCCGCTGCGAGCGCGCGTGCAGCTGCCGTGATCAGCGAGTCCATGCGAATCCCGCCACACTTGTCACTCCCACCGGTCGAGGGGTCGTCGCCAATCTATATCGCACGACATCCACTCAAGGAGTGAAGCAAATGACCAAGCATCTGACGGGAACCCGCGAGGAATGGCTGGCAGCGCGACTGAAGCTGCTCGCGGCGGAGAAGGAGCTGACCCGGCGCAGTGACCAGGTGGCCGAGCAGCGCCAGGCCTTACCGTGGGTTCGCGTCGACAAGGCGTACCGGTTCGAGACCGACCAGGGCAGCGCGACGCTGGCCGACCTGTTCGCCGGACGCTCGCAGCTCCTCGTCTATCATTTCATGTTCGGACCCGACTACAAGGCGGGCTGCCCGTCCTGCTCGATGATCGCCGACGGGTTCGACGGCTCCGTCGTTCACCTCGCCAACCACGACGTCACGCTGATGGCTGTGTCGCGCGCGCCGCTCAGCAAGCTGCAGGCCTACAAGAAGCGCATGGGCTGGTCGTTCCCCTGGGTGTCGTCGGCCAGCGGCGACTTCAACTTCGACTTCAACGTCGCGTTCACCGAGCAGCAGCAGCGCGACGGCAGCATCGAATACAACTACGCGCGCGGCGGCCATGCGATGGACGCGACCACGCAATTCCCCGAGCCGGTCGTGCAGTTCGCGACGACCTGCGGGACCGACGCGCTCACCTACACGCGCGACCGGCCCGGGCTGAGCGCCTTCGTGGTCGAGGACGGCGCCGTCTATCACACCTATTCGGGCTACGCGCGCGGCGTGGACAGCCTGTGGGGCGCCTACCAGTGGCTCGACCGCGCGCCGCTGGGCCGCAACGAGGCGGGCGGCGTCTGGTGGCGCCGCCACGACGAATACGCCCAGCGCTGACCACCATGGCCTGCGTTGCGACAAAGGGCGAGGAGGGCGAGCGCACCTTCCTCGCCGTCTCGGCGGTCGGCTTCGTCGCCAGCGCGGCCGCGACGATCGGCATGGCGACGACCGGCATGCCGATCTGCGGCGGCGGGACGATGATGTTGCGGCCAAGCACCGCCGCCTCCTTCCTCGGCATGTGGCTGATGATGATGACGGCAATGATGCTGCCCTCGCTTGTGCCCATGCTGCGCCGCTATCGACAGGCCGTCGGTGGGACCGGCGCGCCGATCGACCGGCTGACCGGGCTGGTCGCTGCGGGCTATTTCTGCGCCTGGACCGGGGTCGGACTGGCCGTCTTTGCGCTTGACGCGGTGCTGCCGCCGGCGCGGCCGTATGCCGGCGCGGTCGTCCTGATCGCGGGCCTCCTGCAGTTCACCGCCTGGAAGCGGCGCGCGCTCGCGGGCTGCCGCGAGCGGCCGGGTCGGTTGGCGGGGGATGCCGATGCGGCGTGGCGGCACGGCCTGCATCTCGGCGTCCATTGCGTCGGCAGCTCCGCCGGCCTGACGGCGATCCTGCTCGTCGTCGGGATGATGGATCTGGCGGTGATGGCGGCCGTGACGGCCGCCATCACGGCGGAACGTCTCGCGCCGGCAGGGTTGCGCATCGCGCGATCGATCGGCGTCGTCCTGGTCGGGAGTGGTTTGCTCCTGCTCGCGCGCGGTGCCGTTCTCATTCCACTCGCGGCGGGCCTGTGGATATGAGGTTGGCGGCGGTTCCATTATGGGCAATGGAACGCGATCGAAGGCCCGGATTCTGGGCCTCTTTCGCTCGGCCGATGCCCATAATAGGTGCCGCAGCGTGGGCGTGCTTATGTACGGCGCATGTGTGCGCACGACATCCCTGCGATCCGACGGAAAAACGGATCGCCTGACTTAAACGGTGAAAACCGTCGAAAACGGTCGCGGCTAGCGCATATTCCGTTCGGCTGGGATCAGCCGAACGGAATATGCCTGCTGCAACAACAATGCCCGTGCGCGCATTTCCGGGCAGATGGAACCGCGAGCGGTTCCATCTGCCCGGAAATCGCTCTAGCTGGCGAGCGACTGGATCGCCGCGTCGACGCCGCCCGGGGCGAACGGCACGCCGGCCGTCTTCATCGCGAGCTCGGTGGTGGCGAGGCAGCCCAGCAGCATCGGCTCGTTGAGGTCGCCGAGATGGCCGATGCGGAACACCTTGCCCATCAGCGGGCCCAGCCCGCCGCCGAGCGACAGGTTGAAGCGCTCGAGCGCGATCTTGCGCATGGCGTCCGAGGTGTGGCCTTCGGGCATCAGCACGGTGGTCACCGAGTTGGAGAGCCGCTCCTCGGTCTGGCCGTAGAGCGTCGGGCCGTTGCCCTTGGCGCCCCAGGCGCGGACGGCGGCGCGGGTCGCCTCGCCGAGACGGGCGTGGCGAGAGAACACGCCTTCCAACGTCTCCTCCTCGATCATCTTGATCGACTCGGTCAGGCCGAAGAAGAAGTGGACCGGCACGGTGCCGATGAAGCGCTGCGGCTTGCGCTGCTCCATCAGCTCCCAGTTGAAGTAGTACTTGGGCAGCTTGGCCTTGCGCGAGGCCTCGAGCGCCTTCTTGCTGACGCCGGTGATCGCCATGCCGGTCGGCAGCATCAGGCCCTTCTGGCTGCCGGCGATGGTGACGTCGATGCCCCAGGCATCCATCTTGTATTCCATGCTGCCGAGCGAGGAGATGGTGTCGCTGAGCAGCAGCGCCGGGTGCTTGGTCTGGTCCATCGCGCGGCGGACCTCGGCGAGTGGCAGCACCATGCCGGTGGCGGTCTCGTTGTGCACGGCGAGCACGGCCTTGATCTCGTGCCCCTTGTCGGCGGCGAGGCGCTCGGAGAGCTTCGCGAACTCCAGGCCCTTGCGCCAGTCGGCGCCGACGACCTCGACCTTCAGCCCGAGCGTCTCGGCGAGCTCCTTGAAGCCCAGCGAGAAGTAGCCGGTCTCGATCACCAACACGAGGTCGCCGGGCGAGAACAGGTTGGCGACCGCCGCTTCCCAGGCGCCGTGGCCGGTCGAGGCGTGGAAGTAGACTTCCTGGTCGGTCTTGAAGATGCGCTTCATGCCGGCGTAGCAGGCACGGTGCATCTCGAGGAACTCCGGCGCGAGGAAGTCCATCACCGGACGGTCCATCGCCCGCAGGATGCGGTCGGGAATGTTGGTCGGACCCGGATTGTTGAAGAACTGGCGGCCGCGGGGCTTGGTATTCACTTGACCGGTCAAGGCAGGCTCCGAAGTGCGAAAAGTCGCGCCGTGATTAGCCGCCAGCCCTTGGCGGCGCAAGCGAGCCTTGCGATGCTTCGGCATTACTTATGTGAGGGCAAATGAGCACCCCCCCGACCAATTCAGCGATCGTTACGGACTACAAGGCGCGGACCCAGGGGTCGGGTGCGCTGTTTGAGCGCGCCCGCAAGGTACTGCCGAGCGGCATCACGCACGATGCGCGCTATCTCGACCCCTATTCGATCCACGTCGCCAAGGCCCGGGGCCCGCGCAAGTGGGACGTCGACGGCAACGAGTATGTCGACTATTTCGGCGGCCACGGCGCCATGTTGCTCGGCCATTCGCACCCGGCCGTGATCGAGGCGGTGCAGAAGCAGATGGAGCTGGGCACCCACTACGGCTCGAGCCACGAGCTCGAGGTGCGCTGGGCCGAGCTGGTCTGCGAGCTGACGCCGTGCGCCGAGAAGGTGCGGTTCACCGCCTCCGGCACCGAGGCCTCGCACATGGCGATCCGGCTGGCCCGCGCCTACACCGGCAAGGACAAGATCGTCCGCTTCATCGGCCACTTCCACGGCTGGCACGACAACGTGACGGCGGGCGCCGGCGCCACCTATGACGGCGGCACCACGCCGGGCGTGCCGCAGGATGTCAGCGCGCTCTCGATCGTGATGCCGAGCGACAACGTCGCCGCGGTCGTGAAGCTGATCGAGGAGCGCGACGACATCGCCGCCGTGATGTTCGAGCCGTCGGGCGCGTCGTGGGGCCAGGCGCCCTTGCCGCCGGGCTTCATCCAGGCGGTGCGCGACGCCACGGCGAAGAAGGGCGTCATCATGCTGATGGACGAGGTGATCACCGGCTATCGCTGGTCGTCGGGCGGCGCGCAGAAGGCGTTCGACATCACGCCCGACCTCTGCATCCAGGCCAAGATCGTGGCCGGCGGCCTGCCGGGCGGCGCGGTGGCGGGCAAGCGCGACATCCTCGACCGCATCGATCACGACGCCACGGCGGCCAAGAAGATCGAGCGTATCCTCCATCCCGGCACCTACAACGCCAACCCCTTGTCCGCCGCCGCGGCGGTGACGGCGCTCACGCTGGTGCGCGACGAGGACCTCGCCGAGAAGGCCAACAAGACGGCGGCCGAGCTGCGCAAGGCGCTGACCGAGGTGCTGGTGAAGGAGGGCGTGCCGTGGGGTATCTACGGCCAGAGCTCGACCTTCCTGATCTATCCCAATCCGTTCGGCGATCCGATCGATCCCGCGACCTTCGATCCGCTGAAGGTGCCGTTCGCCAAGCTCAAGGGCGCGCGCGGCGCCGGCCCGCTCACCGGCAAGATCCGCATGGGCCTGATGACCCACGGCGTCGATGTGATGGGCGCGCCCGGCGGCTTCGTCTCCGCGACCCATGGCGGCGCCGAGATCGAGAAGACGGTCCACGCGCTGCGCGAAACTGTGCGTGCGCTCAAGGCCGAGCGGGAAGTGAAGGCGGCGTAGGAGACGATTAAGCTCGCCGCGCCAGATATCGGGGGAGAACGCCATGATCAGGATCACGCGTCGTCATGCGCTCGCAAGTCTTGCGGCAGGATCGCTCGCCGCACCGGCGGTGGTGCGCGCACAATCGCCGACGACCTGGATCGTCTACACCTATGTGCCGGCGGCGACCCTGGCGCCGGCCCGCGTGTTCCAGGAGATCGTCGAGCGCGTGGCCAAGGAGACCAACGGCGGGCTGGTGCTGAAATACCATCTCGGCGGCGCGCTCACGATCAAGGGCACCGACATCACCACCGCGGTCGGTGACAACGTCATCCAGATCGGCGACGACGGCATGCAGCAGGGCAACGTGCCGATCACCGGCATCCTGCGGCTGCCGATGTTGATCACCAGCACGGCCGAGCTCGACAAGGCCATCGCGGTGATGAAGCCGTACGTCGACAAGGCTTACGACAAGCGTGGCGCGACGGTGCTCGCGACCTATTACTTCCCGCTGCAGTTCGCCTGGTCGACCAAGAAGCTCGCCTCGCTCGACGATTTCAAGGGCCAGAAGATCCGGGCGACGTCGCCCGAGCAGATCGAGTTCCTGAAGCGCTTCGGCGCCAACGGCCTCACCATCAGCGGCGCCGAGGTGCCGTCTGCGCTGGAGCGCGGCGTGGTCGACGGCGTGCTGACGGCGCAGGCCGGCGGCGGCAAGGTCTGGAAGGACCTGCTCAAGTCCAATTTCGATCTCGGCCTCAACTTCTTCGAGGCCAACATCGCGGTGAACAAGGAAGCCTACGCCAAGCTGCCGGCGGCGCAGCGCGAGGTGCTGACCAAGGCGATCGTCGAGCTGGCGCCGAAGATGACCAAGCTGTTGTTCGAGGAGGAGAGCCAGGAAAAGGCCAAGGGTCAGGCCGAAGGCATCGTCCAGACCGCCGCCACCGCGGCCGACTACAAGCGCGGTGCCGAGCGGATGGCGAGCTATTGGGACGAATGGGCCAAGCGCAACGGCGCGGAAGCCCAGGAAGCGCTCAAGAAGGTCCGCGAGGTGCTGGGCCGGTGAGCACGCTCAGGCATTCCTCCCTATTCACATGGAGAGGTGGCCGCGTCTTCGCGGTCGGAGGGGTCATGGGCCCCAGACGTGATGGGGCTCATGACCCCTCCGTCGCGGGTTACCGCGCCACCTCCCCATTTGAATGGGGAGGAATATGAGCTCCGCCGGCAGCCGGCCCTTCACCCTGATCGAACGCCTCAGCCTCTGGCTGTCGGGCTTCTGCATGATCGGCATGATCGTGCTCATCCTGGCCGAGGTGGTGTTGCGCGGCGCGTTCAACAGCACGACCGAGCATTCCGACGAGCTGGTCGGCTACCTGCTGGTCGGCGTGTCCTTCTTCAGCCTGGCGCTGTGCCAGGGGCAGGGTGCGTTCCACAGGGTCGAGATGGTGCAGGCGCGGCTCGGCCCGCGCGGCAAGGCCCTGTCGGCGCTGCTCTTCGACCTGCTGTCGCTGGGCTACGTCGCGCTCACCGGCTGGTACTTCCTGCAGTTCGTCATGAGCTCCTGGCGCCGCGAGGCGCAGGCCAGCACCGTGCTGGCGACGCCGCTCTGGATCCCGGAGACGGTGATGGTCGTCGGCGCGGTCATGCTGCTCGTCATGCTGGCGAGGGCGGTGGTCGACGATGTCCGGAGGCTCGCATCATGAGCGACGGGCTCGAAGTCGTCCTCGTCATGGTCCTGTTCCTCGGCCTGCTGGCCGCGGGCATGGCCATTCCCTTCGCGATCGGCGTGCCGGCCATCGTCTATCTGCTGCTGCACGGCGGCATCCCGGCGCTGAAGGGCATCGGCCTGATGAGCTGGGGCTCGATGAACAACCGGTCGCTCAGCGCGATCCCGTTGTTCATCCTGATGGCCGAGATCATGCAGCGATCGGGCCTCAGTTACCGAATATATCGAGGGCTATCGAAGCTGGTGAGCCCGATCCCGGGCGGCTTGCTGCAGACCAACATCGCGGGCTGCGCCATGTTCGCCGCGATCTCCGGTTCGTCGGTCGCCACCGCGGCGGCGATCGGCACGGTGGCGCTGCCGCAGCTCACCCAGCGCGGCTACCACCGCCGCCTCGCGGCAGGCTCGCTCGCCGCCGGCGGCACGCTCGGCATCCTGGTGCCGCCGTCGATCGCGCTGATCGTCTACGGCACCTTCACCGAAACGTCGGTCTCCAAGCTGTTCATGGCCGGTATCGTGCCGGGCATCGTGCTGACGGCGATGTTCATGACCTACATCCTGGTGCACGCGCTGCTCAGGCCCGAGATCGCACCGCGCGAGCGTGGACCGCAGACCATGGCTGAGTTCGTGACGGCGGTGGGCGACCTGCTGCCCTTCGCTGTCGTCATCGGCGGCACCCTGGGCAGCCTCTATACCGGCTGGGCGACGCCGACCGAGGCGGCGGCCATCGGCTGCGTCACGGCGACGGCCGTCTCGGCGCTCTGGGGCAAGCTCACCCTCGCCAGCCTGCGCGAGGCGATGGTCTCGGCCGTCAAGATCAGCGGCAACATCCTGCTGATCGTCTACACCGCCTTCGTCTTCTCCTATGCCATCAGCGTGGCGGGCGTCGGCGAGTCGCTGACGACCTGGCTGGTCGGGCTGAAGCTCGCGCGGCTGGAGTTCTTCGGCGCGCTGTTCGTGCTCTACACGATCCTCGGCTGCCTGGTCGAAAGCCTGGGCATGATCGTGATCACCGTGCCGCTGCTCTATCCGGTGCTGCTGAAATACGGCATCGATCCGGTGTGGTTCGGCATCATCCTGGTGCTGTTCATCGAGCTCGGCCAGATCTCGCCGCCGATCGGCATCAACCTGTTCGTCATCCAGAGCATTTGGGACGGCAAGATCGGCGACATCGTGCTCGGCACGATCCCGTTCCATCTCATCATGTTCCTGCTGCTGGCGATGCTGGTCTTCTGGCCGGAGATCGCGCTCTGGCTGCCGCATCATACGGGGTCCGCATGACCGACAAAGCCTATCCCACCGGCCTGCGCTCTACCCCGACGCGCCATCGCGCGCTGCGCCAGCGCATGGCGGCGCCCGGCATCGTCGTGGCGCCGGGTTGCTACGACTGCATCACCGCGCGGCTGGTCGAGGTGGCGGGCTTCGATGCCGCCTACATCACCGGCTCCGGCGTCTCGATGAGCGCGCTCGGCGCGCCCGACATGGGGGCGCTCAGCTTCGGCGAGATCCTCGACCGGGTGCGGCGGATCTGCGATGCGGTGTCGATCCCGATCATCGCCGACGCCGATACCGGCTACGGCGGGCCGCTCAACGTCATCCGCACCATGCGCGAGTTCGAGCGGGCAGGCGTCAGCGCCGTCCAGCTCGAGGACCAGGAATGGCCGAAGAAATGCGGCCACGAGCCCGGCCGCAAGGTCGCCTCCTCGACGGAGATGGAGCAGCGCATCAAGGCCGCCGCCGACGCCCGCATCGATGCCGACGTCATGATCGTGGCCCGCACCGATGCGATCGCCATCGAGGGCTACGAGGCGGCGCTGGAGCGCGCGGCGCGCTACCGCGAGGCCGGCGCCGACATCGCCTTCGTCGAGGCGCCGCAAAGCGAGGCCGAGCTCGCCGAGGTGCCGAAGCGCCTCGGCATGCCCTGCCTCGCCAACATGGTCGAGGGCGGCCGCACGCCCGTGCTGCCGTTCCCCAGGCTGGAGGCGATGGGCTTCAAGGTCGCGATCTACCCCAACTCGCTGACCCGGCTGTTCGCGCGGACGGGGCAGGACCTGCTCGGCTCGCTGAAGTCGAGCGGCGGCACGGCAGGCTTCGCCAACCAGATGCTCGATCACGGCCAGCTCTGGAGCCTGTTCGAGAACGAGAAATGGCAGGCGCTGGAGAAGCGCTTCCAGTGAACCGTGCGCTTGTCCTGCTCGCGGCGCTGCTGTCGCTGCTCGCAGGCGGGACGGCGCAGGCCGAGTACCCCGACAAGCCGGTGCGCGTCGTCGTGCCGTTCATCGCCGGCAGCGCGCCGGATGTGGCGGCGCGGCAGGCGGCGCAGCGGCTGACCGAGCGGCTCGGCCAGCAATTCATCGTCGAGAACAAGCCGGGCGCCGCCGGCAATATCGGCGCCGAGACGGCGTCGCGCGCGGCACCGGACGGCTACACGCTGCTGATGCTGACCAGCAGCCACGTGCAGAACAAGTTCCTCTACGGGAAGCTCAACTACGACGCCCAGAAGGACTTCGTGCCGATCACCATGCTGACGCGCATCCCGTCGCTGATGGTGGTGCCGCCGTCGTCGCCGGCCAAGTCGGTCGCCGAGCTCATCGCGCTCGCCAAGGCCAATCCCGGCAAGCTGAACTACGGTTCGGGCGGCGTCGGCAGCCTCGCCCACCTGTCGGCCGAGGCGTTCCGCTTCGCCGCCGGCATCGACTACATCCATGTCCCCTACAAGGGCGCGCCCGACATCGTGCTGGGCTTGCTCGGCGAGCAGATCCAGGTCGCCTTCCCGACCATGCCGACCGCTTTCCGTCCGGCGCAGCAGGGCAAGCTGCGCGCTTTGGCCGTCACCAGCGCCAAGCGCACCACGGTGATGCCCGAGGTGCCGACGCTGGTCGAAGAGATGCCCAACGGCTTCGCGCTCGACGCCTGGCTGTCGCTCGCCGCGCCGACCGGCACGCCGTCCGCCCTCCTCGATCGCCTCTACACGACATTGCGCGAGGCGCTGGACGACGAGGCGTTCCGCAAAGCGCTCGGCAAACGACGGCTCGGAGATCGTCATCAACAGCCCGAAGGACTTCGCCGTGCAGATCGTCGACGAAGCCGCTCGCGGCGAGGCGCTGATCAAGCGCGTCGGCGTAAAGCTCGACTAACGCGCGCCCTTGCCGATATGCGCGATCGCCTCGATCTCGACCAGGATTTCCGGTGTCGCCAGGGCGGCCACCTGCACCAGCGTCGAGGCCGGGAAGTTGCCTTTGAAGAACTCGGCGCGGGCCTTCCAGACCTTGGTGTTGTTCTTGATGTTGGTGACGTAGATCGTGACCTTGACCACGTCAGACATCTTGCCGCCAGCCGCCTCGACCATGCCTTTGATCTTGCCGAAGATCAGCTTGGCCTGCTCGTACTCGTCCAGCTTTCCGGGATCGTCCGCCCCGCGCACCGTCATGCCGGAGACGTAGGCGATGCCGTCGGACACCAGGCAGTTCGACCACCGCTCGGGCGGCGGCTCGGGGACATCGGGCGAGGTCACGCGGCGGATGGTCATGGTCTCCTCCTTTTATTCGCTCGGCTTGGCGCCGGACGCCTTCACGGCGGCGGTCGCTTTTTCCAACTCCGTCTTGACGAACTCGGTGTACTCGTCGGGCGTCTTGGTGCTCGATTCGGCGCCGATATCCTGCCAGCGCTTGATCACGGTAGGCTCCTTCAGAACGACCTGCATCTCCTTGGCCAGCCGCTCGACGATCGGCGCCGGCAGCTTGGCCGGACCCGAGAGTCCGAACCAGGAATAGGAGACGAGGTCGGAATAGCCCGATTCCTTCATCGTCGGCACGTCGGGGAAGCTCGGGTTGCGCTGCTCTCCGCTCACCACGAGCGCGCGCACCTTGCCGCCCCTGATGTGCGGCGCGGCCGACGGCAGCGAATCGAACATCGACGGCACGATGCCGGCGATCGTGTCCTGCATCGCCGGACCGGCGCCGCGATAGGGGACGTGCACCAGCTTGATGCCGGCCTTCAGCGCCAGCATCGTGCCCAGGATGTGGTTGCTCGAGCCCGGCCCCGAGGTCGCGAAGGCGAGCTTGTCCGGGTTGGCCTTGGCGTAGTCGACATACTCGGCCAGCGTCTTGGCCGGGAAGCCCGGGTTCACCACCAGCACGCTGGGATTGAACGAGGCGAGCGTGATGTGGGTGAAGTCCTTGACCGGATCGTAGTCGAGGTCGCCGTAGAGCGGCGGCGCGATGGCGAACGACGAGATGTTGGAGACCAGCAGCGTGTAGCCGTCGGGCGCCGCCTTGGCGACCTGCGAGGTGCCGATGCTGGCACCCTTGCCCGGCCGGTTCTCGACCACGATGTTCTGCCCGAGCCGTTGGCCGAGATACTCGGCGATGACGCGGCCGACCACGTCGGTCGAGCCGCCCGGCGCGTAGGGCACGACGAGCTTGATGGGTTTGCCGGGCCACGGCGCTTGCGCGAACGCCGGTGCGGCAAGGGTGGAAAGGGACGCGGCGAGAAGGGTACGACGGTACAACATGCGCCGAGTATACTCGCGTCATGAGCCTGTTCGACTCCCTGTTCCAGCCGAAACGCATCGCGCTGATCGGCGCTTCGTCTGACGAAAAGCGCACCACCTCGCGGCCGCAGCGCTTCCTGCAGAAGCACGGTTTCAGCGGCGAAATTCTGCCCGTCAATCCGGGCCGCGCCGAGATCTTCGGCATCAAGGCCTGGAAGTCGATCGACGACATCGCGGGCTGTATCGATCACGCCTACATATTGTTGAACGGCAAGGACGCGGTGTCGGCGCTCGCGGCCTGCGGAAAGCGCGGCGTGAAGGCAGCGTCGATCCTGGCGGGCGGTTTCGCCGATGCCGGTGCGGCCGGTGCCTCGCTGCAGGACGAGCTGGTGCAGATCGTGAAGGATACCGGCATCCGGCTGGTCGGCCCGAACAGCATCGGCACGGTCAGCACCGATCCGCCGATGGCGCTGACTGCCAATGCCGCTTTCGCCGTCGACAAGCTGCGCACGGGAAACTGGGGGCTGGTGAGCCAGAGCGGCAGCCTGATCGGCGCGCTGCTGTCGCGGGCGGATGCGCGCGGCATCGGCTTCTCGCGGCTGATCTCGGTCGGCAACGAGGTCGATCTCAAGGTCGGCGAGATCGCCGACCTGCTGGTCGACGATCCCAAGACCAGGGCGATCCTGCTGTTCATGGAGACCCTGCGCGACGGCGAGCGGCTGGCGCGGGCGGCGCGGCGGGCCCATGCGGCGGGCAAGCCGGTGGTGGCCTACAAGCTCGGCCGCTCCGACATCGGGCAGGAACTCGCGAGGTCGCACACCGGCGCGATCGCCGGCTCCGACGCGACCTTCGACGCGTTCTGCCGCCGCCACGGCATCGCGCGCGTCTCGATGTTCGAATCGCTGGTCGATGTGCCGGCGCTGCTGGTCGATCGGCCCCCCTCATCCAACAAAGGGGCGACCGGCAAGCGCGTTGCCGTTGCCACGACGACCGGTGGCGGCGCGGCGATGGTGGTCGACAACATGGCTGTCGCCGGTCTCGACATCGCGGGTCCGCCGCAGGAGCTGGTCGACTGGCTGAAGCCGCTCGGCATCGCGGCCGGCGAGGGCAAGCTGGTCGACCTCACCCTCGCCGGGGCCAAACCCGAGATCGTATCGGGCACGATCGAGCGGCTGCTGGCCGACGACAACAACGATGCGGCGATCTTCGTCGTCGGCTCGTCGGCGCAGTTCAATCCCGAGCTCGCGGTCGAGCCCTTGTTGAAGTTCGCGAACTCGAAGAAGCCGTTCGCCGTGTCGCTGACGCCCGCGGCCGAGAAGTCGCTGGCGTTGCTGACGGCCGCCGGCGTGCCGGCCTTCCGGCATCCCGAATCGTGCGCCGAGGCAATGGCGCTCTGCCTGTTGCGGCCGACACCGCAACAGGAGCCCAAGCTGTCGGAGCCATCGATCGCCGCACGCGACGCACTGGAGGCCGGCCGTTCGTCGGGCTTCGACGAGCGCCGGGCGACAGCATTGTTCGCCGCGCTGGGCGTGCCGGCGGCGAAGTCGATGAGCGTGCCGGATGTGCGGCGCGTGACGGCGGCGGTCGAGGAGGTCGGCGCGCCGGTCGCGCTCAAGATCCTGTCGGCCGACATCGCTCACAAGACGGAGGCGGGTGGCGTGGCGCTCGGCCTGCCGGACGGCCAGACCGCGGCGGTTGCGGCGCGCGAGATGGAGAAGCGGGTGACGGCGTATGCGCCGAAGGCCAAGCTCGACGGTTTCCTGGTCCAGAAGATGGAGCGCGGGCTGGCCGAGGTGATCCTGGGCTTCCGCCGCGATCCGCTGGTCGGCCCGACGATCACCGTCGGCCTGGGCGGCGTGCTGGCGGAAATCTACAAGGACGCGGCGACGCGGCTCGCGCCCGTCGACGAGACCGAAGCGATGCAGATGATCGGGGAGGTGAAGGGGCTGGCGACAATTCGCGGTTACCGCAATTTGCCGAAAGGCGATGTCGCGGCGCTGGCGCGGGTAATTTCGGCCTTTTCCGCATTGGCGCATTCGGCGTTCGGCGATGTGTCGGAGGCGGAGATCAATCCGCTGCTGGTGAAGAGCGACGGCGTCGTCGCCGTCGATGGGCTGGTGGTGCTCCGCTAGACTAGGGTCCGTTCTTCTTTTCCGTCGAAAAGAAAGTCTGCTGCGGCCGAAGCGGCGATTTGCGGGCAGATGCGCGGTCATCGGCCCGAGCGGCACGGCATGGGGCACTTCCGGCCCGGTCATCATGGGCAATGGAACGCTGTTCGACGCCGATGAAGGGCCGCTTTTTCTCGCGGCCATTGCCCATAATGGGAGTCTGGCGCGTCGTGGTGCAGGGTGGCACCCATGACGATGCCCACCTCGCGCGAATTGGCGGCAATTGGCGCTGCTGCGCTACCCCCGTGCCGTGCCGCTGGCGAGTTGGCGCAGTTTGCGAGGTTTGCGCTACCCCCTCTAGGCGACGCGGGTTTCGGCGGCTTCGAAGAGCTGGCGGAAGTCGTCGAGCACGAAGTAGGTGTTCTGCAGCCTGTCGATCTCGTAGGGGCGGCGCATCACCTTGGCCGCCTCGAACGGCAGGCGCTCGACCTCGCCGTCGATCGCGTGCCGCACTTCCTTCGCGGAGGAGAGGATGCCGGCACCGTAGATCTTGAGGCCCTGCTTGGTGCGGATCAGCCCGAACTCGACGGTGTACCAGTAGAGTCGGGCGAGGAGGTCGATGTGCGCGCCGGCGTCCATCGCGCGCTGGCCGTAGCGCTGCATGTAGTCGGCGAACACCGGATTGCCGAGCAGCGGCACGTGGCCGAAGAAGTCGTGGAACAGGTCGGGCTCGACCAGGTAATCGAGCTCGGAGCGCTCGCGGATCCACACCGTTACGGGAAATCGGCGGTGGGCGAGATGGTCGTAGAACACCGCGTCGGGAATCAGGCCCGGCACGCCGACGACCTTCCAGCCGGTCAGTGGTTCGAGCCTGGCGTTCACCGCATCGAAATCGGGAATGGTGTTACCGATACCGAGGGTTTCGAGGCCCTGCACGAACTCGGCGCAGGCGAACTGTCGGGCGAGCACGGTCTGGCGCTCGACCAGCAGGCGCCACACGGCCTGGTCTTCGGCCGAATAGGCGTCGGGCTGCGGCACGGTCCAGTCGGCGGCCTTCAGGGTGTAGTCGCCGCGCAGGCCGGTCACGGGGGTAAGGGTATCCATGACCGGAATATGGGTCCGGACCCCCGAGGGAATCCCGGCGAAGTTGCAGGCTCGGAGGTCAATATTTGGTGATAAGCTCCAGAAACAGGACCGTTTGGAGGGAAAATGACTACGCTCGATGAAATCGACAGGAAGATCATCGCGGCGCTGCAGGCCGAGGGGCGGCTGGCGACCGTCGACCTCGCGGACAAGGTCGGGCTGTCCGCGACGCCGTGCCAGCGGCGGGTGAAGCGGCTGGAGGAGGAGGGCTTGATCACGCGTTATGCCGCGCTGGTCGCGCCGGCGGCGATGGGTTTCGGTCTGCAGGCGCTGGTCGAGGTGACGCTCGAGGATCATTCGGAGAAGACAGTCGAGGCCTTCGAGGCGGCGATCCGCGCCCGCGCCGAAGTGGTGGCCTGCTATGCGGTGACGGGCGACATGGATTTCCTGCTCCATGTCTTCGCCACCGATCTCAACAGCTTCAGCGACTTCGCGCTCAAGGCGCTGTTGCGCATGCCGGGCGTAAAAGGCACGCGCTCGTCCTTCATCATGCAGGCGGTGAAGAGCGATCTCGCATGGGCGCCGTCTCCGCGGCTAAAGTAGCGCCCGCCGTTCTCACAGCCGGAGTCGTCATGCCAGTCCTGCCGCGTGCCCTCGAGATCCAGGGCGAGATCACCGCCATCCGTCGCGACATCCACGCCCATCCCGAGCTCGCCTACGAGGAGACGCGGACCTCCGACATCGTCGCCGCCAGGCTCCAGGAATGGGGCCTCGAGGTCACGCGCGGCCTGGGAAAGACCGGTCTGGTCGGAACCCTGCGCAAGGGCAACTCGTTGAAGGCCATCGGATTGCGAGCCGATATGGACTGCCTGCCGATGGACGAGAGGAACGATTTCGAGCACCGCTCGCAGAATCCGGGCCGCATGCATGCCTGCGGCCATGACGGTCACACCGCCATGCTGCTCGGCGCCGCCAAGGTGCTGAGCGAGAAGAAGGACTTCGAGGGCGCCGTCCACTTCATCTTCCAGCCGGCCGAAGAGGGCGGCGGCGGCGGCAAGGCGATGATCGAGGACGGCCTGTTCGAGAAATTCCCCTGCGACGCGGTCTACGCGATCCACAACAAGCCGGGCGTGCCGCTCGGCCACATCGTCTCGCGCCCCGGCCCGCTTCTCGCGGCGGCCGACCGCTGGGACATCCGCATCACCGGCAAGGGCGGCCACGCCGCGCACCCGCACACCACGCTCGATCCGATGGTGGTCGGCGCCTCGATCGTGATGTCGCTGCAGACCATCGTCAGCCGCAACATCGATCCGCAGGACGCGACCGTCGTGACCGTCGGCTTTTTCAAGGCGGGCTCGGCCTACAACGTGATCCCGGGCGAGGCCCATATCGGCGGGACCACCCGCACCACGACGCCGGAGAACCGCAAGCTCGCGCAGAAGCGCATCAAGGAGATCTGCGACGGCGCCGCCCAGATGTACGGCGTGCAGATCGAGGTCGAGCACCGGCCGGGCTACCCGCCGACGGTGAACAACGCCGAGAAGACCAAGTTCGCGATCGAAGTGGCGGCCGACGTGTGCGGCGCCAACAACGTGCGCGACAACGTCAAGCCGAGCATGGGTGCCGAGGACTTCTCCTACATGCTGGAGAAGGTACCGGGCGCCATGGTGATGCTGGGCAACGGCGGCAGCGAGGCGATCAACCTCCACAATCCGCGCTACGACTTCAACGACATGGCGATCCCGTTCGGCATCAGCTTCTTCGTGAAGACGGTCGAGCGTTTCCTCGGCAAGCAGGCGGGATAGTCGTGGCGGTCGCTCGCGCACCGTGTCATCCCGAGCGGAGCGAGGGACCCTTGGCCAGCGTCGATCGAAGATCCCTCGCTTCGCTCGGGATGACACCGGACTCGGGATGACACCAAGCTCGGGGTGACACGGACATGGAGTTCTTCCGCGTCTACGGTCGGGTCCTCGGGCTGCTGCGCGACGAGCGCAAGCTGGCGATCACGCTCGCTTTCGCCAACGTCGCGGTCGCGGCGCTGCAGTTCTACGAGCCGGTGCTGCTCGGCCGCGTCGTCGACCTGCTGTCGAACGCGCAAGGGCGGAGCACCGCCGATATCTGGTCGGACGCCAAGCACCTGCTGGTGATCTGGGCGGTCGTCGGCATCGGCGGCATCGTCGCCAACATCGTCGTGTCGCTGCAGGCCGACCGCATGGCGCACCGCCGCCGGCTGGGCGCCATGGCGACCTATTTCGAGCACGTGCTGATGCTGCCGTTCGCCTTCCACAACGCGCAGCACTCCGGCCGGCTGCTCAAGATCATGCTGACCGGCGTCGACCACCTGTTCGGCATCTGGCTGAGCTTCTTCCGCGAGAACCTCGCGACCTTCGTCGCGCTGTTCATCATGCTGCCGCTCAGCATCTTCATGAACTGGCAGCTCGCGGCGCTGCTGATCGTGCTGATCGTCTTCTTTGCCATCGCCAATGCCTTCGTGGTCGGCAAGACCGACCGGCTGCAGGCCCAGGTCGAGGAGTACCACAGCGAGCTCGCCGGCCGGGCCGGCGATGCGCTGGGTAATATCCACCTGATCCAGAGCTTCGTCCGGCTGGGCGCCGAGGCCGGCGCCATCCAGCAGATCATCCGCCGCACGCTCGAGGCTCAGTATCCGGTGCTGAACTGGTGGGCGCTGCTCTCGGTGCTGACGCGTGCCGCCTCGACCGTCACCGTGATCCTGATCTTCGTGCTCGGCACCTGGCTGTTCACCCACGGCCAGGCGACGGCGGGCGAGATCGTGAGCTTCATGGGCTTCGCCACCATGCTGATCGGCCGCATGGACCAGGCCTCGGGCTTCGTCAGCCGCATCTTCTTCCAGATGCCGGCGCTGGCGGATTTCTTTCGCGTCCTCGACCACCAGTCGACCGTGATCGACAAGCCCAACGGCAAGGACATCGGCCGCGCCAAGGGCGACGTCGACTTCGAGGACGTGAGCTTCTCCTACGACGGCCTGCGCCCGGCGCTGGCGCACTTCGACCTGCATGTGCCGGCGGGCACGACGGTCGCCTTCGTCGGCCCGACCGGCGCCGGCAAGAGCACGGCGCTATCGCTGCTGCATCGGATGTGGGACCCGCAGTCGGGCACCATCCGGGTCGACGGCATCGACCATCGCGACATCAGGCTCGCCTCGCTGCGCCGCAACATCGGCGTGGTGTTCCAGGATTCGACGATGTTCTACCGCTCGATCGCCGACAACCTCCGGATCGGCAAGCCCGACGCCACCCAGGCCGAGCTCGAGACTGCGGCCAGGCTCGCCGAGGCGCACGATTTCATCGTGAGCCAGCCGCACGGCTACGAGACCCTGGTCGGCGAGCGCGGCACCACCCTGTCCGGCGGCGAGCGCCAGCGGCTCGCGATCGCCCGGGCGCTGCTCAAGAATCCGCCGATCCTGATCCTCGACGAGGCGACCAGCGCGCTCGACGCCGTCACCGAGGCGCGCATCCAGAAGGCGCTCAAGGCGCTGATGGCCGGCCGCACCACCTTCGTGATCGCCCATCGGCTGTCGACCATCCGCGACGCCGAGCAGGTGGTGGTGCTGGAGCACGGCAAGCTCGCCGAGCACGGCAGCTACGCCGAGCTGACCGCCAAGGGCGGCGTGTTCGCCAACCTCGTGGCGACGCAAAGGGCTGGCATAGAATCTGCCTGATATCCCCTTGGCGGGACCGCCGGGTCCGCCTAAGAGAGCCTAGCAGGGACAGGACGAGGGGTTACCAAATGAACAAGCTCGCCAAATGGCTGGGAGGCGCGGCCGCGATCGCGCTGGCTCTGGGCGTCGTGCCGGCAAGCGCGCAGACGCCGATCAAGTTCACTCTGGACTGGGTTTTCCAGGGGCCGACGTCGCCGTTCCTGGTGGCGCTGGACAAGGGCTACTACAAGGCCGAGGGCCTCGACGTCACCATGGACCCGGGCCAGGGCTCGGCCGGTGCGGTGCAGCGCGTCGCCACCGGCGCCTACCAGATCGGCTTCGCCGACGTGAACTCGACCATCGAGTACAATTCCAAGAACCCGGGCAAGGAAGTGCTGTGCGTCTTCATGGCCTACGACTTCGCGCCGTTCGGAGTCTATGCGCTGAAGAAGAGCGGCATCAAGACGCCCAAGGACCTCGACGGCAAGAAGCTCGGCGCGCCGGTGTTCGACGCCAGCTTCCGGCTGTTCCCGGCCTTCGCCAAGCTGAACGGCATCGCCAAGTGGGAGCACGTCAACCTGACGCCGCAGCTCCGCGAGCAGAGCCTGGTGCAGGGCTCGGTCGACTTCATCTCCGGCCACTACTTCTCGTCGATGCTCGATCTGAAGGCGCGCGGCGTGAAGTTCGACGACATCGTCGCTATGCGCTACGTCGACTTCGGCATGGACGTCTACAGCAACGGCATCGTGGTCTCGCCCGAGATGGCCAAGAACGAGAAGGCGGTGAAGGGCTTCATCGCCGCCACGCTCAAGGGCTGGAAGGACGTGATCGCCGACAACAAGCTCGGCATCGCTGCCGCCAAGAAGAAGGACCCGCTGATCGACGAGGCGCTGGAGACCGAGCGGCTGCAGATCTCGCTGCAGACCAACATCCTGACGCCCTACGTCAAGGCCAACGGCATGGGCGACGTCGATCCGGCGCGCTTCGCCAAGTCGGTCAAGCTGGTGTCCGAGGCGTTCGGCCTCGCCAACGTGCCCGACCCGGACAAGGTCTTCTCCAACAAGTACCTGCCGCCCAAGGCCGACCGCATGGTCGCGAAGTGAGGGCACGAACCTCCTCCCCAGTCTGCTGGGGAGGTGTCGGCGCCTTACGCCGACGGAGGGGTCAGAAACCCCGGTCCGCGACTCACGACCCCTCCGTCGCCGTAAGACGGCGACACCTCCCCTTCGCGGAGTCCGCGAAGGGGAGGGGATGACTCTATGACCTTCGTCGAGCTCAAGTCGGTCAGCCTCACCTACCGCCTCGGCAAGGAAACCACCCTCGCCCTTGCCGATGGCACCATGGCCATCGGCAAGGGCGAGTTCGTCGCCGTGGTCGGCCCCTCGGGCTGCGGCAAGTCGACGATCATGAAGCTGGTCACCGGGCTCTTGCCCGCGACCAGCGGCGAGGTCGTGGTCGCCGGCCAGAGGGTGACGCGCCCGATCAAGGGCGTCGGCATGGCCTTTCAGAACCCGACCCTGATGCCGTGGCGCACCACCATCGACAACGTGCTGCTGCCGATGGAGATCGTCGAACCGCACAAGCGCCGCTTCCGCCGGCACCGCGCCGAGTACGTGGCGCGCGCCATGGCGCTCTTGAAGACCGTCGGCCTCGCCGACTTCGCCGACAAGTTCCCCTGGCAGCTCTCGGGCGGCATGCAGCAGCGCTCCAACCTCTGCCGCGCCCTGATCCACGAGCCCGAGCTGCTGATGCTCGACGAGCCGTTCGGCGCGCTCGACGCCTTCACCCGCGAGGAGCTGTGGGGCGTCATGCAGGCGCTGTGGCTGGAGAAGCGCTTCACCGGCGTGCTGGTGACCCACGACCTGCGCGAGGCGGTCTATCTCGCCGACACCGTCTACGTCATGAGCCGCCGTCCCGGCCGCATCGTCATGAGCCGCCACATCGACCTGCCGCGGCCGCGCACACTGGCCTCGACCTTCGAGCCGGCCTTCGTCGACATCGTCCACGAGCTGCGCGACCGCATCCACCAGGAGCACGCGGCATGATCACCGGCCGGACCCGCGAGATCGTCCAGCTCGCCATGCCGTGGCTCGCCATGGCGTTGTTCCTGGCGATCTGGGAGGTGGTGTGCGTCGTCTTCGACCTGCCGGAGATCCTGCTGCCGCGGCCGAGCCGGGTGTTCGAGGTATTCATCCAGCGCATCGACATCCTGCTGGCCTACTGCTGGGACACGCTGTGGACCACGGTGCTGGGCTTCCTGCTGGCGATCGCCGGCGGCGTCATGCTGGGCGTGCTGATCGGTGCCTCGCCGCTGGTCTATGCCGGCCTCTATCCGCTGCTGATCGCCTTCAACGCCGTGCCCAAGGTGGCGATCGTGCCGATCCTGATGATCTGGATCGGCGTCGGCCCGACGCCGGCGGTGGTTACCGCCTTCGTGATCAGCTTCTTCCCGATCGTGGTCAACGTCGCCACCGGGCTCGCCACCATCGAGCCCGAGATGATCGACGTGCTCTACAGCCTGGGGGCCAGCCGCTTCGAGATCCTGCGCAAGGTCGGCATCCCGCGCGCCATGCCCTATCTGTTCGCCAGCCTGAAGGTCGCCATCACGCTCGCCTTCATCGGCTCGGTGATCGCCGAGACGGTGGGCGGCAACCGCGGCATCGGCTTCCTCATGCTGTCGGCGGGCGCGCGCAACGACGCGCCGACCACTTTCGCCGGCCTGTTCGCCATCGCCATCATGGGCGTGGCGATGTACGCCGTCTGCGCCCTGCTCGAGAAGCGCATGACCCGCTGGGCCTTCCGCGGCCAGCTCGTGAGCTGAGCCGTCGTCCTCTCATGCGGACCGCGGCCTAAGGTACCCGCTTCCGCCGCAGCGGCGCGTTGCTGCGCGAGGCCAGCAGGATCAGCGCCGCGCGGCTCGGCATGAAGAAGTAGCCGCCGGCGCGCACGGTGACGAAGCTCTCGTTCCGCTTCAGCCGGATCGGCCCCGCGGTGGTCGGGATCGTGAAGACCCCGGGTCCCGTGGCGGTGATCGGGTCGGGCTCGTTGCTGAGGCCCTGGAAGGCGGGCGAGCTGATCCAGCTCTGCTGCAGGAACTCGAACTGGCGCTCGATGTCGGCGCACAGGCCGATGAACAGCAGCCCTTTCTCCTGCCGGCTGGGATCGGCCGGATCCTGCCGCTGGTAGGGCCGGCCGCGCCGCAGGATGCGGTGCCGCTTGGTGATGTCGATCTCCATCGGATCGTCCGGGTTCATGCCGCCGCGCGGATTGGCCCGCCGCATGTGCGCGCCGCACGGGCAGTGCAGCCCCTGCGGGTCGTCGACTCCGAAGTTGAAATCGTTGTCGTTGCGCCGGGTGACCCGGCCAAGCAGGGGGCGGCCGTCGTACCGCCGGCCCATCAGCTTGGAGGCGACCCATTCCTCGTCGATCGGGCAGCCGACCAGGGTCTCGAAGCGGCCTTCCGGCTTGCCTTGCTCATGCCGGTCGCGCGTCAGCTCGCGCGTCCAGCCTTTGACGAACGTCTCGAAGCGATCGACATGCTGCTCGTACTGGCGTACGGCGATGAAGGTGCCGTTGCGCCCGAAGTCGCGCAGCCCCGCGGTGTGCGCGGCACCGAAGCGCGGGAAACGCGAGCCCAGGTTCGGGACGTCCATCGGCAGGATGTCGCGGGTGTCGATCTCGGCCGGCAGGGTGATCGGCGGATCGATCAGCCCGGCGTTGTTCTTGTAGCCGAGGACGACCTCGCCGGCCTCGACCAGGTCGGCCGTCGCCACGTTGCGCATCGATTTCTGGGTGCCGCGGATGATCGGCTGCGAGATGCCGTCCCGGAAGCCGAAGTGCTCGTAGATGGCGCGGGGACGGTCGTGCTCGTCCAGGTTCTCCTTCCGCATCGTCTTCTCGTTGTGCCGGGTCTCGAGCATCTCCCAGGACCATGTCGTGCCCGGCTCGCCGAAGATCGCGGTGAGCGTCTGGCGGTGCGTATCGATCTCCGTCACGCACTCGTCGGGGGACTTGCCGTAGACCAGCACGAGGGCATCGACCGCAGGCTTCTGCCGCTCGGCATTGTCGGTGTCGGACCACGCCCAGTACTCCGGCGCCGAATCGCCCTCGTCGCGCAGGATCTTGGCGCGATTGCCCATGCCGATGCGGAAGGCCGGCGGGAACGACGCCAGCAGGTCCTCGTAGTCGTCGCTGTCGACGCCGCTCTCGTCGAGCAGCTTGGCGAGGCCGGTGGCCGAGAAGGAGACGAAGCTCGGCGGCCCTTCGGCGCTGCTGCGGATCTCGCCGAACCAGACATTGCGCTCGACCATCTGCAGCCAGGCCTGCGCCTTGCGGACCTCGGGTCCCGACGGCAGCGTGATCGCCGCCATCGCGCCGAACGGATGGCTCGGGAAGCCGCGGAAGACGATCGACTGCACCTCCTGCATCTCGATCGTCGCATCGGGACGCGGCATGCTGCCGAAGCAGCTCAGCCACGCCTCGGCGGCGGAGTCGGTCTCGGCCCGCATCAGCCCGTCATGGATCACCGCGTTGTTGCGGATCTGGTCGGTGGTGAGGTGCGGGAAGCGCGCGAACCAGAAGGACGTCGGCTGCTGCTGCAGGCGGACCCAGCGCTTGAAGCGGGCGCCGTCCTGGGCGCCGTCGTAGATCAGATAGCGCGTCGGCGGGAAGCCGCGGCCGTTGCTCCAGGCCGCGGTCTGGCCGGCGTGCGCCTTGGTGATGAAGTCCTCGAGGTAGCTTTCCCAGCTGCCGTCGTAGTTGGAGAAGAACACCAGCATCTCGCTGCCGGGCAGGCGGAACCACCTTGCATAGTGGATCGTGCCCATGTTGAGCACGAAGCCCGGCCGGTACCAGTACTGGACCAGCTTGCCGATGCCGGCCAGTGCGACCGCCAGGGTCAGCTTGCGGAACCAGCCGGTCTTCATCGGCGTCACCGCCGTGATGTGGTTCATCGCATAGCCCGGCGCGTTCTCGCGGGCCGCGATTTCCCTGATCTTGCCGATCTTGGCCGGTCGCTCGTCGACCGTGTCCTTGATCTCGTGCCAGCGCAGGATGGCCAGGAAGGTGCCGATGATCAGCGCCGCGCCGAGCGCCGTCGAGACGATGGCGCCGGCCGCGGCGTAGAAGATCCAGCTCAGGGTCTCGACGACGTCGCGCAGGAAGGCGTTGTCGAGGCGGATCAGGTGCAGGAGGTTCGAGCCCAGCGCCGTCAGATCGAGCTGCGACCACAGGCTCGCGGCGTTCGACTGCGCCTCGGTCCAATGGGTCGCGGCCAGCCAGCCGCCGACCGCCAGGACGAGCACGATCGCGACCAGCGTGATGTCGCGCAGGACGGAGAACGACTTGCGCCCGCGATCGAGCAGCCAGACGCCCCAGACATACTCCACGCGCAGCAGGGCGAGGCCGATCATGACGGCGAGCGTGTCGCTCGGGAGCGAAGGCAAGCCGATGACCGACAGCCCGAAGCCGACCACCGTGATGTTGACGACGGTGAGCGCCGCGACGGCGGCGACCGTGGCCACCACCGTCAGGCCGACGACGGCGTGGGCGAAGAGGTACCTGACCCGCGCCCAGTACCAGATCAGCCACTGCCGGTACCGGTCGTTGACCGACAGCCCGGTCAGCATGGCGAGGATGGCGAAGAAGGAGGCGCCGGCGATCCAGTGGGCGTGGGAATCTTCGACGATGAAGTGATAGATCAGCGCGCCCTGGCCGAGCAGCAGCAGCGCCAGGAAGAGCTTGACGTAGAGCGCCGGCCGCGAGGCCAGCAGGGCGCTCAACCCCACGTTCTTGTCGGTATTGCTCCACTCGGTGATACCGAGGCGCCGGCGCGACGGCCGGATCAGGTCGTCGGCGTACCCCTTCTTGCGCAGTGTCTGCCGGACAGCTCGCAGCACCGCGATCGGCCGGTTGCCCGGCGCGCCGTGCGTCTTCACATGGTCGACGACGGCCGAACGCGCTTCGTCGGCGACCTTCTCCTGCATCGCGACGTCGCACACCGAGCAGTCGGGCAGGCCGTTGAAGTTGAGGCCGATCGCCTGCCACGGCGAGTAGGTGAGGATGACGCGCTGGCGCCGCAGCACGTCGAGCAGCGGCCGGTCGCCGCCCAGCGTCTGGGCGAAGATCGGCTGCAGCTCCGTTCCGGCCTTGTCGGCGATGGCCGCGAGCGCGCGCTCGCCGTCGCCGTCGGCGTTGATCTCGAACACCAGGCGCGGGTCGGGCTTGGCCTCGTCGTCGTCGGGATCCTTGGCGTCGAACGCCGACAGTGACGCAAAATGCACCAGCTCGGTGTCGCGCAGCGCCTTGCCGAGGCCGCTGTCGTGGCTCGCCGGATTGCCGAGCGCCTCGAGCTGACGCTGCAGGTCTGAGAGCTCGACGTCGGACCGCAGGCGCGCCTGGATGGTGATCAGCTCCTGCTTGCGCGGCGCCAGGTCGGTCGTGAACAGCATGTCGAGCCGCCGCGGGAACGGCCCGATATAGGTCGACCAGCCGACTTCCTTGTCGGACGTCCGGATGTCGGGCTGCGACAGCAGCAGGCCGAAGATCTCGGTGAACTGCTCGATCGCCACCCAGATGCCGAAGCACACGTGGCTGTCGGCGCCGAACATCAGCCAGGTCTTGTCGGCGTTGCCGCGGTCCGGCCAGAACCGGCCCGGTTCGGCGAATATCCTGCGGTCGCGCAGCGCCGACATGGTCGCCACCATCAGGACCGAGCCGCCCGGCACCGTCTTGCCGCCGATCCGGGCCTCCTTGGGCGCATAGCGCCACTGGCCCGGGAACAGCGCCGGATTGAGCCGTGCCGCCTCGAACAGGATGGCCCTGAGGCGCGCACGGGCGCGCTGGCTCTCGCCGGCGCTCTTCGTCTTGTCCTTGAAGTCGCGCGCGACCTGCTTGGCCTCTTCGAAGAACTTCGGGTGCCGCAGCAGCTCCTCGAGGATCTTGCCGGCGCTGAGCGAGTTGGTCGGGATCAGGCCGGTCAGCGTGCCGATGGCGATCGAGCGG
This sequence comes from Reyranella sp., assembly GCF_017305915.1. Classification (GTDB taxonomy): domain Bacteria; phylum Pseudomonadota; class Alphaproteobacteria; order Reyranellales; family Reyranellaceae; genus Reyranella. The sequence continues at coordinate 79,139 of NZ_JAFKJN010000025.1, forward strand.
ATCAGGTCCTTGGCCTCGTCCGACAGCGTGCCGCCGTTCTCCGCGCACTTGAGCACGACCAGGCGCCGGATGAAGGTGTCGCGCGGGTCGGTCTTGGCGTTGTCGATCGCCCGGTCGATCATGTAGCGGAAGCGCAGTGCGCCCGAGATCGCCGCTTTGCGGGAGGTCTTGTTGCCGAACGGGTCGGCGAAGATGACGTTGGAGATCGCGAAGGAGCGGTCGAGGAAGGCGTTCGGCTCGTCGAGGTTGAGGCCGAAATACTCGTCGGCGCTCTCGGTGAAGACGCGGCCGAGCAGGTCGCGCATCACGTCGATTTGGCCGCCCGAGCTGGCGAGCAGCTTCTCGGTGTAATCGCGTGTGGTGTCGAGGATCCGCTTGAGATCGGCAGCGCGGTCGGGGACGGCGGCCTCCATCAGCGCCCGCTGGTCGTCGTGCTCCTGGCCATCAAGGCCAAGCACGAAGTTAGTGTACCGGGTGATCGCCATCATCTCGGGACCGAACGGCACCCGGAAGTCGTCGCGATTCTTCAGGACCGCGACGACGTCGTCGTAGCCGCCGACTATGATGGCGCGGCCGATGCGGAAGAACGGGAACGGCCACAGCGTGCGCACGAACCAGCCGACGAAGATGAAGCCGTAGCGCTGCAGCCAGCGGCCGGCCCGGCGGAAGTTGTTGTCGACGCCGAGATCCTTGATGTCGAACGGCGGGTATTCGAGCTTGCCGCTCGCCTCGTCCTTCTCATAGCGCCTGATCGTGTCGAAGTACTTCAGCTCGAACATTCCCAGGTACCCCCAATACCAATATGTTCAGGCACGCAACCTAACGACACTGCCGCTGCCGCCACCGCCCGGGAAGACCTTGGACAGGCCCTCGGCGAGCTTCTGGTTCCAGCGCTTGTCGATGAACGGAATCCACTCGATGTAGCTCGAGCTGAAGTCGGACTTGACCGCCAGCAGCTCGTCGAGCGTGCGCCGCGCCGCCGGCAGGTTCTTGGTCGCGACCAGCGAGTTGATCTTCACCACCGCGGCGTACCAGTAGGCGGGCCGGCGGATCAGCGACTGGTCGGCCTCGGCGATCGCCTCGGCGTGCTGGCCCAGCATCCAGTGGGCCAAGGCGAGCTCGCCGATGACGAAGAACCCCTGGATGTCGTTGGGGCTGAGCCGCTGGGCCATGCGCAGCGGCGCGATCGCCGCCTGCGGCTCGCCGCAGAGATTGAACTGGCAGCCGAGCTGGGCATGCGCCTGGCTGAGGCTGGGGTTGAGCTCGACCGCGCGCCGCAGCAGCGCCCGCGCCCGGTCGGTCTGGCGCAGCCACAGCTCGGCGATGCCCGCCAGCATGTGGCCGCGGCCGTCGGTCCGATCGGCGGCGATGGCACGATGCGCCATCCGGCGCATCTCCTTGATCTGCTCGCGGTTGCCGCGATTGGCCCAGATCGTCCAGCCGATGCAGTAGGTCGCCTGGATCAGCGCCTCGGGCGAATCCGGCTCGAGCGCCAGCGCCTGATCGAACAGCTCGCGCGCCTTCTCGGCGTCGCCGCGCTCCAGGTGGTTCATGTACCAGCGGCCGCGCCAGATCAGGTCGTTGAACTCCAGCCGGTTCTGGCGGTTGCCGCGGGCGCGCAGCTGCTCCTGGTGGTCGATCTGCGCGTCGAGCGCGCCGACCAGATCGGCGACGATCGGATCGAGCGCGTCCTGCGACTGCTCGCGCGGCAGCGGCTTCTTGTGGGTCCAGAAGGTGGTGTTGGTCGTGGCATCCGACAGCGCGAGCGCGATCTGGTAGCCCGGCGGCGCCTGACGCAGGCGGCCTTCCAGCACGTAACGGGCGCCGAGGCGGTCGCCGACCGTGCGCGGGTCGGCCGAGCCGGCGGGGAAGGCGAAGCTCGAGTTGCGCGCGATCACCGGCAGCCAGCGTAGCCGCGACAGGCGGTCGATCAGGTCCTCGCTCAGGCCCTCGCTGAGATAGTCGTTGGCCGCCTCGCCGGTCTGGTTGGCGAACGGCAGGACCGCCAATGCCGGCCGGTCGCCGAAGCGCGGCGCCGCCAGCGACTGGCCGCTGAACAGGTCGGTCTGCGGCAAAGCGACCTGCTGGATGGCGGCGGTGCCGATCGACGACAGCGAGTTGGGATGGAAGACCTGGCGCTGCTCGCGCAGCCATTCCTCGAAGCCTTCCTCGCCCGGGATGTCGATGCCCTCGAGGAACTCGCCGGCGACCCGGATGCCGGGCGCCGGGAAATTTTCGCCGTCGCTGAAGGAACGGATGTCGATCTTGAACTGGGAGAGGTCGAGGCTGACCCGATGATGCTCGCAGATCAGCGCGTCCTTGCCGGCGCGATTGAGGCACTTGCGCAGGCTCGACAGCTCGCGCCGCAGGCTGCTTTGCGCCTGCGCCCGCTGGCGGCTGCCCCACAGGCGGTCCTGCAGCCAGCCGCGCGAACGCTCGCCGTCCTTCGACACGGCAAGCATGGCGACCAGGGCCATGGCCTTGGTGCTGGCTATCTCAACTCGAACCCCATCCGGCGTCGCCAGCCGGAACTGCCCCATGAGACTGAGTGAGAAAGTCCATTGCGGACTCGTCATCTACCTCTCCCGAGTCGAGCACAACTCATTGGACTCGAAAATTCAATATGGCCTATGCGCTATTCACGTTTCGCGAGCGATCAAATCACGCCCTGCGAACCCCCGGCCCGGAAGATGGCATCATCAAAACCGGGGAAACAGCGTGCCTCATACCAAGACCTCCAGTACAGCCCCGCGGGCCCTCGTCACCGGCGGTTCGCGCGGCATCGGCGCCAAGGTCGCCATCGAGCTCGCCAACCAAGGTTGCGACATCACCCTGTGCTACCACGAGAAGCACAAGCGCGCTGCGAGCGTCGCCGCCGTCATCGCCCGCCACGGCCGGCGCTGCGATCTGGTCTCCGGCGACCTGACCCGGCAGGACGATCTCGAACGGGTGGTCCAGCAGGTCGGCGCCTACGAGCCCTACAATGCAATCGTGCTGTCGGCCAATGGCGGCCTCGAGCCGGGCAAGGACCTGCCTTATGCCATGGCACTCAACTGTTACGCGCCCGTGGCGCTGGCGACGGCGGCGATGCCGCTGTGCGCACCTGACGCCAACGTCATCTATGTCACCAGCCACGGTGCCCACTTCTACTATCACCAGCCGGTGCTGCCGCTCTATGCGCATGTTGCGCTGTCCATGCAGTCCGGCGAGCAGTGCCTGCGGCGGATGAGCGACCTGTTCGCCCGCCACCAGGCCCGCCTTCATGTCGTCAGCAGCGACATCATCGAAGGCACGACCACTGCTTCACTGATCGACCGAGCCATACCTGGATTCCTGCGACGCCGCCGGGAGCAGGTGGGGCGTCTTCCCTCGATCGACGAGTTTGCCGACGCGATTGTCGCGAAAGCTCTCTCGCGACGGGCGGATGACAGTGGCGTCCAAGCGCGCTGGTGTGGCTCGGTCGAACCTTACCTGACCGGCCGGGCCTACGGTGATCCCGATGCCTATCGCTGAGGCCCTGCGGCCGGCCGGGCTGCGCGTCCCGGTCCCCGATTCCCGATCCAACTCTAGCGACCCCAACTCCTAGCGACCCAGGTCCGATACCATGCCTGCGACCACGCTCCGCGGTCTCCATGACTGCATCGCCGATGCCCAGCAACGCTTCGCCGATCTATTGGCCGCCTCGCTCGCCGTACGGCGCCCCGACCGCGACCAGTATGTCCGCTACCTGTCGTTCCAGTATCACCTGACCCGCGACGTCCAGGTCTACCTGCTGGCGATCGCCGCGCATCGCGACCTGGCGCGCCGCCGCCCGCTGCGCGAGTTCCTCTATCGCGTCGCCAACGAGGACGAGCTCAAGTTCCTGGTCGCCGCCAAGGACCTCGCGGCGTTCGGCCTGGCGCCGCTGCCGATCAGCGTCGATGTCGAGCTGTGGCACGCCTACTTCCGGTCGGTCATGCACAAGCGGCCGTTCGTCCGGCTGGGCGCCACCGTGCTGCTCGACAACATCGGTTCCGGGCCGGCGCGGCAATGGATGCAGCAGGCGCTGCACGGCGACTTCCTCGACCGCTCGAACAGCCGGTTCATCGTCCTGCAGGAGCACGAGGCGGTGGCGCCCGGCTCGAAGAGCCTGGCGGCGCTGGCCAAGGCCGACCTCAAGCCGCGCCATCTCAACGACCTGGTCGAGGGCGCGCGCAAGGCCACCGTGCTCTACCTGCGCATGGCCGAATGGGCGCTGCAGCCCGAGGCGGCGTCGCGGATCTGCGATGCCTCGGCCGCGGCGATCGGCGCCAGCGAGGCCAAGCGCATCGCCGAGTTCGACGAGTACGAGCTCGAGGTGGCGTAGGCAGCAAAGTCATCGGTGGGGCGCGGGAACCTTTGGCCTCCAGGAACGCTTTCCAAGAGAAGGCGACCTGGAGGTCAGAGGCCATGCTTGGGGTCCTGCAAGCGGTGCTGATGGCGGCATTTTCGCGATCGGGCCGCTGGCCGCGTCGCCCTCGACCCTGCCGACCATCGGCGGCGACATCAAGCCGCCGACCGGCACCTCGGGCAGCGTGACCATCACGCGCTAGCCGCCGGCAACACCATCGCGAGACATTTGTATCGGCCGGTCCGAGCAGGCCGCTTGCGTCGGTTGCGATGATTGGTGACTATTTCGCCGTGGCCGTGACCTACCCAAGCGAGCGGATTGCGCCGGTCGTACGGCCCCCGGGGGCAGTCGCGGCTGGCGGTGGATCGTGAGTGGCGCGCCGATCGCGGCGGTGCTGGCCGTCATGGCGATCGGCGGCGTGATCGCCACCTATGTCTACGACACCAACCGGCGCGGCGCGGTCGTTCTGTCCAACGACCTGATCGACGCCGTCGACCAGCGCATCGCGCTGCAGATGGGCGCCTACCTGCAGCCGGCCGAGCAGTTCCTCGAATCGGCGCGCGCCATCGGCGGCGAGCGCGGCGTGTTCGACGGCGCGCTGGCGGTCGAGCCGTTCGTGCTGGCGACCATCGGCAAGTACCCGCAGCTCACCGGCTTCAGCTACGGCGATCCCGCGGGCAACTTCCTCTACATCAGCCGCAATGCCCAGGGCGGCCTCGACAGCAAGCTGATCGATCGCCGCGGCGGCGGCCGCAAGGTCACCTGGACCCGCCGCAGCGCCGACGGCGAGGTGCTCGGGACGGCGGACGATCCCGGCGACACCTTCGACGTGCTGACGCGCTCCTGGTACAAGGGCGCGGTCGAGGAGGGCAGGCCGTTCTGGACCACGCCTTACCTCTTCTTCACGGTGCGCCGGCCGGGCATCACCTACGCGCTGCCGCACTACGGCGCCAACCGACGGCTGGTCTCGGTGCTCGGCGTCGACATCGAGCTGGCGGCCCTCAGCAGCTTCCTCAAGAGCCTCGAGATCGGCGTGCACGGCAAGGCGATGGTGATCGACGCCAAGGGCCGGGTGATCGCCTATCCCTCCGACGACTGGCTGACGAAGGCCAAGGAGGGCGCGGCGCTGCCGCAGCTCGACGATCTCGGCGACCCGACGCTGACCCGCATCTACAACCGGCTGCGGGTCGAGGGCTTCAGCCGCAAGGTGCTCGAGGTCGACGGCCAGCGCATCATCGTGTCGTCGGGGGCGCTCAGGGCGCTGACCGGGCGCAACTGGTCGGTGCTGATCGTAGCCCGCGAATCGGACCTGCTGGGCTTCGTGCAGTCGAGCGGCTGGCTGGCGCTGGCGCTGTCGGCGGTGGTGCTGCTGCTGGTCGTGGCGCTGGCCGCGCTGATGATGTGGCGCGGCCTCAAGGCCGAGCGCCGCGACCGGGCGGCACGCGAGCGCCAGGCGGCCCTCGAGGCGCGCTCCCAGACGCTGAGCGAGCTCGCCGCCGCCTCGCACCTGATGGATCGCGCCTCGGCCGACGGCGTGCGCGAGGCGACCGAGCGGGCGGCCGAGATCTGCGCCGGCAAGCGGGTCGGCGTCTGGTACCTGACCGCGGCCGGCCGCACCCTGGTCTGCGAGGACAATTTCGACCGCATCGGCCAGGCCCATACCGCGGGTGCCCAGCTGCATCGCGACGAGTTCGCCGGCCTGTTCGATGCGCTGGAGAAAGGGGCGACGATCGACGCGCCGCATGCCGCGCGCGAGCCGCGCACGCGCGAGCTTGCCGCCCATTATCTCCGGCCGCTCGGCATCGAGGGCGTGCACATCACGCCGATCCATTCCGGCGACCGGGTGCTCGGCATGCTCCAGGTCGAGGAGCCGGTGCGCGGCCAGGCCGATGCCGGCATGGCCGAGTTCTGCGCCGCCCTCGCCAGCCTGCTGGCGCTGCGCTATCTGCCGGCCGCCGCGCAGGCGCCGGCCCCACCCGAGACGGCCGACCCGCAACACGCGGCGGACCAGAAGGTCGAGCGCGCGCTCGGCGAGCGGCAGGCCGGCCTCGAGCAGCGGCTGCTGCACTACGCGCTGTCGCCGGCTGACCTCGCCGCCGGCCGGCTCGATCCGGCGGCGGTCGCGGTCATCCGCCTGCCGGACTGGCTGACGGTGGCCCGCGCCGACGGCGGCCAGCGGGCGCGCATGGATGCGGTGATCGAGCGGATCCAGGGCGCAGTGATGAAGAGCCCGCTCGCCTACGCGGTGCTGAACGACGACCAGGTCGTCCTGGTCGCGCATGCAGCCGGGCAATCGGCGGCGCTCGGCGCGCGCGCCGTGGCGATGGTGGCGCTGGAGCTGCGCAACCGGCTGATCGAGCTGACCGCGGAGTGGGGCGAGGGTTCGGAGTTCCGGGTCGCGATCGATGTCGGCCCGGTGATGGCGACGTCGCTCGGCAACGGTCACAGCCTGTGGGGCGGTGCGATCGCCGTCGCCAAGGTGCTGGCCGGCAGCGGCAGCCGGCGCGCCATCACCGTGTCGGAGACTGCCTACCAGATCCTGTCGGGTGACTTCCTGTTCCGCCAGCGCGGCAGCTATTTCCTGCCCGAGACCGGCACCATGCGCACCTTCGTGCTGGTGGGAGCGCTGTGAGCCCGCCGTCGCGGGCGGCACGCCGGCCGCCGGGCGGCCGGCTCGGCAACCTGCTGGCCGCGACCGGTGCGGCGGTGCTGCGCCGGCTCGAGGCGATGCTGGTGTTCGCCGCCTTCTGCACCACCGCGGTGGCGGCGGCGCTGCGCCGCGACTCGTGGCGGCGGCCGGTGCGCGCCAACTTCATGGAGGCGCTGCATGGCGTCGCCGTGCAGTCGGCAGGGACGACGCTGGGGACCGGCCTGCTGCTGGGCGTCGTGCTGGTGACGCAGGTCGTCTACTGGCTGCAGACCGCGGGCCAGATCGAGCTGGTCGGCACCATCGTCGTGCGCCTGCTGGTGCGCGAGATCGCGCCGGTCGTGGTCGGGCTGATCATCTTCGGCCGAGTCGGCACCGCCATCCTGGTCACGCTCGGCGAGGCGCGGCCGGCCGGCTGGCTGCGCATGCTCGAGCGCCAGGGCGTCGACCCGATGACGCTGCTGGTGATGCCGCGCATGCTGGCCTTCTCGGTCGGCGCCTTCTGCCTCTGCACCCTGCTGATCATGTCGACCCTTGTGGCGGGCTACCTGATCGCCTCGGCGCTGGGCATCGTCACGGTGCCGATCTGGCGGTTCGGCCAGAACGTGCTGTTCGCCATGGATTTCGAGGACTTCATCGTCCCGCCGGCCAAGTGCATGGCGATCGGGATGGCGATCGCGCTGGTTTGCAGCGCCACCGCGCTGGCCCGCGCCACCCAGACCTACGAGCTGCAGCGGCTGGTGCAGCGCGGCTTCGCCCGCGCCGCCCTCGCCATCCTGATCGTCAACGGCGTCTTCGACCTGGCGGCATGACATGGCCGATCCGCAAGCCTTCGTCCTCTCGCTGCGCGGCGTGTCGCGGGCCGACTTCGATCTCGGCCATCGCGAGGTGGCCCTGGTCGAGACCGAGGACGAGGACGTCGAGGGCTTCATCGACCTCTGCCTCGGCCTCAGCGACCCGGCGCAGGGCGAGGCCTGGTGCCTCGGGGCATCGTGGCAGGCGCAGGGCTATCGCGAGCGGCTGGCGCGCCGCCGCCGGATCGGCACCCTGATGGGCACGCAGGTCTGGCCGGCGCACGTGCCGGTGGCCCAGCTCGTGCTGGTGCCGCAGCTCTACCACAGCGACCTCGCCGAGGACGATGTCGTCGCCGAGGCGACGGCGCTCGCGCGGCGCTTCGGCCTCGCCGGCCTGCCGACGCCGACGCGCGAGACGGTCCATCCCGGCGACCTAGTGCGCACCGCCTGCGTGCGCGCCTTCCTCGGCGCGCCCGAGCTGGTGCTTATCGCCGACCCCACGCTCGAGGGCATGGCCGAGCTCGGCCTGCCGCTCGCCCAGGCGATCGGCGCGGTGCGCGATCGCGGCGGCGCGGTGCTGTGGCTGCTGGGCTCGCTCGCGGCGCCGGCGGCGCGCTTCGTGGCGGCCGATCACATCCTGCGGCTTACCGAGCGCGGCCTGGTTCGCGCCGGGAGGGGGCCATGAACCGCTCGAGCCTCGGCATCCACCAGTTCAACCAGGCGGTCGGCGCGGTGGTGGTGCTGTGCGTCGTGCTGTTCGCCGGCGCGCTGGTCAATGCCGGCCTGCTGAAGGAGTGGTTCCAGGCCTCGCTGACCCTGCGCATCGTGCTGCCCGAAGCGGGCGTCTCGGGCCTGGCGCAGGGCGCGGAAGTGCAGGTGCTCGGCACCCGCGCCGGCGAGATCCGGCGCATCGTCATCGAGCCCAGCCAGCGCATGCATGCCGAGCTGCGCATCGACCGCCAGATGCAGCCCTTCATCCGTCGCGATTCCCAGGTCGTCATCCGCCGCCAGTTCGGCATCGCCGGCGCGTCGTACGTCGACATCTCGCGCGGCCACGGCGCCGAGCTCGACTGGGGGTTCGCCGTGCTCAACGCCGGGACCGAGCGCGGGCCGACCGACAATATCGGCCAGCTGATCGAGCAGGTGCAGGCGAGGTTCCTGCCGCTGCTCGACGAGATGCACAAGGTGATCGCCAACGCCAATGCCGTGGTCGACAAGGCGGGGCCGCTGCAGCAGACGCTGCAGTCTGCCGCGACGCTCACCCAGCGGCTGGAACGCGGCGAGGGCGCGCTCGGCAAGTTCCTCGCCGACGACAAGATGGTGGCCGACCTGCAGGCCGCGCTGGCCGCCGCGCAATCGGCGATGACCCACGCCAACGGCCTGATGGCCGAGCTCGAGCGCACGTCGAAGGATGCGCGCTTGCCCGGCATGGTCCAGCGCACCGACGAGATCCTCGCCTCGCTGCAGACGCTGTCGAAGAACCTGGCGAGCGCCAGCCCGCGCGTCGGCAAGCTCACCGACAGCGTGACGGCGACCGCCGATTCGATGCCGGCGCTGCTGCTGCAGACCGAGACGACGGCGCGCGAGCTCGAATTTCTGCTCGGCCAGCTGCGCCATCACTGGCTGCTCGGCGGCTCGTCGGCGCCCGCGACGCCTGCGAGCCGGCGCGCGCCGGCAGGCGAGGTCCGCCCGTGACCTTGGCCGTGACCTGGCGGCCGGCTGCGCTTCTGCTGCTGCTGCTCCTCGCCGCCTGCGGCAGCAGCACGCCGGCCGACGAAAGCCCGCCGCCCGACCGGCGCCTCGAGCAGGCCAACCAGGCCGGCACGCGCGCGCTCGCCGTCAACCGCACCGCCGACGCGATCAAGCAGTACCGCGCGGCGCTCGCGGTGGCCTACGAGCGAGACGATGCCGCCGCGATCGGCGATGTCGGCTACAACCTCGCCGTGGCGCAGCTGCGGGCGGGTTCGGCGGCCGACGCCGCGCGCACCGGCCGCGAGATCCGCGCCGAGCTCGAACGCCGCCGTCAGGCGCCGCCCGCCGAGCTGATCCTGGTGCAGGCTGCCGCGGCCTATCGCCTGGGCGCGGTCGACGAGGCGCTGGCCGCGGCCGGCGAGGTGCTGGCCCGCGCGCCGGCGCCGGAGATCGCCACGCGCGCCCAGTACATCCGCGGCGCCGTGCTGGCCGACCTCGGCGATGCGCAGGGCCTGGCGCAGGCGCTCGCGGCCATCCCGCCCTCGGCGAAGCCGGACCAGGAGGGCGACCGGCTGGAGCTTAGCGGCCGCGTCGCCATGCTCGCCGGCGCGACCGACCGGGCGGCGCGCGACTTCGAGCAGGCGGCCGACCAGCGCCGGCTGGCGCTCGACTATCGCGGCATGGCGCGGGCGCTGTCGCTGGCGGGCGACGCCGTGCTGCGCCAGGGCCGCACCGGCGATGCCGCCGGGTTGTTCCTGCGCGCCGGCCGCAGCGCTTTGCTGCAGGGCGACGCCGCGACCGGCAAGACCCTGCTCGACCGCGCCGACCAGCTCGCCCGCCAGTCGGGCGCGGCCGACATCAGGGCCGAGGTCGAGCGGGTGCGCAAGGCCGCTGCCGCGACGCGCAGTTAGGCCCTATCTCTATGCCTGGGCGTCGAAGAAGGCGTCGGGGTCGTCGATCTCGACCAGGCGGCCGCGACGGATCTCGAGGAAGCGCGTCGCCGCCGTCCGCGTAAAGAAGCGGTCGTGGCTGACGAACAGGCAGGAGACGTCGGAGCGCTCGAGCTGCTCCTCGAGGTCTTCCTGGCCCTCGATGTCGAGATGGTTGGTCGGCTCGTCGAGCAGGTAGAAGTTGGGCCGCAGCAGCTTCATCTTCAGGAACACCAGCCGCGCGCGCTCGCCGTGGCTCAGTACGCCGATCGGCTCCTTGAGACGCGCGAAGGCGAAGCCCGCCTGCGCGAGCATGCGGATCGCCTCCTTCTCGGTCGTGCCCTCGGTTGCGGCAAAGTCGAGGATGGTGCTCTTCACCGGCAGGTCCTGCATGGTCTGGTCGAAATAGACCAGCCGGCACGACGGGTTGAAGCGCACCGGCGCCTGCCCGTCATAGTGCTCGCGCTCGGGATCGTAGGCCGCAGCCAGCGCCGACAGCAGCGTCGACTTGCCCGAGCCATTGACGCCCAGCAGGGCGATGCGGTCGCCGGCGGCGACGGTCAACCGGTCGATTGCGATCAGCTTGCGGCTGTCAGGCGTCTTCACGTCGAGATTGGCGAGTCGCAGCGCCACGCGCGCGTCGATGTCGCCGTCGCTCAGCTCCAGCCGGCGGTCGCGGGCGACGTAGGTCTGCGTGCGGTCGGCCTCGATGCGGGCGATGCGGGTTCCGACGGCATTCTTGCGCTTGTTGAGGTCGGGATTCTTGACCGCCCAGACCTTGTAGCGCGCCGCGGCCTGCTCCAGCCGCCTGATCTCTTTCTCCTCGAGCTTGGCGCGCGCCGCAGCCGTGGCGTCGCGGCGCAGCAGCTCCTCGCGCGCGACCGAGAACCGGGTCTTGAAGGCGTGCACGCCGTCGCTGCGCAGGAACAGCGTGCGCTGGGTGACGCGGTCGAGGATCTCGCGGTCGTGGCTGACGATCAGCATCGGGATCTCGAACTCTTCCGTCAGCCAGCGTTCGAGCGTGTTGATGTTGGCAAGGTCGAGATGGTTGGTCGGCTCGTCGAGGATCAGGATGTCCGGCTCCTCGAGCTTCGCCGCGCCGGCGATCAGCATCAGCCGCTGCCAGCCGCCCGACAGCTCGCCGAACTCCCTGTCGAGCGTCTCGGGCGCGATGCCGATCTCCTCGGCCAGCACGTCGAGCCGCCACCAGTCGTCACCCTGGCCGATCCGCTCCAGCGAGCGCTGCAGCACCTCTCGCACTGTCAGCGGGGCCAGCTCCGCGGGCACGTCCTGCGGCACCGAGCCGACGCGCAGGCCGCGCGAGCGGACGATCTGGCCGCCGTTCAGCTCCAGCGCGCCGGTCAGGCATTTCAGCAGGGTCGACTTGCCGGCGCCGTTCTCGCCGACCAGCGCGGTGCGCGCGTCGTCGAGCAGGAACGAGACGTCCTCGAAGATCTTGGCCGAGCCATAGAAGAAGGAGGCGTGCTCCATGCCGAGCACCGCCTGACGCGCAGGCATGACGAGATCCCTAAGAATCCCTCCCCATTCATATGGGGAGGTGTCGGCGTCTTACGCCGACGGAGGGGTCATGAGCCGCAGTCGTGTTGGCGCTTCTGACCCCTCCGTCGCGGATAGGGCACTTTCGCACGAAGTGCGAAAGTGCCGACGCGACACCTCCCCATATGAATGGGGAGGGGAAGAAGGGTCACGCCAGTACACCATCCCGGGCGACGATGCGACCGGCTTTCATCACCCATTTGCGGCGCGGCCGGGCGGCGACGGTCTCGGCCAGGGTCTCGGCCTCTACCGCCACGAAGTCCGCCGGGCCGCCGATCCGGATGCCGTAGTCGGCGAGGCTCAGCACGCGGGCAGCGGCGGACGTCACCATCTCGTAGGGCAGGGCGAGCTCGTGGTCGTGGCGGAAGTTGGCGCGGTAGCCGATCAGCATCGCGCGGTCGAGCATGTCGCCATTGCCGAACGGCGACCAGGCATCGCGGATATTGTCGGAGCCGCCGAACACCTCGACGCCATGCGCGCGCAGCAGCGGCAGGGGCGGCATGGTCGCGGCGCCCGGCCCGTGGCTCATGATGGCGATGCCAGCCTCGGCCAGGGTGTCGGCGGTACGCGCCGCGAGGTCCGTCGGCACCGAGCCGAGGGCGAAGGCGTGGCTGATCGCGACCTTGCCCTTGAGGCCGGTCGCGCGCGTGCGCCGGGCTATCGCGTTCATCTGCGTGATGCCGCCTTCGCCGCCGTCGTGCAGATGGATGTCGACACCGACGCCGTGCTTCTCTGCGACACCGAAGATCGCGTCGAGATGGCCGTCGAGGTCGCGGTCGATGCCCACCGGGTCGAGGCCGCCCACCAGATCGGCGCCCTCGGCGATCGCCGCGTCGAGCAGGTCAGCCGTGCCGGGCGAGCGGATCACGCCGCTTTGCGGGAAGGCGACGATCTGGATGGTGACCAGGTCGCGGAAGCGCTCGCGCACCGCCAGGATGGCGTGCAGGTTCTTGAGGCCCAACTGGTTGTCGATGTCGACGTGGCTGCGCATGTGCAGCGTGCCGCTGGTCACGACCTGCTTCACCAGGTTGGCGCCGGTCTCGGTCTCGGAGACGGTGCGGTTGGCGCGCACCTTGCGCTCGGCCTCGATGCGGTCGGCGACGGCGTTGCCGGCCGCCTGGTTCGGCACCCATGGCAGGCCGAGCAGCGTCTTGTCGAGATGGATGTGGCCGTCGACCAGCGGCGGCAGCAGGAACACGGCGGGTTCCGAGGTCGTCGGCGGCCGCAGCGCAGCGATGCGGCCGTCCGCGATCTCGATGTCGTGTCGGCTGCCGTCGGGCAGCGTGGCGTTGCGGATCATCCGAGAGATTTCATCCGAGCTTGGGCCGCACGTCCTTGGTCTGGTCGAGGATCGCAGACGTGATCACGTCGTCGAGCTTGGGCGCGCCGGCGGTGAACTGCTTCAGCTCGTCGTAGAGCGTGATCTGGTCCTGCCACACCTTGGCATCGAAGGCGCCCCAGCCGTTGGCCTTGGTGTTGTCGTTGAAGGCGAACTTCAGCAGCACTTTCAGGCCCTCGAGCTCGTCGTCACGCTTGAAGTTGGGATAGGCCTTGATCAGGAGGTCGGCCGATTTCTCCGGCTCCTTCTGCGCATAGGCGTAGCCCTTCGCCATCGCCTTGAGGAAGCCGGCGACCATTGGCCCTTTCTTCTCCAGCGTGTCCTTGGTGGCGTAGAGCGGCAGGGCATAGAGCTGCACGCCCGCGTCCCACAGCCGCAGCGTGACCGGCGGCTGGCCCAGCGCCTTGATCGCCGTGGTCGAGGTCAGCCAGCCGGTGAAGGCGTCGACCTGGCCGGTCAGCAATGGCGTGAAGTCGGCGCCGACGACGACCACCTCGACGTCCTTCTCGGGGATGTTGTGCTTCTTGAGCAGCGCGGTCAGCAGGATCTTGCCGGTCGCCTGGATGCCGATCTTCTTGCCGACCATGTCCTTGGGCGTGCGGATCGGCTTCTTCTCCAGGGAGAAGAAGGTGTAGGGGTGCTGCTGCAGGGCCGTGGCGAAGCACTTGACCGGGATCTTCTGCGACGCCGCCAGCATCAGCGACGGGCTCGACGACACCTGGCCGATCTCGCAGCGCCCCGAGGCCACGATCGCCACGCCGTCGATGCTGGGTCCGCCGGGCTGGATCACGACGTGGAGCTTCTCCTCCTCGAAGTAGCCGAGCTGGCTGGCGACCACCTCGCCGATGTTGTTGTTGGAGGCGAGCCAGCCGAGCTGCATGTTGACGGTCTGGGTCTTGGCCTGGGCGAAGCCGCCCGATGGCAGGAGATTTGCAGCGGCCGCGGCGGTGGCAGCAGCTCCTGTGAGAAGTGTGCGGCGGCGCATGATTGATCCCTCCCCGATTGTGTCTTGCGACCGTAACGATAGACTGCCGCAAGACACGGACCAAATCGAGGCTCCCCTCATCGAGGATCCCATGGCCAAGCCCTTCGACGTCCAGCCGGTCGACGCCTCATTCGGGGCGGTGGTTACCGGTATCCGCCTCGCCGATCTCGACGAACCGACCTGGCGTTCGCTCCATGACACCTGGTTGCAGTACGCGCTGCTGATCTTCCCGGGGCAGTTCCTGAAGAAGGACGAGCAGATCGCCTTCGCCAAGCGCTTCGGGCCGCTGGAGTTCGAGATGGGCGCAGTCAGCAACGTCCGCGAGGACGGCACGCTGCGCGCGCCGGAAGAAGGCGACGACGTCGTCCAGATCCTCAAGGGCAACGAGGGCTGGCACGCCGATTCGACCTTCAAGCCGATCCAGGCCAAGGGCGCAGTGTTCAGCGCCGAGGTCGTGCCGACGATCGGCGGCCACACCGGCTGGGCCGACATGCGCGCGGCCTACGACGCGCTCGATGCCGCGACCAAGCAAAGGATCGCGAACCTCGCCGCCTACCATTCGCTGCACTACAGCCAGGGCCGCATCGGCCATGTGCCGCAGAAGGGCACCGACGACTATCGCCGCCTGGGCTTCGAGGGCGACGAGGACGTGCTGCGGCCGCTGGTCAAGATCCATCCCGACACCGGCCGCAAGTCGCTGCTGATCGGCCGCCATGCGCACGACATCCCGGGGCTGTCGCCGGCGGACTCGCAGCAGCTCCTGCAGGAGCTGATCGACTTCGCCTGCCAGCCGCCGCGCCTCTATCACCACGACTGGCGCGTCGGCGACGTCGTGATCTGGGACAACCGTTGCCTCTTGCACCAGGCGACGCCGTTCGACATGACCCAGCCGCGCGTCATGTGGCACACCCGCATCGCCGGCGATCCGGTGAGCGAAGCCGCCCTTGGCTGAGACGGCGGTCTCCTGCGAGAGGGTCAGCGTCCGCTTCACCAGCGAACGCGGCACGGTCACCGCGCTCGACAACATCGATCTCACTATCCCGCGCGGCAGCTTCCTGACGCTGCTCGGGCCCTCCGGCTGCGGCAAGTCCACCCTGCTGCGCGTGATGGCCGACCTCGTGGCACCGTCGAGCGGCCGCGTGTCGGTGCTGGGCGGCGCGCCGCAGGCCGCGCGCGAATCGCGGCAGATCGGGTTCGTGTTCCAGGATCCGGCGCTGCTCGCCTGGCGCACGGTGCTGGAGAACGTCTCGCTGCCGCTCGAGGTCGGCGGCGGCAAGGCCTTGCCCGGCGCGCGCTCGCCGCACGAGTTGCTGTCGCTGGTCGGCCTCAGCGGCTGGGAGAAGGCCTATCCGCACGAGCTGTCGGGCGGCATGCGCCAGCGCGTGGCGATCGCCCGCGCCCTGGTTTCCAATCCGCGGCTGCTGCTGATGGACGAGCCGTTCGGGGCGCTCGACGAGATCACGCGCGATCGGCTGAACGAGGAGCTGCTGCAGCTCTGGGAGACCACCGGCACGACCATCGTGTTCGTGACCCATTCGATCTACGAGGCGGCGTTCCTCGGCCAGAGCGTGCTGCTGCTGGCGGCGCGGCCTGGGAGGGTCCGCGAGCAGGTGCCCGTCACGCTTCCCATGCCGCGCCGGCTGGCGCAGCGCGAGACGACGGAGTTCGTGTCGCTGGCCGGCCATCTGCGCCGCGTGCTGGAGACCTGCTGATGGCCGAGCAGGTGACCGCCAATCAAGTGCCAGTCGGCGGCTTTGCCGAGGATGCCGAGGCCGACGCCCGCTTCCTCGCCCACAAGCGCTACCTCGCCTGGCGCCGCCGCCTGCTGCCGATCGGCGCCATCCTGCTGTTCCTTCTGCTGTGGTGGCAGGCGGTCGTGCAGTTCGAGATCAAGCCGTTCATCGCGCCGTCGCCGGTGGCGGTGGCCAAGGTCCTGGTCGAGCGCTTCGATATCCTGATGACCAACCTGCTGCCGACCGCGATCGAGGCGGTGTGCGGCTTCCTGCTGGGCAACTTCGCGGCGATCGCGCTCGCAACCGTGTTCGTCTATCGCAAGACCTCGGAAGAGGCGCTGTTCCCGATCGCGGTGATGGTCAACACCATCCCGGTCGTCGCCAAGGCGCCGATCCTCGTGCTGCTGCTGGGCAACGGCATGGAGCCAAAGATCGCCATCGCCGCGATCATCTGCTTCTTCCCGACGCTGGTGAACATGACGCGGGGCCTGCGCGACGTGCGGCCCGAGCAGCTCGAATTGATGCGCATCCTGTCGGCGACGCCGCGCGAGGTGTTCTTCCGCATCCGCGTGCCCAACGCGCTGCCGTACCTGTTCTCGGCGCTGAAGATCGCGGCCTCGACCGCGGTGATCGGCGCGATCGTCGGCGAATGGATCGGCTCGAACGTCGGCATCGGCGCGCTGATCATCCAGGCGACCTACAACTTCGATTCGCCGCTGCTCTACGCGACGATCGTCGTCGGCTCGACCTTCTCGGCGCTGTTCTTCGGCGTGATCTCGCTGGCCGAACGCTCGATGCTGCGCTGGCACACCGCGCACAAGGATTGAGGCCTACTCCGCGGCGAGCTTCTTCGGCGGCAGGGTCGTCGGCACCGGCTTGAACGTGCGCGTCGGCGTGGCGAAGCCGCAGCTCGCACCGTCGGTCACCTTGACGTCCTTCTCCCACGGCAGCGCATACCTCCCGGTGGCGAGGTCGTGCATGTAGGTGTAGGGGCAGTCGCGCGCGCCACCCTTCACCGCGACATAGCCGCGATGGCCGAACTGGTAGATGTTGTTCTCGACGCCCCAGTGGATTCGGGCCTCGTCGCACAGCTTCGGCCGCACCTCGGCGGTGATGATCTCGTCGGGGACGCCGTTGCCCGTGGCGAGCGGCGTCCCGTCGTAGTTCACGATCATGCCTTCGCCCATCGAGTCGAACGTGCCGTCGCTGCCGGCGAGACAGACCGAGGCCGTGTACAGCAGGTTGCAGAAGGCGTTCGACTGGTTGGTGAAGTGCCAGCTCTGGCGGATCGGCGCGGTATAGCCGGCCGTGCGGATCATGACGTTGGCGCCCTTGTAGGCGCTCTCGCGCGCCATCTCGGGGAACATGCCGTCGTGGCAGATGATCAGCGCGATCTTCGAGCCGTTCGGCCCGTCGCACACCGGGATGCCGAGATCGCCCGGCTCCCACGGCTCGACCGGCACCCAGGGGTGCATCTTGCGGTAATAGAGTTTGATCTCGCCCTTGTTGTCGATGATCAGCCCCGAGTTGAACGGGTTGCCGTGGGGATTGAACTCCATGATGGAGAAGCAGCCCCAGATGTCATTGGCGATGCAGGCGCCGCGGAAGCGCTCGACCTCGGGCCCGTCCAGCCGGCACATGATCTCCGGATTGGTGTCCATGGAGAGGCCGTGCAGCGAGTATTCCGGGAAGACGACCAGGTCCATGGTCGACATGTTGCGCCGCGCCTTGGCGACCAGCGCGCACACGCGGTCGGTCTGACGCGCGAGATCGTCCCTGGTGACGACGACGGGGTTCTGGATCTGCACCAACCCGATGACCATGCCATCGGGCGCCTTGTTGAGGCCGCCTAGTCCGCTCATCGCTTCCTCCGCCGGTTGTCTTGCCGGCGGAGGAGGCAAGCTCCGTGCCACTCTTTTCCTCCCCCGTCATACGGGGGAGGGCAGGGAGGGAGAGGGCAACAGGCGTGGTGCTTGCCCCCTCCTCGATCCTCCCCCGTCTGACGGGGGAGGAGGAAAGACTACTTGTCTGCGGCCGCGCCGACGTCCTTGCGGAAGCCGTTGACGGCAGCCCTGGCAGCCATCGCCATCAGGCCGGAATCGTTGGCGATCGTGCATAGCTGGAAGCCCATGCCGAAGGCCTTGGCGGCGTAGCTCGCGGTGCCGTTGTGGATGCCGGCGAACAGGTTGCGCTTCTTGCAGGCGCTCGTGAGCTTCTCGTAGATCTTGAGGACCTGCGGCTCCTCGCGGTCGAGCCGCGGCTCCAGGCCGAGCGACAGGCCGAGATCGGACGGGCCGACATAGATGCCGCTCACGCCCGGCACGTCGAGGATGGCGTCGATGTTGTCGATCGCCTCCTGGGTCTCGATCATCGGGATGATCAGCACTTCGTCGTTGGCGATCTTCTGGTATGGCGTCGCCGAGCCGTAGGCACCGGCGCGGATCGGGCCGTTCGAGCGCTTGCCCTTGGGCGGATAGAGCGAATACGAGACCAGCGCCTTGGCCTCGGCGGCGTTGTTGACCATCGGACAGATCACGCCCCACGCCCCACCGTCCAGCACCTTGCCGATGATGCCGGGCTCGTTCCACGGCACGCGCACCAGCGGGGTGATCGGATGCTTGTCCATCGCCTGGAAGCAGGCGACCATCGACTGGTAGTCCTGCACGCCGTGCTGAATATCGACAGTAACGCTGTCCCAGCCGCACTGCGCCATGACCTCGGCCGAGAAGCCGCTGGGGATCGCGAGCCAAGCGTTGACGCAGGCCTTGCCGGCCTGCAGGCGCTTCTTCAGCATGTTCGTCGACATATCGGCGTTCCCTCACTTCGGTAATGGAACGCCTTTCTTAGCGCCGGCCGGCTACATTGTCTTGTAGACGTGCCAGGGCCCTTCGATCCGCTCGATGTAAAGGTGTCCGGTTTCGTTGATCGAAGGTAGTTTTTCGCCGGGCGGGACGTAGAGCACGCCGACCACGCCTTGCGATGGGCCGCCGAGCCGGAGCTCGAGCCGCCCGAGGGCGATGCGTTCCCAGTCCTTGAAGTGCAGTGCGTTCATCCTGGTGCGGATGGCCTTGGCGTCTCTGGCGTCGATCGCCGTCTTCAGCGCGTCGAGCGCGCCGAGCTGCTTGCGGAAGTGAGCCAGCCTTTCGAGGTCGGGCAGGAAGGCGATGCGGAGGCTCTGGTAGTCCCATTCTTCCTGGTCGCTGCGCGCCGTCTTCTGCGCCAGGACCATGCCGTCGTAGGTACTCGACGCCGCGCCGAGGGAGCGTACGGCCTTGAGCTTCAGGGTGCCGCTTTCGCTCGTGAAGTAGGCATACCAGTCGATAGTCTCGCGGCCGTTGTCGATCGTCACGTCGTAGACCGGCGCATCGGCCGGCGAGAGGGCGAGGCGGCGAGCGGCATAGTGCTTGCCGGGCAGCAGCATCTGGCCGACGGTCGGTTCGTCCGAGTAGCGGCGCTTCATCTCGCCGGTGTAGGAGGCGCCGCGATTCGGCACGCTGTCGGGATTAGGACCGAAGTAACCGTCGATGATCTCCTCGGGCGAGGGTGCTGCCAGACAGGGAAGAGCCAGCAGGGCGAAGGCCATTGCCAGCGCGAGTCTGATCGGGCTCATCCCTTGACTGCGCCCGCGGCGAGGCCCTCGACGATATAGCGCTGCAGCAGCATCACCAGCACGACGGTGGGCAGCAGGGCCAGCAGGCAGATCGCCATCATCAGATTGAAGAACACGAACAGATCGCCGACCAGGCTGGCGATGACCACGGGCAGGGTCATGAAGTCGGGTCGCGCGTTCAGGATCAGCGGGATCAGGAGCTCGTGCCACGAAACGATGAACATGATGACGCCGCAGGCCGCCAGGGCCGGCGTGGCGAGCGGCAGCACGATGTGGAAGAAGGCGCGGAACCGCGTGCAGCCGTCGATGCGGGCGGCCTCCTCGAGCTCGGACGGGATGGCGTCGAAGTAGGGGGCGAGGATCAGGATGGCGTAGGGCAGCAGGAAGCCGGTCTCGGCGATGATCACGCCGCCCAGCGTGTTGAGCTGGCCCAGCGAGCGGATGACGATGTAGAGCGGGATCATCAGCACGATCGCCGGCACGAAGCGCGAGACGATGTTGGCCTGCAGCAGGAACAGCGTCCATCGATAGCGTAGGCGGGCGATGGTGTAGGCCGACAGGGCGCCGAACAGCAGGGTCAGGGCCGTCACCGATGCCGCCACGATCAGCGAGTTGGCGAAGGCGCGGTAGAACCTCTTGATGTTGTCGGGCAGGTAGGTCGCCTGGTCGAAGATACGGCCCTTCTGCGCGCCCTGGGTCAGGATCACCACGAAGTTGTCGGCCGTGACCTCCAGCGGCAGGACGCGGCGGGTGTCGGCGTGCAGCGCCTTCTCCGACTGCACGCTGCCCAGCAGCACGGCGGCGAGCGGCAGCAGGATGACGGCGATCACCACGAGGTTGGCGACATGCAGGGCGAGCTTTGCCGGGCGCGACAGCTTGAACATCAGAGCGTCACCCGGCGGTAGACCGCACGCAGATAGACCAGCGCGATCGCGGCGATCATCAGGGCCAGGATGAAGGCCGAGGCCGCACCCATGCCGAAGTTGTTGGGCGGCGAGAAGCTGATCTTGTAGCTATACCAGGCGGCGACCCATGTGGCGTCGCCCGGCCCGCCCTGGGTGATCGCCAGGATCTCCTCGAACACCGCGAAGGCGAAGGCGGTGCGCAGGATCAGGATGATGGCGATGATCTGCTGCAGCATCGGCAGGGTGATCTGGCGGAAGCGGTGCCAGGCATTGGCGCCGTCGATCGCCGCCTGCTCGTAGAGCTCGCGCGGGATGCCCTGCAGGGCGGCGTGCACCAGGATGATGGCGAACGGCAGGGTGCGCCAGATGTAGGGCACGGTGACGGCGTAGAGCGCGGTGTCGGGATTGCCGGCCCAGTTGATCGGTTGGTCGATCACGCCGGCGCTGAACAGCAGGCGGTTCAGGAAGCCGAACTGGAAGCTGTACATGAACGACCAGATCAGGCCGTTGCAGATCGGCGGGATGGCGTAGGGCAGCAGGATGAGAAAGCGAGTGACCCGCGAGGTCCAGACGCCGGCCTGGTTGATCAGCAAGGCGATCGCCACCGCGATCACCACCTCGCTCACCACGGTGATGGCGGTGAAGATCAGCGTGTTCTTGATCGCGACCCAGAACAGCGGATCCTCGAGCACGCGGCCATAATTCTCCCAGCCGGTGAACGGGAACTCGCCGCGCCTGAGCTGGGCCAACCCGACCTTGTGCACCGAGAGGTAGCCGGCATAGATCACCGGATAGGCGAGGATCGCCGCCAGGAAGGCGAGCGTCGGCAGGTTCATGGCCAGAGCGAACTGCCGCGCCGACAGCTCGCCGCGGAACCGCCGCCGACGCGGGCGCGCCGCGATCGGCGGCTGGGCCAGCGCGGTCAGGGCGTCAGACCTTGCGCTTGGCGTCGGCGATACCCTTGATCAGGTTGTCGCAGCAGACGTCCGCGCTGATCTGGCCGGTCAGGCACTTCTGGACCTCGATGTTGAGCTGGTCGGTCCACGGGAAGTGCCAGGGTTGATAGATCGACGAGCAGACCTCGGCGATGTAGGCCGACTTGTCCCAGATCTTCAGTATCTCCGGCACGTCGCCCCACGGCGCCCAGCCGGTCTTGATCACGTCGCTCTGCATCACCGACTGGTATCCCGAGCCCAGCATCGCATCCTTGGCGAGGCCGATTGCCTGCGTGTACTGGCCGTCCTTGGTCTTGCCGCCGAGATACTGCAGCAACTTCCACGCCCACTCCTTGTTGCGGTTGGCAGTGCACAGGAAATAGACGTGCGCGTCGGCGATCGTCTTGCCGTTGCCCGGCGAGCCCATGACCTTGACCTTGCCGGCGATCGGCGACTGCGCCGGATCGTTGGCGACGTTCAGGCCGTAGTGATGGTTGGGGCCGCGATAGAGGTTCTTGCCGGCGCCGAACGCCTTGGCCGAGGTGGTGAACTGCACCTTGAGCGATTCGGGATCGGCGATGTCGAGGCCCTTCTCGAAGGTGTTGGCCCACCATTTCAGCGTCTCGCGCGCGACCGAGCCCGGCCCGAGCATGTGGTTACCCTGCTTGTCGAAGAAGGTGCCACCCCTGTTCCAGGTCATCTGGTACCAGGTGCCGGGCAGCTGCTCGAGGCCGACGCCCGCGACCCAAAGGACCGGATAGCGCGAGACGCCGTCCTTCTTGGCCTTGACGCAATGCTCGATGAATTCCTCGTAGGTGGTGAAGGGCTTGTCGATCTTCAGCTTCTCCAGCATGTCGCTGTAGTAGTTCCACACCCAGGCCGTGGCGAAGTAGGGCAGGCCCATCAGCTTGCCGTTCACCATCGCCACCTGCTTGGTGAAAGGCGTGAAGTCGTTGGCGTAGTCCTTGGCGCCCGGCAGGTCGTCGAGCGGCTCGACCAGACCTTGCGCCACGAAGTTCGGGAAGGAGAAGGGCGAGGACTGCGACACGTCGATCTTCTCGCCGGCCGCGTACATCGTCGCGAGCTTGGTCGGATGGTCGTTGAACGACGAGATGGTCGAATCGATCTTGACGCCCCAGTCGGCCTCGAACTGCTTGGAGATGCGGGCATAAATGTCGCCGTAGGTCCAGACCACGAAATTCAGCCGGTCGACCTTGCTCTTGGGCGGCTGGCTCCACGGTCCGCCGGCCTGGCCGAAGGCGTCCATCGGACCCATCAGCCCGAGACTTGCGGCCCCACCCAGTACTGTACGCCTACGCAACGCACGCTTGATGAGATCGTCGGTCATGCCGTCCCCCTCGTGGCCGTCCCTGCAAGAAACGCGCCGCCGTGCTAAGGCCTGAGCCTATGACTCTTTTGACGCTCAGGACAGGCCGTCTCGCTGTGGAACTGGCCCCGTCGGCGGGCGGTTCCGTTGCGCGGTTCGAGTGCGATGGCGTCGACATCCTGCGGCCGATGACGGCCGAGGCGATCGCTTCGGGCAAAGGCAACAACGCGGCCCTCTATCCGCTGGTGCCTTATTCCAACCGCATCCGCGACGGCCGGCTGGTGTTCGGGCACGAGGTCTTCCGGCTCGCGCTCAATTGGCCGGGCATCGGCCATCCTATGCATGGCGACGGCTGGGCGCAGGCGTGGGCGGTCGTACACAGCGACGCTACGTCGGCGGAGATCACGTACCTCCACGAGCGCGTCGGCGAGCAGGGCGGTTGGCCGTTCCGCTATCGCGCGCGGCAACGCTATCGTCTCGACGAAGCGAGCCTCGCGATCGCGATCTCGCTCGAGAACCTCGAGGACCGGCGCGTGCCGGCCGGCATCGGCCTGCACCCCTTCTTCGTGCGCGATCCCGACTGCGCGCTGACCTGCCGCACCACGTTTGCATGGCGCGCCGACGCCGAGGTCCTGCCGGTCGAGCGCATCCCCGTGCCGCCGGACTGGGACTTCGCCGCCGGCCGCCGGCCCGACAGCGTTGCGCTCGACAACTGCTTCGACGGCTGGGACGGCCACGCCACCATCGCCTGGCCGGCGCGGCGGCTGAAGCTTGATCTCGATGCCTCTCCGCCGTTTCGTCATCTCGTGGTCTACACCCCGCCCGGTCAGTCGTTCTTCTGTGTCGAGCCGGTCAGCCATGCCAACGGGCAGGTGGGCTTGGCAGCGCTCGGTCCCGCGGGCACGCTGTCGGGCGAAGTCGTGTTCCGTCTTTCGATCTTGTGAGGAGCCATGCCCGAGTTCGCGATCTATCCCAGCCTCAGGGGCCGCAGCGTGTTCGTGTCGGGCGGCGGCTCGGGCATCGGTGCCTCGATCGTCGAGCATCTCGCGGCGCAAGGCGCCAGGGTGGGCTTCGTCGACATCGACGAGCCGGCCTCGCGGCAGGTCGAGGCCAAGACCGGCGCCACATTCCTGAAATGCGACATCAAGGACGTGAAGGCCTACCAGGCCGCCCTTGCCGAGGTCGCGGCGAAGCAGGGCCCGATCACCGTGTTGGTCAACAACGCCGCGCATGACGAGCGCCACAAGCTCGAGGACGTGACGCCGGAGTTCTGGGACGACCGCATCGCCGTCAACCTGCGGCACGCCTTCTTCGCCATCCAGGCGGTGGTGCCCGGCATGAAGAAGGCGGGCGGCGGCTCGATCGTCAACTTCAGCTCGATCAGCTACCACACCATGACCGCCAACCTGGCCGTCTACCAGGCGGCCAAGGCGGCGACGATCGGCATGACCCGCGGCCTGGCGCGCGACCTCGGCGGCGACAGGATCCGGCTGAACTCGATCACGCCGGGCTGGATCATGACCCAGCGCCAGATCGACAAGTGGCTGACGCCGGCGGCCGAGGCCGACCTGATGAAGTCCCAGGTGCTGAAGGAAAAGGTCTATCCGCCCGACATCGCCCGCATGGTGCTGTTCCTGGCGGCGGACGACAGCCGGCTGATCTCGGCGCAGAACTTCGTGGTCGATGGAGGGCGCATGTGAGCCTGAACGTCGCCTCCTGGCCGGCCAAGGCGGGGCGGATCTGGCTGCGGGAGATGCGGCATCTCCTGCCGCCGACGCTCTATTTCTTCTGCGCGTTCAACATCATCGTCCACACCACCAACTTGCTGACCCGCAGCTACTGGTTCGCGCTGTCGCACTTCCTCACCGCCACGCTGTTCGCGCTGCTGGTCGGCAAGGCGGTGCTGGTGGCCGACAAGTTCCGCGCCATCGACCGCTTCCGCGGCGCGCCGCTGATCAAGCCGATCCTCTACAAGACGCTGTTCTACGGCCTGGTGGTGATGCTGTTCCGCGTCATCGAGCAGCTCGTCCACTTCTCGTTCGACAGCGACGGCTTCCGCGTCGCCTTCCGGGAGGCGGCCGACGCCTTCAACTGGCGCCGCTTCACGGCCATCCAGATCTGGCTGTTCACCTGCTTCCTGATCTACGTCACCGCGACCGAGCTCTCCGCCGCGCTCGGCCCGGGCAAGCTCCGGAAGCTGATGTTCGGCCCGCGCTCCTAGCGTGGACAGGAGCTGGCGCTGGATCGCCTGGCTGATCCTGGGGATCGGCGGGCTGATCGTGGCCGGCGGCCTGGCGCTGGGCTACGGCAACCTGAAGCTGGTGCTCTACGGCGGGCGGGCGCCGGGTGTGGTCACGGAGATCAAGCGCGAGGGCGACATGTACGCGCCGGTCTTCCGCTTCCGGTTGCCCAACGGCGAGCCGCACGAGGTCAAGGCGCTGGGCAGCGGCGCGCCGGAGTTCGCGGTCGGCGATCCGGTGACCGTGCTCTACGCAGCCGACGATCCCGGCGACTTCGCGATCGACAACTTCGGGCAGCTCTGGCTGTCGGCGATCATCGTCACCGGCTTCGGTTGCTTCTGGCTGATGTTCGGCGCGGTGGCCTGGGCCCTGTCGCGCAACGTCGAGCTCGCGGTGCCGGGCGAGCGCGCCTTCGCGACCATTGCCGTGGTCGGCGTCGTGCTCGGCGTCGTCGCCACCTGGAACGCATCGACGCTCTATCGCACCGGCCTGCGCGCCGACGGCAAGGTCGCGGAGATCCGCGCCAGCCGCTACACCGACCAGGAGGAGGTCGTGCTGCGCAGCGGCCGCGAATGGCGGCGCGACGTCGAGCGCACCTCCTACGCGCCGCTCGTGCGCTTCACCACGGCCGAGGGTCGCGAGGTCGAATTCCTCGGCCGCGGCGGCAGCGGCACCTCGTATCGCGAAGGCGACGCGGTCGCGGTGGCCTACGATCCGGCGCGGCCGATCAACGCCCGCATCGTGAGCTTCGTCGATCTGTGGCTGCCGGCGGTGGTCGCCTGGGGCGTGGCGATCCTGTTCGGCGGCTGCGTCTGGCTGTCGCGCCATTTCCGGCTGGCCGGTGGGAGGAAACCATGAGCGCGCCTCTGTTCTTCATGGCGCCTGGCGCGCCGACGCCGGTGGCGCCGTTCAGCCATGCCGTCGAGGTCGACGGCTGGTGCTTCGTCACCGGCCAGATGCCGACCTTCCCCGACGACGATGCGCGGCCGCTGCCGCCGGACATCGAAGGCCAGACCGTGCGGGTGATGGAGAACCTCAGGATCGTGCTCGGCGGGCTGAACCTCGGCCTCGAGCACGTGGTCTGCGCCCGCATCTACCTGACCGACTTCGAGGCCAACTATCCGCGCATGAACGCGGTCTATGCGGGCTACTTCCCGGCCGACCGGCGGCCCGCCCGGACCTGCATCGGTGTCACCGGCCTTGCCCGCGGCGCGATGGTCGAGATCGACCTGCTGGCGAAGCGCTGAGCCGGACTAGATCAGCTTTCCGCCCGACAGGAAGACACCGGCCCAGGCCGCCGCCGCCACCAGCAGCAGTCCCGGCACGACGCTCAGCGCGAAGGTGCGATCGCCGGTGAAGGCCAGCACGATCTTGGTCACGGTGTTGGTGCTGAACGCCGCCAGCACCGGCAGCACCGCCTGCTCGGCGGTGATCCTCTGCGCGCTGGCCAACTGGGCGGTGGAGGCCGCCGCCGAATGGGTGTCGGCAAAGCCCGCCACGGCGGTGGCGATCACGACGCCGGTCTCGCCGAGCCAGGCCTGCAGTGCCGCCGAGGCGACCAGGATCACCGTCAGGGTGGCGGCCAGCGCGAGCGCCGTCCCGAGGCTGAAGGCGCCGCCCGGCTTGTCGTCGCCCTGGCCCTCGTGCTTCAGCGCCCACAACGTGAAGACGCCGCCGTACAGCACGGCCGCAAGCCCGGCCAGCGCCAGCGGGATCGCCAGCGCCCTGAGCACCGTCATGTTGACGGCCGCGAGCAGCAGCGCGAGCTGAACGATGGTCGCGACCGTCGACAGCACCGCGCCGGCGGCGGCGGGCTTCAGCAGGGCCGGCGTGTCCTTCACCCGGCTCGCCATCGCGCCGATGGTCGCCGAGCTCGAGACGAAGCCCGAGGCGAAGCCCGATACCGGCAGGCCGAACTTCACGCCGAGCAGGCGGACGGCGATGTAGCCCGCGCCGCTGATCGCCATGATCAGGATGACGACGATCCAGATCTTGCGCAGATTGAGCACGCCGTAGGGATCGAGCGCCTCGTCGGGCAGCAGCGGCAGCACGACCAGCGTCGCGGCGGCGAAGATCAACGCGTCGCTGAGCTCGGCCTCGGTGAGGCAGGAGCGGATGAAACGGTGCAGGACCTCGCGCGAGTAGAGCACGCCCGCGACCACCACGCCGGCGCCGGCCGCGAGCACGGGCTGACTCATCGTCAGCATGCCGAGCAGCGCCGTGACGACCAGCGCGATCTCGCTCGTCAGCCCGGGATCCTCCGGCGGCGAGCGCCAGTAGGACAGGCCCGCGAGGCCGACCACGCCGATCGCCACCGCCGCCATCAGGGCGTCGCTGTTGATCGCGCCTGCGACGGCGCCGATCAGGGCGGTGAGGGTGAAGGTGCGCACGCCGGCTGCCGAGCGCGACGGGCCTTCGCCCTTCATCCGCTCGCGGTCGACGCCGATCAACAGGCCGATTCCCAGGGCGATCGCGAAGCCCAGCAGGGTGTCGTCGGACAGTTCCATGGCTAGAGTCCCACGCTGTCGATCCATTTGCCGAGCAGCATGGCAAGTTCGTGCGGCTTCTCAAGCGGTGCCATGTGGCCGCAATCCTCGATCACCTCGAATTGGGACTTGGGCAGGTGGCGGGCCATGCGCTCGGTCTCCTCGAGCTTGCGCAGTCGGTCCTGGCGGCAGGCGACGACCAGCGACGGGCAGGTGATGCGCTCGAGGTCGGCATAGCCGTCCTTGCGGATCAGCGCCGACTGGCGCGCCCGCACCTCCGCCCCCAGCCGCCGCTGCATGCCGCGCAGCCGCTCGAGCAGCACCGGATCGCGCTCGCGGTCGGGATGGAGGCCCAGCGCCACGCCGGGACCGGCGGTCTTCGGCTTGTCGCCGGGCCGGGCGCCCTGGATGCGTCGCTGGCGCTCGGCCAGGGTGTATTCGCGGGCCGAGCTCGCGACGAAGGCGACGCCTGACACGCGCTCGGGCGCCATCAGGGTCAGCACGCGCGACACGAATCCGCCCATCGAGAAGCCGACCAGCACGAAGCGCTCGGGCGTCTCCGACAGCACCCGCCGCGCCATGCCTTCGAGCGTGTCGTCCTGGTAGACGTTGCCGTACTGCAGGTGGCCGAGCCGCCCGAGGTCGGGCACCATGTCGCGCCACAGTTCGTTGTCACACATGAAGCCGGGCAGCAGGACGAGCGTACGCATCGCCCGGAAAGGAGCCCAAATCGTGCAGATGCGCAAGGAATCCGACGCGATGGGCGAAATCGAGGTCCCCGCCGACAAGTTGTGGGGGGCGCAGACCCAGCGCTCGCTGCACTACTTCTCGATCGGCAAGGACCTGATGCCGCGCGAGATGATCGGCGCCTACGCGCTGCTCAAGAAAGCCTGTGCCAATGCCAATCTGGCCGGCGGACGGCTGGACCCGCAGCGCCACCGGCTGATCGTCGAGACCTGCGACGAGATCCTGGCCGGCCGCCATCACGACATGTTCCCATTGCATGTCTGGATGACCGGCTCGGGCACGCAGTTCAACATGAACGTCAACGAGGTGATCTCCAACCGCTGCTGCCAACTCGCCGACACGCCGCTCGGTTCCAAGACGCCGGTGCATCCCAACGACCATGTCAACATGTCCCAGTCGTCGAACGACAACTTCCCGACGGCGATGTACATCGCCGCCGCCGTCGAGGTGACGTGGAAGCTGCTGCCCTCGGTCAAGGCGCTGCACGACGCGATCGACGCCAAGGCCAGGGAATGGGCCGACATCGTCAAGATCGGCCGCACCCATCTGCAGGACGCGACGCCGATCACGCTCGGCCAGGAATGGTCGGGCTATGTCGGCCTGCTGGCCGAGGACATCGAAAGGATCGAGCATGCGCTGGGCGACGTCTACAAGCTGGCGCTGGGCGGCACCGCGGTCGGCACCGGCATCAATGCCGCGCCCGGCTTCGCCGAGGCGTCGGCGGCGGAGATCGCCAAGCTCACCGACCTGCCGTTCGTGTCGGCGTCCAACAAGTTCGCGGTCCAGGGCTCACACGATGCGCTGGTCGCTCTCTCCGGAACGATGCGCACGCTGGCCGTCTCGCTCTACAAGATCGCCTGCGACATCCGGCTGATCGCCAGCGGCCCGCGCGCCGGGCTCGGCGAGCTGGTGCTGCCGGAGAACGAGCCCGGCTCGTCGATCATGCCGGGCAAGGTCAATCCCACCCAGGCCGAGGCGCTGACCATGATCGCCGCGCAAGTGATGGCCAACGACGTCGCGGTCGGCTTCGGCGGCGCCGGCGGCTTCCTGGAGATGAATGTCTACAAGCCGCTGATGATCTTCAATCTGATGAACTCGATCGTGCTGCTGGCCGACGGCTGCGCCAACTTCCGCAGGTTCATGATCGAGGGCACCCATCCCAACCTCAAGGTCATCAAGAGCCATGTCGAGCGCTCGCTGATGCTGGTGACGGCGCTGGCGCCGGTGATCGGCTACGACAAGGCCTCGCAGATCGCCCATCATGCCACCGAGCACGACCAGACGCTCAAGGAGGCCGCATTGCAGCTCGGTTATATCAGCGAGGCCGAGTTCGACCGCATCGTCGATCCGGCCAAGATGGTGCGGCCCTACGTAGCCAGCGGGTCGTGACATGGAGGTCACCGGCGGCTGTCTCTGCGGCGCGGTGCGCTACGGGTACTCGGGCGAGTTCCTGCGCCAGCCGATCTGCCATTGCCGCGACTGCCAGCGCTGGAGCGGCAGCGCCTTCCATGTCGGCGTGATGGTGCCGAAGAGCGGCTTCACGTTGCTGAGCGGCGAGTTGCGGACCTACCGGGCGACCGGCGAATCGGGTCGCTGGATCGATCGCAGCTTCTGCCCGGTCTGCGGCTCGGGCATCACGCACGTGCTCGAGGTACGCGGACCGGACATCGTCGTCATCAAGGCGGGCACTATGGACGATCCGAGCGTGGTCGTTCCCAACGTCGAGATCTTCACGCGCGCCAAACTGCCGTGGGTCTCGATCGAGGCCGAGACCGAGAAGCATGCGTAACGTCGAGGTCCGCTTCCATCGCGATTTCGCGATCGGCACCACCCATCCGCGCCTGTTCGGCGCCTTCATCGAGCATCTCGGCCGCTGCGTGTATGGCGGCATCTTCGAGCCCGGCCATCCGACCGCCGACGCCCGGGGCTTCCGCCAGGACGTGATGGCGCTGGTGCGCGAGCTGGCGCCCACCATCATGCGCTATCCCGGCGGCAACTTCGTCTCGGGCTACGATTGGGAGGACGGCGTCGGGCCGATCGCCGAGCGGCCGCAGCGACTCGATCTGGCCTGGATGTCGACCGAGACCAACCAGTTCGGCACCAACGAGTTCATCGACTGGTGCCGGATGGCCGGCATCGAGCCGATGCTGGCGGTCAATCTCGGCACGCGCGGCGGCGACGCCGCCCGCCGCATGGTCGAGTACTGCAACCATCCCGGCGGCACGACTTTGTCCGAGCGGCGCCGCACGCACGGCTGGGACAAGCCGCACGGCGTGAAGTTCTGGTGTCTCGGCAACGAGATGGACGGGCCGTGGCAGATGGAGGCCAAGACCGCCACCGAATACGGCCGCGTCGCCCGGGAAGCGGCCAAGATGATGAAATGGTTCGATCCCTCGATCGAGCTGGCGGCGGCAGGCTCGTCGGGCCGCCGCATGCCGACCTTCGGCGCGTGGGAGGACACGGTGCTGCAGCATACCTTCGACCACGTCGAATACATCTCGCTGCATACCTATCTCAACAACTACGACCAGGACACGCCGGCCTTCCTGGCCAGCGTCGACCTGATGGACGATTTCATCGACGAGGTGGTGGCGATCGCCGATGCGGTTGCGGCGCGCCGCCGCTCGTCCAAACGCATCATGCTGAGCTTCGACGAATGGAACGTCTGGTACCGCACGCGCCGCAACCGCGCAGCGCGCATCAAGGAGGGCTGGCCGGTCGCGCCACCGATCCTCGAGGAGATCTACAACATGGAGGATGCGCTGGCCTTCGGCGGCTGCTGCATCTCGCTGCTCAACCACGCCGACCGCGTGACGGCGGCGTGCCTGGCGCAGCTCGTCAACGTGATCGCGCCGATCATGACCGAGACCGGCGGCCCGGCGTGGCGGCAGACGATCTTCTGGCCGTTCATGCAGTTCAGCCGCATGGGCCGTGGCCGCGTGCTGCGCACCGAGATCCGCTCGCCGACCTATTCGGCGCGCTACAACGACCCGCAGGGGCCGATCAACGACTACTACGACATCCCGGCCGCGCCATACCTCAAGCTGTCGGCGGTACATGACGACAAGGCGGGCACCCTGACCCTGTTCGCGCTGAACCGCAGCCTGACCGAAGAGATGCCGCTCGCCGTCTCGGCGGCGGGTTTCGGAAAGGTCGCGGTGAAGCAGGCACTGCAGCTCTGCGATCCAGATCTCGAGGCGGTCAACAGCAAGACCAGTCCCGACCGGATTGCGCCCAAGCCGCTGGCGAAGGTGAAAACCAGCGGCGGGCAGGTCGAGGCCGTGCTGGCGCCGGCCTCGTGGAACGTGATCCAACTCGCCGTCTAGAGCGCGCCAAGGGGACGCATCGTGCGCGAAACCCGGACTTCGTACCGTCGTCAGCCATGAAGCGTCCGAAGACGGGACAGGACGTCCTCGAATACGAGATCCTCGGCGAGCAGGCGGCGACGATCGGCCGGCTGTCCCGGGAACTGCGGGCTGCCCTCGATGCGCTGGCGGCAGTCGATCGTGACGACCCGGAACGCGATCAGCTCGTCGATGCCGCCGGCTATGCCCTCTGGAATTTCGTCGTCCAGCGGGACTGCAGCGGCTTCGGCCGGACGACCGAGCACATCCTCGAGGACTATGCCGTCCCGGCCGAAGTGCGTGCGCGGATGGGCGTGAGCCGGCCGCGCTAAGCGGCGCGGATCGTCGCGAGGCGGATGAAGTCGTCGAGCGCGCGCATCGATACCGGCTTGTCGAATACGCTGAACGGCGGAGCGTCAGCCTGCTTCACCAGGCTGCGGCTTTGGCGCAGCATGTCGGTCTGGCCCGACATCAGCAGCCACTTGGCGAACGGGAAGCGCCGGGCGTTCTCCATGCAGAAGGTGGCGCCGTTGCCGTCGGGCAGGCCTACGTCGGAGATGATGACGTCAGGCCGGAGGTTCCCGATGGCTCGCATGGCGTCGGCGAGATTGGCGCAGCCCTGGACGCGATGGCCGCTTCTCGCGAGATAGCCGACGATGAGTTCGAGGGTCGCTGGTTCGTCTTCGATGACGACGACCGTCACAGTCATGGAATGATCCCCAGGAATTGAATTTCTATGCGTCGATGAAAGAACCCTCAAGTTAAGTAGCTGAAATCGGCGGCGCGTTCCGTATCGTTTGCTTCGCTTCGTATCGATTTGCGTATTTTTTGTTTCAGCGGCCCTGTTCAGCGAACCGCGCGGCTGCGGCGCGCCAGCAGCACCATCGCGGCCAGCGATACCGTCGCGAAGGCGAAGCTCAGCCACAGCGCGCCGGCGGTGCCGAAGCGGCTCAGCACCGCAGCCATGACCGGCGGCGACACGGCGGCGACGATGCCCTGCGGCAGCGCCAGCCGGCCCATATAGGCGCCGAACTGGGCACGGCCGAACAGGGCGAGCGGCAGGGTGGCGCGCTGCACCGCCTTCAGCCCGTTCGACATGCCGTAGGTCGCGACCATGAACATCGCGACGACGAAGACATGGCCGGCCAGCAGGCCGAGGCCGAGCCCGACCGGCAGCATCAGCGAGCCGAACACCGCCGACTTCATGATCGAGTAGCGATGGCCGAACAGCAGCTCGAACAGGCGGATGCCGACCTGGCTCGGGCCGATCAGCGAAGCAAGCAATAGCGCGGCGGCGGGGGCGTGGCCCAGCTCGCGCAGCATCTCGATCATCTGAAGCTGCACGCCAGTGAAGACGAAAGCGCCGAACGACAGGCTGACGGCGAGCAGCAGGTAGATGTGGCGGAGGTCCTCCGGCGCGACCGCGCTGGTCGCGGAGGCCGTGCCGGTCGCCACCGGATGGGTCGGCGGCCGGCGCGGCAGGATCAGCCAGTGGATCGGCACGCAGGCGACCAGATGGATGGCGGCGTAGAGCAGCAGCGTCTCGCGCCAGCCGATCGCCGCCTCGAGCACGCCGGTGACCGGCCAGAAGACGGTCGAGGCCATGCCGCCGATGATGGTGAGCAGCGCGATCGCCTGGCGCGAGCGCGGCCCCGCGATCTGCACGATGGCGATGCTCGACGGCGTGCTGAGCGCCAGGGCCGAGGCGATCCCCATCAACGCCCAGCAGGCGAGGTAGCTCACCGGCCCCTGCGCCGCGGCGAGGCCGACCAGCGACAGCGCATAGATCACCGACCCCGACGTCATCAGGCGGCGCGCGCCGGCGCGGTCGACGATCTTGCCGATCCGCGGCGAGCAGGCCGCGCTCACCGCGAACATCACGGTGATGCCGGCGAACACCAGCTCGGGCGTGAGGCCGAGCGATTCCTGGAGGCGGCGGCCCAGCACCGAGGGCATCAGGTAAGTGGTGCCCCAGCCGACGATCTGGGTGAAGCCGAGGCCCGCGACGGCGCGGGCCGTGGGCGTCAAAAGTACTCCACCGAGCACGTCCGCTACGACGGCTGCGCGTCGGGATGGATCAAATCGATAAGAGCACGTCCGTTCTTGCGATAGACCAGAAAATCGGCGTCGAGCGTCATCACGGCGTGCCGCTCGTGAATCTCGGCCATGCGAACAAGGCACGCGTCGGCGAGCGACATGGGTGTATCACGATATTTGTGCATGAGCTGCCGGAGGGCATCGACGTGCTGCGGAATCTGGAACGCGACTTCAAGGGCGCCGTTTTCCAGCAGGCCCAGCAATGTATCCTGAGCTTTGGTCTGTGCTCCCAGCAGGTACATCGCTTCGGCCAAGACGGGTTCGCACACCAGGAGCGGGGCCTCTATAGTCTCGATCTGTTGGGTCGCCCATCGATGGTGCCGTTCAGCGCGGTCGAAGAAGGCAACCAAGGGTCCGGTGTCAACGATTGCGAGCACGGCGACCGAAGCCGGAGAGATGCTTGGGATTGGTTGCCAGGTCGGGCACCCCCGAATCGATCATGCCCCGTGCCTTCTTCATGAGATCGGCCAGCTTTGCCTTGGCAGGTCCTTCGGATGGCCGGTCGAGAACGCGCACCAAGCCCTCCGCCACCAGATCGCGGAGCTTCTGGCCGCGCAGTGCGGCTTCCGCCTTCGCCCGGCGATAGAGTTCGTCCGGCAAATCAACGGTCGTCTTCATTGCGTCTCCGCTTCGACAGCCATAAAACAATATAGCAATATTTATGGCGGCTCCAGGGCCGTCATGCCGCCTTTGCCTGCTCGGGATAGAGGGAGAGCAGGCCTGCCTCGCTGGCCGCGCAAACGCCGCGCTCGGTGATCAGCGCTGTGACGAGGCGCGCAGGGGTGACGTCGAAGGCAGGATTTGCGGCCGGGCTGCCTTCGGGGAGGATGTCGATGGTGGCAATCTCGCCTGTGTCGGTGCGGCCGGTGAGGCGCGAGACCTCGACCGCCGAACGCTCCTCGATCGGGATCGAGGCGCCGTCCTCGATCGTCCAGTCGATGCTGGGATAGGGCAGGCCGACATAGAACGGCACGCCGTTGTCGTGCGCCGCCAGCGCCTTGAGGTAGGTGCCGATCTTGTTGCAGACGTCGCCGCGGCGGGTCGTGCGGTCGGTGCCGACGATGCAGAAGTCGATCTTGCCGTGCTGCATCAGGTGGCCGCCGGCATTGTCGGCGATCACGGTGTGCGGCACGCCGTGCTTGGCGAGCTCCCAGGCGGTCAGGCTGGCGCCCTGGTTGCGCGGCCGCGTCTCGTCGACCCAGACATGGACCGGCATGCCGGCGTCGTGGGCGTGGAAGATCGGCGACAGCGCGGTGCCCCAGTCGACGGTGGCGAGCCAGCCGGCGTTGCAATGGGTCAGCGCGTTGAGGCGGTCGCCGCGCGGCGTCAGGCGCTTGATCTCGGCGAGGCCGTTGACGCCGATGCGGCGGCAGATCTCGGCATCCTCGTCGCAGATCTCGGCGGCGCGGCGGTAGGCGGCCTCGCGTCGCTTGGCCATCGGCAGCGGCGCCAGCAGCGCCCGCAGGTCGTCGAGCGCCCAGCGCAGGTTGACCGCGGTCGGGCGCGAGGCCAGCAGCAGCTTGCCGGCGCGCTCGAGGTTGGCATCGGATGGATCGGCCAGCATGGCGAGCGCCATGCCGTAGGCCGCGGCGGCGCCGATCAGCGGCGCGCCGCGCACGATCATGGTGCGGATCGCCGTCACCGCATCCTCGACGGTGCGGAAATCGCGGATCACGAAGCGGTGCGGCAGCAGGGTCTGGTCGATCGCCTGGACGGTCGTGCCGTCGCTGCCGAGCCAGATGGTGCGGTAGGATTTTCCGTCGACTTTCACGACCCTGTTATTCGGACTTGCAGCACGGCAGGTCAAGTCGGGGCATAGTACGCCGGCGAAGCGAGGGAGATTCCATGAGACCGATGCTTGTCGCGGCCCTGTCAATTCTGCTGGCGGGCTGCACGTCGCTGCAGCAAGCCGCACCGGGCCGGCCCGGCGATCCCGTCGCGTGGACGCAGTACGGCCTGGGCGAGACGCCGGGGCTCATCGCCCGTGCCCTGGTCGACCGGGGCGATGCCTGTCCGGCGATCGAATGGGACGGGCGCGTCGAGCAGATGACGGTGCGCGATCCCCTTCGTGTCGACGCCTTCGGCAAGCTGTGCGAGAGCCGCAGGCCGCTCGACGAAGCGCTCAAGGTGAGGGTGCGGATGGGCAGCACGGTGCTGCTCGACCAGCAGGTGACGCGGAAGCCCGAGCGCATTGCCGTGATGGGCGATACCGGCTGCCGCATTACTTTCTACTTCGACCAGGGCTGCAACGAGTCGAAGACCTGGCCGTTCGCTGCAGTTGCCGCGTCGGTGGCGGACAAGCAGCCGGACCTGATCCTGCATCTCGGCGACTACTACTATCGTGAGGCGCCGTGCCTGGCGTCGGACACCAAATGCGCGCCGGGCCCGTATGGCGATCGCGAGCCGAGCTGGCGCTTCGAGTTCTTCGAGCCGGCGCGGCCCTTGCTCGCCAAGGCGCCTTGGGTCTTCGCGCGCGGCAACCACGAGGACTGTCAGCGCGGCGGCTACGGCTGGGCCTACTACTTCGGCGACGGTGTGGCAGCCTGCGACACCACGCATGCGACGGCGTTCGTCCGGCTGAACGGCCTGACGGTGGTCAATTTCGACACGGCGGCGACCGGCAACCGCTTCCTCGCCAAGGACATGAACAGGAACTGGGACGATGTCGCCAGGGTCCTGGCCGCCCAGCCGCCGGCGACACCGGGCGAGCCGGTCCTGCTGATGACGCATGAGCCCGGTTACTTCGTCTGCACCGACAAGCAGAGCCGGCTCGAGCCCTGCAAGGAGTCGACCGTCGGCCCGATCGCGGGGGTGCGATCGATCGCCGATGCGGCACGCCGCAGCAGCCGCCGGACGATCCTGCTGAGCGGCCACCTCCATGCGTTTCGGACGCTGGATGTCGCGCCGCCAAGCCTTGGCGGCCGGCAATCGGTGACGCAGGTCGTCGTCGGGACCGGTGGCGCCAACCAGAACGAGGACCCGACGCCGCCCGATATGGTGCCGCCGGCGGTCGTCGACACGCGCTTCTACGATACCGGCCACAAGGCCGGCCTGCCGATCCGGGTGCAGGGCTGGACCGACTTCGGCTTCGGCATGCTGTCGGCGAGCTCGCTGCAGCTTGCGATGTTCGACGTGCAGGGACGGCCGAAATTCACCTGTGCCTTGGCCGGGGAAACGACGGCGGCGCCGCGCTGCCGCTGAGATCGAGTCGAAAATGGCGACACCGGCGCGCACATGTACCTGCAGTCTCCCGTCCGGCGCGTCCGGACGTGTCCGGCCAGGGGGGTGGCGCCGGATTCCCGGATTCTTGCCAAAACCCTTATGGCATCGGCATCGGACGTGTCCGGAGTCCGGCCGTCCGTCCGCCGGGATGTCTAGAGCATATTCCGTCCGGCCGGAAGCGGCCGGCCTGAAATCGCTCTAGCAGACTGCTGAAGAACTCCTCACTGCGGAGTTTTTGGCCTTGGCGGGGCCCGATCACTGGAAAGTCTGGCGGCGTCAGGTGATCTGTCGATCCGTGGGAGCCGGGTCAGGCGGCCGTGAGCTTGGGGATTCGAACCAG
>NZ_JAFKJN010000026.1 GCF_017305915.1 Reyranella sp.
GCTGCCGGCAAGAAGCCCAAGGTCGCCATCGTCGCCGTCATGCGTAAGCTCATCGTCACCCTCAACGCCATGAGCCGACACAACCTCCCTTGGCAGCCTGCCGGCGCTTAGGCCAAAAGACAGTTGCTCCCCATATGAATGGGGAGGAATCACTCCGCGAACTCGCGCCGCACCTCAGCGGTGTGCTGGCCGAGCTCGGGCACGTCGCCCAGCCGCTCGCCCTGGTCGTCCCAGGAGGCCGCGAGCGCCGGCACCGAAATCTCGCCCTTCGACGATTTGAAGGACATGCGGCGGAGCTGCGGATGCTTGGACAGCGCGGCGATGTTGCTGACGCGGGCCCAGGCGATCTGCGCCGAATCGAGTCGCGCCGCCAGCTCGGCGAACGGGATCTTGGCGAAAGCCTCGTGCACGATCTTGTTGGTGTCGTCGCGCCGTTCGTTGCGGGCGATGCCGGTGGCGTACTTGGGATCCTTCTCGAGGCCCGGCCGGTCGATGACGTTGTGGCAGAGCCGCTCGAACTCGCGGTCATTCTGGATCGAGATCAGGACGGGCACGTCGTCGCTTGACGGATAGACGCCGTAGGGCGCGATGAACGGATGGGTGAGGCCGAGCCGCGGCCATTCGTAGGCCGAGTAGTCCATGGCGAGTAGCGGCACGGCCATCCACTCGGCCATCGAGGAGAACAGCGAGACCTTGATGGCGCGGCCCTCGCCGGTCTTCTGGCGCGCGATCAGCGCCTCGAGCACGGCGGCATGGGCATACATGCCGGTGCCGATGTCGGTCGCCGAGATGCCGACGCGGCCCGGTGCGTGCTCGGTGCCGGTGATCGAGGCGAGGCCCGATTCGGCCTGGACCAGCAGGTCGTAGGCGCGGCGGTTCTTGTAGGGGCCGTGATCGCCGTAGCCCGAGACGTCGACGGCGATCAGCTTCTTGCTGTTCGTCCGCATCGCGGCAGAGCCGAAGCCCGCGCGGTCGGCGGCGCCCGGCGCCAGGTTCTGGATCAGCACGTCGGCCTTGCCGATCAGGCGCTGCAGCAGCGCGGAATCCTCGGGCTTCTTGAAGTCCAACGTGACCGACTGCTTGCCGCGGTTCAGCCAGACGAAATAGGAGCTGAGGCCGTGCACATAGCTGTCGTAGCCGCGCGCGAAATCGCCTTCGGGCCGCTCGATCTTGATCACCCGCGCGCCGGCATCCGCCAGGCGAGCCGAGCAATAGGGGGCGGCGACCGCCTGCTCGACGCTCACCACCAACAGGCCGTCCAACGCTCCGGGCATTTCGCTCCTCGTATTCCCTTCCTCCCCATTCAAATGGGGAGGTGTCGCCGTCATACGGCGACGGAGGGGTCATGAGCCACAGTCTTGTTGTCGCCCATGACCCCTCCGTCGCGGAAGACCGCGCCACCTCCCCATATGAATGGGGAGGAAATTCTGGGTACGATGAAACAAGAACGAATGTGAGGAGTGAAATGCCGGGACCGCTGGCGGGCGTGAAGGTGATCGATCTGACGGCCGTGCTGCTGGGGCCGTTCGCGACCCAGCATCTGGCCGACATGGGCGCCGACGTGATCAAGGTCGAGCCGCCGGAGGGCGACCTGCTCCGGCTGTCGGGCGGCTCGATGGGCCGCGACAAGAGCATGGGCCCGATCTACATGGCGGCCAACCGCAACAAGCGCTCGCTCAGCCTCGACCTCAAGAAGCCGAAGGCGGTCGAGATCCTGAAGGGCCTGATCAAGGGCGCCGACCTCTTCATCCACAACAGCCGGCCGGCGGCGATCGAGCGGCTCGGCCTGGGCTACGAGGACCTGAAGAAGGTCAATCCGTCGATCATCTACGCCTACTCGCTGGGTTATGCGCGCAAGGGGCCGTATGGCCACAAGCCCGCCTTCGACGACCTGGTGCAGGGCGTGTCGGGCGCAGCGTCGCTGCAGAGCCGGGTCGACGGCGAGTCCCCGAAGTTCATGCCGAGCCTGATCGCCGACAAGACGACGGGCTTGCACCTCTGCATCGCCGTGCTGGGCGCGCTCTACCATCGCAAGTGCACCGGCGAGGGCCAGCTCATCGAGGTGCCGATGCTGGAGACGCTAGCCTCGTTCTGGCTGACCGAGCATCTGTTCGGCGAGACCTGGACGCCCGGCCGCGGCACGATGGGCTACGACCGCATCATCAACAAGTTCCGCCATCCGTTCCCCACGAAGGACGGCTACATCTGCGCGCTGCCCTACACTGACGCGCACTGGGTGCGCTTCTTCGAGATCGTCGAGCGGCCCGACCTCGCCAAGGACCCGCGCTTCTGCGACCGCACGGTGCGGCCCAAGCACTTCAGCGAGCTCTACCAGGTGCTCGATTCGCTGATGCAGCACCGCAAGACCCAGGAATGGCTCGACGCGCTCGACGAGGCCGACATCCCGGCAATGCCGGTGAACACGCTGGAGGAGCTGCTCGAGGACCCGCACCTCAAGGCGACCGGCTTCTTCGCCGACCGCGAGCATCCGACCGAGGGCCCGATCAAGACCTTCAAGAGCCCGCTCGACTTCGAGAAGACGCCGGTCGAGTTCCGCCGCCACGCCCCGCGCATCGGCGAGGACGGCCCCGAGGTGCTGCGCGAGGCCGGTTTGAGCGACGCCGACATCGCCACGCTCAAGGCCGACAAGACGCTGATCGTGCCCTCATGAGGGTATGGGCGTGATCCCGTCCGCGTCCGGAAGCTACCCGCGGCGCGACGGCAATCGGGTGCGGCCGCTGATCGGCGGCCGCGAGGCGTTCGGCCGGATCGCCGAGGCGGTCGACGCGGCGCGCCGGCGCGTCTGGGTGACGGTCGCCTTCTACGCCGACGACTTCCGCGTTCCCGACGGACGCGGCCTGTTCGAGCTGCTGGAGAGCGCCGCGGCGCGCGGCGTCGACGTGCGCGCCGTGTTCTGGCAGCCCAATCCGGAGAGCGCCCACTACGGCCGCACCTACCCGACCGATGCGCCGGCCCGGCCGCGCCTGAGGATCCGCCGGGACCGCGCAATCGGGCCGTATTGCCATCACCAGAAGAGCTGGATGGTCGACGACACGGGGTTCGTCGGCGGCATCAACCTCACCGCCAAGGCGCTCGAGCGCCACGATGCCTATCTCGAGGTGAACGGCCCGTCGGCGAGCGACGTCGCGCACAACTTCGTGCAGCGCTGGAACGGCGCCAGCGAGCCTCACGCGTCCGACGATCTGCCGTTGCCGACGACGGTCTTGGCTCCTTGCGGCGCGAGCACCGTCCAGATCCAGCGCATGTTCCGCGACGATCGCTCGATCCTCGGGCAGTACGAGCGTGCGATCGATGCCGCGCGGCGCTCGATCTACATCGAGAACCAGGCGATCCCGATTCCGGCGATCGCCTCCCGTCTCGAAGGCGCGCTCGAGCGCGGCGTCGAGGTCGTGCTGCTGGTTCCTGCGGTGCCGGAAGAGCACGTCTACGCCGCGCGCAAAGACCCGGCGCGGCGACCGCTGTTCGAGGGGCTGGAGGCGTTGGGTCGATATCCGCGCTTCCGTCTCGCCGGCCTGCCGGTCTACGTGCACTGCAAGCTGATGATCGTCGACGACGTCTGGGCGACGATCGGCTCGTGCAACCTGCACGCCTATTCGCTGGGCGGGCATTCCGAGATGAATGCGGCGATCTGGGACGAAACCGTCGTGCGCGATCTGCGCGACCGACTGCGCCGCCAGCATGAGGGCGACATCTTCACCCTGTTGCCCGAGCGTTATGCCTCCCGGTAGCGTTTGAATTTTCGGCCGAAGTTTATTTGCGCCCGGCAGCCGTCGATGCTCGTCATCCGGCCCATTATCGAGTCTCACGCGCTGAGGCTCGTGAGACTAGTCGATAGCGTCCGCCGTCTTGTCGAGCGGATAGGCGACCACGTCGCCGGCCACCGGCACGATCTTGACCGCGGCGCTGGTGGTGCGGACCGGGAAGGCGACGACGCCACAGCCGCTCAGGCCGACAGCGGCGGCCAGGATCAGCAGCAGGCGAGCAGGTTCGAGAAGGCGATGCACGATCTCATCCTTTCTGCGAGACGAACGGTTGGGAGCAGCCAAGGGTTGCGGCTAAATTTCCGATGATGAGCAGCAACCGTATTTCCCGCACCGTCCGGGCGCCGCGCGCGGCGGTCTATCGCGCCTGCAGCGAGCCCGCCGAGCTGGTGCGCTGGCGCTTCCCGCTCGACATGACCGCGCGCCTGCTCGGCGCCGATGGCGCGCGCTATCGCATGACGCTCGGCTACGGGGACGGACGCGCCGACACGTTCGACTCGACCTTCGTCGCGCGCGTGCCGAACGAGAAGGTCGTCGAGCGCATCCGCTTCGACGCACCGGATCGCGCCGGTGAGATGACCGTCACGACGGAGCTGCGCGACGCCGACGGCGGCACCGACGTGACGATGCGCTTCGAGAATCTGCCGGCGAGCATCAGGCCCGAGGACAATGCGGAGGGCACGCGCCAGGCGCTGGTGCGCTTGGCCGAGCTGGTCGAGGTGCGCGCCAACATCGACCGCCGGCTCGGCGCGATCGAGCGCGACTTCGGCGTCGAGATCTTCCACGCCTGCGAATCGGGCAGCCGCGCCTGGGACTTCGCCTCGCCGGACAGCGACTACGACGTGCGCTTCCTCTATCGCCATCCGCGCGACTGGTATCTGTCGCTGAGCGAGCCGCGCGACGTCATCGAGACGCCGATCGAGGGCGTCTACGACGTCAACGGCTGGGAGCTGCGCAAGGCGCTGCGGCTGGCGCTCAAGGGCAACCCGGTGCTGTTCGAATGGCTTATGTCGCCGATCCGCTATCTCGAGCGGCCGCTCGCGGCAGGCTTCCGCGAGGTCGCCTTCTCGGTGTTCGATCCGGTGAAGGCCTATCGCCACTATCTCAGCATGGCGCGCGGCCAGCGCCGCACCTACCTGCTGGGCGAGACGGTGCGGCAGAAGAAGTATTTCTACGCCGTGCGGCCGTTGCTTGCCTGCCAGTATCTGCTGGCCCATCGCAGCCTGGTGCCGATGCGCTTCTTCGACCTGATGGATGCGGCGGCGCCGCCGGCCGAGGTGCGCGACACGCTGGTCGAGATGCTGCGCACCAAGCGGCAGGCGAGCGAGGCCGCCGAGGCGCAGCGCCTGCCGGTGCTCGATCGCTGGATCGAGCAGAGCCTGGACGCGCTCGAGGCCCGCGCGCCGGAGCCGGTTACGATGGTAGACCGTGCGCCGCTGGAGCGGTTTTTCCGCTCTGCCATCGGTGCTTGACGCGAAAATTTTTGACGTAAAGGCGTTCCGCTGAATGGCGCTTCGAGCCGCAATCCGGTTGTGCGGCTCGGCCTCGCGGCTAAACTCCGGGGCAATCCAAAATGGTCAATCCGGGAGGGATCGATGGATCTCGCATTCACCCCTGAAGAGCTGAAATTCGCCGAGGAGGTGCGCGCCTTCGTGAAGGCCAACCTGCCGGCGGACGTCTGCGACAAGGTGAAGAACGGCAAGCACCTCGGCCGCGACGACTACATGCGCTGGCAGCAGGCGCTCGGGAAGAAGGGTTGGCTGGTCTACACTTGGCCGAAGAAGTACGGCGGCCCGGGCTTCACGCCGGCTGAGCGCTACATCTTCGAGAACATCTGCGCCGAGGAATACGCGCCCGGCATCATCCCGTTCGGCACCAAGATGGTCGGGCCGGTGATCTACACCTTCGGCAGCGACGAGCAGAAGCAGAAATACCTGCCGGCGATCCGCGAGAGCACCGTGTGGTGGTGCCAGGGCTATTCCGAGCCGGGCTCGGGCTCCGACCTCGCGAGCCTGCGCACCAGGGCGGAGAAGAACGGCGACCATTACATCGTCAACGGCTCGAAGACCTGGAACACGATGGGCCATTGGGCCGACTGGATCTTCTGCCTGGTGCGGACCGATCCCAAGGCCAAGTCGCAGGAGGGCATCTCCTTCCTGCTGATCGACATGAAGACGCCGGGCATCACCGTGAAGCCGATCATCATGATGGATGGCGGCCACGAGGTGAACGAGGTGTTCTTCGACAACGTCAAGGTCCCGGTCGCCAACCTGGTCGGCAAGGAGAACGAGGGCTGGACCTGCGCCAAGTTCCTGCTGGCCAACGAGCGGCTCGGCATCGCCGCGGTGCCGCAGTCCAAGCGCGGCGTCGAGGCGCTGAAGGAGATCGCGCGCGCCGAAACCGACAATGGCAAGCCGCTGATCGCGAACCAGGGCTTCGCCGAGAAGATCGCCGATCTCGAGATCCAGGTGACGGCGCTGGAATTCACCGAGCTGCGCGTGCTGTCGCAGATGGCGCACGGCGGCCAGCCGGGGCCGGAAGTCTCGGGCCTCAAGATCCGCGGCTCGGAGATCCAGCAGCGCATCACCGAGCTCACCCTGGAAGCGGTCGGCGAGTATTCCGCGCCGTACCTGCCGGGCCTGCTGTGGCAGGGCACCAACGAGGCGCCGGTCGGGCCGGACTACGCGCATCTCGCGGCGCCGCGCTACTTCAACACCCGCAAGACCACGATCTACGGCGGCAGCAACGAGATCCAGAAGGGCATCATCTCCAAGATGGTGCTTGGTTTGTGAGCCACTCCGTCGTCCCGACCGGAGCCTCGCGTAGCGAGGCGCAGTGGAGGGACCTCCTCTTTTGTCGTCGCCCAAGAAAAGGCCCCTCGGCTTCGCTCGGGGCGACGGAGGTTTAGTCATGGATCTCGTTCTCAAGCCTGCGCATCGGGAGTTCGCCGAAGAGGTCCGCGCCTTCACGCGCGCGAACCTGTCGCCCGCGACCAGGGAGAAGACCTTCTCCGGCAAGCACTACGGCCGCGACGACCATGTCGTGTGGCAGCAGGCGC
The DNA here is from genome assembly GCF_017305915.1 of Reyranella sp. GTDB lineage: Bacteria > Pseudomonadota > Alphaproteobacteria > Reyranellales > Reyranellaceae > Reyranella. Next base: position 6,841 of record NZ_JAFKJN010000026.1, read on the forward strand.
TCGGGAAGAAGGGCTGGCTGCCCTACACCTGGCCGAAGAAGTACGGCGGGCCGGGCTTCGACGTCACCCAGCGCTTCCTGTTCGAGAACGTGCTGGCCGAGGAGGGCGCGCCGCGCATCATCCCGTTCGGCGTCAAGATGGTCGGGCCGGTGATCTACACCTTCGGCAACGACGAGCAGAAGGAGCGCTTCCTGCCCGGCATCCGCAGCTCCGAGGTGCAGTGGTGCCAGGGCTATTCCGAGCCGGGCGCCGGTTCCGATCTCGCCAACCTGCGCACGCGCGCCATTCGTGACGGCGGCCACTACATCGTCAACGGCCAGAAGACCTGGACCTCGTTCGCCCACTGGGCCGACTGGATCTTCTGTCTGGTGCGGACCAGTCCCGACGCCAAGCCGCAGGAGGGCATCTCCTTCCTGCTGATCGACATGAAGACGCCGGGCATCACGGTGCGGCCGATCATCATGGTCGACGGCGCCCATCACGTGAACGACGTGTTCTTCGACAACGTCAAGGTCCCGGCCGCCAACCTGATCGGCAAGGAGAACGAGGGCTGGACCTGCGCCAAGTTCCTGCTGGCCAACGAGCGGCTCGGCATCGCCGAGGTCCCGGCCTCCAAGCGCGGCGTGCGCTCGCTGTGGCAGCTCAACGACGACCCGTCGCTCAAGGAGAAGATCGCCGATGTCGACCTGCAGGTGCAGGCGCTGGAGATGAGCGAGCTGCGCGCTTTGTCGACCATGCAATTGGGCGGCGCGCCGGGCCCCGAGGCCTCGATCCTCAAGGTGCGCGGCTCGGAGATCCAGCAGCGCATCGCCGAGCTCGCCATGGAGGCGGTCGGCGAGTACGCAGCACCTTACCAGCCGGACATGCTGTTTCGCGACACCAACGAGACGCCGGTCGGGCCGGATCATGCGCCGCCCGCCGCGCCGCGCTATTTCAACATGCGCAAGACCACGATCTACGGCGGCAGCACCGAGATTCAGAAGAACATCGTGTCGAAAGCTATACTGGGGCTATAAGGATTTGCCCTCCCCCGTCATCGGGGGAGGTGCCCGCGGCCGACGCGGGCGGAGGGGGCATGAGCCGCAGGATCGGCGCTCCTGACCCCTCCGCCGGCGCAAGACGCCGGCACCTTCCCATATGAATGGGGAGGGAGGCATCAGCGGAGGAAGAGGGAAATGGATCTGAGCCTGGCCGACGAACAGAAGCAGCTGCAGGACGCGGCCGAGCGCTTCGTGCGCGACAAGTACGCCTTCGAGAACCGGCGCAAGATCGCCGCGACCGAGAAGGGCTTCCTGCCGGAGAACTGGGCGCAGATGGCCGAGCTCGGCTGGCTCGGCATGTCGTTCTCGGAGGCGGACGGCGGCTACGGCGGCGGCGCGATCGAGACCATGATCGTGATGGAGCAGTTCGGCAAAGGCCTGGTGCTCGAGCCGTTCCTGCCGACGGTGGTGCTGGGCGGCGGCATGATCGCCGCGGCCGGCTCGGCGGCGCAGAAGCAGGCGCTGCTGGCGCCGATGATCGAGGGCAAGAAGCAGTTCGCTTTCGCCTGGCTGGAGCGGCAGAGTCGCTACAATCTCGCCGACGTCTCGCTCAAGGCCGAGAAGAGTGGCTCGGGCTACACGCTCTCGGGCCACAAGGGCGTCGTCTACAACGCGGCCTCCGCCGATGACATCATCGTGCTGGCCCGCACCGCCGGCGGCGCGCGCGAGGAGAACGGCCTCACCCTGTTCGTCGTCGACGGCAAGGCCAAGGGCCTGACGCGCCGCGACTACCCGACCCAGGATGCGCTGCGCGCGTCGGAGCTCACCTTCGACAAGGTCTCGGTCGGCGCCGATACGGTGCTGGGCTCCGTCGACGGCGCGCATCCAGTGGTCGAGGATGCGGTCGACCGCGCGATCGTGGCACTGTGCGCCGAGGCGACCGGCTGCATGGACGCGATCAATGCGGCGACGCTCGAGTACATCAAGACCCGCAAGCAGTTCGGCGTGCCGATCGGCAAGTTCCAGGTGCTGCAGCATCGCATGGTCGACTGCTTCACCAACGCCCAGGAAGCACGCTCGATGACGCTGATGGCGACGCTCAAGATCGACGACAAGGATGCCGTGGTGCGCCGCAAGGCGGCCTCGGGCGCCAAGGTCCAGATCGGCAAGTCGGGCAAGTTCTGCGGCCAGAGCGCGGTGCAGATGCATGGCGGCATGGGCGTCACCGACGAGCTCTCGGTCAGCCACTACTTCAAGCGGCTGACCATGATCGACCTGATGTTCGGCAACCAGCAGCATCACCTGACGCGCTACAGCAACCTCGCGATGGCGGCTTAGCGACAGCGTCATTGTATCCATGCTTCGAGACGGCCGCTTCGCGGCCTCCTCAGCATGAGGCAAATCGAAAAACCTCACCCTGAGGAGCCGCGCGCAGCGCGGCGTCTCGAAGGGTGACCGCCATCCTCGACATCATCGTGCCGGTCTTCGGCACGGTGCTGGTCGGCTGGCTGATCGGGCGCAGCAAGCTGCTGTCGCCCGAGGGCCTGCGCGGCCTGACCAACGTCACCTTCTATGCGCTGTTCCCGGCGCTCCTGTTCCGCTCGATGTCCAGGGTGCGCATCGAGGCTTTGTCGTTCGACATCCTGTTCGTTTTCTTCGGCACCGGGCTGCTGCTGTTCTTCGCCAGCCTGCCGCTCGCCCGCCTGCTCGGCATGAAGCTGGGCGAGGGTACGGTGTTTGCCCTGTCGGTGGTGTTCTCCAACGGCGTCGGCATCGGCATCCCGTTCATCTCCTACGCCTTCGGCGAGGCGGGGCTGGTGCCGCTGCTGATGATCATCAGCATGAACTCGCTGGTCATGCTGACCCTCGCCTCGTTCCTGATCGAGATCGGCCAGCAGGCGAGCTCGCGTGAAAGCCTGATCGGCAAGCTGGGCGGCGCGGTCGTCACCATGCTGAAGCATCCGGTGATCCCCTCGATCTTCGCCGGCTTGTTCTGGGGCGAGCTCTGCCACCTCATCCCGGGCCTCGGCACGCCGGTGGTGCTCGACCGCATCCTGCAGGCGCTGGCGATCGCGGCACCGCCCTGCGGCCTGATCATGGCCGGCGCCTCGCTCGCCCATGTCGGCCTCAAGGAGCACTGGCAGCCGGCGACGCTCGCCACCGCGCTCAAGCTCGCGGTGATGCCGCTGGTCGTCTGGCTGTCGGGCCGCTACCTGTTCAACCTCGATCCGCTGTGGCTCACCGTGGCGACACTCAACGCCGCCATGCCGGCCGGCGCCAACGTCTACCTGGTGGCGCAGCTCTATCGCACCGGCGTCGGCCTCGCGACCAATGTCGTGGTGCTCTCGACCGGCTTCAGCGTACTGACGCTCTCGGCGACCCTGCTGTTGCTCGGCGTGCAGACGCGCTAGGCTTTCCTTCGGAGGAAAACATCATGGCCTATGAATCGGTTCAGGTGCGCAAGCTGACCGGCGGCTGCGGCGCGGAGGTGCTGGGTGTCGATCTCAAGGCGCTGAGCAACCGCCAATGGGACGAGGTGCAGGCGGCCTTCACTGAGCACGGCGTGATCTTCTTCCGCGACCAGGTCCTGACGCCCGAGCAGCACATCGCGTTCGCGCGGCGCTGGGCGCCGATCGACGTCAACCGCTTCTTCAAGCACGTCGAGGGCCATCCCGAGATCGCCGAGGTGCGCAAGCAGCCGGAGCAGAAGACCAACATCGGCGGCGGCTGGCACACCGACCATTCCTACGACGAGGCGCCGGCGATGGGCTCGATCCTGCTGGCGCGCGAGCTGCCGGAGGAGGGCGGCGACACGCTGTTCGCCAACATGTACCGCGCCTTCGAGACGCTCTCGCCCGGCTTGCAGCGCACGCTCGAAGGCATGAACGCCGTGCACGGCTCGGCGCATGTCTTCGGCAAGGGCGGCGTCAACGACAAGAATCCCGAAGGCAAGAGCCGCTACGGCAACCAGGAGAAGGTCGGCGCCGACGTCGTCCATCCGGTGGTGATCAGGCATCCGCTGAGCGGCCGCAAGGCGCTCTATGTCAACCCGGCCTTCACGCTGCGCTTCGAGGACTGGTCGGCCGAGGACAGCAAGCCGCTGCTCGAGCATCTCTACCGCCATGCCTCACGGCCGGAATTCACCTGCCGCTTCCGCTGGCGCGAGGGCTCGATCGCCTTCTGGGACAACCGCGCGACCTGGCACTACGCCGCCAACGACTATCACGGCGAGCGCCGGCTGATGCACCGCATCACCGTTTCCGGCTGCGCGCTCGAGGCCGCGCAAAGGAACTAGAACGGGATGAGTTGAGTCCGACTCAGAATTCCTCCCCATTCAGATGGGGAGATGCCCGCGTCTTACGCGGGCGGAGGGGTCATGAGCCATATCACGACTGCGGCTCATGACCCCTCCGTCGCGGTATGACCGCGCCACCTCCCCATATGAATGGGGAGGAATTCCGAGGCCGACTCAACTCGTCCGGCGCTAGCTAGCCGGCGAGAATGCCCTCGACGGTCTCCTGGACATTGAGGGCGTCCGCGAGCGTCGCGAGATGATGCGGCTCGCCGCGCGCGAGTTTCACCACGCCCTCCAACTGTCGCTTCAAGGCCAAGGGGCGGGCCTGCTCCTGGGGCAGGGCATCCGGCGCCTGATGCCACGTGCCGTCGGGCATGCGCCGTTGCGCGATCGACCAGTCGCAGAGCCGCACCGCACCTCGATCGCATTCCAGCATCCAGACATTGTGATCGTCCTTCGCCGTCTCGCCGACGGCGCCGGCGAGCGTCGCCGGCAGGTCGCCGGCCTGCAGGGTCGCCGCGATGCGCCGCTCGGACTTGCCCGCTTCCGGGAAGAAGGACGCCCTGCCCGTCAGGCCGTGCAATGGCCCGACGAGCCGGCGCGAGAGAAAGAGAAAATGCGAGACGACCTCGCGCGTGAAGCCGCCCTGCATCGGCTTGTCCAGCCAGCCTGCGGCGTCGGCCTGCCAGGGACGCGGCCACCTGGCGAAGCCGACCTCGATCGAGAGGCGCTGCGGCGTGCCGATACAGCCATTCTCGATCCAGCTCTTGATCGTCGCCACGGCGGGAGAGGAGGCGAAGGGAAAGTTCACGGCGCCCCGATCGCCGGCCTCGGCCACGAACGCGCGCGCATCGGTGACGTCGACAGCCAGCGGCTTCTCGCAAAAGACGCTCTTGCCGGCCTGCAGCGCCGCGCGGGCGTGGGGGAGATGCGAGGCGGGCGGCGAGGCGATGTAGACGCAGTCGCTCGCCGCGATGACGGCAGCCGCATCGGCCAGACGCGGGACGTCGGGAAAGGTCCTTTCCATACGCTGCATCGCGGCCGGCGCCGGATCCCAGATGCCGCAGGCCTGCAGCAGCTCGCGCTCCTGCTGGCGGATGGCGTTGAGCAGTCGCTCGCCCATGATGCCCGCGCTGATGATGCCGATCGCAACGCTACCGTTCTTCATGTGAATGACTGTATCGCCGTTGCCGGCTGCCAAGTCGAGGCGGCCGTCTAGAGCTTGCCGCCAGGATCGAACGGCCGGATCACCGCCTTCCCGACGATCTCGACGCCCCGCACGTAGATGCGGATCGGCGTCAGCTCCGCCTCGGGCACGTCGAGAGCCGGTGGCGGGCTGTGGCCCCTGGCGTCCGCGGCGGCGCGTTCGCGGCGGGCCCGCCGTTTCTGCGTCATGTCGTCCATATTCGCCTGGTGCGTGCCCACGAAGTGATGATCCGGATTGATGCAACGCCGCTCGTCGCAGCGATGGCAGAGCACCATTCCGGATGGGATCGGCCCATATCTCGCGATCCAGAGAAACCGATGCAGGAGTTGCGTCTTGCCGAGGATCGATATCCGCGGATAGCCGCCGCGATTGCATGCGCCTTCCCAGATGTGGCAGCCGGAGAGCGGATCGATCCTGGTCTTCGGCGCGAGCCGCGCCTGAAGCGTGCGCCCTTTGTACGGGGGTTGCGTCGTCATGCGCGGACAATAAGGGGGCGCGATGCAATCACCTATTATGGGCAATGGCCGCGATTTTTCGTGAGCAATCGCGAGCCTTTTCCGCGTTCCATTGCCCATAAAGCCGCGCGCGGCGGCGGCTTTTTCCCCAGCCTGTGGATGATTTCAGGCGCCGCCCGTCATCACCGCTTCCTGGTCCTCGGGCGCGTAGAAGAAGTCGCCGGGGCGGAAGTCGGGGCCGTGGCCGAGATCGCCGAGCAGGCGGCGCTGACGCGGCGTGCAGCGGTCGAGCAGCTTGGCGTAGGGCCCGCTGAAGTCGTAGGCCCGCATGAACATCTGGCAGTAGTTGTAGAGGATGGTCTTGCGCGCCTTGCCCGAATGGTTGGGCGAGGGGCCGTGCCACAGCGCGTGCGGGAAGACGTAGGCGTCGCCAGCCTTGCCGAGCAGCGGCACCGCGCCCGGCATGTGCGGATGGGGGATGCGCTCGGCGCGCTCCGGGAACGGCCGCAAGTGGCTGCCGGGGAAGACCGTGAAGTTGCCGCTGTCGGGCTCGGCCACGTCGGTCAGCAGGTACATCACCTTTACGGCGAGCGGCCGGCTGGTCTCGCTGACGCGGATACTCTTCTGTGCCTGGCCGCCGTCGGTGTGGGTGTAGCCGGGGAACGTATCGGTCGAGGCGCGGATGATCGCCTGGCTCATCGAGAACTGGATGTACGGACCCATCAGGTCGAGGATCAGGTCGAAGATCGCGGGCCGGTCGATCAGGTCGACGAAGGCCTGGTGGTACGGCAGCAGGTCGCGCCGATCCATGAAGGCGTCGAGGTTCTGGTCGGGAAGCTTCCAGTCGTAGTGGCCGCGCGGCAGCTTGCCCGGCGCCGGCTCGTAGCCCTCCTTGCCGCGCACGTCGTCGAGCAGCCTGGAGAAGAAGTCGACCTCGGCCGGGCTGAGCGCGCCTTCGATCTGCAGGTAGCCGTCGACGGCCCACTGCTCGCGCTGCGCTTCGGTCAGAGCCCGGGTGGTGTTGGCCAGCATGCGATCCTCCCTGGAGGCCGGCACTCTATCGCGATCCGGCGGCGGTGTCGGCGCAGCCTTATCGCATGGCGGCCCTACCGGGGCTTGGAGTCGCGCTTGGCCTGGGCCCGCGCCACCTGCTTGCGGACGCGGCCGCGCGCCGACGGCGGGACGTGAGTCTCGACCTCGATGCGCGCCTTGCCGCGAAGGCCCGCGCTGGCGCTCCGCGCGGTCGGCGGTGACGGCGCGGCGCGCTTGGCCTTTTGCTTCAGCGCCAGCGCCTTCTTGGCGCTGGCGACCAGCGACGTCTTCGCCTTGTCGCGGCGACGGCGCTTCGCCTCGCTGTCGAGACGGCGCAGGGCCTCCGTCAGCACCGACAGCTTGAGCCGCGTTCCCTCATTGGCCTTGGATGGCGCGGCGCCGCGCGCCGGTGCCTTGCCGCGCATCTCGCGACGTTGCCGCTCGGCCACCGTCCGTGCCCGGTCGCGCCGGGTGCGCGTGAGCTTCACCAGGCCGGCGAGCTCGGAATCGGCCAGCGATCGCACGACCGCCGGTCGCGACTTGTCCACGAGCGCGCGCTCATCCGCGGCGAGGGCGCGTGCTTCCTGCTTGGGTGATCTTGCCATCGTCGATCTCCTTCGAGCCGACGTCAGTCATCGCATGGCGGCCCAGAGGAGCGCCAGTCCAGAGAGCACCATCACAATGTCGAGCAGATACTGGAACGCGGCGAGGCTCAGGCGCTCGAGCAGGAGCCTGGAGAGATAGGTGCCGGCCATCACCGACGAGCCGGTGATCAGCCCCTTCAGCACGATGTCGGTCGGCAACGCGCCGAAGGTGCGGAAGGTCGTGGCCTTGCTGATATAGACCGCGAGCGAGGCGGCGGCCTCTGTGGCGATGAAGGCGCCCTTCGCCAGCCCATAGGCGGAGAACAAGGGCACGGTGATCGGCCCGGTCGAGACGACGATGCCGGTCAGGAAGCCGATGGCGAGGCCGGCCGGCGCCAGCACCCAGAGCGCCACGGTGTAGCGGCGCCTGGCGAGCCAATGGCGGCCCGGGATCATGATCAGGAAGAAGCAGCCCAGCGCGAGATCGACCAGCCGCGGCGGCAGGCTGAGCATGGTGCGCGCGCCCAGCGCCGCGCCGGGAATTCCGCCCAGCGCGTAGGCGCCGCAGGCGCGCCAGTCGATCTCGCGCCACCACGAGGTGATCTTGGCGAAGTTCGACATCAGCGCGACCACCGCCATGATCGGGATCGCGGCCTTCGGCCCGAAAACCAGGGTGAGCACCGGCAGCAGGATGATGGTGGCGCCGGTGCCGACGATGCCGCTCACGAGGCCGGCGACCAGCCCGACAGCAAGGACGAGGGCGTAGGCAATCATCTTCTTGACCTGACGGCCGAAGCCTCGTGGTATTGAAAAGGATCGTGCGAGAGACGAGGGAGGCAGCGATGCGGCAGAACAAGATCAAACAGATGTGGCGCGACGGGAAGTGCGTGACGCTGGGCTGGCTGTCGATCTCTCACGGGCTCACGGCAGAGGTCATGGCGCGCCTGGGCTTCGATGCCTTGTGCGTCGACCTGCAGCACGGCACGGCGGAAATGAAAGACGTAGCGCCGATGCTGCAGGCGATCTCACAGACGGACACCGTCCCGGTCGTGCGGGTGGCATGGAACGAACCGGCGGCCATTATGAAGGCCCTGGACCTCGGTGCCTACGGCATCATCGTGCCGCTGGTGAATAACGCCAAGGAAGCCGCGCAAGCGGTGGCCGCGTGCCGCTACCCGCCCGTCGGCATGCGCTCCAATGGGCCGGTGCGCGCCGTGCACTACGGCGGCGCCGACTACGTCGCCAATGCCAACGGCGAGATCGTCGTCATGGCCATGATCGAGACCAAGGAAGGCCTCGCCAACCTCGATGCCATCTGCGCCACGCCCGGCCTCGATGCCGTCTATATCGGGCCGGCCGATCTCTCGTTTGCCCTCGGCCTGCCGCCGCGCGGCGACAACCCGGATCCGCTCCACATGGCCACCTGCGACAAGATCCTGGCGGCCGCTCACAAGGCCGGCATCAAGTGCGTCATGCACTGCGCCAGCGCGGCGTTCGCGGCCGGTGCGGTGAAGCGCGGCTTCGACATGGTGATGCTGACCGGCGACCTGGCCTGCATGATCGCCGGCGCGCGGGCGCAGCTCGAGGAGCTCAAGGCAAAAACGGCCTGAGCGCATCACCTCATCCTGAGGAGCCGCGCGTAGCGCGGCGTCTCGAAGGATGGGTAACAGACAAGGTGCTCGTGCCCACCCTTCGAGACGCGGCCCCTTCAGGCCGCTCCTCAGGGTGAGGTGGTTGGCCTCCGCTCTAATACCCAATGTTGGCGCGCAGGTACTTCTCGGCCTGCTCGATCGGGATGCCGCGGCGCTTGGCGTAGTCCTCGACCTGGTCGCGGCCGATGCGGGCGACGCCGAAATACGCGGCGTCGGGATGGGCGAGGTAGTAGCCCGACACCGCCGAGATCGGGATCATCGCGAAGCTCTCGGTGAGCGTCAGGCCGGCGTTCTGGCCGGCATTGAGCAGCCGGAACAGCTCGGGCTTCTGGCTGTGGTCGGGGCAGGCGGGATAGCCCGGCGCCGGCCGGATGCCGCGATACTTCTCGCGCACCAGCTCGTCGTTGGAGAGCGCCTCGTCCGGCGCATAGCCCCAGATCGTCTTGCGCACGCGCTCGTGCAGGCGCTCGGCGAAGGCCTCGGCGAGGCGGTCGGCCAGCGCCTTCAGCATGATGTCGGAATAGTCGTCGTGGTCGGCCTTGAAACGCGCCAGGTGATCCTCGATGCCGTGGCCGGCGGTGACGGCAAAGCCGCCGATCCAGTCGGCTTTGGGCGAGACGAAGTCGGCCAGGCACATGTTGGCGCGCGGCGCCCGCTTCTCGATCTGCTGGCGCAGGAAGAACAGGCGCGAGACCTCCTTGCCGAAGGTCTCGTCCTCGAACAGCACGACGTCGTCGCCCTCGCGTCGGCATGGCCAGAAGGCGACCACGCCCTTCGCCGTCAGCCACTTCTCGCGCACGATGCGGTCGAGCATCTTGCGCGCGTCGGCGTAGAGCTTGCGCGCGCTTTCGCCGACCACCTTGTCCTCGAGGATCTCCGGGTAGTTGCCGGCCAGCTCCCAGGCACGGAAGAACGGCGTCCAGTCGATGCGCTCGACCAGCTCGTGCAGCGGGTACTCGGCGAAGACGCGCGTGCCGGCGGTCGCGGGCTTGGGCGGCGTGTAGTCACTCCAGTCCAATTTGAGGCTGTTCACTCGTGCTTTCTGCAGGGTGACGAGCTTCTCCTTGCCGCCGCCCGCGCGCTCGACGCGGATCTTCTCGTATTCCTGCGCGACCTTCTTGGCGAAGTCGCTGGCCTGGGCGCCGGACTCCGAGGTCAGCGCGGTGCAGACGCCGACCGCGCGCGAGGCATCGAGCACGTGCACGGTCGTGCCGTGATACTTCGGCGCGATGCGCAGCGCGGTATGCACCTTCGAGGTCGTGGCGCCGCCGATCAGCAGCGGCAGCTTGAAGTTCTGCCGCGTCATCTCCTCGGCGACCGTCACCATCTCGTCGAGCGACGGCGTGATCAGGCCGGAGAGGCCGATCATGTCGGCCTTGTTGTCGTTGGCGCTCTTCAGGATCTCCTGGAACGGCACCATGACGCCGAGATCGATGACCTCGAAGTTGTTGCACTGCAGGACCACGCCGACGATGTTCTTGCCGATGTCGTGGACGTCGCCCTTGACCGTCGCCATGACGATCTTGCCCTTGGACCGGGCGCCCTCGGTCTTCTCCGCCTCGATGTAGGGCAGCAGGTGCGCCACCGCCTTCTTCATCACGCGGGCGCTCTTCACCACCTGCGGCAGGAACATCTTGCCGGCGCCGAACAGGTCGCCGACCACGTTCATGCCGGCCATCAGCGGGCCCTCGATCACCTCGATCGGCCGCGGGATCGACTGGCGCGCCTCCTCGGTGTCGGCGACGACGAACTGGTCGATGCCCTTGACCAGCGCGTGCTCCAGCCGCTTCTCGACCGGCCAGCTCCGCCATTCGGCGTCCTGCGTCTCGGCCGCCTCGCCAGTGCCCTTGTACCTGGGCGCGATCTCCAGCATCCGCTCGGTCGCGTCGGGTCGGCGATTGAGGATCGCGTCCTCGCAAGCCTCGCGCAGCTCGGCCGGGATCTCGTCATAGACCTCGAGCTGGCCGGCATTGACGATGCCCATGTCCATGCCCGCCTGGATGGCGTGGTACAGGAACACCGAGTGCATCGCCTTGCGCACGGTCTCGTTGCCGCGGAAGGAGAAGGAGAGGTTGCTGACGCCGCCGGAAATCTTGACGTGCGGGCAGCGCTTCTTGATCTCGCGCGTCGCCTCGATGAAGTCGACGCCGTAGTTGTTGTGCTCCTCGATGCCGGTGGCGATCGCGAAGATGTTCGGGTCGAAGATGATGTCCTCGGCCGGGAAGCCGACCTGCTCGGTGAGGATCCTGTAGGCGCGCTCGCAGATTTCGACCTTGCGCTGCAGGGTGTCGGCCTGGCCCTTCTCGTCGAACGCCATGACCACGACCGCGGCGCCGTAGCGGCGGACCTTCCTGGCGTGCTCGATGAACGGCTCGACGCCTTCCTTCATCGAGATCGAGTTCACGATCGACTTGCCGGCGACGCACTTCAGGCCGGCCTCGATCACGCTCCACTTGGAGCTGTCGATCATGATCGGCACCTTGGCGATGTCGGGCTCGGCCGCGATCAGCTTGAGGAAAGTCTCCATCGCCGACTGGGAGTCGAGCAGGCCCTCGTCCATGTTGACGTCGATGACCTGGGCGCCGGCCTCGACCTGCTGGCGCGCGACCTCGACGGCGGCGGTGTAGTCGCCCTCCAGAACGAGCTTCTTGAACCGCGCCGAGCCGGTGACGTTGGTCCGCTCGCCGATGTTGATGAATAGGGCGCGACCTTGGTCGCCGCCCGTGGCTGTACGCTCGTTACTCATTACATGAAGCTCGCTGCTTCCATTCCCGAGAGACGCAGCGCCGGCGGCAGGGCATGCCACTGGCGCGGCCTGAGGCCTCTGACCGCCTCGGCGACGGCCCTGATGTGCGCCGGCGTGGTGCCGCAGCAGCCGCCGACGATGTTCAGCCAGCCGTTCTCGGCCCAGCCTTTGACCAGCTTCGCCGTCATCTCCGGTGGCTCGTCGTAAGCGCCGAGCTCGTTGGGCAGGCCGGCGTTGGGATAGACGCAGACGAGGCCATCGACCTGCGGATGGAGTGCGTTGACGTAGGGATGCAGCTCGGTCGCGCCGAAGCTGCAGTTCAGGCCCATGGTCAGCGGCTTGGCGTGGCGCACCGAGTGCCAGAAGGCTTCGACCGTCTGGCCCGACAGGTTGCGGCCGGCGAGATCGGTCAGGGTCATCGAGACCATCACCGGGATCTCCTCGTCGCGCGCCTCGCCCGCCTCGTCGGCGGCGACGATCGCGGCCTTGGCGTTCAGCGTGTCGAACACCGTCTCGATCAGGATGAAGTCGACGCCGCCGTCGAGCAGCCCGTCGATCTGCTCGCGATAGATGCCCTTGACCTCGTCGAAGGTGACGGCGCGGAAGCCGGGATCGTTGACGTTGGGCGACACCGACAGCGTCTTGTTGGTCGGCCCCAGCGCCCCGGCGACGAAGCGCGGCTTGCCCGGGTGCTTGGCCGTCGCGGCATCGGCGCATTCCCGGGTGATCCTGGCGGCCGCGAGGTTGATCTCGCGCGCCCGGTCCTGCAGGCCGTAGTCGCCCTGGCTGATGGCGTTGGCGTTGAAGGTGTTGGTCGCCAGCAGATCGGCGCCGGCGTCGATGTAGGCGTTGCAGATCGCGCTCACCACGTCGGGACGGGTGATGTTCAACAGGTCGTTGTTGCCCTTCTGGTCCTGCGCGAAGTCGCGGCCGGCGCGGAAGCCCGCCTCGTCGAGGCGATAGGCCTGGATCGCGGTGCCGTAGGGACCGTCCTTCACCAGGATGCGCTCCTGTGCGATCTGGCGCAGGAGATCGGCCTTCTGGCTACGAGTCATGGCGGCGAACTCCCAACAGGTGGCACAGCGCGAAGGTGAGGTCCGCGCGGTTCAGCGTATAGAAATGGAACTGGTCGACGCCTTCGGCATGCAGGCGGCGGCACAGGTCGCCCGCAACCGTGGCGGCGATCATGCGGCGCGTCTCGACGTCGTCGTCGAGGCCCGCGAACATGTCGGCGAGCCACGCGGGGACCTTCGAGCCGCACAGGCCGGCCATCCTCGAGATGCCCTGGAAGTTGGAGACCGGCATGACTCCCGGCACGATCGGCACGCCGATGCCCCGGCGCGCGGCCTGGTCGCGGAAGCGCAGGAAGTCGTCGCACTCGAAGAAGAACTGGGTGATGCAGCGGTCGGCGCCGGCATCGACCTTGCGCTTGAGGTTGTCGAGGTCGGCCGCGACGCTCGCCGAATCGGGATGCTTCTCGGGATAGCCCGCGACGCTGATCTGGAAGTCGCCGATCTTCTTCAGGCCGGCGACCAGCGCGGCGGCGTCGGCGTAGCCGCCGGGATGCGGGCAGTACTTGCCGCCCATGCCGCTCGGCGGATCGCCGCGCAGCGCCACGATGTGGCGGATGCCGGCATCCCAGTAGGCGCGGGCGATGTCGTCGATCTCGCCCCGGGTGGCCGCCACGCAAGTGAGATGAGCCGCCGCGTCGACGCCGGTTTCCTTCTTCAGCCGCACCACCGTCTCGTGGGTGCGCTGGCGGGTCGAGCCGCCGGCGCCGTAGGTCACCGAGAAGAAGGTGGGCCTGAGCGGCGCGAGGCGCTCGATCGTCTCCCACAGCGTGCGCTCGGCCGCTTCGGTCCGGGGCGGCGAGAACTCGAACGAGACCTTGAGCCGCTGCGGCGCGCGGGCGGGGAAGTCGGACAGGCTCACCGCGCTGCTCCTTGCGTGAGATTGGACGGGCGGGGGGCGAGCTGCGCCGAATCGCGCTCGCCGCGCCAGATGACGGTCATCAGCCGGCGGCCGGGGAAGTCGATCGGCTCCAGCGGATTGAGGCCGGCACTGCGCAGCCAGCCCTGCACCTGGTTGTCGGCGAAGCCGAGATGGACGTGGGCGTGCTCGCGCTTCAGCTCGACGAGGTCGTGCGGCTGGAAGTCGACGACCAGCACCACGCCGCCCGGGCGCACGACGCGCGCGGCTTCGGCCAGCGCCGCGGCCGGATCCTCGGCGTAATGCAGCACGTGATGGATGGTGACGACGTCGAAGCTCTCGGCCTCGAACGGCAGGGCATACATGTCGGCCTGCCGGATCTCGGCATTGTCGAGGCCGGCGCGGGCCAGGTTGGCGCGGGCGAGCGCCAGCATCTCGCGGCTCTGGTCGACGCCGATCGCGCGCTCGACCTTGGGTGCCAGCACCTCGAGCAGCCGGCCCGTGCCGGTGCCGATGTCGAGCAGCCGGCGGGCGTTGATCGGCAGATGATGGGCCAGCGCCCGCTCGATCTCGCGATCGGCGACGTGCAGCGCCCTGAGCTCGTCCCAGCGCTGGGCATTGTCGCGGAAGAAACGGACCGCCGCCGTCTGGCGGCGCTGCTGCAGCGCATCGAGCCGCGCCCGGTCGGTCGCCAGCCGCGGGTTCTTGGGGTCGAGCCGGCGCACGAATTCGCGGACCAGGGCGGCATCATCGCCGCCGGTCACCAGCCGGAAGCGCGTGAACTGGGCTTCGCGGAAGCGCTCCAGCAGGCCGCCCTCGACCAGCAGTTTGAGATGGCGCGACACGCGCGGCTGGCTTTGCCCCAGCACATGCACGTAGTCGCTGACGGTCAGGTCCTCCCGCGCCGCCAGCGCGAGAATGCGCAGCCGCGTGTCTTCCGCCGCCGCGCGCAGCAAAGTTAGCAGCCGGTCCATGATTAAATTAATATAAAAATATATTTATGTATGCAAGGGGAAAACTACATGATGTCCACCGATCTGCCTTCAAACCGCAGGCGGCGTGTGCGACACTCTTCGCGATTGCGGCAGAGCGGTGCCGTTTCGGGGAGCTTTTTGCGTCAATGGTCGAACGTTTTCTGAACATGCTCGCGGGCGTGCGCCGGCCTGCCCTGGCCGTGGCCGCAGCGGCAGCGATGCTCGGTGGCTGCGCCGGCCGCGACACCGGCGCTGCCGAGGTTTGGGACCCGATCGAGGGCGCGAACCGCTTCGTCTTTTCGATCAACCGGGCGGTCGACACCGTCGCCATCCGGCCGGTCGCCGTGCTCTACCGCGACTGGATGCCGGCCCCGGCCCAGCGCGGCCTGCACAATGCGCTGGAAAATCTCGGCGAGCCGGTCACGGCCATTGCCGAGGTGGTCCAGGGCGATCCGGGCCGCGCCGGCACGACCCTGGCGCGCTTCCTGGTGAACTCGACCATCGGGGTCGTAGGCCTGTTCGACGTCGCCTCGGCGATCGGCCTCAGCAAGACCAAGGAAGGCTTCGGCAACACGGTCGGCTACTACGCCGGCGTCGAGCCCGAGAATGGCGGCTTCTACATCGTCCTGCCGGTGATCGGCCCGTCCAACGCCCGCGACGGCGTGGGCCTGGCGATCGACGCCGCGGTCGATCCGTTCAGCATCGTGGCCTTCAGCATCAGCCGGGATGCCGGCTGGATCTATGCCGGGGCGCGTTTCGGGGCGACCGTGCTCGACACCCGTTCGCGCACGCTCTATGCGCTGGACGACCTCGAGCGGAACTCGGTCGACTACTATGCCGCCCTGAAGTCGGCCTACACCCAGCAGCGGGCGGAGATCATCCGCCAGAAGCGGGAGAAGAACGGGCCGCGGGCCGAGCTGGAACGCCGCGACAAGCTCGCGCTGGTACGCTAGGACTCCCCGTCCCTTTCACTGTCCTCAGGAGCGATTGGTGATGCCGTTCGCCTCTCGTCGTGCCTTCTTGTGTGCCGCTGCCGCCGCGCTGGCCCTGCCGGCGCATGCCGCCGATGGTCCTGCCGCCCAGCTCATCGAGAAGGTGGCGGCCGAAGTGATCGAGCTGATCCAGACCACCCAGGGCGCCCAGCGGGAAGCCGGCATCCGCGCCGTGCTGGAGAGGTACTTCGACCTGCCCTACATGGGCCGCGCCGCGCTCGCCACGCACTGGGAGGCGACCACTCCCGAGCAGCGCGGACGCTTCCTCAAGGCGGCGATCAGCGCCGAGGCGCGAGCCTACAGCGAGCGCTTCGGCCAGTACGGCGGCCAGACGCTCGCCGTCACCAACGTCTCGAACCGCCCCAACGGCAGCTCCGTCGTCGCCAGCAAGCTCAACCAGAGCAACGGCCAGCCGATCGCCATCCAGTGGGAGGTCCGCGATTCGGGTCAGGGCCTGCGCATCACCGATGTGAAGATCGAAGGCGTGAGCATGGTCATGACTCGCCGGTCGGACTTCAATTCCTATATCCAGAACAACGGCGGCAAGGTCGACGCGTTGATCGGCGAGCTCGAAAAGCGCGCCAGCCGCTGAACGCATGAGGCGTCCTTATTCGTCGGAGAAAGAATATTCTCTGGCGGACGCGAACAGCGGCTGTAACTTCCGGCAAGTAGACACGTTGACGGGAGGAGTTCTTCCCGCCCGCCGCGGTCGAAGGAGAGCGCCATGGATAGCGCAGTCGTCAAGAACCCGGCCGGGCAGCGCTCGGTCGACCCTGTGTGGACGAAAATCCGGGAAGCGGCCCAGCAGGCCGCCGCGGCCGAGCCCGTGCTGGCCGGCACCCTTCACGCTACCATTCTCAGCCAGTCGCGCTTCGAGGGGGCGCTGAGCTACCACCTCGCGCGCCTGGTCGGCACGACCGAGGTGCCGGCGGCGCTGATCCGCCAGACCTTCGACGAGGCACTGAACGACGATCCGGCGATCGGCTATGCCGCTCGCGCCGATATCGTCGCGGTCGCCGACCGCGATCCGGCCTGCACGTCGCATCTCGACCCGCTGCTGTGGTTCAAGGGCTATCACGCGCTGCAGACCTACCGCGTCGCGCATTGGCTCTGGGTGCGCGGCCGGCACAGCCTGGCGCACTACCTGCAGAGCCGGGCGAGCGCGCTGTTCGGCCTCGACATCCATCCCGGCGCGGTGATCGGCAAGAGCATCTTCATCGACCACGGCACGGGCGTGGTGATCGGCGAAACCGCGGTCGTCGAGGACGGCGTGTCGATGCTGCACGGCGTGACCCTGGGCGGCACCGGCAAGGAGCGCGGCGACCGCCATCCGAAGGTGCGGCGCGGCGTGCTCCTCGGCGCCGGCGCCAAGGTGCTCGGCAATATCGAGATCGGCGCCTGCGCCAAGATCGCGGCCGGCAGCGTGGTGCTCGAGGCGGTGCCGGCGGGCTGCACGGCGGCCGGCGTGCCGGCGCGCATCATCGGCTGCGTCGATGTGCCGGAACCGGCGCTGGAGATGGACCAGCGGATCTGACGCCCGCGGATCTGACGCCGGTGCATCGCTTCCGCGGCCTCGCGCTCCATACCTGGACCGTCGATACCACTCCGCTCGATCGGGCATTGGCCGCCGCCAAGGCCGGCGGCTTCGAAGCGATCGAGCTGCGTCGTGTCGACTTCCAGCGTGCTGCCGAGCGCGGCCTGTCGAACGCCGCGGTTCTCGATCTGGTGCGCGCCGCCGGCCTGCCGGTCAGCGCGATGGGCGTCGAATACGGCTGGATCTTCGCGATCGGCGGCGAGCGCGAGCGCCTGTTCGGCGTGTTCCGCGACTCGTGCGAGAACGCGGTGGCTCTGGGCTGCGGCCTGATGATGAGCGCCATCGGCCCGGGCACGGCCTCGACCGAGGACGCCATCGAGAATGTCCGCCGCGCCGGCGAGATCGCCGGCGGCTTTGGTCTCAGGCTTGCGCTCGAATACCAGTTCCAGCATCCGGTGGTGAGCAGCCTCGACATCCTGCGCGACCTGATCGCGCGGGCGGGGGCTGCGAATGTCGGCCTGCTGCTCGACGCCTATCACCTGCAGCGCGGCGGCCGGCCCGGACGCGGGTTCGAGGAAGTACCCGGTGCCGAGATCCTCTACGTCCAGTTCAGCGACGTGCCCGACGCGCCGCCGCCCAGCCTGCCGCCGGTCGATCGCCTGCCGCCGGGCAAGGGCGTCGTCGACTGGACGGGACTGCTGAGCCTGCTGGCCGAGAAGGGCTATGACGGCTACCTGTCCTACGAGGCGCCCAATCCTGCGCACTGGCAACGAGCAGCCGACGAAACCGCGAAGCAGGGCCTTGCTGCGGCTCGTCGCGCGCTCGCGGCCGCTTTTCCCTAGTACACGTCGGCCTGGTAGCGGCCTGACTTCTTGAGATCGGCGACGAACGCCTTGGCGCTGCGGACGTCGAAGCCGCCATGCTGTTGCGCGATCTCCATCACCGCCTTCTCGACGTCGCCCGCCATGCGCTTGGCGTCGCCGCAGACATAGAAGTGCGCGCCGCGCTGCAGCCATGACCAGACCTCGGCCGCTTCGGCGCGCAGGCGATCCTGCACGTAGGTCTTGGGCGTCTCCGCATCGCGCGACCAGGCGAGCGACAGGCGGGTCAGCGCCTGCTGCGCCTGAAGGCCGGCGAGCTCGTCTTCGTAGAAGAAATCGCAGGCGCTGCGCTGATGGCCGAAGAACAGCCAGGCATCGCCCGGCGCCTGGGTCACGAAGCGCTCCTGCAGGAAGGCGCGGAACGGCGCCACGCCGGTGCCCGGCCCGACCATGATGATCGGCGTCATGGGATCGGCCGGCAGCGCGAAGTTGTGCGCCCGCTGGATATAGACCTCGAGCGGCGTGCCCGGCACGAGCGCGCGCGACAGGAAGGTCGAGGCGACGCCCAGCCGCAAACGGTCCTCGCCGTCGATCGTGTAGCGCACGTGATCGACGGTCAGCGTCAGGCGGTCGGCATCGACCTTGGGCGAGGACGAGATCGAATAGAGCCGCGGCTGCAGGCCTTCGAGGCATTCGACGAAGGCCTCGGGATCGGGCCGGATGCCGGGGAACTTGCCGACCGCCGCCAGCACGTCGAGCGTCGCGGCGTCACCGTCGGGATCCTCGCCGGCGGCCAGCGCCTTGGCCTTCGCCTTGCGCTCGCCGCCCACCATGTAGGAGATCAGTTCGAACAACATGTCGGGGGCGGGCGACAGCGCCATGTCCTCGGTCAGCACCTCAACGAGCGGCTTGCCGGCGATCGGGAAGTCGGCCGGCGCGTCGATCGCCTCGACGATCGCCGCGACCAGCGCGGGATCGTTGCGCGGGTAGACGCCGAAGCTGTCGCCGACGGTGTAGTCGAGGCCGGTGCCGGCGAGATCGAACTCGACGTGGAAGGTCGCCTTCTCCGACTCGCCCTTGTTCAGCAGCGTCGCCGACAGGAACCGCGCCTCGACCGGCGCCTCGCGGGAGTAGCCGCGTTCGACCGGCGCTTTCGGCTCCAGGCGCGCCGCGACGCGCGCCTCGGCCTTGGCCTTCTCCTCGTCGGGGTCGGTCGCGCCGCCGCCCATCTCCTCGATGAGCGTCTTCAGCATGCGGGCGGTCTCCTTGCCGCCCGGCACGCAGAGGTTCAGCCGCTCCTCGGCGTGCTGCACGATCTCGTTGGCGTAGGTCTCGCAGGTATAGCCGCACTGGCCGCAATCCTGCTGCGCCATGGCTGCCATCATGCGCCCGCGCAGCGGCCGGCCATCGGCCATCGCCATGCGCTCAGCGAGCGAGATGGTCGGATCGTGCCACGGCGCCTCCTCGTCGTCGCCTTCCATGGGATCGGCGAAGGCCGGATTGGCCGCGGCGGGCAGCGGCGGCGGGCGCGCGCTGTAGTCGGCCAAGAAACCGGCAAAGAAGCCGTTCAGCCAGTCGCGCTGCTCGGGCGAGAACGGCGCCGACTCGGGGATATAAGACGCGAAACCCGGCTGGCCGGGCGTGGGCGGCTTCTCCAGGGCGGTCATGCCCGCCCGGCAGCAAGTTCCGTGCCAGCGGCCTACTTCAGCGGCGCGAGGTCCTCGAGCATCGTGGGAATGAATTCGGCGATCGTCGGATGGATGTGGACGGCGCGTTGCAGCACCGTGTACGGCGCCTTTGCGTACATGAGATCGAGGATGCAGTGGATGGCCTCGTCGCCGCTGGTGCCCAGGAACGATGCGCCCAGGATCTGCTTGGACTCGGCGTCGACGAGCATCTTCATGAACCCCTCGGTCTCGCCCTTCTCGAAGGCGCGAGAGACGTTCTCCATGTCGATCCTGGCCACGAGGGCGCGCCGGCCGCTGCGGCGAACCTCCGCTTCGGTCATGCCGGCGCGGCCGAGCGGCGGATCGGTATAGAGCGCGTAGGCGACGATGCGGTCGCTGACCTTCCTCCTGTCGGCATCGAGCAGGTTCGCCGCCACGATCTCGAAGTCGTTGTACGTCGTATGGGTGAAGGCGCCGCGGCCGTTGCAGTCGCCGAGCGCCCAGATGCCCGGTACGGTGGTGCGCAGCTCGTCGTCGACCTCGATGTAGCCGCGGGCATCGAGCTTGACGCCGGCGCGGTCGAGGCCGAGGTCGTCGGTGTTCGGCCGCCGCCCGGTGGCGACCAGCAGGTGGGAGCCTGCGACCTCGCGCGACTGGCCCTCGCAGTCGAGCGCCATGACGATGTCGTCGCCCCGTTTGGCGAGGCTGAGGCACTTGGCGTTCACCTGCACCGCGATGCCTTCGCGCTCCAGGAACGCCGCCACCGTCTGGGAGACCTCATCGTCCTCGCGCCCGATCAGGCGCGGCCCGACCTCGACGATCGTCACCTCGCTGCCGAAGCGGCGATACATCTGCCCGAACTCGAGCCCGACATAGCTGCCGCCCAGCACCAGCAGGTGCCGGGGCAGGAAATCGACATCCATGATCGTGCTGTTGGTGAAGTAGGGGACGCTGTCCAGGCCGGGGATCTGCGGGATCGCGGCCCGGCTGCCGACATCCAGGAAGATCCGATCCGAGTGAAGGGTCTCGCCGCCGACCGCGACCTCGTGTGGCGCCACGAAGCGCGCATGGTCCTCGTAGACGGTGCAGTTCTTGCGGCTCTTGAGCGATCGTTCGACGCCCTTGGTGCTCAGGCTGACGATATGGTCCTTGCGCGCCTTGATCCGCTTCATGTCGGCCTTGATCTCGCCGGCCCCCGAGAAACCGTAGTCGGTGCCGCGGCGTGCGACATGCATGGCGTAGGCGCTCGCGACCATCGCCTTGGTCGGCGTGCATCCGGTGTTGACGCAGGTGCCGCCGAAGCGATTGCGCTCGACGACCGCGACCTTCTGGCCGGAGTCGGCGAGCCGTCGGGCGAGGCTCGGCCCGGCCTGCCCGGTGCCGATGATGATCGCATCGTAGTCGGTCATGCCGTTCTCCGCTGTTGTGTCGCCCCGGGTACGGCCGAAAGATGTAGCGCCGGCCGGCATTGCCCGCGAGCAAATCTATGCCAGAAATCGGGTGACAGATGGAGGGATGGTCATGCGACTGCTGATCGACAATGCCAGGATCTGGGACGGCAGCGGTGCTGCGCCGTTTCCCGGCAAGGTGTTGGTCGAGGACAACCGCATCGCCGCCGTCGCGCCGCAGGCCGAGGCGCTCGACGCGAGCGGCGCGGAGAAGATCGACGCCGGCGGGAAGTTCCTGATGCCCGGCATGGTCGAGGGCCATGCGCACCTGTCCTTCGTCGACACGCCGCGCGGCACGGCGCTGGGCGAGTTGCCGCCCGAGGACCACACGCTGATGACCATGGACGCGGGCCGCAAGCTCCTGGGAGCGGGCTTCACCAGCGCCGTCTCCGGCGCGGCCGCCAAGATCCGCCTTGACGTCGTGGTGCGCGACGCTATCGAGAAGGGGGTGGTCGACGGGCCGCGCCTGCTGGCGGCGAGCCCCGAGCTCACCGTGACCGGCGGCCTGGGCGATGGACGGCAGCTGCATCTCGACTCGCAGAGCTTCGGCGTCGCCGTCGACGGACCCGACGAGGTCCGCAAGATGGCGCGCCTCTGCCTGCGCGAGGGTGTCGACACCATCAAGCTCAACATCTCGGGCGACGTCGGCACCGAGTCGGCGTTGTCGGACGTCGCGGTGATGACCGATGCGGAGGTGGCCGCCGGCGTCGAAGCTGCCCACACGATCGGCCGCCGGGTGGCCGCGCATGCCCGCGCCTCGGTCGCCGTCAAGCGCGCGGTGCGGCACGGCGTCGACATCATCTATCACTGCGACTTCGCCGACGAGGAGGCGCTCGACCTCCTCGAAGATGCCAAAGACAGGATCTTCACCGGCCCCGCCTTCTCGCTGGTCGTCAACCGGCTCGAGTCGATGCGCGGCGACAACACCCCGGCGGGACGTGTCCTGGCCGACCGGCTGAAAGCGAGCTACGAGGCGAGCTGTCGCGTCCATGTCGAGATGCGCAAGCGCGGCATCCGCGTCCTGGTCGGCGGCGACTACGGCTTCGCGGCCAACCCGCAGGGCGGCAACGCGCGCGACCTCGAGCTGTTCGTGCAGCATTTCGGCTTCAGCCCCAGCGAGGTGCTGCAGGCGGCGACGCGCACCGGCGGCGAGGCGATGCGCCGTCCCGACGAGATCGGTCTGGTGAAGCCGGGCTACCTCGCCGACCTGCTGCTGGTCGACGGCGATCCGCTGGCGGATGTGCGCGTGCTGCAGGACAACAAGCGCTTCGCCTTCATCATGAAAGACGGCGTGCGTTACGTGCCGTGCGAGGGCACGCCACACGTGCGGCGGCTGCACTAAGGGGGATTCCGATGTTCGACAAGGACCGCTTCATCGCCGACTGCCGCACCGCGCTCGATGGCGCCGACAGCGCGCGCAATGTTCGCGAGGTGGTGACGCGTGCCGATCCGGCGGGCGTCGTGGCGACCCTGGGCGAGCCGAAGGGCGGCGGCATCGTGCCGATCCACCGCTCGGACGACCTCACCATCGTCAACGTGCTGTGGCCGGTGAACATGGTGATCATGCCGCACAACCATAATACCTGGGCGGTGATCGGCGTTTATGGCGGGCGCGAGGACAACATCCTCTGGCGGCGCCTGCCGGCCGACTCGACTCGCGGCATCGAGGCGGCGGGCGCCAAGTCGCTGTGCACCAGGGACGCGCTCGCCTTCGGGCCGGACCTCATCCACTCGGTGGTGAATCCCAGCGCCAAGGTGACGGGCGCGATCCACGTCTATGGCACCGATTT
Organism: Reyranella sp.; assembly: GCF_017305915.1. GTDB lineage: Bacteria > Pseudomonadota > Alphaproteobacteria > Reyranellales > Reyranellaceae > Reyranella. The sequence continues at coordinate 29,947 of NZ_JAFKJN010000026.1, forward strand.
CTTCGCGATCGAGCGCAGCGAATGGGACCCCGATTCGCTGCAGGAGGGACCTTACGACCAGGAGAAGGCGCGGCGCATGTTCGCGCGCTAGGCCCATGGCCAGGACGATCGACTTCTACTGGGACCTCGGCAGCACCAACAGCTACTTCGCGCTCCACCTGATCAAGCCGGTCGCCGCGAAGCACGGCGCGACGGTCGTGCCGCACCCGTTCAACCTCGGCTACGTCTTCCGCCACCACAACTATGTGCTGATGGACGAGCCGAAGGCCAAGATCGCCAACCGCATCGCCGACCTGCGCCGCTGGGCCAGGCGCTACGAGCTGCCGTTCCGGATGCCGAGCAAGTTCCCGATCAAGACCAGCCCGGCCCTGCGCGGCGCTCTCGCCGCGCGCCGCTTCGGCAGGGAATGGGACTATCTGGAAGCGATCTTCGCCGCCTACTGGGAGCGCGACGACGCCTCGGTCGCCGAGCTCGAGGGACTACGGCCGATCGCCGCCACGCTGGGCATCGACCCCAGCAGCTTCCTCGCCCTGACCGATAGCGAGGAGGTCCGTCAGGAACTGATCGCCGAGACCGACGCCGGCCTCGCCCGCGGCGTCTTCGGCGCCCCGACCTTCGTGGTCGGCGACCAGATCTTCTGGGGCAAGGACCGCATGGACTTCATCGACGTGGAGCTGGCGCGTCAGGACACGCTGTCATCCCGAACAAAGTGAGGGGTCTTTCGTGACCTGAAGAAAAGATCCCTCGCTACGCTCGGGATGACATTGGCCGGCTTTGCCGGCCAATGTCACTTCCGCACCAGCGGCTTGTACTTGATGCGGTGCGGCTGGTCGGCGTCGGTGCCGAAGCGGCGGTGGCGGTCGGCCTCGTAGTCCTGGTAGTTGCCCTCGAACCATTCGACGTGGCTGTCGCCCTCGAAGGCCAGCATGTGGGTGGCGATGCGGTCGAGGAACCAGCGATCGTGGCTGATGACCACCGCGCAACCGGCGAAGTCGACCAGCGCCTCTTCCAGTGCCCGCAGGGTATCGACGTCGAGATCGTTGGTTGGCTCGTCGAGCAGCAGCACGTTGGCGCTGCTCTTCAACATCTTGGCGAGGTTGATGCGGTTGCGCTCGCCGCCCGAGAGCTGGCCGACCTTCTTCTGCTGGTCGGCGCCCTTGAAGTTGAACGAGCCGCAATAGGCGCGGCTCGACACTTCGCGGTTGCCGAGCTTGATGATGTCGAGGCCGCCCGACAGCTCCTCCCACACCGTCTTGTTGGCATCGAGCGTCTCGCGGCTCTGATCGACGTAGCCCAGCTTGACCGTCGGCCCGACCGAGAAAGTCCCCGAATCCGGCTTGTCCTGGCCGGTGATCATCTTGAACAGCGTCGTCTTGCCGGCGCCGTTGGGCCCGATCACGCCGACGATGCCGCCTGGCGGCAGGTTGAAGGAAAGGTTGTCGATCAACAGTCGGTCGCCGAAGCCCTTGGAGATGCCTTCGGCCGTGATCACATGGTCGCCCAGACGCGGGCCAGCCGGGATGACGATCTGCTGCGTGTCGAGCGTCGCGTTCTGCTCCTCCTCGACCATCTGGTTGTAGGCGGCGATGCGCGCCTTGCTCTTGGAGCGCCGCGCCGACGGGCTGGTGCCCATCCATTCGAGCTCGCGCTGCATGGTGCGGCGGCGGGCGTCGGCGGTCTTCTCCTCCTGCGCCAGCCGCTGGTCCTTCTGCTTCAGCCACGAGGAGTAGTTGCCCTCCCACGGGATGCCGGCGCCGCGATCGAGCTCGAGGATCCAGCCCGCGACATTGTCGAGGAAGTAGCGGTCGTGGGTGACCGCCACGACGGTGCCGGGGAACTCGGCGAGATGGCGCTCCAGCCAGGCCACCGATTCGGCGTCGAGATGGTTGGTCGGCTCGTCGAGCAGCAGCATGTCGGGTCGGCTCAGCAGCAGGCGGCACAGCGCGACCCGGCGCTTCTCGCCGCCCGACAGCTTGTCGACGCCGGAGTCGGCCGGCGGGCAGCGCAGCGCGTCCATCGCGATCTCGACCTGGCGGGTGAGGTCCCAGCCGTTGCCGGCGTCGATCTTCTCCTGCAGCTCGGCCTGCTCGGCGATCAGCTTGTCCATGTCGGCGTCGGGATCGGAGAAGGCGTTCGACACCTCCTCGAAGCGGGCCAGCATGGTCGCCATCTCGCCCGCGCCCTCCATGACGTTGCCTAGCACGTCCTTCTTTTCGTTGAGCTGCGGCTCCTGCTTGAGGAAGCCGACGTTGACGCCCTCGGCCGCCCAGGCCTCGCCGGTGAAGTTGTCGTCCTCGCCGGCCATCACCTTGAGCAGGGTCGACTTGCCGGCGCCGTTGAGGCCCAGCACGCCGATCTTGGCGCCCGGAAAGAAGGAGAGCCAGATGTCCTTCAGGACCTGCTTGCCGCCCGGAAAGGTCTTGTTCAGACCCTTCATCACGTAGATGTACTGGTAACTTGCCATGGCCGAGGCTTGTAGCGAGCCAACCGGCACGGTTCAATGACGCCCATGGGAGACATGATCGCAGTCCCTCACCTGCGCCGATTGTGGTCGCGCATGTGCGTGGACACGCCGGGGAAAGGGAACCCGCCGTTCGATCCCGTCGAGGCGGCGGCCGACAAGATCGCCATCTATGGCCTCGGCCTGGGATTGTACGAAACGTTGCAGTTCTTGCACGGCCGGCGGCCCGGCTTCGATGATTTCGAGGGCTGGGTGCTCGCATGCAACGGCGGCACGATCGGCATTTACCCGCAGTTCAACTGATCGCCGGGCAAGACGGGAGAGACAGATGGCAGACGCATTCATCGGCGAAATTCGGATTTTCCCCTACACGTTCAGCCTCGGCCGGCTGGTGGCCCTGCGATGGCCGCCAGATGAACATTCAACAATATCCGGCATTGTACTCGCTGCTCGGCGTCCGGTTTGGCGGTGACGGCCGGGCGACTTTCAACCTTCCGAACATCGCCGGATTCATTCCGGTCAGCGCCGGTCAGGCTGTAACCGGAACCCCCTATGTCTTTGTCCAGCAGGTCGGCGCGCAGACCGTGACATTGTCGAGCTCGATCCAGGGGGCATCCCATACGCACACCATGACCGCCAGGCTCAGTTCCGGCGGGACCACCGGCATGACGGCCGGACCCAACACGGCCGCGCCACTTTCCAAGCTGTCGCGTGCGGTCGTCGCCGGCTCGCCCCCGAGGCCCATCCAGGCCTACTCTGCGCCGCCGGGCGGACCGACCGCCCCGTCGACGTCGGTGGCCGCCCAAGTCTCCTACGCTGGCGCCACCGGCGGCGCGGCCGCACATCCGAACATGATGCCCTATCTGGTGATGGGCTACTTCATCAACTGGGACGGCATCTACCCCACGCGTCCGAACTGACGCCCGCCCGCCGGCCGAGGCTTGTCGCGACCGGACCGCCGCGGTTCAATAACGGGCAATGCTCGCCGAACCCGCGGTCCTCGCGCTGTCGCTGGCCTATCTCGGCCTGCTGTTCGCCGTGGCCTATTTCGGCGACCGGCACCAGCGCGCGTGGTCGGCGAGCGCCACGATCGCGCCCACCGTCTACGGCCTGTCGCTGGCAATCTACTGCACCTCGTGGACCTTCTACGGCGCGGTCGGCCGCGCCTCGACCGCCGGCTTCGACTTCATCCTGATCTATACCGGGCCCGTTCTGGTGGTGACCGCGGGCTACCCGCTGCTGCGCAAGCTGGTGCGGGTCGCCAAGCAGCATAACGTCACCTCGATCGCCGACTTCCTCGCCTCGCGCTACGGCAAGAGCCGCGCCGTCGGCGTCATCGCCGCCCTGTTCGCCACGATCGGCGTGCTGCCCTACATCGCGCTGCAACTGCAGGCCGTGTCCTCGACCTTCCGCGCCGTCGCCGAGCCGACGCCGTGGATCGATGGCCGCGCCGGCGTGGTCCACACCGACACCTCGCTGATCGTCGCCGGCCTGATGGCAGTGTTCACCATCCTGTTCGGCGTGCGCAACGTCCACGCCTCCGAGCAGCATCGCGGCATGATGCTGGCGATGGCCTTCGAATCGGTGGTCAAGCTGGTGGCGCTGCTGACCGTGGGCCCGTTCGTGCTGTTCGTCCTGTTCGACGGCCCGGCCGACCTGTGGCGCCGCCTGGTCGACCAGCCGGTCGTGCTCGACCAGGTGGCTCGCGAGGGCTCGCCGCTCACCTGGATCGTGACGACGCTGCTCTCCGGCATGGCCTTCCTCTGCCTGCCGCGCCAGTTCCATGCCGCGGTCGTCGAGCACGGCCATCCCGCGAGCTTGCGCACCGCGCGCTGGCTGTTCCCGAGCTACCTGGTGCTGATCAACCTGTTCGTGCTGCCGATCGCGGCGGCCGGCGTGCTGCTGCTCGGCCGCTCGGTCAGCGCCGACCTCTACGTGCTGCAGCTACCGCTCAGTCACGGCGAGGGCTGGTTGTCGGCGCTGGTCTTCATCGGCGGCCTGTCGGCGGCGACCTCGATGGTGGTGGTCGCCTGCATGGCGCTCTCCGCCATGATCGGCAACGAGCTCCTGATGCCCTATGTGCTGCGCCAGGCCGGCGGCCAGAAGCAGATGGGCGCGCTGGTCGTCAACGTGCGCCGCGCCGCGGTCGTGCTGATCCTGATGGCGGGCTACGCCTACGAGCGCGTCATCTCGGGCTACCTGCCGCTCGCCTCGATCGGCCTGATCAGCTTCGCCGCGGTGTCGAACTTCGCGCCCGGCCTCATCCTCGGCCTCTACTGGCGGCGCGCCCATCGCTACGGCGTGATCGCAGGCCTGGTGGGCGGCTTCGTCATCTGGCTCTACGCCCTGCTGCTGCCCAGCCTGCTCACCACCCAGGCCGGCCCCGCCGCACCCCTGCACGACTGGTTGCCCGCGCCGTTGGCGTCGCTCGACCCGGTGGGGCAGGGCTTCGTCGTCGCCATCCTGGTCAACACCCTGCTGCTGGTCGGCGGGTCGCTGCTGGTCCGCGCCTCGGGCACCGATGCCGAGCAAGCCGACGCCTTCGTGTTCGGTGCCGAGCCCGAGCCGCCGACGCGGCCGGCGCCGGCCGATGCCCTGCGCATCGCCGAGCTACGCGAGTTGCTGGCCCGCTTCGTCGGCCCCGAGCGCGCCGGGCGGACGCTGAGCGGGCCGATGTCGCTGCCGGTGGCGCTGGTGCAGACCGAGCGCGTGCTGTCCGGCACGCTGGGGGCGGCGTCGGCGCGGGTGATCGTCGGCGCCTTCGGCCGCCGCGGGCGGCTGTCGCGCAGCGCCCGCGCCCTGATCGACGAGGCGTCGGAGGCGATCCGCTACAACTACGACATTCTGCGCAACAGCCTCGACCATGTCGGCATGGGCATCGCCGCCTTCGACAAGGACGGCCGGCTGGAGATCTCCAACGACCGCTTCGCTGCTCTTTTGCCGCTCGACCATGCGCTGCTGCGCCGGCCCGAGGCGCCGCTGACCCACGAGGTCAGCACGGCGGGTAACGGAGAAGGGGGTGGCCTGGTCGTCGAGCTGCGGCTCGACCCGTTGCCGGGCGGCGGCTTCGTCGCTACCTGCAACGACGTCACCGCGCGCGTGCGCACGGCGGAGGCGCTGCTCGAGAGCGACGCCCAGTTGCGCCGCGCCGCCGAGACGCTGGAGCAGCGCGTCGTCGAGCGCACCGCCGAGCTCGAAGCCAGCCGCGCCGAGGCCGAGGCCGCCAATCTCGGCAAGACCCGCTTCATCGCCGCGGCCAGTCACGACCTGCTGCAGCCGCTGCATGCGGCGCGGCTATTCACCGCGGCGCTGATCGACCGCGATCCGAACAACGACCTCGGCGGCAAGATCGATGCGAGCCTGGGCGCGGTCGAATCGCTGCTCGACGCGCTGCTCGACATCTCCAAGCTCGATGCCGGCGCCTTCAAGCCGGAGAAGCGGCCGTTCGCGCTGCAGCCGCTGTTCGAATCGCTGGCGACGGCGTTCGCGCCGGTCGCGGCGCGCCACGATGTCGACCTGGTGATCGTGCGCACCGGCAAGTTCGTCGATACCGATCCGGCTTTCCTGCGCCGCATCCTGCAGAACCTGCTGTCGAATGCCCTGCGCTACGGCTGGACCGAAGGCCGGCCGCACCGTGTGCTGCTCGGCTGCCGACGGGAAGGCGACGCGCTGCGCATCGAGGTCAAGGACAACGGCCCCGGCATCCCGGCCGACAAGCAGCAGATGATCTTCGACGAGTTCGTGCGGCTGCAGCCCGAGGATGACCGGCCGCGCGCCGAGCGTGGGCTGGGTTTGGGGCTGGCGATCGTCGACCGCATCGCGCGCATGCTCGAGCTGCCGGTGCGGCTCGCTTCGGCGCCAGGCGAGGGCTCGACCTTCTCGGTCGTGGTACCGCAGGCGGCGGCCGTCGCCGCGACGGCAGTGGTTGCGCCGGCGCCGCCGCCCCGGCCGCCGGTCGAGGCCGAGCGGTTCGTGCTCTGCATCGACAACGAGGCGACCGTGCGCGAGGCGATGGCAACCCTGCTGCGCGGCTGGGGCTGCCGGGTGGCGACCGCGGCCTCGCTGGGCGAGGCGCTGGCCGCAGCGTCGGAGGGTTTGCCCGATCTCGTGCTCGCCGACCTGCATCTCGACGGGGGGCCGGACGGGCTGGAGGTGATCGAGATCCTGCGCCGCACCTGGAACCGGGCCGTGCCGGCGGCCCTGATCACTGCCGACCGCGATCCCATGCTGCGGGTGCGCGCCCGCGCCCGGCAGGTCGAGCTGATGCACAAGCCGCTGAAGCCCGCGGCGCTGCGGGCGTTGTTGCGCATGCGGGAACGCGTGTCTCTCTGACTCACCTCCCCCGTCATACGGGGGAGGAGGGACTCAGGTCGGCGGCAGCGCCAGGTTGCGCGCCTCGATCACCGCCTGGGTGCGCGAGCGGACGCCCAGTTTGCGCAGGATCACCGTGACGTGGGCCTTCACGGTCGGCTCGCCGACGCCGAGCTTGTAGGCGATCTGCTTGTTCTGGTCGCCCTGTACCATCAGCGCCAGCACGCGCCATTGCTGCGGCGTGAGCTGGGCGGCGCGCTGGGCGAAGGTATCGCCCTCGGCGGCCTCGGGCGGCGCCAGGATCTCGCCGTCGAGCACGGCGCGGACCACGCTCGCGATCTCCTCCAGCGAGGCCGACTTGTCGACATAGGCCGAGGCGCCGAGATCGTGGGTGCGGCGGGCAATCGTGGCGTCGCGCGCCGCCGACACGACGATGATCGGCACGGTCGGCCGCTCCGAGCGCAGCAGGGCGAGGCCGGTGAGCCCGTCCATTCCCGGCATGTCCAGATCGAGCAGCAGGGCGTCGGTCTCCGGTTGCCGCTCGAGCGCCGCCTCGACCTCGGCGAGCGAACCCGCCAGCGCGATCGCCGATCCCGGGAACGCGCGCTCGAGGGCGGTGCGCAGCGCGTCGCGCACCATCGGGTGATCGTCGGCGACCAGAAAGACGTGCGGTTCGGCCGGGACGTCGGCCATCGAGTTTCCCTCAGGCAGGGCGCGCATACGACTAAAGTCTAATGCCCAGTGCACGCCACTTGTAGTGAAATGAGGCAAGAAAAAGTCAAAGGCGCCTGAAGCGTCCGTTCGTGGGGAAACAAGCGTCACCGTTGGCTAGGTGTGCGTCCAAAACGCGGGAGTGACAACACAATGGCAATGACAGCAGCGGCGGGTGGTGTGCCCCGCCCCATGACGCGGGAGGACCGCAAAGTCATCCTCGCCTCGTCCGTCGGCACCATCTTCGAATGGTACGACTTCTACCTCGCGGGCTCGCTGGCCGCGAACATCGCGGCCAACTTCTTCTCGGGGGTCAACCCGACGGCGGGCTTCATCTTCACCCTGCTGGGCTTCGCCGCCGGCTTCGCGGTCCGTCCGTTCGGCGCGCTGTTCTTCGGCATGCTGGGCGACCTGATCGGCCGCAAATACACCTTCCTCGTGACCATGACCCTGATGGGCATCTCGACCTTCGTGGTCGGCCTGCTGCCGGGTTATGCCACGCTGGGCATCGTCGCGCCGATCCTGTTCATCCTCTGCCGCCTGCTGCAGGGCCTGGCGCTGGGCGGCGAGTACGGCGGTGCCGCGACCTACGTCGCCGAGCATGCACCACACGGCCGCCGCGGCTTCTATACCTCGTGGATCCAGACCACGGCCACCGTCGGCCTGTTCCTGTCGCTGGTCGTGATCCTGGTGCTCCGCGTGAGCATGAGCCCGGCGGAGTTCGCCGAGTGGGGCTGGCGCGTGCCGTTCCTGCTGTCGATCATCCTGCTCGGCGTGTCGATCTGGATCCGGCTGCAGCTTGAGGAGTCGCCGGCCTTCGCCCGCATCAAGGCCGAGGGCAAGAGCTCCAAGACGCCGCTGCGCGAGGCCTTCGGCCGCTGGGAGAACGCCAAGATCGCCCTCCTTGCCCTGTTCGGCGGCACCGCCGGCCAGGCGGTGGTCTGGTACACCGGCCAGTTCTACGCCCTGTTCTTCCTGACCCAGACGCTGAAGCTCGACGCCACCACGGCGAACATCTTCATCGCGATCGCGCTCGCCATCGGCACGCCGTTCTTCATCTTGTTCGGCTGGCTCAGCGACAAGATCGGCCGCAAGCCGATCATCCTGGCGGGCTGCCTGCTCGCCTGCGTGACCTACTTCCCGCTGTTCAGCGCGCTCACCAACGCGGTGAATCCGGTGCTCGAGCAGGCGCTCGAGAAGTCGCCGGTCACGGTCGTGGCCGATCCGAAGGAGTGCTCGTTCCAGTTCAACCCGACGGGCACGGCCTCGTTCACCACCTCGTGCGACATCGCCAAGTCGTTCCTGGCGCGCAATTCGGTGAACTACAGCAACGAGACGGCGCCTCCGGGCACCGTGGCCTCGATCAAGATCGGCGACAAGGTCATCGCCTCGTTCGACAAGGGCAAGGCCGGCGCCGAGGCGGCCGCCAAGGACAAGGCGTTCACCGACGTCGCCACTGCCGCGATCCGCGCCGCGGGCTATCCGGCGGCGGCCGATCCGGCCAAGATAAACCGGCCGGTGGCGATCCTCATCCTGGCCATCTTCGTGCTCTATGTCACGATGGTGTACGGCCCGATCGCGGCCATGCTGGTCGAGCTGTTCCCGACCCGCATCCGCTACTCCGGCATGTCGCTGCCGTACCACATCGGCAACGGCTGGTTCGGCGGCTTCCTGCCGCCCACCATCTTCGCGATCGTGGCGGCGACCGGAAACATCTACTCCGGCCTGTGGTATCCGATCGTGGTGGCGGCGATGACCTTCGTCATCGGCCTGCTGTTCATGCCGGAGACCAAGGACCGCGACATCTACCGAGACGACTGATCGCTTCGGGCGATCGGACGGAGACCGGCGGCTCGAAAGGGCCGCCGGTTTCTTTTAGACTGGCGCCATGAACCTGGATGCCATCCGGATCGGCGACAACCCGCCCGACGACGTCAACACCATCATCGAGGTGCCGATCGGCGGCGAGCCCATCAAGTACGAAATGGACAAGGCGGCCGGCACCCTGGTGGTCGACCGCTTCCTCTACACGCCGATGCGTTATCCGGGGAACTACGGCTTCGTGCCTCACACCCTGTCGGACGACGGCGATCCGATCGACGTGCTGGTCGCCAACACCCGGCCGATCATTCCGGGTGCGATCATGAACGTGCGGCCGATCGGGGTGCTGCGCATGGAGGACGACGGCGGCGGCGACGAGAAGATCATTGCCGTGCCGAGCTCGCGCATCACCCAGCGCTATGTCGGCGTCCGGAGCTACCAGGACCTGCCGCAGATCACGCGCGAGCAGATCGAGCACTTCTTCGTCCACTACAAGGACCTCGAGCCCGGTAAATGGGTCAAGCTCGAGGGCTGGGGCGACGTCGACGAGGCGCGGGCCCTGATTTCCGCGGCGATTGCGCGCGCCGCCGGGAGCCGCTGATCGTCTTGGACCGATCCGGCAAGGCGGCTAGGCTCCTTCCGCTCATCGGAGAGGGGGAGGAGCAAGCATGCCCGATCATGCCCGGGTTCTCGTCGTCGGTGCCGGCCCGGTCGGCCTCACGCTGGCCAACGAGCTGGTCCGCCACGGCATCTCCGTCCGCATCGTCGACAAGGCGGCCGAACGCACCGACAAATCGAAGGCGTTGGTCCTGTGGAGCCGCTCGCTCGAGCTGTTCGACGACGCGGGCTATGCCGAGCCGTTCCTGCCGGCCGGCTTCCAGTGCCGTGGCGCGCAGATCTCCAACGGCAAGGAGGTCATGGCGCGCGTGTCGTTCGACTCGGTCGACAGCCGCTATGCCTATGCCCTGATGATCCCGCAAAGCGAGACCGAGCGAATCCTCGAGGAGCGGCTGGCCGCGCACGGCGTCAGGGTCGAGCGGTCGGTCGAGCTGACCGCCTTCGCCGACAAGGGGACCGTGGTCGAGGCGACGCTGAGGAAGGCGGACGGCGCGACGGAGACCTTGACCGCCGACTGGCTGGCGGGCTGCGATGGCGCGCATTCGACGGTGCGCCACGGCCTGGAGTTCGCCTTCGAGGGCAACACATTGGAGAGCGACTGGATCCTGGGCGACGGCTTCATCAGCGGGCTCGAGCCCAACGACCGGCTGCACATCTTCTGGCATCGCGACGGCATCCTCGCTTTCTTCCCGATCGTCGGGAGCCGCTGGCGCGTGGTCGCCGATTTCGGCGTCGCGACGGGCGGCGGGCGGCGGCCCGACCCGAGCCTGGACGAGGTCAACGAGGTGATGGCGCATCGCGGTTCGCCGACGCTGGCGATGACCGATCCGGTCTGGCTGGCCTCGTTCCGCATCAACGAGCGCAAGGTGCGCGACTATCGCAAGGGCCGCGTCTTCCTGGCCGGCGACGCCGCGCACATCCACAGCCCGGCGGGCGGGCAGGGCATGAACACCGGCATGCACGACGCCTTCAATCTTGCCTGGAAGCTCGCCCTGGTGATCAAGGGCAGCGCCAAGCCGGCACTGCTCGACAGCTACTCGCCCGAGCGCACCGCGGTCGGCGAGCGGGTGCTGCGCAATGCCGGCCGGCTCACCGAGGTCGCGACGCTGCGCAATCCGGTGCTGCAGGGCATCCGCAACACCGTCGCGCGCTTTGCCACGAGCTTCCCGTTCGTGCAGCACAAGATGGCCAACGCGCTCACCGAGATGGATATCGGCTATCCCGAGAGCCCGCTCACGGTGCGCGACGGCGATGCCGGGCCAGGCCCCAAGGCGGGCGAGCGCTGGCCCGAGAAGCTGCCGGCCGGCTCCGGCGGCATGAAGTTCGTCGCCGCCGGCCCCGCCGACATCACGGCGGCGCTCGCCGCCAAGTACCCGCAGCTCGTCGTCGCGGCCAATGCGCCAGGGACGCAAGGGCGCGCGCCCGCATCGGGCCTGCGGCTGATCCGGCCCGACGGCTATGTCGGCTATGCCGGCTCGGCCCAGGACCCGCTGCACGCCGAAGCGTATCTGTCGACGCTCGCAGGCTAGAGGGAACGACCCTGCCGGGCGACTCGTTCCTGTCGCTGATCGACGCGATCGGCACTTTTGCCTTCGCGCTGAGCGGCGGGGCGCTCGCCGTGCAGAAGCGGTTCGACATCTTCGGCGTGCTGTTCCTGTCCTTCGTCGCCGCCGTGGCGGGCGGGGTGGCGCGCGACCTGCTGATCGGCGCCGTCCCACCGGCCGCGATCGCCGACTGGTATGCCTTCGCTCTCGCCATGGCGGGCGGATTGGTCAACTTCTTCGCCTATCCGCTGGTCCGGGCGCTCAAGCGACCGGTGCTGCTGCTCGATGCGATCGGGCTCGGCCTGTTCGCGGTCATCGGCGCGGAGAAGGCGCTGATGTACGGCATCAATCCGGTGATGGCAGCCGTCCTGGGCATGGTGACCGGCATCGGCGGCGGCATGATCCGCGACGTGCTGGCGGGCGAGGTGCCGTCGGTGCTGCGGACCGACATCTACGCGGTCGCCGCCCTGGCCGCCGGCGGCGCGGTGGCGCTGGGCGATGCCTTCGACCTGCCGGCGGCGGTGTCGATGCTGGCCGGCGCCGCGCTCTGCATCTTCCTCCGGGTGATGGCGATCTTCTTCGGCTGGCGCGCGCCGGTGGCGCCCTGGAGGCCCGACGAGCGTTGACCGACAGGCACGACATCCGGAGGAAGCCATGGCAGCCCACACGCTGACGTTCGACATCGGCGGCACGCACATGAAGGCCGCGGTGGTCGACGAGGCCGGCGCCCTGATCAGCGAGCGCGCCATGATCGACACCGTTCCTGAAGCCGCCCCGCCGGACGTCGTCAAGTCGCTGGCCACGATGGTCGCGCCGCTCGGCGCCTTCGACCGCGTGTCGGTCGGCTTTCCGGGCGTGGTCCGCGACGGCCGCGTGCTGACTGCGCCGAACCTCGGCACCGACAAGTGGCAGGGCTTCGATCTCGGCGGGGCCCTTTCGTCGGCGCTGGCCAAGCCGGTACGGGTTGCCAACGACGCCGACCTGCAGGGCCTGGCGGTGATCGAGGGCAAGGGCGTGGAGATGGTGATCACGCTCGGCACCGGTTTCGGCACCGGCCTCTACCAGGACGGCCGGCTGGGGCCGCATCTCGAGCTCTCGCATCATCCGTTCCGTCAGCGCGAGACCTACGACGAGCAGCTCGGCAACGCCGCGCGCAAGGAGGTCGGCGCGGAGCGCTGGAACAAGCGGGTCGAGAAGGCGATCGCCAACATGCGCCGGCTCACCAACTTCGATCATCTCTATATCGGCGGCGGCAATGCCCGGCGCATCGCCTTCGCGCTTGCGTCCGATGTCAGCCTGGTGTCGAACGTCGCGGGCCTGCAGGGCGGTCCGGCGCTGTGGCGCGACTGACAATCCGGTCCGCTTCGTAACCGTCACCGCACAGAATGAAGACGGGGGATGCATGCGGAGAGCATTGGGCCGGCGCGCCTTCGGGACCATGATGCTGGCGTCGGTCGCCGGCTGCTCGGCACCGGTCGAGGTCTCCGGGAGCAACCGCGATTCGTCCTATCAGAAGAAGCTCACCCGGGTCCTGGTCACGACGGCGCTGCGCGCGCCCGACCTCAGCCCCACGCAGAACGAAGGCTTTGTGCGAGCCCGCGAGATCGGGCAAAGCCTCGCCGCCTGGGAACCGCTGGGCGTTGCCGTCGAGGTGGTCGATCTCACTTCCGGCCAGGGTGCTGCGGAGGCAGAGGCGCGGCTCGCTCCTCAGCAGATCCTGGCGCTGACGCTCAAAGGCTATCGGCTCTACAGCTACGTCGTCGATGCCTATGCGGTCGATGCCAGCCTGATCGATGTCTCGACAAGGAAGCGGGTCTGGCGGAGTTCCGTGCAGTTCCAGGGCATGGCGGAGAGCGGCCGCATCCGCCACAGCGGATTGGGCGGCGCGATCTCGCACCAGAACGACGCCGATGATCTCGCCCGGGCCCTGACGGCCAAGCTGAAAGCCGACGGGCTGCTGTAGCCCGAGGGGAACCGCGCATGCAGAGACGTCTTCTTCTCGCGTCCGTCGGCGCCTTGCTGACGGCCGGATGCCAGCCCGAGGGGAAGGTGCTGCAGGTCTCGGCTCCCGCCAATGCGCCTCCGCCGAGAAAGATCGAGCGCGTCCTGATCTGGCTGCCGCCGGAGACCGGCCTGGCGAGCGCCAAGCTCGGCGATGCGTTCGTCGCGGCTTTCGTGTCCCAGGGCGTGCCGGCCCGGGTCGGCCGCGGAACGGCGCTCGAGCTCAATCGCGGCGACGACCAGGCCGCCCTGATGAACGAACTGAAGGCGACGCATCGTGTGGAGGTCGAGGTCGCGTCCTACCGCCAGGTCGGCGGCAATTTCGCGCAATGGACGCTCGTGGTGGGGGTGTACGCCGGCACCAGCCGAACGCCCCTGATGGCGCTGCGCTATCAGCCGAGCGGCTACTCCGACTATGCCCTCGCGGGCATGGTCGTCCAGAAGCTGGTCGAGCGCGGATATCTCTGAGCTTTAGCGGCGATCGAAGACGAAGGCGAAGCGCTCGCGCACGTATTTGCGCTGGAACGGCTCGCGCAAGCGCCAGATGCCGGCGTCGAGGACGAAGTGCGCCATCACCGTGCCGACGAAGGCGCCGTAGAGTGCGTTGCCCCAGGCGAGGCCCATGTCGGGGGCCCTGATGCCGGCATTCAGCAGCACCGCGCCTGCGACGCCAATGGCCGCCATCAGGGCGAGCGAGGCGAGCGGTCGGCGCTTGATCGCGACCACGCCCATGAACACGAGATACTGCAGCCCGTGGGCGATGGCGTAGCCCAGGGTCGCCGAGGTCGCATTGTCGAACAGATATGTCGGCAGGAAGAACGCTGCCCCCATCAGCAGGAAGCCGAGCCGCAGCGGCTGGGTGCGCAGGGCCGGCACCTTGACGAGGGTGATCGCGAGCGCGATCGGCGACAGCAGGTAGACGATTGCGCCCAGCTTGTGTGCCCAGGCGAACTCCGCCGACCAGCCGGGCAGGCCGATCGGGTTGAGGCTGAAGAAGCCCAGGATCGCGGCGACCGCCGAAAGCATCAGCGTGCGGCGCTCCCACGGCGAGAGCGGCCCGCTGCCGGTGCCGGCGGCGACGAAGCTCAGCAGGCCGACATTCTGCTTCTGGTAGTGCCAGAGCTGCCACGACAGGAAGCCGAGCAGCAGCCAGCCGCGCAGAGAGGCCGGTATGAACTCGAAGGCGAGGGCGCTGCCGGCGATCAGCGCCACGGGAACGATCAGGTAGCGCCAGGGATGGGCGCGGAAGTGCGGCCGCATCTCGGCGTCGGTGTAGAACCAGCCGGTGGTGGCGACGTGGAAATTCGCGCCGATGAAGTTGAGGATGATCAGCAGCCGCAGCGCCGATTCGCTGTCGGGCGCCAGGTGATGGGTCCACGGCACGATCGCCAGCGGCAACAGCGTCGCCGCGGCGGCCGCAACGAGGAAGAGGGGCCAGGCCGTCCGAGCCCGGACCGGCGATGAATAGTCAGCGGCGAGGAGAATGTCGGACATGGACTGCTGCACCGTCACAGATGTCACCCGTGCCCATGCCCGATCAAGGTCCGGCATGTTTCAGGTGTGTCAGGCGTCGTTAGTTAGTCCAGTCCGTCCGCGATGGAAGGTTGGTAGGCCCGGCAGGATTTGAACCTGCGACATAACCGTTATGAGCGGCTCGTTCTGACCACTGAACTACGGGCCCATCGCCTCAAGGGACGGGCCGCAGTCATACCCTATTCGGCGGGCGGCACGAACATATAGCCGACGCCACGCACCGTGCGAATCACCGTCGGCTTGTCGGGCGCCGGCTCGATCTTGCGCCGGATGCGGGTGATGCGCAGGTCGATCGCCCGGTCGAACGGGTCGCGCTGGCGATGGCTGGTGGTCTCGAGCAGCCAGTCGCGGGAGAGCGGCCGGTTGGGGTTCTCGGCGAACAGCTTCAGGAGATCGAACTCGCCGGCCGTCACCGCCACGTCGTTGCCGGCGTCGTCGTTCAGCGCGCGCTTGGAAAGGTCGAGGGTGTGGGCGCCCATGCGCACCCGCTCGAGCCGCGGCGGCGTCGCCTTGTGGGCCGAGCGGCGCAGCACGCTCTTGCAGCGGGCCAGGAGCTCGCGCGGCTCGTAGGGCTTGGCGACGTAGTCGTCGGCGCCGCTTTCCAGGCCCAGCACCTTGTCGACCGAATCGCCGGCCGCCGTCAGCATGATGATGCCGACCCGGGTGCTGCTCTCGCGCAGCCAGCGGGCCAGCGCAAAGCCGTCGTCCTGGCCGGGCAACTGGATGTCGAGGAGAACGAGGTCAGGCATCGCCCGCGAGACCTGGCGGCGCATCTGCGCGCCGTTCTCGACGGCGATCACCTTGAGGTCGTGGTTCATGAGGTAGGTCTCGGCCGCCTTGCGCTGGAACGCGTCGTCCTCGACCAGAAGAACGGATGGCTGCTGCATGACTTGATTCCAAAATGAATGTGTCTTAATGGCTGACAAATTACCAAGCTTTTGCAACAATTTATAGCTCTTTCTTGATATTCTTGATACAGTAATGGGCGTTTCCTTCTGTCATACAACCATATGTTGGTTCCCCTTTATTTTTTGACGATGATTTTCCATGGCCTTCGTCCCCGACTCACCCACAGCTCCGTCTGCTGAAGTCGCCGACCCGGCGCACCAGGACGCGTATGTCCGCGCCGAGCTCATCCGCCGGTTGTTCGAGGGGTCGCGCCAGTCGCGCTACTTCTCGTTCGTGCTGTGGCCGGTGATCGCGGCGATCTACTGGCGCCAGATCGACCTCACCGAGCTGATCCCGCCGTTCGTGGCGCATCTCGCGATCACCGTCGCCTTCGACGTCCTGCGCCGCAAGTTCACCGCGGCCGATCCGCCGGATGAAGAGGTGGCGCGCTGGGGGGTGTGGTTCGCCGCGCTCTCGTTCCTCGCCGGCGCCTGCTGGGGCTGGGCGGGCTTCATGCTGGCGGCCAAGGAGTACGAGCTGCAGCGCATGCTGCTCGGGCTGGTGCTGCTCGCCACCATCACCACCGCGGTGCCGATCCGCTCGGCCCATCCGCCGACCTTCTATACCTTCGCCGTCGCCACGACCGCGCCGCTGCTGTTCGTGCTGCTGGTCTCGGTCGATCCCTTCTACAAGCTGGTCGGCATCGCCGGCGGCGCCTATGTCGCGCATCTGATGGCCTATGTGCGCGACGTCCATCGCTGGCAGTACGACAACATCGCGCTCGCCTACCAGAAGGAAGAGCTGGCCCGCCGCCTGCAGGTCGCCTACGACGAGGAGCGCGAGGCGCGCGCCACCGCCACCGCGGCGCAGCGCGAGGCCGAGCAGGCCAACCAGGCGAAGTCGACCTTCCTCGCGACGGTCAGCCACGAGATCCGCACGCCGATGAACGGCGTGCTGGGCATGGTCGACATCCTCGACCACACGCCGCTCAATGCCGACCAGCGCGATTCGCTGGCCACCATCCGCTACTCCGCGTCGGCGCTGCTGAGCATCATCGACGACATCCTCGACTTCTCGAAGATCGAGGCCGGCCGCCTCGAGCTCGAGCGCCTCGAACTGTCGACCGTCGAGCTGGTCGAGGGTGTCGCCGAGGCGCTGGCGCCGCAAGCCGCATCGAAGGGTTTGAAGCTCGCGGCCTACGTCGCGCCCGATGTGCCGGAGCGCGTGATGGGCGATGCGCTGCGCCTGCAGCAGATCCTGTTCAACCTGTTGGGCAACGCGCTGAAGTTCACCGAGTCTGGCTCGGTGCGCCTGTCGGTGGAGCGGACGAGCGACAGCATGCTCTGCATCAAGGTCGCCGACACCGGCATCGGCCTCACCGCCGAGCAGCGCGACCGGCTGTTCCAGCCGTTCGTGCAGGCCGACAACACCACGACGCGCCGTTTCGGCGGCACCGGGCTCGGCCTGTCGATCGTGCGCCGTCTCGCCGAGGCGATGGGCGGCGGCGTCTCGGTCGAAAGCACCATCGGCGTCGGCTCGACCTTCGCCGTCACCGTGGCGCTCGACGCGGTGCCGGCCGTGGCGCCGGAGGTGCGGCCGCCCTCTGTCCGGACACTCGACGGCCTGCCGCTGGTGCTGTCGCTGCCCGATGCCGCCGAGGGCCGGGCGATCGCGCGCTATCTCGAGGATGCCGGTGCGCGGGTAGTGGTCGAGGCGACCGGCTCGTTCGTCGGCATCCGGCTGGCGGGCTCCAACAATGCCGTGCGCGTGCAGATGCTCGATGCGCCGACCAACGGCGCGCCGGGCCTGGCGCGGCCGTGGCGGCGCGAGGCGCTGGTGCGGGCGGTGGCTCGGGCCTTCGGCCGCAACGTTCCGGAGCTGGTCGTCGCGGCGCCGGCGCCCGAGCCCGCGAAGCTCGGCGGCCGCGTGCTGGTGGTCGACGACAATTCGGTCAACCGCCGCATCCTCGCCCGCCAGGTCGAGCTGGCGGGCGCCTCGACCGACACCGCAGCGGGCGGCGAGGAGGCGCTCGAACTGATGCGGCGCGGCCACTACGACCTGGTGCTGGCCGACCTGCAGATGCCGGGCATGGACGGCTTCGAGCTGGCGAGCCGCATCCGCGCCCGCGAGCAGGAATCGCGTCTGCAGCGCGTGCCGATCCTCGCCATCACGGCGAGCGCCCTGGAGGATCACGAGGTCCAGACTCGCGAGGTCGGCATGGACGGGCTGGTCACCAAGCCCGTCGGCATCGAGCAGCTGCGCGCCACGCTCGATGTCTGGCTCAAGGACGCGCGGACCGAGAGAGCGGCATGAGCGCCTACGATCGCAGCAAGCTGGTCGAGCTGTTCGGCGGCGATCCGTCCACCATCGCCGCGGTCGAGCGCGAGTTCTACGACACCGCCCGCGACGTCGCGCGCGAGATCGCCGCGACCGAGGATCTCGGCACCATCGCGCGCGCCGCCCATCGCCTGAAGGGCGCCTCCGGCATGATCGGCGCCGCGCCTTTGCACGCCATCGCCGAGGCGGTCGAGCGCGCCGCCAAGGCGCAGGACCTCGACCAGGTCCGCGGCCTGCACGACCGTTTCTGCGGCGAGGTGGTGAAGGTCGCCGAGCAGGCGGGGCTGCCGGCGGAGCAGCTCTAGGTGGTCATCCGCTGGCGGTCCGGCGGATCGCGGCCCAAAGGAGGTCGGGAGCCAGGGGTTTGTGCAGCACGGCATGTCCGCTCGCCGCGAGCTCCCGCAGCCGCTCCGGCGACGTGTCGCCGGTGACGATGAGAGCGGGAACGCGATAGCCCAAGTGAGCGATCGTCTGCTGGATGGCGTTCAGGCCGGTCAATCCGCCGGCCAATCGATAGTCGGCGATGATCAGATGCACCGAGGGCGTGCCGGCCCGGTCGTGGCGGCGGCAGAGTTCCTCCACGCTCGGCGCCACGTAGGCCCGATAGCCCCAGGCGGACAGCAACGCGGCAATGCCTTCGAGCCCTTGCAGGTCGTCATCCACCACCATGATGCCGAGCGCGCCCGACGCTTCCGGCTCTGGCCCGGCCATGCGGACCGCAGCCGCCGGCGCAGCGAGCGGCACGCGCACGGCGAAGGTCGAGCCCCTGCCGGGGGTGGAGCGTAAGGTCACCGCGTGGCCGAGCAGATCGGCCAGTCGCCGGACGATGGCGAGGCCTAGTCCCAGGCCCTGCTGGCGGTCGCGATGCGGATTGTGCAGCTGGGTGAACTCCTCGAACACGGCCTCGAGCTGGTCGGCCGGAATGCCCGGTCCGGTATCGACCACCTGGATCTCGATCGAATCGCCGCGGCGGCGGCAACCGATGAGCACGCGGCCACCGGGCGCGTAGCGCAGGGCATTGGACAGGAAATTGTCGAGGATGCGCTTCAGCAGCGCGGGATCGCTGTCGACCCAGGCGTGGGACGTCACGACGCGAAGCGAGATGTCGCGGTCGCGCGCCTGGACGGCGAACTCTTCGCCGAGGCCGGAGATCAATTGGCCGAGCGCGAGCGGCCGCCGTTCCACCGGCACGAGCCCCGCATCGAGCCGCGACACGTCGATGAGACCGTGCAGCAGCCCGCCGAGCGAGCCGATGACCGCCTGCAGCCGGCCCGCAAGGCTTTGCGCTTCGGTACGGCGGACATCGCCCTTTCGCGCCAGGGCGGCGAGCGTCGCCGTGAAGAGACCGAGCGCATGGAGCGGCTGGCGCAGATCGTGGCTCGCGGCGGCGAGGAAGCGGGTCTTGGCCTGGTTGGCGGCCGTGGCGCGGTCGCGCTCCTGCTCCAGCCTCTCGACCAGCGCCACATTCTCGAACCGCAAGGCGACGGTCTCGCTGAGCGACCGGTAGTTGATCCGGCAGTAGTACAGGCTGACGACGATGAGGCAGGCCTGGAGGACCAGATAGAGAGAGAAGATCGGATCGTCCTGCATCATGCAGCGGATCGCGAAAGGCGCATGCATGGCGAGCAATACTCGGGCATGGGCCGGCGGATGGGCCGCCACCGACGACACGCCGCCGCCCGACATGCCCGTGAGCACGATGCAGACGAAGGCGATGAGGTGAGGCTGTGCGGGAACGAAGCCGATCCAGCCGAGCGCGCCCCAGGACAGGCTCCACAGGATCGACAGCACGGTGAAGCGCCGCGCCCAGGTCGCGATGCCGGGACCGCCGGCGCTCCGGCGAAAATAGCGGCGCACCAGGAGCCAGCGCGCGCCCATCGTCGCCTGGATCGCGGCGGCCCAGATCAGGAGCTCCGCAACGGGTGCGGCATTGCGCAGCACATAGACGACCGGCCACGGCACGACGAGGCTTGCGATCATCGAGCCGTAAGACTGTCGATAGAGAAAGTCGATCAGGGCCGCTTGAAAGCGCGCTTCTCTGCCTGCGTCGGTCTGCGATATGGTCATGATGGTAGGTTCAGCGTCGATGAGTACATCCAAGATTCGCCTGATCTTCGCTGACGACCATGCTCTCGTGCGCGAGGGGTTGAAGCTTCTCCTCGCCACGATCGACGGGCTCGAGCTCGTCGGCGAAGCAGGCGACGGCCCAAGCCTGGTCGATCTTCTAGCGCAATGTCCGGCCGATATCTTGGTGCTCGATCTCGGCATGCCCGGGCTACGCGGCCTGCCCGATGTTCGCGCGCTGCGCGTGCGATATCCGCATCTGAAGATCCTGATCCTGACGGCCAATGGAGAGCCGCGCACGGTCGACGCCGCTCTCAAGGCCGGCGCCGACGGCTATCTGATCAAGAGCGGCGACCTGGGAGAGCTGCCGGAAGCCCTCGACGCGCTGCGGCGCGGCGAAAGCTATGTCAGCGCCGCGCTGCGGCCCCTGCTGGCGCTCCAGGCGCATGGCACGCCCTCGGCGGAGTCCGACTTCGCAGTCGCCTCGCCGGTTCCGCTGACCCGCCGCGAGCGCGAGCTGCTCGTGCTCATCGCGCGCGGCGCGACCGCCCGCGATGTTGCGGCCCGGCTCGGCATCAGCCCGCTCACCGCCCGCAAGCATCGCGAGAACCTGATGCGCAAGCTCGATCTGCACAGCGCCGCGGAACTCGCGGCCTTCGCGGTGCGGCTTGGCCTGCCCGTGGGGTAGATCGCACAAGTCGACTCATCGTCACCACGTCATGCGCAGGCCGACCGAGAGCGCGTGATTGTCGGACCCGCCGCCGATCTCGCCGTCGTATCGGGCGTAGAGGCGGGTGGCGTCGCCGACTGGCAGGTTGGCCGAGAAGCCGATCGCGGCGGAATCGCGCTGCGGCGTGGCGCCATAGACCGTGAAGGGCGTTCCGGGAGCGCCGGCGAAGGCCGCCGTCATCGGTCGCGCGGTGTCGGCGTGCTCGTGCGTCCAGCCGAGCCGCACGGTCAGCGCCGCACCGCCGATCGTGCCGTCGAGCGCCGCGCCAAGGGTAGTGCGCAGCGAGGTCGTGGTCTGCTGCGCCACGCTGAGGTTGAGGGAGTCGGCCCCGGTCTCGGTGAAGCCGTTGCTGCTGCTGCTGGCCGCCTGCAGGCGGACGAACGGCGTCACCGCGGCGGCGGCCGGCTCATAGAGGCCGATCCTGTAGCCGGTCTCGAGCTGGCCCTGCAGCTGGTTGCCGCCGCCGCCGCCCGTGGCGATGCGCGGCGCCAGGCCGGGAACCAGGATCGTGCGGCGCATCCGGTTGTCGGTATAGGCGTAGCCCAGCAGCGCGTCGGCGTAGAAGCCGGCGTCGTGGAACGAGCCGTAGAGGGTGGCGCTGTAGCTGTTGGAATTGACGCTGCCCTCGAAGCCCCTGGTCCACTGCGTACCGGTGGCGTAGCCGAGGCCGAGGCCTGCCAGGAAGCGCGGGTCGAAGCGATAGTCGATGCCGGCGACGGTGCCGCCGAAATTGTAGGAGAGCGTCGCGCTGTTGCCGTTGCCCGCCACGCTGCCGAAGCCGCCGACGGCGGAAAGCCACGCGCTCCACGGCGAGGGATGGGCGGCGTCGCAGGCGGACTCGCAGGCTTCCGCCAGCGCCACGCGCGTGCCGCCGCCGTCGCCGCGGCTGGCGGCGATCTGCTGGCCGACGGCGTTCAGGAAGGCGAGCCCGTTCTGCAGGTTGGCGGTGCCCAGGTTGGCATAGGGTTGGCCGCTGATCGCGTCGAGCGCACGCGGGCCCTGGGCAGTGCCGAGGCCCGCGATGGCGTTGAGCACGTTGTTGAAGTCGCCGGTCGCCGACAGGTTGGCCCGGTCGAGCGCGGCGCCGACCGACTTCTGGTTGCCCGTCTGGCCGCCCGTGGCGAAGGCGCTCTGCGTCATGAGCAGGGTGAGGAAGACGTTGTCGGCGTCGTACTGCAGCGTCGGCACGAGGAAGGCAAGGTTGCTGGCCACGCCGGCGTAGGCGCCGTTGATGCCGCGGCTGGCGCTGAGGATGGTGTAGGTCGTGTTGCGCGCGTAGGCGCCCGGCGCTGCCAGCACTTGCACGCTGCCGCCCAGCGTCGCCGTGCCGGAGACGTTCAGCCGGTCGCTCTGGCCCGCAGCATTGGCCTCGACGACGTAAGTGCCGCCGGTGCCCTGCGCATAGTTGCCGTTGACCGTCAGCGTGCCGATCGAATTGCCGGGCGCGAGGACGCCGTTGTTGATGACATCGCGCGTGATGATGCCGCTGCCGCCGAGCATGCCGCCGCTATCGACGGTGATGCCGCTGCCGAGGCGGCCATTCACGATGAGTCCGCCGGCCGCGACGGTCGTGTTCCCGGCGCTGACGACGGTGTCGATGATCCAGGTGCCGGTGCCGCGCTTGATCAGCTGTCCGGCGAAGCTGGTCGTGCCCGTGACGGCCTGCGAATAGGCCTGGGCGCCGGTTCCGTCGAGGGTCAGGGTCGAGGCACCGTTCGCGCCGATGTACAGATTGCCCTGGATGCTGGACCCGCTGAACAGCGTGACCTGGTTGGCGGGGTCGTTCCTGGAGCGGTCCAGATCGACATTGCCGATGATGGTGCCGGCGTTGTTCAGCGTGGCGGAGCCGCCGTCGACCTGGACGGCCGCGAGGCCGCCCTGGATCGTCGAAGCGGCGCCATTGGTCACCGTCCCGCCGGCGCCCAGCACGACACCCGTCTCGACACCGCGGATCGTTCCGCCGCCGGTGTTGGCGATCGAGCCCGTTGCCCCCAGGATGAAGGCGCCTCTACTGTCGCTGTCGGTGCCGGTGATCGTTCCGCCCTGGTTGGCGATCGTGCCGCCTGCATACAGCGCCACGCCGACCCAGCCTGCCGTGATCGTCCCGCCATTGGAATTCGTCACCGAGCCCGTCGTACCCTGGATGACGGCGCCATAGCTTCCAACGTCGGTCGCCTTGATCGTCCCGCCTTCATTGGTGATCGTGCCGCCCGCCCTCAGGTCCACGCCGCCGATGCCACCCAGGATCGTGCCGGTATTGCGGTTGATGGCAGTGGCCAGGCCTGCGGTGGACTCGACGGCCCATTGTCCCGTGACGGCGTAGGAGATCGTGCCGGCGTTATCGAGTGCGCCGCCGTTGTTCAGGAAAACGTGGTTTCCGACGGTAATGCCGCTGTCGATCTTCAGGGTTGCAGCCTGGTTCGCACTGTTGTCGACCGTGACGGTTCTGCTGCCCAGGGCGGAATTGCTGGCTACTTCCAGCGTGCCGCCGTCGACCCGGGTGCCGTTGGAAAAGGTGCCGGTGCCACCGAGCACGAGCGTGTCCGGGCCGTTCTTGACCAGGCCGCCGCTGCCCGTGATCGCGCCGCTGAAATTGCCGCTGTTGATCGTGAGCGTCTGGCCGCCATTGGCGACGGTGCCGGCGCCCTGCAGGTTCTTGACGGTGCCGGCATGGCCGTTGAAATCGAGCGTAGCGCCAGCGTCGACCGTGGTCGAGGACACGATAGAGGTTAAGGCGGAGAGAACGTTGCCATCCTTGAGCGTGCCCCCTGCGACGACGATGGCGGAGTCGCCGGTAAGCGTAGCAACGGAGAGCGCGAGGACAACCGTGCCGGTGTCGGCCGTGCTGCCGAACACCGCTGTAGAGCGCTGGAGGTTGAATGGCCCTGCGATCGTGAGTGTCGTGCCGCTTGCGGCCGCGATAGTGCCGCTGCTGCCGGGCGCGACGGCCACCTGGTTGCCGAGGCTGAGATTCGCCTTGCCGAGCAGCTTGCCGCCGTTCAGCGTGATGGCGCCGCTGCCCGGTGCCTGGCCGTTGGTTATGGCAAGCGTGCCGGCATTGACGGTGGTGCCGGCGGTGTAAGTGTTGGTGCCCGACAGGGTGAGGGTGCCGGTGCCGGTCTTGGTGAGGCCGGTCTGGGCCGCGCCATCCTGAATGACGCCGGAGAAGGTGGTCGAGCCGTTGTCGCCGCCGGCGGTCAGGGTGGCGGTATTGGGTCCGCTGTTGGTGACGGTACCCGAGCCGGCGAGCGAGCCGATGGTCTGGTTGTAGCCGCCGAGGTCGAGGATGGTAGCGGTGCTCACCGTCGTCGCGCTGTTCGCCGAGAAGGCGTTCGCCGCGCCGCCCCGAAGCGTGCCGCTCAGGATCGTGGTGGCGCCGCTGTAGGTGTTGACGCCCGACAGGACCAGCGTGCCGGTGCCGCCCTTCTGCAGCGCCCAACTCCCGGCGTTGCTGCCCGTGCCGCCGCTGCCGGTCTGATCGGCAATGCCGTCGGATACGGTCTGGGTCTGACCGGTGCCGGACGAGAAGGTGAGCGTACCGCTGCCCTGCAGGAACATGCCGCTGCCGAAGGCCGAGCCGTTGGTGGTGCTGCTTGCGCCTGAGCCGCCGCTGACCGTGTTGCCGTTGACGGTGAGAGAGCCGGTCAAAGTGAGGTTGCCGCCGCCCTGGACGAAGATGGCGCCGCCCATGCCGGCTCCTCCGCCACCACCGGTGCCGCTTCCGTTGCCGCCGCCAAAGCCGCCACTGTTGCCGTTGGCTCCGCCGCCGCCGCCGAAGCCGCCCGTGCCGCTGCCTCCCCCACTACCGCCGCCAAAGCCGCCATTGCCTCCGCCACCAGGACCGTTTCCGCCGCCGCCGCCGCCAAATCCGCCGGAACCGCCGGCTGCACCGGAGCCGTTGCTACCGCCGGCGCCGCCACTGCCGCCGCCGATGCCGCCGCCGCCGCCGCCGCCGCCATAGATGCTGGCGCTCGTGCCACCGCTGCTCTGGCCGCCACCCCCGCCGCCGCCGCCATTCAGGCCGCCGCTGCCGCCGGGATTGGTGCCGTTGGCGCCGGAGCCGCCGCTGCCGCCGGAGGCGATGCCGGTGGCGATGCCGGCACTGCCGGTGTTGCCCGTGGAGCCGCCGTCCGCCCCAACACCGAGTCCGCCGCCGCCGCCGCCGCTGTAGAGAGTGCTGTTGCCGCCATTGCCCCCCATGCCGCCACCGCCGCCCGAGCTGGTGCCGCTGCCGTCATTGGCCCCGCCGTTGCCGCCGACGGCCCGGTTGTTGTCGAGCGTGACGTTGCTCACCGTCACGTTGGCGCCGCTCGCCACGAACAGGGCGCCGCCCAGGCCCGCGCCGCCGCCGCCCAGGCCGCCTGTGCCGCCGGTGCCGCCCTGTGCCTTCGCGTTCTGGATGGTGAGGTCGCCGATCGCCACGGTGCCGGAATAGACCAGCAGGCCGCGATAGGTGTTGCCGCCGTCCAGCGTATGGTTGTTGCCCACGATGGTGACGCTCTTCTGCACGATCGGCAGGTCGGCGGTCAGCGCGACGTTGGCGTTGAAGACGATGCGATCGCCATTCTGCGCTCCGGTGGTCGGGTTGAGGGCGGCCACCAGGTCAGCCTGGTTGTTGATCGTGAAGTCCGTCGCCCGCGCGGAATGCGGTGTGAGACAGGTGCTGGCCAGAAGGACCGCCGCCAGGCCGCCGAGCCGATGGGAAGGACGCACTGCAAATACTCCCTCGATGCACACGAGGTGCTATCGGGGAGAGCGGGGCGGGGAAATACGGCATCTGCCGTATTTCGACAGTGGGAGGCGAAAGGTGGCGTTTCTGCCGCGCCTGCGCGTCAGCTCCCGCGCGGCCGGAGGAAGATCGTCGCCGAATAGGACAGCAGCGGTTTGCCGCGCTGCTCGAGCAGGCCGCGCAGGAAGGCGAGGTTGCGGCCGTGGCGCGGCACCTCGACCCGCGTCACCAGCGGCGCCGTCGGGTCGCCCGCCGCCAGGAATTCGGCGGCGAACGACACCGTGCTCGGGGCCAGGCCGGTGACGATGCCGGCGGCGCGCGTCACCGCCGAATCGGCGAAGCTCATCATGTAGCCGCCGTGCAGCACGCCGCCCGAGTTGCACATGTGCGGCAGGGTCGGCTGGATCAGGGTCGCACCGTCGACTTCCTTGCGCGCATAGGACGGCCCGATGTGGCGCGAATAGACGCTGGCGTTCGAGAGTTGCTCGAAGCCTTCCGGCACCGCTTGTGGCGCGGGCGCCGGTACTGACGAAGCCTGCTCCTTGCGTCCCATCACCTTGGTGCGCGCGACGTGGCGCACGACGCCCGACCACAGCGCGATCGTCTTGCCCTGCTGGGTGACGCTGCCTCGCGCGAAGGCGAGGCGACCGGTGACCTGCAGCGGCTCGCCGGTGGCTTCCAGGGGCGCGCCGACATGGGCCGCGCTCAGGAACTCGACGGCGATGCTGACCGTCATGGCGAACGAGGTGTTGGCGCCTCCGTCGGCGGCGCGGCCGGCCACCAGGCACAACGCATAGTCGGCAAAGGTCAGGATCGCCCCGCCATGCACGCCGCCCCGGTAGTTGCCGTGCCGGCCCTCGGTCGGCAGCACGCAACGCACGGTGCCCGCCTTCGAGGCGTCGCCGTCGATGCGGAAATAGAAGGGGCCGACATGGTCCTCGAACGGGTCGGGCGGGGTGAAGACGGAGTAGCGGGCGAGGTCGATGGAATCGGGCATTTCGATGCTCTAATAGAAGAACTCTGGTCAATTAAGAAGCGTCACGGAGCGAAACGCATGGCGAGCATCCACAAGGTCGACATCTCCTGGGATCGCCGTCCCGGCGGCACGGTCGCGCGTGTCGTGTACGACAACGCGCGCAAGCTGAACGCGGTGAATCCGCCGGCGCTGCTCGACCTGACCGAGGCGTTCCTCGGCCTGGCACGCGAGGACGACCTGCGCTGCGTGGTGTTCTCCGGCGCCGGCGGCCGCGCCTTCATCGGCGGCGCCGACATCAACCATATGATCACGATGAAGCATCCCGAGGACGGGCGCCGCTTCCTCACCCAGATCCACAAGCTCTGCCAGGCGATCCGCGACGTGCCGGTGCCGGTGATCTGCAAGGCCGAGGGCTACACCTTGGGCGCCGGGCTCGAGGTCGCGGTGGCGTGCGACATGCGCATCGCCGCCGACGATGCCTGGTTCGGCATGCCGGAAGTGAAGGTCGGCCTGCCGTCGGTCGTCGAGGCGGCGCTGCTGCCGCGCCTGATCGGCTGGGGCCGCACCTCGTGGCTGCTGCTCACCGCCGAGAACATCGACGCCGCCACCGCCGACCGCTGGGGCCTGGTCGAGCAGGTCGTGCCGGCCGCCAAGCTCGACGCCGCGGTCGAGCGCTGCGTCACCTCGATCGTCGAGGCGACGCCGAAGGCCGTACGGGCGCAGAAGCGGCTGATGCGGCGCTGGGAGCGGCTGTCGATCGACGAGGGCATTCAGGCCGGCATTGACGCCATGGCCGAGTCGGTCGCCGACGGCGAGCATCTCGAGCGCATGACCGCGTTCGTCAACCGCAAGCGGAAGGAGTGAGCATGCCCAGGACCGTCCGCATCGGCTGCCACTCCGGCTTCTGGGGCGACACCGAGACGGCCGCCGCGCAGCTCGTGCGTCACGGCAACGTGGATTATCTCGTCAGCGACTATCTCGCCGAAGTCACCATGTCGATCATGGCCGCCCAGAAGATGCGCAATCCGCAGCTCGGCTACGCCACCGATTTCGTGACCGCTGTGATGGGTCCGCTGGCCAGGGAGATCGCCGACAAGAAGATCAAGGTCATCACCAATGCCGGCGGCGTGAACCCGCAGGCCTGCCGCGACGCCGTCATCAAGGCCTGCGACGAAGCGGGGGTGAGCCTCAAGGTGGCGCTGGTGCTGGGCGACGACCTGCAGCCGCGGCTGGAGGAGCTGCGCAAAACAGATATCCGGGAAATGGACACGGGCGCGTCGCTGCCGGGTCGCATCGCCAGCATGAACGCCTATCTCGGCGGCTTCCCGATCGCGCGGGCGCTCAGCGAGGGCGCCGATGTGGTGATCACTGGCCGCTGTGTCGATTCGGCGGTGACGCTGGGCGCGCTGATCCACGAATTCGGCTGGGGCATGGACGACCATGACCGGCTCGCCGCCGGCACCCTGTGCGGCCACACCATCGAATGCGGGGCGCAGTGCAACGGCGGCAACTTCACCGACTGGCGGCTGGTGCCGGGCTACGACGACATGGGCTTCCCGGTCGCCGAGGTCGAGGCCGACGGCAGCTTCGTGCTCGGCAAGCCCGACAATACCGGCGGCCTGATCACGCCGGCGACGGTGGCCGAGCAGATGCTCTACGAGATCGGCGATCCGCGCGCCTACATGGTGCCGGACGTGGTCTGCGACTTCACCGAGGCGCGCTACGAGCAGGTCGGCCCGGATCGCGTGCGCGTGTCGGGTGCGAAGGGCCGGCCGGCGACCGATACCTACAAGGTCTCGACCACCTTCCCCGATGGCTACAAGCTCTCGACCATCTTCATGCTGGGCGGCCGCGAGGCGGTGGCCAAGGGCAGGCACAGCGCCGAATCGATCATCAAGAAGACGCGCCGCGTCTTCGCCGAGAAGGGCTGGGCCGACTACCGCGACGTCAGCATCGAGATCATCGGCGGCGAGGCGACCTACGGCCCGCACGCGCGCACCGCCGACAGCCGCGAGGTCGTGGTCAAGATCGCGGCCAAGCACGACCAGAAGGAAGCGCTCGGCCTGCTCGGCCGCGAGATCGCGCCGATGTCGACCGGCGGCGTGGTCGGCATGACCGGCAGCTTCGGCGCCGGCCGCGTCTCGCCGACGCCGGTGATCCGCATGTTCTCCTGCCTGATCCCGAAGACCCAGGTGCCGGTGACCATCGATCTCGAGGGCCGCCGGATCCCGATGCAGGAGGGCGCGCGCTCCGGCGGCTTCACGACGGCGCAGCTTCCGGCCGAGGCGCCGGCCGCGCCGTCGAAGGTTTCGGGTGCGACCGAGACGGTGCCGCTGGCGGCGCTGGCTTACGGCCGCTCGGGCGACAAGGGCGACAACGCCAATATCGGCATCTTCGCCCGCGCGCCCGAATACGTGCCGATCCTGGAGTCGGAGGTGACCGAGGACGCGGTCGCGACGTACTTCGCCCATCGCATCGGCGGCCCGGTCACGCGCTGGCGGCTGCCCGGCATCGGCGGATTCAACTTCCTGCTGCGCCAGGCGCTGGGCGGCGGCGGCATGGCCTCGCTCAAGGCCGATCCGCTGGCCAAGGCCTTCGCCCAGATGCTGCTCGACATGCCGGTCAAGGTGCCGGCGGAGATGGCGAGGAGGCTGGCGGCCTGACGTCGACCAAGTCGGGGTGGGGGATGGCGTTCCAGGACGGCTGTTTTGACCCGCTTCGCGGTATCCTAACACCGTGGGGGAGGGGGTGTGTGTCGGCGGGATTCGCGAGAATCCCGTACGCCATCGACATCGGAGGCTTCCCACGAGTGTGGGAACTTTGTGGAATCAAGTCGCGAAGCGGCGCACGACCCGACGGCCGCTGAGGATCACGACCAGCAGCGCCGACAGCAGCGGATTGGCGATCTGCAGCAGCACCAGGGTGTCGAGGTCGAGCCGGCCGTTCACGAAGGACAGCAGCGATCCCATCAGGATTGCGTGCAGGACGGCGCCGGCGAACAGCGTCGCCAGCACGGCGCGCACGCCGAGATGGTAGCGCGTGATCGCCGCCGCGAAGGCCAGCAGCGACAGCGGCGGGAAGAGGGCGAGGGCGGTGAAGAGCCCGGGATTGTAGCTCTGCAGGGTGAGCGTCGGGAAAATGTGGGCGAACAGGTTGGCCGACGGGATGGCGAAGAAGCTGAGCCCGATCACCGGCCAGCGCGCCGCCAGCAGGGCCGACAAGGGGCCGGCCACCCACACCGCGGCGACATTGACGGCGGTGATGAAGGCGAGCGGCACCGGGCAGGTATTGGTATCGGCGAAGCCGATCTCGGCGCACAGGAAGCCGCGGAAGGCGTACACCCGATTCTGGACGTCGATGCCGTGCTCCTCGAACTGGTGCACGAGGTAAGCGAAGACTGCCGCCCAGGTCAGCCAGACCAGGTCGCGCCAGCGCGACACCGAACGGTCGCTGCGCAGCGCATTGGTCGACAGCAGAACGAACAGCACGCCCGCCGCACCGAGGCCGATCCAGGGCCAGACGTGGCTGAAGGCAAACATTCACGAAAAGGTAATGGCGTGGGATTCGGGCGTCGACGCCTAGAGTGTATCGCACGCGATACGAGCAATGGGTTGTCCCCATTCCTGCAGGAAATGGCCGCCGTCGGCGATCTCGAACGGCTGTGGACAGTTGCGGATATTGGCATGGAGCGCCTGCATCACCGGCGGCCCGAGCACCGGGTCCTTCATGCCGATCGCCATCAGGCTCTTGCCTGTCCAGTCGCGCCGCCAGAAGTCGCGGGCCTGTCGCGACAACGCCGCGCCAGGGGCATCGCGGGTCTCCGGCACCAGGTTGGGGAAGGCGCGCGCGCCCGCCTTGTAGGTCGCGTCGGGGTAGGGCGCGGCGTAGGCCGCCGCCTCGTCGTCGCCGAGGTGCGGGCAGGCGCGCTTCATCAGGCGCGCAATGTCCATGTCGGGGTTGCGATTGGAGAAGGCGCGCCAGTCGAGGAAGCCCGGGGAAAGCGGCTCGTCTCCAGTCGCCAGCATCGTGTTCATCACCAGCAGCGAGCGGAACCGCTCGGGCATGGCCATCGGCAGGGTGAGGCCGATCAGGCCGCCCCAATCCTGCACGACCAGGACAATATCGGTGAGGTCCAGCGCCTCGATCAGCTCGAGCAGGCTCTGGCGGTGGAGGTCGAAGCTGTAGGCGCTCTCTTCGGCCGGCTTGTCGGAGCGGCCGAAGCCCAGGAAATCCGGGGCGATCGCCCGATCCCCGCAGGCGACGAACAGCGGCATCATGCGGCGGTAGAGGTAGCTCCAGGTCGGCTGGCCGTGCAGGCAGAGCCAGGTGCGCGGCGGCCGGCGGGCGCCGGTATCGACATAGTGCAGGCGCAGCCCGTCCGGCTGCAGGTGATAGAAGGGCGCATAGGCCCAGCCGTGCAGCCCCTGGAATCGGTCATCCGGCGTGCGCAAGGCCTCAGCCAATGGTGTATCCTTCCGGCCAATGACCGCCTCTGCCAAAACGCCCCCATCGAAGGACGAGCGCGCCGAGCGGCTGGCGGCCGCTTTGCGGGAAAACCTCAAGCGGCGCAAGGCCCAGGCGCGCGCCAAGGAGCGGATCGAGGTCGCCGAGAAGGAGGAGCCGTGATCGCCTATACGCTCGCCGTCATTGGCGCCGGCATCGTTCTGGCGCTGGGCATTCCCCTGATGGAGCGTCTTCTGCGCTGGGTTCGGCCCCTGACGCCGCGACAGGAGGAAGCGGAGCACTTCCGCCGGCAGGCGCATCGCAGCATCGACGGGTTCCTCCGCTAGGAGTCCGGTTGAGCGGTCCTGTCCGCTCGTCTAGAAGCCTCGAACCCCCTCCCGGACAAGATCAAGAATGGCCATCCTTTCCGACCGCTGGATCCGCCGCATGGCGCAGGAAAAGGGCATGATCGAGCCCTTCGTCGACGCCCAGAAGCGCGAAGGCATCATTTCCTACGGCCTCAGCTCCTACGGCTACGACGCCCGGGTCGGCAGCGACTTCAAGATCTTCACCAACGTCGATTCGGCGGTGGTGGATCCGAAGAACTTCGCCGAGAACAGCTTCGTCGACCGGACCACCGACGTTTGCATCATCCCGCCCAATTCCTTCGCGCTGGCCCGCACGATCGAATACTTCCGCATCCCGCGCGACGTGCTGGTGATTTGTGTCGGCAAGTCGACCTATGCCCGCTGCGGCATCATCGTGAACGTGACGCCGCTCGAGCCCGAATGGGAGGGCCACGTCACGCTCGAGTTCTCCAACACCACGCCATTGCCGGCGAAGATCTACGCCAACGAGGGCGCCTGCCAGTTCCTGTTCCTCCAGGGCAACGAACCCTGCGAGGTCTCCTACCGCGACAAGGCCGGAAAGTACCAAGGCCAGCGCGGCGTCACCTTGCCCAAGATCTAAGGAACCCCCTCATGGATCGCATCAGGATCAAAGGCGGCAAGCAGCTCAAGGGCGAGATCGTCGTCTCGGGCTCGAAGAATGCCTGCCTGCCGCTGATGGTGACGGCGATGCTCACCGACAAGCCGCTGGTGCTGAAGAACGTGCCGCGGCTCGCCGACATCACTACCATGATCGCGCTGCTGCGCCAGCACGGCGTCGAGATCACCGCGGCGCCCGGCGAGAACGGCCACAGCCACGGCACGACGCTGACCCTGCAGGCGAGCAAGATCACCTCGACCACGGCGCCCTACGACATCGTGCGCAAGATGCGCGCCTCGGTGCTGGTGCTGGGCCCGCTGGTGGCGCGCGAGGGTGAGGCGAAGGTGTCGCTGCCCGGCGGCTGCGCGATCGGCGCGCGGCCGGTCGACCTGCATATCGCCGGCTTGAAGGCGATGGGCGCGGAGATCGAGATCGACGGCGGCTACATGGTCGCCAGGGCGCCGAAGGGGCTGAAGGGCGCGCGCTACACCTTCCCGAAGGTGTCGGTCGGCGCGACCGAGAACCTGATGATGGCGGCGGCGCTCGCCAAGGGCACGACCGTGCTCGCCAACGCCGCGCGCGAGCCGGAGATCACCGATCTCGCCGAGTGCCTCGCCAAGATGGGCGTGCCGATCAGCGGCATCGGCACCGAGACGCTGACCATCGAAGGCGTCGAGCAGCTCAAGCCGGCCACGCACGCCGTGATCCCCGACCGCATCGAAACCGGCACCTATGCGATGGCGATCGCCATGACGGCGGGCGACGTCGAGCTTGTCGGCGGGCGGCTCGACCTGATCGAGGCGCCGGCGCAGACGCTGCGCGCGGCCGGCGTGGTGCTCGACAGGACCAACCGCGGTTTCCGCGTCAGCCGCGCCAACGGCCTGCACGGCGTCGACGTCATGACCGAGCCCTATCCCGGCTTCCCGACCGACCTGCAGGCGCAGATGATGGCGCTGATGACCCGCGCCGAGGGCGCCTCGATGATCACCGAGACGATCTTCGAAAGCCGCTTCATGCACGTCCCCGAGCTGATGCGCATGGGCGCCAACGTCACCATCCATCACGAGTCGGCGCTGGTGCGCGGCGTGCCGCGGCTGCGCGGTGCCGACGTCATGGCGACCGACCTGCGCGCCTCGGTGTCGCTCGCCATCGCTGGCCTCGCCGCCGAGGGTGAGACCACGCTGCACCGCGTCTACCATCTCGACCGCGGCTACGAGCGGCTGGAGGAGAAGCTCGCCGCCTGCGGGGCGGAGATCGAGCGGCTGAAGGGCTGATGGACGGCAAGCTCAAGCTCTCGGCGCTCGACGCCGACGACCTCGGCGTCATCTCGGCGGCGGTCCAGGACTCGCTGGTGGCGGTGCGCGACTGCGCCTTTTTCGCCGCCGAGAACCGTTTTGTTCTCCTGCTCAACCGCTTCCGCTGGGAGGCCGACGCGACCGTCGAGACGGCCTACTGGCGGACCCATTCCGCCTTGGTTTTCAATGCGGTGCAGGCCGTCCACCATCACAAGATCCCGCTCCAGGAGCCCGACCGGGTGCTGGAGCTGCTGGCGCTGGGCATGGAAGGGGCCGGGACGGTGGTCCTGCGCTTTGCCGCGGACCGCGCCATACGGCTGGAAATCGACCGTCTCGCGTGCCATTTGGGGGATGTCGGGGAGCCTTGGCCCACCCCGTGGAAGCCCGCCCATCCGGCCGAGTGACGCCGGGCCCGGGGCGGGCGTTCGCGTCTTGGAGCTCTGTCGTGCGTAGCGAAGCCAACGAAAAGCTGATCCTGGCCCTGCCGAAGGGCCGGATCCTGAAGGAAGCCGCGCCGGTTCTGGCGGCGGCCAAGATCGAGCCGGAAGCGGCGTTCGCCGACCCGGACTCGCGCCAGTTGCGCTTCACCACCAACCATCCCGATCTCGACATCATCCGCGTGCGCTCGTTCGACGTCGCGACCTTCGTGGCGTTCGGCGCGGCCCATCTCGGCATCGCCGGGTCCGACGTGCTGATGGAGTTCGACTATCCCGAGATCTACGCGCCGATCGATCTCGGCATCGGCAAGTGCCGGCTGGCCGTCGCCGAGCCGGCCGAGATGGCGGGCAGCGACGATCCGCGGCGCTGGAGCCACGTCCGCATCGCCACCAAGTACCCCGAGGTGACGCGCCGCCACTTCGCCGCGCGCGGCGTGCAGGCCGAGTGCGTGAAGCTCTCGGGCGCGATGGAGCTCGCGCCGTCGCTCGGCCTCAGCCATCGCATCGTCGACCTGGTCGACAGCGGCCGCACGCTGCGCGACAACGGCCTGGTCGAGATCGAGCACATCGCCGACATCACCTCGCGCTTCATCGTCAACCGCGCCGCGCTCAAGACGCAGCCGCAGCGGGTCGGCGGCTGGGTCGATCGCTTCCGCGAGGTGCGCCGTGCCGCTTAGGCTCGACGCCTCGGCACCGGGTTTCGAACAGGACTTCTCGGCGTTCCTCGGCCGCAACCGCGACGCCGACGAGAATGTCGATCGCGTGGTCGCCGACATCATCGCCGACGTGCGCGCCCGCGGTGACGCCGCAGTGGTCGGCTACACGCGCCGGTTCGACCGTGTCGACACCGATGCCGCGGGCCTGCGTATCTCCGACGCCGAGCGACACGCCGCCGCGCAGAAGGTGCCGGCGGCGCAGCGCGAGGCACTCGAGTTCGCGGCCAAGCGCATCGAGACCTTCCATCGCGAGCTGCTGCCGCAGGACGTCGACTTCACCGACGACACCGGCACGCGGCTCGGCGCGCGCTACCGGCCGATCGATGCGGTCGGCGTCTACGTGCCGGGCGGCACGGCAGCCTACCCGTCGTCGGTTCTGATGAACGTCGTGCCTGCCAAGGTGGCGGGCGTGAAGCGCATCGTCATGGTCGTGCCGACGCCCGACGGCGTGCTCAATCCGCTGGTCATGCTGGCCGCCGAGATCGCCGGTGCCGACGAGGTCTGGCGCATCGGCGGCGCGCAGGCGGTGGCGGCACTCGCCTACGGCACCGCGTCGATCAAGCCGGTCGACAAGATCACCGGCCCGGGCAATGCCTATGTCGCGGCCGCCAAGCGCCGCGTGTTCGGCCAGGTCGGCATCGACCTGATCGCCGGTCCCTCGGAGATCCTGGTGGTCGCCGACCGGCACAACGATCCGGCCTGGATCGCCGCCGACCTGCTGTCGCAGGCCGAGCACGACGCCTCCTCGCAGTCGGTGCTGATCGCCGATCATGCGCCGTTCGCCGACGAAGTCGCGAAAGCCGTCGATGGCCAATTGAGGACGCTGACGCGAGCCGACATCGCCGGCGCGAGCTGGCGCGACAATGGCTGCATCATCCTGGTGCGCGACCTCGCCGCTTGCGCGCCGATCGTCGATGCCATTGCGGCCGAGCATGTCGAGCTCGCGCTGGAGCCCGACGCCGCCGAGGCGCTCAGCCAGACGATCGCCCATGCTGGCGCGATCTTCATCGGCCGCCACACGCCGGAAGCGATCGGCGACTATGTCGCCGGCACCAACCACGTGCTGCCGACCTCGCGCGCGGCGCGCTTTTCGGGCGGGCTGTCGGTCGCCGACTTCCTGAAGCGCACCTCGATCGTGGCCTGCACGCCGGAGTCGCTGGCGGCGCTGGGGCCCGCGGCGCTGGCGCTGGCCGAGGCCGAGGGCCTCGATGCCCATGGCCGCTCGGTGTCGATCCGGCTGAACCGCCGCTGACCATGGCCGCGGCCCCCACCCAGGTGCGGCGCATCGTCGACATCGCCCTCGACGAGGAATCGGTGGCGCGACGCACGCCCGAGGTCGAGCACGAGCGTGCCGTCGCCCTGTTCGACCTGCTGGAGGAGAACGACTTCTGCCTGATCGAGGGCGAGCCCGGCCCCTACAAGCTCCACATCGGCATCTTCGAGCAGCGGCTGGTGTTCGGCGTGCACTCGGGCGACGATCGCAAGCTGCGCGACATCATCCTGTCACTGACGCCGTTCAGGAAGGTGGTGAAGGACTACTTCCTGATTTGCGAAAGCTACTACGCCGCCATCAAGAAGCTCAGCCCCTCGCAGATCGAGGCGCTCGACATGGGCCGCCGCGGCCTGCACAACGAGGGCTCCGAGCTGCTACGCGAGCGGCTGGCCGGCAAGATCGAGGTCGATCTCGACACCGCGCGCCGCCTGTTCACGCTGATCTGCGCCCTGCACATCAAAGCATGAGCACGTTGCCTGCCAGCGTACTGTTCGCCTGCAGCCACAACGCCATCCGCTCGCCGATGGCCGAGGCGCTGGCCAAACGGCTGTACGGCCAGACCGCCTATCTCGATTCGGTCGGCGTCGCGCCCGACGCGCTCGACAACTTCGCCGTCGCCGTGCTCGACGAGATCGGCATCGACCTGCACAGGCATTACGGCAAGTCGTTCGAGGACGTCGATCCGAGCGAGTTCGACCTGATCGTGACCCTGTCGCCCGAGGCGCACCATTGCGCGCTCGAGTTCACCCGCAGCGCCTCGACCGACGTCGAGTACTGGCCGATCCCCGATCCCAGCGCCGTCGAGGGCTCGCGCGAGGCGCGGCTTGATGCCTACCGGCGCACGCGCGACCTGATCCTGGCGCGCCTCAAGGCGCGCTTCGGCGCGCCGTCGTCGCCTTCGATATGACGGCGATCTCTCTCCTGCGCTGCGGGCTCGCGGGATCGGCGATGATGCTGTCCACGGCATCGCCTGCGGCCGAGCTTCCGGCCACGATCGAGACCGTCATCATCGGCCCGTTCTCCGGCGACGATCGGGCGAGGATCGCGCAGGCCCTGGATGAATGGAATCGCGCTCTGAACGGCGTCGCCCGGTTCGCGCCCGCGGCCGACGCCAACGGCCGGCGGGTCTGGGCGATCACCGCGATCGCCCAGAGCCCGGTGCAGAACCGGCGCGAGACGCTGGCCGAGGTCAAGGCCCTGCCGGCCGGCGGCGGCCTTCTGATGATCTATCTCGATCGCATTCGCGGCAAGAACCTTGACGGCATCATGCTGCATGAGCTCGGGCACGTGCTCGGGCTGCAGCACGAGGGCAGCCGCGGCCTGATGGCGGCCGAATACAATCCGCACGATCAGAAGTGCGTCGACTATGCGGCGATGGCCCAGCTGGCGGAGCTCTACGATCTGCCGCTGCAGAAGCTGCGCTGGTGCGGCGAGGCCACGCCGGCGCGCTGATCGCGGCGCAATCCCTCCCTCCCTCTCTTCTTCTGAAGGCATATTTGACACGCAACGGATGTATCCACTGACGTGCATTCGTTGACTCTTTCTCTATATTTTACTTATAGTTGAAGAGTATTTTTAAACCATTTTCTCATGTTCATTTCTCGGGAGAGCCGATATGCCGGTTTCTCTGCTTCGCCGGTTCCTCGGACTGGCGGTTCTGCTGAGCGCGCTTCAGCTGCCAGGCCTCTCACAGGCCGAAGACCTCAAGTGGCGATCTCCGGTTGTGCCGATGACGCTGGTCGGCGCCTTCTCCGACGATCAGCGCGCCAAGATCCTGCGGGCCGTCAACGAATGGAACGTCGCTCTCAACGGCGAGATGCGCTTCGAATTGCAGATCGATGCCAACCGGCCGGCGATCTGGGCGATCATCGCGGTCAGCCACAGCGCCTACCGCAACGGGCCCGAACCGCTCGGCCTCACGACGCCGTTCCCGGCCGGCGGCGGCCTCGTGCTGCTCTACCTCGACCGCCTGGGCGGCCGCGATATCGGCGCGGTGATGCGGCACGAGCTCGGCCACGTGCTGGGCCTTAAGCACGACGTCAGCGGCCGGCTGATGGCGGCGGCCTACAATCCGCACGACCAGAAGTGCGTCGATTATCCGGCGCTCGCCCAGGTGGCGGAGCTGCACAGTCTCGTGCTGCGCGAGCTGAAATGGTGCGGCGAGGCGAAGCGGTAGGATCTCAGGCGCCGACCAGCTCGCGCGGGGGGCGCAGCAGGCCGCAATCGACCAGCAGCCATAGCCAGCCGAGCACTGGGATGAACAGCAGCAGTGCCCAGAAGCCCGACTTGCCGCGGTCGTGGCAGCGCTTGACCACGATCGCGCACTGCACCCAGATCAGCGGCGCGGCAAGCGCCAGTGCGACCGTCAACCCCTCGAACACGCTGTAGGGAAACCAGCGCGCGAGCAGAGGATCGACATGCCGGCCGTAGAGCCAGAACAGGGCCAGCACCGGCACCTGCACCGTCCAAAAGGCGACGCGGCCGATCCGGCCGTCGAATCCGAAAAGCAGCTGCCGCAAGACCGGCCAGCCTCCCATTCATTTCTTGGCCGCGAAGGTGCCCGATGGCAGCGCGGCCGTCGAGCGCCGCTACGGCTGCTTCGCCCCGGCATACCACGCCGCGCGATGGGCGGTTCGCCGCACCATCGGCAGGTTGACGATGTCGATGAACAGCGTTGCCGGCCCGTCGGCGTTTTCGAGGTCGCCCTCGATCGGCGTCGCCTCGAACATCAGCCGGTCGCCGTCGAGCTTGGGCGCCTTCAGCACCACGACGGCGTCGACCACGGCGCCCCGGACCCGGTCGAACACCGAGATGGTGGCGTTGGGTGGGTCCTTGGCGAAGCTGTCGGGCGCGCTGGCGCTCCATTCCTCGAGCAAGTGTGCGGTCAGGGCATGCCCGGCGGCGCGGACCGGCCGGTCGGCGAACACGATCGCATTGGGCGACACGCCGTCGAGCGTCAGCGTCCGGCCGGCGAGCTTCGCCGCCTTGGCGTTGAGCACGATCATCGACGGCACGATCTGCGGCTGCTGCGGCGTACCGATGGTCTTGGACGGAGTCTGCGCCGCGGCACCGGTGGCGACGGCGAGCAGGGCGGCGACGGCGAGAAGGGCGATACGCATGGGTCAGTAGCAGGGCTGGAGGGGCGGGGCGCCGCACGGCGAGCGATAGTCGGGCGGCGGCGGTGCGCCTCCCGGCAGGCGGCCGAGGGTGCCGCGGTTGTTGGTGGGCCGGCCGCTCGGGGCGGGATTGGACCAGCCGGTCATGCTGCTGGTGTCGTCGCGGCTGCCGAAGGCCGGCGTCGTGCCGCCGGTCGTCTGGTTCTGGCCGAGATAGGTGAAGCCGTTCGAGCCGACGCCGAACCAGATCGTGTCGATGAACACCGAGGCCGGCCCGTCGGCATCGCCCAGGCTGCCTTCGAGCACCGCGACGTCGAAGGTCAGCCGCTCGCCCGCGAGCTTGGGATTGCGCAGGGTCACGACCGCGTCGGTCACCTTCGAGCCGTCCTTGGCGAAGGCCGAGACCGTCGCATTGGGCGGATCCTTGGCAAAGCTGCCGGTGGTCCACAGCTCGATCATCTCGGTGGTCGTCATGTGGCCCGCCGCGCGCACCGGCCGGCTGGCAAACAGAATGGCCGAGGGCGCGACGCCTTCGAGGCTGAGGGTCGGGCCGGCGAGCCTGGCGCCGCGCGCATTGAGCACGATCAGCGCCTCGGAGTGCTTGCGCGCCTGCGGCACGCCGATGGTCTTCTGTGCAGGATGGGTGATCGCGTTGGGGGCGGTCGGTGGCGTCTGGGCGTGGCACAGGCCGGATACGAGAAAGCAGGCGACAAGGCCCGCCAGGCGAAGGACTGACATGCGGGCGATTTTAGGCGGTCCGGGGGACAAGCGGGAAGGGGAGCGTTGACTAACCCCTGGACCGAGCCCATTTTCCGGGCCGTTTCGCCTTTAGTCCCTGATTTGGAGCCCGGATGGCCAAGGAAGACCTGATCGAGTTCAATGGCGTGGTAGCCGAGCTGCTGCCCAACGCGATGTTTCGCGTCAAGCTCGACAACGACCACACCATTCTCGCCCACACCTCGGGCAAGATGCGCAAGAACCGCATCCGCGTGCTGGCAGGCGACCGTGTCACCGTCGAGATGACGCCCTACGACCTGACCAAGGGCCGCATCACCTTCCGCTTCAAGTAGGCGTTGCTCGTCCTGGCGTCCGCTTCGCCGCGCCGGCTGGACCTGTTGCGGCAGATCGGCCTGGAGCCCGACGCGATCGATCCCGCCGACACCGACGAGACGCCGGCCCCGCGCGAGCTGCCGCGCGCCTACGCATTGCGCATGGCCGGGGCGAAGCTCGCCGCCGTGGCGCCGCATCATCCGGCCGATGCCGTCGTGCTGGCCGCCGACAGTGTGGTCGCGGTCGGCCGGCGCATCCTGCCGAAGGCGGAGAGCGAGGCCGAGGCGCGCGCTTGTCTGGCGCTGCTGTCGGGCCGCCGCCACAAGGTGCTGGGCGGCGTCGCGGTCGGCTGCAACGGCAGGGTCCGCGCGCGCCTGGTCGAGACGGCGGTGCGCTTCAAGCGGCTCGAGCGCACGGAGATCGACGACTATGTCAGAAGCGGCGAATGGCAGGGCAAGGCCGGCGGCTACGCCATCCAGGGCCGTGCCGCGTCGTTCGTGTCGTTCCTCTCCGGCTCCTACAGCAACGTGGTCGGCCTGCCGCTGTTCGAGACGCTGGCCCTGCTGAAGGCCGTGCGATGAGCGGCATCGATCGCTTGATCTGCCACGTCCTGCCGCAGGCCTTCCTGATGGCGCTGACTGCCGCCGGCCGGCTGGTCGAGCTGCAGATCGCCCGCCGCGACAGGCCGTCGATCGAGGGCAGCGTGTTCCTCGGCCGGCTCGAGCGGGTGATGACCGACCTCGATGCAGCCTTCGTCGATATCGGCACCGGCCGCTCGGGCTTCCTGCGCGCCGAGGACCGCGCCGGCCTCGATGGCTGGCCGCAGGCCGGCGCACCGGTGCTGGTGCAGGTGCGCAGCGAGGGCGAGCACGACAAGGGTCCGCGCCTCAGCATGAACATCGCCGTGTCGGGCCGCTATCTCGTCTATCACCCGCTGGGCACGGGCGTGAGCTTCTCGCGCCGCATCGAGGGCGAGTCCGAGCGCGAGCGGCTGGCCGGCCATGTCGCGACGTTGCTCGAAGGCGGCGTGATCCTGCGCACCGCCGCAGCCGGTGCGACCGCCGAGCTGCTGCGCACCGACGCCACGCGCGTGATGGAGCGCTGGGAGCGCCTCCGCCGCCGCGCGCTCGACGCCGTGCCGCCGGCCGACTTGAGCGCGCGCATCCCCGGCGAGCGCGATCCGATCGAGCGCATGCTGCGTGACTACGGCGCCGGGCTCGAGGAGGTGATCATCGACGACCGCGCCATGGCGCGTACGTTGCAAGACGAAATGGACCGCCGCCAGGAGCGTATCCGCGTTCGCTGGCACAACGGACCCATGCCGGTGTTCGACGTCGACGACGTTGCGGGCCAGATCGACACCGCTCTGGCCCCGCGCATCGCGCTGCCGAGCGGCGTCGAAGTGCTGTTCGAGCCGGGCGAGACGTTGTGCGCGATCGATGTCGACAGCGCCCGTGCCGGGGGCCGGCAGGGCCGGGCGCCGCGGCGGCCGGTCGAGGTCAATCTCGAGGCCGCGCCGGCGATCGCCCAGCAGCTTCGCCTGCGCAATATCGCGGGCGCGGTGGTGGTCGATTTCGTGACCATGCGCAGCGCATACGATCGTGACAAAGTGCAGGCCGCACTGGCCGAGGCGCTGGGCGACGACCCGGTGCCCTGCCAAGTCTATGGATTCACACGGCTTGGCCATTTCGAGCTGACCCGGGCCCGCCGCGGGACCACCCTGGCGGGGCAGCTCCAGGCCCTCGAACACACGCAAGATTGAGGAACGAAAATCCGCCGTCCGGCGTTTATCGGTTAGCCGTCCGACTCCCCCCATTCGGTCAGCCGAGCGGCCACCATCCTCTGGAGGCCTGTAAAAATGTGTGACTATTCCCTCGAACTGTATCGTTCCGTCCCCGCCGCTGTTGGCGAGTCCTACAAGCTGGTCCGCTTTGGCACCGGCTCGATGGGCTTCGCGGCCGGCACGAGTTGCGACACCGCCGCTTGCGTGCCTGCCGGCGCGCATCTTCGCCTCGAAGGCATCGACGAGGCCCTGCAGCAGACCCTGGGCATCGGCGCCTCCGAAGAGGTCGTGATGACCCGCCTCGAAGGCGGCCTGCACAAGGACGCCGTGCGCTTCGCCAACGGCCGCGAGATCTCGCTGCAGAGCCTCAATCCTGGCCTGTCTGCGACGATGTTCATGCCGTTGCCGGACCTCGGCCTCGATAGGCTCGACAAGGTCGCCGACGAGATCGCCGAGCGCGATCTGATCGACGCCTGATTTCTGCGGGCGGGCTGCTCGATTGTCGTCGGGCAGCCCGCCGCTCCCTGTTGACGCTTCGGTCGGCCGGCGCGATTTTGGCGACGCCATGACACCGCCGGACCGACCCGTTCCGTTGCGCGCCGTGAGGACCCAGGCGGAATGCCCGGTCTGCGGCAAGCCGGCTGACGGAAAATACCGTCCTTTCTGCTCCAAGCGCTGCGCCGACATCGATCTCGGACGCTGGCTGAAGGAAAGCTACCGCGTGCCCACCGACGAGCCGCCCGGCGACGACGAGGGGCCGCTGCAGGGACCAACTGGACAGGAACGTTGACGCGTCCTATACAGCCGCCCGCCTAACGGCGCGCCCAGGTAGCTCAGTTGGTAGAGCATGCGACTGAAAATCGCAGTGTCGGTGGTTCGACTCCGCCCCTGGGCACCATTCCCTTTCAATGAGTTAGCCGACCGATCTGCCTTCGGCAGCGCGGCGCTCGTTGCGCCGGACATAGAGCACGATCCAGCCGGCGCTCGCGCCGTAAGGGCCATCTCGCTCAGGGCATAGAGCTCGATCCATGAGGCGTAGCACGCGGGAGCGGTTGTCGGCGTTCTTCGCCTGGGCGAAGGAGAACCGCATCCTTGTTGTCGGCACGCTGCCGCCGACCTACGACGACT
This sequence comes from Reyranella sp., assembly GCF_017305915.1. Classification (GTDB taxonomy): domain Bacteria; phylum Pseudomonadota; class Alphaproteobacteria; order Reyranellales; family Reyranellaceae; genus Reyranella. Next base: position 72,899 of record NZ_JAFKJN010000026.1, read on the forward strand.
GGCCCGTTCCGGCTTCCCGAGACGCATCGATCCGGCAACTCTATCTCGATGCGGGGCTGCCCTTCGTCGTGCCGCCGAACCGCAGCCGATATCCCCGCGACTGCTTCTGGGAGTCCGCCGTCCGGCTGAACGAGGAGTGCCAGGCGCTCCACTCGAGGACCCTCACCGAGGCACTGGCGCCGATCCTCGCGCGGAAAGCACCGCGATGAGGGTCAGTCGACGCAACAGCTCATGCCGCGATCCGATGGCGGTACATCGAGCGCCGGATTCTCGCTGAAGAAGCCGGCGGGGTGAAGGGCAAAGCCCGACGTCGTCACGGGCTGGACCGGGAAGTCCTCGGGACGGGGAATATGGTGCAGGCCGAAGCTGTGCCAGACGACGATATCGGTATCGATCAGCGGCCGGTCCGCTGCGGTCCAGGTTGGCAGGCCGTCGCCGCCGCCGCTCTGGTTGGGATAGCGGCCGGCGGCATGGAGCTCGTCAGGGTGATAGGCGGTGACCCAGAGCTGTCGAGTCATGAAAGCGGCGCGCTTGGCCACCATCGACTGCGGGTTGGAGAAGATCGGAACCGGACTCAGCGGCAGCAGCTTGTAGGCGGTCGGCTGGCCCATCGCGTTGCGACGCTCGGTGCTCTCGATCTTCCAGAAGCGGGCCGCGTTGAAGTCGACGTTGCGCTGCGCAGCCTGCTCGGTCCTCAGCACGTTCTCGCGGATCGTGAAGGCGTTGCCGTGCGGATTGTCGGGACCGATGGGCATCGCCACGGTATCCACCTCGACGACCCGGTTGCGCTCGCCGTCGATCGCCATGTCGAGGCGGACATTGAAGATGTGCTGGTGGTAATGCGCATAGACGCCGGGCGAGACGATCGTCCCATAGTCGGGCCGCTCACCGGGCTTGAGGCCCGATGTATTCAGGATGCCGGTCGCCTTCATCTCGAAATGGATCGAGCCGTCCTGGTGGAAGTACCAGAACGAGCCGTATTCGTAGTTGCCGACCGTCGAGATCGACGACACGACCAGACGGCGCGCGCGTCGCACGTCGACCTCGCCGGTGAACAGGTCGGTGTGCTTCCACAGGATGCCGAAATCCTCTTCGTGCAGGCACACCGCGTTCTCGATGCAGTAGGGCTCGCCCTTGCTGTCGGCCAGCCAGGTATCGAAATAGCGGATGGCGCCGAGGCAATCGCATCCCAGCGTCTGGGAGTTGGCGAGGACGCCGATGCCGTATTCGCCGACATCGAAGGCGTTCTTCCGATAGTGCCCGCCATCGGGATGGCCGTAGGGTACGACCATCTCGGACAACGCCGCGCGATGCAGCACCCGCCGTAGCCTGCCGCCATCCTCGTAGCCGACGGCATGCAGCACGAGGCCTTCGCGCGCGTTGAAGCCCACCCGCAAACGCCATTTCTGCCAGAGGACTTCGTTGCCCTCGACGCGAAAGCTGGGACCTTCCGACTGCACGATCTCCAGGGGCTTCACGTCGTTGCGGTAGACGGTGCGATAGCGGGCGGCGTAGTTGCGGCTCTGCATCGGGACATCGGCAATGCCGTAGTCATCGACGCGCAGCACCTCGGCCCGGTCGAGGTCGACCACCGGGCACAGTCCCTCGATGGGATGGGCGTAGGGGTTGTCGTTCTTCTCGGTCCGGTACCAGCAGAACGTATGGCAGAGCCGCCGGCCCGCTTCGTCCGGCAGCCCGTAGTTGCCGGCCGACCAGGGATCGACCTGGACATTGTCGATGTCGGTGATGCCGCGCTTGGCCAGCGCCGCCCGGAACCGTGGATCGGCCCGGGCGACCTCGCCGACCAGGGTGATGTCGTCGACCAGGATGCGCGGCCGAACGCCGGGGACGTGTCGCCAGTCGACGACCGTGTCGGTCGCCAGATCGACACGGGCTTCCCAGACCTGGCCGTTGGCGCGGTCGAACGCGCAGACGAAAGCCTCGCGCGGGAAGGGTGCGCCCGGGCGGAAGCCCTGCACGACATCCTTTTCGGGTTCGCGCAGGGTGATGGTCTCGAACATCATGCCGGCCCCGAGATCGTGCGCGGCCCGGACGGCTGCGGACGCCTGCCGGATCTCGTCAGGCGTCAGCGGGTCGAGCGGATGGCTGGGCGCCGGAATCGTGCGGGTCTCGGCAACGGCGTCTGGCATTCGGATTCCCCTCGACGGTCGGTGTCGGAGGGTACCTCGACGGGAGTTGCGCTCGCCACCCGGAGTTGGCAAAAGCGCGGCTTGTATCGTGAGGCAAGAGTTCGTCGAGCCATGGGGAAGCGCGTGTGGAGCAAGGCCCTGCTCTATCTGGGGCCGTCGAAGATCGATGGGATCGGGTGCTTTTCGGATATCGTGATCAGGAAGGGCGAGTTCGTCCGCGTCTTCTCGCCCGAGGACAGCCGGTGGATGCCGCTCAAGAGGGCGCATACCTCGCCGCAAAAGAACCTGATCAAGAAGTTCGGCATCCGGACCGAGGGCGGCTACTGGGCGCCGATCGACTTCCTGCGTATTTCCGTCGGCTGGTACATGAACCACTCCGAGACGCCGAACCTGCAGTCGGACGACGGCGACGTGACCTACTTTGCGCTCAAGGACATCCATCCCGGGGATGAGGTGACGATGGACTATCGGCGGATGGACCCCAAGCACGACAATCTCAGCCGGGATGTCGTGCTGCCCGGTTGATGGCAAGATCGGGCCCATGAAGATCTGCATCGTCGGCGCCGGCGCGGTCGGTGGCCTCATCGGCACGCGGCTTGCCATGCACACCGAGGCCGAGGTGTGCGCATTTGCCCGCGGCGAGACGCTGAAGGCCTTGAACACCCAAGGCTGGCGCCTCAAGCAGGGTGAGGCTCTGCTGAATACCCCGACGCGAGCCTCGGCGGAGGCACGGGAGCTCGGGCCGCAGGATCTCGTGGTGATCGCGGTGAAGGCGCCGGCCATGCTGGCGATCGCCAGCCAGATCGGCCCGCTGCTCAAGCCGGACACGATCGTGCTGCCGGCGATGAACGGCGTGCCGTGGTGGTTCGCGCAAGGGCTCGAGGCAGTGGGCGGGAAACCCCTGCAGAGCGTCGATCCCGGCGGCGCCATCGCCCGAGCCATCCCGCTCCGCCATGTCGTCGGCTGCGTCGTCCATCTCAGTGCCGCGACGGCCGAGCCGGGCCTGGTCGTGCATCGCAACGGCAACGGCCTGATCGTCGGCGAGCCCGACGGGACGATGTCGCCACGCCTGAAGCAGGTGCATGACCTGCTGAGCGAGGCGCGCTTCGAGGTGACCTCCTCGCCCGCCATCCGTCACGACATCTGGTACAAGCTCTGGGGCAACATGACGATGAACCCGGTGTCGGCGCTGACCGGCGCCACCGGCGATCGCATGCTCGACGACGTGCTGGTGCGCAATTTCTGCTCCGCGGCGATGCTCGAGGCCTCGGCGATCGGCGCCCGGATCGGCTGTATCATCGATCAGGATCCCGAGGCGCGCCACGCGGTCACGCGCGAGCTCGGCGCCTTCAAGACCTCGATGCTGGTCGATGCCGAGCGCGGCAAGCCGATCGAGCTCGATGCCCTGGTGACCGCGGTGCACGAGCTTGGCCGGCGAACCGGCGTCGCCACGCCCTTCATCGACGGCCTGCTCGGGATCACGCGGCTGTTCGCGCAGACCCGCGGGCTGCTGTCAGCCTGAGGTCACCCGCGGCGGCGCGCAGGACTCGCGCAGCACCAGGTCGACCGGCAGCACCGCCCGGGATTGCGGGCCGTCGACATCGCCGCGCAGCCGCTGCAGCAGCAGCTCGGCGGCCGCACGCCCGACATCGTCGAGGCTCCAGCGCAGCGCGGTGATCGCGGGCGTATGGGCGGCGGCAAGGTCGGTGTCGCCGACCGACAGCACGGAGAGGTCGTCCGGCACGGAAAGCCCCGTGTCGCGCGCCGCCCGCAACGTGCCGGCGAGGATGCGCGTGCCGAGCGCGATGATCGCCGTCGGCCGGGCCGCGTCGCGGAGCAGGGCGAGCGTGTCGGCGTGCGCGAAGTCCATCGGCGAAGCCTGGATGCAGAGCTGCGCGCCGCCTGGATCGAGGTTCAGCTCGTTGAAAGCCTCGTGAAAACCCGCGATGCGCTCGCGGCTGGGGCGCATGCGTGCATCGGCCGTCAGGAGCGCGATGCGTCGATGCCCGAGGCCGATCAGGTATCGCGTCGCCGCCTGTGCGCCGGCGCGATGGTCGACCAGGACGGCGGGGTCTTCATCCAGCGGATCGCGATCGACGATCACGACTGGGGTGCCGGTGGCGGTGAGCTCTCGCCAGGTCGTGTCGTTGGCGTCGCTCCCGGGTGCCACCAGCATGCCGTCGAGCCGCCGCCCGCGGAACTCGCCGGCGGCCGAGCGCTCGCGTCCGGGATCGTTCGCCGTGCTGGCGACGACCAGCATGTAGCCGGCCTCGCGCAGACGGGCCTCCGCCGCGCGCACGATGGTGGCGTTGAGGGGATTGGCGATGTCGGGCACCAGGCAGCCGACCATCCCGGTCGATCGCGTGCGCAGGCCACGGGCCATGAAGTCGGGCTGGTAGCCAAGCTTGCTGGCCGCTGCGCTCACGTCGCGCGCGATCTTGGCACTTACGTTCTTGCCGCCATTCAGCGCCCGTGAAACCGAGCTGAGCGAGACACCGGCGGCTTTCGCCACGTCGTGGATCGTGACGATACGCTTGTTGGAAACGATTTCCTCCAGTCCGACTCGATAGTGTTGACTCCAAGTGTCGGCATCGGGAGGATACTGGAAACGATTTCAACAAAACAATAACCGGGAGGTCACATGCTCAAGATCAATCGCCGCCTTCTCGCGGCAGGAACGGGCGCGCTCGCCTTGCTGGCCGCGGCACCGGTGCTGGCCCAGGGCAAGGCCCTGAAGTTCGTGCAGAACGGCAATCTGACGATCCTCGACCCGATCTGGACGACGGCCTACGTCACCCGCGACCACGGCTACATGATCTACGACACGCTGTTCTCGACCGACGAGAGCAACGCGGTGAAGCCGCAGATGGTCGACAAGTACGAGGTGTCTTCTGACAAGCTGCTGTGGACCTTCACGTTGCGCGACGGCCTGGAATGGCACGACGGCGCGCCGGTGACGGCGGAGGATTGCGTCGTGTCGCTGAAGCGCTGGGGCGCGCGCGATCCGATGGGCCAGAAGCTGATGGACTTCGTCGCCGAGCTGAAGCCGGTCAACGACAAGACCTTCACGTTGCGACTCAAGGAGCCGTACGGCCTGGTGCTCGACACGCTCGGCAAACCCTCGTCGAACGTGCCGTTCATGATGCCCAAGCGGATTGCCGGCACCGATCCGTTCAAGCAGATCGACAGCCAGATCGGCTCCGGCCCGTTCATCTATGTCAACGCCGAGTCCAAGCCGGGCGAGAAGCACGTCTACATCAAGAACCCCAAGTACAAGCCGCGCAGCGAGCCCGCCTCCGGCCTCGCCGGCGGCAAGATCGCCAAGGTCGATCGCGTCGAGTTCATCGACATGCCCGATCCGACGCAGCAGGTGAACGCGCTGATCGCCGGCGAGGTCGACATGATCGAGCAGGTGCCGCACGACCTCATTCCGCTGCTGAAGAAGGACAAGGCGGTGCAGGCGGTCGACTGGAACCCGCTCGGCCAGCAGTTCGTGCTGCGCATGAACCATCTGACCAAGCCGTTCGACAATCCGAAGATCCGGCTGGCCGCGCTCTATTCGATGCGCCAGGAGGACTACCTCAAGGCGACGGTGGGCGAGCAGCAGTACTACAAGGTCTGCACCGCTGCCTTCGTCTGCGGCACGCCCAACGGCTTCGAGATCAAGGGCGACCTGCTGACCAAGCCCAACTTCGAGAAGTCCAAGGCGCTGCTCAAGGAGGCGGGCTACGATGGCTCGCCGGTGGTGCTGATGCAGTCGACGACGCTGCCGGTGCTGACCAACATGGCGCCGGTCACCAAGGCGCTGCTCGAGCAGGGCGGCTTCAAGGTCGACATGCAGGCGATGGACTGGCAGACCGTGGTGTCGCGCCGTGCCAAGAAGGATCCCGCCGACAAGGGCGGCTGGAGCGCCTTCCACACCTACGCCATTGCCGCCGACATCCTCAATCCGATCGCTGCCAACTTCACGGTCGCCAACGGCGACAAGGCGTGGTTCGGCTGGCCCAACGATCCGGAGATGGAGAAGCTGCGCGACGCCTATTCAAAGGAGACCGATCCGGCCAAGTCCAAGGCGCTGGCCCTGGCAGTGCAGAACCGCGCGCTCGAGACGGCGCAATATGCCTGGCTCGGCCAGTGGTACGGGCCGGGCGCGGCGCGGGCCAACGTCGTCGGCTGGTTGAAGGCGCCGGTCACCGTGCTCTGGAACATCGAGAAGAAGTGAAGCCGCAGCGCAGCGAGGTCCGCGCGCCCGACGGCACGCGGCTGGCGGTCTACGAATGGGGCGATCCGGCGGGGCCGGAGGTGGTGCTGATCCATGGCTTCGCCCAGTGCCACCTCTGCTTCACGCCGCAGATCGAGGCGCTGGCGACGCACTTCCGCGTCGTCGCCTTCGACCAGCGAGGACACGGCGAGTCGGAGCAGCCCGCCGATCCTGCCGCCTATCGCGGCAGCCGCGTCTGGGCCGACGACATCGCCGCCGTCATCGCCGCCAAGCGGCTGCGGCGGCCGGTGCTGGTCGGCTGGTCGATGGGCGGGCGGGTGATCCGGCAGTACCTGATGGTGCACGGCGACGCTCGCCTCGCCGGCATCAATTTCGTTGCCTCGCTGGTGGTCGAGGACCCGCGCGGCCGTGGGCCGTCGGGGCTCAAGCCGCTACCGGAGACCCTGTCGCGCGCCGAGGAGATCGAGGCGGCGATCGCCTTCGTCGATGGCTGCTACGGCAGGAAGCCTCCCGAGGCGGAGTTCCGCCGGGTGCTGGCCTACAACATGCGCGTGCCGGCGTCGGTGCGCCGCGCGATCGGCGGCTGGTCGACCGAGCCCGGGCCGACGATCGAGGCACTGGAGAAGGTGCGCGTGCCGGTGCTGATCACGCACGGCCGCGCCGATGCCGTCGTGCTGCCGCTCGCCGTCGACTCCAGCCTGGCCGCAATGCCGCACGCCGAGGTGTCGTGGTTCGACGGCTGCGGGCATTCGCCGTTTGCCGAGGACGCTGTGAAATTCAATCGCGAGCTCGTGGCCTTCGTGCAGTCCTGCCAAGGTTGACCGCGGTCTGACGGCCTGCCCAAATCGCAGGCCGTGAACCCGAGCTTCGCCCGTCTCACCGAGGTCCCTGCCGAACCGATCCCGCTGACGGTGCTGACCGGCTTCCTCGGCAGCGGGAAGACGACGCTGCTGTCCCGCGTTCTCGCGCTGCCGGACCTGCGTGACACGGCGGTCGTGATCAGCGAGTTCGGCGCCGTCGCGCTGGACCATCTGCTGCTCGAGGCCACCGCCGACGACGTGGTCGAGCTGCCCAACGGCTGCACCTGCTGTGCGGTGCGCCAGGGCCTGGCTGACGCCTTCTACCGGCTGCTGCGGTCGCGTCCGTCGGCGGCCAAGCCGTTCCGGCGCATCGCGCTCGAGACCAGCGGGCTCGCCGATCCCGGGCCGGTTCTCTACACCCTCTCGGCCGACTCTTTCCTCGAAGCGTCGCTCACCCTCGATCGCGTCGTGACGACTGTCGATGCCGTCGCCGGCCCGGCGACGCTTGATCGCTATCCGGAGGCGGTAGCACAGGCGGCCGTCGCCGACCTGCTGCTGCTCACCAAGACCGATCTCGCGTCTCCGCCGGACGGGTTCGTGCAGCGGCTGGCGTCGCTCAATCCGACCGCGCCGATCGTCGATGCCGGCGAGGTCGACGCGGGCGACCTGCTGTTCGGCGGCTCGCCCCGGGCGCTCCCGCGGCCGCGGCCGAGTGCTGCGGCCGCGCACGCCCATGGCATCTACGCCCTGGCGCTGCGGCTGCAGCGGCCGATGGACCGCCTGCGCTTCGCCATGGCGCTGGGCGGCCTGGCGCGCGATCACGGCGAGAAGCTGCTGCGCGTGAAGGGGCTGGTCGAGTTCGCCGATCGGCCGGGCGGGCCGGCGGCGATCCACGCCGTGCAGCACACGCTCTATCCGCCGCGCTGGCTGGAGCGCTGGCCGGACGCCGACCATGCCAGCCGCCTCGTCTTCATCCTCCGTGATCTCGAGCCGGACGAGATCCTGCGCCGCTTCGCCGAAGGCGAGCCGGCGATCGTCGCTCCGGCGGGAGGCTCCTGATGCTCGACCTCGCCATCACCGGCGGCACCTGCGTGCTGCCGACCGGAACCCAGGCCGCCGACGTCGGCGTCAAGGATGGACGCATCGTACTGGTCGGCGGGCCGGGCTCGCTGCCCGACGCTGCCCGTACGGTCTCGGCCAAGCACCGCCTGGTCATTCCCGGCGGCATCGATCCGCACATCCATTGCCTGATGCCGGTGCGCGCGCCGGGCCGGCCCGATGTGCTGACCGATCCGCCGTCGCAGGTGAGCAAGGCGGCGCTGCATGGCGGCACCACCACCCTGATCGACTTCGTGCAATGCGTGCACGAGCGCACCGTCCAGGAGTCGATCGCGGCGACGCAGGCTCAGTGGAAGGGCGCCTGCTACTGCGACTACGGCTTCCACCTGACCCTGATGGGCGAGGTGCCGCAGCCGCATTTCGGCCAGCTCGCCGACGCGATGCAGGACGGCCATGCCAGCATCAAGATCTTCACCACCAACATCCGGCCAGGAAATGTCGGCCGCATGGTGCCGCACGGCCATATCTGGGAGGCGCTGAAGGTGGTCGCCGGTGCGGGCGGCATCGCCTGCATCCATGCCGAGGACAACGACATCGTGATGTTCATGTACGAGAAGCTGATGCGCGAGAACCGCGTCAGCTTCGAGCACATGGCCGAGGTGCACAACGCGCTGTCGGAGGAGCTGTCCTTCAACCGCGTGATCCGGCTCGCCGAGAACGTCGAGGGCGCCGCGCTCTACATGGTGCACGTCTCGGCGGCGACCGGCGTGGCGGCGCTCGCGGCGTCGCGGGCGAAGGGCTTCCCGATGTACGGCGAGACCCTGCACCAGTACCTGATGTACAACGCCGAGGACTACAAGCGGCCGGGCGGGCAGATGTTCCACACCTACCCGTCGCTCAAGTATCCCGAGGACCAGAAGCGGCTGTGGGAGGCGACCAACCGCGGCGCCATCCAGACCATCGCCACCGACGAGCTGTGCTGTCCGCTGCGGGTCAAGCTGCAGGGCAGCCGGATCGACGACACGACCGGCGGCAACTCCGGCGTCGAGCCGCGGGTCGGGCTGATGTATACGCAGATGGTGACCAAGCGCGGCTATTCGGAAGCCCATTTCGTCGACATGATCTCGACCAACGCGGCCAAGATCATGGGCCTCTATCCGAGGAAAGGCGCGCTGGCGGCAGGCTCCGACGCCGATATCGTGCTGCTGCAGACCGGGCTCGAGAAGACGATCAAGGCCGCCGACCTGCACGAGACCGACTACACGCCGTGGGAGGGCCACGTCGTCACCGCGTGGCCGACGGTCACGATCAAGGGCGGCCACGTGGTCGTGGAAGAGGGCACCTTCCACGGCGACCTCAAGCATGGCCAGTTCCTCGAGCGTCGCGTCAGCGACGACATCCGCAGCCGGCCGGCGGTGTAGAGATGCCTGCCGATATGTCCACCGACATGCCGGTCGGCGCCCTGCGCAAGGACGCGCTGGGCGTCCCCCACATCGTCTTCTTCGTGGTCGCCGCCGCTGCGCCGTTGACTGCCGTCATCGGCGTCACGCCGGCCGCATTCATGCTCGGCAACGGGCCGGGCGTGCCGTTGACCTTCCTGCTGGTCGGCGTCCTCTATCTGCTGTTCAGCGCCGGCTTCACCGCCATGAGCGGCTTCGTCGGCAGCTGCGGCGGATTCTATTCCTACATCGTCGCCGGGCTGGGGCCTACCGCCGGCGTGGCCGGGGCGATGATCGCGCTCGCGACCTATTCCGCCATCGAGATCGGCTTGTGCGGAATGTTCGGCTTCTTCCTCAACGACATGGTGACGTCGCACGGCGGGCCCGAGATTGCCTGGTGGCTCTATCCTGTCGGCCTGCTGGCTCTCGTCTATGCCTGCGGCCGCCGCAGCATCGAGTTCAGCGGTACCGTGCTCGCCTGCTGCATGATCGCCGAGGTGACCATCCTGCTGCTGCTGGGCGTGGCGATCCTGCTCATGGTCACGGGCGGCCCGGCGGAACCGGTCGTGGTCGCGCCGTTCGGCACCGCGGCGCTCATGCCGGGGCTCGGCATGTCGCTGGTCTTCGTCGTCACCGCCTTCGTCGGCTTCGAGGCGACCGCGATCTTCGGCGAGGAGGCGCGCGACCGCGGGCGCACCATCCCGCGCGCGACCTACATCGCCGTCATCCTGATCGCGCTGTTCTATGCCTTCACGACCTGGACGGTCTCGCTCTACTACGGGCCGGACCGGATCGCGGACCAGGCGGCGCAGCACACCGCCACGCTCTATTTCACGCCGGTCAAAGTCCTGATGGGCCTGACGGCGGGCCACGTCATGGAAGGCCTGCTGGTCGCCAGCCTGTTCGCCTGCGCGCTGTCGTTCCACAATACCCTCAACCGCTACCTGTTCGCGGCCGGCCGCGAGGGGCTGCTGTGGCGGGGCCTCGGCCGTACCCATCCCGACCACCACTCGCCGCTGCTCGCCGGCGCGGTGCAGACCGCGGTCATGCTGGTCGGGATCGCGCTGTTCGCGCTGGCTGGGGCTGACCCCTATGCTGTCGTGTTCTCCTGGATGGGCGCGTTCTCGAGCCTCGGCATCCTGATCCTGCAATTGCTGGTGTCGCTCGCCGTCATCGCCTTCTTCTGGCGCAACAGCCGCGGCCTCAGCGTTTGGCGCCGCCTGGTCGCGCCGGCCCTGAGCGCGCTGGGGCTTGCGGCCTGCTTCGTGATGATGGCCGGCAATCTCGAGTTGATGAGCGGCTCCAACTCGCTCATCGTCCGGAGCTTTCCGGGGCTGCTGCTCGCGATCGGGCTGGTCGGCGCCGGCCTAGCCGTCTGGGTCAAGGCGCGCGACCCCAAGGTCTATGCCCATCTCGGGCGGACGTTCCATCAGGAGCTGGGGTAGGATCGCGTCACGATCACAGCCCGCGAGCCCACCATGTCCCGCATCCGTCCGTCGCGCTTCGTCCACGTCGTCTATCGCACCCGCCAGTTTGACAAGATGATCGACTGGTACCGCACGGTCTTCGACTGCCGGGTGCAGTACCAGACCCCGGTCCTGGCCTTCCTGACCTATGACGACGAGCACCACCGCGTGGCGCTGATCAATCTCGCTGCGGTGGCGCCGGATGCGAGCCATGACGGCCCGCGCGGCGCGGTCGGCGTCGACCACGTCGCCTACACCTATGGCAGCGTCGACGACCTGATGGAGAACTACGCCCAGCTCAAGGAGAAGGGGATCCTGCCGTACTGGTGCATCCACCACGGCGTGACGATGTCGATGTACTACGCCGATCCCGACGGCAACCAGATGGAGCTGCAGGTCGACTCCTTCGACTCGGCCGACCAAGCCAATGCCTTCATGACCGGCCCGGGCTTCGCTGCCAACCCGATCGGCGTCGAGTACGACCCGGAGGAGATCCTGGCCAAGATCAGGGCCGGTACGCCGGGCTCGGCCTTCTTGCGGCGCAAGAGCGATCTACCGGTGTCGCCGATCCGGGGAGCGATGACGCCCGCCTGAAGCGCGGGCCTCACATCGGTGCCGGGCGCCGGCGGTCGATCTGGCCGGCTAATCCTGCGGCGGGACGAACATGTAGCCGACGCCCCAGACGGTGCGGATCGCCGTCGGATGCTCGGGATCGACCTCGATCTTGCGGCGGATGCGGTTGATGCGCAGGTCGATGGCGCGGTCGAACGCCGCCATCTCGCGATGGCCGATGCGCTCCAGCATCCAGTTGCGCTCGAGCGGCCGGTTGGGATTGTCGGCGAACAGCTTCAGCAGATCGAACTCGCTAGCCGACAGCGTCTCCTCGTTGCCGTCCTGCTCGATCAGGATGTGGCGCTCGAGGTCGAGCACACGGCGGCCCATGCGGACCCGCTTGCTCGGCGCCGCGGCCGGCGCCTCGCCGGTGCGGCGCAGCACGCTCTTGATGCGGGCCAGGAGCTCGCGCGGCTCGAAGGGTTTCGGAATGTAGTCGTCGGCGCCGGACTCGAGGCCGACGATGCGGTCGACCGTCTCGCCGGCCGCCGTCACCATGATGATGCAGATCTTGCCGCTCTTCTCGCGCAGCCAGCGCGCCAACGCGAGGCCGTCCTCGCCGGGCAGCCCGATATCGAGCAGCACGAGATTCGGGATTTCGCGCTCCACCAGCCGGCGCAAGCCGACCCCCGAGGCAAAGCCCGTGACCCGGTAGCCGCGCTTGCTGAGGTAACCGATCAGTAACTGGCGGCCCGCAGCCTCATCTTCAACGACGACGATATGTGGGCGCCAATCCATTCTTCACAACTCTGGCCCGGGGAGCGCACCTGGCGCCAAGGCGAAAATGTTAGAGGACTCCAGCAGTTTAGCCAAGCTTCTGAGGCCGTTTCATCAGGCGACTCAGGCGCTTCATTAGCGACTCAAGCGTCGATCTGGCCGCGTACCCGGTCCATCTCGACCACGAGATGGCCGAACTGGCCCTCGCAGGCCACCCGGTCGCCGGTCTTGGCCGCCGTTTCAAGGGCTGCCGCGGTGCTGCTCAGCAGGCGGGCGCCGACCGCCAGGGCGCCGCTGCGTAGCCGATGGGCCGCCGATTGCAGGGTCGCGAGGTCGCCGCAGGCCATCGCCTGCTCGAGGTCGTGGGAGGAGGCCGATACGGTCTCGCTGAACCGCCGCAGGATGCTGCGCCGCGCATCGTCGTCGTTCTCGACCCAGGGATCGAGGACCGTCGGATCGATCGCCGGCGTATCGTCGGCCGGCCGCACCGCCTTCTTCACGGCCGCCACGGGCGGCAGCGGCACCTCGGTCTCTTCCGGCAGCCAGCGCCGCAGGGCGGCACGCAGGCCGTCGAGTCCGACCGGTTTGGCGAGATAGTCGTCCATGCCGGCCGCCTTGCAGCGCTCTTCCTCGCCCGCCATCGCGTCGGCGGTCACCGCCACGATCGGCGTGCGCTTGCGGCTCTCGCCCTTCTCGATACCGCGGATCTCGCTGGTCATGGTGAAGCCGTCCATCACCGGCATGTGGACGTCGGCAAACACGATGTCGTAGCCGCCGCTGCGCCACGAGCTGAAGCCGGCGAAGCCGTCGGCCGCCGAATCGGCCGGCATGCCCAGCACCTTGAGCTGGCGCAGCATGACCTCGCAGTTGATCGGATTGTCGTCGACCACCAGCGCCTTGCGATTGCTGGCAGCGGGGGCGGCGGCCGGCTGCGTCGGCTGGGCGGCGGCCTTGGGCGCCGGCAGCGCCGGCTGCTCGACCACCGTCGGCTTGAGCTTCAGGGTGACGATGAAGGTGGCGCCCGAGCCCGGCAGGCTCGACACCGTGACGTCGCCCTGCATCAGCTCGGCGAGCTGCTTGACGATCGACAGGCCGAGGCCGGAGCCGCCGAAGCGGCGGGTGATCGAGCTGTCGACCTGGCTGAACGGCCTGAACAGCCGGGCCTGCTGCTCGGCCGAGATGCCGATGCCGGTGTCGGTCACTGCCAGCACCACGCGCGCCATGAGGTTGTCGATCGGCTCGGCCGAGGCGCGCAGCATGACGCCGCCGCGGTCGGTGAATTTCAGCGCGTTCGAGAGCAGGTTGAAGATGACCTGCCGCACGCGGGTCGGGTCGCCGATGAAGGCGTCGGCCGGGCTGGAGGCGACGATGCCGACCAGCGACAGGCCCTTGCGGGTCGCCTGCGGCTTGAACACCTCGACGGCGCCGTCGATCAGGTCCTTGAGCACGAACGGCAGCTCTTCCAGACGCAGCGCACCGGCCTCGATGCGCGAGTAGTCGAGCAGATCGTTGATGTTGCGCAGCAGCACCTGGGCCGATTCGCGCATCATGTTGAGGGTGTGCGTCTGGTCCTTGCCCGGGCCCTCGGCCTCGAGCACGTCGATCATGCCCAGCACGCCGTTCATCGGCGTGCGCAGCTCGTGGCTCATGGTGGCGAGGAACTGCGACTTGTGCTGCAGCGCGCGCTCGAGCTGCCAGCCCTTTTCGCGGATCTCGTTGATCAGGCGCACGTTCTCGATGGCGATCGCGGCCTGGTCGGCGAACACCGTGGCGAGCTCGATCTGCTTGGCCGAGAAGGGCTCGACCGCCTGGCGGGCTATCGCCAGCACGCCGATCAGCTGGCCGTCGCGGGTCATCGGCAGGCCGAGCATGGTGCCGAAGCCGTTCGAGTTGGCCGATTCGCCGGCGGCGTTGGCGATCGACACGGTGCGGGCGCCGCCGGCAACGCGCACCACCAGGTCATCCCAGGCAGGCGCAGCGGGAGATGCGCCCAGCATGTCCATGCCCGAGCCGCCGCCGGCGACCCAGCGGAAGGTGCCCTCCTGGAACTGGTAGATGCCGGCCATCTGGGCGCGGCACAGGCGGGTGGCGGTGTCGACCACCGCCTGCAGCACCGGCGCGAGGTCGAAGGTCGAGCGGCTGATCGCCTTCAGCACGTCGGAGATCGCGGTCTGGTAGTCGAGCGATTCGCGCAGCTCCGCGGTGCGGTCGCTGACCTCGCGCTCGAGCTCGACGCGGGAGCGCTGCTGCGCCGAGGCGAAGCGGTAGAGCAGGACCACGATCAACAGGCCGGCGGTGACCAGCAGGCCGGTCAGCAGCCAGTGCTGGAAGGAGAGGTCGTGCTGGTCCTGCGCGACGATGTCGCCCGAGCGCACGTTGGCCGCGGCGGCGAGCTGCAGCATGCGCGGCACCTGCGGCTCGAGCAGGTTGCGGATCCTCAGCACCACCTCGGGGTTGGGCAGGCCCGGCACCAGTTTGTCGATGGTGGCGAGCGTCGCCTCGAGCTCCTCGACGTTGCGCTTGAGGTCGGGGCGCTCGGCGATGAACTCGGCGGCCTCGCCGGTGCGCAGCAGCACGAGGCGGTTGACCAGCACGTCGAGCCGGAGCGCCACGGCATCGGCGTCGATGTTGGCGCCGGGCAGGGCGGAGGCGGAGATCGTCTCCTCGAGCCGCAGCACCTCGTGCGCGGCCTGGCTCAGGAGCCAGGTCAGGTTGTAGCGGGAGACGCGACCCAGCGCCTCCTGGCGATTCACGATCAGGACGGAGTTGGCGATCACAGCGACCGCCAGGAATCCCAGCAGCAAAGCGAGCAACAGCCGCTTGATATTGGAGAACCGGCCGAACCCGGCAGCCAGTACCTTCCACATCGATCGGTCGCCCGCTTCTTCCGCCCCCGGGTCGCGCTGCCTACTTCACGACCATGCGCGCGACCTGCCATACCGAGCGGCTGTAGAAGCGCTGGTGCTGCAGTTCGGCGTTGGAATCGTAGTTGTAGACGATGAACAACGGACCCTTGTCGCGCACCGGCATGTAGTTGCCGTCGCGCTTGAAGGCGAGGACCACCGGATGGGTCTTGAAGTCCTCGACCGGCACGTCGGTGGCGTAATCGTTGAGCGCGGTCACGGTGAGGCTGGTGCCCTTGGCGCCGACCGCCTCCATCAGCTTGCTCATCGGCACGCCGGTGAAGGTCACCGGGTCCTTGTACCAGGGCGTCTTGGTGGTGAACGAGGAGCTGCCGAGCGCCTCGATCATCGGCATGTCGAATTCGGCCTTGTCGCCGTTGTTGGTATTGCCGATCAGGCCGGAGATGGTGAGCACCACCTTGCCCTGAGGCTTGGCGAGCGTGGCTGCCCAAGCCCGTGTCGTAGCCATGCCGGCGGCCGTCAGCGCCATGCCGGCCAGGCCGGCAAACTTGCGTCGCGTGACGATCATCTTCATCTCCTCGTTCCCCATTGACCAAAGGTCTTGCTCAGACGGCAGACCCTGCCGGGACGCCGGCATTCGTAGTGCTTCCGTCGAGTCCCTCAGATCGGAGGTTCGGCGTGGCGGTGTTCCTGATAGATGGCGGAGTTGCCGCTATGCTCGCGCACTTCGACCGATTCCACCCAAACCCGGCCGTCAGTGTCGGCCTTCACCATCTTGCCCACCTGGCCATGAACGTAGCGGGCGACTTCCTCGCATCCCACGGCGGGCAGGATGCGAAGGTTCATGAGTCCGATCTCGGCCATCCGCTCGAACTCGCCGATCATCGGATCGTCGGCGGCGACCAGGACGGTGTGGTCGAACATCTCGTGCAGCCAGGCGCGCACTTCCTTGAGGCCGCCGAAGTCGAGGCACCAGTTGTTCTCGTCCAGCCGGTCGGTGGCGAACACGAAGCGGAAGGCCAGCGCATAGCCGTGGATCTGCTGGCAGTGCGAATGCTCGGCTCGCCACTGGCGGAAGCAGCACGACAGACCTTCGTTGTGGTCGTAGGTCTTGATCGAGCGGTAGAGCGTCCCGGCGCGCGAGGGCTGGGACACGGACGTGAGCTGCACTTTGTCGAACACGGCCGTCATACTCCGGCCCTCCGCTCGAGGCCCCGGCATTCCTCGAGGAACTCCGACTTGAGCTTCGGATCGTCCTTGAGCAAGCCGTAATAGGCGCTGCTGATCATCTGCGATTCGTGGCTGGCAAGCACGCCGCGATGGGTCTTGCACATGTGCACGGCGCGCAGCCGGACGGCAAGGCCGCGCGGCGCGGTGCGCTCCATCAGGTAGTCGCCGATCTGACGGGTCAGCTCCTCCTGGACCTGGAAGCGGCGGGCGAAGTGGTGGACGACGCGGTCGTACTTCGACAGGCCGATGACGCGGCCGTCGGCGGCGATCACGCCGATGATGGCGCTGCCGAAGATCGGCATCAGGTGATGGGCGCAGGTCGAGCGCATCTCGATCGGCCCGGTGACCATCAGCTCGCTGGAGGTCTCGGTGCAGTCGAACTCGGTGAGCCGCGGCGGCGCGCTGAAGCGGCCGGCGAGCAGCTCGTTGACGTACATCCGCGCCACCCGCTGCGGCGTATCCTGGGTATTGGGATCGGCGCGATGATCGATGCGCAGGACTTCCAGCAGCTCGGTGAGCTTCTGGGCCGCAGCGTCGATCATGGACTTCTTTTGTTCCTGGGTGAGCGGCGCATCGAGCGCCTGATTCGCCGGCGTCCCCAAGTACAAAGTGTCGATTATATCCATGCAGTATCCTCGTGCTGCGGCTTCCCTCCACGGCACCACGATCAGCGCCGTGGCCCAGTCCGGCCAAGAGCGTTGACCTCAGATACATTTTACCATTTTTGCGTGTCATGCGGCTAGGGCTACCGCAGGCTGCGGTAGAACTTTGTTTCGCATGGTCTTTTTTTGCCGCCCTTCCCGTGAGGGGCGGACAATCGGCCGTCGCGGGCCCGCACGCCTTCCCGTTCATCACCGATGCCCCCTCACGTCGCGGCGTTCACTCCCTCCGCCGCCCGGGATGGAATGCCCATCCCGGTATCGCCCCAGGCTACGCGTCGCGATTGAGATCGCGATACATGCGCTCGAGGCGTTCGTCGTCGACTTCGGGCTGCGGATCGCTCTCGACCTCGTCGATGGCCATCCAGGGCCGGATGACGCGCCGGGCTCTTTCGAGTCCGAGGCGGGCTAGATTCATTGTCATGGGGGGAACGTCCTCCGACTCGCGGGTGAGTTCCTCCAGTTCCGTCAGCAGTCGGGCAATCCGCGCCACCTGCAGATCAACCGGGCTACTCGGCTCGGCGCCCTGCGAAGGCACGCGCGGAACAGGCTGCTGACGATAAAGTTGGCCTCTGCGGAAATCTCGGCGTCTCTCGAACTGAATAAGTTCGGCAGTCATACCCAGCCCCTTCAATGGGAATGAACGAAAATAGTCGGACCGGCAATTTGGACGCGGTACGCGTTACGCAAAACACATGGAGAAAAGCCCCCCTTTCCCCTCTCGGACCTAAATTGGTCACAGGTGTTTCGTAACGACCGCGTGTTTTGCGGCGATATCGTCCGTTTACGGAAGTTGTATCATCCGTATCGAGGCCACAGATTTGTTGCAGGGCCGGCTGGTTTCTCGGGCTCATTGCCGCGGTTTTAGTGCGCAATCGCACCTTTCAACTGCGACGCCTTTGAAACGATCAGACGACCGTGATCGACGGTTTGCCGGACTCGACGCGGCCGATGATCGCCGCCGACGGCAGGCCCGCCTTCTTGATCGTCTCGACGAGGCGCGGTGCCGCCGCCGACGCGCACGAAACAAGCAGGCCGCCCGAGGTCTGCGGATCGGCCAGCAGGTGTCGTTTCCATTCCGGCATGCCGCTCGGCAAGGCGACGTCGTGGCTATAGCTCGCCCAGTTGCGATGCGAGGCGCCGGTCACGAATCCCTGCTCGGCAAGCATTGCCGCATCCTTGAGCAGCGGCACCTGGTCGACCTGCAGAACGACCGAGAGCTTGGAGCCGCGCGCCAGCTCCAGGGTGTGGCCGAGCACGCCGAAGCCGGTGACGTCGGTGATGGCGTGCACGTCCTTGTCCTGGCCGAGCTCGGCGCCGACCTTGTTGAGGGTCGTGGTCGCCGTGATCATCTCCTGGTAGGCGGCGGGCGGCAGGGCACCCTTCTTTATCGCGGCGGAATAGATGCCGACCCCGACCGGCTTGGTCAGGATCAGGGCGTCGCCGGCCCTGGCGTCGGCGTTGCGCCGGACCTGGCTCGGATGGCAGGTGCCGATGACCGCCAGGCCATAGACCGGCTCGGGGCAGTCGATCGAATGGCCGCCGGCGATCGGGATGCCGGCCGTGGCGCAGACCGAGGCGCCGCCCTTCAGGATCTCGCGCACCATCTCGACCGGGATCTTGTCGACCGGCATGCCGAGGATGGCCAGCGCCATGATCGGCTTGCCGCCCATGGCATAGACGTCGGAGATGGCGTTGGTCGCGGCGATGCGGCCGAAGTCGTACGGGTCGTCGACCATCGGCATGAAGAAGTCGGTGGTGGCGATCACGCAGGTATTGTCGTCGACCTGCCAGACCGCGGCGTCGTCGGAATTCTCGGTCCCGACGAGCAGCTGCTTGTAGATCGCGGTGGCCGGCTGGTCGGCCAGCAGTTCCTGCAGGACGGACGGGGCGAGCTTGCAGCCGCAGCCGCCGCCATGGGCAAGGCTCGTAAGGCGAAGAGGGTAGGTGGTCATGGGCACTAGACTAGCGCCACCGGGCCGATAGAGCTAGGCGCGTCGCGTGCTGCCTAGTCGTAGTATTGCGGCGAATGCTTCTGCCCAGCGCTGGTGGGCTTATCATGATTGATCCAGAGCTGCGCCTTGTTGTCGGCCAGCACCTTGACCAACTTGGCATGCGAGGCATGGGTCTGGTCGGCACTGGTGTTCATCGACGGCACGCGGTCGTTGTCCCAGTTGTCCTTGAAGTGCGCGAGATCGCCGGTCAGCACCACGTAGCCGGTCTTCGGCAGATGCACGAGCAGCGACTGATGACCAGGCGTGTGCCCGGGCGTCGACAGGATCACGGCGCTGCCGTCGCCGAACACGTCTGTATCGCCAGCAAGCGGCTTCATCGGCCGGTCCTTCTTGAACGGCGGCGGCTTGCCGTCGGCGAACGCCCAGTCGACCTCGGCTTTCTGGATCAGCAACGTCGACTTGGGGAACATGTCGACATTGCCGACATGGTCGCCATGGCTGTGCGAGACGCCGACGAAGGTGACGTCGTCCGGCTTGACGCCGATCTCGGCAAGCTGGGTGGCCAGCTTCCTGGTCCGCGTCGCTGTGCCGATCGGGCCGGTGACGGGCTTGTCGGCGACGGCGTCCGGGTAGCCGGTGTCCCACAGCAGCCACTGCGCACCGTGCTTCATCAGGTAGCAGTTGTCGGAGAGCTCGAGCGGCTTGCCGACATTGATGCCGGGCGACCAGCGCGACTGGTCGGTCGCGGCGTTGTGGCCGCAATCCATGATGTAGAGCTTCTCGACAGCTTGCGCTGGCGCGGGGGTCTGGGCGGCGGCCGGTGACGCGAACGCGGCGGCGAGAACAACCATGGGAGCAACCATGAGGGCGCGCATGAGATCCTCCATGCAATCGACGGCGGGAGGTTAGCGCGCGCGCCGTCGGCGCCCGTTTCACGTTTTCGTTGGCCGCAGCTCCTCGGGCGCATCGTCGCGCGCCATTCGCCTTAGAGTAAGCCTTCCTCCCCATTCAAATGGGAAGGTGGCGGCGTCCGAGCGATTTTCGAGCTTCGCTCGAAAACGCGTGGCCGACGGAGGGGTCATGGGTGACTGCGGCCCATGACCCCTCCGCCCCCGTAAGACGTGGGCACCTCCCCATATGAATGGTGAGGGATTGCTTTGCGCGATTCATGTCGCTCTAGCTACCGGTGCTGTCCTGCTCGTCGAGCCAGCGGCGCGCGGCGTGCATCTCGCGAAAGATCTGCAAGGGACGTTCGGCCATCGCCGCCGTTGCGAAGATCTGCGCCTGGGCGAAGCTTGCGTCGGACCCGGCGACGAGCGCCAGCGCGCCGACCTGGCCGTGCTGGGCATACAGCACCACGCGTTGGCCCAGCCTCTTCAGATCCTCGTCGCTCACCGCGATCGGCTCGGCGCCGATCTCGAAGATCTTGCGATAGGCCATGGCGCCTTCGGTGGTGACGGCGGTGAAGTACTGCTCGATGTCCTGGACTTTCACGTCGTCCTTGCCGACCGCGATCACGAGCCGGGCGGGATGGGAGATCGTCCAGTGAACCGGCATTGCGTATCGGTCAGTCGCCGCCGCTGCTCATGCTCGGCCGCGCGTCCGTCCGGCAGCGCGTCGCGCCAAGCGGTGTCAGGCGGATGCGGCCCTCGTGCTCCTCGACCAGCGCCAACAGCTTGAGGCGCGCAACCGACGCGGCGCGCAGGTGCTTGGGCTTGGAAATCCCGCTGGCGACCCGACGCAGGGCCGTCTGTTCGTTGGGGCTGAGCGGGGCGAGCAGGCCACGTTCCATGGGCACCTCCGGCTCACGGGGAACCATCAAAGACCTTTCGGCCGGGCGTGGCAATGACGCCGATGTGAATATCGCGTGGCAAAGAACGGGCGCCCGGGGCCGGCAACGGCGAAAGGCCCGCCGCGTTGTGTGCTAAAGTACTGAACCGACGAAGAAACGCGGCACGAGGATTTTCCCTTGCCGGCGCGGGAATGAGCCATGGAGATCGACAGCCTCGTCACCGCCCTGGAGCGGATCGATCAGGCGACGCGGGACTTCCTGCGCCTGTCCGACATGCCGGGCGCGCCGCGCCAGTTGCATGAGGCGCTGTCGCGTTGGTGCAGCGACCTCGACAGCGGCGGCAGCCTCGATCCGGCGTTCGACCGGCAGCGCGAGGCGGTGAAGGCGGCCTGCCTTTCGACGCGTGACGCGCTCGAGGTGCTGGCGGTCGAAGTCGGGCCGCTGCCGCATGCCGTGGTGCGCCACGTGCGCGAGCTCTCCGAGATGATCGGCACGATGTTGCCGGCGCTGGTGCGGGTTGCCGATCGCGGCTAGAGCATATTCCGTTCGGCTGGAATCAGCCGAACGGAATATGCCTGCTGCAACAACAACCCCCGTGCGCGCATTTCCGGGCAGATGGAACCGCGAGCGGTTCC
The DNA here is from genome assembly GCF_017305915.1 of Reyranella sp. Taxonomy (GTDB): domain Bacteria; phylum Pseudomonadota; class Alphaproteobacteria; order Reyranellales; family Reyranellaceae; genus Reyranella. The sequence goes on from NZ_JAFKJN010000026.1 coordinate 94,499, forward strand.
ATCTGCCCGGAAATCGCTCTAGCGCATCGCCTTCCTCCCCCGTCTTCGGAAGCGGTGGCAGCGTCCGAGCGATTGTCGCGCTTCGCTCGAAAACGCGTGGCTGACGGAGGGGGCATGGGCCGCGACGCGCCGACTCCTGACCCCATCGCCCTCGTATGACGAGGGCACTTCCCCTTGCCGGACTCCGGCAAGGGGAAGAAGGCTGAACCAGATTGCTCGGACTTTGTTCTAGCGGATCGCGGCCAGCGTGTCGGCGAATGCTTTGGCCACTGGTCGCAACAGAGCCGGGTCGACGGCGGCGGCCGAATCGGCGGGCGTATGGAAGTATTTGTGGATGCCCGCCATGCCGAAGAAGTTGGCATAGCCCGCGGCATGGACCTCGCGCAGCTCGCCGATCGCCGCCTTCTCGGCGGTGAACCGCGTGCCCGCGATGCCGGCGAAATGCCGATCGACCAGCGGCGTCAGCGCCGCCGAGCTGTTGATCGCGCGCACCACCGGATCGCGGCAGGCGAGCGAGGAGCCGAAATGTGCCCACGCCGCCGTCGCCGCCGGTTTGGGCGCGCCGTCGCGCATGAAATGCTCCATGCCGCCGTGGCCGATCTCGTGGCCTGACGTGGCGACGAACACGAGGTCGTGCGCGGGGAACTTCTCCTTCGCCAGCCGCGCCATGGCGAGGAAGCCCGCGATGCCCGGCCCGCGCTCGCAGGTGCTGGTGAACCAGCTGGTCACCGGCGTCGAGATCACCAGCCACTTGCCGCGGCCGCGATCGAGCCTGGCGACGACGTTGCGGCCCTTGACGTCGCGGCGATAGGCGGCGCGCACCGAGACTGACGCGCTGGCGCCGGCCTGCAGCAGGTTGGCGTCCTTGGGCGCGACCAGCAGCACCGGCACCGGCCACGGCGCGGCGGCCTGGTCGACGTTGTAGGTGAAGATCTCGCCGCTGGGATGGGCGATGTCGAGCAGCACGGCCTGCGGCTTTTGCGCGAAGGCTTCGGCGAGCCGGGCGCGATGGCCGTCGTTGAGATAGGCACCGCGGTCGTAGGGCAGGCTGACGCGAGCCAGGCCGCCAGGCGCGATCGGCGCGGTGATGTCGAAGCTCGTCTTGTCCTCGGGCGGCCACCATTGCGGCACGACGTCGATCAGCTTGTCGCCGATCCGGAGCGTGCCGACCTTGAGCACGTACTGGCGATCCATCCGGAAGCGCTGCTCGCTGACCCGCAGGCCGGCGAGGGTGAGCTCGGACGCGATCCAGTCGAGGGTCGCATCGGCCGATTCCAGGCCGTAGCGATGGATGCCGAAGGTCTCGTAGCGGGTGACGTCGGCCATCAGCCGGCCGGTGTCCAGCGGGTCGGCGCGAGCCGGAACAGGGGCCGGAAGACTTGCCATGGCGGACCCCACGAGAAGGACGGCAAGGAGGTGGCGCAGCATCGGATCAGAGTGGCATGATGGTGCCGCCGGCCCAAGAGGAGGGTTCCATGCGCAATATCGATCCGCAGGAATGGGAAGTCCGCTGCGACCTCGCCGCCGCCTACCGGCTGATCGCCCATTACGGCATGGACGACCTCATCTTCACCCATCTGAGCGCGCGCCTGCCGGGCAAGGAGCATCGCTTCCTGCTCAATCCCTTCGGGCTGCTGTTCGACGAGATCACCGCCTCGAGCCTGGTGACGGTCGATCCCGAGGGCCATGCGATCGAGCCGGTCGACGAAGCCAAGATCAACAATGCCGGCTTCACCATCCATTCCGCCGTGCACATGAGCCGCGACGATGCGCAATGCGTGATGCACACCCACACCACCGCCGGCATGGCGGTGGCGGCGCAGGAGCAGGGGCTGCTGCCGCTCAACCAGATGTCGATGCAGTTCTTCGGCCGCCTGCGCTACCACGACTACGAGGGCATCGCGCTCGACCTCGACGAGCGCGAGCGGCTGGTGAACGACCTCGGCGACAGCGACGTGATGGTCCTGAAGCACCACGGCCTGCTGACGACCGGCCGCAGCGTTGGCGAGGCCTTCTACAACATGTACTACCTCGAGCAGGCGTGCCGGCTGCAGGTCGCCGCGACCCAGGGCGGCCAGAAGGTCACGCTGCCGTCGGATGCGACGGCGGAGCACACGGCGGGGCAGTTCAACCGGATCGGCACGATCAAGGGCGAGCGGCCGTGGACGGCGCTGCGAAGGAAACTCGACCGCATAGCGCCAGATTACGCCAGCTAGCTGGCGTAATCTGGCGGGCGGTGCCGTAGCGGTAGGCGCCCTCCGGGCGCCGGTCGGTCGAAGGCCGAACCGCAGGCACCGCGGTGTGGAGGCTTGCGCACGAACTTGAGCTCAAGTCCGTGCGCAAGCGGCACGGTGCGGGCCCTGCGGTTCGGCCTTCGGCCGACAGAGCGTTTCCGACTGCGTCGGAAACGCGTAGGCGCGACGGAGCGCGCCTACCGCTACGGGCCCGCCGGTGTGATGCTTCGCATCACACCTTGAACGCCTGTCTCGCGAGAAGCCGCCATCCGCCGGCTTCCTTCTGCCAGACCTGCAGCACGCCGATCTTCGACACGTTCCACTTGCCGTCGCCGGCGCCGCTTTCGCTCTCCCAGGCATGGCGCACGATGGCGTTGTTGCCGGCGACCGCGACCGTCTGCTTCGACAGCTCGATCGACTTGTAGACCGTCTTCCTGCTGGCGATCACCTCGACGAAATCCTTCTTGTCCTGGATCACGCCGCCGGAATGGCCGTAGCTCAGGCTGTCCGAGACGAGCGCCCCGAGCTTGGCGCGGTCGGCGGCGAGCATCGCCCTGGTGAGCGCCGCGACCGCTTCGGCGACGGCCGCCTGGTCGCTGGTTTCGGCCGACGCGGGCAGGGTGGCGAGACCCAAAGCGAGGAACGCGAACGCGCCGGCCTGACGGCGGGAGATGGCCATGTTTCCTCCGTTCTTCCCAACTGCGTGGGATGGATGGCAATGCTATCACTCGGCGCGATGCAATGCATCGCGCCGCTGTGTGGAGGCTTGGCCAGCGACTTGAGCTCAAGTTCGTGCGCAAGCGGCACGGTGCGGACCCTGCGGTTCGGCCTGCGGCCGACAGAGCGTTTCCGACTGCGTCGGAAACGCGTAGGCGCGACGGAGCGCGCCTACCGCTACGGGCCCGCCCATGCGATGCTGCGCATCGCATGACCATCGCATTCACAGTGAACGGCAGCGTCAGGAACGTCGACGTGCCGGAGACCACGTCGCTGCTCGAGGCGCTGCGCAACCACCTCGGCCTGATGGGCACGCGCTACGGCTGCGGGCTGGAGCAGTGCGGCGCCTGCATGGTGCTGGTCGACGGCCAGCCGGTATTCGCCTGCACGCGCGAGACCGGCACCGTCGCCGGCCGCAGCGTCACCACCATCGAAGGCCTCGGCACGCCCGATAGCTTGCATCCGCTGCAGCGGGCCTTCCTCGACGAGCAGGCGGGGCAGTGCGGCTACTGCCTGTCGGGCATCATCGTGTCGGCCAAGGCGCTGCTCGACCGCAACCCCAAGCCGTCGCGTGCCGATATCGTGGCCGCGCTCGATCGTCATCTCTGCCGCTGCGGCGCCCATCAACGCATCATCCGCGCCGTCGAGCGCGCTGCGCCCTTGATCGAGAAGGGGGCGGCATGAACGCGCCCAACCTGCCGACCAGCCTGGTCGACAATCCGCGGCTCGACCGCTGGATCCATTTCAACGACGACCGCACGGTACGCATCGCCTCGGGCAAGGTCGAGATCGGCCAGGGTGTCGTCACGGCGCTGAGCCAGATCGCCGCCGACGAGCTCGACCTGCCGCTCGAGCGCGTCCAGCTTCTGTCGGGCGACACCGATCACGGTCCCGACGAGATGTACACGACCTCGTCGCTGTCCATCGAGATGTCCGGCAGCTCGATCCGCCTGGTCTGCGCCGAGGTGCGCGCCAAGGCGCTCGACCGCGCCGCGCTGCGGCTGAATTGCAGCCCGGAGGATCTCACGGTCGTCGACGGTCAGTTCCTGCGCAACGGCGAGAAGACCGATCAGGATTACTGGACCGTCGCGCACGAAATCGACCTCAGCCAGGCGCCCAGCGGCACGTCGCGGCCGAAGAAGGCGGACGGCTACAAGGTGGTGGGCCAATCGGTGCCGCGGCTCGACCTGCCGGCGAAGGTCACTGGCGGCATCGCCTATGTGCACGACGTGCTGCCGCGCGACGTCCTGCATGCCCGCGTGCTGCGCCAGCCCAATCCCGGTGCCACGCTCGCTGCGCTCGACGAGGCGGCGATCCGGCGCGCGGCGAAGGGCGAGCTGCAGATCGTGCGCGAGACGAACTTCGTCGCGTTCGTGAGCCCGGTCGAGAGCGTCGCCCAGGCCGCCGCCGCGGCGGCGCCGGCGCATGCGCGCTGGGACGACCTGCGCCGGCTCACGCCGGCGCATCAGGAGGCGGCGTGGCTGAAAGGCCAGCCGGCCGAGGATCGGCACATCGGCGCGCCCGCGCGCGAGACCGCGCCGAAGAACCTGGCGCAGATCACCGTGTCGCGGCCCTACATCGCGCATGCCTCGATGGGGCCGTCCTGCGCGCTGGCCGAGTTCCGCGATGGCCATCTCACCGTGTGGTCGCACGGGCAGGGGATGCATCCCCTGCGGAAGAACCTCGCACCCGCGCTCGGCCTGCCGATCGAGGCGATCACGGCCAAGCACCTGCACGGCCCCGGCTGCTACGGCCACAACGGCGCCGACGATGCGGCGCTCGACGCCGCGCTGGTGGCGATGCGGCTTCCCGGCAAGACGATCCGCCTGCAATGGCGGCGCGAGGAGGAGTTCGGCTTCGAGCCGGTGGGACCGGCGATGCTGGTCAGCTTGCACGTCGATCTCGACGACAAGGGCCGGCCGGCCGACTGGACCACCGAGATCTGGAGCGCCACGCACGTGCAGCGCCCGGGCAGCGGCAGCGGCTATCTGCTGGCGACCGAAGCGCTGCCCAACCCGCCGCCCGAGGTGAAGCCGACCGATCCGCCCGAGGCGCGCGGCGGCGGCGGCACGCGCAACGCCGTGCCGCTCTACGACGTGCCGGCGCATCGCATCCTGCATCATCTCGTGCAGCGCGGGCCGGTGCGCACCTCGGCGCTGCGCGGCCTGGGCGCGCTGCCCAACGTCTATGCCATCGAGATGCTGATGGACGAGCTGGCGGCGCGCGTCGGCGAGGACCCGGTCGCCTATCGTCTGTCGATCCTGTCCGAGCCGCGGGGGCGGCGGCTGGTCGAACACATCGCGGCGATGAGCGACTGGAAAGGGCGCGGGCCGTCAGGCTCGGGCAGGGGCCTCGGCATGGCGTTCGCCCGCTACAAGAACAAGGCGGCCTACTGTGCCGTCGCGGCGGCGGTGACGGTCGAGGAGGTCGTGCGGGTCGACCGCGTCTGGTGCGTCGCCGACGCCGGCCTGGTGATCAATCCCGACGGCGCGCGCAACCAGCTCGAGGGCGGCATCGTCCAGGCGCTGAGCTGGACGCTCAAGGAGCAAGTCCGCTTCGACGACCACGGCATCGCCTCGCTCGACTGGGACGGCTATCCGATCCTGCGCTTCAGCGAGGTGCCGGAGATCGAGGCCGAGCTGGTCGACGGTGCGGGCAACCCGACGCTGGGCGTCGGCGAATGCTCGTGCGGCCCGACCGCGGCGGCGGTCGGCAACGCGGTCGCGCACGCATTAGGCGTGCGCATCCACGACATGCCGCTCACCCGCGAGCGCATCCTGAAGGCGCTGGGATAACGTCGATGTTGAGCTCAAGACCCTTGAGTCCGTCGCCCGCCGTCAGCTCGATTCAGTCTACCATCCTCTGTTGGCGTAGAACTTGTACTTCCAGTTGCCGGCGGTCAGCCCCGATTGAGCGCCAGACGTCTTGTTCAGCATTATCCACGGGCTCGAGTTGCTCTGCGTGGTAATGGCTGACATCGTCAGTCGACTGGCGGAGAGACTCACGGTTCCAAGGATCGTGGACGGATTGGACATCAACGAATAGGCGTGGATCTGATCGCCTACTGCGTAGTTCAGCTCGGTAGTCGTGTTCTCGATGATCCAGTCTATGACTCGGGGCGTCACGCCAATGTTGTGATACGCGGATGCTGCGGTGTTTGCGGCAGGGAGCGTCGCCGTAAAGGCACTTTCATAGAGCCCGTTGTATGCGTAGGCGACAGTGCTTGTGACCGTGCTCGCATTCGTCACAGCTTCTCCGACAAAGACAAGTGAGGCTTGCGGAGCGCTGGTGCCATTTCCGAGATAGCCGCGCATTTCCCCGATGTTGAAGGTGAACTGACCGCTGGTCGTCGCCGGAGTGCCACCCATTTGATAAATTGGCGCCAGCGTCGTCGATCCTGCGGCAAGCGCACCCGATGAGATGGTGACATATAGATAGTTCGCGGCGCTGGCAGTCAGGCTGCTCCAGGTCAGGTTGCTGGTGCTCACGCCGGTCGTATCCTGAGAAGCTCCGGTACCCGACGCGACGTTGTTGGCGGCCGTTGCTGCGAACGGCGCTGTGCTGCTGACGTTAGCAGACGTCAGAGAAAGGCTGGCCGATGTCGACGGCAAGAAGTTGGGAAGGCCAGCAGTTGTCACTGGTCCTGCGGCCACTGTTTGACGGCGATCACCGCCGCCGCTAGCTCCACCGCCAGCGTCAACGTATTGCTTTGTCGCCGCCTGAAGGGCCGAGGTCGGATTGCCCGGTAGGGTCTGCGCCCCGGTGAACGTGTTGGCCCCAAGAGTGGCGAAGCAAGTGACGATATAGTTGAAGTTAGCCATCACCTGCGTGGCATCAGCGTTAGTACCGTTGGTGAGATTGTAGGGAAGGCCACTGCCGCAGGTCTGAGCGATACTCGCAGTCGGTATCAAGAAGGCAGCGACAATCGCGGCAACGCGCTTGATCATCCTTAACTCCCCTTATCCAATTCAACATCTTTACTATGCGGGCTTGGTTAAATTCTCGCTACAACCTAAAGAGGTGGTCAAGATGTGCGAATCTGGATATGTATGTTTCGGCATTGCTCGTCTTAGGGTAGTGGGCGGAGGTAGCCATGCAGCGGGGCAGATACTGGGCGACTATTGGTGCGGCCCTCGCGCTTTCCAGCATGGGTTTCCTGGATTCGGATACTGCGCGCGCGGCGAATGGTTCTGTAGCTTACACATATGACGCGTTGGGCCGCTTGATAACGACGAGCTACGACACCGGCGTATGCATCGCATACAGCTATGATCCCAATGGCAACCGGCTGAGTGAGAAAATACTAGTAATTTCCTCAAGCAGCACCGGTGTGTGGGGTTGCTTCAATTGGAATGGCGCGAAATGGGGACCCTGACGCTGCGGCAGCTCCTCGCGAGCCTTCTATTGGTAGTAGCAGTTGACCCAGCAGTGGCACAAGCGCCCCCGGCACCCGCGCCTCCACCACCGGTCCCCAAACCCGAGCCGGCGCCATATGCCGAGGATGCTAAGGACATTGAGCGACGCGACAGGCTCCGGCCAAAGGCCGTCAAGCCAAAGGCCGCGGAAGAAATCTCGACGCATGGCCAATCATCTACGAAGTAGCTTAGGAGCCACCAATGCTGGGCCGTCTTGTGCGCTCTGTCGTCATCACATTAGTCGGCTTGCCTTTGCTTCTATTTCCGCCGCAAGTCCGCGCTCAAGCTGTTGCTCCGGAAATCGTCGAGCTGGCGCGGTCGCTCAAAGGCGACCCCGATCTGATCTTTGAATACGTCTACAACAATATTCGCACCCTCCCGATGCGCGGCAGTATCAAGGGCGCCCTCGGAGCGCTCTTGGATGGGTACGGGACATCGTACGATCAGGCCGAGCTTATGGTGTTGTTGCTGCGCCAATCCGGATACACCGCGAACTTTGCATTAGGATCTGTCCATCTTGCGGGAGCAGAGGCCGCCAACTGGCTTGGAACCGACACGACGCCAGGAAGCATCACAGCCGCGATGTTTTATGGGGGGTTTACATACGGATTCGACCTCAATCCGGATGGCTCCCTCCACGACATCAATTTCTCATGGGCATGGGTCCAGGCCAACATCCCCGGAAGCAGCTGCAGCACGACCTGTGTCTTCGATCCTGCAACCAAATTTGGGATGGGAGCCGCAGGGTACAGCCACGTAAGCGGCATGAGCGTGTCCGTGCTGCAGTCAGCGATGGGATACAATCGCTCGAGCTTTTTGACCAACGCCGCGGCAGTCACAACGACCAGCCCATGGGCGCTGACCTCGCTCAACCGAACCAACATCCGCAATGATCTGACGGCCTATGCAAGCAATCTTGTGCAGTACATCCGGTCCAACAATCCCGCGGCGTCAACGACCGATATTATCGGAGGAGTGACCGGAATTACCGCTCTCCCGCTCGGTACTCAATATCGATCAGGAGGAATCCCGCGGCAGTTCGCCTCTAGCTACACTGTATCCCCCGACATTCCATCTAGCGCGCGCGTGACTTTGACTCAGCAGTTTGGGTATATCAATTCGAGCGGGGCATTCGTATCGCTCGTTCCCTCTGCGCTCACGCTCAACGCAGCTGACGTCTACGGCCATCGAATGACGGTCGCGTTCTCATCTTCGTCGGTAGCGAGTCTGCTAGTCGACGGAGTTGCGCAGATGACCGCAACCGCCGCTCCGCCGTCAGGGACTGACCTAACCATTCGTACTTCGATGTCGTATCTGTGGCGCTCGGATCTGAACGGCTATCCGGGCTACACAAATAAAGATGATGCTCATGTCAGGCCTGGCCCAAACGCAGTCTACGCTGTCACTCCCAGCTGGGGCCCGGTAGGGAGGAGTACCGTCGAACGGCGGAAGCGGTTGTTGCAGCAGGCTATAGCCGATAACCCCGGAAACCCGGTAGCCGAGGCAGTAATCGGAGAGAGCTATTCAATCCTCGCCTACACGTACGCAGCAGAGTACTGGCAACACCAGCGGTTGCTTTCTCAGCTCTCTGGCGTCGTTCCAATGCAGTACTACCTATATGGCACTTACGGAAGCCAGACCTTGGGCGGCGTGACCGGACCGTTCATGAGTCTGTGGGCGCGAGCTGAGCGATACAGCCAAGCCATCGGTCGATCGTCGCCCCTCCCCATTGGATTCACTCAGGTCGAGACGAACGCCTTCCTAGTAGAGAGTCTGGCGAGCAGCGTAACTGAGTCAGCGATGCTGCGGCAGACACAATCGGGCATGCCTGCTGTGTCGACGGTCGAAGTGATCGACCGTGCAATCCAACAGGGAATTCGGATCTTCGACATCAATAACAACGCTATCTCTGGCAACGATGTGACGTACTACAACAACGTGGTTAAAGGCCTGATGACAGCCAGCGGATGGTCGACGGGCGACCAGTCAGCAGTCACCGCGAATGTGAACAACAGCGAACGTATACTTGCACCAGAAAGTGGGTCGATTGCGATTAGCCAATTTCGCGGCACAGGTTGGTTCAGGCTTGTCCAAGCGCAAGGCTATGACGGCGGAATGGGAGGTTCCATCAGCGGCAATCTTCATGGAGGCATGTCAGGCGACCCGGTTCAAATCGACCATATTCCCCCTAATGGGGTCTACAACAATGGAGCGCCGACGTATGATTTTTCTGTCATTTTGATCCCCGGAACCGGTCAGGGAGATGCAGGAGGCCTCCAAGGAGATAAGCCTTCGAGTGTAGATCCCATCAATCTCGTCACAGGCGACAGTTTCTTTGACACTACCGACCTGCGAATCGGCTCAAGGGACACGCCGTATGGGCTGGCTTTCCGGCGATACTATGACTCGGGCACCCGTCTGGAGGCCGGCACACTGGGCAACGGTTGGACCCACAGTTTCGACGTCACAGCCCTGGTCAATAGCGATCCTTACGAAGGGCTTGCGGCGAACTCTCCAATTAATGGAGCGGCCGCCATTGTCGGCACCATAGTAGCCCTCGACATGGGCAGCATGGACAATCTCCCAGTAGGTAGGCCCATTGAGCGGTTTGTCACCGGAGCGGTCATCTATCGCTGGGTTAGCGACAATGTGACGGACAACATCGTCGCAGTTAAACAGCCCGGTTCCATTGAGCATTTCGTCAAGCTAGCAGACGGTACGTATAATCCTCCGCCTGGCTCAGGTGCGACGCTTAGTTTCAATGGTGCTGCCTTTACCTATGCAGCGAAGGATTTGATGAAATGGGCTTTCAATGCGGATGGCGCTTTGGGGACGTTGACCAGTCCAGCCGGACCAGTTGTGACGTTATCCTACAGTGGCTCTCCCAGCATTCTTTCTACTGTCACGAACAATCTCGGCCGATCGCTCTCTTTCAGCTACACCTCCGGTCAGCTCACCCAAGTCACCGATGATTCTGGCCGCAGTGTGTCATATGCGTATGACGCATCTAACAATCTGACGTCGTTTATCGACACCCTAGGTCAGGCGACCACGTACAGCTACGACCTACCCGGCCGCATGACGCAAATGTTCTATCCGTGGGCACCAAATCAGGCCTATGTCACGAACGTTTACGACTCGCTGAGCCGTGTTCGAACGCAGGCGAACGTTTTTGGTGCGACCTGGAACTACTTCTTTGCGGGCTCCCGAAGTGAAGAAGTCGATCCTTTGGGAATGCGCCATGTGCTGTACAACTCCACGCGCGGCAAGACGCTCATGGAGATTCAGGATCTGCAAGGCCCCAATCAGTCGATAATGACCAACAGCTGGGACGCGCTCGATCGCTTGATGCAGTCGACGATGCCAGAGGGCAATAGCGCTTCCTACACGTACGACATCAAGAGCAACGTTCTGACGGTGACCAAGACGCCTAAACCCGGATCGCCGCTTACAGCGCTGACCGCGACGGCTACGTACGATCCAACGTTCAACAAGCCGCTCACGGTTACAGAACCGTTAGGCCGCGTGACCACGATGTCCTATGACGCCATCACCGGCAGCTTACTCTCAGTCATCGGAGATGCTGCGACCCTCAAAGCCACGACGCGCTATACCTACACTAGCCTTGGCCTGCCCCGCACTACGACTGATCCGGTCGGCACGGTGACCCTGAACAACTATGACGGCTTCGGCAATCTGACCTCGACGGTGCAAGACTCGGGGGCCGGACGACTGAACCTCATGACCTCCTATGTGTATGACGCGCGGGGCTGACCTGCCCCTGGGTTTTCGGGCCATCGATTAGTTGAGAGACTGGCCTCCGCGAGGAGGCAGGATGAAGAAGTCGAGGTTCACGGAAGAGCAGATCGTATCGATCTTGCGGGAGACGGATCGGGACACGGTGCCGGTGGTATCGAAG
>NZ_JAFKJN010000027.1 GCF_017305915.1 Reyranella sp.
AGCTCAGCAGACGCGTCTGGCAAACTTATGACGACATCGTCCAGGGTTGTTGCGACGCTTGGAACTGGCTCATCGCCGACACTGTCCGCCTCGCTTCGATCACTACCCGCGAATGGGCATCGGTCAGAACTTAGGGCCGATGGTATAAGGGTCGGCGATCCCGAGCTTCTTCAGGATGCGCCGCTCCAGCGCCTCCATGCGTTCGGCATCGGCATCGCTGGTCTCGTGATCGTAGCCCAGCAGATGCAGCGTGCCGTGCACGACGAGGTGCGCGACATGGTCGGAGGGAGTCTTCTTCTGCTCGCGCGCCTCGCGCCACACGGTCTGGCGGGCCAGCACGATGTCGCCGAGGAACGATTTCTCGCCCGATGGATAGGACAGCACGTTGGTCGGCTTGTCCTTCTTGCGGTCGCGCTCGTTGAGCGCCCGCACACGCCTGTCGTCGGACAACGCTATCGTCAGCGACCGCACCTTGGCGCCCAGCGCCGCGCGCGCGGCCTTGCGGACCAGCCGCTCGACGCCGGGCAGGGCTTTGGCCCACGCCGCGTCGAGCAGGACGACGTCAACCTTTGCTCTTGGCCCGGTCGCGCGCGTCATAGGCCTCGACGATGCGGGTCACCAGGTCGTGGCGCACCACGTCCTTGGAGCTGAGCCGCACGAAGCGGATGCCCTCGACATGGGAGAGCGTGTCGACGGCGTCGGCCAGGCCCGACTTCTCGCCACGCGGCAGGTCGACCTGGCTGGGATCGCCGGTCACCACCATGCGCGAGCCCTCGCCCAGGCGGGTCAGGAACATGCGCATCTGCATCGCCGTCGTGTTCTGCGCCTCGTCGAGGATGACGTAGCAGTGCGACAGCGTGCGGCCGCGCATGAAGGCGAGCGGCGCAATCTCGATGTCGCCGTCCTCCATGCGCTTGGCGATCTGCTCGGCCGGCACCATGTCGTGCAGCGCGTCGTAGAGCGGCCGCAGATAGGGATCGATCTTCTCCTTCAGGTCGCCGGGCAGGAAGCCCAGCCGCTCGCCGGCCTCGACCGCGGGCCGCGACAGCACCATGCGCTCGACCTTGCCGGCCAGCAGCAGCGATACGCCCATCGCCACCGCGAGGTAGGTCTTGCCGCTGCCGGCGGGCCCCAGCGCGAACACCATGTCGCGCTCGCGCAGCGCGGTGAGATACTCGCGCTGGCCCGGCGAGCGCGCGTTGATGGTGCGCTTGCGCGTGCGGATGCCTTCGTCGCTGCCGGCACCGTCGACGCGGGAAAAGCGCACCGCGGCATCGACATCGGCAGTATCGACGGCAAGGCCGCGCTTCAGCCGCTCGTAGAGGCTGGTCAGCGTCTTGTGCGCGACCGCGACGTCGTCCTCCTCGCCGCCGATCTCGAGCTGGTTGGCGCGGGCGCGCATCTTGGTGTTGGTGAGTTGCTCGACGCGGGCGAGGTTGCGGTCGTGCACGCCATAGAGCTCGACCAGCACGGAGTTGTCGTCGAACGCGACCCGGCGGGTGACGCTCACGCGGCGACCCCGTAGCTACCGGTGACGATCTCGCCGGCCAGGCTGTTGGCATGGCCCTCGACGAGCCGCGCCTCGACGATGCTGCCGATCAGGCGCGGGTCGCCGTCGGCATAGACCGACTGCAGCCACGGCGTCTTGCCGATCAACTGGCCAGGCCGACGGCCCGGCTCGGCGAACAGCACCGGCACGGTCTGGCCGACCTTGGAGGCATTGAAGGCGCGCGCCTGGTCGCCGAGCAGCGCCTGGAGAGCATGCAGCCGCGCCGACTTCACCGTTTCCGGCACCTGGTCGTCCATCGCCGCCCCCGGCGTGCCAGGGCGGCGGCTGTACTTGAAGGAGAAGGCCGAGGCGAAGCCAACCTGCTCGACCAGTCCCATCGTGTCGTCGAAGTCCCTGTCGCTCTCGCCCGGGAAGCCGACGATGAAGTCGGACGACAGTGCGAGATCCGGCCGCGCCGTGCGCAGGCGATCGACGATGTCGAGGAAGAGATCGCGGCCGTGGCGGCGGTTCATCGCCTCGAGGATGCGGTCGGAGCCCGACTGCACCGGCAGATGCAGGTACGGCACGAGCTGCGGCACCTCGCCGTGCGCGGCGATCAGATCGTCGTCCATGTCGCGCGGATGCGAGGTGGTGTAGCGCAGCCTCGCCACGCCCTCAATCTCGGCCAGCGCGTGGATCAGGCGGGCGAGCGACCAGGTCGAGCCGTCTTCCGCCTCGCCATGATAGGCGTTGACGTTCTGGCCAAGCAGCGTGATCTCGATCGCGCCTGCGGCAACGAGCTGGCGCGCTTCGCTCAGCACCTTGGCGGCCGGCCGCGAATACTCCGCGCCGCGCGTGTAGGGCACGACGCAGAAGGTGCAGAACTTGTCGCAGCCTTCCTGGATCGACAGGAAGGCCGAGCCGGCGCGCACGCCCTGCGGCGCCGGCAGGTGATCGAACTTGCTCTCGGCCGGAAAGTCGGTGTCGAGCACGCCGGCCCCCGGGAGCCGCTTGCCGGCCTTGAGGATCGCCGTCTTGCGCTCGGCCTCGGCCAGCAGCTGCGGCAAGCGGTGATAGGCCTGCGGGCCGACCACGATGTCGACCGCGGGCTGGCGTTTGGCGATCTCCTCGCCCTCGGCTTGCGCCACACAGCCGGCGACGGCGATGGTGAGGTCTCTGCCCTCGGCGCGGCGCTCCACCTTGAGGTCGCGCATGCGGCCCAATTCGGAATAGACCTTCTCCGAGGCGTGCTCGCGGATGTGGCAGGTGTTCAGCACCACCAGATCGGCCTGGTCCGGAGCGGGCGCGAGCGCATAGCCGAGCGGCCGCAGGACGTCGGCCATGCGGTCGGAATCGTAGACGTTCATCTGGCACCCGTAGGTGCGGATGAAGACGCGCTTGCGCTGTCCGTTGGAGCGGACGGTGGTCATCGGTCTCCGGTTCTGAAACGGGCGGGTTCTATCAAAAGCCGGCCGGCTAGGCGAGTCGGGGCAAAAGCTCGTCGCGGCCGGCATTGGCGGCCTGGACGCCCAGCGACACCTGGCGGTAGCAGAACTCGGCGAGCTTCTTGCGGTCGCCGAGCTGGTCGATGTCGACCGGCGGGAAGAAGGTCACCACCGCCTCGGTCTCGCCGAGGCAGGTCATCTGCCAGAGGTGCGGCACCAGGTCGAGGTCGCCGAACCAGGCGAACAAGGGCCGCCAGTAGCGGCCGAGCGGAATGCCGTCGAGCCGGGTGTAGGCGATCGCCACCGGCTGCACCACGATCGGCTTGTCGTCGCGCCGCAGTTGCGCCACCCCGAACAAGGCGCTGCGGAACGGCAGCACGCGCGTGCCGTCGGTCGAGGTGCCCTCGGGGAACAGCATCAGGTTGTCGCCGGTGTTCAGCCGGCGCAGCATCTCGTCGCGGCTGGCGCTGGTCTTGCCCGAGGTGCGCTCGATGAAGATGGTGCGCTGCGCCTTGGCGAGCGTCGCGAAGAACGGCCAGGTGGCGACCTCGGCCTTGGCGACGAAGCTGCCCGGCACCAGCCCGCCCAGCACCTCGATGTCGAGATAGGAGACGTGGTTGCAGACGAACAGGGTCGGCGTGGTGCCCGAGCGCGTGCCGCGCACCCGCACGCGGATGCCCATGATGAAGCAGACCAGGCGGTGGTAGTAGACCGGCATCCAGCGGATCACCGGCCGGATGCGCAGCGCGGCCGCCAGCAGGTAGATGGGCAGCGCGACGAGCGTCAGCGTGACGTAACTCAGCAGCCGGAAGGCGCCGCGCAGGGGAGACCCGATCCACATCGACGAGAGGAATCAGTCCTTCTCGTTCACGCCGCGCTCGTAATGGCGCATGTACTTCTCGGTCACCAGCTCGGTCTTGACGATGACGAACACGTCGGTGGTGTTGAACTGCCCGTCGATCACCGCGCCGTCGCCGACATAGCCGCCGAGCCTGAGGTAGCCCTTGATCAGCGGCGGGACGCGCGCCATCGCCTTGCGTTGGTCGTAATCGTCGCGCGGCAGCATCTCCATGTTGACGTAACGGCTCTCGACCGCGCGCACGCGGATCTCCGGCGGCGCGAGATGGTGATGGTAGAGATAGCTCATCGCCTGCGCGTGCTGCTGCGGATCGGTGCCCGGGAAGCTCGCACAGCCGAACATCGCCTGGACGTTGTAGTGGTAGGCGTAGAGCGCGATGCCCCGCCACAGCATCTGCATGGTCGCGGTGTTGCGCGCGTCCTTGGCGATGCAGGAACGGCCGGCCTCCAGCACCTCGCCCGGGAAGTCGACCATCTTCTGCACGTCGTACTCGGCCGACGAATAGAAACGTCCCCTCTTCGCCGCGTGCTCGCGGCGGATCAGGCGATAGGTGCCGACGATGCCCTCCGGGCCCTCGCCGCGGCGGCGGTCGAGCACCAGCAGGTGGTCGCAGATCTGGTCGTAGGCGTCGAAGTCGCGACGCAGCCGCGCCGTCTCGGGCGACGGCTGCGCCTTCATTTCCTCGTAGAACACGCGATAGCGCAAGGCTTGTGCCGCGTCGATCTCCTCGGCCGTCTTGGCGAGACGGACCTCGAAGTCGCCGGCGACGACCTTGACGATTTCCCGGTTGGAAATCGGCGGGCCTAGAAGCTCGGCTTCACTGTCAGCACGGTCAATGCGCATGTTCCATCCGCAAGGGAGCCGCCCCGATCATCCGGCCATTATCGGGCCGGCACCAAGGCCGTCCACTCATTTCTGCCGGTCGTTTTTGCCGTCCAGAGGCACGCCGAACAGCTCCAGGCGATGGCCGACCAGCCGGTAACCGGCCTTTTCGGCGATCCTGCGCTGCAGCTCCTCGATCTCGTCGTTGTGGAATTCAACGACCTTGCCGCTCTGGATGTCGATCAGGTGATCGTGGTGCTCGCTCGGCGTCTCCTCGTAGCGGGCGCGGCCGTCGCCGAAATCGTGCTTGGCGAGGATGCCTGCCTCTTCGAACAGTCGCACCGTGCGGTAGACCGTGGCGATCGAGATGTTGGGATCGACCGCGACGGCGCGCTTGTGCAGCGCCTCGACATCGGGATGGTCATGCGAGTCGGAGAGCACGCGCGCGATGACGCGGCGCTGGTCGGTCATCTTGAGGCCGCGTTCTGCGCAGATCGCTTCGAGCTTGGACTTCTGATCAGGCATCTCGGCGCACCCTACACCGCTTGGCGAACGGGGTATAGTTGCCGGCATGAAAGCGGCCGACCCGACGCCCACGGAGACCCCCACCGAGACCATCGACATCACCGGCGAGGTCTGCCCGATGACCTTCGTGCGCACCAAGCTCAAGCTCGAGCGCATGCAGCCCGGCGAGGTGCTCTCGGTCCGTCTGCGCGGCGAGGAGCCGTTGCGCAACGTGCCGCGCGCGGCGCGTGACGAGGGACACATCATTTTGGGCATCGTACCCGACGGCAATGACCATATCGTGACTATCCGCCATCGTTGAGAAGCAGTCTCAAAATCAAGGCGTCGGCAACGCCGCGATGGCGCTGGTAGTAGCCGAGCCGCCGGCCGACTTCCGTGAAGCCCGCCTGTGCATAAAGCGAAAGCGCCGGCGGATTATCCACGCCGACCTCGAGGAAAAGCACGCGCGCGCCGTGCTCGCGCACCCGCTCGATGACCGCGTCGAGCAGCGCACGCGCGACGCCCCGCCGGCGATGCGCGGCATCGACCGCGATGGTCAGCAACTCTGCCTCATCGACGGTGGTGCGCCACAGCGCGATGCCGGCATCCTCGCCGTCGACCAGCAGGAAGAAGCCGCCGGCAGTCGATGACGCCAGCAGCTCGGCCATGTCCTGGCGTGTCCAGGGCCGCTCGCCGAGGGCCGCGAAGGCCGAGCGATGCAGGCGCGCCGCGCGATCGAGATCGAGGGCACCGATCGGCCTCACCATGAAACGACCGTTCATTCAGCCGGTCTCGACCGTGCGCCGCGTGCCGTCGGGCGCGGTGACGTTGACGCCGCGCAGGTACAGCGGCCGCGGCAGCCCCTCCGTGCGATTGCGCACACGCCAGGCGTCGATGCCATCCGCCATGGCAACGCGCGCCATCAGGGCGGGATCGGGCAAGGCCTGTTGCGCCACGGCATCGGGCAACAGCGGCGCCAGGGTCTCGGCCTGGGGCCCGACGATGCGGCACGGTTTGCCGGCGAGCCTGGCCGCCAGCGCTTCGGTGGACGCGACGAACGGCGCGCCATCGATCGCGCAGAACCAGTCGCCGAGATGCGTGTCGATGGCTGCGACCGCGAGACGGCCATCCTGCGGTGCCGCCGCGAGGAGAGCCGCCGTGGTGGTGAGTCCGGCCAACGGGATGTCGAGCGCCAAAGCCAGGCCACGCGCCGCCGCGAGACCGACGCGCACACCGGTGAAGCTGCCCGGCCCGACCGTAACGGCAATCAGCGACAGCGCGTGGCGATCGACAGCCGCCTCCTCCAACGCGCGCGCGATGGCCGGCAGCAGGGTCGCGGCCTGGCCGCGCCCCGCCTCCCGGCGCTCGGCGAGCGCCGCGCCGTCGCGCACCACGGCGACGGCAAGTCCGCTGATCGCGCAATCGAAGGCGAGGACGGTCATCCGCTGGCGCTCGCCGAAACGGCTGGGCATTGTTGAATCATGAAGCTCGACCTGGTTGAGATCGCCCCGCCCGTCTTCGATGCCGACGTGACACTGGCCTACGCGACCGCCGACAATCTAACCGGCCAGCCGGTCTATCGGAAAGCCGAATGCTTCCTGCACCGCGAGGCGGCGGAGAAGCTGCAGACCGCGATCGACTTGGCGCGGCCGCTCGGCCTGCGCCTGCGCATCTTCGACGCGCTGCGGCCGGTCGAGGCGCAGTGGAAGCTGTGGAACTTCAATCCCGATCCGGAGTTCCTCGCCGACCCGCGGCGCGGCTCGCCGCATTCGCGCGGCGTCGCGGTCGACCTCACCCTGCTCGCGGACGGGCGGGAGCTCGACATGGGCACCGGCTTCGACGCCTTCACGCCGCTGTCTCACCATGGCCGCACCGATGTGCCGGCCGAGGCGCAGCGCAATCGCCTGCTGCTGATGGGGCTCATGACGGCGGCGGGCTGGGACTTCTATCGCAACGAGTGGTGGCACTATCAGCTGTTCGACGCGCGGCGCTATCCGCTGATCAGCGACGCCGACCTGCCGCGGGAGATGATGTAGGCATCAGAACGACAGCTTCGCCTTGTCGAAGTCGGTGAGCTTGTCCTCGCGCATCACCTGGCGCACGAAGCCGACATACTGCTGGCCGAGCTCCGAGTAGCGCAGCAGCTGGCCGATCAGGCGATAGCCGTCGGGCGTCTCGCCGCGCGCGCGCATCGACGCGCGCTCGGTGCGGAAGGCGCTGTAGGCGGCGTGCGTGTTGAGGTTGGAGACATAGGCGTCGGCCGCGTCACCGACATTGGCGAAGGGCTGCGGCATGCCGGTTCCGGGTTTCCATGACACGCTCACGGCATGACGGCCGCCGGCCTGGATCTGGCCGAACAGGGCATTGCCGGTGCGGGCGGCGAACGAGGTGCCCCAGCCTGACTCGATGCCGGCCTGAGCGATCGCCATCGACGGCGGCACGACATCGACGCGCTTCAGCAGCTCGTCGAGCTTGTCGGCACTGCCGTCGTAGCGGTCGGCGAGCTGCTCCAGCCAGGCGCGCTCGAACGTGGTCAGGCCGACCGGGCTCTGCAGCTTGTCGCGCAGGAAGAGGAGCTGCTCGCGCTCGGCCACCACACGCTGGTTGACCTCGAGGATCACCGGCAGCAGCGCGGTGATGAACAGCGCCTTGCGCTCGGCGCCTTCCTTATTGTTGAGATCGTCGGGCACGCGCTCGACCTTGAGCGGCGGCACCGGATCGCCCTGGCGCACATCGGTCAGGGTGTAGGACGCCTCGCGGAAGAAGCCGGCGAGCTCGTCGGCGGTCTTCGGATTGATCGCCTTGACCTGGATCTGGCGGCGCACGGCATTGCCGGGAGCGGCGAAGCGGCCATGGCCGCCCGCGATCTCGCGGGCGCTGACCGGCACCGTATCCTCGACCTCGATCTCGTGGCGCACGAAGGTCAGCATCGGGTCGGGGGACGCCGCGGCCGCGACCGGCCGGGTCTCCGCCGCCGCCGGCGGGATCACGTTGAAGGCCAGCATCTGGCCGGTGCTCATCTCGGGGAAGGGCTGCTGCAGGCCGATGCCCGCGACCAGGACGGCAGACCACACGATCGGGAAGGCGTAGGCGCGCCCGGCTTCGACAGCAGGCCTGACCGGAAATCCCATGAGCTTACTCCCCCAGTTGTCGAGACAAACGACGAACTGCTCGCGGCCCCACACGGCCGACGACGACAAATCCCGACGCTGACGCTTAATAAAAGGCGAGGCGGCCTACTGGGCCGCCTGCACTTCCACCACTTCCGGCACGTAGTGCTTGAGAAGATTCTCGATGCCCATCTTGAGCGTGGCGGTCGAGCTCGGGCAGCCCGAGCACGAACCCTGCATGTGCAGGTAGACCACGCCGTCGCGGAAATCCTGGAACACGATATCGCCGCCATCCTGGGCAACGGCCGGCCGGACCCGCGTCTCGAGCAAGTCCTTGATCTGGGCAACCACCTCGTCGTCCTCGGCGGCGGCCTCGGTGACCTGTGCTTCGGACGCCACCACCGGCTCGCCGGAGGTGTAGTGCTCCATGATACCGCCCAGGATCGAGGGCTTCAGGATCTGCCAATCCTTGTCGGCGGCTTTGGTGACGGTAACGAAGTCGGAGCCGAAGAACACGCGCTCCACGCCTTCGATCGCGAACAGCCGCTTGGCCAGCGGCGAGGTCGTGGCCGCGCCGGCATCGGCGAAGTCCAGCGTGCCCTTGTCCATCACCACCCGGCCCGGAAGGAACTTCAGGGTCGAGGGGTTCGGGGTCTGCTCGGTTTGGATGAACATGATGCTTCCGAGCTAAGAACCGCACCGAAAGCGATCAAGGGATATTTTTGAGACGAGGGGAAATATATTATGGAAATTTAAATTATGTTACATTTGTTTCAGAGAGTTGGGCGATTCGACGGACATAGATCACCATCTGCACTGCCCGCCGCAAAGAATCGTTTCCCGCAACCGAGGTCCAAAACGTCGCAGGAAAATCAGGAAATAGCGTCGATCTCCGCCTCCGACAAGGCGCCCGGCACGATGGTCAGCGGGATACGCAGGCCGCTGCCGGCGCGGGTGAAGGCGGTGACCAGCGGCCCCGGCCCCTCGCGGCCCGAGGACGCGCCGAGCACCAGCACGCAGATCGAATGGTCCTCGTTCACGAGCTTGATCAGCTCGTCGCGGCTCTTGCCTTCGCGGATGTAGATCGACGGCGGCTGGCCGGTCAGGTCGGCCGCGACGTCGGCGTAGCGCGCCACCGCCTGCTCGGCCTCCTGCCGCGCCTCATCGCGCATCAGGTCGGCGACGCCGCCCCAGGTCTGGCCCTCTGGCGGCGGCATGACATAGAGCAGCGCCACCCGGCCGCCGGTCCGCTTGGCCCGGCGGCAGGCATAGCGCAGCGCGTTGCGCAGCTCCGGGCTCTCGTCGACCACCACCAGGAAAACGCGCTCGGTGATCTTGATCTCGGCCATGTCTCCTCCCCGGTCGCCTAGAGCCGGCGCAGCACAGCGCCGCCCAGCCAGCCCAATACCAGCGCCATGACGATGGCGCCTGCACCGTAAAGCGGCCCTTCCTCGACCGACCAGCCGGCCAACTGGGCGCTGAACCCGACCTTGCCGACCGGCAAGGGCCGCGACACCGCAGCGACGATCTTGCCTTCGCGCAGGAGATAGGTGCGCACGTCGTAGACCCCTTCCGGCAGCCGCGACGGGAACGGCAGCTCGGCCCGGAACAGCCGGCCGGCCTGGACCGTGACGTGGCCGAAATTGGCGGGATAGAGGTCCTCGCGGCGCTTGACCTCGACCAGGCCCTGGCGGAACTCGGCAAGCCGGGCCGGCGAGCGCGGCCGAACCGGCCGGATGCTGGCCAGCCGGTCCTCCAGCGACAGGATCTCGCTGCCCGAGGCGCGGGCCAGCAGCCGCTGCAAGGGCGCGCTGGCGGCGATGAAGTAGTAGGCGGGCACGTCGTCGAAGCGCATGCGGCCGGTGTTGAGCCACAGGCCGAGGAAACGCTCCTTACGCAGCACCGTCTCGCGCGCCGGCGGGCCCTGGACCACGACCACGATCTCGCCCGGCGGGTCGAACATGCCGAACAGCAGCAGGCTCTCGCCCTGGAAGGCCGAGGTGATGGAGACGCGCGGCTGCGACAGGTCGACGATCAGCTCCGGCATGCCGGGCCCGCTGGGCACCGACGGCGGCAGGCTGGAATCGGGCGCCGGCCCGAAGGTCGGGCCGGTCAGCGAGCCGGGCGGCGGCTCGATGCGCTGCGCCGAGGCCACGCCAGGGACGGCATTCGATGCCAGCAGCGCGAGCAGCAGGACGATGAGCCGCCTCACGGCAGAACCTCGCGCGGTCCGAGCGAATAGGGCGAGGCGGGCGTGCGCAAGAGCTCGAACAGCAGCTCGGTCGCCACCGCCAGCACCAGCACGCCCATCAGGGCGCGCAGCACCACGCCGGGCAGGCGGGCGGCGATGCGGCTGCCGATCGGCGCGCCGACCACGCCGCCCAGGATCAGCAGCAGCGCCAGCACCACGTCGACCGTGCCGTTGGTCGCCGCCTGGAGGAAGACGACGTTAGCCGCGACGAACAGGATCTGGAAGTTGGACGTGCCGATCACGACGGTGGTCGGCATGCCGAGCAGGTAGATCATCGCCGGCACCAGCACGAAGCCGCCGCCGACACCGAGAATGGCCGACAGGATTCCGATCAGGAAGCCCAGCGTGATCGGCAGGAAGGCGCTGATGTAGAGCTTCGACTTGTAGAACCGCATCTTCCACGGCAGGCGATGCACCAGGTAGTGGGTGTGCAGCTTGCCGCGCGGCGCGGTCGGGTTGCGCCGGCGCTTGAACCAGGTGCGGACGCTCTCGAACAGCATCAGCGAGCCGATCGAGCTCAGCAGGATCACGTACAGCACGGCGATGACGAAATCGATCTGGCCGATCGCCTTCAGCCAGGTGAACAGGGTGACGCCGGCCGACGAGCCGATCATGCCGCCCAGCAGCAGCACCAGCCCCATGCGCAGGTCGACGTTGCCGCGCCGCCACTGCACCTGCAGCGACGACACCGAATTGGCGACCACCTGGTTGGCCTGGCTCGCCACCGCCACCGCGGGCGGGATGCCGACGAAGATCAGCAGCGGCGTCGCCAGGAAGCCGCCGCCGACCCCGAACATGCCGGCGAGCAGCCCCGCCGCCGCGCCCAGCGCGAACAGCACGAACACGTTCATCGACTGTTCGGCGATGGGCAGGTAGATCTCCACGCGCTGCCCTTACGTCACTTCAGGAGAATGGCGGTGATCTCGCGCAGCTGGGTGCGCGCGCGCAGCAGGTAGAAGCCCTGCGCAGCCAGATGATTGGGGATCAGGAACCCGTCGGGATAGCCGTTCCACACCACCCAGGGGTCGAGCTGCGCGGCGATGCGGAAGGTCTCGACCGTGCCGTTCCAGGCATTGGTCAGGCCGCGCTCGCGGATGATGCCGTCGAAATCCTTGCCGAGCTCGCGCAGCAGCAGGAAGTTGGCGAAGAGCCGGCCCTTGTTGAAATAGAAGATGTCGTCGACGTGCGTGTCGAACAGGTTGCCCGCCTGCTCGACGATGTGCTGGTCGATCACCGCCGAGTCCGAGCCGTGGTCGTTGGCGATGCGGTCGAGCAGAGCCTGCAGGTTGTCGGCGCGGCGCTCGAACACCGCCTGGCCGGCCGCCAGCCGCTTGTTGTAGGCGACCAGCCGGTCGCGGCCGGCGCGGAACTTCTGCGCCGAGGTGGCGGACGGCCAGAACGACACGCTGGGCTGCCAGATCCAGACGTTGGGCTGCTCGTTCAGGAAGCCGCGCGCCTGCTCGAGGTCGCGGTCGGTCTGGCTGGTGCCGCGGGTGCGGCCGAGCTGGTCCATCAGCTCGGTCGAGAAGCGGCCCAGCGCCGCCATGATGCCGCGCTGGAAGTTCGGCATGTTGTCGAGGATGCCGGCCGGGGTGAAGAACGGCAGCATCGGCGTCCAGCTATGGACATCGACCTCGCGGGTGACGAGGTTGGCCGCGACCGCCACGGCCCGGCTCTCGCCCGGCGCGACGCTGGTGAGCTGGAACTGCGGGTCGTCGTCGATGTTCTCGACGATCATCGCGCCGACCGGATAATAGAGGATCAGCAGGACCAGCAGGACGCGCCAGCCCCAGCGCCAGATCCAGCGGCCGCCGGTCGCGGCGGCGCTGCCGACGCGGCCCGCCCTCCCGGTCCAGGGGCGCCAGGTTCGCATGCCGGACCACATCCGGCTCCAGCGCGACGGCCGCGACGGCGGCGGCGGAGCGGCAGGATCCGGATCGAAGGTCATTCCGCACCTTAGCACCGGCCAAGTGACGGAACAGGGGCGATGCCTGTTAGAGTATCGCCATGGCACTCGATCCCGAATCCCAACGACTTCTCGACCTCATGGCGGCGGCGAACCGGCCCGCCTGGATCACGCTCACGGCCGTACAGGCACGCGAACAGTACTTGTCCACACGCGCCGGCGCGCAGGGGCCGCGCCCCGGTGGCGTTACCGTGACCGATCGCACGATTCCCGGACCCGGCGGGCCGATCGCCGTGCGCCTCTATCGACCCGAATCGGCATCGCCCGAGGCCCGGCTGCCGGCGCTGGTGTTCGCCCATGGCGGCGGCTGGGTGTTCGGCAATCTCGACAGCCACGACGTGCTGTGCGCGCAGCTCGCGATCGAGGCCGGCATCGCGGTGTTCGCGATCGACTACCGCCTCGCGCCCGAGGCGCGCTTCCCGGACGCCTTCGACGATGTCGTCGCCGGGCTTAAGTGGGTGGCGGCCAACGGCGCCTCGGTCGGCATCGACTCCAGCCGGCTGGCGATCGGCGGCGACAGCGCCGGCGGCAATCTCTCGGCCGCGGTGGCGATCTGGGCGCGCGACCATGGCGGCCCCAAGCTGCGCCTGCAGCTCCTCGCCTATCCGGTGACCGACGGCGTGGCGCGCGCAGAGTCCTACCGCCTGTTCGCCGACGGCTACGGGCTGAATGCACCGACCATGGAATGGTTCTTCGACCACTACACGCCGGACAAGGCGATGCGCGACGACTGGCGCCTGTCGCCGCTGCGCGCCAAGTCGCTGGCCGGCCTGCCGCCGGCGCTGGTCGTCACCGCGGGCTACGACCCGCTGCGTGACGAGGGCCGCGCCTATGCCTGGCGGCTGCAGAAGGAAGGCACCGTCACCGACCTCGTCGAGTTCGGCGGCATGCTGCACGGCTTCCTGAGCTCGCCGATGCTGCTGCACGGTGCGCGCCGCGGCGCCGCGATGTGTGCCGCCGCGCTGCGCGAAGCCCTGGTGCTGCGCACCCAGTGACCACGACCGTCCCGTCGATCGTCGGCGGCCGCGCCGTCGCGCTATCGGGCGCGGTGATCGGGCTGGGGCTGCTGGGCGATACGCTGATCTATGCCGTCCTGCCGCTCTATCACGTGGAATGGGGCATCAGCCTCGCGATGGTCGGCGTGCTGCTGTCGCTCAACCGCTGGGTCCGGCTGCTGGCCAACTCGGTGACGGCCTGGCTCGGCGAGCAGCTCGGCGCACGCCGCCTGATGATCGCCGCGGCGCTGGGCTCGGTGGTCTCGACGACCTGCTACGGGCTCGACGGCGGCGAGGGGCTGCAGATCGCCGCGCGCATCCTGTGGGGCATCTCCTTCGCCTCCCTCAATCTCGGCTCGCTCGCCTACGCCGTGGCCGACCGCGCCAATGCCGGCAAGCGGGTCGGGGCGAGCCGCGGCATGATCGGCGTGATCCAGGCTTGCTGCTTCATCGGCGGGGCGCTGCTGGTGCTGCAGATCGGCCCGCGCAACGTCTTCCTGGTGCTGGGCGCGCTGACGCTTCTGGCGGTGGTCGCAGCGCTCCTGCTGCCGCCCCTGCCCAGCGAGCGCACCGAGCGGCGCGGCTTCAGCTTGCCCAAGCCGCACCGCCTCGAGATCTGGGGCTTCCTGCTGGGCTTCTCCGGCGATGGCGTGTTCCTGCTGACGCTGGCCTTCCTGCTCAAGGATTCGGTGACGTCGGTCGCACCGATCGTCGCCACCTCGCTGGTGCTGTCGCTGCGCTGCCTGGTCGAGGCGACCGGCGGCCCCGTGGGCGGCTGGATGGGCGACCGCTTCGGCGCGCGCCCCGTGGCGGTCGTCACCGGCTCGATCCTGGTGCTGGGCTACCTGCTGATCGCCTGCCACCTCGACGTGGTGGGCAGCGTGGTGATCGTGCTGACGCGCGGCCTCTACAACACGCTGATCCCGGTGATGGTGATGCAGCGCGTGACCGGCGGCTATCTCAGCTCGCAGGCCAGCTACTCGACCTGGCGCGACTTCGGCGCCGCGATCGGTCCGCTCACCGCGCCGTTCCTGTTCCTCAACATCCCGCAGAGCTGGCTGTTCGCCGCGCTCGGCCTGCTGATGGCCAGCGGCATCGCCTTCTGCTTGGCGCGCCGATAGGCGCTCGTTCTCACTCCTTCTGACTCGATGGCCTGTGCTGTGATGATCCTCTCATGGGGAGCGGTCGTGATGTCGGAGAAGTGGGGAATGCTGTCGATGGTTCTGGCGTTGGCGCTGTGCGGCTCCGCCGGACCTTCAGCCGCGCAATCGCAGGCCGAGCACTTGATTGCGCCGACACCCGAAGGGTTCAAGTTCCTGGGAAAGGATACGCGCGCCGACGGCGCGGTCACCGAGATCTGGCAGCCGATCGGCCAGACGGACAAGAACTGGACGGAGCAGATCGCCATCCGCACCATGCCGAACAAGGCCGCCGGCAGCGATCCGGTCGCGCTGCTGCAGGTGATCGACAAGCAGATGGCCACGGCCTGCAAGGACAGCCCTACACCGGCCCGCATCCTGCCGGGCAAGAGCAACGGCTACGGCACGGCGACGATGATGACGCGCTGCGCCCAGGGCCCCGACAGCGGCAAGCCGGAGAGCGCGCTGTTCCACGTGATCAAGGGCACCGCCAACCTGTACCTCGTGATCCGGGCGGCGCACTTCGAGGCGACGGGCGACCAGGTGAAGCAGTGGATCCGGTACGTCGGGTCGGTCCGCCTCTGCGACGACCGGACGCCCGACCATCCGTGCAGCAAGCCTCAATGAAGCTGCCGGCGCTGTCCATCCTGTCGGCGATGCTGCTCTCGAACGGCGCCGAAGCCTGTTGGGTCGAGCGCGTGAAGCGCACCGCCACAGGCATTGACGTCTACTTCCAGGACGGGCGCACCGTCAGGGTGATACGCGACAACCGGCAGACGGGGATCTTCCAAACCTATTCCGCCCGGACGACCACCGTGTATCAGGTGGACGGCGTGAAGCTCGTGGAAGCGGTGCCCGCCAGGCTCGGTGACCGCCTCATCTCATCCAACAGTCCCCATGACAGTTGCACCCTGACGGTCGCGATCCGCGACGGGAGGATCGGGCTGGAGGCCAGCGCCTTCACGCAGAGTCCCGCCCCGCAGATCGGAAACGCGGCTCCCGCCACGGCTCAATACTTCATTCCAGCAAACTGATTCCGATATACTTGCGAACGGAAATATATCGGACTATATCCGCAGCATGTCCAATCCGCCGCTTTCCTCCGTCCTGGCCCTGCTGCGCGCCCATGCCCGCATCGAGGAGCAGTTCGGCAATGCCCTCGGCTCCATTCATGGCCTCGCCCTCAAGGAGCTGTTGCTGCTGATGCATCTCTCGGCCGCGCCCAAGCTCCGGCTGAGCCGCATCGACCTCGCCAAGCGGCTGCATGTCAGCGCCTCGACGGTGACGCGCATGACCCAGCCGCTGGAGAAGCTCGGCATGGTCGGCCGCCAGGCCGACCCGCGCGATGCGCGGCTGGCCTATGTCGTGCTGACGGCGGCCGGGCAACGGCTGGCCAAGGACGCCCGCGCCACGCTCGAGCGGTCATCCGAGGCCCTGTTCCGCGACCGCTGGACCAAGCCGGAGATCGCCACCCTGGCCGGGCTGCTCGGCCGCCTGACCGCCGGCCTGCCCGGAGAGCTCGTATGAGTGAAGCCTGTGCTTGACCTTGCAACTGGGCTCAATCGAAATGTATATACCTGTATATACAATGAGGAAAAATCCTTATGCCCATGGCACGCAGCAAAACCTTCAAGAGCGGCAACAGCGAGGCGCTGCGGCTGCCGCGAGATGTTGCCTATGGTGAGGGCGTCGAGCTGGTGATCGTGCGTTCCGGCGACGTCATGACGATCTATCCGGCCGCGATGTCCATTCCCGCCATGATCGAACGCCTGCAGTCCTTGCCCGCGCCTTCCGCCATCGAGCAGCGCGACGTCGAGGAGCTGCCCGAACGGGACGGCCTCTGAGCGATGCCGTTCCTGCTCGACACCGACGTCGCGATCCATCTGCGGGACGGCGATCCCTCAATCACCCGCAAGGTCGCCGCTCTCCAGGACGCGGTGTTGATCTCGATCGTCACGCGAGTCGAGCTCGAGGGCGGGGTCTACCGCGATCCACCGAACGCCGCGATACGGCGCGCCAGGCTCGATGCGGTGCTTGCCGCAATTCCCGCGATCGCCTTCGACGATGCAGCTGCTGCGGCCTATGGGGCGATCGTCGCCCATGCCGGCTACTCGCGCCGCAAGCTGCTCGACCGCATGATCGCCGCTCAGGCGATCGTCCATCGCGCGACGGTCGTCACGCTGAACGCCGGCAACTATGCCGACGTCCCCAATCTCTCGCTGCTGACCTGGTAGCGGGGCAACTGGCGGCGCTCTCCCGTAGCCTTAGACCGCGGCGCGGCGGACCATCAGGCAATCCGCTTCGATCAACGACAGATCGTCGTTGCTGTTCACCGGGAAGAAGCCACTGACCGAGAAGCCCTTGGCCTCGTAGGTGGCGAGCGCCTCGGCGTAGCGCGGCATGCCGGTGTAGATCGGCATGAGGGAGAGTTCCGAGAGCAGGACATGCACTTTGTCGAGCGACCGCTCGCCGCCGGCGAAGACCTCGAGGTCGAAGCCCTGGGTGTCCATCTTGAGGAAGATCCGGGCGCCGGCCGGCACATGCTGGGCGACGAAGGCGTCCAGGGTCGAGACCTCGACCTCCTCCTGGCCGACCACCTTCTGATCGTGGAAGCGCCCCGCGCCGAAGTCGTTGGGCGCCAGCATCGAATTGAAGCTGGAGAATTCCGACAGGTTCATGGTCAGCCGGCCGGGCTGCCGGCCGAGCGCCAGGTGGTGGCAATGCCAGCCGGCGTCGCCGCTCGCTTTCTGCTGCAAGAGGCCGAAGGTCTGCCGGACCGGCTCGAAGGAATGGATCGTGCCGGTGAAGCCGAGCTCGCGCACCTGGCCGGCGAACTGGCCCTCGTTGGCCCCGACATCGAGCACGGTGTCGATGCGATAGGCGCGCAGCACCTGCTCGAGCTGGTGACGCAGCGTCGTGGTGTTGCCGGCGCTGATGATGTCCAGCTTCAGCCGTTGGCGCATCTGGCGCCGCAAGGCCTCGATCAATCTCGTTGCCGCCATCGTCCTCCCCCAACGATACGGCGTCTTCCGCGGCTAGCGGAACACGTCCTTCCGATGCCTTACCTCGGCGAAGACCTTCACCGGGTCCTGGCCCAGCATGCCGACCGCCTTCTGGACCGACGGCTTGTCGGCGCGCAGGAACGGGTTGGTCCGCTTCTCCTCGCCCAGCAGGCTGGGCACCGTCGCCTCGTTGCGGGCGCGCGCGGCGTCGATCGACTCGCGGCGTGCCATCAGTTGCTGGTTGTCGGTCTCGATCGTCACCGCGAAGCGGGCGTTCGACTGCGTGTACTCATGGGCGCAATAGACCCGCATGTCGTCGGGCAGCCCGCGCAGGCGCTCGAGCGAGTGCCAGAACTGCTGCGGCGTACCCTCGAACATCTTGCCGCACCCCAGGGCGAAGATGGTGTCGCCGCAGAACAGCGCGCGCTGCTCCTTGAAAGCATAGGCGATATGTCCGGAGGTATGGCCGGGAATGAAAAAAACTTCGGCTTCGGCCTCGCCGAAGCGGTAGCGATCGCCGTCCTCGACGGTGACGTCGATGCCTGGGATGCGGGCCTTGTCGCGGGCGAAACCGACGATGGTGCAGCCGGTCGCCTCCTTGATCTCGCGGTTGCCGCCCACATGATCCCCATGATGATGGGTGTTGAGGATGTGCGTGATCTTCCAGCGCCGCTTCTCGGCCTCGGCCAGGACGGGCCCCGCCACGGCTGGATCGATCACGCCGACGGAACCACTCTGCGGCTCGCGCATTAGCCAGACGTAGTTGTCGCTGAGGACCGGGATTCGAACGATTTCGAGGCTGGTGCTCATTGGTCGATGCCTTTTCCGGGTGCTAGACTGCCAATATGTGGACAGACGTCCTCGATCTCAACGAATTCTATGGCAGCACCCTGGGCCAGATGACGGTTCGGTTGCTGCGGGCCCGCCTGCGCGAGGTGTGGCCCAACGTGCGTGGCGAGACCGTCCTGGGCCTGGGCTATGCCGCCCCCTTCCTGCGGCCGTTCATGGAAGAGGCCCAGCGGACGATGGCGTTCATGCCGGCCCAGCAGGGCGTGCTGCGCTGGCCGCGCGAGGGCCGCAGCCACACCGCTTTGGTCGACGAGCTCGACCTGCCGCTGCCCGACCGCTCGGTCGACCGCGTGCTGCTGGTCCATGCCATCGAATGCACCGAGCAGGTACGGCCGTTCCTGCGCGAGATCTGGCGGGTGATGGCCGACGGCGGCAAGCTGATCACGGTCGCGCCGACCCGCGCCGGCCTGTGGGCCCAGCTCGACCGCTCGCCGTTCTACCAGGGCCATCCCTATTCGCCGGGCCAGGTGGCCGCGCTGCTGCGCGCCAACATGTTCGCGCCGATGCGCCAGGCGCGCGCGCTGTTCATGCCGCCGACCCATTCGCGGCTGGCGCTGCGCATGGCGCCGACCGTCGAGCGCTTCGGCCAGCGCTGGCTCGGCCGCTTCGCCGGCGTCAGCGTCATCGAATCGGGCAAGCAGCTCTATGCCGGCATCGCCGAGCGCCATACCCAGCCCGAGCTGGCGGTGGTGCGGCCCAAGCTGCGCATCGCCCATTCGCGCGACACGGCTCGGCTCCCTGGGGCGGCACGAAACAGCAAGGATGGCGAAGCGCCCGCCTCCTGATAGTTTCCGCCGATGAGCATCGATCCAAAGGTCATCGCCCTGCTCGGCTTCGGCGAGGCAGGCTCCGCCATCGCGCGGGGTCTCGCCGCTGAAGGCGGCTGGCGCGGGCCCTCCAAGCCCGGCGACAACGCCCCACGCCGCGTGATCGCCATCGACACCGCGCTCGACAAGGACGCCCGCGGCACGGCGCTGGGCAAGGAAGCGCGCCGGCTCGATGTCGCGATTGCCGACCGCTACACCGACGCGCTCTCCGACGCCGACCTGGTGATCTGCGCCGTCCAGGGCGAGCATGCGCTCTCCGCCGCGACTGCCGCGGCGCCGCTGCTCAAGACGGGCGCGCACTATCTCGACCTCTGCACCGTGACCGGCAAGATGTCGGACGAGGACCGCGGCGCCATCGAGGCCGGCGGCGGCCGCTACATCGACATCGCGGTGATGGGCGGCTTCTTCAAGTCGGGCATCAAGGCGCCGATGCTGGTTGCGGGTGACGGCGTCGAGCCGGTGGTCGCCTGGATGAACGCCCACGGCTTCGACGCCAAGGTGCTGGGCGTGCGGCCCGGCAGCGCCTCGTCGGTCAAGATGCTGCGCTCGGTGATCATGAAGGGCATCGAGGCGCTGGCCGTCGAATCCTTCGTCGCCGCCGAGCGCCAGGGCATCCTGAAAGAGGTCATGGGCTGCCTGGGCGACGTCGATGCCACGACCTTCTCGGGCTCGCTCGCCATGCTGGCGCAGACCCACATCGTGCATGCCGAGCGGCGCTGGGAAGAAATGGGCCTGGTGGCGCAGACCCTGCGCGATACCGGCGTCGATCCGCTGATGACGGAGGCGATCGAGAAGAGCCACCGCCGCACCGTGGACGCGCACATCGCACCGGCCGACGGCAAGGTGCCGCCGCTCGACGAGGCGCTGAAGATCCTCTCCGAGAAGGTCGTCCGTGGACGTTGATTCGGTGACGGGGGACGTGTTCGACCGGCTGGTCGCGCTGCTGACGGACGCCAGGGCGAAGTTCAGGGTCATCGAGCACGCGGCCGAGGGCCGCTCGGAGAAGATCAGCGCGATCCGCGGCAACCGGCCGGAGCAGGCGGCCAAGGCGATGGTGCTCGACGTGCGCGGCGGCGGGGGCGGCCGGCGCAGCGTGCTCGCCATCCTGCCGGGCAACCGCAAGCTCGACTTCAATGCCGTCGCTACCCTGTTCGAGGCGCGCAAGTGCGGCTTCGCAAGCCCTGGATCGGCGCAGGCCCTCACCGGTTGTGCGATGGGCGCGGTGCCTCCGTTTTCCCTCAATCCCGAGCTAAACATCGTGGTCGACGAGGATCTGCTCGCCAATGCCACGCTGTTCTTCAATGCCGGCCGGCTCGACCGCTCGATGGAGCTCGACACCCAGGACTGGCTCGCCGTCGCCCGGCCGCGTGTGGCGAAGATCGCCTCGGACTCCTGAGGAGGCATTGCCATGAAGAACTGGGCCCGCGAGCTCCGATCCGTCGCGGTGGCGCTCGGCTGCGTGCTGCTGGTGCGCACGGTGGTGGCCGAGCCGTACAGCGTGCCGTCGGGCTCGATGGTGCCGACCCTGCTGGTCGGCGACGAATTGATCGGCGCCAAGTTCGCCTACGGCTACGGCAAGTATTCCTCGCCGATCGGCCTGCTGCCCGACTTTACCGGGCGGCTGTTCGACCGGCCGCCGGAGCGCGGCGACGTCGTGGTGTTCCGCCTGCCGCGCGATCCGTCGCAGACCTACGTCAAGCGCCTGATCGGCCTGCCCGGCGACCGCATCCAGATGAAACAGGGCCGGCTCTATATCAACGACGCGCTGGTGCCGCGGCGCAAGGTCGGCGCCTACGGCGACGATTCGCTCTATGTCGAGACGCTGCCGATATCGGGTGGGGGCGGGCATGAGCACGAGATCGTCGAGATCTCCGACAGCGAGCGGCAGGATGACACGCCGGTCTTCACCGTGCCGGCCGGCCACTACTTCATGATGGGCGACAACCGCGACAACTCGCTCGACAGCCGAGTCGCGGCCGAGCGCGGCGGCGTCGGCTTCGTGCCGGAGGAGAACCTGGTGGCGCGCGCCGACCGGCTGCTGCTGTCGCGCGACACCTCGGTCGGCTGGCTCGACGTCGCCGAATGGCCGCACGCCTTCCGGCTGGCCCGCTTCCTCGGCCGCATCGAGTGATGACGGACTGGCGTTTCGGCACGGCCGGCGAGGCCGACTTCGAACCGCTGCTCGCGATCCGCATCGACGTGATGCGCGAGCATCTCGAGCGGGTGTTCCGCTACAAGCCCTCGCGCGCGCGGCGCATCTTCCGCGAGCACTTCGCCGAGCCCGGCCTGCGCACCATCCTGGTCGACGGCGCGCTCGCGGGCTGCGTCGGCTTCCGCATCGGCACCGACGAGATCAAGCTCGATTCTTTCTATCTCCACCGCCGCTTCCACAACTCCGGCCTCGGCACGACCATCCTCAAGGTCCTGTTCGCCGAAGCCGATGCCGTCTGCCTGCCGATCCGCCTCGGGGTGCTCAACGGCAGCAAGGCCGACCGATTTTACCTGCGCCACGGTTTCGTGAAGCTCAGCGAGGACGCGATCGAAGGCCAGTACGAGCGGCCGGCGCCCTGATAGCGCGCGCGCCTCGGCAGATTTCATTGTCAGCGGCGATCGAGGCCTGCGTTCAGTCCCGGCGCAGCATGAACACCGCCTGCTCGCCGAACAGGTTGGCGAGCAAGGGCGGCATGTGGATGCGGCGGCTGTTGCGGTTCAGCACCACGGCGCGCTCGACGCGCA
This sequence comes from Reyranella sp., assembly GCF_017305915.1. GTDB lineage: Bacteria > Pseudomonadota > Alphaproteobacteria > Reyranellales > Reyranellaceae > Reyranella. Next base: position 21,995 of record NZ_JAFKJN010000027.1, read on the forward strand.
CGCCCATGTCGCGGCACAGCGCGCGGAAGTCGTCGATGCTGCAGAGATGGATGTTGGGCGTGTCGTACCACTTGAAGGGCAGCGATGGCGTCTCGGGCATGCGGCCGCCGAACACCAGTCGCAGCCGCACCTGCCAGTGCGCGAAGTTGGGGAACGATACGATCGCCCGCTTGCCGACCCGCAGCATCTGCTTCAGCACCGCGCGCGGCTCGCGCGTCGCCTGCAGGGTCTGGCTCAGGATCACGTAGTCGAAGGCATCGTCGGGGTAGTCGCCGAGGTCGGTGTCGGCGTCGCCCTGGATCACCGACAGGCCGTTGGCGACGCAGGCATTCACGCCGGCCTGGCTGAGCTCCATGCCGCGCGCATCGACGCGCTTGAAGTTCACCAGATAGGCGAGCAGCGAGCCATCGCCGCAGCCGACATCGAGCGCGCGGCCGCCCGGCTCGACCATGTCGGCGATCAGCTGCAGGTCGACGCGGATCGGGTTGGCGCTCACTTGAGGCCCCCTGTCAGTCCTCTGGCATGGGCAGCGCCCTGCAGGAAGCCCGAGAGCGTGCGGAACATCTCCGGCTCGTCGAGCAGGAAGGCGTCGTGGCCCTTGTCGGTCTCGACCTCGACGAACGAGACGTTGGCGGCGGCGGCGTTCAGCGCATGCACGATCTCGCGGCTCTCGCGCGTCGGGAACAGCCAGTCCGACGTGAACGACACCAGGCAGAAGCGCGTCGGCGAACCCTTGAAGGCATTGGCCAGCACGCCGCCATGGGCGCGCGCCAGATCGAAGTAGTCCATGGCGCGAGTGATGTAGAGGTAGCTGTTGGCGTCGAAGCGGTCGACGAAGGTCGAGCCCTGGTGGCGCAGGTAGCTCTCCACCTGGAAGTCGGCGTCGAAGCCGAAGCCGAGGGCGTCGCGGTTCTGCAGCGACCGGCCGAACTTGCGCTGCAGCGCCTGCTCGGAAAGGTAGGTGATGTGCGCGGTCATGCGCGCCACGGCCAGGCCGCGCGACGGGTTGGTGCCGTGCAGGCGGTAGTCGCCGCCCTTCCAGTCGGGGTCGGCCATGATCGCCTGCCGGCCGACCTCGTGAAACGCGATGTTCTGCGCCGAATGATGTTCGGCGCAGGCGATCGGCACGGCGGAGAAGACGCGGCGCGGATAGGTCGCCGCCCATTCCAGCACCTGCATGCCGCCCATCGAGCCGCCGATCACGCAGAACAGGTCGGGAATGCCGAGATGGTCGAGCAGGGCCGCCTGGGCCCGCACCATGTCGCCGATCGTCACCACCGGGAAGCGCAGATTCCACGGCTGGTTGCTGTCGGGATCCCGGGCCGACGGGCCGGTCGTGCCCATGCAGTGGCCGAGCACGTTGATGCAGATGATGAAGTAGCGTGCCGGGTCAAGCACCTTGCCCGGGCCGACCAGGCTGTCCCACCAGCCCTCCTTGCCGGTCACCGGATGGCTCTCGCCGACGAACTGGTCGCAGGTCAGCGGGTGGCAGATCAGCACCGCGTTCGACTTGTCCGCATCGAGCTGGCCGTAGGTCTGGTACGCCACGCGATAGGGGCCGAGCTCGACGCCGCAATCGAGGCGCAGCGGCCGGTCGACACCCAGGACCGCGTGGCGGCACTGGGCGAGCGCCTTGCGTTCGGCTTCGGTCAGGTCCTCGAGCACGCTCACGCTTCGCTCCAACGAAAAGCCCCCGACTGGCAGGACGGGGGCTTTTTCGAGCACTCCGACCTTTTAGCGGGATTTACGTGGCCGCAAGCCGGTCGGCTCAAATTCCACGGAGCGTTATGCTCGGCTGCTTCTATACGGGCGCTACGGGGCGAGCGCAAGCGTCGCGCTGGTTTGCCTTTACGCACCGCCACCCGGCGTAGTATCCGCGACGCTCCATGGATGCCCCCAGACTGAATGCGTTGCGGCAGGAAATCGACTCGATCGATGGCGACCTGCATGGCCTGATCCGCCGCCGCGCCGCGCTGGTCGGCGAGATCACCGCATCCAAGCCGGCCGGCGGCCTGGCGCTCAGGCCCGGCCGCGAAGCGCAGATCATGCGCACGCGGCTGGCGACGCACGACGGCGGCTTTCCCGCCGCCGCGGTCTATCGCATGTGGCGCGAGATGATGAGCGCCTTCTCGCTGATGCAGACGCCCAACCTCAAGGTCGCGGTCTGCCGCCCGGCCGACCAGCCGGGCTACTGGGATCTGGCGCGCGATCACTTCGGCTGCCAGGTGCCGATGGTCGGCTACGAATCGCCGGCCCAGGTATTGGCCGAGGTGCGCGCCCAGCCGACCACCCTCGGCGTGGTGCCGGCGCCGATCGAGGCCGATTCGGCACCGTGGTGGCCGCTGCTCGCCGGCCGCGATCCGACCCTGCCCAACGTGGTGGCACGCCTGCCGTTCCTGGTGATGCCCAATGCGCGCGCCCGCGGCATCACCGCCCTGGTGCTGGCCCGCATCGAGCCCGAGGACAGCGGCGACGACCGCGCGCTGGTCTCGCTCGAATCCGAGCAGGGCTTCAGTCGCGACCGCCTTTCCGCCGCCCTGGCCAAGGCCGGGCTGCCGCCCTACGCCTCGGCTATGGACCAGGTGGTGGCCGGCGTGCATCACTACCTGTTCGAGCTGCCGGGCGTGATCGTCGATGCCGATCCGCGCCTGCGCGCGCTCGAGCAAACCCTGGCGCTGCAGCGTGGCACGGTCGCCACGATCGGCGCCTATGCCGTGCCCGCACGGCCCTGACCAGGCGTTCAAACGGAGAGTGTCATGAGCGCGCTCACCCCGCGTCCCGGCATCATGAAGATTTCGCCCTACGTGCCGGGCAAGGATTCGGTCGACGGCAAGGAGCCGATCGCCAAGCTGTCGTCCAACGAGGGCGCGCTGGGCCCCTCGCCCAAGGCGATGGCCGCCTACGCCAAGGCGGCGGCCGAGCTGCACCGCTATCCCGACGGCGCGACCGAGAAGCTGCGCCAGGCGATCGGCCGACACTACGGCCTCGATGCCAATCGCATCATCTGCGGCTCGGGCTCCGATGAGCTTCTGAACCTGCTGGTGCGTGCCTACTGCGGTCCGGGCGACGAGCTGCTGTACAGCCAGTACGGCTTCCTGATGTATCCGATCAACGCGCTCGGCGTCGGGGCGACGCCGGTCGCCGCGCCGGAGAAGGATTACCGCGCCGACGTCGATGCGATGCTGGCCAAGGTCACCGACAAGACCCGCGTGGTCTGCCTTGCCAACCCCAACAATCCGACCGGCTCCTACGTCACCAAGGACGACGTGCGCCGCCTGCAGGCGGGCCTGCCGAAGACCGTGCTGCTGGTGATCGACGCGGCCTACGCCGAATACGTCAGCAGGAACGACTACGAATCGGGCGTCGAGCTGGTCGACCAGGCCGAGAACGTGGTGATGACCCGCACCTTCTCGAAGATCTACGGCATGGGCGGCCTGCGGCTCGGCTGGATGTATGCCTCGGCCACTGTCACCGACGTGATCAGCCGCCTGCGCCAGCCGTTCAACGTCAACCTCGCGGCGCAGATCGCCGGCATCGCGGCGCTCGAGGACATCGCCCATACCGATGCCAGCCGCACCAACAACGACATCTGGCTGCCGTGGCTTTCCGCCGAGACGGCCAAGCTCGACCTGAAGCCGCTGCCCAGCGTCGGCAACTTCCTCACCGTCGGCTTCGGCTCGAAGGAGCGCGCCGCGGCCGCCAACGACTGGCTGATGAACGACGGCCTGATCCCGCGCATGATCGCGGGCTACGGCCTGCCCGAGCATCTGCGCATCACCATCGGCACCGAGGCCGAGGTCAAGGCAGTGCAGGCCTCGCTCGCCCGCTTCGTCGCCCAGGCCCAGTGAATGACTGAGCCGATGTTCGACAAGATCGCGCTGATCGGCATCGGCCTGATCGGCGGCTCGATCGCGCTCGAGGCGCGCAAACGCGGCCTCGCCAAGACCATCGTCGCTGCGACCCGCAGCCCCGAGACCGCGCAGAAGGCCAACGAGCTGAAGCTCGCCGATCACTGCGGCATCGATCTCGCGGCGGCGGCCAGGGACGCCGACCTGGTGATCGTGTGCACGCCGGTCGGCGCCTGCGGCGCCGCGGCCCAGGCGATCGCACCGGCGCTCAAGCCGGGCTGCATCGTCTCCGATGTCGGCTCGGTGAAGCAGACGGTCATCGCCGACATGGCGCCGCACATCCCGGAGGGCGTGCATTTCGTGCCGGCCCATCCGGTCGCCGGCACCGAGAATTCCGGCCCCGAAGCCGCGCTGCTCGACCTGTTCGAGGGCCGCTGGTGTATCCTGACACCGCTGCCCGGCGTCGATCCCGCCGCGGCCGACAAGCTCGAGGCCTTCTGGAAGGCGCTGGGCAGCGAGGTCAACCGGCTCGATCCCGCGAACCACGACCGCATCCTCGCCATCACCTCGCACCTGCCGCACCTGATCGCCTACAGCATCGTCGGCACCGCCGACGATCTCGGCGGCCATCTCAACAGCGAGGTACTGAAGTACGCCGCCGGCGGCTTCCGCGACTTCACCCGCATCGCGGCGTCCGATCCGACGATGTGGCGCGACGTCTTCATGAACAACAAGGAAGCCGTCCTCGAGGTGCTGCAGCGCTTCCAGGAAGACCTGTTCTACCTGCAGCGCGCGATCCGCTGGGGCGAAGGCGACAAGCTGTTCGAGCTGTTCAACCGCACCCGCGAGATCCGCCGCGCGCTGATCCATCTCCACCAGGCGTGATACTCGTCGCCCCGAACGAAGCCGACGGGCCTTCTCATATGGCCGGCACGAAAAAGAGGTCTCTCCACTCCGCCGCGCGGCGCGCGGCTTCGGTCGAGACGACGGGGCGTCCTCTCTGGGTCTTTGCCTACGGCTCGCTGATGTGGAATCCGGGCTTTGCCGTACGCGAGACGCAGGCGGCGCGGCTGCACGGCTTCCACCGCGCCTTCTGCATCTACTCCGAGCACTATCGCGGCACGCCGCAGAAGCCCGGCCTGATCCTGGGATTGCTGGCCGGCGGCTCATGTCGCGGCCTCGCGCATCGCCTGCCGAGCAGGAACTACGAGCAGGTGCGCCGCTATCTGTGGCAGCGCGAGATCGAGAATGACGGCGTCTATGTCGAGGAGGTGCGGCCGCTGCATCTCGCCGACGGCCGCACCGTGCCGGCGCTGGTCTATCTCGCCGACCGGGCGCACCGGCAGTTCGCCGGCAAGCTGCCGCTCGCCAAGGCGCTCAGGCTCGTGCGCCAGGGCACGGGCGCGACCGGAACGAACATGGAGTATGTCCGCAACACGCTCGCGCATCTGCGCGAGCTCGGGTTGCGGGACAGGAAGCTCGAGGAGCTGGCCCGGCGGGCCGGCGCCTAGGCTTACGGGACGGCCTACTTGCCGTTGAAGATCGCCTTGACGATGAAGCTCCACTCCTCGCGCGCCTGATCGACGGTGAGGCCGAGCCGCTCGCGCATCACGATCCAGCCTTCCGGCGTCAGCGACATGGCGAGCGCGTTGAGCTTGCGCTCGCGCTCCTCGCCCGAAAGACCGGTCAGCTCCTGGCCGAACACTTCGGCGAGCTCCTCGCGGTTGACGGTGTAGAGCTGGCTGACCTGCTCGCCCGCCTCCGAGGAGCGGCGCTGCAGGGTCTCGACGAAGGTCCACATCGGCAGCAGCTTCTCGAAGCGGCCGGCACGCTGGCCGATCGCCGCCGAGATGCGGTCGTCGAGCTGCGCGGACGACGGCGTCGTCTCCGCTCCGCCACGCAGGCCGGTCAGCACCCGGCCAAGCACCGCGACATAGAGCTCCGCGGTATCGGCGAAGTGCTGGAAGACGGTTCGTGCCGACACGCCGGCAAGCTTGGCAATGTCGCGCACGATCGGCGCAACCTCGCCTTCCATGGCGAGCGTCAGGGTTGAAGAGACGATCGCCTCTCGCGTGCGAGCGACGCGGTCGCCTCGACCGGCCTGTTGCACCTGCGGCTGCATGGTCGACAGTTCGACATCCATATGGCTGATCCTCGAGCGACTGTGCGCAATTCGATACGTGGATTTTGGCCTGTCCCTCCCCCGAAAAAAAGAAGAAACCGTGGCCTGCGCCGCATATACAGCGTTGCGGGGCAAGCATCGCCCGTAAGGCTGTCGTAAGGTTCACGATACAATGACGATAAAGAAATCCGTCACGCCGGCATCGCTCGCCGCCCAGGCCATGGGCTGGATCGATCCGGTGACCAGGGCCGTCGTGCCGCCGATCCACATGGCGAGCACCTATGAACGCGACGCCGACAATGCCTATCGGTCGGGTCGCATCTACGCGCGCGCCGACAACCCGACCTTCGATCAGGCCGAGACGACGCTCAGCGCGCTCGAAGGTGGCGCAAAGGCGCTGATTTTCTCCTCCGGCATGAGTGCGGCGACGGCCTGCTTTCTCGCCCTGGCGCCGGGCGACCATGTCGTCGCGCCGAAGGTGATGTACTGGTCGCTGCGCAACTGGCTCGGAAACTTCGCCACGAGCTGGGGCCTCAAGGTCGAGTTCGTCGATGCCGACCGAATCGACGCGATCGTTGCCGCGGTGCGGCCCGGCGATACAAAATTGGTATGGCTCGAGACGCCGGCCAACCCGACCTGGGCGGTGAGCGATATCGCCGCAGCCGCCGAGATCGCGCACAAGGCGGGCGCATTGCTGGCCGTCGATTCGACGGTGGCGACCCCGGTGCTGACGCGGCCGATCGAGCACGGCGCCGACATCGTGATGCATTCGGCGACCAAGTATCTGAACGGTCATTCCGACATCATCGCCGGCGCCCTGGTCGGCGCGCACGACGACGAGCACTGGGCCAGGCTGCGCATGATCCGCGCCCAGCTCGGCACCGTCCTCGGCCAGACCGAGGCGTGGCTGCTGATGCGCGGCATGCGCACGCTGTTCCCGCGCGTGCAGTGGGCCTGCCGCTCGGCCGAGACGCTGGCGCAGAAATTCAGCGAACATCCGATGATCGCCGAAGTGCTTTATCCTGGGCTGCCGTCCTTCGCCGGCCACGCGGCCGCGAAGAAGCAGATGAGCGGCGGCTTCAGCGGCATGCTGTCGGTCCGCATCAAGGGCGGCGAGCCCACCGCGATCGCGACGGCCGCTTGCGTCGAGCTGTGGAAGCGCGCGACGTCGCTGGGCGGCGTCGAAAGCCTGATCGAGCATCGCGCCAGCATCGAAGGCCCCGGCACGCCGTGCCCGCCGGACCTGCTGCGGCTGTCGGTCGGCATGGAGGACGCGGGCGACCTCTACGACGACCTCGACCAGGCTTTGCGGCGCGCTCATAACGCCTGATCCAAGGTAAAGCCGCCGCGCAGCGGGTCGTCGGCATCGAAGCGGAAGCGGCTCTCGCCGGTGACGTGGGCGATGCCGCCGACCTCGACGATCACCGATTTGCGCGGCCCTACCGACGGTGCATCGCGCAACGCCTTGCCGGTGAAGATCGCGCTGGTGCAGCTCTCGAAGCGGCGCTCATCACCTAGCCGCGCCTGGCGTCGCGCGACCTGCAACGCCAGGCGGGCCGACACGCCGCTGCCGGTCGGGCTGCGATCGATCTGGCGGCCGGCAAAGATGCAGACGTTGCGGCTGGGCGCCGACGCACCGTCGCCGCCGTCGGTCAGGATGGTGCCGTAGAGGAAGGCGAGATCGGGCTCGGCCGGATGCTCGATCGGCACCGCCTTGGCGACGGCGCGCGCGATCTCTTCGCCCGCGTCGGCGATCTGGCGCATGGGCGACTGGCGCAGATCGAGGCCGATCGAATCGGCCGACAGGAACGCGTAGAACGCGCCGCCGTAGGCGATGTCGACCGTCACCGGCCCCCAGGCCGGCGTCGGCGCCACGCGATCGAGCGCGTAGACGAACGACGGCACGCTCTCGAACCGCACCGAGCCGTCGGCCGCGACGGTGGCGACAACAAGCCCGCACGGGCATTGCAGCCGCACGATCGGCCCCTTCACGCGGCCGCTTTCGACCGCCCAGCGGGCGAGCGCGATGGTCGCGTGGCCGCACATCGTCGACCAGCCCTCGTTGTGCATGAACAGCACCGCGAGATCGGCCTCGGGATGATCCGGCTCGACCAGCAGCGCGCCGTACATGCCGTCATGGCCGCGCGGCTCGAGCATCAGGCCGCGGCGCAGGTGATCGTGGCGCTCGCGAACCTCGCGCCGCTTGTCGAGCAGCGTTACGCCGATAAGCGTCGGCCAGCCGTCGACGACGATGCGTGTCGGTTCGCCGCCGGTGTGCATCTCGACGGTCGTTATCATCCGAACACCTGCGGCAGCGCGGTGCCGATACGCTCGTTCATCATCTCGATCGAGCCGTCGGTGTAGGCGGCGATCTTGGCGCCGGCGAGATGACGCGCCAGCGGATACTCGGCGCGCAGGCCGTTGGCGCCCATCGCCTGGATGCAGTCGGCGATGCGCTGGACGGCCATGTCGGTCGCGAACTTCTTGGCGTAGGCCGCGGGCAGCACCGCGTCCTTGCCCTCGTCGATCAGCCGCGCCGCGCGATAGGTCAAGAGCCGCGCCGCTTCGAGCTGGGTCGCGGCATCCACGAGCTTCCAGCGCACGCCCTGATGGTCGATCACCGGCCGGCCGAAGGTCTTGCGCCGCTGCGTGTAGCGCACCGCCGTCTCGAGCGAGGCCTGCAGCATGCCGCAGCACATGGCGGCGACGTAGGCACGCGCGCCGTTGATGCCGGCCAGCGCCGCCTTGAACGCCGCGCCCGGCGGATGCAGGAGGGCCTCGTCCAGCGCGATGTAGTCGACCAGCCGGAAGCCGCCGACGCCGATCGCGTGGCCGCCATGCAATTCGAACGGCTTGTCGCGATGGAAGCCCGGCCGCTCGGCCTCGATCGCAAAGCAGGCGATGCCGCGATAGCCCTGGCTCTTGTCCGTCTGCGCATAGGCGACCGAAAGGCCGGCGACGGCCGCGTTGGTGATCCAGGCCTTGGCGCCGTTGAGCTTCCAGCCGCCCTCGACCCGCTCGGCCGTCATCTCCAGCCCGCCGAAATCGCTGCCGACCCCGGGTTCGCTCAAGCCGGCGCAGCCGATCACCTCACCGGTCAGCATGCGCGGCAGCAGGCGCGCGACGTGCGCCGGCTTGCCGTCGCGGGCGAAGCGGGCGCAGGCGTTGTGATGATTGATCAGCGCGAAGGCGAAGGCGAAGTCGGCCTTGGCGATCTCCTCGAACGCCCGCAGCTTGCAGGAAAAGCGGAGCCCCTGCCCGCCATGCTGCTTGGCGAGCTCGATGGTGTTGAGGCCGGCCGCACAGGCGTGCTTGACGGTCTCGTAGGGATAATGCCGCTCCCATTCCCAGCGCGCGGCATGGGGCGCCACATGTTCCGCGGCAAAGGCCCTGGCCTTCGCGACGACGGCAAGTTCTTCAGGGGTCAGGGTTTCGTCCAGCATGATGCCTCCGATACTACGATTGGCGCTTGGCGGCGCCAGCGGGCCGGCTAAAATGGCGGCGACGCGGGTGTAGCTCAGGGGTAGAGCGTCGGCTTCCCAAGCCGTAGGTCGCGGGTTCAAATCCCGTCGCCCGCTCCAATTTTCTTCGGGTCGGGAAACGCACATGGACACGATCGTTGCGGCGCCGGCAACCAGCGGCGATTTCGCGGCGGACGTGGCCGCCTTCTCCGCCTACTGGCGCAGCGCCGGCCAGCAGGCCGCCCGCGATGCCCGCTGGGCCTTCCTGCGCCGGCATGCCCGCACGCTCTACGACAAGCTGACCGACGCTCGCGCCAAGTTCGTGCGCATCGAGCGGCTGGCCTACGACGCCGCGGCGCTGGTGCCCGGCCTCGTGCCGACCAAGGCCGAGGTCGATGCCGAGTCCGAGAAGAAGCAGGCGGACAAGGACGGCGTCGAGATCGACCAGGGCATCCTGTTCAACCAGTTCCTCGCCGATCCCGAGTGCGGCCGCCATCTCGTCCACGCCATGCTGCTGCCGCGCGAGGAATCGGCCGAGGCGCTGGCCAAGTTCCGGCGCGACGGAAAACTCGATCTCGGCACCGCCAAGGTCGAGCGCCACGGCAAGGCGGCCGTCCTGCTGCTGTCGAACAAGCGCTTCCTCAACGCCGAGGACAACGCGACCCAGCCCGCGACCGAAATCGGCGCCGACGTCTGCATCCTCGATCCCGACGCCCAAGTCGCCGTGCTGCGCGGCGATGTCGTGCCCGAGGGCAAGTATGCCGGCCGCCGCGTGTTCAACGCCGGCATCAACCTCACCCACATCTATTACGGCAAGATCCCGTTCCTGTGGTTCCTGATCCGCGACCTCGGCTTCGTGAACAAGATGTTCCGCGGGCTGGCCAAGCCCGAGCTGCCGCCCGACGAAGTGTCCGGCGAGTCGATCGAGAAGCTCTGGATCTCGGCGGTCGAGACCTTCGCGATCGGCGGCGGCTGCCAGATCCTGCTGGCGACCGATTTCAACATCGCCGCTCGCGACGCCTACATGACGCTGCCGGCGCGCAAGGAAGGCATCATCCCGGGAATGTCCAACCTGCGCCTGGCACGCTTCGTCGGCGACCGCATCGCCCGCCAGGCGATCATGTACGAGCGCCGCATCGACTGCGATTCCGACGTCGGCCGGCTGATCTGCGACGAGGTCGTGCCGCCGGACCAGATCGACGCCGCGATCGAGCGCGTGATCGACCGCATCACCACCTCGGGCTCGGTCGGCGCGATCGGCAATCGGCGGGCACTCCGGCTCGCCGCCGAGCCGTTCGACACCTTCCGCCAGTACGCCGCGCTCTATGCCCGCGAGCAGGCGCTCTGCCACTTCAGCCCGGCGTTGATCTCCAACCTCGAGAAGTTCTGGAACGCGCAGAGCCGCAAGGCGTAGCGGCCGTTTCCGACCGTTTTCGCGGTTTTTGGCAGGATTCCCATTTATCGTCGCGAAAGATCCCTCGCTTCGCTCGGGATGACAGAGGGCGTGTTGCAGGCACATGGAGCGACTCAAGCACAGTCGCGCCCCAGCACCTATTATGGGCATTGGACTGGGCAAAAAGCCCCAAAAACAGGGGCTCCAAATGCCTTCCATTGCCCATAATGACCCTAGCCGCCGGCCATCAGGTCGGCGAGCTGTGGATCGTTTGCAAGCTGAGCGGCCAACGCCGCCCGCACCACCTTGCCACGGCTCAGCACCACGCCGCGGCTCGCAATGCCGAGCGCCAGGCTGGCGCGCTGCTCGCTGAGCAGGATCGCGGTACCCTCCGCGGCAACGGCCCGCAGCCGCGCCAGCAGGTCCGCCACCACCAGCGGCGCGAGGCCGAGCGTCGGCTCGTCGAGCAGCAGCAGGCGCGGCCGGTCGATCATCGCGCGCGCCAGCGCCAGCATCTGCTGCTGGCCGCCCGACAGCAGCCAGGCGCGGGCATGCGGCCGCTCGGCCAGCATCGGGAAGGCCGCCAGCATCTCCTCGACCCGTCGTCGCCGATGCACCGCGGGCAGACGCGACGCGGCTTCGAGGTTCTCCTCGACGGTGAGGCCCGCGAACAGCCGCCGCCGCTCGGGCACGTAGCCGACGCCGAGCGCGATACGCCGCTCGACCGGCAGCGCGCTCACGTCGCGGCCGAACAGGCGGATCGACCGCGACGGCCGGAAGCCCAGGATGGTCTCCATCAGCGACGTCTTGCCGGCGCCGTTGGCGCCCAGCAGCGCCACGATCTCGCCGGCCGCGACGGCGAAGGTGCCGGTGTCGAGAACGGTCATGCCGGCACGCCGAGGAAGCTCGCCCGCACCCGCGGATCGGCGCGCACCTCGGCCGGCGAGCCGACGGCGATGATCCTGCCACCCTCGAGGCAGACCAGGCGGTCGCAGACGCGCGTCAGCAGCTCGATGTCGTGGTCGACCAGGACGATGCCGCGGGTACGGCGCAGGCGCTCGAGCCAGTGCGCGAGCGCGTCCCGCTCGCGGTCGGTCATGCCGGCGGCAGGCTCGTCGAGCAGCAGGAAGGCCGCGCCGTTCGACACGGCGCGCGCCAGGCCGGCGCCGCGGCTCTCGCCCTCGATCGGCGTCTGGAAGGTGCGGCCGATGCCCAGGCGCGCGATCGCATGCGGCGGCAGATGCTCGAGCCCGATGCTGTCGAGGACGATGGTGCCGGAATCGGCGCGTTCCAATCCGCTGATGACGTTGAGCAACGTCGTCTTGCCCGAGCCGTTGGGACCGATCAGGCCGACGACCTCGCTGCGCTCGACGGCGAAGGAGACGTCGCCGAGCGCCTCGACGCCGCCGAAGCGTTTGCTGACGCCGGTGAGCACGAGGTGCAGAGGGCGGGCCGCGGGCGCGATCGGCCGCGGCAGGGTTGCCGCGCGGGGCCGCGTGAACAGGCCGGCCAGGCCTTCGGGCGCCCACAGCACGACGGCGAGCGTCGCGGCGGCGTAGGCGAGCAGCCAGCTTCCCTGCAGGCCGCGGAACAACTCGGGCAGCAGGACCGCGACGGCGGCGCCGAGGACCGCGCCCAGCGGATGGCGGGCGCCGCCCAGCACGACGGCGGTGAGGCAGAGCAGCATCACCGAGAAGCCGGTCGCCTCGGGCGAGACCACGCCGGTCAGCGCGGCCGAGAAGCCGCCGGCCAGGCCCGCAACGGCGCCGCCGACCACGAAGGCGGTGAAGCGCCACAGCGCGCCGTCGATGCCCAGGGTCGCGGCGACCAGCGGCGCTTCGCGCAGCAGGCGGGCCTTCTCGCCCATCGCGCCCCGGAACACGAAGGCATAGGCGATCACCGCCGCGATCAGCACGAGCCAGACCACGATCGCGAGCGTCGTGCCGCGCGGCAGGGCCACGCCGAAGCCGACCAGGCCGTTGGCCCCGCCGGTCAGGCCCTCGGCATGCAGCGCCACCAGATTGATCAGCGAGGCGAGCGCGAGCGTGGCGAGCGCGAAGTAATGCGATTGCAGCCGCAGCATCGGCGGCGCGGCGAGCGCCGCCACCGCGCCGGCGGCGAGCGGCGCCACGAGTAGGGCGAACGGACCGATCTGCTCGGCAGTCAGCGCCGTGGCGTAGGCGCCGACGCCGAACAGCGCGCCTTGCGCGAGGTTGAGGGCCCGCAGTTGGCCGAACACGATCTGGTAGCCGAGGCCCAGCAGGGCATAGAGGCCGACCAGGGTCGCCAGGCGCTCGGCCATCAGGCGCGCTGCCCGACCGGCTCGCCGAACAGGCCGCGCGGCCGCACCGTCAGCACCAGCAGCACCGCGATGTAGAGGGCGGCGGAGGCCCAGGCGTCGCCGATCGAGGCCGAGACGAAGGTCTCGAACACGCCGATGGCGAGGGCGCCGATCAGCGCGCCGGGCACGCTGCCCCAGCCGCCCAGCGCGACCGCGATATAGGCCTTGAGCATGTGGCCGGCGCCTTGCGTCGGCGTCACCAGGAACTGGTGCCCGAGCAGGAAGCCCGCGATGCCGGCGAGCGCGCCGGAGAGCGCCAGCGACAGCGTGACGTAGCGCGCGACCGGAATGCCGACGGCCCGCGCCATGTGACGGTCGGCGGCGACCGCGCGCATGCGCCGGCCGACCTGGGTGCGCTCGAGCAGCAACCACAGGCCGGCGACCAGCACGCCACCGACCAGCACGATCGCCAGCGGCTGCAGGCCGAGGGTCGCGCCCGCGCCCGCGATCGTGATCGTCACCGCGCCGCTGCCGAGGAAGGGCGGCGTGGTGTGCGGCGCGGCGCCCATCGTGAGGGTGAGGCCCTGCTCGATCATCGCCGCGAGCGCGATGGTCGCGACGAAGGTGGCTTCGGGCGGCCGTCGCGCGAGCGGCAGGATCGCGACATGGGCGGCAACGATGCCTGCTGCGGCCAGGGCGAGCGCGACGAGCGGCAGCAGCAGGATTCCGGGCAGGCCGAGCCATCCCACGAGCAGCACCGCGACCGCGCCGCCCAGCACCACGAGATCGCCGTGCGCGAAGTTCACCGCACCCGCCGCGTTGAGCGCGAGCACGAAGCCCAGCGCCACCAGCGCATAGGCCATGCCCAGCGCCAGCGCGTTGAGGACGAGTTGGAGGGTGATCAGTGCGCGCTCATGGGAAGATCTGTCGTCCTGAGCGAAGCGAAGGATCTAGCGCTTCAACAGAGTCGTTGACCGATCCGTTAGGTCCTTCGCTGCGCTCAGGACGACAGAATTAATGTTCTCTTGGCGCGTGCTTGCCCAGGATGCGCTGCAGGGTGCGGCGGTGCATGTTGAGGCGGCGCGCCGTCTCCGAGACGTTGCGGTCGCACTGCTCGAACACGCGCTGGATATGCTCCCAGCGCACGCGGTCGGCCGACATCGGGTTCGACGGCGGCGGCGGCAGCTTGCGGCCGTGCGCGGTCAGGGCCTGCTCGATGGCGTCGGCGTCGGCCGGCTTGGCGAGATAGTCGACGGCGCCTTCCTTCACCGCGGCGACGGCGGTGGCGATGTTGCCGTAGCCGGTCAGCACGACGATGCGGATGTCGGGCCGCGCCTGGCGCAGGGGTCCGACCAGCTCGAGGCCGTTGCCGTCGCCCAGCCGCAGATCGAGCACGGCGAAGGCCGGCGGCTTGGCGGTCTGGGCCAGCGCCTCGGCGACCGAGCCGACGGCGGTAACGATGAAGCCACGCAACTCCAGCGCACGAGCGATGCGATTGCGGAAGGCAGCATCATCGTCGGCGATCAGAAGCGTGCGATCCTTGGCATTCGTTACACCAGCGAGGATCGGGGAGACTGGGCGGGGGGCGCCTGTGTCACTCATGGCCTCTCCTTAGACGGGACGTTTTGCCGCTATGTAGCCTTGAAGACCGGGTTTGGCCAGCGCACGACGACTGCAGCGCCGCTCTCGCGGGCGCTGCGATTACCGAAACTCACCGAGGCACCGGTACGTTCCAGCAGTGTTTTCGCGATGAAAACACCCAATCCCATGTGTCCTTCGACGCCCTGGCGGGTCGAGATGAAGGGCGTTCCCAATTCGTCCAGCAGCGCCTCGGAGAAGCCCGGGCCATCGTCCGAAACCTCGACCTCCGACCATTCGGTGGTCCAGCGCGTGGCGATGTGGACCTCGGCGTCGGCGAACGAAACGGCGTTCTGCACGATGTTCCCGATGCCCTGCATGATCTCGGGGCTGCGCAATTGTATCGGCGCGGTGGTCGGCACGCCCTCGCCGATCGGCCCGGCTTCGAAGGTGATGGCGATCGCCTCGCGCTGATAGTGCTGCGCCGCGGCCTCGATCAGCGCCGGCAGCGGCACCAGCACGTACTGGTCCGACACGTCGCCGGCGGGATCGACGGAGAGCCGCGCCAGGATCGAGCGGCAGCGGTCTGATTCCGACGACAGCAGCTCGACATCCTCGCGCAGCGGATCGTCGGCCTCGACCTCGCGCAGCATCTCCTTGGCGACCACCGCGATGGTCGAGAGCGGCGAACCGAGCTCGTGCGCCGCCGCCGCGGCCAGCGCGCCCAGCGCCGACATGCGCTGCTCCTGCGCCAGCGCCGCCTGCGCGGCGAGCAGCGCGTCGTTCATCTGGCGCGCTTCCTCGGCGAGCCGCCAGCCGTAGAGCGTGACCAGCAGGGTGGTGAGCGTGAGGCCCACCCAGACGCCCGCCCGGTAGATGTCGGGCAGCTCGGGCGGCGTGCCGGTCCACGGCAGCGGCTGGTGCAGCGCGCCCAGCAGGCCGATGCTGACGATGGTGAGCAGCGACAGCGCGATATTGCTGGCGAGCGAGAGGATAGTGGCGCCGATCGCAACAGGGGCCAGCATCAGCAGCGCGAACGGATTGACCAGGCCGCCGGTGAGATAGAGCAGTACGGCGAGCTGCACGATGTCGAAGGCGAGGAAGATCGTGGCCTCGCGGTCGTCGATGCGCGCCGACGCCGGCCGGCCGAGGCTGACCGCGAGGTTGAGCAGCGCCGAGAGCGCGATCGTGCCGCCGACCGGCAGCAAAGGCAGCGTGAAGCCCAGGCCCCAATGCACGACCGCGGCGGTGAAGAGCTGGCCCGCGACCGCGGCCCAGCGGATGAGCACCAGGGTGCGCAGGCGGACGCCGCCGCGCGGCGGCAGGCCCGGGCTGGACGTGGCCAGAGGTGCGGCTTCGGCGGGCGACGAGGGACGCTCGGCGCGCGCGGCCATCGCTATTCCTCGATCATGAGGTGCTTGCGATGCACCGTGATGAACAGCGGGATCTTGCGCTGCTTCTTGCGGTCGGGCGGCTCCTTCACCAGCCGGCCGATCTCGCCGAGGATGAGGCCGGTGATGGTCGGCAGCGGCAGCTCGCGCGCCTCGTCGAGCTTGACCCAGCGGACGTCGCCCATCTCGCTGGAATGGCGGATCTCGCCGCTCGCATCCTCGGCGCGGGCCATGAAGAAGCGGGCGTTGAAGCGGCGCGGCCGGCCGGGCGGCGTGACCGCGCGCGCGATCAGGTCGAGGCTGTCGAGCGCCGGCGCCATGCCCCGGTCGAGGAAGCCCTTCCAATGCTCGCCGTAATCCTTGGTCACGCCGCTCTTCAGCGGCTTGCCGAGGATCAGGCCGGTCTCCTCGAAGGTCTCGCGCACCGCGGCGACGCCCAGCGCCTTGGCGCGCTGCTCGGAGGCGGCCTTCAGCAGGCGCGCCTTGACGTGGCGGTCGAGTGGCGTGGCGATCGGGATATGGGCGTCGGCCTTGTCGACCCGGCCGCCGGGAAAGACGTAGCGGTTGGGCATGAAGGCCGACTTGGCCGCGCGGCAGCCCATCAGCACCTCGGGCGTCCGGCCCTTCATCCGTACCAGGATCAGCGTCGCCGCATCGCGCGGCCGCATGTAGGGGTACTTCTCCTCGAATTTCTCGACCGGGCGCTGCTGGCCAGGTTTGAGGGCGCCAGGCGTCAGCGGGATGTCGCCGTGGACATAGCCCTTGTCGGTGCCGCGCACGACGGCGCCGGCGGGAATACGCGATTTGCTCATGGGGATGACGATAGCACAACGCGCACCCTGTCATCCCGAGCGCAGCGAGGGATCTATGGGCCGCGGCATAGATCCCTCGCTACGCTCGGGATGACAGGGTTCGCTCAGGACGACAGAGAGCTAAAAGCTCCAACCCACCGGCGTGTCCGGGCGGAACACCACGATGCTCTTGTTGCCGCCGGGAACCTCGACCCGCTCGGGGGCGTCGAGCGGCCGGGCCTGCAGGGTGATGCGCGCCTCGTTGGCCGGCAGGCCGTAGAAGCGCGGGCCGTTCAGGCTGGCGAAGGCCTCAAGCTTGTCGAGGGCGCTTTCCTCCATGAAGACCTGGGCATAGACCTGCATCGCCACCGGAGCGTTGAACACGCCGGCGCAGCCGCAAGCGCATTCCTTGGTGTCCGCCGTGTGCGGCGCGGTGTCGGTGCCGAGGAAGAATTGCGGGCTGCCCGAGGTCGCGGCCTTGCGCAGGGCGAGACGGTGCTCCTCGCGCTTGGCGATCGGCAGGCAATAGAAGTGCGGACGGATACCGCCCTTGAAGAGGGCGTTGCGGTTGTAGCTCAGATGATGCGGCGTGATGGTGCCGCCCAGCCGGCCCGGATGGGCCTCGACGAACTGCACACCCTCTCGGGTGGTGATGTGCTCGAGCACGATCTTCAGACCCTGGTGGCGCTTGATGAGCGGCGCCAGCACCTTGTCGAGGAACACCGCCTCGCGGTCGAAGATGTCGACTTCGGGATCGGTGACCTCACCGTGGACCAGCAGCGGCATGCCGGCTTTCTCCATCGCCTCCAGGCCGCGGGCGATCGCGTCCATCGAGGTGACGCCGTGCGCGGAGTTGGTCGTGGCGTGCGCGGGATAGAGCTTGGAGGCGACCCACACGCCCTCTTCCTTGCCGCGCGCCAGCTCGGCCGGGTCGGCGCCGTCGGTCAGGTAGCAAGTCATCAGCGGCTCGAATTCGAGCTCGGCTGGAACCGCTCTGCGGATTCGCTCGCGATACGCGGCGGCTTCGGCGACCTTGGTCACCGGCGGGACCAGGTTGGGCATGATGATGCCACGGGCGAATTGGCGTGCGGTGTGCACGGCGCAGGCCGCCAGCATCGGGCCGTCGCGCAGATGGACGTGCCAGTCGTCGGGGCGGCGGATGGAGAGCGTTGTCGGCTGTTGCGTCAAAGGCGGGGCCATACGGCGTTTCTACGCTTGCTCCCGCAGCCCCTCCAATGTTGATTGCGTGCATGAACGCGCTGAAAGACGCCATCGCCTACGCCCAGTCGATCGAATCCAAGTGGGCGGCCGACATGAAGATGCCCGACGGGCAGTTCGTCATGACCTACGATTCCGGCGAGAAGGCCCCCGACAACGAGATGCTGGGCCCGGTGGCCCATCGCGGCGGCCACTCCGGCATCGTCTATCAGGGCGGCAAGCTGCTGGCCGAATGGGGCGACACCGGGCGCGCCGACATGACTTTCAGCGTGGCCAAGAGCTTCCTGTCGCTGCTGGCGGGGCTCGCGGTCGGCGACGGGCTGATCAAGAGCCTCGACGACAAGGTCGGCTTCGACGGCGAGCAGAACCGCGACATCACCTGGCGCCATCTGCTGACCCAGACCAGCGAATGGTCGGGCACGCTGTTCGACAAGGAGGACCGCATCGACCACAACCGCGTGGTCGGGCTGCAGGTCGCCGAGGCGCCCAAGGGCACGCGCCGCGCGATGAAGAAGCCGGGCAGCTACTACGAATACAACGACGTGCGGGTGAATCGGCTGTCGCTGTCGATTTTGGAACTGTTCAAGGAGCCGCTGCCGTCGGTGCTGAAGCGCCGCATCATGGACCCGATCGGTGCGTCGACCGGCTGGAAGTGGGACGGCTACCGCAACTCGACGGTGAAGATCGACGGCAAGGACATGATCTCGGTGCCGGGCGGCGGCCATTGGGGCGGCGGCATCGTGATCTCGGCGAAGGACCTCGCGCTGATGGGCCTCCTGGTGGCGCAGGGCGGCGCCTGGAACGGCAAACAGCTCCTGCCCAAGGGCTGGACCGCCGAGCTGGTGAAGCCCTGCCCGGTCGCGCCGTTCTACGGGCTGATGTGGTGGCTCAACACCGACCGCCGGCAGTTCGCGGCGGCGCCGGAGCGTAGCTACTTCGCGTTCGGCTGGGGCAGCCACATCGTCTGGATCGATCCCGACAACGATCTGGTCACGGTGCTGCGCTGGGTCGATCGCAAGAAGGCCGGTGGTTTCGTCGAACGTCTGCTGGGTGCGATCGAGAAATGAGCCTCGACTACTCCGCCGTCCCGCGCCTGCCCGACGGCCGCACCGCTCTCGAAACCATCGCTTCAGTCGCCGCCACCTCCAAGGCCATCAAGGTGCCAATGGGCAACGGCGGCCAGATGATGTGGCACGTCTGGGGCGAAGGCCAGAATAGCGACAAGGGCAAGCCGACACTGCTGCTGTTCCACGGCGGCTCGGGCTCGTGGATCCACTGGATCAGGAACGTGCAACCGCTGTCGCAGCATTTCACGATCTACGCCGCCGACATGCCGGGGCTGGGCGACAGCGATCCGCCCAACGACGTGCGCGACATCTGGTCGGTGACCGACTGCGTCGAGCATGCGGTGAACAGGCTGCTGCCGAAGGACCGTCCGTTTTTCCTCACGGGCTTCTCGTTCGGCGGCATGGTGTCGGGGCATCTCGCGACCCGGATGCCCGAGCGCATCAAGCGGATCGTGTTCGTTGGCGCGGGCGGCCTGAAGGCGACGCGCAAGCCGACCGAGAAGCTGCACAAGCTGCTGCCCACGATGGCGCCGCAGGTGCTGGCCGACGAGGCGCGGCGCAATCTCGAGCTGCTGATGCTTCACGACCCGAAGAACGTCGATGGCATCGCCATCCACATGCAGATCATGAACACCACGCGCGCCCGGACGCGCAGCCGCGACATGGGCATCGCCGGCGCGCTCTCGAAGGTCCTGCCGCAGGTCAAGACGCCCTTCACCGGCATCTGGGGCGAGTTCGATTCGACGACCTACCCCTACATCCAGGAGCGCATCGACCTCTTCACGGCGCTGCAGCCGGACTTCCGGATGCATGTCATCCCGGGCGCCGGCCACTGGGTGGCGTACGAGGCGGCCGATGCCTTCAATGCCAGGCTGCTCGAGGTCCTGAGGTAATATCGAGGTAATTGCGGGCGCCGCGCCGAGGAGTCACCCTTGGCAACATGAAAACCGAAGTCACCGAGATCGCCGACAAGATCTACCGCCTCTCGACCCTGGTGCCGCAGATCGGGCCGAACGGATTCACGTTCAACCAGTTCCTGATCGATGCCGACGAGCCGATGCTGTTCCATTACGGCCATCGCTCGATGTTCCCGCCGATCTCCGCCGCGGTGGCGAGCGTGATCCCGCTCGACAAGCTGCGCTGGACCTGCTGCAGCCATGTCGAGGCCGACGAATCGGGCGCGATCAACGAATGGCTGGCGGCGGCGCCGAACGCCACGCCGATGCACGGCCAGATCGGCATCAACATCTGGGTCACCGACATGGCCAACCGCGCGCCGCGGGCGCTGAAGAACGACGAGGTGGTCGACATAGGCGGCAAGCGCGTGCGCTGGCTCGACACGCCGCACGTGCCGCACAACTGGGACGCCGGCCTGGTCTACGAGGAGACCACCGGCACGCTATTCAGCAGCGACCTGTTCACCCAGATGGGCCCGTGCGCGGCGACCACCACCGGCGACATCGTCGACGCCGCCATCGCGACCGAGCGGGCGATCCCCTTCATGCCGAGCACGCCGCAGGCCGAGCCGACGCTGCGCCGGCTGGCCGCGCTCGCGCCGAAGACGATCGCCCTGATGCACGGCCCGAGCTTCAAGGGCGACGGCGGGGCGGCGCTCAACGCGCTCGCTGACCATTACGCGAGCAAGCGGAGCTGAGCTGAGCTGCCAGATAATCGGAAAAGGCCCGGACCTTGAGAGAGGGTCGGCGGCCGCCCGGGTAGACGGCGTGCAGCTCGACCCCATCGAGCTGATAGTCGGAAAGGATCGCGACGAGCTCTTCGGCCTCGAGTTCGGCCCGGCACATCCATCGCGAGGCGAGCGCTATGCCGAGCCCCGCCTTGGCGCAGGCCACGACGCCGTCGGCCGAGGCGATCTTTATCGGTCCTTTCACGGCGGCGGACGCAGCCCGGCCCGAGCGCATGAAACGCCAGCCGGTTCGACCTGAGAGACCAGGGCCGAGGATGCAATCGTGCCTCGCCAGGTCGGCCGGAGTTTGCGGCGTCCCCCGACGCGCGAGATAGACCGGCGAGGCAACGGCGAGGCGCGGCGCCGTGCCCAGCAACCGTGCGCCGAAGCCAGAGTCGGCCAGAGGGCCGAGCCGTAGGGCCATGTCGGCGCCCTGCGCGACCAGGTCCTCGTTCCGGTCGGACATCAGGAGCTCGATGCCGAGCTTCGGATGCTGTTCGGCGAAGCCGGGCAGGCGCGGGATGACCTCACGAATGCCGAAGGCGCCCGACAGCGCCACCCGCAAGGTGCCGCGCAGGCTGTCGGCGCCGCGCGCGGCATTCTCGGCATCGTCGAGATCGCCGAGGACTTGCCGCGCCCGTCCGAGGAACACCCGGCCGGCGTCGGTCGGCGTGACGCGCCGCGTGGTGCGCAAAAGAAGCTTCACGCCCAGCCGCGCCTCGAGGCCCGCGACCATCCGCGAGATCGACGGCTGCGACACCCCGAGCTCGCGCGCGACGCGGGAGAAGCTGCCGGTCTCGCCGGCACGGACGAAGGCGGTCAATTCCCGCAGCCGGTCACTCATACGCCTGGCGTATAAATCAGATGCGCGGCGCTCGTCTACTGCGCGCACCCCGTCGACATCACCTTCTCCCGCAACCGATAAGGAGAACCCCAATGACGACCACAGCCCTCATCACCGGAGCGACCAGCGGGATCGGCCGCGCGGTGGCCGGCAAACTGGCGCAGACAGGCGTTCACGTCATCGTCGTGGGCCGCAACGTGGCGCGTGGCGAAAAGACGATCGCCGACATTCGGGCCGCGGGCGGCAAGGCCGATTTCATCTCGTTCGATCTGCGCGACGCGGCGAGCGCTCGCGCAATCGCGCGAAAGGCCGCCGAGTTGGGCGGCGGCCATGTCGACATCCTGGTGAACAACGCCGGCATCTTCCCGTTCGGCGCGACGCACGAGATGAGCGAGGAGACGTTCGACGACGTCTATGCCCTCAACGTCAAGGTGCCCTACTTCCTCGTCGCTGAGCTTGCGCCTGCCATGGCGCAGCGCGGCAAGGGAGCCATCGTCAACGTCTCGACGATGGTGGCCGATTACGGTGCGGCGGGCCTCAGCCTCTACGGATCGAGCAAGGCGGCCATCAATCTGCTGACCAAGGCGTGGGCAGCCGAATACGGCCCCAAGGGCGTGCGCGTGAACGCGGTCAGTCCGGGACCGACCCGCACCGAGGGCACGGCGTCGATGGGCGACGCGTTGCAGGACCTCGCGTCGCAGGCGCCGGCCGGGCGTCCGGCCGCGCCCGAGGAGATCGCCGAGACGATCGCGTTCCTGGCGTCCGACCGCGCCAGTTTCGTCCAGGGCGCAGTTCTGCCGGTCGATGGCGGCAGAACCGCTGTCTAGAGCAACGGCTAGGGCGCGGCTTTCAATCCGAGCGACGCCAGGTAGCTCCAGCGCACCGTCGTCCTGGCGAAAGGCAGGCCGTCGAGATACTGGGCCATCGCCTTTTCGATCAGTGCGTCCGGCGGCTTCGCCTGCGTGCGGCCGTCGGCGAAGGCCACGATCTCGTTCCAGCCGTCGGGGCGCTTGATCGACACCACGGTCGAGGGCGTGTCGAGATTCTTGTAGGTCCAGAACGACCAGCCGATGCCGTGCGTCTCGTGCAGCGTGCGGAACTCGGCGTTCCAGTCATCGGTCAGCTCGCCGGTCTCGCCGAGGAACAGCGGCACGTCGTGGAGGTTCGCGAAGTTGAGATGGCGCTGGATCGAGTCGCGCTTCGTGCTCGCCCAGAACGAATGATAGGTGTAGGCGAGGTTGGCCGCGAAGGGCGGGCCGAACATGTCGAAGCTCGAGCTCCACTGCCCCGCCGCCAGGATCACGACGCGGCCGGGATCGACGGCACGGATCGCCGCGGTGACCCGCTTGTAGAACGGCTCGAGCCGCGGGTTCAGCGTCGCGGTGTCGTGGTAGGGCGCGATCGGCTCGTTCAGGATGTCGTAGCCCAGGATCGTCGGATCGCCGGCGTAGCGCCGCGCGATCGCCTGCCACAGCTTCACCGTCAGATCGCGGTCGCGCGGCACGTAGAACATCAGCGGATAGCCCGGCCCGTCGTCGTGGTTGATGCCGGTCTGGCCGCCGGGGGCTGCGTGGAGGTCGACGATAGCGTAGAGGCCGGCCGCCTTCACCCAGCCCACCACGCGATCGAGCAGCACCCAGCCCGGCCCCGCCATCGTGCCGTCGGCGGTCATGAACAGGTTCCAGTGCAGCGGGATGCGTACGGTGTTGAAGCCGACCGACTTGATGAAGCGGATGTCGTCCTCGGCAATGTAGCGCTCGCGAAACTCGGTCCAGAAGGCCTTCGCGTGCTCGGGGCCGAGCAGGCGATCGAAGGCGCCGTAGATCTGGCGCGGCGACTTCGCCACCTCGAGCTTGAACATGTAGCCTTCGGGCATCAGCCAGTTGCCCAAGCTGATGCCCTTGATGTGCAGGATGCTGCCGTCGGGGGCGATGAAGTTCTTGCCCTCGGTGCGCACCAGCCGGCTCTCGGCCGGCGCCGGCGCCGCGAGCGCCAGCACCGCCATCCACACCGCGAGCAGCAAACGCATGACGGCACTGTAACAGGCGCCTATGGTCGCGCGGCATGATTCTCGCCGCCCTGCTGCTGCCGGTCGCCGTCGTTGCCGTCCTCGTCCTGATCCAGCGGCTCCGGGTCCCGGCCTTCCTGGCGCTGATGGTGGTGGTGGTCGCCTACGGCGCGGCCGCCGGCATGACCGCCCAGTCGATCGGCAAGGCGTTCGGCCTGGGCTTCGTCGCCGCGCTCGAGCAGGCCGGCCTGCTGGTCGTCGCCGGCGCGCTGGTCGGCCGCATGCTGATCAAGCAGCCGCTGCCCGGCCCCGCCGCGGCGATCGCCGGCGCGCTTGCCGGACTCGGCGGCTCGGCCGCCGGCGGGCTGGCGCTGCTGCAGCCGGCGGGCCGCGCGATCGGGCTGGCGCTCGCCTTGCTTGCCGTCCACGCACTGGTTGCGCCCTCGCCGCTCGCCGTCGCCGCGGCATCGGTGCTCAAGGCCGACATTCGCACGATGGCCGGCATCGCGCTGCCCGTGGCGATCGTCGCGGCAGCAATCGGCTGGGGCCTGTTCGCGCGCGACGCTCGCCAGCCCGGCAGCCTCTCCCCCGGCTGGCTGGCGATCGCGGTGCCGATCGCGCTGCTGGTCATGCAATCGATCGCGCAGATGCCGAGCGAGCCGCTGGGCAAGGGCGGCGCGCGCGAGTTCTGGACCGGCATCAGCCGGCCGCTGATGCTGGCGGTGCTGGCGATCGCGCTGGCGGTGCTGCTGTCGCGCCGCTGGCAGCCCGGCGTGCTGGCCGACACGAGCTGGGCGCCGCTGCTGCTCACGGTCGGTGCCGCCGGCGGCCTGGCGCGCGTGCTCGACGAGACCGGCATGGCCGAGCTGCTGGCCGAATACATGCTCGATCCGCGGCTCGGCCTGCTGGCGCCGTTCCTCGCCGCGGCGACGATGAAGACGATGCAGGGCAACTCGCTCAGCGCCGTGCTCACCGCCTCGGGCATGATCGAGCCGATGCTGCCGGCGCTCGGCCTCGACAGCGCCCACGGCCGCGCGCTCGCCGCCGCGTCGGTCGGCGCCGGCTCGATCGCGATCTGCCACGTCAACGACCCGTTCTTCTGGATCGCCGCGCACATCGGCGGCCTGACGCCCGTGCAGGCGCTGCGCACGATCGCGCTCGGCAGCCTCGCCGTCGGCGTCGCCGCCCTCGGCCTGCTCGCCGCGCTGCGCGTGGTTCTCTAGTCGAGCTTCACGCCGGAGGCCTTGACCGCGGGCGCCCACGCCTTGCGGTCGGCCTCGACGAACTCCTTGAAGCCGGCGCGGCCCGCCGGCGGCATGTCGAGGCCGAGGTCTTCCTTCCAGCGCTTCTGGATCTCGGGCTGCTGCAGGGCATCGCCGATCGCGGCTTCGAGCTTGGCGACGATCGGTTCGGGCGTGCCGGCGGCGCAGCCGACGCCGTACCACGAGGTCGCGACATAGCCCGGGATGGTCTCGGCGATCGCCGGGATGTCGGGCGCCGCCTTGGAGCGTTCGGCCGACGTCACGCCCAGGCCCTTGAGCTTGCCGCCGCGCACCTGGCCCAGCATCGACGGCATGTTGGCGAACATCATGTGCACCGTGCCGGCGATCAGATCGTTGTAGGCGGGGCCCGCGCCCTTGTACGGCACGTGGATGATGTCGACGCCCGCCATCGCCTTGAACAGCTCGCCGCTCAGGTGCAGCGAGGTGCCCGGACCGGACGAGGCGAAGGAATACTTGCCCGGCTCCTTCTTGCAGAGCGCGATCAGCTCCGCGACGTTGCCCGCCGGCAGGCTTTGCGTCACGCCCAGCAGGTTGGCGAGCAGCGCCACGCGCGAGATGGCGATGATGTCCTTGTCGGGATCGTAGGGCAGCTTGGTGTAGAGCATCGGGTTGAGCGTATGACTCGCCACCGAGATCAGGCCGATCGTGTAGCCCTCGGGCGCCGACTTCGCGATCTCGACCGTGCCGATATTGCCGCCGGCGCCGCCTCTGTTGTCGACCACGAACGACTGGCCGAAGGTCTTGGAGAGATGGTCGCAGATCAGGCGGCTCACCGTGTCGGTGCCGCCGCCGGCCGCGAACGGCACGACGAAGCGCACGGGTTTGCTGGGCCACGCCGCTTGCGCACGCGCCGCACGGAATGGCACGGCCGCTGCGAGACTGCCCAACACCACGCCACGCCGATTCATACGCTTCCTCCTGTGGAATTTGTTGGCCGCACATTATCTGCACCGCTAGCGTGCGGCCCAATGGATTCGCCCCAGCCGACGGAAGAGCGCTCCGCACTGCGAGCGCTGTTGCGGCAGCCCGATTTCCTGCGGCTGTGGCTGGTCGGCGCCTTCGCCAACGCCATGCGCTGGCTGGAGATGCTGGCCTCGGGCCTGTTCGCCTTCGAGATCACCGGCTCGGCGCTGGCCGTTGCCGGCGTCGTCGCGGCGCGGCAGTTGCCGCAGCTCTTCTTCGGCGCCTTCGCCGGTGCCGTCTCCGAAGCGGTCGACCGCAAGCTGATCGTGATGCTGGCGCTGCTGGTGCCGGCCGCCATCGCCACCGTGCTGGCGACTCTCGCCACCACCGGCCATCTCGAGCTGTGGCATGTCGCGCTCGGCAACTTCGTCGCCGGCACGATGTGGTCGACCGAGATGTCGACGCGGCGGCGCATGGTCGGCGAGGTCGCCGGCCTGCGCATCATCCAGGCGATCGCGCTCGATTCCTCGACCAACGCGGCGACCCGGATGATCGGCCCGCTGCTGGGCGGCATCACCTTCGAATGGCTGGGCATGAAGGGCGCCTACACGGTGACCGCGCTGGTGCAGTTCGCCGGCGCCTTCGCGCTCGCGGGCCTGGTGCATCGCCAGATGACGCGGCGGCTGGCGCTGGCGCGCATCCCGGCCGACATCGTCGAGGGTCTGCACTTTGCCAGGACCAAGCCGGTGATCCTGCTGGTCTATGGCGTCACCATCGTCACCAATGCCTTCGCTTTCTCCTATTCGGGGCTGGTGGCGCCGCTCGGCCTGGCCGCGTTCCAGGTCTCGCCCGGCCTGGTCGGCCTGCTGGCGGCGGCCGAGCCGACCGGCGCGCTGCTGGGCGGCGCGCTGATCGCGGCCGGCATCATGCGCATGGATCGGCGGCTGATGTTCGCCGGCGGTGCCGCGATGTTCATGGTGATGCTGCTGATCGCTGCCCTGTCGCCGTCCTACTGGCTGGCGCTGCTGGTGCTGTTCGTCGGCGGCTTCGGTACCGCGGGCTTCGGCAACATGCAGACCACGCTGATGCTGACCGAGGCGCCGATCGAAGTGCGCTCGCGCCTGATGGGCATCGTCACGGTGTGCATCGGCACCGGCCCGCTGGGCGTCCTCGCCGCCGGCGTGCTGGCGCGCGAGATGGGGCCGCGCGGCGCCATCCTGGTGATGGCGACGCTCGGCCTGCTGGCGACGCTGGTGCTGGTGCTGGCACTGCGGCCCAGGCCGCCGCGCCCGCCGGACTTGCCTCCGGACTTGCAGACGGGCGCTTGACCGTGCGCTCATGTCCACAATGACCACCGCCCCCACACCGCAACCGTACGACCCGGAGCGCTACCGCTCGGCCGCAGCGCATTACGAACACGGCCGCGTCTCCTACGCGCCGGCGCTCATTCGCCGTGTCGCCGAGGTCGTCGGCCTGCGTCGCCAGCATCGCGTGCTCGACCTCGGCTGTGGCCCGGGTCCGCTGGCGCGGCAGTTCGCTCCGCTCGCCCAGGAAGTGGTCGCCATGGACCCCACGCCGGAGATGCTGAATGCGGCCCGGGCGTTGGCGGGCGGAATCGCAAACATCCGCTTCGTCGCGGGCAGCTCCTACGAGCTCGACCCGGCGCTCGGCCGGTTCCACCTGGTCGTCATGGGCCGCTCCTTCCATTGGATGGATCGCGTGGACACGCTGAAGCGGCTCGACCGCATGATCGAGCCCGCGGGCGCGGTGGCGCTGTTCGCGGATTCGGCGCCCGCCATCCCGGCGAACGCCTGGCTGAAAACCTGGCAGGACATCTGCGCCCGCTACGAGCCCAAGATCGGGGCCCATGCGCACGATCCCAACTGGATCCGCCACGAGGCGGTCCTGCTCGATTCGCCCTTCGCCTGGCTGGAGCAGTTCGGCGTCATCGAACGCCGTCCGCTCGACGTCGAGACCCTCGTGCAGCGGACATTGTCGATGGGCTCCACCTCGCCCGGGCATCTCGGTGAGACGGGGACGGCAGCCATCACGGCGGAAGTCAGGTCCGCGCTCGCCGACGTCCGCGAGGAGGTGGTGATGACCTCCGCGCTGGTGGCGTGGCGACCCTGATCAGGTCCTGAGCAGCAGCTTGCCTGCGACATGGCGGCCCTCGAGGCGGCGGTGCATCTCGGCGGCCTCGCCGAGCGGGAACACGCCCTCGATCGGCACCTCGAGCCAGCCTTCGCTCAGGCCCTCCAGGCAATGCGCGACGCCGGCGGCCCAGGCAACCGAGCTCCGGTCGACATGGCCGAGATGCAAACGCGTGAAGGTCTGCGAGCGCGGCAGGATACGCTCGCGGATGTTCTTGAACGGCTGGCCCTCGGCCTCGCCGATGCTGATCACGTGGCCCATCACGCGCGTCACGCCGAAGGTGCGGTCGAGCATGGTGGCGCCGTAGGAATCGATCGCCAGATCGACGCCCTTGCCTTTCGTGAAGTCGAGGACTGCTCTTTCGAAATCCTCGGTGGCGATGTTGACCACGCGCGAGGCGCCGTATCCGAGCGGCCGCTTCTCCTTGCCCGCGGTGCCGGTGGTGCCGATCACCACGAGGCCGGCATGGACGGCAAGCTGCGTCACCATCAGGCCGACCCCGCCGCCGATCGCGTTCACCAGCACCGTGTCGCCCGGCTTCAGCCGGCCATGCACGTTGAACAGCATGTGCCAGGCGATCAGCGCCTGGATCGGGAAGGCCGCCCCGACATCGAAGGGCACGGCGTCCGGCAGCTTGATCAGGCCCGCCGCGCCGGCAACGCATTTCTCGGCATAGCCGCCGCCCTTCTCGGGGAAGGTCGCGACCCGGTCCCCGACCTTCACGTTGGTCACGCCAGCGCCGAGCGCCGACACGGTGCCCGCCACTTCGAAGCCCAGCACCATCGGGTAGGTTATGGCGTGCGGATAGATGCCCTGGCGCACCTGCGTGTCGGCCCAGTTGCAGCCGGCATAGGCCACGTCGATCACGGCCTCGCCCGGCCCGGCCACCGGATCGGGCAGGTCGGCCAGCCCGAGCTGCTCGGGGCCGCCGGTGGCGTGGATCACGACTGCTTTCACGTTTCCCTCCCGTAGAACTCACCGGGCCATTGCAACTTCCATGCAAGGGTCGCTGGCATGCCGCTTGCTGCGCCGGCAGGTGTCGCGTGTACAGGAGGTCGTCATGGATATCGGTGTGTTCATCCCGATCGGCAACAACGGCTGGCTGATCTCGACGACCTCGCCGCAATACATGCCGAGCTTCGAGCTCAACAAGCAGATCGTGCTCAAGGCCGAGCACTACGGCCTCGATTTCGCCCTGTCGATGATCAAGCTGCGCGGCTTCGGCGGCCAGAGCGAGTTCTGGGACCACAATCTCGAATCCTTCACCCTGATGGCCGGCCTCGCCGCCGTCACCAAGCGGATTCAGCTCTATGCCTCGGTCGCCGTGCTGACCATTCCGCCGGCGATCGTGGCGCGCATGGCCTCGACCATCGATTCGATCTCGGGCGGCCGGTTCGGCGTCAACATCGTCTCGGGCTGGGCCAAGATGGAGTACGAGCAGATGGGCCTGTGGCCGGGAGAGGCGCACTTCGCCAAGCGCTACGACTACTCGACCGAGTATGTCACCGTCCTGCGCGAGCTCTGGGAGACGGGGTCGTCCGACTTCAAGGGCGAATACTTCAAGATGGACGACTGCAAGCTCTCGCCGCGCCCGCAGGCCGACATGAAGATCGTCTGCGCCGGGCAGAGCCCACGCGGCATGGAGTTCGGTGCGACGTACGGCAACTACAACTTCACCCTGGGCAAGGGCGTCAATACGCCGACGGCGCATGCACCGACCAACCTCGCGATGCTCGAGGCGGCAAAGAAGACCGGGCGCGACGTCGGCAACTACGTGCTGATGATGGTGATCGCCGACGAGACCGACGAGGCGGCGATGGCCAAGTGGCAGCACTACAACGAAGGCGCCGACATGGGCGCGCTGGCCTGGATGGCGGGCGAGGCCAACTCCGATCCCAATGCCGCTGCGGGCGGCACGGCCATGCGCATCGCCGCCCCCGAGGGCGCGATCAACTTCAACATGGGGACGCTGGTCGGCTCCTACGCGTCGGTCGCGAAGATGCTCGACGAATGCGCCGCGGTGCCGGCGACCAAGGGCATCATGCTGACTTTCGACGACTTCCTGATCGGCATGGAACAGTTCGGCCAGCGCATCCAGCCGCTGATGAAGACGCGGGCGGATCGGCTGAAGGTGGCGGCTTAGATGAAGCCATCCCTCCCCATTCATACGGGGAGGTGGCGCGGTAATCCGCGACGGAGGGGTCATCAGCCGCAGTCACGGTGGGGCTCATGACCCCTCCGTCGGCGCATGACGCCGACACCTCCCCATATGAATGGGGAGGAAAGCTTACTCGAGCACGATCCGCGGGAAGTAGAACGACACCACCCAGTTCGGCACGTCGACGATCGAGCTGATGCGCAGGTCGGCGCAGACGCTGCACAGCATGTAGGCGTCGACCGGCGCGTAGCCGTAGCGCTTGCTGAGCAGGTCGATCATCTCCGACACGGCGGTGCGCGCGCCGGTCATCAGATCGGGGCCGATGCCGGTCGTCACCTCGTAGCCCTTCTTGTCGAAATGATCGGTGACCGGACCCCGCGTGGTGTAGCGCGGCATCTTGAGATGGGCGCCCTTCACCAGCTCGAGCTTCAGCGCGATGTCGATCGGGCTCTCGATCGCGGTGCCGCAGACCTCACCGTCGCCCTGGGCGGCATGCGTATCGCCGACCGAGAACAGCGCGCCCTCGACCTCGACCGGCAGCAGCAGCTCGGTGCCTTCGATGATGTCGCGCACGTCCATGTTGCCGCCGACATTGCGCGGTGGGACGATGCTGTGCAGCCCCGGCGCGGCCGGCGCCACGCCGATCGTGCCGGGGAACGGTCGTAGCGGCACGCGACCGCCCGGCCCGTACATCGCCGGCGTCAGGCCGGGATCGTAGTTCCAGTGATGGATCCTGGCCTCGGGGAACTGGTCGGCGAGCAGGCCGAAGCCCGGGATATTGCCGGTCCAGCCCCAGCCGGACGGCTTGAAGTTCAGCACTGTGACCTTGACCGCGTCGCCGGGCTTGGCGCCGTCGATGAAGACTGGACCGGTCACCGGATTGACGAAGGCGAGATCGAGCTTGGCGATATCGGCCGCGGTCGAGGTCTTCGACAACTGACCCGACGAGGCGTCTTTGGTTTCGAAATGGATGGTCTCGCCCGGTGCGATCTTGAGGACCGGCTTGAAGGCGTTGTTCCAGCCATGATGGATATGATCGCGATGGATCGTATGCTTGGCATGGCCGTGCATCGGCGGCTCCTTACACGGCGACCGTGAGGGCGCCGTCGATCACGAGGTTGGTGCCGGAGATGCGGCTCGCCATCGGGCTGGAGATGAAGACCACGCCGTTGGCGACCTCTTCCGCCGTGCCGAACTTGCCGGTCGGATTGACCTTGAGCGTGCTGGCGAACAGGTCGGGCATGTTCTTCTCGATGTTCTGCCAGATGCCGCCGTCGAAATAGGTGTTGCCGGGCGACACGCAATTGACCCGGATGCCCTTGCCGACGAGCTGGCGGCTCAGGCCCTTGGCGTAATGGATCAGCGCCGCCTTGATCGCGCCGTAGGAGCCGGCGGCGAAGTCGACCTCGAAGCCCGAGACGCTGGAGATCAGCACGATCGAGGGCGAGCTCGACTTCTCGAGGAACGGCACCGCCGATGCGACCGCGTTGACCGTGTGCATCATGTCGGTCTTGAACGACTTCTCCCAGCTCTCGGCCGAATCGCCGACTGCGAGCGCGCTGACGTTGCAGACCAGCGCGTCGATGCCGCCCAGCGCGCCGACGGAGTCGGCAACCCATGTCTTGAGCGCCTCGCCGTCGGCGACGTCGAGCGCGCGGCCGAACGCCTTGACGCCCCTGCCCTTGAGCGAAGCGACGGTCGCCTCGACCTCGGCCGCGTTGCGGGCACAGAGCGCGACGTCGGCGCCTTCAGCGGCGAATGTGTCGGCGATGGCGCGACCGATGCCCTTGCTGCCGCCGGTGACGACGGCCTTCTTGCCCTTCAGCCCAAGATCCATGCATCCCCCGATCAAGCGGCGAGGAATTCGTTCCACTTCTCCGTATAATACTCCAGATTCTTGGGCCGGGTATTCCAGACATAGACCCGCTTGGCGCGCTCCTCGAGCGAGCCGCCGTCGCGGCCGACGCCGCCATAGACCTGCTTGATCAGGTCGGGCTCGAGATACTTGTCGTAGCCGCCGGAGGTCGAGAAGTAGCCGATCTTCGACTGCTGCGCGCCCGGATAGCCGTCCATCCAGAAGTTCAGCCACTCATAGGCGAGGTCGACGTTCCTGGAAGTCGCGGCAATGCCGTAGCCGTTGCACCAGGCGCGATAACCTTCCTTGGCGACGGCGTAGTGCACCGGAATGCCCTTGCTCGACACTTCGACGACGACCGGCCACCAGGCGTCGGCGATCCCTCCTCCGAGGCCATCAGGTTCACCAGCTCGCCGTAGGCCTTCCACATGGCGCGGAAGTGGCCCTCCTTCTTCTTCTCCTTGAGGAAGGCGACGACGGTGTCGACCTCCTTCTCGGTCATGCTGCTCATGTCGATCGGCTTGAAGAGCCCAAGCGCCTGCATGCCCATGGCGGCATTCAGCATGCCAAGCCAGTCGATGCCGTACATCGCGACCTTGCCGCGATATTTGGGGTTGAACAGGTCACCCCAGGACAGCTCGTTGTTCTCAGTCTTGATCTTGCCGGCGTTGTAGCCGATCGAATCCATCTGGAAGAACCCGGGCATGAAGGAAATCTTCGTGCGGGCCTCGTCCAGGTACATCATGCGGCCGGGATTGGCGCCGATACCGAGCGGCGCGCCGGGTGCGGCCTGCCCGTCCTTGAGCAGCGGATGCATCTTGTCCCAGTTCTTGAGCCGCGAGGTATCGATCGGCATCAGGAGCTTCTCGCTGTTGGCGTAAGCCGCAAACGGCGCATCGAGCAGCACGCAGTCGAGCGGCGCGGTGCGGATGCGGTCGACGCGCGCCTGCGTCGAGGGGCTGACGAAGGGCCGCGGCGTGATGCCGGTACGATTGGCGAATTCGCCGAGGATGGCGTCGCGCATGTCGTAGCTCGCGCCGGCGAGGAAGATCTGCTTGGACTGCGCCGAGGCAGGCGTCAGGACCGACGGCGCAGCCAGCGCGGCGGCGCCCGACGCAGCCAGCAGGGAACGGCGTTTGATCAGCATGGGCTGTCTCCTTCAGGATCTCCGGGCCGAGGTCGAGCGCCGCATCGCCCACAGGGCCGAGCTGCACATCAACACGGCGATCAGCGAAAAGGCGGTGGTGGTGGTGCCGATGGCGTAGATCTCGGGCGTCAGCTGGCGGTCGAGCTGGGCCATAATCGCGAGCGGCAGGGTCTGGTCCGGGCCGGTCGTGAACATGCTGCGCGGATATTCGTCGTAGCTCAGCGAGAAGCCGAACAGGCCGGCGCCGATCACGCCGGGCAGGATCAGCGGCAAGGTGATGCGCCGGAAGGCGGTGATCCGCGAGGCGCCGAGCGTCAGCGCCGCCTCCTCGACCCGCGAATCGAAGCGGTTGAAGACCGCGAGCATGGTCAGGAAGCCGAACGGCAGCGTCCACGACACCTGCACCAGGAAGGTCGTGGTGTTCCAGGCGAGCTCGATGCCCAGCAGCCGCATCAGCACGGCAAAGCCGAAGCCGACCAGGATGCCGGGCGCCATGATGCCGAGCAGCATCAGGTAGAAGAACCAGTTGTTGCCGCGGAACCTGCCGCGCATCGCCTGGGCCGACATCACCGACAGCACGATGGTGGTGAGCGCGCACGCCGCGGCGAGCAGCGAGGAGCGCACCAGCGGCGGCTTGAAGTCGTTCATCACCGTCGCCTTCCACAGCTCCGCGTACCAGTGGAGGGAGACGCCGTTCATCGGAAAGGTCGTGCCGCCGGTGGGACCCGCGAAGGACAAGAGACCGAGGGTGAGGATCGGCAGCCACTGATAGGCGAGGAAGACGACCGTCAGGGTGCCCAGCGCCCAGCCGACGATGTCGGAGCGGAGCTTCCAGCCGAGCTTCATCGGTCGGCTCCCCTCATCGGTCGGCCCCGAGGCGGCGAATGTCGACCACGCGCAGCGCGGCGATCACGCCGATTAGCATGCAGGCCATCAGCAGCACCGCGACGACCGAGGCGGCGCGATGCTGCGAGCCTTCGTAGAACAGCAGCACCAGGTTGGGCAGCATGGCGTGCTTGTTGCCGCCGACCGTGGCGACGGTGGCGAAGTCGGCCATGACGTTGAGGAACACCAGCACCTGGCCGATCACCACGCCCGGCAGGGTGAGCGGGAAGACGATGCGCCAGAACACGACCAGCGGCGGCGCCTTCAGCGTCATCGCCGCCTCGCGCAGTGCCGGCTGGATCGCGTTCAGCATGTACACGACCGGGCCCGCCGCCATCATGGTGTAGAGCGAGGCCTGCGCCATCGAGATGCCGAAGCGCGAATAGAGGAAGGCCTCGATCGGGCTGCGCGTGGCGCCGGTGAAGATCAGCGCCTGGTTGATCACGCCGTTGACGCCCAGGAACGGCACCCAGGCGATGCCGCGGATCAGGGTCGAGGTCCAGAACGGCACGACGAAGGCCAGGAACAGCACCAGCCGCCAGCGCGGGCTCCTGACCTTCATGGTCAGGAAGTAGGCGATGCCGTAGCCGAGCACGCCGGTGACGGCCATCAGGACGGCGGTGTGGCCGACCGTCGACAGCGCGAGCTGCAGGTAGGTCTTGTTGGCGAAGAATTTGGTGTAGTTGTCGAAGGTGAGCGGGCTCGCCGGTGAGAAGGTGCGGCCGCCCCACAGCGACACCCAGGCCAGCAGCACGATCGGCACCACCACCACGCCCAGCATCCATAGCGCCGCCGGAACGGCCAGCCAGTAGCTGGCGGCGGAGCGGGCCCGGATCGTGCTCATTCAGCCGAGCCGGTGTGCAGCACGGTGTCCTGCGGTCGCCAGCCGAGCTCGACCCGCTGGCCCGCAACGATGCGCGCGGCGTACGCGCCGAACTGGTCGACCTTCATCACCTCGCCGTCGGGCCGCTCGAAGACGTGGCGGCGCAGCGATCCGAAGTATTCGACCGCCGTGCAGCGGGCCGCCAGCCGATTGAGATGCGGGTCGGCCAGGAGATCGGTGATCAGCTCGGCGCGCACCGAGAAGGAGACCTCGCTGCCGATCGTCGGCCCCCGGCCCGGCACGAGGAACGAGCCGCAGGCGGTCTCGACCAGCAACAGGCCGTCGCCGGCCCGCACCACGCGGCCGTGGAAGACATTGTTGCCCTGCACGAAGCTCGCGACGAAGGCGGTCGCCGGACGCTGCAGGATCTCCTCCGGCGAGCCCTGCTGCTCGATGCGGGCGTGGTTCATCACCACCACCAGGTCGCCCAGCGAGAAGGCCTCGTTCTGGTCGTGCGTCACCCAGATGAAGGAGATGCCGGTGCGCTGCTGCAAGAGCTTCAGCTCCAGCATCACGGTCTCGCGCAGCGAGTAGTCGAGCGCGCCGATCGGCTCGTCGAGCAGCAGGATGCGCGGCTCGGTGATCATGGCGCGGGCCAGCGCCACGCGCTGGCGCTGGCCGCCCGACAGGTTCGCCGGCTTGCGATCGGCGAGCTGGGCGATCTCGAACGACGCCAGCACCTGCTTGACCCGCTCGGCGATCGCCGCCTTCGGCTTCTTCAGCATCTCGAGGCCGAAGCCGACCTGCTTGGCCACGGTCATGTGCGGGAACAGCGCGAAGTCCTGGAACATCATGGCGATGTCGCGCTCCCACGGCGGATCGCGGGTCGCCTCCTTGCCGCCGATCAGGATGTCGCCGTCGTCGGGATCCTCGAGGCCCGCGACGCAGCGCAAGGTCGTGGTCTTGCCGCAGCCCGAGGGGCCGAGCAGGCAGACGAACCGGCCCTTCGGCACCTTGAGCGAGACGCCGTCGACCGCCGTGAAGCCGCCGTAGCGCTTGCGGATGCCGCGCAGCTCGAGATCGAGCTGCGGCCGGGCCGTTGCCGGCGCCTCGCGGACCGCCTGCGCCAGCGCGTCCATGTCAGGCCGCCGCCGCGAGCTTGGCCCGGCTGCGCATCAGCGGCTGGATGCGCTGGCCGAACTGCTCGACCCCGATCACGAAGTCGTCGAAGGTCAGCATCACGCCGGCCAGCCCCTCGATCTCGGCCATCTCGTCGAGCAGGCGCGCCACCGTGGCGTAGGAGCCGATCAGCCGCGAGCCGCCGAACGGCACGCCGGTGCGGCGCCGGATGCGGCCGGCGGTTGAGTTGTCGGCGGCGAACTTGTCGCCGCTCGCCTGGGCGCGGCTCCATTCGATCGCCTCGTGGTCGGCGCCGGCGAGGTAGTGCTCCCACTTGGCCATCGCCGCCGCGTCGGTCTCGTCGGCGATGATCATGGTGAGCGCCAGCGCCTTGGTGTCGGTGCCGGCCGCGGCCGATTGGGCCTTGAGTCGCGTCACCGCGTCGGCGCAGTCGCGCGGATCGTTGACCTGGCCCACGCCGCTGCAGAAGTTGTAGGCGCAGAACTTCGAGGCGAAGGCGATGCCGGAATCGCTGGTGCCGGCGCAGATCAGCGGGATCTGCCGCGACGGCAGGGGCCCGAGGCGGCAGTCGTTCATGGTGTAGTACTTGCCCTTGAGGTCCGACCGGCCGGTCGCCCACAGCTCCTGCATCACGGTCGCGTACTCGGTGAGCAGGTCGTAGCGGTACTTGTAGTGTTCCTCGCCCGGCCACAGGCCCATCTGGTCGTACTCGGCCTTCTGCCAGCCGGTGACGAGGTTCACGCCGAAGCGGCCGTGGCTGATCGAATCGATGGTCATCGCCATGCGTGCACACAGCGCGGGCGGCAAAGTGAGAACGGCGACCGTCGCCATCAGCTCGATGCGCGAGGTGATCGACGCCAAGCCCGCCATCAGGGTGAAGGATTCGAGGTTGTCGTCCCAGAAGCGCGAGGGCCCGCCGAAGCCGCGCAGCTTGATCATCGACAGCGCGAAGTCGAAGCCGTACTTCTCGGCGCGCAGCACGATCTCCTTGTTGAGATCGAAGCTCGGCGTGTATTGCGGCGATGTCGTCGAGATCAGCCAGCCGTTGTTCCCAATGGGAATGAAGACGCCGATCTCCATCATGCACCTCAGCGTGACTGTTACACGCTGCAGCGCAGCAACTCTTATGCCATGGAATTTTTCAGGCGATTCGCGCGCTCAGGCAGGGCGCAGTGCACGCCGCGAGGCAGACTGCCTGATGAAAACACTACAGCCCGGCGACGGGAATTCTTTCCCGCAACGCGCGGCGTAAATTACTCCGCCGCGTCGGCGGAGCGCGCGTGGTGCCGGTTGGCGGGCTTGGGCAGGCCGAGATTGCCGCGCAGGGTCGTCGACTCGTACTCGGTGCGGAACAGGCCGCGGCGCTGCAGCTCGGGGATCACCAGCTCGACGAAATCCTTGAGCGAGCCCGGCAGGTAAGCCGGCATGACATTGAAGCCGTCGGCGCCGCCCTCCCGGAACCAGTGCTCCATCTCGTCGGCGACCTGGGCCGGCGTGCCGATCGACAGCACGTGGCCGCGCGGCCCGGCATTGGCGAGGCAGAGCTCCCAGAAGGTGAGCTTGTCGCGCCTGGCCTGCTCGAGCAGCAGGCGCTGGCGGCTGAGCGGGCCGTTGGTGTCGGGCATCTCCGGCACCGGACCGTCGAGCGGCAGCTTGTCGAGATCGTGTACGCCGATCGTGTGCTCCAGCACCGCGACGCCGACCGGCACCTGGATCAGCGACTGCAGGTAGTCGAACTTCTCCTGCGCCTGCGATCGGGTCGGCGCGACCACCGGATAGAAGCCCGGCATCACCCGCACCTCGTTGGACGAGCGGCCGAAGCGCGGCAGCCGCGCATGGACGTCGGCGTAGAACTCCTTCGCCTGGTCGAGCGTGGTCTGCGCGGTGAACACGATCTCGGCGAGGCGCGCGGCGACGTCGCGGCCGGTGCCCGAGGCGCCGGCCTGCACCAGCACCGGCCGGCCCTGCGGCGACGGCGCGACGTTGAGCGGACCGCGCACCTGGAAGTGCTTCCCCTTGTGGTTCAGCACATGCATCTTCGTGGTGTCGTAGAAGACGCCCGAGTCCTTGTCGCGGATGAAGGCGTCGTCGTCCCACGAATCCCACAGGCCCTGCACCACCTCGGCGAACTCGATCGCCCGCTCGTAGCGGTCGCCGTGGCCCATGTGCTGGTCGCGGCTGTAGTTCAGCGCGTCCTGCTCGTTGTTCGAGGTCACGAGGTTCCAGCCGCTGCGGCCGCCGCTGATCGCATCGAGCGAGGCGAACTGGCGGGCGAGCGTATAGGGCTCGTTGAAGGTCGTGGTCGAGGTGGCGACGAAGCCGAGGTTCTTGGTGACCGCGGCGAGCGCCGACAGGATGGTCATCGGCTCGAACTTGACCACCTTGCCCATGCGGCCGCGCGCATCGGGATTGCCCTGCAGATCGACTGCCGCCGAATCGGCGAGGAACAGGAAATCCATCTTGCCGCGCTCGGCGAGCTGCGCGGTCTCGACCATGTCGGCGAAGCGCACGCCGGAATGGTAGTGCGCCTCGGGATGCCGCCAGGCGGCAACATGCTGGCCGGTCTCGTGCACGAAGGCGCCGAGATGCATCATGCGTTTCTGCGGCGCCATCGTGTGGAACCCCCTGTTACTCGGCCGCGAGAACCTCGAGCTTAGCGAGTTCCTCGGCGATCTGCACGGCGTTCCAGGCGGCGCCCTTCAGCAGCTGGTCGCCGGCCACGAACAGGGCGAGCCCGTTCGGGTTGCTGACGTCGCGACGGATGCGGCCGACATGCACGTCGAGATCGCCGCTCGCCTCGAGCGGCATCGGGAAGTGGTTGGCCGCCGGATCGTCGACGATCTTGATGCCGGGCGAGCGGGCGAGCAGCGCCCGCGCCTCCTCGGGCGACATCGGCGCCTCGAGCTCCAGCACGATCGACTCCGCATGCGCGCGCAGCACCGGCACGCGGATGCAGGTCGGCACGATCGGCAGGTCGGGCGCATGGAACATCTTGCGCGTCTCCTCGACGACCTTGTTCTCTTCCTCGTTGTAGCCGTTGTCGGCCACCTTGGTGTTGTGCGAGAACACGTTGAAGGCGATCTGGTGCGGGAACACCGAGTGGGTGATCTCCTGGCTACCGGCATACTCGCGCGTCTGCTCCTCGAGCTCCTGCATCGCTGCGGCGCCGGCGCCCGATGCCGACTGGTAGGTCGAGACGATGATGCGGCGGATGCCGACGGTCTGGTGGATCGGCCACACCGCGACGGCGAGGATCGCCGCCGTGCAGTTGGGGTTGGCGATCACGCCCTTGTGCTTGCGCAGGTCGCCCGGGTTGACCTCGGGCACGACCAGCGGCGTGTTGGGGTCCATGCGGAAGGCCGACGAGTTGTCGATCACCACCGCGCCCGCCGCCTTGGCCGCCGGGATGAACTCGCGGCTGCGCGTGGCGCCGGCCGAGAAGAAGGCGATGTCGACGCCCTTGAACGCCGCGGCGGTCAGCTCCTCGACGGTGTGGGGCTTGCCTTTGAACTCCAGGGTCTTGCCGGCCGAGCGCTTCGAGGCCAGCAGCCTGAGGCTGGCGACGGGGAAGTTGCGACGCTCGAGAACGCGCAGGATCTCGACGCCGACGGCGCCGGTCGCGCCGACCACGGCAATGTTCTGGGGCCTCATGTTCCTTGGGCTTTCAGTTGGGCAAAAGTGCTGGCCGACATTTAATCCGGCCCTATGATGGGCACAACAAGAACGGGCCTAATGGCCTGCGATAAATGGCCTAAGGGAGGCTAACGTCTTGAGGCGCAATGTATAGTTACATCGCCCGCAGACTGGCGTTCGGCGCCATCACCGTGGTCGGGGTGTCGATCATGGTGTTCGTCATCATGCGCGTGCTGCCCGGCGACCCGCTGGTGGCGATCTTCGGGCCGGAGGGCTTCACCAAGCTGACCGAGGAGCAGCGCGCCAACTACATGCGCGACCTCGGCCTCAGCGACCCGCTCTGGGTGCAGTACCTCGCCTGGGTGAAGGACATCGCCCAGGGCAATTTCGGCCGCTCCTTCTTCCGCTCGGAGAACGTCGCCGACATGCTGCTGCGGCGCGGCCCGCTGACCGCCGAGATCGCCCTGCTGTCGGTGGTGATCTCGTGGCTGGTCGGCATCCCGGTGGCGATCGTCAGCGCGCTCAAGCCCAACACGGTGGCCGACAGCACCGCCCGCTTCCTCAGCATCCTGTTCCTCGCGGTGCCGGGCTTCTGGATCGGCATGCTGATCGTGCTCGGGTTGCTGTTCTGGTTCGGCTATCGCGCGCCGCTGACCGGCGCCGCGCTGTTCGTCGACCCCAAGGCCAACTTCGAATTGGTGATCGGCCCCGCGGTCGTGCTCGGCCTCGGCCAGGCCGCCTACATCGCGCGCATGGGCCGCTCGGCGCTGCTCGAGGTGATCCGCGAGGACTACGTCCGCACCGCCCGCGCCAAGGGGCTGAACGGCCGGCTGGTGATCGCCTGGCACGCGCTGCCCAACGCGCTGCTGCCGGTGATCACTTTGTCGGGCGTGCTGATGGGCCTGGTCCTCGCCGGCTCGATCCCGGTCGAGCGCGCCTTCGCCACGCCGGGCCTCGGCTTCGCGATGTTCATCGCGGTCAACGAGCGCGACATCTTCGTGATGCAGAACCTGGTGTTCCTCTACGCCACGGTGTTCGTGCTGCTGAACATCCTGATCGACGTCACCATCGCCTTCCTCGATCCCCGGATTCGCCTCAGATGACCGCCATTGCCCCGTCCCTCAGCCCGCCGCGCTGGCGCGCCGCCTGGCGCCGCATCGGCAGCCTCGTCCGCCGCGCGCCGCTCTCGGCCTTCTGGGGCATAATCGCCGCGCTGATCGTGGCCATGGCGGCGACGGCGCCGGTGGTGGCACCCTACCCGCCGCTCAAGTCCGACTTCCGCGCCATGCAGAAGCCGCCGTCGGAGAAGCACTGGTTCGGCACCGACCAGATCGGCCGCGACACACTCTCCCGCGTCATCCACGGCAGCCAGATCTCGCTGATGGTCGCGTTCGGCGCGGTGCTGTTCGGCACCACGGTCGGCGCGTTGTGGGGCCTGGCCTGCGGTTATTTCGGCGGCCGCTTCGACATGGCGAGTCAGCGTGTCATCGAGTTCCTGCAATCCTTCCCCGACCTGATCCTGGCGATGGCCATCGCCATGGCGCTGGGCGGCGGCATGGCGACGGTGATCGCCGCGATCGCCATCACCCGCATCCCGTTCGGCGGCCGGGTGATCCGCTCGGTCGTGCTGTCGCTCAAGGAGATGCAGTATGTCGAGGCGGCGCGCGGCATCGGCGCCAGCCACGTCAGGTTGATGTTCCGCCACATCCTGCCGCAGTGCGTGGCGCCCTATCTCATCCTCGCCACGACGCATCTCGGCGTCGCCATCGTGATCGAGGCGTCGCTCGGCTTCCTCGGCGTCGGCATCCCGCCGCCGACGCCGACCTGGGGCAACATGCTGGCCGATTCGCTGAACGCCGGCCTGGTGCCGCCGTGGTGGCTGGTGCTGTTCCCGGGGGCCGCGATCACGCTGACGGTGCTCGCCTTCAACCTGCTCGGCGACGGCATCCGCGACCTGCTCGACCCGCGCCTGCGCGGCTCGGTGTAGAGCCGTCCGGCCGGAATCCGGCGGACTCCCGGACACCTCCGATGCCGATTCCATAAGGGTTTTTGACGCGAGTCCGGGAATCCGCCCCCACCCCCCCAGGCCGGACGCGTGCGGACGCGGCGGACGATAGACTGCAATTACCCTGCTTGAATTCCAAGTGCGTCGTCTCATGTCTCCTCGATGCCGGAG
Source organism: Reyranella sp. (assembly GCF_017305915.1). Classification (GTDB taxonomy): domain Bacteria; phylum Pseudomonadota; class Alphaproteobacteria; order Reyranellales; family Reyranellaceae; genus Reyranella. Next base: position 63,835 of record NZ_JAFKJN010000027.1, read on the forward strand.
GGAGTCATGCCTGTCGTCACCATTCAGATGGAAAAGGGTCGTCCACTGGAGATGAAGCGGGCGCTTGCCGATGCCGTAACCACGGCGGTCGCAGGGGCTCTCGACGTGCCGCCCGACTGGGTGACCCTCATCATCGACGAAGTCGAGCGTGAGAACTGGGCGGTCGGCGGCCGACTGCAACTCGACAAGCTCGGTCCTGGCTACGGCAGAGCCGGTGTCGACGACGCGACGTCAGGCCGATAGCGGGAACTTCACGCCGCCATCGTGGAGATGGCAGGCGGCGACATGGCCAGGGACGACCTCGCGCAGCGCCGGCGCCTCGACCTTGCAGCGCGCCATGGCGTAGGGGCAGCGGGCGTGGAAATGGCAGCCCGAGGGCGGGTTGATCGGGCTCGGCACGTCGCCGGTCAGGATCACCCGCTTGCGGCCGCGCGCCGACGCCTTGGGGATCGGCACCGCCGATAAGAGCGCTTCCGTGTAGGGATGCAGCGGCATCTCGAACAGGCTCTTGCGGTCGGTCATCTCGACGATGCGGCCGAGATACATCACCGCGACGCGGTGGCTGATGTGCTCGACCACCGCCAGGTCGTGGGCGACGAAGAGGTACGACAGGCCGAACTCGTCCTGCAGGTCCATCAAGAGGTTGATGATCTGCGCCTGGATCGAGACGTCGAGCGCCGACACCGGCTCGTCGCCGACGATCAGGTCGGGATTGAGTGCCAGCGCGCGGGCGATGCCGATGCGCTGGCGCTGGCCGCCCGAGAATTCGTGCGGATAGCGGCCGGCCGATTCCGGCCGCAGGCCGACGCGATCGAACAGGCTCGCCACCTTCTCGCGCCGCTCGGCAGGCGTGCCGACACTGTGCACCACCATCGGCTCGCCGACGATCTCGCCCGCCGTCATGCGCGGGTTCAGCGACGCATAAGGGTCCTGGTAGATCATCTGCATGCGCCGCCGGTAGGGCAGCAGGCGCTCGCCCTCGAGATGGGTGATGTCCTCGCCCGCGACCTTGACCGTGCCGGCGGTCGGCTCGAGCAGGCGCAGCAGAGTCCGCCCGACCGTCGACTTGCCGCAGCCGCTCTCGCCCACCAGCCCCAGCGTCTCGCCGCGGCCGATGCGGAACGACACGCCGTCGACGGCGTAGACGTAGCCGGAGACCTTGGAGAAAACACCTTTGTAGATTGGGAAATGCTTCTTGAGGCCGCTCACCTCGAGAAGGGGGACCTCGAGCAGGGCTTCGCTCATGCGGCGTTCCAGCAGGCGATGAAGTGGCCGGAGCGATGCTCCTCGAGCGGCGGCGCGGCCTCGCGGCAGCGGTCGGTCGCCTTGGCGCAGCGCGGCGCGAAGCTGCAGCCCTGCGGGAGGTTGAACAGCGACGGCACCATGCCCTTGATCTCGTTCAGCCGCGCCCGCCGGGCGCCGCTGCGCGCGACCTCATCGAGGTGCGGGATCGAGCCCAGCAGCCCCGCCGTGTAGGGATGGCCCGGCCGGTCGAACAGCACCGCGGCCGGCGCCTCCTCGACCTTGCGGCCGGCATACATCACGACCACGCGGTCGGCGTTCTCGGCGACCACGCCCATGTCGTGGGTGATCAGCACGATGGCCGTCCCGGTGGTCTCCTGCAGCTCGCGCATCAGGTCGAGGATCTGCGCCTGGATGGTGACGTCGAGCGCCGTGGTCGGCTCGTCGGCGATCAGCACCTTGGGATTGCACGACAGCGCCATGGCGATCATCACGCGCTGGCGCATGCCGCCGGAAAGCTGGTGCGGATAGGCGTGGGCGCGGTTTTCCGGCTCGGGGATGTAGACCCGGCGCAGCATCTCGACGGCGCGGTCCCACGCCTCCTTGCGCGACAGACCCTGGTGCAGCGCCACGGCTTCGGCAATCTGTCCGCCCACCGTGTAGAGCGGATTGAGCGAGGTCATCGGCTCCTGGAAGATCATCGAGATGTCGTTGCCGCGCACCCGCTCCATTTCCGGTTCGGAAAGATCGAGCAGGTTCCGGCCCTGGAAGCGAATCTGGCCGCCGACGATGCGCCCGGGCGGATTGGCCACCAGGCGCAGGATGGAGAGCGCCGACACGCTCTTGCCGCATCCCGATTCGCCGACCACGCCGAGCGTCTCGCCGGGCTTGAGCGAATAGCTCACGCCATCGACCGCCCGCACGGTGCCGATCGCCGTGAAGAAATGCGTCTGCAGGCCGTCGACCTCCAGCACCGCTGGATTCACGCGAGACTCCCTAAAACCACCCGTGTTAGTTTTTGGTTCATGAGGATGGACAAACCATCTGAGCACATTGTGCGTGGCCTGCAAAAGGCCAAATGGGAGGTAGCGCCATGGACCAGCGTAAGGAGCGTTCCAGCGTAAATCGTCGTCAGTTCGTCAAGGGGGGTTCGGCCGCATTGGGCGCGACCGTGTTCGGCATGCCGTGGCAGGCCCTCGCCCAGGGCGTGCCCAACGAGTTCGACGGCTCGAAATTCCAGCTCAAGGCGCCGGAGCCCAACGCCAAGTCGGGCGGCGTGCTGAAATACGCCATCACCTCGCGCCCGCCGCATTTCGACTTCCACCAGTCGGGCACGATCAACAGCCTGGGCAGCCAGGGGTGCATGTTCGACAACCTGGTGCGGCGCGACCCGCGCGATTCGGGCAAGACCATCATTCCCGACCTGGCGCATAGCTGGGAGATCTCGAAGGACGGCCAGACCTACACCTTCCATCTGCGCGAGGGCGTGCAGTTCAGCGACGGCGCGGAGTTCGCCTCCGAGGACGTGAAGGCCACCTTCGACCGCATCGCCAAGCCGCCGCAGGGCGTGATGATCCCGCGCTCGACGCTGTTCACCACGGTCAGCGAGATCCAGGCGCCCGACAAGAAGACGGTGATCTTCAAGCTCAGCGAGCCGCGCCCGGCCAGCTTCATGATGGCGGCGTTCGCGTCGGGCTGGAACGGCATCGTCCGCAAGAAGACCTTGGAGGACAACCAGTACAACCTGCGCCGCGTCGTCGACATCCCCGGCACCGGCCCGTTCAAGAGCAAGCGGCGGGTCGAGAACGAGATCTGGGTGATGGAGAAGAACGCCAACTACTGGAACAAGGGCCTGCCCTATCTCGACGGCATCGAGTTCTATCACGCCCTGCCGTTCTCGCCCGAATTGGGCTCGGCGATCCTGTCGAATCGCGTCGACTACGCTCGCATCTGCGATCCGGTGACGGCGCGCAAGGCCAAGGATACCAAGGGCATGTCGACCACGGCCTTCTACCAGTCGGTCATCCAGGGCACCTGGATGAACAACAAGAAGAAGCCGCTCGACGACGTGCGGGTGCGCCGCGCCATCCATCTCAGCCTCGACCGGCCGGTGCTGGTCGACGTCGTCAAGGACGTGGCGCCGATGATGATGGGCGGCATGATCTACCCGTTCTCCGAATGGGCGACGCCGCTCGACCAGCTCAAGAAGCGGCTGGGCTACCAGGACGACACCGCCGCCGGCATCAAGGAGGCCAAGGCGCTGATGGCGCAGGCCGGCCATCCCGGCGGCATCAAGGGGCTCGACTTCCTGGTGCGCGACGTCGCCTCGTTCAAGCTGTGGGCGCAGGCGATCCAGGCGATGCTGCAGCAGATCGGCGTCGAGTGCACCCTGCGCACGGTGGTCGAATCGGTGTGGTTCGACGACATCAAGACCGGCAAGTTCGATCTCGCCATCGGCGCGATCGTCTCGACCCTGCTCGACCCGTCGGACTACTTCAACGCCTGGTACAAGAAGGACGGGCCGCAGAACTACGGCTTCTGGGACAACGCCAAGTTCAACGAGCTGCTGCCGCAGATCGACCGCGAGGTCGACGTCAAGAAGCGCCTCGGACTGATCCGCCAGGCCGAGGAGATCATGGAGGCCGACCCGCCGGTGCTGCCGGTGTCGTGGGAGAAGATCAACGACATCTGGTTCAACTACGTGAAGGGCCACAATCCGTACGAGTACTTCGGCATCTACGACTGCGTCCGCTTCGACACGTTCTGGCTGGACAAGTAGGAGGCCAACCCTCCCCATTCAGATGGGGTGGTGGCGCGGTAATCCGCGACGGAGGGGTCATGCGCCTCCGTCCGCCGCCCTTGACCCCTCCGTCAGCGTAAGACGCCGACACCTCCCCATTTGAATGGGGAGGATTTTCTAGCCCTTGGCCGCCAGATCGATGGCGCGGCGATACATGGTCATCGCCGCCTCCGGGGTGTTGTAGCCCGCGTGGCTCGTCAGCGTGACGTTGTCGACCCTGAGCAACGGCTCGTCGGGCGACGGCGGCTCCTTGCCGAACACGTCGGTCGCGTAGTGGCCGACATGGCCTGATTTCAGCGCCGCGATCAGCGCCGGCTCGTCGACCACGCCGGCGCGCGCGGTATTGACGACGATCACGCCCGGCCTGGTCCTGGCGATCCGCTCGCGATTCAGGAAGCCGCGGGTCTGGTCGTTGAGGCCGAGATGCAGGCTGACGATGTCGGATTGGGCGAGCAGCTCGTCGATCGGCACCGTGCCCGGCTTGGCGGTGCGGTTGTAGGCCAGCACGTTCAGCCCGATGCCGGTGCCGAGTCGCGCCATCTCGCGGCCGATGCCGCCCAGGCCGACGATGCCCAGCGTCTTGCCGCGCAGTTCCATGCCCTGCATCGGCCGCCAGGCGCCGCCGCGCACGATGCCGTGCATGGTGGCGATATGACGGGCCGCGGCGAACACCAGGCCCATCGCGTGCTCGGCCACCGTGGTGTCGCCGTAGCCCGAGATGGTCGAGACCTTGATGCCGAGCTTCTGGGCGGCCGCGACGTCGACGAAGCTCGCCGCGCCGGTGCCGAGGAAGACGATGTGCTTCAGCCCCGCGCACTTCGCCAGCGTCGGAGCGCTGAAGTAGGTCGCGTCGTTGATCACCGTGTCGTAGCCCGCGATCTTCGCGGGCACGTCCGGCTCGTCGACCGGGCCCATGCCGACGGTGACGGGGATGTCGTTCGCGCCGTGGACGCGCTTCCAGACCTTGTCGATGTCCGGTGTCGAATCAATGAACAGCGTCTTGGGCACGGCGATCCTCCAGCTGAGGACCGCCTTCTACCACGGGACCGATGGTCGACGGATAGCGCCGGCCGTTCAGGATCGCGCCGATGAAGGTCGGCCGCACGCCGAAGCGGTAGACCGGCAGCAGCACGGCGACGGTGCCGGCGAGCGTGATCGCGAACTTGGCCAGCGGCGGCAGCGGCACGTCCTTCAGCAGCAACTGGAAGGCCAGGATCACCGGCATGTGGGCGATGTAGAGGAAGTACGAGGAATCGCAGAGATAGCGCCGGTACGGGCTGTGGTCCGAGAGGTAACGCAGGAACAGGCCGGCGACGCCCAGGATCAGGAGCCACTCGGCCGCCGCATGCACGCCGCGGATCAGGTAGAACAGCACGGCGCGATCCAGCGGCAGGCCGTAGCTGTAGCGATAGGCGACGCTCGCCACGACCGCCAGCGCCGCGTAGAGCCAGGCGCGCCGGGCGATCGTCTCCAGGAGATCGCTCTGCAGGAACAGCAGCCAGCCGACGGCGAACGGGACGGCATAGACCGCGACGATCCGGAACACCGGGACGAAGCCCGGCGGATCCTCGATCCAGGGATCGGGCATCAGGAGCTGCGCCGCGAACGACGGCACCGCCAGCGCCAGCGGCGCCCACGGCGACAGCACGATCGCGCGGAACGCCCGCAGGGTAGCCTGGCGGACACCCTCCGACAGCAGCAGCGGCACCAGCGCCACTGCCACGGCGGCCAGGAGGTACAGCAGAATCAGGTATTCGAGGAACCACAGATGCAGCGGAATGACGTAGGCGAACACCAACCCTGACGCGAAGCCCGCCAGCGTGCGCTCGAGGCCGAAATGGCCGAGGCCCGCGAGGAACATCGACAGCGGCCACACCACCATCCAGCCGACCACGAACGGCACGACGATGCGCAGGAAGCGGTTCCAGGCCGCGCGGCGCGAGCCGTAGCGGGCGATCAGCAGCGCCGTGAAGAAGCCGGCCATGGCGTAGAAGATCGGCATCCGGAAGACGTGGATGGCGCTGGTCGACCAGTCGAGCAGGCGCGTCTGCTCGGCCTGCTTCCACAACCAGCCGCCATTGGGCGAATAGGCGACGGCAGCGTGGAGATAGATGCCGAGGAACATCATCGCGGCACGGAGCGCGTCCAGGGCGTGATAGCGGCGCATCGGTCTTCCTCTCCTCTCGCGCGTGATCGCACTGGACAGGCTGTCTACGCCTCACTACCTTGTTTTGCAAGGTACCATGTTTAACACGAGAGTGCAGTCGCTGTGACGGATTCGCTGCTGGTGCAATTGCGCAAGGGCGTGCTCGACATGTGCGTGCTGGCGATGCTGGCGCAGCAGGACGGCTATGCCTACGACATCGCCAGCCGCCTGGCGCAGGACATCGGCATGGGCGAAGGCACGATCTATCCGCTGATGCGGCGCATGCAGGCCGATGGCCTGGTGAAGACCTATCTCGAGGAATCGAGCAGCGGCCCGCCGCGCAAGTACTACCAGCTGACGCGCGCCGGCCACGCCGCGCTCGCCGCGCAGCGCACCGAATGGACCAGCTTCGTGGCGTCGGTCGCCCGGGTGCTGGCCGACAATCCCACACCATCTGCGAGAACCGCCGGAGGGGCGCGATGACCCGAGCCGAATTCCTGTCGATCCTGCACGATCGCCTGCGCGGCCTGCCCGCGCCGGAGATCGAAGAGCTGATGGACGACTACGACAGCCATTTCGCCGAAGGCCTGGCCGCCGGCCGCAGCGAGGCCGAGATTGCCGCCGCCCTGGGCGATCCGGTGCGACTCGCCCGCGAGCTGCGCGCCGAGGCGGGCCTGCGCCGCTGGGAGAGCGCGCGCACGCCGGCCAACTTCTACGCCGCGATGATCGGCTTTTTGGCGCTGATCGCGGTCGACTTCATGTTCCTGCTGCCGCTGCTCGGCGCGCTCGCCATCGCGGCGCTGGTGATCGGCCTTGCCCTGCTCGGCCTGTGCATCGCCGGTCTGGCGCTGGTGATGAAGCTGTTCAGCTTCCACGGCCTGTCGCTCGGCTACCTGACGCGCATCCTGAGCGGCATCGGCCTGCTCGGGCTGGGCGTCGGCGGCGGCGCGCTGCTCTTGATGGCGGTCGACTATGTGGTGCGCCTGCTCGCCCGCTTCGCACGGCTGCACTACACGCTGCTCCAGCGCAGCGAAGCGGCCTGAGGAGGAGAGTCCCATGAACAGCACCCTCGGCAGGATCGCCGTCATCGGCCTCGGCGTCGGCATCGTCTCGCTGTCGCTCGCCTGGGTCCTCGGCGGCCGCGAAGACATCCGCCGCGTGATCGCCGAAGAGCGGTTCGGCTGGCATTCCTGCGACGACACGGTGGCGGTCGCCGGCCCGGAGCGCCGCCTGCCCTGGACCGGCGGCGACAAGATCGAGGTCACGACACCGGTGCCGCTGCGACTGATCGCGAGCGACGGCAGCGACGTCGTCCTGCGCGGCACGCCCGAGGCGGTCGCGCGTCTGCAGGTGCGCGGCGGCAAGCTGTTCTCCTGCGGCCGGCTGGAGGGGCCGGTCGAGGTCGCGCTGCCGGCGCGGGCGCTGCGCCATGTGCGCATCTCGGGCGCGGGCAACGTGACGCTGGAGAAGCTCGACCAGCGCGAGCTCGAGCTCAGGATCAACGGCAGCGGCCAGATCGAGGCGCACGGCAGCGTCGAGCGCGTGTCGGCCACCATCTCCGGCTCGGGCGACGTGCGGCTGGGCGACGTCACGATGAAGCGCCTCGACGCCAAGATCTCCGGCAGCGGCAGCGTCGAGGCGGGGCCCAAGGAGGAAGCCGACCTCAAGCTGGCCGGCTCCGGCAAGGTCAGGCTGCTGACCCGCCCGGCCAGCCTGCACAGCAAGGTGTCGGGCGCCGGCCGCATCATCCAGCCGCCGCTGGAGTCGGCGGACAAGAAGTAGCGCCGGAACCTTCACGGAGCTCGACCCCATGCGTATCCTACCAGTCGTTGTCGCGATCGCGCTGTGCGCCCTGGCGATGCCGTCGTTTGCGGCGGGCTTTCGCTTCGTCGATGTCCCTGCCGATGCCAAGGGACCCGCCCTCACCGGCGCCCTGTGGTACCCCTGCGCCGAGCCGCCCGGCACGGTGCAGCTTGGCCCCTACGCGCTGAGCGTCTCGAAGGATTGCCCGCTGAGCGGCGAGAAGCACCCGCTGATTGTCGTCTCGCACGGCCGCGGGGGCACCTTCCTGGGCCACCACGACACCGTCGAGGCGCTCGCCGACGCGGGCTTCATTGTCGCCGCCATCAACCATCCGGGCGATACAGCCTCGGACAAGAGCCGTGCTACCGAGCTTTCGGTTTATGTCTCGCGGCCGGCCGACATCAAGCGGCTGGTCGACCATATGCTCGGCGCCTCGCCCGCCGCGCCCTTCATCGATCCCTCCCGCATCGGCTTCTTCGGCTTCTCGCGCGGCGGCTATACCGGGCTCGCTGTCATCGGTGCCAACGCCGACTGGGCGAACGCCACCGGCTATTGCGGCGACTCACCGGCGCGCGGTTGCCAGCAAATCCGCGGCAAGGAATTCCCCGGGCCGATACCACACGACTCGCGCATCAAGGCCGCCGTCGTCGCCGACCCGCTCGCAGTCTTCTTCACGGCCGAAGCCCTGGCGCCGATCACGGCGCCGGTGCAGCTCTGGGCCTCGGAGCTGGGCGGCGACGGCGTGTTCTTGCGGGATGTCGCGCCGCTCGACACGAACCTGTCGGCGCCGCACGAATATCATGTCGTGCGAAATGCCGGACACTTCGCCTTCTTTCTCTGCCCGCCGGCCCTGGCGCAAGCCTATCCTGACCTGTGCACCGACCCAAACGGCTTCGACCGGGCAGCCTTCCACAAGGAATTCAACGCCGCCGCCGTGAAGTTCCTTCAGTTCAATTTGAACGGCCGGAAGTGAACGTCAGCGCGCGCCGTTCAGCACCCGCCAGACCTTCTCCGGCGTCACCGGCATGTCGATGTGGGGCACGCCCAGCGCATCGACCACCGCGTTCATCACCGACGGCAGCGCGCCGGCGCAGCCCGCCTCGCCGCAGCCCTTCACGCCCAGCCGGTTGGTCTTGCACGGCACCGAATGGTTCTCGATCGAGAAGCCCGGCGCATCGGTCGCGCGCGGCATGGCGTAGTCCATATAGGAGCCGGTGATCGGCTGACCCTGCTCGTCGTAGCGCGCGTACTCCATCAGCGCCTGGCCGATGCCCTGGACGACGCCGCCATGCGCCTGGCCCGCGGTCAGCATCGGATTGATGACCGTGCCGAAGTCGTTGACCATGAAGTAGCGCACCACCTCGATCGTGCCGGTGTCGGGATCGATCTCGACCTCGGCGACGTGGCAGCCGTTGGGGAACGAGAATGGCGGGTTGTCGGAGATGTGGCTGACATCGAGCGACTGCGGGATGTCAGGCGGCAGCTTCAGGCCTTTGCGCAGCTTGTCGGCCAGCTCGAGGATGGTGACGCCGCGGTCGGTGCCGGCGATGGTGAAGCGGCCGTTGGCGAACTCGATGTCGACGACGGCGGCCTCCATCACGTGGGCAGCGATCTGCTTGCCCTGCTCGATCAGCTTGTCGCCGGCCTCGAGGAAGGCCTGGCTGCCGACCAGCGCCGACTTCGAGCCGCCGGTGCCGCCACCGACCTTGAGCTGGTCCGAATCGCCTTGCAGCAGGCGGAAGCGGTTGACCGGGATGCCGAGCTGGTCGCCCAGCACCTGGGCGAACGGCGTGGCGTGGCCCTGGCCGTAGTCGAGCGTGCCCGACAGCATGGTGATGGTGCCGTCGTCCTCGAAGCGGATGCCGCCATACTCCTTGCTCGGCGGGCCGGTGACCTCGAGATACTGGCCGATGCCGCGGCCGCGCAGCTTGCCGCGCTTGGCGCTCTCGGCTTTGCGTTTGTCGAAGCCATTCCAGTCGGCGATCGCCACGGCCTTGTCGAGGATCGTGGTGAATTCACCTGAGTCGTAGTTCATGCCCGACGGCGCCTTGTAGGGCATCGCATTCGGCGCGATGTGGTTGCGGCGGCGCAGCTCGATCCGGTCGATGCCCATCTCGCGCGCCGCCGTATCGATCAGCCGCTCCATGTAGTAATTGGCCTCGGGCCGGCCAGCGCCGCGATAGGCGGCGATCGGCGTGGTGTTGGTGAACACAACCCTGGAATTCACCTCCATCGCCGGCGTCGCATAGACGTCGATCAGGTTCTTCACCGCATTGGTGGTCGCGGGCATCGGCGGATAGATGTAGGCGCCGGCGTTGCCGGTGCCGCTGAGCCGGACGGCGAGGAAGCGGCCGTCCTCGTCGAGCGCCAGCTCCGCGACGCGTTGATGGTCGCGGCCGTGATGGTCGCTCAGGAAGCTTTCGGAGCGCTCGTCGGTCCATTTCACCGGCCGGCCGAGCTTCCTGGCGGCCAACAGCAGCGGGCCGTACTCGGGATAAACCTGGCTCTTCATGCCGAACGAGCCGCCGACATTGCCGGTCAGCACCCGCACCTTGTCGGGCGTGGTGTTGAGCACGTCCTTGGCGAGGCCGCCGCGCAGGCCCATCACCCCCTGGCAGCCGACCCGCAGCACCCAGCGGCCGTTCTCGACATTGCCGATCGCCGAGCGCGGCTCCATCGGATTGACGACGATACGGTTGGAGTTGATTTCCAGTCGCGTGACATGCGCGGCCTCGACGAAGGCCTTCTTCACCGCCTCGGCGTCGCCGTAGTGGAAGTCGATCGCGATATTGCCGGGCGCCTCGTCATGGATCTGCGGCGCATCGGCGGCCAGCCCTTGTGCCGGCGTGGTGACTGCCGGCAGCGCCTCGATATCCGTTTCGACGACCTCGGCGGCATCCTTGGCCTGCACCGCCGTCTCGGCGACGACGCAGGCGACCGCCTCTCCGACATAGCGCACGCGGTCCTTGGCCAGCGAATGGCGCGGCGGCGTCTTCATCGGCGAGCCGTCGCGCTGCGGGATGTTCATGCCGCATTTCATCGGGCCGAAGCCCGCGGCCTCGAGGTCGGCGTAGGTCAGGATCACCAGCACGCCGGGCATCGCCGCGGCGGCCGTGCTGTCGATGCCCTTCAGGATGCCGTGCGCGTGCCTGCTGCGGACCATCACCGCGTAGGCCTGGCCCGGCAGGTTCTGGTCGTCCGTGTAGCTGCCCTTGCCGCGCAGGAGGATCGGATCCTCCAGGCGCGATACCGGCTGGCCGACGCCGAACCTGGTCAGGGCAAGGGCGGTATCGTCGAACGAATCCATACGCGTACTCCTTATTGGACCGCGCCACTGGAGTGGCGCGGTCCAAAGACTACTTCAGCGGCGAGTAGTTGGTCGGCAGCAGCAAGGTCGAGTACATCTCCTGCAGCTTGGCCGGACCCTTAGCGAGATAGGCCTGCCACGCCGGGTCCTTCATCGCGTCGCCGCGCGCCTTGAAGCGCTCCTCGAGGTTCTTGTAGCGCCACAGGTGGATCCACTCGTTGGGCTGCGGGAACTCGCCGGTCCACGCGCCCCAGATCGGCGAGTACTTCTCGCGAGCGGCCTGCACTTCCTTGAAGTCCTTGCCGTACTGCTGCGCGCCGCCCAGGTTGCAGCGATAGACGCGCAGCTCGTAAATGTTGCCGGTGGTGTTGTCGCTCGGCTTGATGTCGACCACGGGGTTCATCAGGCGCAGGTCCTGGCGCTGCAGGCAGGTCTTGACGATCGGCACGTACTTCTCGGTCCAGTCCTTGTTCTTCTGCAGCTCGGCGCGCAGCCGCGTGCGCTCCTCGTAGCTGTCGTACTTCCAGAGGTGCCAGATCTGGTTCAGTGCGCCGAACTCCGACGTCCAGTAGCCGTGGTTGACGCCATAGTTGTTGCCGCGCGCCGGCCGGCCGATCGTCTCGGCCGCCTTGAGATACTCCGGCATCTTGCCGGGAATGAGCGTGTAGGTTCGAAGCTCGTAGACCATCTCGATTTTCCTCTCACGGATGCGGGTTCTTCGGCGGATGCGCCTTGACCGCCTCCTCGTTGATGTCGGCACCCCAGCCCGGCCGGGTCGGCACGATCAGCTCGCCATTCTGGATGACCGGCGGATGGGTGACCAGATCGTCCTTCCAGGGCACGTCGTCGATATCGATTTCCATGATACGGAAGTTCGGCATCGCGGCACAAAGGTTGGCGCTCATCAGCGTCGACATGTGGCCGTAGAAATTGTGCGGCGCGCAGTTGATCTCGTAGGCTTCCGCCATGGTCGAGATCTTGTGGCTCTCGGCCAGCCCGTTCCACGGCACGTCGATGATCGACACGTCGATCGAGCGGTTCTCGAAGAACGGCCGGAACTGGCGCCGGCTGAACAGCGATTCGCACGACGCGATCGGCATGGTGCTGCGGTCGCGGATCAGCCGCAGGCCCTCCGGATCGTAGGAATCGATCTCGAGCCAGAACAGATTGTAGGGCTCGCAGGTGCGCGCGACCTTGATGTAGCCCTCGGTTTTGAAGTTGAAATTGGTGTCGAGCAGGATGCCCATGTCCGGTCCCGCGCCCTGGCGGAACGCGGCCAGCCCGTCGGCGATCGCCGCCAGCGTCGGCCCATCGGCATTGAGCTCGGGGCCGCCCGGCGTGCGGCCGAAGCCCGGCTGGTGCATGTTCGGCGGATCGAGGTCGAAGCGGAAGATGTTGGTCTTGAGCGCCTTGAAGCCGCGCTCCTTGACGTGCTTGCCGAGCTTCACGACGTCGTCGAACGAGCGCACCGGCTCGACGCCCATCATCGCGGCGTTGCGGAAGCGGTAGCTGCCGCAGTGCGACCAGTAGAGCGGCAGGCGGTCGCGCACCTTGCCGCCGAACAGCTCGTAGACCGGCACGCCCAGCGACTTCGCCTTGACGTCGAGCAGCGCGTTCTCGATCGCCGCCATCGCCTGCTGGTTGATGCCGCCCGGCGCCTGGCGGGTGATGGCGTACTGCATCGACATGATGCGTTCGACGGCGCGCGGGTCCTCGCCGATCAGGCCGGCGGCCATGCGGCGGATCACGGCGGTGAGGCCGGCGCTGCCGTAGCCTTCGTTGTATTCCGACCAGCCGACGATGCCGTCGTCGGTGGTGATCTTGAGGAACGAGAAATCGCGCCAGCCGGCGTCGCAATGCAAGTCCTCGATCTTGGCGATCTTCATGTTTCCGTCCCGTGACCCTTGTTGCTTGCTGCAGTATGCTCCGGCCCGACGGCTGGCGACAAAGCCAATCGCGGGGGGAACGGCCATGGCGTTGCGCGGCAAGGGCATGTTGGCGGTCTACACCGAGAGCGCGCCGCGCCACGAGCGCGACCTCAACGAATGGTACAACCGCGAGCACATCGACGAGCGCGTCGAGCTGCCGGGCTTCCATCGCGCCCGCCGCTACGTCGCGGTGAAGGGCGGTCCCAAGTATCTCGCCACCTACGAATGCGACCGCGCCGACGATCTCGCGACGCCGCGCTATCTCGACGTGCTGGCCAACCAGACGCCGTGGAGCCGGCGGGTGATCGGCCGCTTCACGCACTTCCATCGCATGACCATGCGGGTCCAGCTCGACCTCGCCCACGGCGAGGGCGGCGCGCTGACCACCGTGCGCTTCGTGCCGCAGCCGCCGCAACGGCGACGACTGATCGCCTGGCTGAGGAAGACGCTGCCGGCGGCGATCGCCCGGCCCGACATGGTCGGCGCCGCGGTGCTGGAGAACGACGTCGAGATCGCCGACGCGCCGCAGCGGTCGTCGAGCATGGACCGGCCGAAGCCCGAGGCCGAATGGATGGTGATGCTGGAGGGCGCCGAGCCCGCGGCGACCGCGAGCGCCGCCCGCAGCCTGTTCACGAGCTCGGCGCTGAAGCCGTTCGGAGTCGCCAGGCCGGCCGTGATCGGCACCTACCGCTTCGTGTTCGGCAACGCGCGCTGATGGCGCCGCTCCGGACGGCCCGGCTCACGCTGAGACCCTGGCGCGAGGCGGACCGGCCGGCCTTCGCCGCATTGAACGCCGATCCCGAGGTCGCCGCGGATCTCGGCGGCCCGCTGGCGCGCGCCGCAAGCGACGCCAAGCTCGACCGCTATCGCCCGACCTTCGAGCGGCACGGCTTCGGCCGGCTGGCGATCGAGGACGCGCAGCAGGTGTTCGCCGGCTATGCCGGCGTGATGCCCTCGACGCCCGGCCATCCGCACACCGAGATCGGCTGGCGCCTGGTGCGTGCGGCCTGGGGCAAGGGCTACGCCAGCGAAGCCGCACGAGCCGTGCTCGAGGATGCCTTCGCCCGCCTCGGCATCCGCGAGCTGCTGGCCTACACCGCCGCCGACAATGCGCGCTCGCAGGCGGTGATGGCGCGGCTCGCGATGCGGCGCGATCCGGCGCGCGATTTCGACACCCTGTACGGCGACACGCCGTGGCACGGGCTGGTCTGGGTGGCAGAAATGCGGCGAGACGTGACGCAAGTTTGAGCGCCGGTTGAAGGTCCGATCCGCTAAGGTCGGGCCATGTCGATCGTCCGTGTCGTGTTCTGGCTGCGGCTGGTGGCGCTGGTCGGGCTCTGCCTGCCGGCGCTGAACCTCGCCTGGCGCTGGTTCACCGACGATCTCGGCGCGCGGCCGGTGACGCTCGCCACGCACATCACCGGCGACTGGGCGGTGATCTTCCTGCTGTGCTCGCTGGCGCTGACGCCGGCGCGCGCGGTGTTCGACTGGATGCCGCTGGTCCAGATCCGCCGCCGGGTCGGCGTCGCGGCGGCGCTCTATGCCGGCCTGCACTTCTTCATCTACGTCGCCGACCAGAAGTGGAACCTGGTCGTGGTGGCGCTGGAGATCGCCAGGCGCTTCTACCTCACCATCGGCTTCACCGCGCTGCTGGCGCTGACCGCGCTCGCCATCACCTCGACCAACGGCTGGCAGAAGCGGCTGAAGCGCAACTGGAAGCGCCTGCACATGCTGATCTATCCGGCCGCGGTGCTGGCGATCCTTCACTTCTTCATCCAGTCCAAGGCCAATGTCGGCGAGGCCACCGTCGCCGCCGGCCTGTTCGCCTGGCTGATGATCTGGCGCTTCATGCCGACGCGGCTGCGCACGCAGTATCTCGGCCTGCTGCTGCTCGCCGTCGGCGCCACGATCGCGGCGCTGGCGTTCGAGATCGCATGGTACGGGCTGGTCAACCACGTCGATCCGATGCGCATCCTCACCGCCGACGCCGATCCCGACCTGGCACCGCGGCCGGTGCACAAGGCGCTGCTGGCGAGCCTGACGGCGATCGTGCTGACCGCCCTATGGCGTCTCGCCAACCACGGAAAACGCCTCTGGACGAAGCGCTATATCCATAAGACTATACCGACTTCCTGAAGAGGGAGGGTTGCGTATGGGTCTTTGGATGAAGCGTCGCGCATGGCTCGGCCTCGCCGCGGCGATCGCGATGGCGCCGGCCGGCGCCTGGGCGCAGGACGGCATGGTGATCTTCGCCGCCGCCAGCCTCAAGAACGCGCTCGACGAGATCGCGTCAGCCTGGTCGAAGGAGACCGGCAAGCCGGCGCCCAGGCTCTCCTATGCCGCGAGCTCGGCGCTCGCCAAGCAGATGGAGCAGGGCGCGCCGGCCGACATGTTCATCTCGGCGGACCTCGACTGGATGGACCATGTCGAGAAGAAGGACCTGATCCAGAAGGACACGCGCTTCAACCTGCTGGGCAACAAGATCGTGCTGATCGCGCCCCGGGACTCCAAGACCACGGTCGCGGTGAAGCAGGGCTTCGACCTCGCCAAGGCGCTCAACAGCGAGAAGGGAGCTGGCGGCAAGCTCGCGATGGCCAACGTCGACGCGGTGCCGGCCGGCAAGTACGGCAAGTCGGCGCTCGAGAAGCTCGGCGCGTGGGACGGCGTCAAGGGCAGCGTCGCCCAGGCCGAGAACGTGCGCGCGGCGCTCCTGCTGGTGGCGCGCGGCGAGGCGCCGCTCGGCATCGTCTATGCGACCGACGCCGCGGCCGAGCCGAACGTCAAGATCGTCGGCGAATTCCCCGGCGACTCCCATCCGCCGATCATCTATCCGGCAGCGCTGACCAAGGCCCCCAAGTCGCCCGACGCCAAGGCCTTCCTCGACTACCTGAAGAGCAGCAAGGCGCGGCCGGCCTTCGAGAAGCAGGGGTTCACGGTCCTGGTGAAGTCCGCCAGCTCGACATGACGGCAGAGGAATGGACGGCCGTCCGGCTGAGCCTCCTGGTCGCCGTCACCGCGACGGCGGCCAGCCTGCCGCCCGGGATCGCCATCGCCTGGCTGCTGGCGCGCGGCCGGTTCTGGGGCAAGAGCCTGCTCGACACGGTCGTCCATCTGCCGCTGATCATGCCGCCGGTCGTGACCGGCTACCTGCTGCTGATCTCGTTCGGCCGGCGCGGGCCGATCGGCGAATTCCTCGAACAGACCTTCGGCATCGTCTTCGCCTTCCGCTGGACCGGCGCGGCGCTGGCCTGCGCGGTGATGGGCTTCCCGCTGATGGTGCGCGCGATCCGGCTGTCGATCGAGGCGGTCGACACGCGGCTGGAGAGCGCGGCGGGCACGCTGGGCGCCCACCCGCTCTGGGTGTTCGCCACCATCACCCTGCCGCTCTGCCTGCCCGGCGTGATCGCCGGCGCGATCCTCTCGTTCGCCAAGTCGATGGGCGAGTTCGGCGCCACCATCACCTTCGTCTCCAACATCCCGGGCGAGACCCAGACGCTGCCGTCCGCGATCTACACCTTCACCCAGGTGCCGGGCGGCGACGCCGGCGCGCTCAGGCTGACGCTGGTGTCGATCGTCATCTCGATGGCCGCCCTGCTCGGCTCCGAGCTGCTGGCCCGCCGCATCGGCGCCCGCCGCGTCGCGACATGAGCCTCGACGTCGACATCGAGCACGCGCGCGGCACCTTCCGGCTCGCCGCCACGTTCGCCGCCCAGCCCGGCGTGACCGCGCTGTTCGGCCGCTCGGGCTCGGGCAAGTCGACCCTGGTCGACATCGTGGCCGGCCTGATCCGGCCGCAGCGCGGCCGCATCGTCATCGACGGCACGACCCTGGTCGACACCGCGCGCGGCGTGTTCGCCCCCAAGCACCGCCGCCGGGTCGGCTACGTCTTCCAGGACAGCCGCCTGTTCCCGCATCTCAGCGTGCGCCAGAACCTGCTCTACGGCCGCTGGTTCTCGCGCGGCGATGGCGGCGTCGCGGGCGACTTCGGCTCGATCGTCGAGCTGCTGGGCATCGCGCCGCTGATCGAGCGCAAGCCCGACTCCTTGTCCGGCGGCGAGAAGCAGCGCGTCGCGATCGGCCGCGCCCTGCTCGCCCATCCGCGACTGCTGCTGATGGACGAGCCGCTGGCGTCGCTCGACGAGCAGCGCCGCGCCGAGATCCTTCCCTACATCGAGCGGCTGCGCGACATCGGCGTGCCAATCCTCTACGTCAGCCACTCCGTCATCGAGGTGGCGCGGCTCGCCACCACCGTGGTCATCCTGAGCGAGGGCAAGGTCACGGCGGTCGGGCCAGTGCTCGACATCCTGCCGCTCGCCGAGGCGAGCGACGGCGGCAGCGTCCTCGAGGCGGTCGTGGCGCGCCACGACGACGCCTTCCAGCTCACCACGCTCGGCTCGCGCGCTGGCGACCTGCAGGTGCCGCGGCTCGCCGCCGAGACCGGCTCCGTCGTGCGCGCCTACATCCGCTCGCGCGACGTCATGCTGTCGCTGCAGCCGCCGCAGGACATCAGCGCGCTCAACGTGCTGAGCGGCAAGGTTTCGCAGATCAGCGAGAGCGGTGCGCAAGCCGACGTGCGGCTCGACTGCAACGGCGCGACCCTGGTCGCCCGCCTCACCGCCAAGTCGGTGCAGCGGCTGGCACTGTCCCCCGGCCGGCCGGTGTATGCCGTGATCAAAAGTGTATCCTTCGAGCGCAGCTAGGAGCGTCCGATGCCACACCTCAGCATCCGCATCGACTTCGACGACGAGGGCCGGCTCGGCCCCGGCAAGGTCGCCCTGCTGGAGCAGATCGAGCGCGAGGGCTCGATCTCGGCGGCGGGCCGCTCGATGAACATGTCCTACAAGCGCGCCTGGGAGCTGGTGTCGGAGATCAACCGCACCTTCGAGGAGCCGCTGGTGACGGCGCAGACCGGCGGGCGCGCCGGCGGCGGCGCGGCGCTGACGCCGCGCGGCCAGGAGCTGATCCGCCACTACCGCGCGATCGAGCGCAAGGCGCTGTCGGCCACGGCGGCGCATCTCAAGGCCCTGCAGGCGATTTCCCGCAGCCCCCGCCGGGCGTAAGCGTTATCTTCCCCTGGCCAGGGAGGAAACATGGCACGGATCAAGGTCCGCAAGGGCATGCCGAGCGTGCAGCTCGCCAAGGCCCGCTTCGCCGAACGCCTGCAAGAGCGCTTCTACGATCCTGCCTTCGAGCCGCTGAAAGCCGAGATCGCCAAGATCGTCGCCGCGGCATGGGACGGCTACGACGACAGCCGCAAGTCGCCGCGCACCCGTCCCGCCGGCAGGGGCTTTGCCGATCCCAAATACGAGCTCTCGGTCGAGTGGACCGCCGCGCGCAACGCCATCCGCCGCGCCGAGCGGCAGCAGCGCTCGCCCTCCTCCAAGTCGCGTATCCTGCTGATCAACGGTTCGCCGCGCAGCGACCAGACCTGCCCGGGCGAGATGTCCAAGAGCTTCCGGCTGATGGAGATCGCCGAGGAGGTCATCCGGCGCGAGCGCGGCTTCGAGGTCGAGCGACTCGACCTCGACCGCCAGACCTCGGAATTCGGCATCCAGATCCATCCCTGCAAGGGCTGCGTCTCGACGGCGATGCCGCTCTGCCACTGGCCCTGCTCCTGCTATCCCAACCATTCGCTGGGCCAGACCAACGACTGGATGAACGCGATCTATCCGATGTGGGCGGCAGCGCACGGTGTCATGATCGTGACACCGGTCCATTGGTATCAGGCACCGACCGTGCTGAAGGCCATGATGGATCGTCTGGTGTGCGCCGACGGCGGCAATCCCGACCCGACCTCGACCGGCGGCAAGGATGCGCAGAAGGCCAAGGATCTCGAGATGAAGGGCTGGGACTACCCGCGCCATCTCGCCGGCCGCGCCTACGCGATCGTCGTGCACGGCGATGCGGCGGGGGCCGAGACCCTGCGCCGCTCGCTGTCGGACTGGCTGGCCGACATGGGCCTGATGGGCGCAGGCCACGCTGCCGCCATCGACCGCTATGTCGGCTATTATGAGACCTATGCCGAGAGCCATCGGGCGCTCGACGACGACAAGGCCTTCCAGGAGGAGACGCGCAACGCGGCTCGGGCACTCGTGAAGGCGGTCAGGCTGCTGCGGCGGGGAGACTTCCCGCAGCCCGATGACGGGCTGGTCGATCCGAGACCGAAGTAGGCGTGCGTAACGGGGGAGCCGATGTCCAGACTGTTCCTGATCTTCAAGCTGCGGCTGCTGCCGTTCATCATGGCGATCACGCTCACCGCGACGTTCGCCCTCCTGGTCACGATGGACCCGCACGAGGTCTGGCTCTGGATCGGCCTCGCCGTCACCGGCTTCTTCCTGCTGGTCGGGCTGCACGACATCACGCAGACCCACCATTCGGTGCTGCGCAACTATCCGATCGCCGCTCATCTGCGCTTCATCCTCGAGGCGATCCGGCCGGAGATGCGCCAGTACTTCTTCGAGGACGAGAAGGACGGCCTGCCGTTCAGCCGCGACAAGCGCTCGGTCGTCTACCAGCGCGCCAAGCTGCAGCTCGACGTGCGGCCGTTCGGCACGACCTACAACGTCTACCAGCCCGGCTTCGAATGGATGAACCATTCGATGGCGCCCGCGGCGCTGATCAAGGATCCGTTCCGCATCGCCATCGGCGGCCCGCAATGCGCCAGGCCCTATTCGGCCTCGGTGTTCAACATCTCGGCGATGAGTTTCGGCGCCCTGTCGGCCAACGCCATCCGGGCGCTGAACGGCGGCGCCAGGCTCGGCGGCTTCGCGCACGATACCGGCGAGGGCGGTTACAGCCCGTACCATCGCGAGGGCGGCGGCGACATCATCTGGGAGATCGGCTCGGGCTACTTCGGCTGCCGCAATCCCGACGGCACCTTCTCGGCTGAGAAGTTCGCCGAGGCGGCAAGCAACGACCAGATCAAGATGGTCGAGCTCAAGATGAGCCAGGGCGCCAAGCCCGGCCATGGCGGCGTGCTGCCCGCCCCCAAGGTCAGCGCCGAGATCTCGCTGACCCGCGGCGTGCCGACCGGCCGGGACTGCATCTCGCCGTCGCGCCATTCGGCCTTCTCGACGCCGATCGGGATGATGCAGTTCATCGCCGAGATGCGCCGGCTGTCGGGCGGCAAGCCGGCCGGCTTCAAGCTCTGCGTCGGCCACGAATGGGAGTTCCTGGCGATCTGCAAGGCGATGCTGGAGACCGGCATCACGCCCGACTTCATCGTGATCGACGGCAAGGAGGGCGGCACCGGCGCCGCCCCGCTGGAGTTCATCGACCATATCGGCAAGCCGATGCGCGAGGGCCTCTCGTTCGTGCACAACGCGCTGGTCGGGGTCGGCCTGCGCCAGCAGATCCGGCTCGGCGCCTCGGGCAAGATCATCTCGGGCTTCGACATCGCCCGCGCCATGGCGCTCGGCGCCGACTGGTGCAACGCCGCGCGCGGCTTCATGTTCGCGGTCGGCTGCATCCAGTCGCAGAGCTGCCACACCGACCGCTGCCCGACCGGCGTCGCGACCCAGGACAAGCACCGCCAGAAGGCGCTGGTGGTCGAGGACAAGCTCAGCCGCGTCGCCAACTTCCACAAGGCGACGGTGCATGCGCTGGCCGAGCTGACCGCCGCGGCCGGCCTCGAGCATCCCAACGAGTTCCGGCCCTGGCACATCTCCCATCGGCTGTCGCCGAGCGAGGTCGCGACCTTCGCCGACCTCTACCCGGCGCTGCGCGAGCGCGAGCTGCTGGAGGGCACCAACAATCCGCGCTGGCTGGCGCCCTGGAACATGGCGAGCGCCGAGTCGTTCCGCGCCGTGGGCTGAGGTCTCTTGCAAGACGGGCGGTCTTGGCCCAGCAATGGGCAGAAGCAAGACTATCCTCGAGGGAAACACCCATGACCGCCCCGTTCGATTTCGCGCCCCTGCTCGCGCCCGGCACGCCCGCGCCCGCCGTCCTGTGGAAGGGCTTCCCCAAGTACAATTTCGTCGGCGGCCATAACGACGCCGACAACGTGCCGGTCGATGCCCTGATCGAGGCGGCGACGACGGTGCTGCGCCGCGAGGGCCCGACGCTCGCGACCTACGGCCTCAACAGCGGCCCGCTCGGCTACCGGCCGCTGCGTGAGTTCCTCGCGGGCAAGCTCAAGAGCCATGCCGGCATCGCCTGCTCGCCCGACGAGATCCTGATCACCTCGGGCTCGCTGCAGGGCCTCGACCTGGTCAACACGCTGCTGCTCGGCAAGGGCGACACCATCCTGATCGAGCAGGAGACCTACGGCGGCGCGCTGACGCGGCTCGCCAAGTTCGGCGTCGACATCGTCGGCATCCCGCTCGACGGCGACGGCATGCGGATGGATGCGCTCGAGGCCAAGCTCGAGGAGCTCAAGGGCAAAGGCATCACGCCCAAGTACATCTACACCATCCCGACGGTGCAGAACCCGACCGGCTCGATCATGCCGGTGGCGCGCCGCAAGGAGATGATCGCGCTCGCCCGCGCCTACGGCACGATGATCTTCGAGGACGAGTGCTATTCCGACCTGGTGTGGAACGGCGAGCGGCCGCCCTCGATCCATGCGCTGGCCGGCGGCGAGGGCGTGATCTTCGTCGGCTCGTTCTCCAAGTCGATCGCGCCGGCGCTGCGGGTCGGCTACATCGTCGCCAAGTGGGAGATCCTGGCTCGCATCCTCGGGCTGAAGCAGGACGCGGGCTCGGGCGCGCTGGAGCAGATGGTGCTGGCCGAGTTCTGCGCCAAGCACTTCGCCAACCATGTGCCCAAGCTCAACAAGGTACTGAGCCACAAGCTGCAGGTGCTGCGCGAGGCGCTGGCCGAGCAGTTCGGCACCGCCGCCGAGTTCGGCGATCCGCCGGGCGGCATCTATCTCTGGGTCAAGCTGCCCGACCAGGTCGACACGCAGAAGCTGTTCCAGGCCGCGCAAGCTGCCGGCGTGGCGCTCAATCCGGGGCCGGAATGGTCGACCGACAAGGCCTATGCCAGGTCCCGCCTGCGGCTCTGCTTCGCCAATCCCGACCCCGCCACCATCAAGAAGGGCGTCGAGGTCCTGGCCGAGGTCTGCCGCCGCGAGTTCGGCGTGCCGCTGCGCAGCGCCAACGTCGAGAAGAAGTAGCCTTCCTCCCCATCGGGACGGGGCGGAAAGCTCAGGGCTGCTTGGCGTGCAGCACCATCCAGCCGACGCCGAACTTGTCGGCGACCATGCCGAAGCGGGTGGCGAAGAAGGTCTCCGCCATCGGCATGTTGACCTTGCCGCCCTGGGCCAGCGCGTTGAACAGCTTCTCGGCCTCGGCGTCGCTGCTGGCGTTGATCGTCAGCGTGATGCCCGAGAACTCGGACTTGCCGCTGCACTGGCCGTCGGTTGCCATGATCGTGGTGTCGCCGACCTTGAAGGCCGAATGCATGACCTTGTCCTTGTTGGGCATGTTCGCCTGCATGTCGGGCGGCGCGTCCTTGAACTGCATGATCGCCTCGACCTGGGCGCCGAGGGCGCTCCTGTAGAAGTCGATGGCCTCCTGGGCGCGGCCTTCGAAGGACAGATAAGGCTGAACGTTCATCGTCTTCTCCTCTGCTGAGCGATCTAGTCGTCGAAGGCCTGGTAGGCCGCCGTCCAGAAGTCACGGAACACCTTGGGCGGCACCGGCGATTCCATCATGCGCTGGGTCATCAGGACGCCGATCATGTCCTCGGCCGGATCGAGATGGGCCGAGGTGCCGTAGCCGCCGTCCCAGCCGAAGCGGCCGGGCGTGGCGAAGATGTCGGTGCGCCGCGTCACGACCGCGCCGCCCATGCCCCAGCCGGCGCCGTGGCCGAAGAACAGCTCGGCCCCCTTCTTCTGCTCGGCCGTGAGCTGGTCGCTCATCATCAGCTCGACCGTCGGCCGCGACAGCAGGCGCTCGCGACCGTGCACGTCGCGGTTCATCAGCATGCGGTAGAAGGCATGGAAGTCGTCGACCGTCGAGACCAGCCCCGAGCCGCCGGCGGCGAACGGCGGCGGCTTGGCCCAGCGGCTGTTACGGGCATCGTCGAAGAAGCCCAGCACCCTGGTCTGCGGATCGGCCATGTAGGAACTGGCCAGGCGATCGAGCTTGGCCGCCGGCACCTGGAAGCCGGTGTCGCGCATGCCGAGCGGCGCGAACAGCCGCTCCTGCAGGAAGGCCTCGAACGACGACCCGCTCGCCCGCGCGATCAGCACCCCCAGCACGTCGGAGCCGGTGTGATAGAGCCAACGCTCGCCCGGCTGATAGAAGAGCGGCAGGCCGCCCAGCCGCTTCATGAACTCCTCGGCCGTGAAGTCGGCCTGGAACGGCCCGGGCGCCAGGCCCGCCGCCGCCGCCGCGTGCTGGATCGGATATTGGGCCGGCCACACCACCACCGCGCCCATGCCGAAGGTGAAGGTCAGCAGGTCGCGCGTGGTGATCGCGCGCCGGGCCGGCACGGTGTCCTCGACCGGACCGTCGATCGCCTTCAGCACCTTGGCGTGAGCGAGCTCGGGCAGGAAGCCGTCGACCGGATCGTCGAGCCTGAGCTTGCCCTCCTCGACCAGCATCAGGGTCGCCGCCGCGGTGACCGGCTTGGTCATCGAGGCGATGCGGAAGATGGTGTCGCGGCGCATCGGCGCGCCATCGAAGGCCTGCGCGCCGACCGCCTCGACCTCGACCTCGCCGCGGCGGCTGACCAGCGCCACCACGCCCGGCAAGTCGCGCGAGGCGACATGCGCGGCCAGCGCCTGGTGCAGGCGCGGCAAGCGCTCCTTGGAAAAGCCGCCGGCCACCGCTTCAGCCCTCCGACAGGTGCAGGAGCAGCCGCTCCAGCGCGCCGGTCCAGCCGCCGGTATGGCCGATCCGCGCCGAGTCAGACCAGAAGCGCTCGTGGCGCAGGGTGAGCCGCGTGCGGTTGCCGGCCAGCGCCTCTAGGGTCACGGTCACCAGCGTCTCGGGATCGGTCGTGCCGTCGGCATACTGGCTGTTGTAGGTGAAGACCAGCCGTTCGGGCGAGACGACCTCGAGGTACTCGCCCCATTTGGCGATGATCGTGCCGTCCGGCACCTTCATGCGCCGATGCCAGCCGCCGCCCGGCCGCACGTCCATCTTGGTCGAGACCAGCTCGCAGTCCTGCGGCACCCACCAGCGCGCCGCCTTGTCGGGATCGGTCCAGGCCGCGAACACCCGTTCGCGCGACGCGTTGTAGACGCGGCTGAGCTCGAGCTGCTCGCCGCCGGGCTTCATCGGCACATTCATGGCGTCCTCTGGAACTCGGTATCGACGACGATCTCGATCGTCTTGCCGAACAACGCCGGCAGGCCGAAATCGGTGGGCACGATACGCGCGACGGCATGCACGCCGAGCCGCGGCATGTCGGCCCAGCCCTTGCCGGCGCCGACCAGCTCGACCTCGAAGGTCACGGGCTTGGTGATGCCGATCAGGGTGAGGTTGCCGTCGACCAGCCCGTGCGTGGCATCGCCCTTCCGGAAGGCCGTCGAGACGAAGGTGGCCTCGGGAAACTTGGCCGCCTTCAGGTAGTTGTCGCCCGCCAGCTCCGAGGCGAAGCCCTTGACGCTGGAGGTGATCGATTCGACCACCACCGCGACTGACAAGGTCGACTTCTCCGGTGCCGCCGGATCCCAGCCGAGCTTGCCGCTCACCCGATCGAAGCGGAAGACGCTCCACGAGTAGCCGATGTGGGCCACGCGGGCGAGCACGGCGCTGTGGTCGGGATCGATGCTGTAGGTGCCGGCGCGGGCGTCGGCGAGGTCCTTGCCGCCCATGTAGACGCCGGGCGGCAGGTCCTGGGCGGACTTGTCGGAGGAGGATTGCGCGGCCACGCCGCCGGCCATCCCCGCCAGGGCGAGGCTCAGAAGAGCGATGCGGATCATGTTACTTCTCGGCGACGGTCTTGAGGCTCGCGAGACCGGCCTCGAAATCGGTGCCGATCATCTTGTCCATGTTCATGACGGTCTGCATGACCTTGGCCATGTAAGGGCTGGGACCGTACATCGCCCAGGTGACGTTGGTGCTGTCACCTCGAGGAGCGGCGGTGAACTCTGCCGTATTGTGCGCTTCGAAGGGTGTGATGAAATCGAGCTTGATCACGACCTTCGACGGCGTCGACTCCAGGATCTCCATGCGGCCGTGGCCGACATCCTTGTTGCCGTCCCATTCGTAGATCGCGCCCTTGCCCGCCGGCGCACCGGCATAGGCGCGCTTCATGCCAGGGTCCTTCTTCTCGTAGGGCGACCAGGCGGTCCAGCCCTTCAGGTCGCCGACCACCGCCATGATCTTCTCCGGCGGCGCCTTGATGGCAATCGAGCGCTGGACGCGGAAGTCGTCGGGTTTGGTCGCGGCATAGGCCAGCACGCCTGCGACCGCGACGACAAAGACAAGCACGACGATGCCGACGATTCTGAGCATTGGGGGGCTCTTTCGACACTTAACCTTGTGGTTAAGAAATAGGAAGACGTCTCTGCCCTGTCAACTCTCTCGCACAGGTCTTAAGAACTTCTCATGACAGAAATACTGACAGGCCGTCCGGCCACAATAGCGCCGAACGGCCTGGTGACATCGCCCCACTCGCTGGCGAGCGCCGCGGGCGTCGATGTCCTGCGCGCCGGCGGCTCGGCGGTCGATGCGGCGCTCGCCACCAGCGCAGCGCTCTCGGTGCTCTACCCGCACATGACCAGCATCGGCGGCGACGCCTTCTGGCTGATCTGGGACGCCCGCACCAGGCAGGTCCGCTACATCGACGGCGGCGGCCGCGCGACCCGGAGCGGCACGCTCGACGCCTTCGCCCGCCGCGGCCTCGCCGAGGTGCCGGTCAAGGGCGTGCTGCCGGCGACGCTCACCGTGCCCGGCGCGGTGGCGAGCTGGACCGAGGCGCACGCCGCCTACGGCCGCCTGCCGCTTTCCCGCTGCCTCGACAGCGCGATCGGCTATGCGCGCGACGGCTTCCCGGTGACGGCGCGGCTCGCCCATTGGCGCAACATGGCCGTGCCCGACCTGGAGAAGAGTCCGGAAGCGGCGGCGATCTTCCTGAAGCACGGGCCGATGCTGAAGAACCCCGATCTCGCCCGCACCTTGCAGGCCATAGCGAGCGACGGCTGGTACGGCTTCTACACCGGCGACGTCGCGAAGGAGATGATCCGCTGGAGCCAGGCCAATGACGGCTTCTTCGGCAAGGCCGACCTCGAGGCGCAGACCGCGCGCTGGGCCGAGCCGATCAAAGGCACCTATCGCGACGTCACGATCTACGAGACGCCGCCGCCGACGCAAGGGTTCGCGGTGCTGGAGATGCTGAACCTGCTCGAACCGTTCGAGCTCCACACCAAACGCTTCCTCGGGCCCGACTATGTGCACCTGATGGTGCAGGCCAAGCAGGTCGCCTATCACGACCGCGACCAGTTCATCGCCGATCCGCGCTTCGCCGATGTCCCCACCGAACGGCTGATCTCCAAGACCTACGCTGACGAGCGCCGGGCGCTGATGGATCCAAACCGCGCGCTGCCGTGGGACAAGATCCCCTCCTACGGCAGCCTGGCGGGCGACACGGTCTACGTCGCCGCGGTCGACAAGGAAGGCAACGCGGCCTCGCTGATCCACTCGGTCTACGGCAGCTTCGGCGCGGCGGTCGTGGCGGGCCGCACCGGCGTGGTGCTGCAGAACCGCTCGGCCTACTTCTCGCTCGATCCGAAGAGCGCCAACCGGCTGGAGCCGGGCAAGACGCCGCTGCACACGCTGATCGCCTCGCTCGCCTTGCGCGACGACAGGCTGTGGGCGGCGGTGGGCTGCATGGGCGCCGACGGCCAGCCGCAGATCCATCTGCAGACCTACGTGGCGATGATCGACCACGGCCGCGACATCCAGCAGGCGCTCGAGACGCCGCGCTTCCTGAGCGGCCGCTTCGCCATCGGCGAGGCGCGCGACACGCTGCACATGGAGGCGCGCTTCCCGCCGGGCACGATCGACGCGCTCGCGCGGCGCGGCCACCTGGTCAACCGCTGGGGCGACTGGCACGAGTATGCCGGCCACGCCCACGGCATCACCGTCGACCCCGCCAGCGGGCTCAGGATCGGCGGCTCCGACCCCAGGAGCGACGGCGCGGCGATCGGGTATTAGAGCATATTCCGTTCGGCTGGAATCAGCCGAACGGAATATGCCCGCTGCAACAACAACCCCCGTGCGCGCATTTCCGAGCAGATGGAACCGCGAGCGGTTCCATCTGCTCGGAAATCGCTCTAGAGCCGGAAGCGGCCAGGGAGTACCAAACCGTCCCACCCTTGGGACTGCCAACCCTTTGGCAAATCGGTATTTTTGCCTGGAAAGTCCCAAAATCCGGGCCCCCCACTCCCCCTCCCCGATGTTTTTTGTCGTCTCCGGTCGACGCGGAAAGAACAGGTACAGACAGAGCAACGCGATCATGCACCGGACTCTGCCTGCAACGCGCGCAGACTCCTATTTTGGGCAATGGCCGCGATTTTTCGGCCCGGAAATCAGCGCCGATTCGCGTTCCATTGCCCAGAATGAGCCTCGCGCGCGGTAACTTATCCACAGTCCCGCCGACCAAGCCGATTAGGGCAATTTCGTGATTTGTCTTCGACATCCTTGCCTTCGAAACGCATCAAGATATATCTTAGATATGTTAAAATATAGAAAGGCACAATCCTTGAGACACGACGATCATCGCGGCCGCCACGGCGGACACCGACATCATGGGCATGGCAGCCGGCACGGCTTCCGGCGTCACGGCTGGGGAGGCGACGAAGAGGGACGCGGTGGCCGGCGCCGCCGGGTCTTCGACTCGGGCGAGCTTCGCCTGGTCCTGCTCAAGCTGATCGCCGACGAGCCGCGGCACGGCTACGAGCTGATCCGCGCCATCGAGGAGCTGAGCGGCGGCGTCTACGCCCCGAGCCCCGGCGTCGTCTATCCGACGCTGACGATGCTTCACGAGATGGCGCAGATCGAAGAGACCGAGTCGGGCGGCGCCCGCAAGGCCTTCTCGGTCACCGCCGAGGGCACCGCGCATCTCGCCGCGCACAAGGCCGACGTCGAGGCGCTGCTCGCGCGCCTCGCCGAGCTCTCCTCGGCGCGGCAACGCACCGACGGCGGCCCGCTCCGCCGGGCGATGCAGAACCTCCGCACCGTCCTGGTCTACCGCTTCGATCGCGACGACGTGGCGGCCGACACCGTTCACCAGGCTGCCGCGATCCTCGACGAGGCGTCGCAAAGGATCGAGAAGCTATGAGCTACGACAGCACCGTCCGCGTGCCGACCGCGCACGCCAGCCGCTACCTCCAGCAGCTTTGCAAGCACTGGGCCCACAACCTCGCCGTCGAGTTCGACGAGACGAAGGGCGCCGTGACCTTCCCGCGCAACGCGCGCGGCGCCGACTGGCCGGGCGATGCGACGCTCGCCCTGCAGGCGCACGGCGACGGCCTCGAATGCCGGCTCGCGACCAGCGACCCCGGCCAGCGCGAAGCGCTCAAGGGCGCGGTGTCGCGTCACGTCGACCGCTTCGCCTTCCGCGAGGCGCCGTTGCCCTTCGACTGGAAGGACGAGGGCTGACCATGGACGCCAAGGTGCAAGCCGTTCTCGACGCCTATCACGCGCGCATGCGCGAGGAGGAGACGCTCCGGGAAGGCCAGGGTCCGCGCGGTCAGGACTGGCGCGACCGCTCGCTGCTCGCCGTGGGACCGGAGACCGGCCGGCTGATCAACATCGTGGCGCGCCGCCTCGAAGCGCCGATCCTGCTCGAGCTCGGCACGTCCTACGGCTACTCGGGCATCTGGCTGGGCGACGCCGCCCGCGCAAGCGGCGGCCGGCTGATCACCATGGAGCTGTGGGACTACAAGTCCAACCACGCCCGCGAGATGGCGACCAAGGCAGGCCTCACCGACTACATCGACTTCCGCGTCGGCGATGCCGTCGCGATGATCGAGGCGCTATCGCCCGGCATCGACTTCGTGCTGGTCGACCTCTGGAAGGACCTCTACGTGCCCTGCCTCGAGGCCTTCTATCCCAAGCTCAATCCGGGCGCGATCGTGGTCGCCGACAACATGCTGCGGCCCGGCGGCGAGGAGGTGCAGACGTACCGCCGCGCCGTCCGCGCCAAGCCCGGCATGACCAGCGTGCTGCTGCCGGTCGGCACCGGCATCGAGATCAGCCGCTACGAGCCACGGAATTCCTCCCCATTCTGATAGGGAGGTAGCGGCGTCTTACGCCGTCGGAGGGGTCATGAGCCTCAGTCGTGTTGCTCATGACCCCTCCGCCCGCGTGTGACGCGGGCACCTCCCCTTCGCGGACTCCGCGAAGGGGAGGAACTCTAGGATCCGGGGCGTGACCCCGTCGGCCCGTAACCGGCGGCCTGCGCCGCGGAGCACATATAGAGCCAGCTGTCGGCGCCCGCGGCCCGGCCCTCATCGAACACGGCGGTGGCGCGCTTGCGATCGCCCATCTTCCAGAAGGCTTCGGAGACGTCCCGATAGACCATCGCGGCGGCGCTCGCCCTGTCTTCGCGATCCGTCAAATCGAGTGCGCCCTTCGCATTACCGAAGCCGCTTTCCCCCGCCGCCCGGTCACCGGCCAGGATCTGGTATTCGGCCAGGCTGCTGTAGGCCAGCGCGAGCGTGCCGCAATTCTTGTTGGTCGTGCGCGAACATTGATCCGGCGTCGAGAACCGCGCGACCTCCTTCCGGGCCAGGCCGATCGCAGCCTGTTGGTCGCCTTCGTCCGAGGCCTTCATGGCCGCTTCCTGATAGGAAGCGCTCGTGCAGGACGTCGTCACGAGGGCGCACGCCGCGAGCCACGCCAAATGCCTGAAGGCCATATCCAATTCCTTGACGCCGAAGAGAAAGGCCGCCGGCGGCCAGCCTGACAACGAGTTCGTGGCGATCGAGCTGCCCTCAGTCGAGCTGGATCTTAAGCTCGCCAATGATCGCCGACCACTTCGCCGTATCGTCGCGCAGCAGGGCCGCCGCCTCGCTGCGCCCGCGGAAGACCGGGAAGTAGCCGAGGCTTTCCATCAGCTTCTTCATCTCCGGCTGGGCAGCGGCCTGGCGGTAGGCGCTCTCCACCCTGTCGAGGATGGCAGACGCCGTGCCGGCGGGCGCGACCACGCCCTGCCACGATGTGACGACGAGGTCGGGCCAGCCCTGCTCGATCGCGGTCGGCACGTCGGGCAGCGCGGGATGGCGCGAGCGGCCGAGAATGGCGACGATGCGGACCTTCCCGGCATCGACCTGGCCCTTGTACATGCCGTAGCTCGAGATCATGAGCTGGACGCGGCCGCCCAGCATGTCGTTCAGCGCCGGCCCGCCGCCGCGATAGGGCACGTGCAGGAAATCGACACCGGTCTGCTTCTTCACCACCTCGAAGGCGAGATGGTCGACCGAGCCCAGCCCGCCCGAGCCGAAATGCAGCTCGCCCGGCTTGCTCCTGGCCAGCGCCACCAGCTCGCGCAGGTCCTTGGCCGGCAGGTCCGCCGGCACCGCGAGCACCACCGCCGAATCGGCAACGGTGCAGATCGGCACCAGGTCGCGCGCCACGACGACGGGATGGTTGCGATAGAGCAGCGGGTTGGTGACCACGACGCTGCTGTTCACGTGGCCGAGCGTGTAGCCGTCGGCCGGGCTCTTGGCGACGACCTCGAGGCCGACGCCGCCGTTGGCGCCGCCGCGATTGTCGACCACCAGCGACTGGCCGAGCGCCGCCTGTGCGCCCGCCGCGAACGGCCGCGCCACCAGATCGGTGCCGCCGCCCGGCGGGAAGCCGACGACCAGCCGCACCGGGCGCGACGGATAATCCTGGCCGCGCGCGGCCACCCAAGGCGCGACGGAGAGGGGCGCCGCGCTCAACGCGGCGGCGAACAGGCTGCGGCGATACATGATCAGGCGTCGACCTGCTCGACGGTGGGCGCGTCGCCCGCCAGGGTCGTGCGGCGCATGTCGCGCACCTCGGTGCGGTCAAAGCGGCGGGCACGATGCATGGTCGAGCGGTTGTCCCACATCACTAGGTCGTGCTGCTTCCATGAATGCGAATAGACGAACTCGCGCTGCGTCGCGTGCTCGGTGAGGTCGCGCAGGAATGAGCGCGCCTCGGGGATCGTCCAGCCGACGATCGTGCCGGCGTGGCTCGACAGGAACAGCGACTTGCGGCCCGATGACGGATGGATGCGCACCAGGCGCTGCAGCACCGGCCGGAAGAGCTCGACTTCCTCGGGCGTGAACTCGCTGAAGCCGATGGCGCCGCGCGAGTAGAGCAGCGAATGCTCGCAGATCAGGTCCTCGACCTCGGCCTTGGTGCGCGCGTCGAGCGCATCGTAGGCCGCGCGCATGTCGGCGAACTCGGTGCGGCCACCCCACGACGGCACGACGCGGCCGGACAGCAGCGAATACTTGGCCGGCACCACGGCGTAGGAGCTGTCGGAGTGCCACAGCCGGTCGCCCAGCTTGAAGAACCACTGGCGGTCCTCGGCCGAGATGATCTTGCCGTTCTTGTCGAGGTTGGAGAGATCGCCGATGCCCGCGCCCAGCCGGCTCTCCGACGCCTTGCGGATGTTGCCCGGCCGCTTCTTGACCTCGAGCGGCCCCAGCGTCGTCGAGAAGGCGATCTGCTGCGCGTCGGTGATGTCCTGGTCGTGGAAGACCAGCACGCCGTACTGGTCCATGCCCGCATCGACGGCGGCCGCATCCGCGCGGCTCAACGGTCGCGTCAGGTCGATGCCTGAGACTTCGCCCCCGAAGGCCGGCGCGGCCGGATCGATCGGCTCGATGGTGAGCGCCATGGTGACGTTCCTCCTTTTGCGCCGGCTTATAGCACGCGCTGCGCAGCCCGAGGGCTGCACCGCGTTCGCGGCTGCCTTGACAAAAGTCATGCAAACACCAAATCTCCAATCATGCGCGACATCAGACTCATCCGGCATTTCTAGCCCCCTGGCTCGGCTCCATGCGCCCCCGAGCCTTGGGGTACATGGTTCAGCGGCACGCTGAGCCCACGCATTCTTGGCGCTTCTCCCGCAGTTAAACCGTACGACGTGCGCAGTGCCCCGGCTTCCGGGTGCGTTCACGCGCCTCGAGGATTGGTCGCCATGGTGCAGAAGTTCAACAGCCTCACAAGCAAGCCCGACATCGTAATCAGCACCGAGGATCATCGGCGGCTTTCCAATCTGCTCGCCGTGCAACGCCATCGATTCCCGGAAGCGGCCTTTGCGCTTCAAGCCGAATTGGACCGCGCGCGCATCGTGCCGACAGCGCCACCCGATGTCGTGCAGATGGGATCGACCGTGGAGTTTCGCTCCGACGTCGCGCCGCAGAAGCCGCTGACCCTGGTGTTCCCGCAGGAGGCCGACATCTCGGCTGGCCGAATCTCGATTCTCACCCCGATCGGCGCTGCGCTCATCGGATTGTCTACCGGGCAATCCATCGATTGGGAGGCGCGGGACGGCTCCGTGCGTGAGCTGGTCGTCGTTCGGGTCCAACCGCCGAGCGGTACCGTCAGCGGCTCGCAGCCTGCCCTTTCCGACCGCCTGATCGCAGGCGGTTAAGCCCTGCCGCGGCGTCAAGGAGACGCACGCCCGCGGCGGGGCTCGGAAAAAGCGAATCCACCTCCAGATGCGTTCGCATCAAGCTCGCAGAGATGGGCCATGTTCAATACCCCGCAATGCTGTGTTACGGCGAAAGACTTCACGATCCTCGGAAACATGATCAGGCGGACGCCGCCGTACGATGACCGGTTGCTCCGCCTGCTGCGGCGCAAACTGTCGATGGCGATCGTCGTCCTTCCGGAAGACGTTGCCCCCGACGTCGCGACCATCAACAGCCGTGTCGAGTACCGGATCGATGGCGGCCGCACCGAGGCTTGCGTTCTCGTCCACGATGAGGGCAACGCCTCCCTCGGGCTCGCTCTCCCAATCTCGACCCTCCGCGGCCTCGCTCTGCTGGGTCTCTCGGCCGGTGACTCCGTCTCGATCGAGAGGCCGGATGGGCGCGTCGAGACCGTCTCCCTCGAGAATGTCGCCTATCAACCGGAAAGCGCGAAAAGAAGGGACGGTTCTACGGAGTCGCCGAAGAACGGTGCGACCCTGGTGGACCTGAGGCAGTACACAACGTCCAGGGTTCGCGGGGCCAACAGCAATGCGGGCCTCGATGACGACGACCGCGGGCCACCAGCCGCCTAGAGCATAGTCCGCCCAGCTGGAATCAGCTGGGCGGACCATGCCTTTTGATCGAGGTGCCTCGTACAACGCGCTTCGCCGCGCCGCTTCGTAGCCGTCGTCCGCCCACAACGGCACTCTGCCCCGCCGCGCCGTGCGTCCTTCCGACTCCGTCGAGGAGGGACGACCCCTGTCAGTCGACGTGGAAAGCTTCTTGGCTCAACCGACCGAAAAACCTTCGTACCCCTTCGCCACCACCGCCTCGCAGCGCTCGATGTAGGCGGGCAGGCCGCCGATGTAGGGCATGAACACCCGCGGCTTGCCGGGGATGTTGGCGCCGACGTACCAGGAGCTGCAGGTCGAGCGCAGCGTGTTGCCCGCCGCCTCGCCGACATGGCCGACCCAGGCCTCCTCGGCCTCGGTCTCGGCCTCGATCACCGTGGCGCCCCTGGCGCGCACCGCGGCGAGGCAGTCGGCGATCCAGTCGACATGCTGCTCGATCGACGGAAGCATGTTGGTCAGCACCGACGGGCTGCCCGGCCCGGTGATGGCGAACAGATTGGGGAAGCCCGCCATGGTGAGGCCGAGATAGGTCTTGGGCCCCTCGCTCCACTTCTGCTTCAGCGACACGCCGTTGCGGCCGCTTATGTCGATCTTGAGCAGCGCGCCGGTCATGGCGTCGAAGCCGGTCGCCAGCACCAGGCAGTCGAAGGTGTAGTCCTTGCCTTTCACCCGGAGGCCGATCGGCGTGATGCGCTCGATCGCCTCGTTCCGGATGTCGACCAGCGTGACGTTGGGCCGGTTGAAGGTCGCCCAGTAGCCGGTGTCGACGCACAGCCGCTTGCAGCCGATGATGTTGGTCGGCGCCAGCGCCGCGGCGACCTTAGGGTCCTTGACGATCTCGCCGATCTTGCCGCGCACGAAGTCGGCCGCGGTCTTGTTCGATTCGTCGTTCAGCAGCAGGTCGGAGAACGAGGCCATGAAGCCCAGCCCGCCATAGTCCCAGCGCTCCTGGTATTGCCGCCGCCGCTCCTCCTCCGCGCTCTCGACCGCCGAGGCCATGTTGATGCGCAGGTCGATGCCGGCCGGCAGCGTCTTCGCCCGCTTGCGCATCTCGCGATAGTTCGCCTTGACCTCGCGCACGTACGCGGGATCGAGCGGCCGGTTGTGTGCCGGGATGGTGTAGTTGGCGGTGCGCTGGAACACCGTGAGGTGCTCGGCCTGCTGCGCCATGATCGGGATCGACTGGATCGCCGACGAGCCGGTGCCGATCACGCCGACCGTCTTGCCGGTGAAGTCGACGCCCTCGTGCGGCCAGTGGCCGGTGTGATAGGTCGGGCCCTCGAAGTCGGCGAGGCCGGGGATCCTGGGCGTGTTGGGCGAGCTGAGGCAGCCCAGGGCCGCGATCACGAAGCGCGCCAGCACGCGGTCGCCGCGGTCGGTCTCGACCAGCCAGACCTTGTCGCTCTCGTCGAAGGTCGCGCGGGTGACCCGCGTCTCGAACTGGATGTCGCGGCGCAGGTCAAAGCGGTCGGCGACGTGGTTGGCGTATTTCAGGATCTCGGGCTGGGTGGCGTAGCGCTCGCTCCATTCCCATTCCTGCTCCAGTGCCGGATCGAACTGGTAGGAATACTGCACGCTCTCGACGTCGCAGCGCGCGCCGGGATAGCGGTTCCAGTACCAGGTGCCGCCGACGCCCGTGCCGGCCTCGATCACCCGCGCCGAGAAGCCCAGGCCGCGCAGGCGGTGCAGCATGTACATCCCGGCGAAGCCGGCGCCGATCACCACGGCATCGAAATCGATTTTCATGCCATTTGGATAAAGGCGCTGTTCGCTCCGCGCAAGGCACGGCTGGCACTCGCAGAGCGAGCCGCTAAGCTGCCCCCATGACCGACAAGCCCGCCCTCACCCTGATCGCCATGCCCGGCCGCCGCCGGCAGATGATAGAACTGTGCCGCGAGGCCGAGCGACGCGGCTTCGGCGGCATCTACGTGCCGAGCCCGATGGGCAACATGTCGATGTGCGAGGCGCTCTCCTGGCAGACCGAGCGCATCCCGTTCGCCACCTCGATCGTGCCGATCTACCAGCGCACCATGATCGACTTCTGCCAGAGCGCCGCGATGATGCACGAGGTCTCGGGCGGCCGGTTCAGCCTCGGCATCGGCATCGCCCACGGGCCCTCCTACGTGCGCATGGGCGTGACGCCGGGCAAGCCGCTCGCCGACACCCGCGCCTTCATCGGGAAGTTCCGCGCCGAGACGAGCTTCGGTGCGCTGCCGCCGATCATCGTCGCGGCGCTGCGCCAGAAGATGGTGGCGCTGGCGGGCGAGCTGGCCGAGGGCGTGGTGTTCGCCAATGTCTGCCGCAGCCACATGGCGCAGTCGCTGTCGGTCCTGCCGGCGGCCAAGCGCAAGGCGGGCTTCTTCATCGGCAACATGATCCCGACCTGCATCAGCGACGACGTCGAGGCGGCGAAGGCGGTGAACCGGCGCACGCTGACCCGCTACGCGTCGCTGCCGAACTACCGCAACTACTGGAAGGAGGCAGGCTACGTCGAGGAGATGACGGCGATCGAGAAGGCGCTGGCCGAGGGCCGCAACGACGACGTGCCGAAGTACCTCGCCGACAAATGGCTCGCCGACAACACGCTGTTCGGCCCGGCCGCCAAGGTGCGCGAGGGCGTCGCCGCCTGGCGCGACGCCGGCGTGCACACGCCGATCCTGGTGCCGTCGTCGGCCGCGGGGAACCAGATGAAGGCGCTCGAGGAAGTGTTCGCCGCCTTCTCATAGGACCGCGCCACTCCAGTGGCGCCTCATGAGATGAGCGCCACTGGAGTGGCGCGGTCCCATGAGGGTAAGCTTCCTTCCGAAAAGAGGAAACGGATGCCCAAGCTCGGATACCTGCTGCCGACGCGCGAGCGCGTCATGGAGAACCACCACGAGACCGGCTCGCTGCTCGCGCTGGCCGAAAAGGCCGAGGGGCTGGGCTACGATTCGATCTGGGTCGGCGATTCGGTGACGGCGCGGCCGCGCCACGATCCGCTGACCCTGCTGGCCGCCGTCGCAGCGCGCACGAAGAAAGCAGAGCTCGGCACCGCTGTGCTGCTGCCGGCGCTGCGCAATCCGGTGCTGCTGGCGCACCAGGTGGCGACGGTCGACCGCATCGCCGAAGGCCGGCTGATCCTGGGTATCGGCATCGCCGCCGACATGCCGGCGATCCGGCGCGAGTTCGAGGCGATGGGCGTGCCGTTCGACAAGCGCGTCGGCCGCATGAACGAGGCGATGCGGCTGTGCAAGGCGCTGTGGAGCGGCCAGCCGGTCGACTGGAGCAAGCTGTGGAGCGTCAAGCAGGGCACGGTTGGCCCGACGCCGCACCGCCCCGGCGGCCCGCCACTGTGGTTCGGCGGCGGCCTGCCGGCCGGCCGCGAGCGCACCGGCAAGCTCTATGATGGCTGGTTCCCCAACCTGCCGACGCCCGAGGAATATCCGGCGCAGATCGCCGAGGTGCGCGCGGCGGCGAAGGCCGCCGGCCGCGATCCCCAGGCGATCACCGGCGCGATGTACCTGACCTTGGCGATCGACGACGACACCAAGCGCGCCGACGACAAGATCAACGACTATCTCGCCAACTACTACGGCGTGCCAGCCGCCGGCATGCGCGCCCGCCAGCGCTCCTATGCCGGCGGCGTCGCGGGCGCCGCGGCCTGGATCAAGAGCTACGCCGATGCCGGCGCCACCCACATCATGCTGCGCTTCGCCGGCGACCATGAGCGGCACCTCGAAGTAGGCGCCCGCATCAAGCGCGATCTGGGCTGGTAAGCAAGATCGGCCATCGACGATTCGCCTGTCATCGCCCCGCAGGCGTACATCGATCGATGTTGCCACCGCAGATTGCGATCAATACTCTCTCCACCGACCGCAACTCGAGGGAAGGGAGAGCCTGCAGTGAAGTCGATCCTGGCCTTTCTCGTAGGGGCACTCTTGGCGATACCGCAAGTCGCCGCAGCCCAACCGTTTTCAGTCGTGGTGAGCACCACCTATACCGACGGGCGAGGCCTCGTGGTCCTCAATCCGACGTTCTCGGCGATGGATGTCTCCTGGTTCGTCCAAAGGCCGGGCGGTCGTACGATCTACAGTGCCGACGCGGCCGTCGGCGTGCTCGTCTGGAGTCAGCCGCCAAATACCATCACCGCCCATGCGACCTGGGTCATCAATTTCGATCCAACGACCAATACCGTGAACCTCAGCCCAGGCCAAACTCACATCACGAACTGGTATCCCCTGGCGAACCAGCAGGCGAGCCAGCAGTGCCATGTCTACGAAACCGGCTACTGCCAGTGCTACAACAATCAACGATGGAACTACTGCGGTGGCGAACTTCCAGGCTACATCGGCCTGCAGACGGCGCTGGCACAGGTTGCGTCGGCCGTCGCAACGGTGGCCTTGAGGTCGGCGGGGTACAACGTTACGCGCAACTAGCGCGCAATTTGCGCTAGATTGCCGACATGAAGACATCCGTGATTGGCGATTCGCCGCGGCGGCGTGAAGACGCGCGCATCAAGCGCGATCTCGGCTGATAGGCAGAGGCATGCCCAAGCTCGGCTACCTCCTGCCGACGCGCGAGCGCGTCATGGAGGGCCACCACGAGACCGGCGCCCTGCTGGCGCTGGCCGAGAAGGCCGAGGGCATGGGCTACGATTCCATCTGGGTCGGCGATTCGCTGACGGCGCGGCCGCGCCACGAGCCGCTGGCCCTGCTCGCCGCCGTCGCCGCCCGGACGCGCAAGGTCGAGCTCGGCACCGCCGTCCTGCTGCCGGCGTTGCGCAACCCCGTGCTGCTGGCGCACCAGGCGGCGACGCTCGACCGACTCAGCGAGGGCCGGCTGATCCTGGGCATCGGCATCGCCGCCGACACGCCGGCGATCCGCCGCGACTTCGAGGCGACGGGCGTGCCGTTCGACAGGCGGGTCGGCCGCATGAACGACGTGATGCGGCTGTGCCGGGCGCTGTGGAGCGGCCAGCCGGTCGACTGGGATAAGCTCTGGACGGTGAAGCAGGGCACCGTCGGGCCGACGCCGCACCGGCCGGGCGGCCCGCCGATCTGGTACGGCGGCTTCCTGCCGGAGGGCCGCGCGCGCACGGGCCGGCTGTATGACGGCTGGTTCCCCAGCCAGCCGAAGCCCGAGGAGTATGCCGCGCATCTGGCAGACGTGCGGTCGGCGGCCCGCGCTGCCGGGCGCGATCCGGCGGCGATCACTGCCGCGATCTATCTGATCCTGGCGATCGACGACGACCCGGCGCGCGCTGAGGCCCGGATGAACGACTATCTCGTGCGCTACTACGGCATGCCGGCCGCGGTGACCCGCAATCGCGAGCGCTGCTTCGCCGGGACGGAAGCGGCCGCCGCCGCCTGGATCGAGAGCTACGCCGATGCCGGCGCCACCCACATCATGCTGCGCTTCGCCGGCGACAACGAGCGCCACCTCGACATCGCCGCCCGCATCAGGCGCGCGTTGGGTTGGTGAGAGCAACCCACCCCATTCAAATGGGGAGCAACTGTCTTTTGGCCTAAGCGCCGGCAGGCTGCCAAGGGAGGTTGTGTCGGCTCATGGCGTTGAGGGTGACGATGAGCTTACGCATGACGGCGACGATGGCGACCTTGGGCTTCTTGCCGGCAGCGATGA
>NZ_JAFKJN010000028.1 GCF_017305915.1 Reyranella sp.
TCCGCCGCCCGGCGGCGTGCTGCTGACGGTCGCGCGCCTGCCGAGGCCGTCGTAGGTGAAGGCGGTCGCCTTGCCGCTGACGCCGGGATAGCCGATGCCGACCAGCCGGTTCTCGGCGTCCCAGGCGTAGCTGCGCTGGCCGTCGGCGGTGAGGTTGCCGTTGGCGTCGAAGGTCAGCGCCTGGCCGGAGAGGTTGGTGAGCTGGTTGAGGCTGTTGTAGGTCGCGGCCTGGCTGCCGGCCGCGGGGTAGACGGAAGCGGCGTCGCTGCTCTCGGTGATGCTGGTGATGAAGTTCTCGGGAGTGGTGGTGTAGGTGAAGTTGGAGAACTGGCCTGATGTGAGGCCGGTGTTGGCGATGCCTGAGAGCCTGCGGTCGCCGGTGTTGCCGAGGTAGCTCCAGGTGGTGGCGAGGGTGGCGCTGGCGCGCTGGCGGCTGGTGATCTGGTCGGTCTGGCCGAGATAGCCCAGGGTGAAGGTGCCGAGGTCGCTGGCATGGACCGAGAGGCGGCCCAGCGCGTCGTACTGGAAGGTCTCGGCGCCGGCGCCCTGGACGGTGCGCGAGCTGAGCCGGCCGAGCGCGTCGTAGGCCGAGGCGATGGCGCTCGAGGGCAACGGCCCCGCGTCCTGCTGCAGCTGCAGGGCGCCCGGCGCGCCGATCGGGACGTAGGCGTACTGCCGTGTGCCGGTGCCGTCGGTCATCGCGGTCAGCCGCGGGAACCAGGGATCCCAGGCGAAGCTGACGTTGGGGGTGGGGTTGACGGCGCCGGTGTAAGTGATGGCTGTCAGCCGGTCGTCCCCAGCGTAGGCATAGGTCTTCACCTGCGACAGTGCGTCGGTCACCGACTTCAGCCGGCTGGTCGTGGTTTCGTAGGCGTAGGCGACGGTGCTGGTGTCGGGATACTGCTTCGAGGTCAGCCGGCCCTGCACGTCGTAGGCCCATTGCGTGACGTTCGTCTTGGGGTCGGTGAGGCTGCTGATCTGGCCGTTGCGGTTGTAGCCGTACTGGGTCTGCGCCGCGCGCGGATCGGTGACCGAGGTCAGCCGGCGGTTGGCGTCGTAGGCGTAGGTCCAGGTGTTGAGCTGCCGGTCGGTGTAGCGCGCCAGATCGAGCCTGTCGTACGTGTAGCTTTCGAACGTGCCGTCGGGATAGGTCTTCTTCGTGATGCGATCGGCGGCGTCGTAGTCGTAGGTGACGGTCCAGCCTTCGGAATCGGTGAAGGTCCTCACCCGGGCAAGCGAGTCGTAGGTGTAGGTCGCCGCGATCAGGTTGTTGGCGTTGGTGACGGTCGAGAGATTGAACGAACCGTCGTACTGGTAGGTCGTCTTCTGGCCGAGCGGGTTGGTCACCGACGTGAGCTGGCCGACGGCATTGTAGGCGAAGGCCGTCGTCTGCCCCGCGGCATCGGTGTAGAAGATCGGCCGGTGCTGCGTGTTGTAGATGTACTGCGCGATCGTCGTCGCGAAGCCGTTCTCGGTGACCTGGGAGACCGCGGCGAGATCGATCTGGTTCGAGTAGCTGAAGTTGGTCGTCCGGCCCAGCGGATCGATCATCTGCGTCACGTTGAAGAAGCCGGTCGTGTCGTAGCTGAACTGCCGGACCTGGCTGGTGCCGTCGTCGAGCACGCGGCCGATTGCCGACGGCTGGCTGTAGGTGCCGCCGTTTATGGAGGCCGATTGACCCGGGTAGGTGAACCAGAGTCGATTCTCCAGGGGATACTTGACGCTTTCGAGAGCGGTGTCCTTGACCGCGGCACCGGACGGCACGTGCGTGAAATGCCGTATCCGTGCCTTGCTGTAATCGCAGCCCCCGCTCGATGTGCACCCGGCGGCCAGATAGGCATTCTTGTCCCAGTGAAAGCTGTTGCGATAGTTCAGGTAGGCGTTGGTGAGTGCGGAGGGCATCCCGGTCGGCACGGTCGCCGACGGGTCGGTGGCGGGGGTTGAGGAAGGCTCGAGCCATTCCTCCCGCTCGCTGAAACCCATCGGATCGGTGACCTGTGCGAACCGCGGCGGCGCGCTCGTGCCGGGCGCCGTATAGGCGAATGTCGTGGTGCCGTAGGGTGTGGTCAGCGAATTGACGAGCGAGTTGGCGTCGTAGGTGACGCTCGACGTGATGCCGATGCTGTCGGTGATCGTGCTCAGCCGTCCGCTGGCGTCGTATGTGAGGGTGGCGCTTCGCCCGAAGGGGTCGGTAATCCGCGTGACCTGAAGCGGTCTGGCGGCCAGACCATAGGTCAGCGTCGTCTGGCGGCCCGTCGCATCCGTCACGGATGTAAGCCGAAGCTGGCCGTCGTATGCCAGCGCCAGGGCATTGCCCTGCGGGTCGGCGATCTTGGTGAGAAAGATCCTGCGGGGATAGCTGGCACTGCCATCCGACTGGGCATAGGTCTCGATGCTGCCGTCACCCATCCGCCGTTCGTACCTGATGGGGCTGGCCGACACGCGCACGAGGATCGAGCCATCGGTGTCCTGGGCATTGAAGCGACCGGTCGCGCTGCTGTACCCGCTGTAGGAAAACGAGCCGCCGCCGGGCAGATAGCGTGTGACGCCGTTACCGACATTGGCTGGATCGTCGGTGACGTAGCTCAGCCAGTTGAGCGTCCATTTCTGGCTGACATTGAAGAAATTGAAGTTGGCGGGCTGACTATCCTCGCGCTGGCTGTACGTGATCCTGACGCGAGCCGATGGACCGAGCGGAGGTGAATATCCGACCGGATTGTCCGACAGCGTGACACTGACACTGCTTTCCAGGATGTCATAGCCACACATGCCACCGCAGTTCTTTTTGCCATTGGCGCTAACGTCGCCGGCATCTCCCGAGCGCGTGTCGACTGTTCCTCCCTTGCCCCAGACGGCGAGCGCTTCGGGGCGCTCGATGGGATGCCATGTGGCGGCGGTATCCTTCGCCGGCACAAGGAAGTAGCCGCTGGCCTCGCTGTCCAGCGCCTCAGGCGTCACCCAGCGCGTACCGCCTGGAGAACCCCCATCCAGGATTTCGAAACGCCCATTCCGTTCGCCGACGATTGCTGAGAAATGGCCGACCTTCCAATGCACGACCGACGGTATGGGCACGGGCTCACTGGGCTTGCGGAATATCGGCCGTGTGTCGAACTGCGCGCGCTCCGCCAGTTCCTGCAGATCGGCGAGGTTGGTGCCTTGGCGGGACACCGGATGCCATCGCAGAAACCTGATCCTTTCTTCCGGCAGACCAGCCGTCCGCGCCAGGGACCGCAGGGCGAGCGGCCCGCAGTTGAACAGGTCTCGCGACGCTTTGTCGACGAGGTTCAAATTCTCCCTCGCGACTTGCACCAGCTCCGTGGCCGAGCCGCCGATCGGCCGGTCACCGATTTGATCGAACAGGGCGGCGACGCGGTCGAAGTGCCCGAGCGCTGCCTCCAGCCGCAGCAACTCGCCAATCGCCCGATCGACCAAGGCCTTGGCCTGCGGATCGGTCGCCGACTTGCCGATCTGCCAGGCCTGCTCCCACGCTAGCAGAGCCTTGGAGAGGTGGCCGTAATGCAGGTACAGCAGGCCAAGATTGGTAAGGACGGATGCATTCCACGCGGATTGCGGGTGTTCGCCGAGAAATCCGGTGAAGCTGCTGAAGTCGTCGATCTGGGCCCGCTTCCCATATGCCGCGAGTGCCCGCGCCAAGGCGGCATCCTCGGTCGGCGTCGTCGCGGCCGCTCGTACGAGTGGCTCGGCGAGGCGCGCCGCATCGATGGTCTCGCTAACGGCAGGCTCGGTCGCGGCGACCGCGATTTGGCCGTCCTGCGGCAGCTGCGTGATAAGCCAGAGCACAGCTCCGGCAACGGCGAACCTCGCCAGGATTCCTGAGACTCGCTTGCCTGTCATGGTTCGCTCTCGCAGCGTCCTATGGAGTCCAATAGAAACAGCCGAAGGTGCCGGTGCCCCAGGTCGGTGTCGTCGGCGCGCCACCGGAGCTGATGACCTGGGATGTGCGGTTGCCGCTGGCGTCGTAGGCGTAGACGACGCAAGCGCCGTTGTCGTAACGCGCGGTGCGCACGCGGCCCGTCTCGTCGTAGGTGAAGGCGGTGGAGGCCGCCAGCAGTGCCCCAGGTGCCGCGACAGCGACTACGGTCGCCAGCAAGCGGATCGCACGCCGTCCTGTGAGGCGTTGCACCATCAGTTTTGCGTCCACGACATGAGCGTGCCGATTGTCTGGCCGCCTTCCGGATCGATATAGAAGATCACGTTCTTGTAGCCACTGGCGCCCAAGAATCCCGCGGCTTTGGTGGTTGAAAAAAGAACGACGAAGTTTGCGCCATCCTGACTGAAGGCGAAGGACACGTTTGTCCCGTCGTCTGCGATCTGCAGCCACATCGGCTGAGCGAAGGCATTATTGCTGCTCGTGAAATCCACACCGGAAAAGCTGGTAGGGGTGTTGAACCTCACGATCTGAAAGCCGGGGGTGCCCGCGGGAAGGGCAAAATTGATCGTATGCAGTTTGCTAGTGCCGTCATACCAGCCGATGCCAACGCCATTGTTGCCTGTGGCGCTCCGAGTCGCTGCGACCAGGGCCGTTATCGTATAGGGCGTAACAGGCGCGGCCTTGAAGCGGCCGGCGATGTTGATACTCGCGCCGGCACTCGGGGCAGTGATCGCCAATCCGATTGCACTGTCCGTCGCGATGGCGCTTCCTTGATTGAGCCATGTGGCAAGGCCCGTGTTGGACGTCGTGGGTGTCGCCGACATGACCTGTCGGTACAACCCCTTCGCTCCCGTCAGACTGGTGGCGCCAACGGTGATCGAGCCTGGCCCGTTGGAGATAGAAATTCCGGATCCTGCCGTCAGGGTCTGCGCTTGAGGGGCATTGCCTGTCGAGCCGATGACGATCTGCCCG
Source organism: Reyranella sp. (assembly GCF_017305915.1). Taxonomy (GTDB): domain Bacteria; phylum Pseudomonadota; class Alphaproteobacteria; order Reyranellales; family Reyranellaceae; genus Reyranella. The sequence goes on from NZ_JAFKJN010000028.1 coordinate 4,865, forward strand.
TTAGTCAGGGGTCCAACGCCGCCCAGCGCTCCGCTGCCTGCGTTGTATTGGACCGAGTTCGCGCTCCCGCCAGGCGAGATGCAAGCAATCAGCGCATTGAAGTTCGCCATCACCTTGGAAGCATCGGCGGGCTGACCGTTCGCGATAGTGTAAGGCAGGGTGCATTGGGCTCGAGCGGCCGGCTGAACCGCTAGAAGACCGACGAAACCTGCGATTAGCGCGCTCCAGCGATGTCCCATGTCTTGCTCTTCTAGTTCTGAGCCCACGACATCAGGGTGCCGACGGTCTTGGCAGCGCCAAGCGGCATAACGGTCATGACAAGGTTGCTGTAGCCCGTGGTCCCGAGCCATCCCGTTGACTTGGCAGCAGTGAACACGGGCAGGAAATTTGCGCCGTCCTGACTGAAGCCGAATGAGACATTCGTGCCGTCATCGGCGATCTGCAGCCAAATTGGTTGGGAAAATGCGTTTACCGGCGTTAGGAACGGAGTAGAACTGAAAGAGGTCGCGCTGTTCCAGTTCGTGACCTCAACATAGTTGGCGCCACCGCTATAGGTCGCGAGATCGATGACCTGCAGCTTGTCGCTGCCGTTGTACCAGCCGATCCCGACGTGGTTGAAGTACGTGCTGCTGCGGGTGGCTGCGACCAGAACGTTGATCTTGTAGGGAGGAGACGGCGCTGTGCCATAGCGCGCCATAACCGCGGTGCCGGCCGATATGGGGGCGGTGATCGCCAGGCCCGTGGGACTATCGCTGACGGTTGCCGCTGACTGGTTGAGCCAGTTGGTGAGGCCCGTGCTGGTCGATGTCGGCGTTGCCGACATAACCTGCCGGTAGAGACCGTTCAGGCCGACCGTGCCGGTCGAAGAAAGCGTGATGCTTCCTGCTACATTGGCGATCGAAATGCCCGTGCCGGCCGTCAAGGTCTGCGCCTGCGGCGGGTTACCGGTCGAGCCGATGACGACTTGTCCATCGGTGAGCGGACCCACGCCGCCGAGCACGCCGCCACCGGAATTGTATTGGATGGCGTTGGTCGACCCGCCGGGGGTGAGGCAGCTCAGCAGAGCATTGAAGTTCGCCATCACTTGCGTGGCATCGGCCGTCTGACCATTGGTGAAGGTGTAGGGCAGGGCGCATTGCGCCTTCGCGGCGCTGCCAAAGAGCAGCCCCGCCGCAGCAATGAGACCGAGACCTGACAATGGTCGCATGTTCGTTGCTCCAGCCCTTTGTTAGGTCTGAGTCCAGGACAGGATCGTTGCCAAAGTCCGGCTGCCGCGCGGATCGGCGAAAAAGATCACGTTGCTATAACCGATGGCGCCCAAAAAACCCGATGACTTCGCCACTGAGAACAGCTGTACGAAATTCAGGCCGTCTTGGCTGAATCTGAACGCCGCGTTCGTTCCGTCGTCGGAGACCTGCAGCCAGATCGGCTGGGCGAAGGCGTTCATCGCGCTCGTCACGTCGGTGGCGCTGAACGTCGTCACATTGGTCCATTTGTTGACGGCGAGGTACGGCGCGCCGTTGTTGATCTGGTAGGACAGCAGATGGAGCTTGGCGCTGCCGTCATACCAGCCAATGCCGACACCGTTTAACGTGTTGCTGTAGCGCGTCGCGGCCACGAGCGCGGTGACCGTATACGGCGTCGAGGGCGAGGCCTTGAAACGGCCGGTGAGGTTGGTCGACGTGCCGCTCGTTGGAGCGTCGATGCAGACGCCGACGGTGCTATCGCTGACCGCGGCCGAACCTTGGTTCAACCAACTCGTCAGGCCGGTAATCGAAGCGGTGGGCGTGTCGGACATCATTTGCCGATACAGGCCCGTGCCCCCGACAGCGCTCGTCGCCGCGATCGCAATGCTGCCGGCACCATTGGTGATCTGGATGCCATCCCCCGCAGCAAGACCTTGGGGCTGAGGCGGATTGCCAGACGATCCAATCACGAGCTGGCCGTTGGTGAGTGGGCTGATACCCGCCAGAGTTCCGCCGCCGCCGTTGATCTGGATCGAGTTGGTCGGGTTGTTGCGCGCGCTGATGCACTTTGCGAGCGCGTTGAAGTTGGCCGTCAGCTTCATCGCGTCGGAGAGGTCGGCATTCGTCAGTTGATAAGGCAATGTGCACTGGGCATGGGCCGATGCACCTATACCCCACACGACCCAAAGCAGCGCCGAAACGAAAGTGACACAACTCGTTCGCCGCATGCTGCTAAACCTGTACTGGTTTCTTGCGCTCACACGATTTCAAAGAATGCAGCGCCGTGCACGACTCATTCGCGCATGGCTTGGCGCCTGATTCAGTAGAGAACGAAAGGATTGTTACAATCCATCGTACCAACGGCGCGCTGTGGAGAACCTGCCGTTGTCCGGCGGCGAATGACGTTCGTCTTGGGTCGGTTACGCGAGCCGGATTTTCTTTATTGTAAGAAATAAATCCTGCTCTTGCGTTCCCTCGCAATTGTTGGTGAATCCGCGGTCGCGAGCGTGGGCGGCCCTCAGGTGCTTCCACGCTCAACGCCCATTATGGGCAATGGAACGCGAATCGCCCCTTGATTCCATTGACGAAGACTCTAGGCCAATGCCCATAATAGGTGTTCGGCGTGAGTTGGTGCAGAGTCGCGTCCATGACGATGCACGCCATGCGCCCGGGATGTCGCCCGACCGCCCTCTTGGACGGTTGGGCGCGCGCGACCTCTACCACCTATGGTGTCGATCGGCGGCGGCCGGCAGATAGCGCTGTTAGCGCTAGTGCGCTACCCCATCGGGGAACGCGCAATCGACAGGCAAGCCAATGACCGACTACGACGTCGCCGTGGTCGGTGGCGGCAGCGCCGGCGTTGCGGCCGCGATCGCGGCGTCCCGCGGCGGCGCGCGCACGCTGCTGCTCGAGCGCGCGGCGTGCCTGGGCGGCGCGTCGACCCTGCGCAACGTCGTCACCTATTGCGGCCTCTACACCCTCGGCGAGACGCCGCGGCAGGCCGTCATGGGCGTCGCCGAAGAAGTCCTGCAGGGCCTGCGCCGGCTGGGCGCCGTCACCGGCCCGCAGCGCCATCGCGGCGTGTTCGTGGTGTTCGAGCCCGAGGCGGTGAAGCGGGTGCTCGACAGGCTCGCCGCCGAGGCCGGCGTCGACGTGCTGCTGCACGCCTTCGTCTGCGGCGCGACGCGCGAGGGCGATCGCCTCGTCGACGTCTCCTGGCAGGACCACGCCGGCCGGCACACGGTGCGGGCGCGCGCCTTCGTCGATGCCAGCGGCGACGGCGATCTCGCCTTCTTCGCCGGCGCCGCGACCCGCTACGGCAACGACGGCACGGTCAACCTCGGCACCCTGGGCACGCGCTTCGGCGGCATCCCGAAGGAGGTGACGGTGACCGCCGACCAGTTCGCTGCGGCCGTCACGAAAGGCCGCGGCCCCTTCACCAAGGACCGCAGCGTGATGACCCGCCTGCCTGTATCGGGCGATGTCGTCTGCTACGTCGCCTCGGCCGACTACGATCCACGGGATGTCCGGAGCTTCTCCGACGCCGAGCGCAGCGGTCGCGAACAGGCCTGGGCCTATCTCGAGGCGATGCGCACGATTGCCGGCTGCGCGGGAGCCTATCTCGTTTCGACCGGACCGGAGTTCGGCACGCGCGAATCGCGGCACATCGAGGCGGTGTACCGGCTCACCTGGGAAGACGTCGTGCAGGGCCGGCCGATGGACGACGCGATCGCGCTCGGCGCCTGGGGCGTCGAATGGCACGACCGCAAGACCTTCGAGAGCACCTTCGTCTATCCGCCGGACAAGGGCACCTACGCGATCCCGCTGCGCTGCCTGATGAGCCGCGATACGCCCAACCTGTTCGCCGCCGGCCGGCTCGCCGACGCCGACCGGAAGGCCGGCGCCTCGCTCCGCGTCATGGGCACGGCCTTTGCGACGGGCCAGGCGGCCGGCGTCGCCGCGTCGTTGTTCGCGCGCGACAGTCGGGTCGACCCGGGCGAGGTGCGCGGTGTCTTGCACAGGCAGGGGGCGCTGATCTGACATCGGCCATTTCCTGCGCCGGTAAGAAATGGCGAAAATGGTCGAAAATGGTCGAAAATGGTGGGAAATGGCTGCCGAGGAGTAGGCGATGCTCGAGACCGCGTTGAAGACCCAGATCATGAACCAGGTCGATCGTCAGTTCGACGACCAGACCAAGGTGCTGGCCGAGCTGGTGAAGATCCCGTCGACGCGGTTCCGCGAGGCGCCGGCGCAGGACATGATGGCGCGCCTCTACAAGGAGGATCGCCTCGGCGTCGATCGCTGGCAGATCAAGATCGACGATCTCAAGCATCTGCCGGGTTACTCGCCGCACAGCCAGGACTACGACGACGCCTGGAACGTGGTCGGCGCGTGGCGGCCGGGTTCGCCATCCCATGGGAAGGGGGGCCGCTCGCTGATCCTGAACGGCCACATCGACGTCGTGCCCGAGGGCCCGCACGAGATGTGGAGCCGCCATCCGTTCGATGCCGTGGTGAAGGACGGCTGGATGTACGGCCGCGGCGCCGGCGACATGAAGGCGGGCCTCATCCTCAATCTCTATGCGCTCAGGGCGTTGCGCGCGCTGGGCTACGCGCCGGCGGCCGATGTCTACCAGCAGTCGGTGGTCGAGGAGGAATGCACCGGCAACGGCGCGCTCGCCTGCCTGCAGCGCGGCTATCGCGCCGATGCCGCGCTGATCCCCGAGCCGTCGTCGGGCGTGCTGACCGTCGCGCAGGTCGGCGTGATGTGGTTCCAGGTCAAGGTCACCGGCCATCCGGTGCACGTCTACAAGGCCGACGCCGGATCGAACGCGATCGAATCGGCGTATCGCCTGATCCAGCAGCTGCGCGAGCTCGAGAAGAAGTGGAACGAGAAGAAGGCGCACGATCCGCACTTCCACACGCACCACCATCCGGTGAACTTCAACGTCGGCAAGATCGCCGGCGGCGACTGGGCCTCGTCGGTACCGTCGTGGTGCACCTTCGACATGCGGGTCGGCGTGCTGCCGACCCAGACGCTGAAGGAGTGCCGGCAGGAGATCGAGGACGTGATCCGGCGCGCCGCCGCCAACGACCCGTTCCTGGGCAACAACCCGCCGAGCGTGTCCTGGGAGGGCTTCCAGGCCGAGCCGTTCGTGCTCGAGAACCACGAGAAGGTGCGGGAGGTTCTTGCTGCGGCGCACCAGACGGTGTTCGGCGCGGCGCTGGAGGACAAGACCTCGACCGGGACGGCCGACAACCGGTTCTTCGGCCTCTATGCCGGGATTCCGGCCCTGGTCTATGGGCCCCAGTCCGACGATATCCACGGTTTCGACGAGCGGGTGAACCTCGACTCGGTACGCAAGATTACCCAGGCCACCGCCCTGTTCATTTCAGAATGGTGTGGTTTGTCAAAGGCTTAGAAAAATCACAAAAAATGTAATCGCAGCGGAATTGCGGATTGACGCCGATCCCTAACCGGCGTAGATTTATCCGCATCGAGACTGCAGTCCGTGATGCCGGCTTGGCCGCCCCGGACTGCCTCATTGGGGTGAAAGCGGGGGTGATGAGCCCCCGCTTTCTTTTTTATCGCCTTATCGATGCAAATATGCCGAGGGCGACGCCGCCCAGGACCACGGCGATGCCTACCAGCCGCAGGCCGCCGACGGCCTCCCCGGTCAGCCATCCGGAGAAGACCAGGGCGCAGCAGGGCACCAGCAGCGACACCGGCCCGACCTTGCCGGCCGGGTAGGTGCGCAGCAGCGTGCCCCACAGCAGGTAGCCCAGCCACATCACCGGCACGACGGTGTAGAGCAGCACGAACCAGGCCCACCAGCTCGGCGCCAGGATCGGCGCAAAGGTCGCCGCGGCGCCGTCATGCAGCAGGCTGACGAGCAGCAGCGCCGGCGCCGGCACCAGGCTGGCCCACGCCGTGACCGAGAGCACCGAGGCCGCCCGCGTCTCGCGCAGGAAGAGATTGCCGGCTGCCCAGCTCAGGGCCGACAGCAGCGCGATGCCGACGGCGAACAGGCTCGCGCTGCCGTCGACCGAGCGCGCGATCACGATCACGCCGATCATCGCGACGAACAGGCCGGCCCATTGTCCTTTGGTGGCGCGCTCGCGCAAGGCAATCGCCGCGAGCACCAGGGTGAGCGGACCCTGGAGCTGCACCAGCACCGACGAGAGGCCGGGCGGCAGGCCCGCCTCCATGGCGTAGAACAGGAACACGAACTGTCCGCCGAACAGGAAGATGCCGGTGCCGGCCAGGGCCTTCCACGAGATCGCCGGCCGCGGCAGCACCAGGACGGGCAGGGCACCCAGCACGAAGCGCCACGCCGCGAAGGCAAAGGGCGTGAACTCGTCGAGCCCGAAGCGGATCATCGTGAAGTTGAGGCCCCACATCGCCGCGATCAGGAGGGCCGCCGCGATGTGGAGTGGTTTCATGCTCCGCGGGTATGGCACCCGGTCCGCGGACAGGCCAAGCGGTTTTCGGCGAGAACATCTATCGCGAGCCGATACCGGGGGAGCAGCTTGCGGAGTCGGCGGCGGCGGAGAAGCTGCCGCGCTCGATCAACTCGACGAAGGTGTCGAGCTGATCGACTGGCGCACCAGCTCCAGCGACCGATACCAGGGGGATGGGCCTTCCTGCCGGCCCCACAGCCAATCGGGCTTGGCCGGCAGGCGGATCGTCGTCGCGATGCCGCGGGCCGCGGCGAGATGGGTGTCCCAGGTGTCGTCGCCGATGAGCGGATCGTGCGAGGCGCCCGCATCGCGATCCTGCAGGGCCGGCGGCGGAGGTGGCGCGTCGGGACTCCAGTCCAGCAGGTAGGGCAGGCTGCGCAGAGCCGCGGCGGCGGTGAAGCCCTCGAGCGACTCGCCGCGGCGGATCGTCGGCCCGTCGAGCCATACGGCCAGCGTCTCGCCGCATTGCACGACCGCCTCGACGCCGCGCGCCAGCATCAGCGTGTCGCGCTTGGCCGCGTCGCTCTCGATGTCGAGCTGCTCGGGATAGATCAGCAGCCGCTCGACCGGCTCGCCCTGCCAGCGCGGCAGGGCGGGTGCGTAGACCGCGCCGGGAATGTCGAGCCGCGCCTCGTAGTCGGGCAGGCCGCGCATCCAGTCGCCCTGGCGCAGCAGCAGCTCGCCGCGCCGCAGCTTGAGATGCGCATCGTCGGGCCGATTGGTCAGCGCCATGTCGAGATCGGCGAGCGCGCCGATCCAGTCGCCGCGCGCCTCCAGCAGGCCCGCGCGCGCGATCAGCGACGGCATCAGCCGATGGTCGATCGACAGCGCCTCGTCAAAGGCGCGTTCGGCTTCTTCGAGGCGGCCCAGCTCCTCGAGCGCGCGGCCGCGATTGTGATTGATCACGGAGTCGCCGGGCTTGAGCGTGGCGGCGCGTTCGAGCGCCGCCAGCGCCGCCTCGTGCTCGCCCAGCACCGTCAGGCAGCCGGCATAGTTGACCTGCGCGGTGAATTCGCGCGGCAGGAACTTCGCGGCGCGCTCGAGCGGCGCGCGCGCCTCGCCATAGCGGCCGAGCTTCAGCCGCACCTGGCCGAGCAGATGAAGCGCCTGGCCGGAATTGGGACGCTCGGCGACGAGCTGCGCGAACAGCGGCTCGGCGCCGGCGAAATCGCCGGCCTGGGCGCGCTGCATGGCGTCGCGACCGAGCGCCTGGATCTGGAGATCGGACAAGGGCACGCGCGGCCTCTAGCAGAGGCCGGCAGGCTGGCAAAGAAGAAGCTGGCAAAGAAAAAGCCGGCGGTCGACAGGGAGGCTGAGGAGTCGACCGCCGGCCAGGAGCCGGAGAGGGAATGGGACCCGGCAGGGTAAATCAGGTCCCGTCTCCGGAACTCAGGCGCTACTCCCGCCAGAAAGGCTTGTTGGCCTCGAAGCGGGCGGCGCTTTCGGTCAGGCCGAGGTCGCGGAGCGAGCGGCTGTCGAGCTTGGCGAGCTCGGTGCGCTCATGGGAGCGCTGGCGCCACAGCTGCAGGACGTTGGCGAAAGCGGTGTAGGTGCCGGCCAGCGGCGCCTTGGAACTGTAATGGAGCGAGATGTCGGCCATGGGACTTCTCCCCGGTTGTAGTGGCTGTATCGATGGCGTGGATGTGCTCCCGGGGTGGCCCCTTTACAAACAACCGTTTGTCGTATTTTGATTAAATTTGCTCATGTGAAAGACACCTCTTTCCGAAGGGAATTGGCATGAAGCGAACGCTTCCCCCGCTCAACGGCTTGCGCGCATTCGAGGCGGCTGCACGCCATATGAGCTTCACCGATGCCGCCGACGAGCTGAGCGTCACCCAGGCCGCGATCAGTCATCAGGTGCGCGGCCTGGAGCAACGACTCGGATTAAAATTGTTCGTGCGGAGAAATCGCTCGCTGCTGCTCTCCGAGGCGGGCCAGGCCTATCTGCCCGCGGTGCGCGCGGCGTTCGACCAGCTCAACGAGGCGACCGAGAAGCTGCTGCAGAAGGATCGCGGCGGCCATCTCACGGTGACGACGACGGCGTCGTTCGCCACCAAGTGGCTGGTGCCGCGGCTCGGCGGCTTCCAGCGCAGCAATCCCGAGATCGACGTGCGCATCTCGACCGGCACCGGCCTGATCGACTTCTCCCGCGAGGATGTCGATATCGGCATCCGCTACGGCCGCGGCCAGTGGCCGGGCCTGGTGGCGGAGCGTCTGGTCGGCGAGGACGTGATGCCGGTCTGCGCGCCGTCGCTGCTGAAGGGCGTCAATCCGCTGAAGAAGCCGGCCGACCTCAAGCGCTTCACCCTGCTGCATATCGGCAGCTTTCCCGACGACTGGCAGGTCTGGCTGACCGCGGCCGGCATTAAGGGCATCGACTACACGCGTGGCGTCACCTTCGACAACGCGCTGGTCGCCTACCAGGCGGCGATGGACGGGCTGGGCGTCGCGCTCGGCCGCAATCCGCTGGTCGCGCCCGATCTCAAGGCTGGCCGGCTGGTCATGCCGTTCGACTTCAAGATGTCGAGCGACTTCGCCTATTACCTGGTCTATCCGGCCGAGGCGATCCGGCGGCGCAAGATCAAGGCGTTCCGCGACTGGCTGATGACGCTCGCCGAGACCGGGCCGGTGACGCCGCTGACGACGAAGGCGGCCTGAAGCACGCCGAATGGGGCCGCTCGATTCCTATCTTCCCTATCTGCTGAACCGGGCGGGCGCCCGCATCGCCTCGGCGTTCGGCGAGGAGATGCGGCCGCTCGGCGCTTCCTTGCAGATCTGGCGCGTGCTGGCGGCGCTGCGCGAGAAGGATGGCCGGCGCATGGGCGATCTGTCGCGAGTGACCTCGATCGAGGTGTCGACGCTGACCCGCCTGGTCGACAACATGGAGAAGAGCGGCCTGGTTGAGCGCCGCCGCGATGCCGAGGATGCGCGCGCCGTGGCGCTGCATGTCACGGCGGCTGGCAAGCGGCTCACCCGACGCATCCTGCCGATCGCCGAGCGCTACGAGGCGGTGGCGCTCGAGGGCTTCACGCCGGCCGAGGCGGAGGTCCTCAAGCAGGCGCTGCGGCGACTCTACGGCAACATGGACGAGCTGGAACGCTGAAGGGAGAAAACGATGGCCGGGCTTCTCGAGGGACATATCGCGGCGGTGACCGGCGGCGGCTCGGGCATCGGGCAGGGCATCTGCCAGGCTTATGCCCGCGAAGGCGCCCGGGTCATCGTGCTCGATGCCAATCCCGCGGGCGCCAAGGAGACCGTCGACTTGGTCGCATCGGCTGGCGGCAAGGCCTCGGCCGTGACGCTCGACGTCACCGACCGTGAGGCCTGCAAGGAAGCGGCGGCCGAGATTGCCAAGAGCGGCAACATCTCGATCCTGGTCAACAATGCCGGCATCAACCGGCGCAATCCGATGACCGCCGAGCCGGCCGTCATCGCCAAGGACTGGGACGATATTCTGTCGATCAATCTCGACGGCATGTTCAACGTCACCCGCGCCTTCCTCGACCAGTTGCGCGCGACCAAGGGCCGGGTGGTCAACATCGGTTCGATCCAGTCGTTCGTGCATGTGAGCTGGCCGAACTCGGCCGCCTACACGACGTCGAAGCACGGCGTGCTGGGCTTCACCCGCGCGCTGGCGGCGGAGCTCGGCAAGGACGGCGTGCGGGTCAATGCGATCGGCCCCGGCCTGATCGAGACCAGGATCAATGCCGAGGCCCGCGCGAAGAACCCGGACATGGTCGCCAGCGTCATGCGCCATACGCCGCTCGGCCGGCCCGGCAAGCCCGAGGACATCGCCGGCCCCGCAGTGTTCCTCGCCTCGGACATGGCAGCCTACGTCACCGGCTGCATCATCATGGCCGACGGCGGCTTCCGGACGGTCTAGATTTGCGAGAAATCGGAGGAAATCAAATGCAAGACCGCTATCTCCGCACCGGCATCTTCCTCGCGCCGTTCCATGCGCTGGGCGAGAATCCGACGCTGGCCATCGAGCGCGACATGGAGCTGGTCGAGCATCTCGACCGGCTGAACTACCACGAGGCCTGGATCGGCGAGCATCATTCCGGCGGCTTCGAGATCATCGCCTGCCCCGAGATGTTCCTGGCGGCCGCCGCCCAGCGCACGCGCAACATCCGGCTGGGCACCGGCGTGGTCTCGCTGCCCTATCACCATCCGTTCACCCTGGCGTCGCGCATGATGCAGCTCGACCACATGGCGCGCGGCCGCGCGATGTTCGGGGTCGGACCGGGCGCGCTGATCTACGACGCCGACAAGATCGGCCTCAAGGCCGCCGACCAGCGCCGCCGCATGAACGAATCGCTCGACTGCATCGTCGAGCTGATGCGCGGCGAGACGATCAGCCGCCAGACCGACTGGTTCACCCTGAACGAGGCGCGGCTGCAACTGATGCCCTTCTCGCAGCCCGGCATGGAGATGGCGGTCGCCTGCTCGCGCTCGCCGGTCGGCGCAGTGGCGTCGGGCCGGCACGGCATCGGCATGCTGTCGATCGGCGGCACCTCGGACGAGGCGCTGCTCGGCCACGCCAAGAACTGGTCGATCCACGAGGAGGAGGCGAAGAAGGCCGGCAAGACGGCCGACCGCTCGAAGTGGCGCATCGTCACCTTCGCCCATGTCGCCGAGACACGCGAGAAGGCACGCGCCGACATGGCCTACGGCCTGGCCGACTTCTGCAAGTACTTCACCGACGTCGCCACCTTCCCGATCGTGCCGGCGGGCATCGCCGATCCGGTCGAGTTCCTGACCAGCAGCGGGCTCGCCTGCATCGGCACGCCGGACGACTGCATCCGGCACTTCGAGCGGCTGTGGCTGGGCTCCGACGGCGGCTTCGGCGCCGTCCTGCTGCTCGCCAACAACTGGGCCGACTGGGAAGCGACCAAGCGCAGCTACGAGCTGATGGCGCGCTACGTCCATCCGCACTTCCAGCGCCAGTCGAACACGCTCAGGGTCGCGAGCTACGACAACGCCACCGCCAAGCACGGCACCGCCGGCGCCGAATCGGCAAAGGCCGTCGAGACCGAGATCGAGCGCTACGCGGCGGCGAAGGGCAAGGCGGCGGGCGGCGGCAAGGCGTGGTGACGGCGCCTCTGTCGTACGGCCCCTCTGTCATCCTGAGCGAAGCGAAGGATCTCATCGCTGGGTCCGACAACGGAAGCCTAGAAAGGGCGATGAGGTCCTTCGCTGCGCTCAGGACGACAGAGGATATTTGCGTTTGCAAATAATAAGGAACGGCGTATCCTCCCGGAAAAGGCCGGGAGGAACGCCATGAAATTCGGCTACTTCACGCTGTCGGATAACCGCTACCCGAACAATCCACGGTCGGCCGAGGACTTCATCAAGGACATCTTCGCCGAGGCGCTGTACGCCGAGAAGGTCGGGCTGAACTCGGCCTGGATCGGCGAGCATCACTTCAATCTGCTGGGCGTCAACGCCTCGCCCGTGGCGATCCTGGCGCAGCTCGCCGGCGCGACCACGAAGCTCCGGCTGGCGCCGGCTGTTACCCTCTTGCCGGTGCATCATCCGCTGCATGTCGCCGAGGAATGGGCGACGCTCGACCTGCTGTCGGGTGGCCGGGTCGATTTCGCCGCCGGCCGCGGCTACGACCGCAAGGAGTACGAGCCCTTCCAGGCACCATTCGACGACTCGGCCGAGCTGTTCGCCGAGGGACTGGAGGTCGTGTGGCGCGCCTGGACCGAAACGGGCAAATGGAGCCACAAGGGCAAGTTCTACGAATTCAAGGATGTCGAGGTGCGGCCCAGGCCGGCGCAGAAACCGCTCAGGCCTTACGTCGCCTGCTTCTCGCGACCGTCGATGGAGCTCGCGGCGAAGAACGACTGGAACGTGATCTACGCGCCCTTCGCGGCGGCGATGGTCTACGGCTCGCTGGCCGACGCCGTGCGGGTCTATCGCGAGACCTGCGAGGCCCAGTTCAAGCGGCCGATGCGGCGGGCGATGTGCTCGTACTTCATTCACATCGCCTCGACGCCCGAAGAGGAGCAGTACGGCAAGGAAGCGCTGGTGCGCTATTTCCAGGACGCGCTGATCGCGGCCTTCCCGTCGTCGTCGGGCGAGAAGGTGCCACCGACCTACAAGTACTTCGTCGACATCGTGAACATCCTGCGCGACATGCGGCCGGAGAAGCTAACCGACAAGTCGATCCTGTGCGGCAGCCCGCAGCACATCGTCGACACCTTGAAGACGGTCGAGGCGGCCGGCGTCGCCGAGGTGATCCTGTACTTCAACTACGGCCGCAAGCCGCACACCCAGGTCAAGGAACAGATGGAGCGCTTTATGAAGGAGATCGCGCCCCACTTCGCCTAGGCGGCCTATCGCCTTCTCGAGCCAACGCTGGGGATGGTGTTGGACGCGCGCTCGTAGGTTGACCTGTGACGATGCGTGCTTCGACGTTTGTGTGTGCGGTCATGGCCACTGCGACAATGCTGGCTACGACTTCGGTGGGTGCGCAATCGATCGGTGTGACGTCGATCTCGATCGGCGATCCCCTCGGCAAGCCGCCCACCGCGGCAGAGCGTGTCCTGAGGGTCGGCATCGACCTGCAGGCGGGCGAGCTGGTCACGACGGGCGCGGAGGATCGCTGCCACCTGCTGTTCCTCGACGGCACGGCGCTGACGGTCGGACCGCAGGCGAGGCTCACCCTCGACAAGTTCGTCTACGACAAGGATCGCAAGCTCGGTGCGCTCACCCTCAGCGCCACGCAGGGCATGTTCCGACTGGTCGGCGGCAAGATCAGCAAAACCGTGCCGATCACCGTGCACACACCCGCGAGCACGCTCACCATCCGCGGCGGCATCATGATGTTCAAGGTGGCGCCGATCGAGACGATCGCGACCTTCCTGTTCGGCTACGAAATGACGATGAGCGGCGCCGGCCGGACCCGGAGCGTGACTACGCCGGGCTGGCAGGTGAGCGCGCTCGCGGGGCAGCCGCCGGGGTTGCCGATCCTGCCGCCGCGCGGCGGCCTGGCGGGCGAGATGCGTACGCTCGAGGCGCCGGGCGTGCGGCCCGGCGACAGCGCCGCCGATCGTGCCGCGCAGAAGTCGGGCTTCGCCGATCGCAACTCGGGCCTTGGCCCGGCCGCACGCGGGCCGATCCAGGGTGGGCCGCAGCCCCGTCACGGCGATGGCTCCGGCCCGCCGCGCGATCCGATGCTGCGGCCGCCGCTCCTGCAAGGCCCTGGCGATCCGCCGCGCTGAGCGGCCGGTTGCGGTTGCGGGCGGTTGTTGCGAAAAGAAGACGGTCCGCCCGCTCGAACCCGCCGGAACGAGGGCTCCCTGCAGCGAACGGAGTTTCCATGCCCCGCCTGACGTCCACTGCCGACCTGCGCCGCATCATCGCCGAGCCGCGGCCCACGACCAAAACCAAGATCCTCGACACGCTCGACGAGCAGTCGATCGACTTCCTCAAGCGCTGCCCGTTCGCGCTGGTCGGCACGACCGCCGAGGACGGCACCATCGAGGTCTCGCCCAAGGGCGACGAGCCGGGCTTCATCCGCGTCGAGGATCCGAAGACGCTGTTGATCCCCGAGCGGATCGGCAACAACCTCGCCTTCGGCCTCTCCAACATCGTCGGCAACGGCAAGATCGGCCTGATCGCCCTGGTGCCGGCGACCGGCGAGACGCTGCGCATCTCGGGCACCGCCGAGATCTTCGACGACGCCGACCTGCTGGCGTCGCTGTCGTCGCTCGGCAAGCCGGCGCTGCTCGCGACGCGCGTCCACATCAAGCACTGCTACTTCCACTGCGCCCGCTCGATCGTGCGCGCCAATCTCTGGAAGCCCGAGGCGTGGCCGGCACCGGGTCGCATCTCGTTCGGCAAGATCATCGCGCCGCGCATCGGCGCCGGCGAGGACGTCGCCGCGCAGATCGATGCCGGCGTGGCGGGTGCCTACAAGGAGCGCCTCTGGAGCAACACCTAGAGCATATTCCGTTCGGCTGGAATCAGCCGAACGGAATATGCCTGCTGCAACGACAACCCCCGTGCGCGCATTTCCGGGCAGATGTAACCGCGAGCGGTTCCATCTGCCCGGAAATCGCTCTAGCGCGCTGACGACCTGGCGAAGATCGCGTCGACATGGATGTCGGCGCAGTCGACCAGCGGGAAGGGCGGCTCCTGGCCGACGAAGGCCAGGAACAGATCGGTGCCGCCCAGCATGATCGCCTCGGCGCCGCGCGCCATGAGCTCGCGGCCGGCGGTGAAGAAGATCTGGCGCTGCGCGTCGGTCACCTTGCCGATATTCGCCATCGCCGAATAGCTGTCGCCGACCTGGCCGAAGCGCTCGCCCTCGGGGGCGATCAGCTCGGCCGACGACACGCCGCCATAGAGCCCGGTCTGCATCACCACGCGCGTGCCCATCACGCCGATCTTCTTGAGGCCCGATTTGTTGATGGACGCATCGACGGCATGGATGCCGTGGACCAGCGGCAGCGGCGAGATCGGCAACAGCGCGTCGATGCAGAAGTGGCCGCCCATCGAGGTCACGGCCGCCGCTTCGGCGCCGGCCTTCTTCATGCGCTCGATCAGGCCGGCGAAGATCGCGGCCTGCCGGGCGCGTTTGCCCTCGGCGAGGTTGCGGCCCATCTCGCCGACGTCGGCATGGGCGATGGTGCAGTCGAGCGGAATGCCGGCCGCGCGATGCCGGTCGATCAGGCCGCGATAGTAGAAGTCCGACGCGGCCGGGCCGATGCCGCCGATCAATCCGATATGCATGTCGCTCTACCGTTCAATGTCCTTGAACGATACCAAGCGCCGGCACCTCTCGTCCCAGAGCACCAGGGGGACGCAGCGCAGGCTCTGCGCCAGGGTCAGCCGGCCGACGTCGCGCAGCTCGGGGTGATCGCGCAGCGCCAGCGGCAGCCGGTAGAAGGGGATGCGGCTGCCGAGATGGTGGATGTGGTGCATGCCGATGTTGGCGGTCAGCCAGCGCAGCACGCCCGGCAGGTCGTAGTGCGAGCTGCCGTGCAGCGCGGCGGCATCGTGCGACCAGTCGCCGTCGCGGTCCCAGCTCGTCCGCTCGAACTGGTGCTGGACGTAGAACAGCCAGACTCCGATCGAGGCCGCGAACAGCATGATCGGTAGATGGACGGCGAGGAACGCCTTGAGGCCGATCAGCCAGATCAGGCCGGAAGCGGCCAGGCCGATCGCGAGGTTGGTCGTCATGACGCTCGCCCACGGCCGCCAGCCGGCGCGCATCTGTCCCACGGGCAGGCGATGCTGCAGGAAGAAGAGATAGGCCGGGCCGATCCCGAACATGACCAGCGGATGACGGTACAGGCGATAGCGCAGGCGGCCCCAGAACGAGCGCGCCCGGTACTCCTCGACGGTCAGGGTGTCGATGTCGCCGAAGCCCCGGCGGTCGAGATTGCCGGTGCTGGCGTGATGCAGGGCATGGGCGCGGCGCCACAGCCCGTAGGGCGTCAGCGTGACGACGCCGGCGATCCGTCCGACCCAGTCATTGGCCAGCCGATGGCCGAAGAAGGCGCCGTGGCCGCAATCGTGCTGGATCAGGAACAGCCGCACCAGGAATCCCGCGGCGGGGATCGCAAGCAGCAGCCCCAGCCATCCGTGACCCAGATGGACGGCCAGCCAGACCAGCGTCCACAGCCCGACCAGGGGCAGGACGGTGACGGCGATTTCCAGCAGGCTGCGTGCAGTGCTGGGATCGCGATAGGGCGCGAGGAGTCGCGGCCAGACTCGCGTATCGGGCCCGGGCACGGTGTGGCCCGCCTGTCGACGATCGCTCAAATGGATGAACCTTCCCTGTTTCCCGACCAGCGCCTTAGGGGCTGGGGGTGGCTCTGGCAACGCGCGAAATAGTCCCGTCAGCGGCGCGACCCTCAGCGGCGCGATGACGGGCTTCTGGTCCGCGTCCTGCCGGAAGCGGTCGCCTTGGGCCGGATGCGCATGGCGCGGCCGTCGGGCTGGTCGATGTCGAACGCACCGGTGCCGCGCACCAGGTCGCTCAGCTTGCGGAAACCGTAGCTGCGCGGGTCGAAGTCGGAGGCGATGTTGGCGAGCCGGCGGCCGACGAGCCCCAGCCCGACCCAGCCGTCTTCGGTCTCCATCTGGGCGATCGCCTTGTTCAGGATGGCGACGGCCCCGCTGGCCGGCTGAATGGAAACGGCGGGCGCTTCTCCGGCACTCGATACCGCCGCCTCCGGCATCAGATTCTCGATGTAGATGAAGCGGCGGCAGGCCTGGCGGAAGCTTTCGGGAGTCTTGCGGGCGCCGAAGCCATAGACATCGGCGCCTTCCTCGCGCAGCCGCGAGGCGAGCCGCGTGAAGTCGCTGTCGGACGAGACCAGGCAGAAGCCGTCGAACCGGCCGCTGTGCAGCAGGTCCATGGCGTCGATCACCAGGGCGATGTCGGAGGCATTCTTGCCGGTCGTGTAGGCGAACTGCTGGTGGGGATCGATGGCATATTGCTGCAGGACGTCGGCCCAGCCCTTGGAGCGTGGGCTGGAGAAGTCACCGTAGATGCGGCGCGAGCTGGCCTCGCCGAACTTGGCGATCTCCTCGAACAGGCCGGCCACGATGCGCGGCGAGGTGTTGTCGGCGTCGATCAGGACGGCGAAGCGGCGTGTGCGGTTCTCATCGGCCATGGAAAGCCCCTCCAGCAGGTTCTAGCGGGCGGCGCGACGGTGCAGCAGGACGTTGGCCGCGAGCGTGAGGCTCAAGGTCACCGCCATCAGGATGAAGGCGATCGCCGCGCCGAACGGCCAGTTCGTCTTCTGGGTGAACTCGTTGTAGATCACCGGGGCCATCATCTTGAACAAGGGGCCGCCCAGCAGGAAGGGCGTGGCATAGGCATTCATCGCCAGGATGAAGGTCAGAATGGTGCCGGCCAGCACGCCGGGCAGGGCCAGCGGCCACAGCACGCGGCGGAACATGGTGAGCGGCGGCGCGCCCAGGCTGAAGGCGGCCTCCTCGACGGCGCGGTCGATGCTCTCGATCACGCTCTGCAGCGACAGCACCATGAAGGGCAGGTTGACCGCGATGATGCCGATGATCACCGCCTTCTCGGTGAACATGATCTCGATCGGCCGGTCGATCAGCCCGAGCGACATCATCGTCGTGTTGAAGAAGCCCTTGTTGCCGAACACCACCATCCAGCCGGCCGCGCGCACCGAGTTGCCGACGAACAGCGGCAGCACGATCGCGATGATCAGCAGGTGCTTGAAGCGACTCTGGGTACGCGCCACGACGTAGGCGAGCGGAAAGCCGACGATCAGGCAGGCGACGGTGACCGTCACGGCCACCCTGATCGTCGTGCCCAGCGCCGCGGTGTAGTAGGGATCGGTGAAGAAGGTGATGTAGTTCTGGATCGTCAGCGCCTCGACCATCGTCTTGGTGCGCGCGACGAACTCGTTGAGGCTGTAGCGGAACAGGATGGCGAGCGGCGCCAGCAGGCCCGCGGCGACGAAGATCGTCGCCGGAGCCAGCAGCGTGGTGGCCGTGAGAGCTTTGCTGCGGCCGACTCCCTCCGCCCTTCGGGCACCTCCCCCGTCTGACGGGGGAGGTAGGGAGGGGGCGGGCCCGAGCGCGGTGTCGCTCATCCCTTGAACGACTTGTTCCACCAGTCCTGGTTGGCGACATCGGTCTTGGCCATGTAGGCATAGTCGAGGTCGACCAGGCGCTTCTTCTCCTCGTCGGTGAAGCCGATGCGCTTCTGCAGGTCCGCCGGCACGTTGGCGTTGGTGACGGTCGGGTTGTAGCCCATGTCCTTGGCGAAGTTCTCCTGCGCCGACGGCGCCATCATGGCGTCGAGCCAGGCGTAGGCCGCTTCCTTGTTGGGCGCGTTCTTCTGCATCACGAAGCCCGAGACGTACATCGGCACGCCTTCCTTGGGCGCCACGGTCTCGACCTTGATGCCGGCGTTCTGCCACTGCACGGCGCGCGCCTTCCACATGATGCCGCAGGCGATCTCGCCGGTCTTGAGCGCCTGCGCGAACGCCTCGTTCGACGGATAGATGCGGGCGCCGGCCTTGCGGCAGGCGATCAGCCGCTCCTTGCCCGGCTCGAAGTCGTGCACCGAGCCGCCCGCGGCGAGCGCCGCGGCGACCATGTTGTACTGCCGCTGGATGTCGATGATGCCGAGCTTGTTGCCGTGCTTGGGATCGAGCGTGTCGGCGAAGCCCTCCGGCGCCTTCATCATGTCGGGATTGTAGAGCACCACCTTGCCCGAATAGATGTGGCCGATGCCGTAGGGATACTTCATCTGCGGGATCAGGTTCGTGGCGTTCGCCATCTTCGAATAGTCGAGCGTCTCGGTCAGGCCCTGCTCGCTCATGTCGAACATGTCGTTGGCCGACAGGCCCTGCACGTCGACGGTGCCGCGCCGCAGCACCTTCTCCGCCATCATCTTGGCCTTGCGCGGGTCGGCCTGTTCCTCGGCGTGCACGCACTCGACGCCCTTCATCAGCGCATCGACGTTCTTCGTAAGCAGCTTCGAGTAGTCGCCGCCCCAGGTGCCGATGATCACCTTCTTGTCCTGAGCCATCGCCGGGAAGGCGGCGAGCGCGGCGGCGCCGGTGAGCGCCGTTCGACGGTTGATGTTGAAGGCCATGGTGAAGACTCCCTTTTTGTTATTCCCCGAACACTTGTCCGGCCGACGCCCGCCAGCCGACGTGAACCTGTTGTCCGACCTCGGGCGAGAAGCCGTCGGCGCGATTGGCGACCTGCACCACCAGCCGGTCGGCGGGCGACAGCCGCACATGGATGTCGATCTGCGCGCCGAGATAGGAGACGAATTCCACCGTGCCGGGCAGGTCGTTGTCGAGTCCCGGCAGCGGCGCGGGTGCGATTTCGATGCGCTCGGGCCGGAGCGACAGCGCCGCCTTGCCCGGCGTGCCGCCGGCGACCGCGAGGCCGAGGCCGCCCTCGGTGCGGAAGCGGCCGGCGCTTTCGACCGTGCCGGCGAGGAAGGTGGTGCGGCCGACGAAGCCCGCCACGAAGCGGTCGGCCGGCCGCTCGTAGAGGTCGCGCTGGCTGCCAACCTGGTGGACGGTGCCCTCGTTCATCACCACCAGCCGGTCGGCCATGGTGAGGGCCTCCTCCTGGTCGTGGGTGACCATCACCGTGGTCAGGCCGAGCTGGCGCTGCAGCTCGCGGATCTCGACCCGCACCTCCTGGCGCAGCTTGGCATCGAGGTTGGAGAGCGGCTCGTCGAGCAGCAGCACGTCGGGCCGGATGGCGAGCGCGCGCGCCAGCGCCACACGCTGCTGCTGGCCGCCCGAGAGCTGGCGCGGCAGACGCGCGCCGTAGCCCGAGAGACGAACCAGCGCCAGCGCTTCCTCGACGCGCTTCTCCATGTCGGCTTTCGGCACCTTGCGCATCTCCAGGCCGAAGGCGACGTTCTGCGCGACCGTGAGGTGCGGGAACAGGGCATAGCTCTGGAACACCATGCCGGTGTTGCGCCGCCACGGCGGCAGCAGGGTGACGTCGCCGTCGCCCAGCCTGACCTGGCCGGCGGTCGGCTCGATGAAGCCCGCGACCATGCGCAAGGTCGTGGTCTTGCCGCAGCCCGAAGGGCCGAGCAGCACCACGAACTCGCCGTCGGCGACCGACAGCGACACGTCCTTCACGGCATGGAAGTCGCCGTAGCGCTTGACCAGGTTCTGGATGTCGAGCCGTGCCATCAGAAAATCCACATCGTCAGACGACCCGCGCCAGCCTCACGTAACGATCGGTGATCAGCATCGCGATGCAGATCAGCAAGATCTGCACCACCGATACCGCGGCGATGGTCGGGTCGATCTTCCACTCCAGGTACTGCAGGATGACGATCGGCAGGGTGGTGCGGCCGGGTCCGACCAGGAACAGGCTCATCTCGAGATTGCCGAACGAGGTCACGAAGCCGAACAGCGCGCCGGCGACGATGCCGGGCCGGATGGCCGGGAGCGTGATCCGCCAGAAGGTGACCCAGGCATTGGCGCCGAGATTCTGCGCCGCCTCCTCGGTGGTGCGGTCGACGCCGCTGAGGCTCGCGGTGACCAGGCGCACGATCCACGGGATGACGATCACCACGTGGCCCGCCACCAGGGCATAGAAGGTGCCGAGCACGTCGACATCGAGGCCGTTCTCGAGCGTGACGTGGAAGACGTACATCGCCGTGCCCAGCACCACGCCCGGCACGATCAGCGGCATCAGCAGCAAGCTGGCGAGCGGCGCGCGGAAGGTGAACTGAAAGCGCGTGATGCAGAGGGCGGCCGGCACGGCCAGCGCCAGCCCGATCAGGGTGGCGATCACACCGACCTGGAAGCTGAGCGAGAAGCCGTTGACGAACTTCGGCTGGTCGAGGATCGCCGCGAACCAGCGCAGGCTGTAGCCCTCCGGCGGGAAGGACGGGATCTCCTGGTAGAAGAAGGCGAGCCAGGTGACGAAGATCAGCGGCGTCAGGATGTAGAGCAGCCCGACCGCCGCCGCGCCATTCAGCGCCCAGCGTCCGGCGCGGCGTTTGATGATGGCGACGTTCATGTCGTCGTCTCGACCGAAGCCGAGCGCAGCGAGGCGGAGTGGAGAGACCTTGTCAGCGGCAGACAAGGTCCCTCGACTTCGCTTCGCTCCGTTCGGGACGACGGGGCCATCACAGCACGTTCTTATGAAATTGGCCGGCCTTCATGATGACCGACAGGTTGGGGCCGCCGTCCTGGAACAGGCCGAGGTCCTCGAGCGGGTTGCCGTCGACCACCAGCAGGTCGGCATAGGCGCCGGGCTGGATGGTGCCGAGCTTGCCCTCCTGGCGCACGACCTCGGCGCCGATCAGCGTCGCCGAGCGGATGACGTCGATCGCGGGCATGACCTCGCCGCGGATCTTGAACTCCCCGGTCTGCTCGTCCTCGAGTGCGCCCAGGAGGTCGGAGCCGTAGGCCATCTTCACCCCGGCCTTGCGGCAGAGCTCCAGCTCGCGATAGCCGTA
The DNA here is from genome assembly GCF_017305915.1 of Reyranella sp. Taxonomy (GTDB): domain Bacteria; phylum Pseudomonadota; class Alphaproteobacteria; order Reyranellales; family Reyranellaceae; genus Reyranella. The sequence continues at coordinate 26,242 of NZ_JAFKJN010000028.1, forward strand.
TTTCAGCACCTCGTCGTTCTTCTCCAGCATGACGTCCGGCATGCCGAGCTCCTTGGCCCGGCGCTTCATGGCGTCGTAGGTCACGAGATTGGGGATCATGTAGACGCCGTGCCTGGCCATCAGCCTGGCGGTCGGCGCGTCGACGAGGTTGCCGTGCTCGATGGTGCGCACGCCGCACTTCACCGCGCGGGTGATCGCCTCGGGCGTGTAGGCGTGGGTCAGCACGTAGCGGCCGAAGGCCCTGGCCTCCTCGACCGCGGCGGTGATCTCCTCCTCGGTGAATTGCAGCGATTCCAGCGGGTCGTAGGGCGAGGCGACGCCGCCCGAGACCATCAGCTTCACCTGGTCGGCGCCCTGGCGCATCTGCTCGCGCGCGGCCTTGCGCACTTCATCGGGTCCATCGGCGATGGCGCGGATGAACACCATGCCGTTGCAGCACAGGCAGGGCGGTCCGGCGAAGTCGGTCCGGCGGTTGCGGTCGTTGTGGCCGCCGGTCGGGCCGATCGAGCGGCAGGAGATGAACATGCGCGGGCCGGGGATCAGGCCCGACTCGACCGCGGTCTTGGTGCCCCAGTCGGCGCCGCCGGCGTCGCGCACCGTGGTGAAGCCGCGGTCGAGCATGCGCTTCAGGCGGCCGGCCGAGCGCGCCATCATCAGGGTGAGCGGCACGGCCTCCATCCGGTTGATATAGACCTCGCTGTGATGGGTGTGGACGTGGCAGTCGATCAGGCCGGGCATCAGCGTGCGCTTGCCGCAATCGATCGCCTGCGCCTGTCGCGAGCGGATCGGCTTGGACGACACCTCCTTGATGGTGTCGCCCTCGACCAGCACCTCATAGCCGCCCCGCGCCTCCTTCCAGCTCGGATCGAGGAGGCTGAGGTTCTTGAACAGGAAGGACATTGCTACCGATTCTCTCCCCTGTCGTCCTGAGCGAAGCGAAGGACCTCACGCCAGCCCCATACTCGCTTTCGACTGTCCGTGTCTGATCGTTCTGTGAGGTCCTTCGGCTGCGCCTCAGGACGACAATAGTGGCTCACTTCAACGCGTTCTTGTGGAACTTGCCGGCCTTCATGATCATCGGCAGGTGCTTGCCCTGGTCGAGGAAGAGCTCGAGCTTCTTCACCGGATTGCCGTCGACCGCGATCAGGTCGGCGAAGGCGCCTGACTGGACCGTGCCGAGCTTGCCCTCCATGCGCAGGATCTCGGCGCCGATGGTGGTGGCCTGGCGGATGATCTCGATCGGCTTCAGCACCTTGGCGCGATGGATGAACTCCAGGCTCTGGTCGACCTGCAGCGCGCCCAGCAGGTCGGTGCCGTAGCCCACCTTGACGCCGGCCTTCTTGCAGATCTCCAGCGAGCGCAGCGCGCCCTCCAGCACGATGTCGTTCTTGGCCAGCATATCGGCGGTCATGCCGAACTGCGCCGCCCGCTCCTTCATCGAGAAGTAGGTGACCAGGTTGGCGATCATGTAGCCGCCTTTGGACTTGATCAGCCGGGCCGACTTGTCGTCGATCAGGTTGCCGTGCTCGATGGTGCGCACGCCGTTGTTCATGGCGCGGGTGATCGCCTCGGGCGTGTAGGCATGGGCCAGCACGTAGCGGCCGAACGCCTTGGCCTCGTCGGTCGCCGCGGCGATCTCGGCCTCGGAGAATTGCAGCGAATCGAGCGGGTCGTAGGGCGAGGCGACGCCGCCCGAGCACATGATCTTGATCTGGTCGGCGCCCTGTCGCATCTGCTCGCGCACGCACTTGCGCACCTCGTCGGCGCCATCGGCAACCGCCATCACATAGACCATGGCGTTGCAGCAGCCGCAGGACGCCGGCTGATAGTCGGTGCGGCGGCGGGAATCGGAATGGCCGCCGGTCGGGCCGATCGCCTTGCCCGAGATGAACAGCCGCGGGCCCGCGATCAGGCCGCTGTCGACGGCGGTCTTGATGCCCCAGTCGGCGCCGCCGGTGTCGCGCACCGAGGTGAAGCCGCGATCGATCATGCCGCGCATCAGCTCGGCCGACTTGGCGGTCAGCAGGGTTAGGGGGATCGCCTCGAGATGGCGGATGTTCACCTCGGTCAGGAAGACATGGACGTGGCAGTCGATCAGGCCGGGCATCAGGGTGCGCTTGCCGCCGCCGTCGATCACGGTCGCGGTCTTCGCCTTGATCGGCTTGTTCGAGACCTCGCGGATGGTCTCGCCCTCGACCAGCACCTCGTAGCCGCCGCGCGGCTCGTCCCAGCGCGGATCGAGCAGGGTGAAATTGCGGAACAGAAACTGCGACATCGACGCTTCCCTCAAAGACGGCGGCAACCCTACGCTGGCCCGCGGCCGGACGCTACAGTTCGCGCAATGCGGCGCGTCGTCGTCTTCGGGACCACGGGGTCGGGCAAGAGCTGGCTGGCCGAGCGGCTGGCCGAGCGCCATGGCCTGCGCCTGATCGAGCTCGACCGGCTCTATTGGGGCCGCGACTGGCAGCCGGCGCCGCTCGAGCTGTTCCGCCATCGGGTCGAGCGCGAGATCCGCGACGGTGACTGGATCGTGGTCGGGAATTACGGCCAGGTGCGCGACCTCATCTGGCGCGCCGCCGACACGCTGATCTGGCTCGACCTGCCGTTCCCGCTGGTGATGTGGCGGCTGCTGCGCCGCACGATCGGCCGTGTGATGCGCCGGGAAGAGCTTTGGGGCACCGGCAACCGCGAGACCTTCCGCAACGCCTTCCTCAGCCGCGATTCGATCCTGCTCTGGGCGATCAAGACCCATGGCCGCAATCGCCGGCGCTTCGCCGTCGAATGCCAGTTCCTGGGCAAGGACAAGACGGTGGTGCGCCTGCAGGACAAGGCGGCGGTTGAGCGCTTCGCCTTGTCGTCCTGAGCGCAGCGAAGGACCTCACGCCCGCCCAGCAGCGCGCTGTTGCAGCGCTAGATCCTTCGCTGCGCTCAGGATGACAATGGGCTAAGACTCCGGCCATGGCGCTGCACACTTTCTCCTGCCTCGATGGCCATACCTGCGGTAATCCCGTGCGGCTGGTCTCGGGCGGCGGGCCCTTGCTCAAGGGCGCGACCATGAGCGACCGGCGGCTCGACTTCCTCGCCAACCACGACTGGATCCGCAAGGCGCTGATGTTCGAGCCGCGCGGCCACGACGTGATGTCGGGCTCGATCCTCTATCCGCCGACGCGGGACGATTGCGACACCGCCATCCTGTTCATCGAAGTCTCGGGCTGCCTGCCGATGTGCGGCCACGGCACGATCGGCACGGTGACCATGGCTGTCGAGAACGGCCTGGTGAGCCCGGCGACGCCGGGCGTGCTCAATCTCGACGCGCCGGCCGGCCGGGTGGTGGCGCGCTACAAACAGGAGGGCCGCTTCGTCGAGAGCGTGCGCATCACCAACGTCGCCTCGTATCTCGCCGCGACCGATGTCGTGGTCGACGTGCCCGGGATCGGGGAGCTCGCCTTCGATTTAGCCTATGGCGGCAACTACTACGCCATCCTCGAGCCGCAGAAGAACTTCGCGGGGCTGGAGTCGATGTCGGCCGGCGACGTGCTGCGCCTGTCGCCGATCGTGCGCCGGCTGCTGAACGAGAAGATCCAGCCGGTCCATCCCGAGAACGAGACCATCCGCGGCGTCAGCCATGTCATGTGGACCGGCCAGCCGCGCGAGGCGCGCGCTCATGCCCGCAACGCCGTGTTCTATGGCGCCAAGGCGATCGACCGGTCCCCGTGCGGCACCGGCACCTCGGCGCGCATGGCCCAGCTTGCGGGCAAGGGGAAGCTGAAGGTCGGCGACGACTTCGTGCACGAGAGCATCATCGGCTCGCTGTTCGACGGCCGGGTCGAGGCGCCCGCCAAGGTGGGCAACTACGACGCCATCGTGCCCTCGATCTCCGGCTGGGCGCGCCAGCACGGCATCAACACCATCTTCGTCGACGACCGCGACCCGTTCGCGCACGGGTTCCAAGTCGCGTAAGTGACGTTCATGCGTGGGCTGGCGCTAACGCTGCTGATGCTGCCGGCGATCTATCTGGTCGCATGGATTGGCTGGTGCATGACGATGATGGGCACGGACTTCGGGTACGTGCATGACTATTTCCGCGACGGTTGGACGGGAGGGGGTGAAAAGCCGACTTTCATCCAGCTCTTCGAGATGACCTCGACCCTGCTGGCCGCGCCTGTTGTCTGGTTTGTTGTAAGAAGGCGGCGCAATTCGAAAAGCCTGAACGCAATTCCATACGTCGCACTCGCCATTGTTGCTGGTACTGGTGCCTACGGCACTGCCTGGTATTTCTGGGACAAAGCTCAGTCGAAAGTCGAATGGTCGATCCTCGAGAAGGCGGCGCACCAGGACCGGTTCGCGGCTTTGGTTGGCCCGGCCGTTATTGCGGAGGCGGACGGCTACCATTTGCTGCGGGTCGAAGCGGAGAACGGCCGCGACCACGTTTGGATCATGCTGGATGCCAAGCATGAACCCTTGGTGAAACGCCTGCTCGACTTGCCGTATAGAATTGCCGTGCAGGATGCCGCCAAGGTCTTTTCATCCGGCGTGGCAAGCATGGCAGTCCGCATAGAGCTGACAATGTACGCCAGACGGTAAGCGCACTTCTTCGCGGACGGCTTCCAGGTGGCGTGATCAACAATCCACCGACGGCGGTGGATCGTTGTGCGTGCGAGCGTCTTTATGGGCATTGGAACGCGAATCGAGGGCCGATTCATTGACGAAAAATCGCTTCCAATGCCCTTAATAGGTGTTCGGCGCGCCCTGATGCAGTGTGGCGGCCATGACGATGCTCATGCGTACGAACACCTCCTATTGCCGACCCGTGGCCGCGGGCGAGGGAGATTTCTCGTCAGGGCGCCGGGGTGTGCGGGCAGGGTGGCAGGAGTCGCGAAAAACGCTGGCCGGCGGGCAACGGAACACTGCCAATGCCTCTGGCAGCCGATGGCAGCGCCACCACTCCGGGCGGGTTCGCGCGGTTTCCGAGGTTTCCGCGACCCCGCGCCGCGGCTCAGTCCGCCGCTTTCGCCGGCGCCGGCTCCGACGGGCGGCCGACGCCGCCGCGGCTGAAGATCGCCTCGATCTCGGCGGCGCTGTAGCCCAGCTCGCCCAGGATGTCCGGGCCGTCCTCGCCGACGTGCGGGGCGTGCCGCTGCGGCTCGTGCTCGGAGGCGCGCGGCAGACCCGCGATGTTGGCGACCGGGAGGCGGCCGACGCGCTCCTGCTCGATCCAGTCGATCGCGCCCGACTCGATCACGTGCGGATGCTCGAGATAGTCGGTGTAGTTGTTGACCCGCTCGCAGAACACGTCCTTGGGCTGCAAGATCGCGATCCATTCCTCGGTGGTCTTGGACGGCATGGTCTCCTGCAGCGCCTTGATGATCTTGGGCGCATTCTTGATGCGCGCCTCGTGGCTCTGCAGATCGGGGTCGTTGGCGACGTCGTCGCGGCCGATCAGCTCGAACAGCAGCCTGAAGTGATGCGGCCGCATCGCCGACACCATGATGTAGCCGTTCTTGCTCTTGTAGCTGCCTGCCGGCATGTAAAGCACCGGCGGCGCGCCGTTGGAGAAGATCCATTCCATCAGCTTGGCGCCCTGGAAGGCGGCCGCCGCCTTCATCAGGCTGGAATCGATGAAGCAGCCCTCGCCGAAGCGGAACTGGCGCATGATCGCGGTCGACAGCGCCTGGAAGGTGTAGAGGCCGGTGGTCACGTCGACGGCGATCATGCCCTGACGCCACGGCGTGCCGTCGGGCATGCGGTTCATCACCATCATGCCGGAGAAGGCCTGGATCAGCCCGTCGACCGTCGGCCGCTTGCTGTAGGGCCCGGTCTGGCCGAAGCCCGACACCGAGCAGTAGACCACCTTCGGATTGAGCTTCTTGATGTCCTCGTAGCCGAAGCCCAGCCGCGAGATCACGCCCGGGCGAAAGCTCTCCATCACCACGTCGGCCTTGGCGGCGAGCTTCTGCACCGCCGCGCGGCCGTCGGCCGACTTCAGGTCGAGCGCGATCGAGCGCTTGCCGCGGTTGAAGGCGATCGAATGGGCGCAGTGGTCGCCCTTGATGTCGCCCAGCGCGCGGCCCCAGTCGCCTTCCAGGGGCTCGATCTTGATGACGTCGGCGCCGTGCAACGCCAGCAGCATCGAGGCATGCGGCCCCGCGATGCCCTGGGTGAAATCGAGAACGGTGATGCCGTCGAACGCGCCCTTGACCATGGCCTTTGTTTCCTCCGCACCGGTGAACGTACGTTCACCGGGGGGCTTCGGTCAAAGGACAGCGAGTCGCGAGTTCAGCAGATCGGTGACCAGCATGTAGCCCGGCGCATGGGTGATGCAGAAGTCGGGCTTCACCGTGGCGATCACCGATTGCGGGGTGACGCCGCAGGCCCAGAACACCGGCAGCTCGTCGTCGCGCACCGGAACGCTGTCGCCATAGTCGGGCTTGGCGATGTCCTTGATGCCCAGCAGCTCGGGCTTGCCGAGATGCACCGGTGCGCCGTGCACCGACGGGAAGCGGGTCGTGACCTGCACCGCGCGGATCGCGTCGGCCGGCTTGAAGGGCCGCATCGAGACGACCATTCGGCCGTGGAACGGCCCGGCCGGCGTGCACTCGATGTTGGTCCGGTACATCGGCACGTTGACGTTGCAGGTCTGGTGGCGAATCTCGAGGCCGTTGTCGACCAGCGCCTCCTCGAAGGAGAAGGAGCAGCCGAGCACGAACGACACGAGGTCGTCGCGCCAGGCCTTGTCGAGGTCGGTCACTTCCTCGACCAGCTCGCCCTTCCTCCAGATGCGGTATTTCGGGATGTCGGTGCGGATGTCGAGGTCCTCGCCCAGCATCGGCAGCCGCGGATCGCCCGGCTCGGACTGGCCGAGCATCGGGCAGGGCTTGGGGTTGAGCTGGCAGAAGCGCGCGAAGTCGGCGGCGAGCGACTGCGGCAGGATCGCGAGATTGCCCTGCACATAGCCCGGCGCCATGCCCGAGGTCGGCAGGCGATGGCCGCCGGCGCGGATGCGGCGACGGGCGTCGCGGCCGGATTCGCCCTTGAGATTGGTCATCGTGTCCATGAGAGACTCCTTACTACTTCCTCCCCATTCAAATGGGGAGGTGGCGCGGTAATCCGCGACGGAGGGGTCAGACGCAACATGCTGCGGCTCATGACCCCTCCGTCGCCTCCGCCTTTTCGAACTTCGTTCGAAAAGGCGCAGACGGCGACACCTCCCCATTTGAATGGGGAGGGATTTCAGACGTGCTGGCCGCCGTTGATCTGGATCTCGGCGCCGGAAACATAGGACGCGCCCTTCTCGCACAGGAAGTGGACCACGTCGGCGACCTCGTCGGGCGTGCCCAGGCGGCGCATCGGGATCTGCTCCTCGACGATCTTCTCGGTGCCGGGCGACAGGATGGCGGTGTCGATTTCGCCCGGCGCGATGGCGTTCACACGGATACCGCGCGGGCCAAAATCGTGCGCCATCTCGCGGGTCAGCGAGGCGAGGGCGGCCTTCGAGGTGGCATAGGCCGAGCCGGCGAAGGGATGCACGCGGCTGCCCGCGATCGAGGTGACGTTGACCACGCAGCCCTGCGCCTTGCTCAGCTCCTCGACCAGGCCGCGCGCCAGCGCGACCGGGGCGAAGAAGTTCACGTTGAACACCTGCCGCCAGAGATCGAACGGCGTGTCCATGGCGCCCAGCCGTTTGCCGTTCGGTCCCTTGGGCGAGATCGCGGCGTTGTTGACCAGCGCGTGCAGACCGTCGCCGCCCAGGCGATGACGAATCTCCTCGATGCCGCGGCCCAATTCGACCGGGTCGCCGAGGTCGAGCTGCACGTGGTTCTTCTCGCCGCCCGGCCACGGGCAAAGGGCGCTGAAGGGCTGGCGGGAGATGGTGATGATCCGCCAGCCTGACGCGCCGAACTTCTTAACCGTCGCGTGGCCGATGCCGCGGCTGGCGCCGGTCAGCACCAGGGTGCGGGTGTTGCCGGCCATGGGTGCGTTCATGCGGCCGACTTTACTCCGCCTTGGCGCCCGAGTCCTTCACCACCTTGGCCCATTTGACGATCTCGACCGCCACGAAATCGGCCAACTCCGCGGGCTTCGAAGGGGTTATGTCGAAGCCTGCCTTGACGATGACCTCGGCGGTCGCCGGGTCTTTCAGCGCCTTCAGCATCTCTGCGTTCAGCCGCGCGACGATGTCGTCCGGCGTGCGCGCCGGCGCGAACAGGCCGAACCAGGCGTCGGCCTGGAAGCCTTTCACCACCGTCTCGTCGACCGTCGGCACGTCGGGCAGGTTGGCGTTGCGCTTGAGCGAGCTCACCGCGAGCGCGCGCAGCTTGTTGCTGCGGATCTGCGCCAGCACCGACGGCAGGGTCTGGAACGAGCACTTCACCTGGCCGCCCAGCAGGTCCTGCACCGCCGGCGCCGAGCCGCGATAGGGCACATGCACGGCTTGCAGGCCGGTCGCGCCCTTGAACAGCTCCATCGCCAGGTTCGACGCCGAGCCGTTACCGGTCGAGGCGTAGCTGAGCTTGTCGCCCTCGGCCTTCGCCCAGGTCACGAACTCCTGGATGGTCTTGGCCGGCACGTCGGGATGCACGACCAGCACGTGCGTCACGGTCGTGGTGAGACCGATCGCCGCGAAGTCCTTCGAGGCATCGAACGGCGTCGCCGGAATGAGAGTCTGGTTGGTGGCATGCGTGGCGTTGTTGCCCATGGTGAGCGTGTAGCCGTCGGGCGCGGCCTTGGCGCCGATGTCGCTGCCGATGTTGCCCGCGCCGCCCGGCTTGTTGTCGACGACGATCTGCTGGCCGAGCCCTTCGCCCATCTTCGCCGCCAGCGCGCGCGCCAGAACGTCGGTCGGGCCGCCCGCCGGATAGGGCACGACCAACCGCAGCGGCTTGGTCGGCCACGCCTCGGCGCGCGCGTAAGCGGCGAATGCCAGAAGCGGCAAGGCAAAAGCAACGCGACGCGACACCGACATTTCGAAAGCAGTCCTTTTCCTGAAAAGCGCGCGGACCATAAGAGGTGGGCCGATCGTCGTCGAACCGCGATCTATTGTGTCCTTGAGTCACACCGTAAGATCGTGTGTTAAGTTGTTGTGTGGAAAAGATTTTTATTGAGGTCGGGGCAGCTATGCCCTAAATTTGCCACGGCTGAACCCATCCTATTTCGGGTCCCGGCCGGACTTTTCAGGCAGTCATTTTTCAAAGGACGGTCATGACCGACCAACCGACGCGTCGCGCACCGACGCCCCATCTGCAGACCCGGCCCGCCACCATGCTCACCGCCATCGGCTTGTGTGCACTGATCGTGCTCATGCAGCTCGTGCCGGAAATCCAGAGCGTGGTGCGGCTGCCGGCGTCCGCGGTCGCCACGACGCGCTGACTGGCCACGCGCTGATTCGGCACGCGCCGATCACCGGCGTTCATTAGCCCGCGCCAAGAGCCCACGCTTGTGCGGGCGCGTGCGAACGCGCATCAAGGAGCCGGATGCGCGTGCCATGACGTCAGACAATGTCCAGGCCCTGCCGCTCGGCACCCTGCTGGGCGACTATCGGCTCGATGCCGTGATCGGCCATGGCGGCTTCGGCATCACCTATCGCGCCTTCGACAGCCAGCTCGCCAAGGTCGTGGCGATCAAGGAATACCTGCCGATCGAGTTCGCCGTGCGCCAAGGCGAGAAGGTCGTGGCGCGCGGCGGCCGCTTCGAGGAGGACTTCGCCTGGGGCCGTGACCGCTTTCTCGACGAGGCGCGGGCGCTGGCGCGCTTCCGCCATCCGCACATCGTGCCGGTGCTGCGCTTCCTGGTGGCGAACGGTACCGCCTACACCGTCATGGAGTTCGAGGACGGCCGCAGCGTCGGTGAGCTGCTGCATCCGGCCGGGCGCCGCCTGTCGGCCGACGAGGCGCGCCGCCTCGCCGAAGGCCTGCTGCTCGGCCTGGGCGCGGTGCATGCGCAGGGCTTCCTGCATCGCGACATCAAGCCGTCCAACATCATCATCCGCCGCGACGGCGTGCCGATCCTGATCGACTTTGGCGCGGCGCGGCAGGCGATCAGCCATCGCACGCGCACGCTGACCTCGGTGCTGACGCCGCAATACGCGCCGATCGAGCAGTACGCCGCCGAGGGCAAGCAGGGTCCGTGGAGCGACATCTACTCCGCCGCCGCGGTGCTGCACCACGCCATCACCGGCGCGCCGCCGCCGGAAGCGGCGAGCCGCGTCGGCAAGGATTCCTATCGCCCGCTGGCCGAGACGCAGGCGGCCGCCTTCGACAAGACCTTCCTGACGGCGATCGATCAGGCGCTCGCCTTCGCGCCCGAGGCGCGGCCGCAGTCGGTCGCCGACTGGAGCAAGCTGTTCGGCATGTCGCTGCCGCGCGCCCACGATGCACCGACGCAGCGCATGGATGTCCCGTCGGCGGGCAGCACGGCGCCGCGCCTGAGCGGCGTCAGCCGCGAGATGCTGCCGGAGCCGATGGCGCGCCCGCACGGGCGCAGCGCCACGCCCTGGATCGTGGCGGCGCTGGTGCTGGTGATCGGCGCGACCGTGTGGCGCTACCAGGCGGTGCTGCGCGAGCTCGTGACGCCGACGCCGCCGACGGTGCAGGCTTCGGCGCCGCCGGTGCCTCCATCGACTCCATCGCAAGGAGCGACTCCGACACCCGCACCGACTCCCCTGCCGCCGCCATCGGCGACGCCGGCAGCGACTCCGACGCCCGCACCGCCCGCGGTGTCGCCGGCGCAGAAGGCGCTCGAGGACCCGGCGAAGAAGGCCGGGGTCGAGGCCCGCGCCCTCTTCGAGCGCGCCCGGGAAGCCGCCCAGGCCGGGATCGCGATGCGCGGCGAGGCGCTGATCGCCAAGGCACGCGCCGAGAACCCGGGCCTGGAGAACGCCGAGCGCGTCGCCGGCGACGACGGCTCGACCTACGTCGGCCAGTTGGCCGACGGCAAGCGCGAGGGCCTGGGCGTGCTGCAGTTCAAGGACGGCGACCGCCAGTTCGGCGAATGGAAGGACAATGTGCTGAACGGCCTCGGCGTCGAGCAGTTGAACGACGGACCGCGCTATGAGGGCCGGTGGCGCAACGGGCTGCCGGTGGGGCTGGGCGTGCGCGAGAAAGCGGGTGCCGAGCGCGCCGAAGGCAACTTCGCCTCGGGCAAGCTCGAGGGGCTGGGCACGCGCCGCGTGCTGACCGAGCCGACGGTGGTGCAGACCGGCGAGTTCAAATCCGACTCGCTCGACGGCCTCGGCGTCGAGCAGCTCGCCAACGGCGAGCGTTACCAGGGCCAGTTCCGGGCCGGCAAGCGCCACGGCTATGGCCAGCTGATCGGGACCGACGAGCGCGCCCGGGCGAGCCGCTGGGAAGACGGAAAGCTCGTCGAATCAACACCGTAATTGGTGTGGCATGGAAGTTGCGGCCCGCGGTGCGTGCACAAGCCGCTGTCCGTCCTGCTGATCGACGACAATCCTGCACGCGCCGAGATCGTCGAGAGCGGCCTGCGCGAGGCGGGCTACCGCCTGCTGGCGAGATTGCAGGGCACGCAGGATCTGCCGGCGCGGGTGCGCGAGCTCGCCCCCGATGTCGTGGTGGTCAGCACCGACAGTCCCAGCCGCGACGTCATCGAGGACATGCGCCGCAGCACCGAGCAGCAGCCGCGGCCGATCGCGCTGTTCGTCGACCAGTCCGATCCTGCGACCATCGCGGCGGCGATGGAGGCCGGCGTCTCGGCCTATGTCGTGAAGGGCCTGGCCCAGGACCGCGTGCGCTCGGTCGTCGATGTCGCGGTCGGCCACTTCAATCGCTACCACGCCATGCGCGAGGAGCTGGAGCGCGCCCGCCTCACCCTGCTCGAACGCAAGGCGGTCGACCGCGCCAAGGGCCTCCTGATGGAGCAGCGCGGCCTGGGCGAGGAGGCCGCCTACAAGCTGCTGCGCAAGCTCGCCATGGACCAGAACAAGCGCATTGGCGAAGTCGCCCAAGACATCGTCACCTACGCCAAAGTGCTCAAGAAGTAGGCTTGCCTATTTTACAGGCTATATGAAGAAATAGACTAATATCAACAGCTTAGACTTTGGCACAACTCATGCTGCGCTGCACATGAGCGCCCAATGGCGGGCACTTACCCTGATTTTGAACGCGGGCCGACGATGGTCTGCGGGATTGGACAACGGCGTCCTGAGCGACCGGCAGCAGCCGGCCGACAGGACGCTTTTTTGTTTGCGGAGTGGCGTGGCGCATGACCGACCTGAAGCGACCGAGACTGAAAGTCGGGTTCATCCCGATCATCGACTGCGCGCCGGTCGTGCTGGCCGAGGAGCTGGGCGCGTTCGAGCGCCAGGGTCTCGAGGTCGAGATCCGCCGCGAAGTGTCGTGGGCCAACGTGCGCGACAAGCTGGCGCTGGGCGTGCTCGATGCTTCGCACATCCTGGCGCCGCTGCCGCTCGCCATCACCCTCGGCCTGTCGAGCGTCAGCGTGCCGCTGGTCAACGTCATGACGCTGCAGGTGAACGGCAACGCGCTTACCCTGTCGCAAAGCCTGTGGCGCGAGATGGAAGGGGCCGCCCCCGATCTCGTCGCCGGCGGCCATCCGGCGCTCACCGCCAAGGCGCTGGCCGCGGTGGTGCGCAAGCGTGCGGCGGCGGGCGCGCCGCAAGTCGTGCTCGCGTCGGTGTTTCCCTACTCGGCGCAGAACTACATGCTGCGGCTCTGGCTGGCGTCGGGTGGACTCGATCCCGACCGCGACGTGCGGTTGGTCGTCGTGCCGCCGCCGCACACCGTGGCGCATCTCTCGGGCGGCGTGGTCGACGGCTACTGCGTCGGCGAGCCGTGGAACCAGCGCGCCGCCGTGCTCGGCATCGGCCGCGTCGTGCTGACCGGCCCCGACATCTGGAAGGGCATGCCGGAGAAGGTGCTGGGCACCACCGAGGCCTGGGCCGAGAGCAATCCGCTCACGCTGCGCGCGCTGATCAAGGCGCTGATCGAAGCCTGCCAGTGGCTCGACGAGCCCTCCAACCGTGCCGAGGCGGCGCGCGTGCTGGCGAGCCCGCGTTACCTCAACACGCCGGCCGAGGTGATCGCCCGCACGCTCGATCTGCCTGACTTCCACGTCTTCCATCGCAACCACGCCAACTTCCCATGGCGCAGCCACGCCGACTGGTTCCTCCGGCAGATGGTGCGCTGGGGCCAGTGCCCGCCGTCGATCGACGTCGCGGCGACGGCGGACCGCGTCTACCGCACCGACATCTTCCGCGCCGCCGCTGCCGAGATCGGCGTGGCGTATCCCGACGGCGATCGCCTGCCCCCCGGTGCGCATGGCGAGCCGATCACGCCGAGCACGCCGGCCGTCGAGCCGGCCAACGATGAACTTCCCGTGCTTCTACGTTCAGGAGATTAGAGTGATGACGAACCTTCGCCGCCGCCAGGTCCTCAAGGGCGCGACCGCCACCGCCGCATTGCTGGGTGCCGCGCGCACAGCCCTTCCGTCGGGCGCTTTCGCCCAGGGTGCGGGACCGGAAACCAAGCAGGTGAAGCTCGGCTTCATCGCCCTGACCGACGCCTCGCCGCTGATCATCGCCAAGGAAAAGAAGCTGTTCGACAAGTACGGCATCACCGACGCCGACATCGCCAAGCAGGCCTCGTGGGGCACGACGCGCGACAACATGGTGCTGGGCTCGGGCGCCGGCGGCATCGACGGCGCGCACATCCTGACGCCCAAGCCCTACCAGATGACGATGGGCACCACGACGGCGGAGAACAAGCCGACGCCGATGTATATCCTCGCCCGCCTCAACTACGACTGCCAGGCGATCTCGGTTGCCAAGGAATACAAGGGCATGGGCGTGACGGTGAAGGCCGATCCGCTCAAGGAGGCCTTCGCGAAGAAGAAGGCCGCGGGCAAGGAAGTGAAGGTCGCGATGACCTTCCCGGGCGGCACCCACGACGTGTGGATCCGCTATTGGCTGGCGGCGGGCGGCATCGATCCCGACAAGGACGTCTCGACCATCGTCGTGCCGCCGCCGCAGATGGTGGCCAACATGAAGGTCGGCAACATGGACGCCTTCTGCGTCGGCGAGCCTTGGGGCGACCAGCTCGTGCACCAGGACATCGGCTTCACCGCCTGCATGACCGGCGAGATCTGGAAGAACCACCCCGAGAAGTCGCTCGGCATGCGCGCCGACTGGGTCGACAAGAATCCCAAGGCGGCGCTGGGCGTGCTGATGGCCGTGATGGAGGCCCAGCAATGGTGCGACAAGATGGAGAACAAGGAAGAGCTCGCCACCATCATCGCCAAGCGTCAGTGGTTCAACGTGCCGGCGGGCGACATCAACAACCGTATCAAGGGTAACATCGACTACGGCGACGGTCGCAACGTCACCGGCTCCGACCAGCTCATGAAATTCTGGAAGGGTGGCGTCAGCTACCCGTACCAGAGCCATGAGCTGTGGTTCCTCACCGAGAACCAGCGCTGGGGCAAGCTGCCGCTCGATCTCGACACCAAGGCGATCATCGGCAAGGTCAACCGCGAAGACCTGTGGCGCGAGGCCGCCAAGATCCTGTCGGTTGCCGAGGCGGACATTCCCAAGAGCGCGTCGCGCGGCAAGGAGACCTTCTTCGACGGCAAGGTGTTCGACCCGGCCGATCCCAAGACCTATCTCGCCTCGCTGCAGATCAAGAAGGTGGCGTGATGCAGGCCAAGGCTGTCGCCACCGCGTCCGTTGCCGCTGCGGTGCCCGTGCCGGGCGCTTCGGCGGAGATCGTGCCCTTCCGTGCGCCGGTGCGGCCGGCGGTCGAGCGCCTGCGCGAGATCGCCGCGCGCATCGGCGGCATCGTCATCCCGCCGGTGATCGTGATCGGGCTCATGCTCTTCGTCTGGCAGCTCCTCTGCTCGGCGCCCGGCTCGTCGTTGCCGGCGCCCAGCAAGGTGATCGCCGACAGTTGGGACTTCATCGTCGACCCGTTCTACGACAATGGCGGCGTCGACAAGGGCGCCTTCTGGCATCTCGCCAAGTCGCTGAGCCGCGTCGCCGTCGGCTACTCGCTGGCGGCGGTGGTCGGCATCGCGCTGGGCGTGCTGGTCGGCCAGAGCCTGTGGGCGATGCGCGGCCTCGATCCGATCTTCCAGGTGCTGCGCACCATCCCGCCGCTCGCCTGGCTGCCGCTGTCGCTCGCCGGCTTCCGTGACGCCCAGCCGTCGGCGCTCTTCGTGATCTTCATCACCTCGATCTGGCCGATCATCATCAACACCTCGGTGGGCGTGCGGAACATCCCGCAGGACTATCGCAACGTCGCGGCGGTGATCCGGCTCTCCTGGTGGGAGGTCTTCTGGAAGATCACCCTGCCGGCGACCGTGCCTTACATCTTCACCGGCCTGCGCATCGGCGTCGGCCTGTCGTGGCTGGCGATCGTCGCGGCCGAGATGCTGATCGGCGGCGTCGGCATCGGATTCTTCATCTGGGACGCGTGGAACAGCTCGCGCATCTCCGACATCATCGTGGCCCTGGTCTATATCGGCGTGGTCGGCTTCCTGCTCGACCGGCTGATCGCGGCGCTGGGCCATCTCGTCAGCCACGGAGCGGCCGCGCAATGACCAGCTACCTCAAGTTCGAGCAGGTCGGCATGAGCTTCAGCCGCGGTCAGATGACCACGGAGGTGCTGCGCGACATCGACCTCACCATCGAACGGGGCGAGTTCGTGTCGCTGATCGGCCATTCCGGCTGCGGCAAGTCGACCCTGCTCAACGTCCTGGGCGGCCTGCTGCAGTCGACCACCGGCGAGGTCTTCCTCGAGGGCAAGCTGGTCGACGAGCCCGGACCCGACCGCGCCATCGTCTTCCAGAACCATTCGCTGCTGCCCTGGCTCACCGTCTACGGCAACGTCGCGATCGCCGTCGACAAGGTGTTCGGCGGCTCGAAGTCCAAGGCCGAGCGCCACGACTGGGTGATGCACAATCTCGAGCTGGTGCAGATGGGGCAGGCCCGGGACAAGCGCCCGCACGAGGTCTCCGGCGGCATGAAGCAACGAGTAGGTATCGCACGCGCATTGGCCATGCAGCCCAAGGTGCTGCTGATGGACGAGCCGTTCGGCGCCCTCGATGCGCTGACCCGCGCCCATCTGCAGGACAGCGTGATGGAGATCCATGCCCGGCTGGGCAACACGGTGATGATGATCACCCACGACGTCGACGAGGCGGTGCTGCTGTCGGATCGCGTGGTGATGATGACCAACGGCCCGTCGGCGACGATCGGCCAGATCCTCGAGATCGACCTGCCGCGCCCGCGGCGGCGGCTCGAATTGGCGACCGACGCCGAGTACGCCCGCTGCCGCGCCGCCGTGCTGGAATTCCTCTACGCCCGGCATCGCGTGCCGGCGCGGGCGGCCGCCTAGAGGCCGCGCCATGGAATTCACCGACCAGCAGAAACGCTGGCTGGAGGGATTCACCAGCGGGTTGGCCGCGCGCAAGGCGGCGGCGCCGGCTGCTGCCCCGGCCGCCGCCCAACCGAGCCTGTCGTCCATCGGGCCGGATGCCTTGCAGCATGCCGCGCAGGACCGCGCCATCGCAGCCGGCGGCAAGCTGGTCGCCGAGGAGAAGGCCAAGCGCCAGCGCCATCCGCTCGATCGCTGGGACGAGGTCGTCGAGCGTTCCGACAAGGGCGAGTTTCCCAAGGGCATCGACGTCCTGCTCACCAAGTACCACGGGCTTTTCTACGTCGCGCCGGCCGAGAACTCCTTCATGTGCCGGCTGCGCATGCCCAACGGCATCCTCAATGCCTGGCAGATGCGCGGGCTGGCCGATGCCGCCGATTCCTTCGGCGGCGGCTACGCCGATGTCACCACGCGCGCCAACCTGCAGATTCGCGAGATCCCGGCGCACCGCGCCATCGACCTGCTGACGGCGGTGCAGGCGCTCGGCCTCACCGCGCGCGGCTCGGGCGCCGACAACATCCGCAACATCACCGGCGGCGCGACCGCCGGCATCGACCCGCAGGAGCTGATCGACACAAGGCCGCTCTGCACGGCGATGCACCACTACATCCTCAATCACCGCGAGATGTACGGCTTGCCGCGCAAGTTCAACATCGCCTTCGATGGCGGCGGCAAGGTGCCGGTGCTGGAGGACACCAACGACATCGGCTTCGTCGCGGCGCGGGCGCAAGATGGCTCCGGGGGCGGCGTCTATTTCCGCCTGCAGCTCGGCGGCATCACCGGCCATCACGACTTCGCTCACGAGACCGGTGTGCTGCTGAAGCCCGAGGAATGCGTGAAGGTCGCCGGCGCCGTGGTCCGTGCCTTCATCGTCCACGGCGACCGCACCAACCGCGCCAAGGCGCGGCTGAAGTACGTGCTCGACCGGATGGGCCGCGACGCCTTCCTGAAAGAGGTCGAAACGGAATACGGCGCGCCGCTGCGCCGTGCGTCGGGCATTGCGCTCGCGCCGCGGCCGATGGCGGACAAGCACGGCCATATCGGCGTGCACCCGCAGAAACAGCCGGGGCGCCGCTACCTCGGTATCGTGCTGCCTGTCGGCCGCATCACATCAGAGCAGATGCGCGGGCTGGCCGAGATCAGCGAGCGCTTCGGCAGCGGCACCCTGCGGCTCACGGTCTGGCAGAATCTGCTGATCTCCGATGTCGCCGACGCCGATGTCGGCGTCTGCATCGCCGCGTTGCAGGTGCTGGGCATCGGCGTCGAGGCGAGCGCCATCCGCCGCGGCCTGGTCGCCTGCACCGGCAATGCCGGCTGCAAGTTCGCCGCCGCCAACACCAAGGGGCATGCGCTGCGGCTCGCCGACTACCTCGAGATGCGGGTGCCGGTCGACCGGCCGATCAACATCCATCTCACCGGCTGCCATCATTCCTGCGCCCAGCACTATGTCGGCGACATCGGGCTGCTCGCCTGCAAGGTCGAACGCGGCGAGGAGACGGTCGAGGGTTACCACGTCTTCATCGGCGGAGGGGCCGCCTCGACCGCCGAGCAGTCGATGGCGCGCGAATACGCCCGCAGCGTCGTGTTCGACAACCTGCCGGCGATGCTCGAGAAGCTGCTCGATGCCTGGTTGGCGCATCGCGCGAGCCCCGCTGAGACCTTTTTCGAGTTCTGCCGCCGTCACGACGTCGAAGTCCTGCGAGAGCTAGCCTCGTGTGCCCCAATCGCGCTGGCGGCATGAGCGTCCGTACCACCTGTCCCTATTGCGGCGTCGGCTGCGGGGTCGTCGCCCTGCCGGACGGCAAGGGCGGCGCGGCGATCGCCGGCGATCCCGAGCATCCGGCCAATCGCGGCCGGCTCTGCTCCAAGGGCGCGGCGCTGGGCGAGACGCTCGGCCTCGAGGACCGGCTGCTGCATCCCGAGATCGACGGCCAGCGCTTTTCCTGGGAAACGGCCCTCGATACGGTCGCGTCGGGCTTTCGCGACGTCATCGACCGCTATGGCCCCGATGCCGTTGCCTTCTACGTCTCGGGCCAGCTCCTGACCGAGGACTATTACGTCGCCAACAAGCTGATCAAAGGCTTCCTCGGCACCGCCAACATCGACACCAACTCGCGGCTCTGCATGGCCTCCTCGGTGGCCGGCCACAAGCGGGCCTTCGGCAGCGACACCATGCCCGGCTGCTACGAGGACTTCGAGCAGGCCGACCTCGCCGTGCTGGTCGGCAGCAATCTCGCCTGGTGTCATCCCGTGCTGTTCCAGCGGCTGGAATCCGCCAAGCGCGCCCGGCCGGACCTGAAGATCGTGGTGATCGACCCGCGGCGCACCGAGACCTGCGGCATCGCCGACCTCCATCTGGCGCTCAAGCCCGGCAGCGATGTCGCCCTGTTCAACGGCCTGCTGGCCTCGTTGCAGCACCGCGGCGTCGTTGCCGCCGATTTCATCGAGCGCCATACCAGCGGCCTCGAAGCGGCGCTGGCGGCCGCGCACGCCAGCGATGTCGTCGATTGCGACCTGCCGGCCGCGGACGTCGCGACCTTCTTCGACTGGTTCGCGCGCACCGAGAAGACCGTCACGCTCTATTCGCAGGGCGTCAACCAGTCGAGCGCCGGCGTCGACAAGGTCAATGCGCTGATCAACTGCCATCTGCTGACCGGCCGCGTCGGCCGGCCGGGCATGGGGCCGTTCTCGATCACCGGCCAGCCCAATGCGATGGGCGGCCGCGAGGTCGGCGCGCTGTCCAACACGCTCGCCGCCCACATGGATTTCGCGCCGGCCGATGTCGAGCGCGTGCGCCGCTTCTGGAAGGCGCCGCGCATCGCGACCCGGCCGGGCCTCAAGGCCGTCGAGCTGTTCGACGCGGTCGGTCGCGGCGAGATCAAGGCGGTGTGGATCATGGCGACCAATCCTGTCGCCAGCCTGCCCAACGCCGATGCCGTGCAGGCGGCGCTGCAGGGCTGCGAGTACGCGATCGTCTCCGAGGCGGTCCGCGCCAGCGACACCGTCGATGCCTGCCGCATCCGGCTGCCGGCGCTGGCCTGGGCCGAGAAGGACGGCACCGTCACCAACTCCGAACGCCGCATCTCGCGCCAGCGTCCGTTCCTGCCGGCGCCCGGCGAGGCGCGGCCGGACTGGCGGATCCTGAGCCAGGTGGCGCGCCGTCTCGGCCATGGCAACGCATTCGCGTGGAACGACGTTGGCGAGATCTTCCGCGAGCATGCCGCTCTCTCGGCCTTCGAGAACGATGGCACGCGCGATTTCGAGATCGCGATCGACGGCCTGTCGTACGACACGCTGGCGCCCTTCACCTGGGGCAAGGATCGCTTCTTCGCCGACGGCGGCTTCTTCCACGCCGACGGTCGCGCCCGCTTCGTCGCGACGGTGCCGCGTGCGCCGGCGCATGCACCGACCGTCTCGCGGCCGTTGCGGCTCAACACCGGCCGCGTGCGCGACCAGTGGCACACCATGACGCGCACCGGGAAGTCGGCCCGGCTTGCCGGTCATCGGCCCGAGCCGACGGTCGAGCTGCATCCGCGCGATGCCTCCGCCCGCGACATCGCCGAAGGCGCGATCGTGGCCGTGGAAAGTGGCTGGGGCCGCAGCGTGCTGCGCGCGCATCTGTCGGATGCGGTGCGGCCGGGCGAGGCCTTCGCGCCGATGCATTGGACGGCGCAAGTCTCGCGCGCCGGCCGGATCAATTCGGCGGTCAATCCCGCGGTCGATCCGGTCTCCGGCCAGCCCGAGCTCAAGCACACGCCGGTCGAGATCCGCGCCCTCGACGTGAAGTGGCATGGCACGATTCTCGCTCGGCGTGCGCTGATGCTGCCGCAGATCGCCTACTGGGTGCGCCTCAAGGGCGCCGGGCACTACGCCTACCTCGTCGCCGGCGAGCAGCCGCTCGCCCCGGCGCGCAAGGCGTTGGCCGCGGCGATCCGTACGGCCAATCCCGGCCCCTGGCTCGAGGGTAAGGGGCTCGATGGCGAAGTCGGGCTCGGCGCCGTCATCGCCGACGGCCGGCTCGAAGCGGTGATGGTGACGGGCGAGTCACGCGACGACGCGGCGCGCGATCGCCTGGCGCCGTTCATGGCGATCGATCGGCTGACCGTCGCCGAACGCAACGCCGTGTTGCGCGGCGGCGACGCCGAGGATCGTGGCGGCGAGATGTGCGCCTGCTTCGGCGTCTCCTGCCATGACATCGAGGGCGCCATCGCCGAGGGTGCCGGGTCGCTGGAAGCGATCGGCGAGATGACGCGCGCCGGCACCAACTGCGGCTCGTGCCGGCCCGAGATCCGCCTGCTGCTGCGCGCCCACCGCGCGAAGAGGGCCGCGTGAAGAAGGCCGCATGATGCAGGGCTTCCCGATCTTCCTGTCGCTGCGGGAGCGTCGCGCCCTGGTGGTCGGCGGCTGCGATGCCGCCGCGCGCAAGATCGAGCTGCTGCTGTCGGCCGGCGCGCAGGTGTCGCTGGTCGCCGAGACGGTCACCGGCTGTATCGCCCAGCTCATCGCCGACGGCCGCATCGTCTGGGTCGGCCGCGCCTTCGAGGCCGGCGAGCTCGAGGGCGTGTCGCTCGTGATCGTGGCCTGCGACGACGTCGAGCTGCAAGGACGCGTCTCGCGCGCGGCTCAGGCGCGCGGCGTGCCGGTGAACGTGGTCGACACGCCGGCATTGTCGAGCTTCATCATGCCGTCGATCGTCGATCGCGGCCCGATCACCATCGCGATCTCGACCGGCGGCACGGCGCCCGCGCTCGCCCGCAAGCTGCGCGGCGAGATCGAGCGCGCCGTGCCGGCGGCGATCGGCCGGCTGGCGCGCTTCGCCGAGATCTTCCGCGCCCAGGTGCGCCGCACGCTCGCCGAGCCGCGCGCGCGCCGGCTGTTCTGGGACCGCGTCTTCGAGGGCCGTGTCGGCGAGCTGGCGCTGGCCGGCGACGAGATCGCCGCGCGCCGCGAGCTGATCCGCCTGCTCGATTCGGTGCGCGGCGAGTCGGTGCCCGCGCAGGGCATGGTGCATTTGGTCGGCGCGGGGCCCGGCGATCCCGACCTGCTGACCCTGAAGGCGCATCGACTGCTGCAGCACGCCGACGTGATCGTCCACGACCGTCTGGTTGCGCCCGAGGTGCTCGCGATGGCGCGGCGCGATGCCGAGCGTCTCTGCGTCTCGCCGGAAGACGCGGCCCAGCGTCTGCTCGCGCTCGCCCGCGCGGGCCGCAGCGTCGTGCGACTTACGGTTGGAAATCCCTTCGCCGAGATCGAGGCGCTCCGGCTCGCCGGCGTCTCGGTCGAGGTCGTGCCGGGCGTTCCGGAAATCGAACACACTGCAGCGACGGTGAAGTCGTCCGGTTAACAACTACAAATGACAGGGAATTTCGCTTTGTATCAGGAATCGGACTCTGTTAAGAACGCTGTGGCAAAAATACAACAACATCAGGGCAGGGGATGCGGAGTCTCGTACTAAGTCTGGCGGCGACGCTGGCCTTCGCCGGCGCTGCTTTAGCTCAAGCACCCGAGGTGATGCGCGGCAGCACCTCCAGCACGACCCAGAAGAAGATCACCACCGCGACCACGCCGGCCAAGCCTGCCGTGCAGAAGACGGCTGCGGCCCAGAGCAGCTCGTCGGCCCACGTCAAACATCCGGTGACGCCACAGACGCTGCGCGGCTCGCGCTACGGCGGCTTCGCCCCGGCGCCGGCCGTGCCCGAGACCCCGCCGACGCTGGACCTCGCCAGCCCGCGCACGCTCAGCCTGCTCAACGTCAATTCCAGCGAGCAGCTCACCGTCACCTACTGGGCCGACGGCGCCTACAAGCGCGATGCGCTGAACAAGCTCAATCACTTCCTGCGCGACAGCAAGACCGGCGAGCAGACCGAGATGGATCCGCTGGTGTTCGACGTGCTGTGGCACACCATGCAGATCTCGGGCTATGGCGGCACGGTCGAGGTGCTGTCCGCCTTCCGCTCGCCCGAGACCAACGCCTGGCTGGCGAGCGTCAGCCGCGGCGTGGCGCGCGACAGCCAGCACATGAACGGCAACGCCATGGACATCCGCTTCCCCGGCGTGCCGGTGTTCAAGATCCGCCAGGCCGCGCGGTCGCTGCAGATGGGCGGCGTGGGTTTCTACCCGCGCTCCGGCTTCGTCCATCTCGACACCGGTCCCGTCCGCTACTGGTAGGACCATGGCGCGCCTCGAGGTCATCGAGGGCGACATCACGCGGCTCGACGTCGACGCGATCGTCAACGCAGCCAACTCGAGCCTGCTGGGCGGCGGCGGCGTCGACGGCGCGATCCATCGCGCTGCCGGGCCCGAGCTCGTTGCCGAATGCCGTATGCTCCACGGCTGCAAGACCGGCGAAGCCAAGATCACCAGGGGCTATCGGCTGAAGGCGCGCCACGTCATCCACACGGTCGGGCCGGTATGGAACGGCGGCAACAAGAACGAGCCCGAGCTGCTGGCGCGTTGCTATCGCAACAGTCTGGCGCTCGCCGGGAAGCAGGGCCTGAAGAGCATCGCTTTCCCGGCGATCTCGACCGGCGTCTACGGCTACCCCAGGGAACCCGCCGCCGACATCGCGGTGCGCGAGGTGAAAGCCCACGCCGGCGCGCTCGACCGCGTGATCTTCTGCTGCTTCGACACAGCGACGGCCGACCTCTACCGTGCCGTCATTGGCCGAAGCGATCCGCCGTCCTGAGGTAGTCCAGCTCCTCGGCCGTGCTGGCGCGGCCCAGCACCTCGTTGCGGTGCGGGAAGCGGCCGAAGCGGGCGACGATGTCGCGATGGTCGATCGCGTACTTGGTGTTGGTCTCGTCGAGCAGGGCTGCGAACAGCGCGCAGCAGAGCTCCTGGTCACCCAGGTCCTCGCTGTGCTGGAACGGCATGTAGAAGAACAGCCGCATGTCGTTGCTGTAGGCCGCCGGATAGTCGCGGGCCAGCGCGTAGCGCGCCGTCTCGCGCGCCTTGGCATCGGCCGAGAAAGCCCGCGCGCTGCGGCGATGCATGTTGCGCGGGAACTGGTCGCACAGGACGGTCAGCGCCAGCGCGCCGTCGGGCGACTTGCGCCAGGCGTCGAGCTCACCCGCGATCGCCTTGTCGAGCAGCGTGCCGAAGCGGCTGCGCAGCTCGGCGTCGAGCTCCGGCGTGCTCTCCCACCAGATCTTGCGCGGCTTGGCATGCTCCGGATCGCCGAGCGGCAAGAACCAGAAATCGAGGATGTCGCGGATGGCCGCGGTGTCCGTCATGGCATTTCCTTCTTGCCGTAGACGAGCCGCACGCCGGCCTCTGCCGGGATGGGGGGCATCGTTGCATCCCACGTCTCCCAGGCGGCGCGCATCGCGGACAGCCGCTCGGGGTGGCGCTTGGCGAGATTGGCGCGCTCGCGTTCGTCGCTTGCCACGTCGAACAGGTATTCGTGCTCGTTGACCTTCAGGTATTTCCATCGGCCGGCGAGCATGGCGCGCTGCTCGTTGTGCTTCATGCGCCAGAAGAGGGGGCGCTCGGTGACGGCCCGCGGATCGCCGAGGGGCCTTACCAGCGACATCCCGTCGCTCGGATAATCGGGATGGGGCGAGGTGCCCGCGGCTTCCAGGAAGGTCGGCACCCAGTCCATGGTGATGGCCAGTTGCTCGGTCACCGTTCCGGCGGGTGTGCGCGCCGGCCAGCGCACCACGTAGGGCACGCGAATGCCGCCTTCCATCAGGTCCATCTTGCCGCCGACCAGCGGCCAGTTGTCGGAGAAGCGCTCGCCGCCGTTGTCGCTGGTGAAGACGACCAACGTGTCCCGTGCGATTCCGTTTTCGTCGAGCGCGCCCAGCACGCGGCCGATGCCCTCGTCCATGTGATGGATCATCCGCCGGTAGGCGTGGATGTTGCCGCCGTCGAGGTGATAGATCGGCCGGCCCTTGCCGAACGACTTTGCGAGCTCGCCGTCGTCGCGAGTCTCCCACGGCCAGTGCGGCGCGGTGTAGTGCAGGCTGAGCAGGAAGGGCTGCTTGGACCGGGCGGCGCGCGACACGAAGTCGGCCGCGCGGTCGCTCAGCAGATCGGTGAGATAGCCGTCGCGGTCGACTTCCCTGTCGTTCTCGAACAGGTCGTGCGTGCCGAAGCTGTCCTGGTGGGTGAAGTAGTCGACACCGCCCGAGAGCGGCCCGAAATGCTCGTGGTATCCGCTCTTCAAGGGGCTGAAGGTCGGCGGGAAGCCGAGATGCCACTTGCCGATCAAGGCCGTGCGGTAGCCCGCCTCGGCGAGGCGCGACGCCAAGGTCGGATGGTCGGGCGGCAGGCCGATCACCTTGTCGCCGCGCATGGCGCTGCCGATCGGCTCCTCGGCCGCGCCGCGGATCCGGTACTGGTAGCGGCCTGTCGCGAGGGCAAATCGGGTCGGCGAGCAGACGGCGGAATTGGCATAGCCGCGCGTGAAGCGCAGGCCCTCGGCGGCCATGCGGTCGATGTTGGGCGAGACCGGCGCGCGGCCGCCGTAGCAGCCGAGGTCGGCGTAGCCGAGGTCGTCGGCCAGGATGAAGATGAAGTTCGTCGGCATTTGCCACGCGTAGCACGATCGCCTGCATTTCAGGCCTTGCAATTTATGGCAATCGTACACTAATGTATACGTATGAAATGAATCGCACACTAGGAGCCTGGTGAGGGCTATGCAGACTGTTTCCGTCCGAATCCCCGAAGACGACATCCAGTGGCTGATGGGCCTCGACATCGAGGGCGCCCGCAATCCGAGCGATCGCATCCGATCGCTAATCGGCGCCACGCGCCGGCAGCGTGAAGGCACCTCCGACTACGTGGCCTGCGCCGCGATGCTGCGGGATTTCCTGCGGCCGCTGCAGGACGTGCTGAGCGCCGCCGAGCGCCGGGAGAAGGTGCACTCCGAGGTTGTGGCCACCATCCTCGCGGGTCTGCCGGAGATCATGGCCGAGGCGATCGCCTTCCCGCCGGTGCCGGCCGACGGCGCGGCCGTCGCCACCCTGACCCGCATCGAGGCCGACTTGGCCATGCGCACGATGCGCCTTCTCGTCCAACTGCTGCGGCTGTCGATTACCCCAGCGGTTCCGGCGTACGATCCGGCGGTGCTTGATTCGTACCTTGCCGAGATCGCCCACATCGCCGACCTGGTCCGCGATCGGCGTCAACCCACGGCTACGAAGGAGCGGTAGACCATGTCCAGCGAATCACTCGCCAATCGCATCGTCCGGTTGTTGTCCGCGAACGCCCACGGCATGCTCGACAGCTTGGAGGGCCTCAACCCCGAAGCGATGATGAACCAATTCATTCGCGACCTGGACGAAGCGATCGCCGAGGTCGCGACCGAGCTGGGCCGTGACGAGGCGGCCAAGCATCTGGCGACGGCGTCGATCGCCCGCCAGAACAACGAGATCGAGGCCCTGGCTGAGCGCATCGAGCTGGCGGTCAAGCAGGGCAACGACACCGCGGCCTCGGCCGGCATCGCGCGCCAGCTCGACCTCGAGGACACCATCGCCGCCCTGCACCGCTCGCTCGACGAGGCGTCGCAGAAGGCCATCGAGCACGAGCGGACGCTGCTCGGCCTGCGCGCCAAGCGCCGCGAGATGGAAGCCGCCGTGCAGGCGTTCCTGACCGCCCAGGCCGAGCGCGCCGCCGAAGGTGCCAGGAGCGCCGGTCCGGCCGCTGCCGCGGCCGCCCGCGGCAAGGCCGAAAAGGCGGAGGCCGGCTTCAACCGGATCATGGCGCGAACCACCGGCGTGGCGGGGACGGTAACCGGCAGCGGTGCCGACCCGGCGCAGCTCAAGGCGCTCGAGACGATGCAGCGCAATCATCGCATTGCCGAACGGCTGGCCCGCATCAAGGCCGGTGGAGCGGCTTCAGGAGACTGAGATGGAGGAATTGGTTTCACCGGGCAATGCGCCATTCCTGGTGGCCATTTGCATGATGCTCTTCATCGGGGCGGTCGAAGGCCTGTCCCTGCTGGTCGGGACGGGCCTGCTGCATCATCTCGATACTTTCTTTGCCGCCCACTTCGACCACGCAACGCCGCTCTTTCCCGGCGAGAATTTCCTCGGCTGGCTGCATGTCGGGCGCGTGCCGCTGCTGGTGCTGGTCGTGCTCTTTCTGGCGGGCTTCGCCATTGCCGGGCTCGCGCTGCAATGGGCGGTCGCCGGCCTCGTCGGAACGCCGCTGCCGCCGGTGCTCGCCAGCCTGATCGCTGCCGCCTGCGCGGTCCCCGCCGTGCGCCTCTTCGGCGGCCAGATCGCCCGCCATGTCCCGCGCGACGAGACCTCGGCGATATCGGAGGAAAGCTTCATCGGTCGGGTCGCGCGATTGACGGCAGCTTCGGCCATGGCGGGGCAGCCCGGCCAGGCCAAGCTGACCGACGAGCACGGGCGGACGCACTATCTGCTGGTCGTGCCGGACGATCCCGAGGTCCGGTTCGACCGGGACGATGCTGTCCTGATCGTCAGCCGGGCGTCGGGCAGCCTGTTCCACGCGATCCGCAATCCGCGCCCGGACCTGCTGTGATTCGATAGATCTGGACCAAGGGGGAGACCACAGATGCAAGGCTTCACTGCGTGGCTTGTTGCCGGCTCGACGGTGCTGGCGGCCCTGCTGACCATCGGCTTCATCTTCGCGCGACTGTACAAGCGGGCCTCGGCCGAGCGGGCGTTCGTCCGCACCGGCCTGGGCGGCCAGCGGGTCATCATGTCGGGCGGCGCCGTGGTGCTGCCGATCTTCCACGAGACCATCGGCATCAACATGAACACGCTGAAGCTCGAGGTGAACCGGGCCCAGCAGGACAGCCTGATCACCAAGGACCGCATGAGGGTCGACGTGATCGTCGCCTTCTTCGTGCGGGTGAAGCCTACGGTCGAGGGCGTCGCGACGGCGGCCCAGACGCTGGGCCAACGCACCGCCGACGCCCAGGCGCTGTCCGAGTTGACCGAGGACAAGTTCGTCGACGCGCTGCGGTCGACCGCGGCGACGATGACGATGCAGGAGCTCCAGGACCAGCGCGAGAAATTCGTCCAGGGCGTGCAAAGCACGGTGGCAGAGGATCTGGCCAAGAACGGCCTCGAGCTCGAGAGCGTCTCCCTGACTAACCTCAATCAGACGGCCAAGGAGCACTTCAACGAGAAGAACGCCTTCGACGCGGAAGGCCTCGTGAAGCTCACCCAGGAGACCGAGCGTCGCCGCCGCGAGCGCAACGAGATCGAGCAGGATACCGAGGTGTCGGTGCGCGAGAAGAACCGCGACGCCCTGCAGCGCAAGCTCGAGATCAGCCAGCAGGAAACCTTCATGACGCTCGCGCAGGAGCAGGAAGTGCGCATGCGCCAGGCCGAGCAGAACGCCAAGATCGCCAGCATCGAGGCCGAGCGCAAGCGCGAGGCCGAGCAAAGCCAGATCCAGGCCGACCGGCAGATCAAGGAGACGGGCATCGAGCGCGACCAGGCGGTGCGTACCCGTACGGTCGAGGCCGAGCGCGACATCCAGGTGGCGCGGACCAACCAGGAAAAGATCACTGAGATCGCTGCGCAGGACAAAGCCATCGCGGTCGCCGCCAAGTCCGAGGAGCAGTCGCAGGCGCAGGCCCGAGCCAATACGGCGCTCGCTGAGGCCGTCCGGGCGGAGCAGGCGGTGGAGACCGCGCGCAAGACCGCCATGGCCGACCGCGACAAGAGCGTGGCGCTGATCGATGCCGCCAAGGACGCCGACACCCAGGCGTTGCGGGTGACGACCAAGGCGCGCGCCGACCGCGATGCGGCCGACCTGCAGGCCGACGCCACCGTGCGATTGGCCAACGCGGCCAAGGCCAAGGGTCTGGCGGAAGCCGAGGTTCAGCGCGCGCTGACCGAGGCGATCAATCTGCTGAGCGATGCCCAGAGCACCCTCAAATATCGCCTCGCGCTCCTCGAGGCGCTGCCTGCGGTGATCGAGAAGTCGGTCGAGCCGATGAAGGCGATCGACGGCATCAAGATCGTCCAGGTCGATGGGCTGAATCGCGGTGGCGACGGCAACGGCGCCGCCGGTTCGATGGCGCCGGGCGGCAACCTCGCGGAATCGGCGGTCGCCGCGGCGCTCGCCTACCGGGCGCACGCACCGATCATCGACTCGCTCCTGTCGGAGATCGGCCTCAAATCGGGATCTCTCGCGAACCTGACCCACGGCCTGTCCGAAAACGGATCGGCCGCGCCGCCGGCGATGCCCCATCCGCCGGCAGCCTGAGAGGAGGCAAGGGTGGCCGTCTTCACACGCCGGAGCATGGTGGCGCTCGGCACGACCGCGGTCGCGATGCCGGAATCGCTGCGCGCCCAAGCCGCCTGGCCGGCCAGCCCGGTCACGTTTGTCGTGGGCTATGCGCCCGGCGGCAGCAACGACATCAACGCGCGCGAGCTTGCGCAACTGATGGGGCCGATCGTCGGCCAGCAGGTCGTCGTGGACAACAAGGGCGGCGCCAACGGCAGCCTCGGCTTGCGGGCCGTCGCCGCCGCCAGGCCGGACGGCTACGTCGGCCCAGACGATCGTGGTCAATCCGTGGGTCCAGAAAGGCATGATCGACACGCTGACGACGCTCGCGCCGATCTGCCAGACGACCGACTATCAATATGTGCTGGTCGTGAACCCGAAGGTGCCGGCCAACACGGCGGCGGAACTGGTGGCGCTGGCGAAGCGGGACCCCTAGAAGCTCACCTACTCTTCCGCCGGCGTGGGCAGCGGCAATCACCTGTCCGGCGCGCTGTTTGCCGAAGCCGCCGGTATCGCGGTCACGCACGTTCCTTACAAGGGCACCGGCCCGGCGCTGGCCGACGTGCTGAGCGGCATCATCACCATGAACTTCTCGTCGCTGCCGCCGGCCGTACCGCAGGTGAAGAGGGGCAATCTCAAGGCGCTCGCCGTGACCGGCATGCGCCGGCTGTCGTCGCTGCCCGACGTGCCGACGCTCAAGGAGCAGGGGATCGACGCGGTGATCAACGGTTGGCACGGCCTGTTCGCGCCGGCCGGCACGCCCGATGCCCTCCTCGACACCATTGCCTCGAAGGCCAGGCAGGCGATGACGGCGCCCAAGTGGGCGGAGGTCCTGGACAAGGACGGCGTCGAGCTGCCGCCCGAGCGCACGCGGGTCGAGTTCGCCCGCTACATCGCCGACGAGCACGCCTTCTGGGGCAAGAAGCTGAAGGCCCTGAAGGTCGACATGGAATGAGCCCTCACACGGTGAGGAAGCGCGGCCGGATCGTCTCTTCCTCGGCACGGAAGACGGCAGGGGTGGCCCGGTAGACCATTCGCCCCTTGACCATGATATGCAGCTCGTCGGCGACCGCTTCGGCCAGCTTCATGTTCTGCTCGACCAGCAGGATGGTGACGCCTTCCTCGCGCAGCAGCCGGATGACTCGGGCCAGCTCGCGCACGACCAGGGGCGCGAGCCCCTGGCTCGGCTCGTCGAGCAGCATCACCTTCGGATCGGACACCAGCGCCCGGGCGATCGCCAGCATCTGCTGCTCGCCGCCCGAGAGTTGCGAGCCCCGGTTGGCGGCGCGCTCGCGTAGCGAGGGGAACAGCTCGAGCAGCCGGGCGAGCGGCCAGGCGCTGCCGGCCTTGCGCTCGCCGACCTGTATGTTCTCGATCACCGTGAGATCCGGAAAGATCAATCGTCCCTCGGGTACGTAGGCCACGCCCTCGCGTGCCACACGGTGAGGCGGCCAGCCGGTGATGTCGGTGCTGCCGACATGCACGCGCCCGCCGCTCTGGACGACGAGCCCCATGATGGTCTTCACCATCGTCGTCTTGCCGACGCCATTGCGGCCGAGCACGGCGCTGATGCGGCCTTGCGGCATGTCGAGGTCGACGCCCTGCAGGACATGGCTGGCGCCATAGTGCGTGTTCATGCCCTCGATCCGGAGCATCAGTCGAGGCCTCCGAGATAGGCATCCTGCACGCGCGGATCGGCCTTCACCTCGGCCGGCGCCCCGTCGGCGATCACTGCCCCTCGATGCAGCACCGTGATCCGGTGGGCGAGGCGGAACACCACTTCCATGTCGTGCTCGACGAGAAGGACCGTCATCCGCGAGGCCTGCAGGAACCGGGCGAGCGTCTCCACCGCCTGCGCCGTCTCCTCGACCGAGAGCCCCTGTGTCGGCTCGTCGAGCAGCAGCACGCGCGGCTGCTGCGCCATGGCCATGGCGACCTCGAGCAGGCGCTGGTCGCCGTGCGAGAGCAGTCCGGCCGGCCGGTCGGCGATGCCGGACAGGCCGAGCTGCTCGAGCGCGGCATCGGCAAGGGCTTGCGCCTCCTTGAAGATCTTTCCGCCGCCGAACGGCTGCCAGCGCTGCTTGTGGCGGGCCTGGGCCGCGAGCTGCGCGTTCTCGCGCGCCGACATCTCGGGAAACAGCGCGGTGATCTGGAAGGTGCGCGACAGGCCGAGCCGGCAGATCTGGTGGCTCGGCAGGCCGGCGATCGCCTGGCCGGAAAACCGGATCGCTCCGGTTGTCGGCTTGACCGTGCCGGTGATCACGTTGAACAGCGTCGTCTTGCCGGCGCCGTTGGGACCGATGACGGCGCGAACCTCGCCTTCCTCGACCTTCATGGCGACCTGATCGAGCGCGACCAGGGCGCCGTATCGCCGTGTCACGCCATCGAGCTCGAGCAGCGGCACGGTCAGAGCCTCGGGTTGGCGCGCGACCGCCCCATCTGCAACCACCCCGTCGCCAGTCCCCAGATGCCTTGGGGCGCGAACAGGACGAAGGCGATGAAGATCAGGCCGAAGTAGAGCGCCCAGGCTTCGGTCCACGCGCTGAGCTGGTGCTCCATCAGCATGAAGAACGCGGCGCCCAGGACCGGGCCGATCAGCGTTCCGGCGCCGCCGACGATCACCATGATGAGGACCTGGCCCGACAGCAGCCAGAACAGCAGCTCGGTATTGGCGAAGCCGGCGAACGGCGCATAGAGCGCGCCGGCCAGGCCGCCGAGGCCGTAGGAGATTGCCACCACGGCGATCTTGTAGAGGCGGGTATTGTAGCCGAGGGCCGTCGTCTTGGCCTCGTTCTCGCGAATGCCGCGCAGCACCGCGCCGAACGGCGAGCGCACCAGGGCACGGCACACCAGGAAGCCGCCGACCAGGCAGGCGAGCGCCAGATAGTAGAAGCCGGTCTTGCTCGAGAGAGCGGCAAAGCCGAACGGGCCGATCGTGCGCGGGATGCCCGCCAGCCCGTCCGAACCGCCTGTCACCGAGGTCCATTTGAAGGAGATGGCGTAGAGCAGTTGGGCGAAGGCGAGCGTCAGCATCGAGAAGGAGACGCCGGTCGCCAGCGTGCATATCCAGCCGACGCCGATCGCCATGACGCCGGTCAGCAACCCGGCGGCGAACACCGCGAACAGCAGGGGCATGCCGGTGTGCAGCAGCAGCCAGCCGCAGGCATAGGCGCCGAAGCCGTAGGCGGCGGCGTGGCCGAACGAGACCAGCCGCGTATAGCCGAACATGAGATCGAGGCTCATCGCGAACAGGCCGAGGATGACCGCCTCGGTCAGCAGCGTCATGGCGAACGGCGGCAGGCCGAGAGGCGCGGCCAGCAGCGCGAGCGCGACGACGATCCAGATCAGCCGGGTCGTGCCCCTCATCCGCTCAGGCTTCCTTGCCGAGCAGGCCGCCCGGGCGCACCACCAGGACGGCCAGCATCACCAGGTACATGAAGGCCAGCGCGAAATCGGGCGCGTAGTAGTTGCCGAATACCTGGACGAAGCCGATCAGCAGCGCGCCGATCAGCGAGCCGAGGAAGCTGCCCATACCGCCGATGATGACGATCACGAAGGCGTCGATGATGACGGTCGCGGCCATGCCGTTGGACGCGGTGACCAGCGGCGCCGCCAGCACGCCGCCGAGCGCGGCTAGCCCGCAACCGATCCCGAACACGCACGAGCGAATGAGCTTGATGTCGACGCCGAGCGCATTGGCCATGTCGGCGTTCTGCGAGGTGGCGCGGATCAGCAACCCGAGCCTCGACCGCTCGAGGAATTGCCAGATCGCCACGGCGACCACGATGCCGGTGGCAGCGAGGAAGAGGCGATAGACCGGGAACGGCTCGTCGAGCAGGAAGACCACGCCGGACAGGACCGGCGGCGCGGCGACCTTGAGCGCGTCGGAGCCCCAGGTCAGCCGGACGGCCTCGCCGACGACCAGGGCAAGGCCGAAAGTCACCATCAGGAAGGCATGGGCATCGCGCCGGTAGAGGCGACGCAGGATGGAGAATTCGAACGCCGTCCCGAACAGCCCGACCAGCAGCGGCGCTCCGGCCAGGGCAAGCCAGTAGTTGCCCGACCAGGTGCCGAGCGAGTAGCCGACGAAGGCGCCCAGCATGTAGAGCGCGCCGTGGGCGAAATTGACGATCCGCATCAGGCCGAAGATCAGGGTCAGGCCGACGCCGAGAAAGAACAGCAGGGCCGACTGCGACAGCGCGTCGACGAACTGCGATAACAGAAGGGCCAGCGTGCTCATCGCCTCGTCGAGTCATGTTCCTCTCCCCAAGGGGGAGAGGAGCATGAGCCTAGTCCTTGAACGTCATGGTGTTGCAGGTCGGCGTCGTGCTGTCGCCCGGGAACGTTGCGATGACTTCCGGCACCGGCGTGTCGAAGCCCGGCTTCTTGACCACCTCGACCATGAAGCCCTGCTGCACGCCCTGGTGATCGCACTTGCGGATATGGACCTTGCCCTTGACGCTCTCGATCTCGATGTCCTCGAGCGCGGCGCGCAGCTTGGCGGCCTCTATGCCGCCGGCCTTGACGATGCCGGCCTCGAACACCTTCATGCACTGCCACTGCTCGCCCTCGAAGGTATCGGGAACGGTGCCGTGCTCCTTCTTCCACAAGGCGACGAACTCGTTGTTCAGCGGATGGTCGTAGGTGAAGCTGTAGCGCGAGGAGCCGATCAGGCCGAGCGACGCATCGCCCACGGCGCGGATGCTGGCGAGGTCGACGATCTCGGTCAGCAGCTTGACCTTCTCAGGCAGGCGGTACTGCTGCGCCTGGGACAGGAACGCATTGTTGTCGTCGCCCTGCAGCACCAGGAAGACGGCGTCGGCGCCGGACTGGCGGATCTTGGTGATGTAGGGCGAATAGTCCTTGGTGCCGGTCGGCGCGAAGACCTTGCCGATGAATTCCTTCTTGGACTTGACCGCCTCCTGCTCGAAGACCTGCACGCTGTTGTGGCCCCAGGCGTAGTCGAGCCCCAGCGCATAGAACTTCTGCAGCTTGGCGGTGCGGAGATAGAGCGACACCGCCCGCGTGCCCATCGGCCCCGAGATGTTGGCGCGGAAGAAATTCGGCACCAGGCTCTCGGCGGTCAGCCGGCCGTCGCCGTTGTCGGACGAGATGAAGATCGAGTCCCATTCGGCGAGCTTGGGCACCACCGCCAGGGCCTCCGACGACAGCGTGATGCCGGTCAGCAGGCGGCAGTCGCGGCGCTCCACCATCTCCTGCGCCTTGCGCACGCAGTTGGCGGGATTGCCGGCAGTGTCCTCGATCAGGAGCTCGATCGGCCGTCCCAGGATGCCGCCCTTGGCGTTCTGGATCTTGGCGTAGAGCTCGGCGCCGCGCTTCTGCTGCTGTCCCACCGAGCCCAGCGCGCCGGTCAACGCCAGCGGCAGGCCGATCTTGATCGGGCCGCTCTGCGCCGACGCGGTCAGGCGCAGGATGGCCGGCGACGCGACAGTGGCGGCTCCCGCGAGGCCGACCTTGAGCATGGCCCGTCGTGACGGGCGGAAATGTCCGGACATGTGCTTCCTCCCTGGCACGGCGGTTTGCCGCCGGCCTGTTGTTCTTGTTGGCTACTCCGCGGCTTGCGCGGCCGGTGCTTCGACGATCCTGGTCTTGAAGTCAGACGGTGCCACGATCTCGAGCACCTCGAAATCCTCCGAACAGGCGATCTCTCGATGCGGGATGCCGGGGATCTGGTTGATGCAATCGCCCTTGCGGATCGTCTTCTGGCCCTGCCCGGCATACTCGAAGGTCGCCCAGCCGTTCAGGACGTAGACCATCTGGAAGGTGCAGTCGTGGACGTGCCAATGCTGCACGTCGTCCTTCATCTTCTTGCCGTTGTGACGAACGAGGTGAGCGACGTAGTCGCCCTTGGTCCCGCCCTTGATGCCGAGGTCCCGGTACTCGAAGATTTCCCGCAAGCCGGGTGTCCACTCAGCCTTGCTCGCGACATCGTGGCTGAACTTCCAGTTCTTGGTGTCGGACATGACTCCTCCCATGCGGATCGCGCGCGATATTATTCGTCCCGCATCGTCTCGTTGTCGAGGCGCCAGCGGGTGGGCGCGCCGCATCGCGGCTCTACAGGACCCCGCTGAAGTGCGCCGCGCCGCCGTCGATCGTCACGACCGTTCCGGCGATGTGCGAGGCCCGGTCGGACGCGAGGAACGCCACGAGATCGGCGCACTGCTCGGGCGTGCCGACCGGTGGACTCGTCGAGATCAGTTCCTGCCAGCGCGCGGGATCGCCGAATTTGGTCTGGGCGCTCGCGCGCAGCATCGTCTCCATGCGCTCGGTCCGGATGAGGCCGGGATTGCAGGCCACGATGCGGATGTGGTCGACCAGGCTGGTGCCACCCATCCCGCGGGTGAAGGCCATCAGCGAGGCATTGCCGGCACTGCCGGCGATGTAGCCCCAGGTCGGCCGCTCCCCGGCGGCGCCGAGGACGTTGACGATGACGCCGCCGCCGCGCGCCTTCATCGCCGGATAGACTGCACGGCAGAGATTGATGTAGCCGAACACCTTCAGGTCCCAGGCCTGACGCCACCGCGGCTCGTCGACGGCCTGCAGGTCGCCGGCCGGAATGGCGCCGGCATTGTTCACCAGGATGTCGATGTCGGGACAAGCCGCCGCCAACGACCGCACGGTATCGCCGTTGCTGAGATCGACCGCGTGAGTCGTCACGGAAACATTGTGCCGGGCCTGGATGGCCTCCTTGGCGCGCTCCAGATCCGCTTTTGTCCGCGACGCGAGATGCAGATGGCAGCCTTCTTCCGCAAGTTGCCGGGCGCACGCCAGGCCAATTCCCTTGGACGCGCCCGTGACGAGGGCGAGCTTGCCGCGCAGATTCAGGTCCATCGTAAACTCCCCTCCAGAGTCATTGCTTCGCCAGCATCCCGACGCGCTTGAGATTGTCGATCTCGATCTGGTTCTGCTGGCGCGCCGCCTTGTCGTAGGCGGCCGTATCGAGATAGAGCGTCGGCATGTTGTAGGTCGCCATCACGGCCTGGGTCGCCGGGTCGAACAGCGCGTCCTTCATGGCGTCGTGGATCTTCTTCACGACCGCGGAGTCCATGCCCTTGGGGCCGCACACGCCGTAGGGCGAGTTGACCTCGAGGTCGATGCCCGTGTCTTTCAGCGTGCGCACCTCGGGGAACAGCTTCATGCGCTGCGAGCCCCACACCACGAGCAGCCGGAACTTGCCGCTCTGCACCAGCGGGATCCAACCGCTGGCGTCGGCGATCGCGTCGATCTGGCTGCCGAGCAGGCCGTTGTAGAGATCGCTGCCGCCCTTGTAGGGCACGTGCGTGAGCTTGATGCCGAGCCGCTGCTGCAGGTCGACCATCACCAGGTTCTGCACCGAGGCCTGGCCGAAGGTGCCATAGGTGAGCTTCTCGGGATTGGCTTTGGCCGCGGCGACGAACTCCTCGAAGGTCTTGTACGGGCTGTCATCGCGCACGACGATGCCGTGCACTGAGCCTGAAAGCTGGATGATGTAGGTAAAGTCGTTCAGCGGATCGTAGGGCGGCTTGTCGGCCATCAGCGCGGCGCGGAAGGTGCCGGTGTGGATCTGTCCGAGCGTGTAGCCGTCCGGCTTGGCGTCCTTGAGCGCGACACCGCTCAGCGAGGCGTTGGCGCCCGGCTTGTTGTCCGGAACCATCGACTGGCCGAGCCGTTTGCCGCTCTGCTCGGCGATCATGCGCAGGAAGGCGTCGGCCGAGGCGCCGGGCGGCCACGGGATCACAAGGCGGATCGTGCGGTTGGGATAGTCGCCCTGGGCCCGCACCACGGCGGGCGCGGCAAGGGCCGAGAGCAGGACGGTGCGACGGGTCAGGGAGCGCATGGCGCCGTACTGTAGCACCGCCAATGAAATTCGCGTGGCCTACGCCAGCTCGTATTCCGCGATCAGCCAGGGTTCGTGCTTGGCGGCGTCGATCCAGTCCTTCATCGCGGGATGGGCCAGCACCGCCGTGCAATAGGCGTCGGTGTCCTTGTCGACCTTGACGCCGTAGGTGCGCAGCCGCGTCACCACCGGCGCATACATCGCGTCGGCGGCGCCGAAAGTGCCGAACAGGAAGCCCTCGTCCTTGTCGAACGCGGCCGAGAAGCGCTTGCGGCAGTCGCGCCACAGGCCGGTGATGCGCTCGATGTCGGCGCGCACCCCAGGCGTCATGCCCTTGCCGGGATAGGAGGCGCGGATGTTCATCGGCATCTTGGCGCGCAGATCGGCGAAGCCCGCATGCATCTCGGACGAGATCGAGCGGGCATGCGCCCGGGCCGCGGCCGACGGCGGCCACAGGTTGACCTCGGGCTTGAGGTCGTTGAGGTATTCCGCGATCGCCAGCGATTCCCAGATCGCGAGGCCGCGATGCAGCAGCACCGGCACGCGGCCGGACGGCGAATGCTTGCGGATCGCCGCCTGCGTCTCCGGCAGGTCGAGCGGGATCACGATCTCCTCGAACTCGATGCCGGCGATCCTGGCCATCAGCCAGCCGCGCAGCGACCACGACGAATAGTTCTTGTTGCCGATCACGAGCGTGAACTCGGCCATGCAACTCGCCTCCTCGCTTGCCAGCCGGCACCCGGCCGGCAATTGTGCTCCTTTGCACTACAGTTTGATGAGCATGTCCATGGCGCTGCCTTTCGTCGATCGGTCGAACTCTTCGCTACCGGTGCAGTTTGTCATGCCGTCGAAGTGGCGGTCGTGGCTCAAGGAACAGAATGCGGCGCGCCGCGGCTGGCTCGAATCGACGGGCGTTTCCGGCAAGGCGGGCGACTTCGCCGTGCTGCCCGGACGCGACGGCAAGGCGAGCGGTGCAGTGCTCGTGCTGTCGGCCAGGCCGGCGCTGTGGGACTTCGGCGCGCTGGGAACGAAACTGCCGGCCGGCACCTGGAAGCTCGGCGACACGTCGCCGGTGTCGCCGACCGACGCGGCCGTCGCGATCGGACTCGGGACGTGGCGGTTCGAGCGCTACAAGGCGACCAAGGGCAAGGCGGGTCCGAAGATCGCGTGGCCGGAGGGCGCCGACAAGGCGCGGGCGACGGCGATGATCGAATCGATCTGCCTGGCGCGCGATCTGATCACCACGCCGTCGTCCGACATGGGGCCGGCCGAGCTCGCCGCCGCGGCGCAGGAGCTCGCCAAGACACACAAGGCCAGGATCAAGGTGATCGTGGGCGACGATCTGCTGAAGCAGAACTTCCCGATGATCCATGCGGTCGGCCGTGCGAGCACGCGCGCGCCGCGATTGATCGATCTCACCTGGGGCAAGGAGAGCGATCCCAAGGTGACCCTGGTCGGCAAGGGCGTGTGCTTCGACACCGGCGGCCTCGACCTCAAGCCGGCGGCCGGCATGCTCAACATGAAGAAGGACATGGGCGGCGCCGCGACGGTGATGGCGGTGGCCTCGATGGTCATGGCAGCCAAGCTGCCGGTGCGCCTGCGGCTCCTGGTGCCGGCGGTCGAGAACAGCGTGTCGGGCAATGCCTTCCGGCCGCTCGACGTGGTGCCGACGCGCAAGGGCATCAGCGTCGAGATCGGCAACACCGACGCCGAGGGCCGGCTGATCCTGTGCGACGCCCTGCACGAGGGCGCCTCGGAGAAGCCGACCATGATGGTCGATTGCGCAACCCTGACCGGCGCGGCGCGCATCTCGCTGGGCACCGACCTGCCGGCGCTGTTCTGCAACAACGATGCATTGGCCGACGGCTTGGTCGCCTCGGGTACCGAGGTCGACGATCCGATGTGGCGGATGCCGCTGTACCGGCCCTATCGCCGGCTGCTCGACAGCAAGGTGGCGGACATCAACAACGTTTCGCCGGGCGGCTTTGGCGGCGCGATCACCGCGGCGCTCTATCTGCAGGAGTTCGTGCCCGACGCGGTGCCGTGGGCGCATTTCGACATGATGGCCTGGAACAACTCGAGCCGGCCCGGCCGCCCGGAGGGTGGCGAGGCCCAGGCTGCCCGGGCTATCTTTGCGACCATAGAAAAGAGGGTGAAGTCATGACCTACACGCTCGAGCAGCTCAGCGCCGACATCAAGGCCGCGCTCAAGGCCGATCCCGGCAAGGGCGGCAAGGACGCCGTCTGCAAGCTCGTCTCCAAGGTGTGCCTCGACAAGGAATTCATCGCCAGGCACCTGACGCCGGAGAACTGCAAGCCGCGCAAAGTCCTCTACGAGGATCCCGAAACAGGCTTCTGCGTCTGCGGCCATGTCTACATGAAGCCGGCGCACGGCGAGCCGCACGACCACGGCTCGAGCTGGGCGATCTACGGCCTCGCCGAGGGCGACACCGAGATGACCGACTGGAAGGTCGTGCGCAAGGGCGACGGCACCAATCCGACGCTGGTCGAGCCCGAGAAGGTCTACGTGCTGAAGCCGGGCGACGCGCACTTCTACGACGTGCACGTCATCCATTCGCCCAACCGCGACACGGTGACCAAGCTGGTGCGCATCGAGGGCTCGAACCTCGACCGCATCAAGCGGTCGAACATCAAGGCGGCTTCGAAGGTCGCCGCGGAGTAGTCGGAGCTTTCCTCCCTTTCGCGGAATCCGCGAAGGGGAGGTGCCCGCGTCTTACGCGGGCGGAGGGGTCATGAGCCACCTCGTGTTGCGGCCCATGACCCCTCCGTCGCGGATTACCACGACACCTCCCCGCGCTACGGGCAGGGAGGAATCGATGACTCTCAATACCCCGTCTTCGGATCGACCGTGTGAAGCAGCGGCTGCCCGGTGCGCAGCCGCTTGATGTTCTCGATCACGCCGGGCGAAGCGGTGCGCGGGTTGGTGTAGCCCGCCATATGCGGCGTGATGTGCACCTTGGGATGCGCCCAATAGGGATGATCGGCCGGCAGCGGCTCGGTGTTGAAGACATCGAGTGCCGCGCCCGCGAGGTGCCCTGAATCGAGCGCCGCCAGCAGGTCGTCGTCGACCACGTGGGCGCCGCGACCCATGTTGATCAGGAAGGCGCCCTTGGGCAGGGCGGCGAACGTCTTCTTGTCCAGCAGCCCGCGCGTCTCGCGGGTCAGCGGCAGGACGTTCACCAGGATCGTGCTCTTGCCCAGGAATGCCGGCAGCGCGTCGCGGCCGTGGAACGTCTCGACGCCGGGCACGGTCTTGGCGGTGCGGCTCCAGCCCATCGTCGGGAAGCCCAGCATGGCGAACTTCTTCGCCGTGTCCGTGCCGATGGTGCCGAGGCCCATCACGCCGACCGGGCGATGGATGCTGTCGACGAACTCCTCGGGCTTCCATTTCTTGGCCTTCTGGCTGGCGGCATACTTCGCGATGTCGCGATGGTGCCAGAGCGCCCAGTAGACGGCGAACTCGGCCATCTGGCCGACCAGGCCGTCGTCCATGATGCGGGTGATGGCGACGTGATGCGGCAGCTTGTCGTCGGCCAGCAGATGGTCGACGCCCATCCCGAGCGACACGATCATCTTGAGGTTCTTGAACGAGGCGAGCAGGCCGGGCTGCGGCTTCCAGGCCAGCGCGATCTCGATGTCGTCGGTGTTGCCGAGCCCGTCCCGCAGGCGACGGAAGTCGAGCGGCCCGAGCGCCTCGGTCAGCAGCTTCTCCCAGGCGACGCCGTCGGTATCGCGGCTGATATACGCAATGGCCCCCGCCATGGACTTCCCCTTCGTTACGCGACCGCTTCGAGATCGAACGCTGCGGCGATCAACGCCTTCGTATACGGCGTCTGCGGCGCGCCGAACACCTGCTCGGAGGTGCCGCGCTCGACGACCTTGCCGTCGCGCAGCACCACGACCTCGTCGGCCAGCGCGCGCACGACCTTGAGATCGTGGCTGATGAAGAGGTAGGCGAGCCCGTGGCGCTGCTGCAGGTCGCGCAGCAGGTCGACGATCTGCGCCTGCACGCTCATGTCGAGCGCCGAGGTCGGCTCGTCGAGCACGATGAAGCGCGGCTTCAGCACCAGCGCCCGGGCGATCGCGATGCGCTGGCGCTGGCCGCCGGAGAACTCGTGCGGATAGCGCTCGCGCGCGGCGGGGTCGAGGCCGACCTCGCGCAGCGCGTCGTCGATCATCTTCGCGCGCTCGGACTCGCTGCCGATGGTGTGGACCTCGAGGCCTTCGCCGACGATCTGCGCCACCGACATGCGCGGGCTGAGCGAGCTGAACGGGTCCTGGAAGACGATCTGCATCTGCCGGCGCAAGGGACGGATGTCGCTCTGGCTCAGCGCCTGCAGGTCCTTGCCGTCGAAGCGGATGCCGCCCTCGGAGCGCTCCAGCCGCAGCAGGGCGAGGCCGAGGGTGGTCTTGCCCGAGCCCGATTCGCCGACCAGGCCGATGGTGTGGCCCTCGCGCAGGGCGATGCTGACGCCGTCGACCGCCTTCACGTAGCCGACGGTCCGGCGCAGCACGCCGCGCTTGATCGGGAAGT
The DNA here is from genome assembly GCF_017305915.1 of Reyranella sp. GTDB lineage: Bacteria > Pseudomonadota > Alphaproteobacteria > Reyranellales > Reyranellaceae > Reyranella. Next base: position 67,252 of record NZ_JAFKJN010000028.1, read on the forward strand.
GCACCTTGAGCTCGTCGAGGCGCACGATCTCCGGTGCGTTGGGATCGGCGGCGGCGGGGCGGCCCTTGGGCTCGGCGGAGAGCAGGTGCCTCGTGTAGGCGTGCTGCGGCCGGTCGAAGACGTCGGCCACCGGACCCTGCTCGACGATCTCGCCTTGGGTCATGACGCAGACCCGGTCCGCCATCTTAGCGACGATGCCGAGGTCGTGCGTGATGAACAACAGCGCCATGCCGTACCGGGCCTGCAGGCTCTTGAGCAGCTTCAGGATCTGCGCCTGGATGGTGACGTCGAGCGCCGTGGTCGGCTCGTCGGCGATCAGAAGATCGGGCTCGTTGGCCAGAGCCATCGCGATCATGACGCGCTGGCGCTGGCCGCCGGAGAGCTGGTGCGGGTAGGCGTCGAGGCGCTTGGCCGCGTCGGGGATGCCGACCTGCTCGAGCAGCTCCAGCGTACGCCGCCGGGCGGCGTCGCGGTTCAGGCCCTTGTGCAGGATCAGGACCTCGTTGACCTGCCGCTCGATCGTGTGCAGCGGGTTGAGCGAGGTCATCGGCTCCTGGAAGATCATCGACACGCGGTTGCCGCGCACCGCCAGCAGCTCGCGCTGCGCTGCGCCGACCAGCTCCTTGTCCTGGAAGCGGATCGAGCCGGTCGGATGCCGGGCCATCGGATAAGGCAGAAGTTGCAGAACCGACAAAGCTGTCACCGACTTGCCCGAACCGGATTCGCCGACCAAAGCCAGCGTCTCGCCGCGGTCGATGTCGAAGCTGACGCCCTTCACGGCGCGCACCGCATTGGCGCCGGCGCCGAAGGTGACGGCGAGGTCGCGGACTTCGAGCAGCGCGGTCATGCCAGCACCTTGCGCGGATTGAGCGCGTCGCGGACGGCCTCGCCGATGAACACCAGGAGCGACATCATCAGCGCGATGATGGCGAAGGCGGTGAAGGCGAGCCACGGCGCATTGAGGTTGTTCTTGCCCTGCAACACCAGCTCGCCCAGCGACGGCGAGCCCGGCGGCAGGCCGAAGCCCAGGAAGTCAAGCGCGGTCAGGGTGGTCACGGAGCCGGCGAGGATGAAGGGCAGGAAGGTGATCGAGGTGGTCAAGGCGTTGGGCAGGATATGGCGGAACATGATGCGTGCATCCATCATGCCAAGCGCCCGGGCGGCGCGCACGTAATCGAAATTGCGGCCGCGCAGGAACTCCGCCCGGACATAGCCGACCAGCGTCATCCAGGAGAACAGCAGCATGATGCCCAGCAGCACCCAGAAGCCGGGCTGGATGAAGCTCGCCAGGATGATCAGCAGGTAGAGCTGCGGCATGCTCGACCAGACCTCGAGGACGCGCTGGAAGGTGAGATCGATCCAGCCGCCGAAATAGCCCTGCACCGCGCCGGCGGCGATGCCGACGATCGAGCTCAGGATCGTGAGGCTCAGGCCGAACAGCACCGAGATGCGGAAGCCGTAGATCAGCCGCGCCATCACGTCGCGCGCCTGGTCGTCGGTGCCGAGCGGGTGCTTGAGCGACGGCGGCAGCAGCGAGTTGCGGCCCTCGCCAGTGATGATGGTGTCATAGCGATAGGGGATCAGCGGCCACAGCGCCCAGCCCTTCTCGGCGATCATCTTCTGGACCTCGGGATCGGTGTAGACGGCGTTGGTCGGCAGGTCGCCGCCGAAGGTCGTCTCGGGGTAGTCGCGGAACACCGGCATGTAGAAGGCGCCGTCGTAGCGGATCAGCACCGGCCGGTCGTTGGCCAGCAGCTCGGCGAACAGCGAGACGAGGAACATCGCGCCGAACACCATCAGCGAGATCATACCGCGCTTGCTGGCCCGGAAATGCGCGAGCCGGCGGCGGTTGAGCGGCGTCATCGGCGCGCCTCGAAGTCGAGCCGCGGGTCGACGACGGTGTACATCATGTCGCCGACGATCCCCATGATCAGCCCGATCAGCCCGAAGAAGTAGAGCGTGCCGAACATCACCGGATAGTCGCGATTCAGCGCCGATTCGAAGCCCAGCAGGCCGAGCCCGTCGAGCGAGAAGATCACCTCGATGATCAGCGAGCCCGCGAACAGCACGCCGATGAAAGAGGCCGGGATGCCGGCGACCGGGATCATCATGGCGTTGCGGAAGACGTGGCGGTACAGCACGCGGCCCTCGCTCAGGCCCTTGGCGCGCGCGGTCAGCGCATACTGTTTGTGGATCTCCTCGATGAACGAGTTCTTGGTCAGGAACGTCATCGTGGTGAACGAGCCGATGGTCAGCGCCACGATCGGCAGCGTCATGTGCCAGAAGTAGTCGAGCACCTTGTGGACGGCATCCATCGCGCTCCAGTCGTCGGAGACCAGGCCGCGCAGCGGGAACCACTTGAAATAGGTGCCGCCGGCGAACACCACGATCAGCAGCAGGGCGAACAGGAAGCCCGGGATGGCGTTGGCCACGATCAGGACGGCCGACGTGCCGATATCCATGCGCGAGCCGTCGCGCACCGCCTTGGCGACACCGAGCGGGATCGACACCAGGTAGGTGAGCAGCGTGGTCCACAGGCCGAGCGACAGCGACACCGGCATCTTGTCGATGATCAGGTCGACGACCCGCCGGTTGCGGAAGAAGCTCTCGCCGAAGTCGAAGACCAGGTAGCTCTTCATCATCAGCAGGAAACGTTCGCCGACCGGCTTGTCGAAGCCGTACATCTTCTCGATCCGCTGGATCAGCTCCGGCGGCAGGCCGCGCGCGCCGCGATAGGCGCCCTGATTGTCGCCGCTGTCCTGGCCCTTGCGCATCATCTCGCCGCCCGAGGCGCTGCCCGAGAAGCGCTCGGTCGCGCCGACGGCGCTGCCCTGGATGCGCGCGAGCATCTGCTCGACCGGGCCGCCGGGGGCGGCCTGGACGATGAAGAAGTTCAGCACCATGATGCCGAACAGGGTCGGCACCACCAGCATCAGCCGGCGCAGGATATAGGCGAGCATTTATCTTGTCGTCCTGAGCGTAGCGAAGGACCTCATCGCCGCTTCAACCGCCATGAGATCCTTCGCTTCGCTCAGGATGACAGGGAAGGGACGCCCTGGACGTTACAGCCATCACTGGGTCTGCTTGCCTTGCAAGGCGCGGTCCTTGGCCTCGTCGAGCCACCAGGTGTCGAAGGCGAGCGGCGCGTACTTCGCCGCCTTCACCGGCCGCGAGAAGCGGTTCCAGTAGGCGACCAGCTCCTTGCCCGAGCGGAACTGCGGGACCACGAACTGCTGCCATTGCAGCACGCGGTCGAGGCAGCGGGTGCGGATCACCAGGCTTTCGCGGTCGGGAGCGGCGATCACCAGCTCGATCAGCCGGTCGACCGCCGGGTCCTTGAGCCCCATCGAGTTGTTGCCGCCGCGCCGGTCGGCGGCCGCGCTTCCCCAGAAGTCGCGCTGCTCGTTGCCTGGCGAGATCGACTGGCCCCACAGGTCGATGATCATGTCGAAATCGTAGTCGTCGGTGCGGCGGCGATATTGCGAGGTGTCGACGGTGCGCACGCTCATGTCGATGCCGATGCGCTCGAGGTTCTGCTTGACCGGCAGCGCCATGCGCTCGAAGCCGGCCTCGTTCAGCAGCATCTCGAAGGCGAGCTTCTTGCCGTCCTTCGTCATCTTGCCGTCCTTGATCTCCCAGCCGGCCTGCTTGAGCAGCTCGATCGCCTCGCGCACCTGCGGCCGGATGTTGCCCGAGCCGTCGGTCTTGGGCGGATTGTATTCCTTGGTGAAGACCTCGTCGGGAATCTTGCCCTTGAGCGGCTCGAGGATCTTGAGCTCCTCGGGCGACGGCAGGCCCTTGGCCTCGAGCTCCGAGTTGCCGAAGAACGAACGGGTGCGGGTGTAGAAACCGTAGCTCAGGTTCTTGTTCTGCCATTCGAAGTCGTACATCAGGCCGATCGCCTCGCGCACCCGGCGGTCCTTGAACGGGTCGCGCCTGAGGTTGAACACGAAGCCCTGCATCGGCTGCGGCATCTCGTTGGGCAACTCGTCGCGCCTGATGCGGCCGTCCTTGACCGCCGGGACGTCGTAGCGCGTCATCCAGTTGCGGGCGGAATTCTCGCGGCGGATGTCGCTGTCGCCGGCCTTGAACGCCTCGAAGGTCACCTCGGCGTCGCGATAGTACTCGTAGCGGATCGTCTCGAAGTTGTTGCGGCCGCGGTTCATCCAGAGATCCCGGGCCCACCACTCCGGCACGCGGCGGTAGGTGACCGAGCGGCCGACATCGAAGCTGTCGACCTTGTAGGCACCGCTCGACATCGCGACCTCGAGCGACGACTTGTCGAAGTCGCGGCTCGCCCACCACTTCGAGGACAGGATCGGCAGCTCGCTGATGATCAGCGGCAACTCGCGGTTCTCGTGATTGCGGAAGGTGAACTGCACCTTGCGCTCGCCGACCTTCTCCGCCTTGAGCACGTCGGCGTAGTAGGAGGCGTACATCGGTGGGCCCTTCGCCTTCAGCGTCTCGAGGGTCCAGATCACATCCTCGACGGTGATCGGCGTGCCGTCGAGCCACTTGGCCTGCGGCCTGAGCGTGAAGGCAGCCCACGACCGGTCCTCCGGCACCTCGATGGTCTCGGCGATCAGCCCGTAGACGGTGAAGGCCTCGTCGCGCGAATGCCAGCACAGCGTCTCCCAGAGCTGGGTGACGCCCGCCGCCGGCACGCCCTTGAGGGTGAAGGGATGCAGCGAATCATAGGTGCCCTGGGTGCCGAACCGCACATTGCCGCCCTTGGGCGCGTTGATGTTGACGTAGTCGAGGTTCTGCGGCGGCTCGGGGTACTTGGGCTCGCCGTGCATGGCGAAGCCGTGGCCGACATGGACCTTGGACGAGCTCTGCGCCCGGACGATGGCCGGGGCCGCGACCCACAGGGCGGTTCCCGCCAGAAGTTTGCGCCGTCCGATCGCCATGTGCTCGCGCTCCCAAAAGGCAACTCCCGCCCGGCCGTATATAGCGCGGGCAAGTTGGGCCGCACTATGGCTGCAGCCTCACAACGCTGTCAGGGAGCGGCGGTTCAATCGGCCTTGAAGCCCGAGGCGCGGATCACCGATCCCCATTTGTCGTAATCAGCACGGAGAATGTGCGCCATCTCGACCGGCCCCCGTCCGGTCACGGCGAGGCCGAGCGGCTCCAGCTTCCGGCGGACGTCGGGCTGGCGGACCGCCTCGACGGCGGCCACGGCGAGCTTGTCGACCGCCGCGTGGGGCGTGCCGGCCGGCGCGAACAGGGCGTACCAGGCCGAGCCTTCGATGTCGTAGCCGCTCTCCCTGAAGGTCGGCACGTCGGGATATTGCGCCAGCCGCTGGGCGCTCGACACAGCGAGCATGCGGCCCTTGCCCGACTGCTGCAGCGTGCCCCAGTCGGCGACGGTGAGGACCGCAGCCGGGATCTCGCCCGACATCATCGCCTGCATGACGGCGGCCGTGCCCTTGTAGGGCACGTGGGTGAGTTGCAGCCCGGCGGCCTTGGCGAACATCAGGCCGAAGAAATGCGGCAGGCTGCCGGCGGCGGCGGAGGCGAAGTTGGCATAGGTGCCGCCGCTCCTGGCCAGGGCTGCGTACTCGGCCAGGGTCTTGGCCGGCACCGCCGAGCCGACGCCGAGACCGAGATCGAAGGTCGCGAGCTCGGCGACCGGCACGTAGTCCTTGAACGGATCGTAGTCGAGCCTGGCGTAGGAGTGCGGGAACGCCACCATGTTGGCGAGCGGTGTCATCAGCAGCGTGTTGCCGTCGGGCGGCGCCGACTTGACCGCGAGGTTGGCGACGATGCCGACGGCGCCGGTCTTGTTCTCGACGACCACGGTGCGCCCGAGCGACACGCGCATCTTGTCGGCGATCAGCCGGGTGAGGGTGTCGCTGCTGGCGCCGGGCGGGTAGCCCAGCACGAGCTTCAGGGGCGGCGCCTCGGCGCGGGCCGTGCCGGCAAAGGCCAGAGTGCCGGTCAGCGCGGCGCGACGGCTCAGTGTCATCCGGAAAAGCTAGGGTCTACCCGCGAAATTGTCACCCGGAGCGAAATTGACTTGGGCGCCGGCCGGCCGCACTTTCGGATCATGGCCGACACCATCAATTTCGCGCCCGAGTTCGATGCGCCGATCGACTACATGCGGCGCACGCGCGAGTACTATCTCAAGCTGGGTTACGACAATCCCTATCGCTGGGCGCATTACACCGACGCTCCTTTCACGCCGCTCAAGAAGCCGCTGAAGGACTCGACGCTGGCGCTGATCACGACGGCGGCGCCCTACCAGCCCGACAAGGGCGACCAGGGGCCGGGCGCGCTCTACAACGCCGGCGCCAAGTTCTACAGCGTCTATTCCGGCGACACCGCGCACGACCACGACACGCGGATCAGCCACATCGGCTACGACCGCAAGCACACCACGGCCAAGGACTCGGGCACCTGGTTCCCGCTGCCGCTGCTGCGCGAGTTCGCGGGCCAGGGCCGCTTCACGCTCGCCAAGCGATTCCACGGTGCGCCGACCAACCGGAGCCAGCGGGTGACGCTCGAGACCGATGCGCCGGAGATCCTGGCGCGCTGCCGGCAGGATCAGGTCGATGCCGCGCTACTCGTCCCGACTTGACCCGTCTGCCACCAGACCGTGAGTCTGGTCGCCCGATATCTGGAACGGAACGGCCTCCCGACCATCGTCATGGGAGCCGCCAAGGACATCGTCGAATGGGCCGGCGTGCCGCGCTTCCTGTTCAGCGACTTCCCGCTCGGCAACTCGGCCGGCAAGCCGCACGAGCCGGACACGCAGCGCTTCACGCTCGAAGCAGCGCTCAAGGTGCTGGAGAGCGCGGTCGGTCCGCGCACGACGGTTCAATCGCCGTTGCGCTGGAACGAGGATGGCGACTGGAAGAACGACTACAACAACCTCGATCGCATGCCGGCCGAGGAAGTCGCCAAGCGCCGCGCCGAGTTCGACAAGGTGAAGCAGACCGCGCTCGAGCAGCGCAAGAAGGCGGGCGTGGCGTAGTGGCGTTCACCGCTCCGTCGCCCCCCGAGCGAAGCCGAGGGGCCTTCTCTCCTCATGAACGCCTTGCGAATTGACGCAAGGTCCCTCCACTCCGCCGCGCTGCGCGCGGCTTCGGTCGGGACGACGAAAAGATGAGCAAACCCTTCGCCGGCGTGAAGATTCTCGACTTCACGCGTGTTCTTGCCGGACCCTACGCCTCCTACCAGCTCGCGTTGCTCGGCGCCGACGTGATCAAGATCGAAAGCCGCGAAGGCGACGACATGCGCTTCGGCAACCGCGCCAACGACTGGGAGAAGCGCGGTCTCGCCGCCCCCTGGGTCGCGGTCAACGGCAACAAGCGCTCGGTCACCATGGACCTCAAGAAGCCTGAGGCGATCGAGGTCATCAAGCGGCTGGTGCCCAAGGTCGACGTGGTGATCGAGAACTTCCGTCCCGGCGTCATGGACAAGCTCGGCATCGGCTACGACACGCTGAAGGCGATCAATCCGCGCCTGATCTACGCTGCGGTCTCGGGCTTCGGCCAGGTCGGCCCCGACAAGGCGACGGCAGCGTTCGACGGCATGATCCAGGCGATGTCGGGCCTGATGTCGATCACCGGCTTCCCGTCCAACGGGCCGACGCGTGTCGGCTTCGCCGGCGCCGACGTGATGTCGGGCTTCACGGCCGCCTTCGGCGTCGCCTCGGCGCTCTATCAGCGCACCCACACCGGCAAGGGCCAGCTCGTCGACGTCGCGATGATCGATGCGGTGACGGGGTTCCTCGCCCAGCAGTTCACCGAGCACCTGATGACCGGCCGCGTGCACGATCAGGCGCAGAACCTCTCGGTGACGCGCAAGCCGACCGGCAACCTGTTCAAGACCAGGGACGGCTGGATGGTGCTGGCGGTGATGACCGACCCGCAATACCAGCGCCTGATGAAACAGCTCGGCCGCGAGGACGCGCTGCCCGATCCGAAGTTCAAGGACTGGCCGACCCGCATCGCCAACAATACGGCGCTGCACGGGATCGTCGAGGAGGCGATGAAGCAGCGCAGCTCGGCGGAGTGGGCCGACATCTTCGCCAAGAACGACATCCCGGCCGGCCGCGTGCTCTCCATTCCCGAGACGGTCAAGCTCGACCACTACGGCCGGCGCACCATCCTGCAGGCGGTCGAGACCGAGCACGGCCCGATCACGGTCGTGGGGTCGGGCTTCCGGATGGAGCACGACGGCGGCTCGATCGACCGGCCGCCCGCCAAGCTCGGCGAGCACACCGACGAGGTGCTGCGCGAGGCGGGCTACTCCGCGAGCGAGATCGCCGCACTCAGGTCGGACAAGGTCGTCTGACCGGCTAGCGAGGTCGCCGGGGCGTGAAGGACGGGGGATATGGAACAGGCGTGCCGACCGGCAGCCTGTCCCAGTAGGTCATGACCGTCATGCTCCATTGCGGGCCGATGTCGGCTTGGATCGTCATTTCGCCGACCTGGCAGGCGTGAGCCTCCAATTCTGCAGGGGCAACGGTTTTGGGTATCGTGCGGCGACAGACGAAACAGTCGTCGCACCGGGGCGCGACGTCCCTCGCCTTGCAATCGAATCCATAACGGGAGCGCAAGGCTTCGAGACCGCCCTCCCGATAGGCTTTCGAGAGAATCTTCTCCAGCGCTTCATGCTGGGTCCAGGTGTTCAGGGGCTCGAAATAGCGCCGCCCGTTGAGCTGCCATTGGTAGTCGGCCGCGTCATCGAGCGGTTCGCGGCCCGGACACCATGGAGCGGCGGGTCCCTTGCATCCGCTGAGAATCAGGCTTGAGACGAGCACCGTCAGGAAAGTTCGAGCAAAGAGCTTCATGGCTACAACTATAAGACGTTCGGATTGATGGGATAAAAATCTATGGTTGTAGTTTAAGGTGTATCCCTCACGGCAAATTGCGGCGGTGCCACGTACGGCTTGTAGCTGCGATCGAGAAGATCACGACCCCAGCCGGAAAACGTCCGTTCCATCCTGGCACGGCGGATCGCGCTGTCGAGGTCGAGACCCATCGCCTTTCCAAGCGTGAACGCGACCGAGTTGCTGTTCTGGATTTCGCCGCCGCTGCCGCCGAACTCGTAGGCGGGATCATGGCCCTTGTAGTCATAGTTCTTCTGGTTGATCTCGGCGGCAGCGCGCAGGCCGCGTCCCCACAGACCGTTGATCTTGTCGTAGGAACCTGACGCCACGACCGCCATCGGCTCGGAGCCCGCCGCGTAGCGTGGCCCGTCATGGGCGTAGAGCCACATTCCATCCCGTCCGAAGCCGGTAAGCTCGTCTGTATTCCGCGACTTCGCGATGCCGTTCAGCTCCTTCATTTCTCCGTTCGGACCGAGCATCACCAGCACGGCATGTCCGCGGTGACCGATCGGCAGGCGCCTCAGTTCGATGCGCCATTCGTCGGGATTACCGGCCAGCTCGGGCCCCGAACTGCCGACGAGTGTTGATTGAGGTGCGGTGCCGTCGAGGCGTGGTGTGTAAGCGGCCTGTTTCTGCGTGAAAACGCCCATGTGAAGCTCCTTGTCGGAGCTTTATGAGATATGTGCGGCTAAACACCTATTATGGGCAATGGCCGGCGATTCGGGCCTTGGAATCATTGATGGAGAATCGGTTCCATTGCCCGGAAATGAGCGTGAGCGCACGCCGTTATCCACAGGCACTTCCCTTGGCGCAAAATCGCTCTAGGATAGGCGTCGTCCAAGGGGTGCCCCGACAGGGGGCTGAGATACCGACGGGCTGATGCCAGCGCGGTGACCCTTTGAACCTGATCCGGGTCATGCCGGCGAAGGGACAGGATGCCTCCTTTGCACGACAACACCGGGTCTCCTTTTGTCGCTCTAGCCACGGGAGATCCTCGTCATGGACACCATCATTCCGACCCCCAAGGTCACGACCGGCCCGCTGCCGGCGTCGCAGAAGATCTACGTCACGCCCGAGTCGGCGCCTGACATCAGCGTGCCTCTGCGCGAGATCACGCTGAGCTCGCCGGCCGAGCCGAAGGTCCGCGTCTACGACACCACCGGTCCCTACACCGATCCGGGCATTCCCATCGACGTGCGCCAGGGCCTCGCCCGCCCGCGCCGCGCCTGGGTGCTGGGCCGCGGCGGCGTCGAGGAATATGTCGGCCGGCCGATCCAGGCGATCGACAACGGCAACGTGAAGGCCGCGGCGCTGCTGCCGTTCCCCAACACGCCGAAGCCGTTGCGCGGTCTCGATGGCCACAAGATCACGCAATACGAATGGGCCAAGGCCGGCGTGATCACCAAGGAGATGATCTACGTCGCCGAGCGTGAGAATCTCGGCCGCAAGATCGCCCATGAGCTCGCCAAGGAGCGGCTGGCCGATGGCGAGAGCTTCGGCGCGGCGCTGCCCGAGTTCATCACGCCGGAGTTCGTGCGCAACGAGATCGCGCTCGGCCGCGCCATCATCCCGGCCAACATCAACCACACCGAGCTCGAGCCGATGATCATCGGCCGCAACTTCCTGGTGAAGATCAACGCCAACATCGGCAACTCGGCCGTCACCTCCTCGATGGAGGAGGAGGTCGAGAAGATGGTGTGGGCGATCCGCTGGGGCGCCGACACGATCATGGACCTGTCGACCGGCCGCAACATCCACGACACCCGCGAATGGATCCTGCGCAACGCGCCGGTGCCGATCGGCACCGTGCCGATCTACCAGGCGCTGGAGAAGGTCGGCGGCGACCCGACCAAGCTCTCCTGGGAAGTCTTCCGCGACACGCTGATCGAGCAGGCCGAGCAGGGCGTCGACTACTTCACCATCCATGCCGGCGTGCGGCTCGCGCACGTGCCGCTGACCGCCAGCCGCGTCACCGGCATCGTCAGCCGCGGCGGCTCGATGATGGCGCAGTGGTGCCTGACCGAGCATCGCGAGAGCTTCCTCTACGAGCGCTTCGGCGACATTTGCGACATCATGCGCAAGTACGACGTCTCGTTCTCGCTGGGCGACGGCCTGCGCCCCGGCTGCAATGCCGATGCCAACGACGCCGCGCAGTTCGCCGAGCTCACGACGCTCGGCGAGCTGACCAAGGTCGCCTGGGACAAGGGCTGCCAGGTCATGATCGAGGGGCCCGGCCACGTGCCGATGCACAAGATCAAGGTCAACATGGACAAGCAGCTCCGGGAGTGCGGCGAGGCGCCGTTCTACACCCTGGGACCGCTCGTGACCGACATCGCGCCGGGCTACGACCACATCACCTCGGGCATCGGTGCCGCGATGATCGGCTGGTTCGGCACGGCGATGCTCTGCTACGTCACGCCCAAGGAGCATCTGGGGCTGCCGGATCGCGACGACGTCAAGGTCGGCGTGATCACCTACAAGATCGCGGCCCACGCCGCCGACCTCGCCAAGGGCCATCCCGCGGCGCGGCTGCGCGACGATGCGCTCTCCAAGGCGCGCTTCGACTTCCGCTGGATCGACCAGTTCAACCTGTCGCTCGATCCGGCGACCGCGGAGAAGTTCCACGACGAGACGCTGCCCAAGGACGCGCACAAGACGGCGCACTTCTGCTCGATGTGCGGGCCGAAGTTCTGCTCCATGCGGATCACCCAGGATATCCGCGACTATGCCAAGAAGGGCATGGAGGAGATGAGCGCCAAGTTCAAAGCCGGCGGCAACGAGCTGTACGTCGTGCCGGACAAGTCGCTGTCTGACAGCGCCAAGGCGCTGTCTGACAGCGCCAAGGCGGCGGACTGACCAAACGGCTGAATCGCGTCCCACGAGCGCCAGCCGTGGGATGCGGGGGCGCCTGGGAAACTGATTGCAGTTTCTCGTCCGGCGCGTCCGCCGCGTCCGGACGTGTCCGGCCTGGGGGCGGGGCGCCGGATTCCCGGATTCTGCGGAAAACCCTTATGGAATCGGCATCGGAGGTGTCCGGCGCGGGCCGGATTCCGCGCCGGACGGAAGCGGACCATGCCCTAGCGCCGACGTCGTAGAGCGAGCCGGTCTCGTAGCCGATCCAGCCGCCGGCCGGCCCAGGCGACGTTGTCGGGCGGCGAGGGATTGGTGCGGTCGAGGTAATAGCTGCGCAGGTGGAGCGTGGCGGTCGCGTCGCCGTAAAGAAAGCGCCGCAGGTTCGTCCCGGCCTTCTGCGCCGCCGCCGGATCGGCCGCCGCCAGCAACAGGGCCGCCAACGCCCCGGATCGCGGCCTCGATGTCGCCTTGCGTAGGCCTGTCGCCGAGCACATCTCCCCGTGCGACCTTAAATTTCGCGGAGCCTGGGTCCTTTCTGTGTTTTTGACGTTACATCCCCGGTCCGAACCCGTCCTTGCGGTGCTGCGGTCGCTTGGGGGAGACTCCGGCGACTCCTTGCGTATGATGGGTTACGGACTTGGCTTGGGGGCGACTAATAGATGACGCGGCTTAGGACCCTCCTAGGTATTGGGATGGGGGTGGCAATCGTCGTCGCCGCCGGTTGGTACATCACGACTCACAGCAGCTCGCCCCAACCCGCTTCCGGCAATCGCGGCCGGTTCGCTGGCGGCCAGGCGACGCCGGTCGGCCTCGCCGCAGCCGCCAAGGCCGACGTCCCGATCGTGATCCGGGCGCTCGGCACGGTGACGCCGCTCGCCAACGTCACGATCAAGACCCAGATCACCGGCCAGCTCGTCCAGGTCGAGTTCACCGAGGGCCAGGCGGTCAAGAAGGGCGACCTGCTCGCCGTCGTCGACCCGCGGCCGTACGAGGTGGCGCTGCAGAACGCCCAGGGCACGCTGGCCAAGGACGAGGCGCTGCTCAAGAACGCGCAGATCGACCTGCAGCGCTACGCCACGCTGGTGAAGCAGGACTCGATCGCCCGCCAGCAATACGACACCCAGGCGGCGCTGGTCCGCCAGTACGAGGCGCAGATCGTCACCGACCAGGCGGGGGTCGACAACGCCAAGCTCAACCTCGTCTACACCCGCATCATCGCGCCGGTGGCCGGCCGCATCGGCCTGCGCCTGGTCGATCCCGGCAACTACGTCACCATGGGCGATGCCACCGGCATCTGCGTCATCACCCAGATGCAGCCGATGTCGGTGATCTTCACCATCCCCGAGGATGCGCTGCCGCTGGTGCGCAAGCGACTCCGCGACGGCAACAAATTGCAAGTGACGGCGCTCGATCGGGCACAGAAGAACCAGCTCGGCATCGGCCAGCTCAGCACCCTCGACAACCAGGTCGACACCACGACCGGCACGGTCAAGCTGCGCGCCACCTTCGACAATGCCGACGAGGCGCTGTTCCCCAACCAGTTCGTCAACGTGCGGCTTCTCGCCGACACCGTGAAGGACGCCACGACCGTCCCGGTGGCCGCGATCCAGCGCGGCCCGGTCGGCACCTTCGTCTATATCGCCAAGGCCGACGACACCGTCGCCATCCGCAATGTCGAGACCGGCGCGACCGACGGCGAGAAGGTCGCCGTCACCTCGGGCCTGCAGATCGGCGAGCAGGTGGTGATCGACGGCGTCGACCGTCTGCGCGACGGCGCCAAGATCCGCCGCCCGACGGGGTCGGGCACGGCGGGCCCGCCGGTCGCCGCAGCGCCGGCCGAGGGTGGCGCGAACGCAGCGCCGGCGGAAGGCGCGCGGCCGGACGGCCAACCTCGCGGAGGCGGCGAGCAACGGCAGGGTGGCGAGCGCCAGGGGGCACGCGGCGAGCGGCGGGGTGGCCCAGGCCAGCCGCCCGCTCAAACCAATCAGTAGCTTCGGATGAATCCGTCGCGGATTTTCATCGAGCGTCCGGTCGGCACGTCCCTCCTGATGGTGGCGATCATGCTGGTCGGCATGATCGCCTACAAATTCCTGCCGCTGTCGGCGCTGCCCGAGGTCGACTACCCGACGATCCGCGTGCAGACGCTCTATCCCGGCGCCGGGCCGGAGGTGATGACCTCGTCGATCACCGCGCCGCTGGAGCGCCAGTTCGGCCAGATGCCGGGCCTCAGCCAGATGACGTCGGTCAGCTCGGCCGGCGCCTCGTCGATTACGCTGCAGTTCGACCTCAAGCTGCCGATCGACATCGCCGAGCAGCAGGTCCAGGCGGCGATCAATGCCGCGGGCAACCTGCTGCCCGCCGACCTGCCGGCGCCACCGATCTACGCCAAGGTCAATCCGGCCGATGCGCCGATCATGACGCTCGCCGTCACCTCCAAGACCGATCCGTTGACCAAAGTGCACGACATGGTCGACACGCGGCTGGCGCAGAAGATCGCGCAGCTGCCCGGCGTCGGCCTGGTCAGCCTCGAGGGTGGCCAGAAGCCCGGTTTTCGTATCCGCGCCAACCCGACGGCGCTCGCCGCCTACGGGCTGAACGTCGACGACCTGCGCACCACCATCACCAACGCCAACGTCAACACGCCGAAGGGCAACTTCGACGGGCCGAGCCGCGCCTACTCGATCAACGCCAACGACCAGATCACCGATCCCGAGCAGTTCAACGACATCATCGTCGCCTACCGCAACGGCGCGCCGGTGCGCATGCGCGACGTCGCGGTGATCGCCGCGACCCAGGAGAACAACCGGCTGGTCGCCTGGATGAACCAGACCCAGGCGGTGATCGTGAACGTGCAGCGCCAGCCTGGCGCCAACGTCATCGCCGTGGTCGACAGCATCAAGGGGCTGCTGCCGACCTTGCGCGGCACCCTGCCGCCGTCGTTCGACGTCGCGATCCTGACCGACCGCACGGTCACCATCCGCGCCTCGGTGCGCGACGTGCAGATCGAGCTCAGCTTCGCCGTGGCGCTGGTGGTGGCGGTGATCTTCCTTTTCCTGGGCGACTGGCGGGCCACCATCATCCCCAGCCTCTCGGTGCCGCTGTCGCTGGTCGGCACGCTCGCGGTGATGTACCTCGCGGGCTTCAGCCTCAACAATCTCTCGATCATGGCGCTGACCATCGCCACCGGCTTCGTGGTCGACGACGCGATCGTCATGATCGAGAACATCGCCCGCTACATCGAGGAGGGCGAGGATCCATTTGCTGCCGCACTGAAAGGATCGGCGCAGATCGCCTTCACCGTGGTGTCGCTGACGGTGTCGCTGATCGCCGTGCTGATCCCGCTCTTGTTCATGGGCGACGTGGTCGGCCGCCTGTTCAGCGAGTTCGCGGTGACGCTCTCGGTCACCATCCTGATCTCGGCCGTGGTGTCGCTCACCCTGGTGCCGATGATGTGCGCCCAGCTCCTGCGCCAGCGGCCAGCCCACGAAAGACAGAGGCCGGAGGGCCAGGAGCGCCGCCAAGCCGAGGCGCTGGGCGCGCGCTGGTTCAACAGGATGATCGACTGGTACGACCGCAGCCTGGTCGTCGTCTTCCGCCACCAGCCGCTGACCCTGATCGTCGCGGTCGGCACCGTCGCGCTGACGGTGTTCCTCTACGTCGTCATCCCCAAGGGCTTCTTCCCGGTGCAGGACAACGGCCTGATCCAGGCCGTCACCGAGGCGCCGCAGAGCGTGTCGTTCGACGCCATGAAGGAGCGCCAGCGCGCGATCGCCGACGTCATCCTCAACGACCCCGACGTCGAGAGCCTGAGCTCGTTCGTCGGCGTCGACGGCACCAACCCGACGCTCAACTCCGGCCGCATGCTGATCAACCTCAAGCCGCGCGACGCCCGGACGCTCAATGCGACCCAGATCATGCGCCGCATCCAGCGCGAGGCGGCGGCGGTGCCCGGCATCACGCTCTACATGCAGCCGTCGCAGGACCTCAGCATCGATTCGACGGTCGCCCGAACCCAGTACCAGTTCGTCCTCGAGAGCCCCAATCCCGACGACTTCAACACCTGGGTGCCGCGCCTGATGGACCGCATGGCGCAGATCCCGCAGGTCACCGACGTCGCCACCGAGCTGCAGAACAAGGGCCTGGCGATGTACATCCGCGTCGACCGCGATGCGGCGGCGCGCTTCGGCATCACCTCGGCGACGGTCGACAACCTGCTGTACGACGCCTTCGGCCAGCGCATCGTCTCGACGGTCTACACCCAGTCGAACCAGTACCGCGTGATCTACGAGGTCGAGCCGCGGATGGCCCGTAGCCTCGACTCGCTCTACAACCTCTATCTGCCGAGCTCGACGGCCGGCAAGCAGGTGCCGCTCTCCGCCATCGCCACCTTCGAGGAGCGCACTGCGCCGCTCAGGCTCGACCGCCTCAGCCAGTTCCCCGCCACCACCATCTCCTTCAACCTGGCGCCGGGCGCGTCGCTCGGCGAGGCGGTCGACGCCATCGTCGCGGCGCAGCAGGAGATCGGCATGCCGCGGTCGATCCAGACGCACTTCCAGGGCGCCGCGCTCGCCTTCCAGAAGGCGCTCGACAGCCAGCTCATGCTGATCCTGGCGGCGATCGTCACCGTCTACATCGTGCTGGGCGTGCTCTACGAGAGCTACATCCACCCGGTGACCATCCTGTCGACGCTGCCGTCCGCCGGCATCGGCGCGCTGCTGGCGCTGATGCTGGCCGGCCAGGACCTGAGCGTCGTGGCGATCATCGGCATCGTGCTGCTGATCGGCATCGTCAAGAAGAACGCGATCATGATGATCGACTTCGCGCTGGACGCCGAGCGCCACGAGGGCAAGGCGCCGCAGGAGGCGATCCACCAGGCCTGCCTGCTGCGCTTCCGGCCGATCCTGATGACCACCATCGCCGCCCTGGTCGGCGCGCTGCCGCTGATGGTGGGCTCGGGCACCGGCTCGGAGCTGCGCCATCCGCTCGGCCTCACCATCGTCGGCGGCCTGATCGTCAGCCAGATGCTGACGCTGTTCACCACGCCGGTGATCTACCTCGCCTTCGATCGAGTCGGCCGCCGGATGCGCGGCATGCCGCTCGACACGCCGGCCTATCCGCTGGCTGCGACCCGGGGCGATGCGCCGAGCTCCGGTGAGCTGCCCGAGAGCTACCAGCCGTGATGAGCCTGTCGTCCCCGTTCATCGCCCGCCCGGTGGCGACGACGCTGCTGACGCTCGGCGTGCTGCTGGCCGGCATCATGGGCTTCATGAAGCTGCCGGTGGCGCCGCTGCCCAAGGTCGACTTCCCGACCATCCAGGTGACGGCCAACCTGCCCGGCGCCTCGCCCGACACGGTGGCGACCAGCGTGACCACGCCGCTCGAGCGCCGGCTGGGCGCGATCGCCGGCGTCACCGAGATCACCTCCATGAGCACGGTCGGCAACTCGCGCATCACGCTGCAGTTCGACCTGTCGCGCTCGATCGACGGTGCCGCGCGCGACGTGCAGGCCGCGATCAACGCCGCTCGCGCCGATCTGCCGACCGACCTGCGCAGCAATCCTCAGTACCGCAAGCTGAATCCCGCCGATGCGCCGGCGGTGATCCTGGCGCTGACCTCCGACACGCTGGGTCAGGGCCGTCTCTACGATGCCGCGTCCAACGTGCTGCAGCAGAAGCTCAGCCAGGTGACCGGCGTCGGCCAGGTCGCGCTGGGCGGCAGCTCGCTGCCGGCGGTGCGGGTCGAGATCAACCCGACCGCGCTCTCGAAGTACCGGATCGGCCTGGAGAGCGTGCGTGCGGCGATCGCCGCTGCCAACGCCAACTCGCCCAAGGGCTCGATCGATGTCGGCGACCGCCGCTGGCAGATCTACACCAACGACCAGTCGCGCACCGCCGCCGAGTACCGGCCGCTGATCATCGCCTGGCGCAACGGCGCGCCGGTGCGGCTCTCCGACGTCGCCGAGGTGATCGATTCCACCGAGGACATCCGCAACGAGGGCCAGGCCAACGGCAAGCGCTCGGTGCTGTGCATCGTCTACCTGCAGCCCAACGCCAACATCATCGAGACGGTCGACGAGGTGAAGGCGCTGCTGCCCGACCTGCAGGCGGCGCTGCCCAACGACGTCGACCTGATGGTGGCGGTCGACCGCACGGTCACCATCCGCGCCTCGCTCAAGGAGGTCGAGCACGCGCTCACCATCAGCGTCATCCTGGTCGTGCTGGTGACCTTCGCCTTCCTGCGCTCGTTCCGCGCCGGGCTGGTGCCGTCGGTCGCCGTGCCGGTGTCGCTGGTCGGCACCTTCGGCGTGATGTACCTGATGGGCTACAGCCTGAACAACCTGTCGCTGATGGCGATGACCATCGCGGCGGGCTTCGTGGTCGACGACGCCATCATCGTGCTGGAGAACATCCAGCGCCACATCGAGAACGGCGTGCCGCGCCTGCAGGCGGCGCTGATGGGCTCGCGCGAGGTCGGCTTCACCGTGGTGTCGATGAGCCTGTCGCTGATCGCGGTGTTCATCCCGATCCTGCTGATGGGCGGCATCGTCGGCCGGCTGTTCCGCGAGTTCGCGGTGACGCTGTCGATCGCCATCGTGATCTCGATGATCGTCTCGCTCACCACCACGCCGATGATGTGCGCCTACATCCTGAAGCCGCCGCGGCGTACCGGAGAGGACGGCGGCGAGGCGGAGCGGCCGCCGGGCCGGCTGTCGCGCGCCGCCGAGCGCGCCTTCACGATGCTGCAGAACGGCTACGGCCGCACCCTGCGCATCGCGCTCAACCATCCGCGGCTGACGATGCTGGTGTTCCTGGGGTCGATCATCCTGAACATCTTCCTGTACGTCGAGATCCCCAAGGGCTTCTTCCCGCAGCAGGACACCGGCCGCATCATCGGCGGCATCCGCGCCGACCAGAGCATCTCCTTCCAGTCGATGCGCCGGAAGTTCCGCCAGTTCGTCGCCATCATCCGCGACGATCCGGCGGTCGAGAACGTGGTCGGCTTCACCGGCGGCTTCCAGACCAACGCGGGCTTCCTGTTCGCCACCCTGAAGCCGCTCGGCTCGGGCCGCGAGAGCGCCGACCAGGTGATCGCCCGCCTGCGCCCCAAGCTCTCCCAGGTGCCGGGCGCCAACGTCTTCCTGCAGGCCGTCCAGGACATCCGGGGACCCGGCGGCCGGCAAAGCAACTCGCAGTTCCAGTTCACCCTGCAGAGCGATTCGCTGTCCGAGCTCTATCAGTGGGGACCGAAGCTCACCGAGGCGCTGCGGCGCGACACCTCGGTGATCGTCGACGTCGATTCGGACCAGCAGCAGAACGGCCTGCAGGTCAACCTGACCATCGACCGCGACGCAGCGGCGCGGCTCAACGTCTCGTCGCGCGCCATCTCGGCGACGCTGTACGACGCCTTCGGGCAGCGCCAGGTCTCGACCATCTACAACGCGCTGAACCAGTACCATGTCGTGATGGAGGTCCATCCCGACTACTGGGAGAACCCCGAATCGCTGAACGACATCTATGTCAGCACCTCGGGCGGGGCGATCAGCGGCGCCCAGGCGACCGCCGGCGTGGTCAGCCAGGCGCCGTCCAGCCAGACGCCCAAGACCGCCAGCCTGACCGGCGTCGGCGCGACCCAGCTCGATCCCAGCCAGGCGGTGCGCAACCAGCTGACCAATGCGATCGCGGTGAGCGGCCGCGGCTCCGCCTCGACCGGCGCCGCCGTCAGCACCACGCCCGAGACCATGATCCCGCTGTCGGCGGTGACCAATTACCAGTTCGGCACGACGCCGCTCGGCGTCAACCATCAGGGCCTGTTCGTCGCCAGCACGGTCTCGTTCAACCTGGTGCCCGGCAAGACGCTGAGCGACGCCGTGACCTTCGTGAACAACACGATGCGCGAGATCGGCGTGCCGACGACCATCCACGGCTCCTTCCAGGGCACCGCGCGCGCCTTCCAGCAGTCGCTCGACAGCCAGATCCTGGTGGTGCTGGCGGCGTTGGCGGCGATCTACATCGTGCTCGGCGTGCTGTACGAGAGCTACATCCACCCGATCACGATCCTGTCGACCCTGCCGCCGGCCGGCATCGGCGCGCTGCTGGCGCTGCAATTTTCCGGCATGGAGTTCAGCATCATCGCCATGATCGGCGTGCTGCTGCTGGTCGGCATCGTCAAGAAGAACGCCATCATGATGATCGACGTGGCGCTGGAGCGCGAGCGGCAGGACAACCTCGAGGCGCGCGAGGCGATCTACCACGCCTGCCTGCTGCGCTTCCGGCCGATCCTGATGACCACGCTGGCGGCGGCGCTGGGCGCGCTGCCGCTGGCGATCGGCTTCGGCGACGGCGCCGAGCTGCGCCGGCCGCTCGGCATCTCGATCATTGGCGGCCTGCTGGTCAGCCAGATCCTGACGCTTTACACAACGCCCGTGGTCTACATCTATCTCGACCGCTTCCGTCGCCGCGACCGCGATTCGCACAGCCGGCTGGCGCGCACCCTGGGCGGCCTGGAGGCGCGCGCGTGAGGCGTACTGGCGTTCTTGTCCTTGCATTGATGGCATCGGGATGTGGCCTTGTCGGGCCCGACTACGAGCGGCCGCCGCCGGCGACACCGCCGACGCCGGCCTTCAAGGAAACGGACGATTCGTACTTCCGCCCCGCCATCCCGCGCGACGCGATCGACCGCGGCAAGTGGTGGAGCATGTACGGCGATCCGGCGCTCGACCAGCTCGCGGCCCAGGTCGACGTCTCCAACCAGAACCTCAAGATATCGGAGGCGGCCTACCGCCAGGCCGTGGCGCTGGTCCACCAGAGCCAGTCGCCGCTCTATCCGACGATCGGCTACACCGGTTCGGTGCAGCAGCAGAGCGGCCGCACCGGAAGCTCGACCGCGACGGCCTCCGTCGGCAGCTCGACCTCGCAGTGGTCGGTCGGCAGCACGCTGAGCTGGGAGATCGACGTGTGGGGCCGCATCCGCCGCCAGATCGAAAGCGATGCGGCGGCGGCGCAGGCGAGCGCGGCCGACCTGATGTCGGCCCGGCTGTCGGCGCAGTCGGCCCTGATCACCAACTATTTCTCGCTGCGCATCTCCGATGAGCGCAAGCGCGTGCTGACCGAATCGGTCGCTGCCTTCGGCAAGGCGCTGGAGATCGTGCGCAACCAGTTCAACGCCGGCACCGTCTCGCGCGTCGACCTCGCCCAGGCCCAGACGCAGCACGACCAGACCCGCGCCCAGCTCGTCGCCGAGGGCGTCAACCGCGCCCAGTTCGAGCATGCGATCGCCGTCCAGGTCGGCCGCGCCCCCGCCGAGGTCAGCGTCGCCCCGGCGCCGCCTCCCAAGGACGTGCCGACGGTCGATGCCGGCCTGCCCTCGGCGCTGCTCGAACGGCGGCCCGACATCGCCGCGGCCGAGCGCCAGATGCAGGCGGCCAACGCCCAGATCGGGGTCGCGGTGGCGGCCTACTATCCGGACATCACGCTCAACGCCAGCCTCAACTTCGCCAGCACCATGCTGTCGGCCCTGTTCCAGGCGACCAACATGGTGTGGTCGGTCGGGCCGGCGCTCGCCGGCACGGCGGTCGACGGCGGCAGCCGCGCCGCCCAGGTCGAAGGGGCGCGCGCCAATCGTGACAAGACCGTCGCGACCTACCGCCAGACCGTGCTCACGGCCTTCCAGCAGGTCGAGGACGCGCTTGCCCAGCAGCGCATCCTGCAGCAGCAGGAGGAGGTGCAGCGCCTGGCGCTGGCCGCCGCGCGCGATGCCGAGCGGCTGGCGCTGAACCAGTACCGCGCCGGCACCGTGCCCTACACCACGGTGATCACGACGCAGACCACGGCGCTGCAGAACGAGCTCACGCTGCTCGGCATCCGCCAGAGCCGCCTGATCGCCAGCGCCACGCTGGTGACGGCATTGGGCGGCGGTTGGCGCGACATCGAGCTGCCGCCGCCGCCGCCGATCGGCGGCCTGCAGACCAGCAAGGAGCTCCACAGGAAGAGCTGGTGGCCGTTCTGAGAAGCAGTCCTCCCCTTCGCGGAGTCCGCGAAGGGGAGGTGCCTGCGTCATACGCAGGCGGAGGGGTCATAAGCCGCAGTCGTGTTGCGGCCCATGACCCCTCCGTCGGCGTCATACCATCGGCCCTAAGTTCTGACCGATGCCCATTCGCGGGTAGTGATCGAAGCGAGGCGGACAGTGTCGGCGATGAGCCAGTTCCAAGCGTCGCAACAACCCTGGACGATGTCGTCATAGGTTTGCCAGACGCGTCTGCTGAGCTTGT
>NZ_JAFKJN010000029.1 GCF_017305915.1 Reyranella sp.
TGCCGGCAAGAAGCCCAAGGTCGCCATCGTCGCCGTCATGCGTAAGCTCATCGTCACCCTCAACGCCATGAGCCGACACAACCTCCCTTGGCAGCCTGCCGGCGCTTAGGCCAAAAGACAGTTGCTCCCCATATGAATGGGGAGGAAAGTGCTATCCGCCCGTCACGCTCATGTGCCGGCGCACGGCCGGGGCGGTGTGGCGGCGATCGATGATGAAATCGTGGCCCTTGGGCTTGCGGGCGATCGCCTCGCTGATGGCGCGGTCGAGGATCTCGTCGCTCTCCGAGGCGCGCAGCGGCGCGCGCAGGTCGGCCGCGTCCTCCTGGCCCAGGCACATATAGAGCGTGCCGGTGCAGGTCAGCCGCACGCGGTTGCAGCTTTCGCAGAAGTTATGGGTGAGCGGCGTGATGAAGCCCAGCCGCCCGCCGGTCTCCTCGACCGTGAAGTAGCGCGCCGGCCCCCCGGTGCGATAGTCCGACTCGGTCAGCGTGAAGTGCCGCGCGATGTCGGCGCGTGCCATCGACAGCGGCAGGTACTGGTCGAGCCGCGCCTGGTCGCCGATCTCGCCCATCGGCATGACCTCGATCAGCACCAGGTCCATGCCACGGCCGTGGCTCCAGCGGATCAGCTCCTCGAACTCCATGTCGTTGACGCCGCGCAGCGCCACCGCGTTGATCTTGATCCTGAGGCCGGCGTCCTGTGCCGCATCGAGGCCGCGCATCACCTGGTCGAGGTCGCCCCAACGGGTGAGCTCGCGGAACTTGTCGGCATCAAGGGTGTCGATCGACACGTTGACGCGCTTCACGCCGATCGCGGCAAGCTCCTTCGCGTACTTGGCGAGCTGGCTGCCGTTGGTGGTCAGCGTCAGCTCCTCGAGCGCGCCGCTCTCGAGATGGCGGCCCAGCCCGCGGAACAGGCTCATCACGTTCTTGCGCACCAGCGGCTCGCCGCCGGTCAGCCGCAGCTTCTTGACGCCGCGGCGCACGAAGACGCTGCACAGCCGCTCGAGCTCCTCCAGCGACAGCACCTCGGCCTTGGGCAGGAAGGTCATATCCTCGGCCATGCAATAGACGCAGCGGAAATCGCAGCGGTCCGTCACCGAGACGCGCAGGTAGGTGATATGCCGGCCAAACGGATCGATCATGACGGTTCGATAATGGGCACCCCGCGGGCACCCCGCAAGGGTTTGAAAACCCTAGGAATCCTGCGGGGTCACCGGCACCCGTCCGCTTTTTATGGCGTCCAGCAGGGCGGCATGGTCCGATTCGGTCTGCCGGGCGTAGTCCATGGCGAACTGGCCGACCGCCTGGTCGAAGGTCTCGCTCCTGCCGAGATAGCCCGACAGCACGACCGCGTCGGCCGACCGGGCATGGGCACGCGCCAGCACCTCGCCGCAGGTCCAGGCGTAGCGCCGGTAGCCGCGGGACGAGAGCCCGTCGAGCACCGGCTTGATCTTGGCGTCGCGCAACTGGCGGACATAGAAGTCCCGGCCGCGCGGCCCCTTGCCGAATCCGAGCAGGATGTCGGACGCCGCCTGCAGCAACCGCTGTCCGCGCACCACCCGTTCGCCATGGTTGGCGTAGGGGCTGGGCTTGCTGAACGCCTCGAGCACCGAGGCGTCGGCCTCCTTGAATTGCAGCTGCAGGGTCTCGCCGTCGCCCGACGCCATCAGCGCCACGCCGCACATCGTGCCGACCGAGCCGACGCCGACCACCTTGTAGGCGGCGTCGGCGAAGCGATAGCGCTCGATCAGGATGCGCCGCTCGGGGATCAGCGACTGCCGGTACGCCTCCAGCAGGGCCTCGACGCCGGCCAGGAACTCCGGCAGCGCGTTCGCCGGCGGATGGTAGAGGTCGGGCAGCTTGTCGGTGAGCTTGGGCGCCGGCCCGTCGCTGTGCTCGATGGTGATCAGCATCGGCCGGTGCTTGAGCTGGCGGTCGGCCTTCGCGACGCTGGCCGGATCGAGGCCGATCGAGCGGGCGGCGTTGCCGTCGTCCAGCGACTGCACGCGGTACCAGGTCTCGAGGATCGATGCGGCGGCAATCTCGGCCATCATCGAGCGATAGCCGCCGCCGACCGATTCGGCGAGGCCGCGGCGCGTCGCCTTATCGAATTCACCCAGGGTCGCGACCGCGAAGCTGGTGGCCAGGCGCTTGAGGTCCCATTCCCACGGCGCGACCGCGGTCTCGTCGAAATCGTTGATGTCGAAGGAGAGCCGCCGCTCCGGCGTGGCGAAGCCGCCGAAGTTCAGGCAGTGGCAGTCGCCGGCCGCCTGCACCAGCAGGCCGGTCGACGGCGTGCCCGCGAGGTCGGCCGCCATTACCGCCGCCGAGCCGCGCAGGAAAGCGAAGGGCGAGGCCTTCATGCGGGCATAGCGCAGCGGCAAGAGCTCGGGCAGGCGGTACTCGCCCTGCTCGATCAGGATGTCGATCGGATCGCGGCGGTCAGCGGGGGCTTCCCATGCGGCGTGGTTGCCGCGCTTGCACTTTTCGCGCAGCGCTCGGCCGAGATCGGCGCGGGTCTGGAAGGGCTGCGCATGGGTCTGCGGAGGCAGAGGATCGGGGATGTCAGCCATTGCCGGAGGGTGGCACCAACCTGAGGAGGTTGTCGACCGTGTCAGCTTCTCCCGCGGGTTTATCAGTGCGAATGCGATTGACGCGCGGGAAGCGCATCGCGACGCCCGACTTGTGCCGGGTCGAGCGGGCGATGCCGTCGAAGGCGATCTCCAGCACCAAATTGGGCTCGACCTCGCGCACCGGGCCGAAGCGGCTGGTGGTGTGGTCGCGCACCCATTTGTCGAGCCAGCGCAGTTCCTCGTCGGTGAAGCCGAAATAGGCCTTGCCGACCGGTGCCAGCTCGCGCTTGCCCTCTGCATCCCGCCAGCAGCCGAAGGTGTAGTCGGAATAGAACGAGCTGCGCTTGCCGTGGCCGCGCTGGGCGTACATCAGCACACAGTCGGCGAGGTGCGGATCGCGCTTCCACTTGAACCACGGACCCTTGGGCCGGCCGGCGAGATAGGGCGAATCGGCGCGCTTCAGCATCAGTCCTTCGATGCCATCGCCACGCATCTCCTCACGCAACTGGGCGAGATGGGCCCAGTCGGTGAATTGCACCAGCGGCGACAGGTCGAAGCGGGGTCGCGGCTGCCGGGCCATCCAGGCCTCGAGCCGGGCACGGCGTTGGTCGAAGGGCAGGGCGCGCAGGTCCTCGCCCTCGATCCACAGCGCGTCGTAGAGGCGGACATGCGCGGGATGCTCCTTCAGCATCTTGGACGTCACGACCTTGCGGTTCAGCCGCTGCTGCAGGTCGTTGAACGGAGCGATCGCCTCCTCGCGGCGGACCAGCAGCTCGCCGTCGAACACGCCGTCGAAGTCGATCGCCTCGACGATGTCGGGGAAGGCGGCCGACACGTCCTCGCCGGCGCGGCTGTACAGCCGCTTCACGCCGCCGGACGACGAGACCTGTACGCGGATGCCGTCCCATTTCCATTCGGCGCGGAAGTGGGTGGGATCGAGCGTGTCGAGCTCGGCGCGCTCGATCGGGTTGGCCAGCATCGCGGGCAGGAAGGCGCCGCCGCTGTTGGTACTGGGTTTCGGACCGCCGTTCTGCAGCCAGTCGAACAACGGCCGGTAGGGCGGCGACAGCGCGTGCCAGACCTCCTCGACCTGGTCGACCGGCTGCTTGCCGACATTGGCGACCGCCTGCTTGGCGAGTCGCGCCGACACGCCGACCCGCAGCGCGCCGGTCAGCAGCTTGAGCAGCGCCCAGCGGCCTGTGGCGTCGAGCGAATCCAGCCAGCGCTTGAGGATCGCCGGCGTCTGCATCTTGGTGGCGCGCTGTAAGGTCTCGACCACCTCGCCGAGGCGGGGCGGCGGGCCGGCCTCGGGATTGGTCTCCCAGATCAGCGCCAGCGTCTCGGCGAGATCGCCGACATAGTCATAGGACCAGTGGAACAGCTCCGCGCCGATCTTGTCCTCGCCGAAGCTGCGCAGCAGCGCCGGCTTGGCGCCGGGGAAGTCGAGTCCGCCGGTCAACGCCGCCAGCGCCCAGCCGCGATCGGGATCGGGCGTGTGCTGCAGGTAGTGCTCGATCAGCCGCAGCTTGGCATTGCGTGCCGGCTGGAAGGAGAGGGCGTCGAGCAGCTCGGCAAACGCCTGCATCAGGTCTCCTCTCCCGTCATACGGGGGAGGATAGAGGAGGGGGAAAGCAGCAGGACGGGCCTGTGGCCTTCCCCCTCCCGGCCTCCCCCGTAGGACGGGGGAGGTGGGTCCAAGTGACTCACGTTTCGCCCTCGTCTTCCTCGCGGCCGGCGAGATGCAGCGCCTCGGCCTCGATCCCGATCGAGCGCGCCATATGGACCAGCGCCTCCTCGCGGCCGTGCGTGACCCAGACCTTGGGCGCGCCGACGTCCTTCAGCGTCATGCAGAGCTCCGACCAGTCGGCGTGGTCGGAGATGATCAGCGGCAGCTCGGCGCCGCGCTGGCGGGCGCGGGCGCGCACGCCCATCCAGCCCGAAGCCATCGCCGGGATCGGTTCGTTGAAGCGTCGCGTCCAGCGGTCGGAGATCGCCGAGGGCGGGCAGAGCACGATCGCGCCGCGGAAGGTCTCGAGGATGGCGTCCGAGACGAGGGCGATGTCGCCGAGATCGATGCCGTGCTGCTGGTAGAGAGTGCACAGCGACGCCAGCGCCCCGTGCAGCCAGATGCGCTTGTCGTAGCCGGCAGCGCGCAGCAGCCTGATCACCCGCTGGCACTTGCCCAGCGCATAGACGCCCACCAGATGAGTGCGCTCGGGAAAGGTCTCGAGCGAGCGCAGCAGCTTGCCGATCTCGACCATGTCAGGCGGATGATGGAAGACCGGCAACGCGAAGGTCGCCTCGGTGATGAACACGTCGCACGGCACCGGCTCGAACGGCGGGCAGGTGGCGTCGGGCCGGCGCTTATAGTCGCCGGACACGACAATGCGCTGGCCGCGATGTTCCAGCACGACCTGTGCCGAGCCGAGGATGTGGCCGGCCGGGACCAGGCTCACCTCGATACAGCCGACCCTCACGCTTTCGCCGTACTTCAACGGCTGTTGGGCGGTGTCGGGCATGTCCTGGAAGCGGGCGCGCATGATCGCCAGCGTCTCGGGCGTGGCGAGCGCGTTGCGATGGCCCGGCCGGGCATGGTCGCCATGGCCGTGGGTGATGACGGCGCGGTTCACCGCCACGGCGGGGTCGACATAGAAGTCGCCCGGCTCACAATAGAGCCCGCGCGGAGTCGGATAGAGCCAGGAGCGAGGGTTGAGCGAATCGGTCGTCATTGAGCGCGAGCCATCATACTCCCCGGATATGGGGCTGCCGGACCTGTTTGCACGCTGGTTCGAAGGCCGCGGCTGGACGCCCCGCGCCCATCAGCTCGCGCTGATCGACCTTTCGCGGCAGGGCAAAAGCGCGCTGCTGATCGCGCCGACCGGCGGTGGCAAGACTTTGGCAGGATTTCTGCCGTCGCTGATCGAGCTCACCGAGCGGCGGCTTGCCGGCAAGGACCTCGCCCACGCCAAGGGCAAGGGCGAGCTGCACACGCTCTACATCTCGCCGCTCAAGGCGCTGGCGACCGACATCCGCCGCAATCTCGAGCTGCCGATCGCCGAGATGCAGCTCCCCGTGCGCGCCGAGAGCCGCACCGGCGACACGCCACAGAGCCGCCGTCTGCGCCAGCGCGAGCGGCCGCCCGACCTCCTGATGACCACGCCGGAATCGCTGGCGCTGCTGCTCTCCTATCCCGACGCAGAGAAGTTCTTCGCGAGCCTGCGCTGCGTCATCATCGACGAGCTGCATTCCTTCGCGACCTCCAAGCGCGGCCATCATCTGGCGCTGTGCCTCGCACGGCTGGCGGCGGTATCGCCGCAGGCACGCTTCGTCGGCCTGTCGGCCACGGTCGCCGACCCGCCGGAGCTGGCCGACTACCTGCGGCTGCGCGACGGCGAGACGGTCTGTATCGTGCAGGGCGAGTCGGGGGCGGCACCCAAGGTCACCATCGTCGACACGCAGGAGCGCCTGCCGTGGGGCGGCCACATGGGCCATCACGCCGTGCCTGAGGTCTACAACATCATCCGCCAGCACAAGACCTCGATCGTGTTCGTCAACACGCGCGCGCAGGCCGAGCTGGTGTTCGACCATCTCTGGCGCATCAACGACGAGAACCTGCCGATCGGCCTGCATCACGGCTCGCTGGCCGTCGAGCAGCGCCGCAAGGTCGAGGCGGCGATGGCGGCCGGCAAGCTCCGCGCGGTGGTGGCAACGAGCTCGCTCGATTTAGGCATCGACTGGGGCGACGTCGACCTGGTGATCCAGATGGGCGCACCGAAGGGCGTTAGCCGCCTGATGCAGCGGATCGGCCGCGCCAACCACCGGCTCGACGAGCCGAGCCGCGCCATGATCGCGCCCGCCAACCGTTTCGAGGTGCTGGAATCGCTGGCCGCCCTCGAAGCCATCGAGGCGCGCGAGCTCGACGGCGACCCGCCGCGGCCGGCCTGCCTCGATGTGCTGGCGCAGCACATCGTCGGCACCGCCTGCGCCCAGCCGATCGACCGCGAGGCCTTTTTCCACGAGGTGCGCCGCGCCCAGCCCTATCGCGACCTGCCGAAGAAGGACTTCGACGACACCTTCGACTTCGTCGCTACCGGCGGCTATGCGCTGGCCGCCTACGAGCGCTGGCATCGCCTGAAGCAGCTTCCCGACGGGCGCTGGATGCTCTCCTCGCCGCTGATCGCGCGGCAGTTCCGCATGAATGTCGGCACCATCGTCGAGCTGCCGCTGATCAAGGTGAAGCTGCGCCGCGGGCCGGTTCTGGGCGAGGTCGAGGAGGCGTTCATCCAGGGGCTGGTGCCGGGCGACACCTTCGTCTTCGCCGGCCGCCTGTTGCGCTTCGAGGGCGTGAAAGAGCTGGCGGCGCAATGCTCGGTGGCGTCCGGCGGCGGCGATCCCAAGGTGCCGGCCTATGGCGGCGGCCGGCTGCCGCTCTCGACCTTCCTGGCTGATCGGGTACGCGGCATCCTGCAGGATCCGTCACGGCATCCGAAGCTGCCGGCCGAGGTGCGCCAGTGGCTCGACATCCAGCGCTGGCGTTCGGGCCTGCCGAGCGCCCGCAGCCTGCTGGTCGAGGGCTTCCCGCGCGGCACCAAGCAGTTCAT
This sequence comes from Reyranella sp., assembly GCF_017305915.1. GTDB lineage: Bacteria > Pseudomonadota > Alphaproteobacteria > Reyranellales > Reyranellaceae > Reyranella. The sequence goes on from NZ_JAFKJN010000029.1 coordinate 7,177, forward strand.
CGTCGCCTACTGCTTCGAGGGACGTAACGCGCACCAGACCTTGGGCATGCTGCTGACCCGGCGCATGGAGCGCATGGGGTTGAAGCCGCTGGGCTTCGTCGCCACCGACTACGTGCTCGGCCTCTGGGGCCTCAGGCCGCCGACCCAGGCGCAGCTCGACCGGCTGTTCGACGAGGACATGCTGGGCGACGACCTCGAGGCGTGGATGGACGAATCGACCATGCTGCGGCGCTCCTTCCGCAACGTCGCGGTGATCGCAGGCCTGATCGAGCGGCGCTTCCCGGGCGAGGAGAAGTCGCGCCGCCAGGTCACCTTCAGCTCCGACCTGATCTATGACGCGCTGCGCAAGCACGAGCCCGACCACATCCTGTTGCGTGCCACGCGCCAGGACGCGGCCCACCAGCTCGCCGACATCCGGCGCCTGGGCGAGCTGCTGCGCCGCGCCAAGGGGCGCATCGAGTACCGCCGGCTCGACCGCATCTCGCCGCTCGCCGTGCCGGTGCTGCTCGAGATCGGCAGGGAGCGTGTGCTCGACGGCACGGCGGAGGACGAGCTCCTGGACATCGCTGCCCAGGAATTGATCGATGAGGCGACTCGTTTGACGTAGGCTCCGGCCCGGTCGGAGGGATCATGGATATCGCGGGCACGTTGAAGGATGCCGTCGACTCGGGCGCGGTGCCGGGCGTCGCGGCGGCAGCCGCGACCGACAAGGGTGTGATCTTCGAGGGCGGCGCAGGCATGCTGCGGCCCGATTCGGTGATCTGGATCGCGTCGATGACCAAGGCGGTGACGGCGGCGGCGGCGATGCAGCTGGTCGAGCGCCGCAAGCTTTCGCTCGACGCGCCTGCATCGGACGTCGTGCCGGAGCTCGGCAGCAAGGGCGTGCTCGAAGGCTTCGACAAGGAGGGCAAGGCGATCACGCGCAATCCGCAGCGGCCGATCACCCTGCGTCATCTGCTGACCCACACCTCGGGCCTGGGCTACGACACCTGGAACGCCGACATCATGAAATACCGGCAGGCCACCGGCATTCCCGCGGTCGGCTCGTGCCAGAACGCGGCGCTGACCACGCCGCTGCTCGCCGAGCCGGGCGAGCGCTGGGAATACGGCATCTCGATCGACTGGGCGGGCAAGATGGTCGAGGCGGCGAGCGGCCAGCGGCTCGACCGCTACATGACAGAGCGGCTGTTCGTGCCGCTCGGCATGAGCGACACCGGCTTTGCGATCGGGCCGGCGCAACGGCTGCGCAAGGCGCGCATGCATACGCGGGGGCCGGGCGGCTTCACGGTCATGGAGCACGAGATCCCGCAGACGCCGGAATTCCACATGGGCGGCGGCGGGCTCTATTCGACGGTCAGCGACTATCTCAAGTTCACCCAGGCGCTGCTGATGGGCGGCGGGCCGATCCTGAAGCCGGAGACCGTGAAGCTGATGGCGCAGAACCACATGGCCGAGGGCGTGCTGTGCCGGCCGCTCAAGAGCCAGCTGCCGCACATGAGCACCGACCTCGACTTCGTCGACGGCATGAAGTGGGGCCTCAGCTTCATGATCAACCCCACGGCGTTCCCCGGCCGCCGCTCGGCCGACAGCCTCACCTGGGGCGGGCTCGCCAACTCCTACTACTGGATCGATCCGGCGAAGAAGGTGACCGGCGTGTGGGCCACGCAGCTCCTGCCATTCTACGATCCGCGCGCCATCGCGGCGTTCGAGAACTTCGAGCGGGCGGTCTACGCCAGCCTCTAGTGAAAGTCGTGTGAGGCGATCTTGATGACCGGCCGGTCGAGGTGGATGCGGCTTCGATCGTAGGGCTGCTTGACGACGGGGCGGCCCTTGCCGGCGCGATGTCGCGTGGCGTTGGCCTCGGGCACCGGCACGCGACGGTCGCCGGGATCGGTGTTGACTTCATCGCCGCGGCCCGTGCGCAGCTCGAAGTGGCCGTCGAGGTCGGCGATGCGGTCTAGATCGGCCGACCAGTCCCACAGCCGTTCGGCGACGAGGTGGATCACGAGCCCGGGTTCTCCGTCCGCCTGCACGTCGCGCTGGACCTTGCCGGCGACACCGAGCAGGCGTGACCCCATGACGATCCGGCGATGGGCGTCGAACACTCGCGGCCAGACAACGAGATTGGCGATGCCGAACTCGTCCTCCAGAGTGACGAACACCACGCCCGAGGCCGTTCCCGGCCGCTGGCGCACCAGCACCAGCCCCGCCATCTGCAGGAAGTCGCCAGTCTGGGCTTCGCGCAGCTTCTTCGAATCCGCCATGCGCCTATCCGACAGCGTCGGCCGCAGGAGTTGCAGCGGATGGGCGCGCAATGACATCGAGATCGTCGAGTAATCGTCGATCACCTGCTCGCCGAGCGTCAGCTTGGGCAGGCTGACCGACGGCTCGAGATCGCGCAGCTGCGGTCGCGCTTCCAGCAGCGGCAGCGACGCTTCGGAGAAGGCGCGTACCGCCCACAGCACGTCGCGCCGCGTCAGGCCCATCGAGGCGAAGGCATCGGCGCGTGCCAGCGCCAGGATCTGACGCTTGCTGAGCCCGCCGCGTCGCCACAGATCGGCCGGGTCGCGATAGGGCGTGGTGCGCCGTTCGACCATGCGCTTGATGTCGTCTTCCTTGAGGCCATTCACTTGCCGAAACCCCAGCCGCAGGGCGCATCGTCCCCTCCCTAACCCTCCCCTTGTGGGGGAAGTAAGGGTGGGGGGCTCCAACGTGCAATCCCAGTCGCTGGCATTCACATCGGGTGGCCGCACCTCGACCTCGTGCTCGCGGGCATCGCGCACGAGCTGCGCCGGCGCATAGAAGCCCATCGGCTGGGAGTTGAGCAGGGCCGCGGCGAAGACTTCGGGGTAGTAGTACTTCACCCAGGACGAGACGTAGACCAGGATCGCGAAGCTCGCGGCATGGCTTTCCGGGAAGCCGTATTCGCCGAAGCCCTCGATCTGCTTGAAGCAGCGTTCGGCGAACTCTTCCTCGTATTCGTTCTTCACCATGCCGTTGATGAAGTCGTTCTTCAGCTTGTGAATGGTGCCCGCACGTCGGAAGGTCGCCATGGCGCGCCGCAGCTTGTCGGCTCTGGCCGGCGAGAATCCCGCGCAATCGATGGCGATCTGCATCGCCTGTTCCTGGAAGAGCGGCACGCCGCGCGTGCGCTTCAGGATGGCTTTCAGCTTGTCGCTGGAATACTCGATCTTGTCTTCGGGGAGGTCGCGGTTCTTGAGATAGGGATGCACCATGCCGCCCTGGATCGGGCCCGGCCGCACGATCGCCACCTCGACGACGAGGTCGTAGTAATCTTTCGGTTTCAGCCTGGGCAGCATCGACATCTGCGCCCGGCTCTCGACCTGGAACACGCCGACCGAATCGGCCTTGCACAGCATGCCGTAGACCTCGGGATCTTCGGGCGGCATGCCGAGATCGTGCTCTTCGCCGTAATGCCGTTTGATCAGGTCGAAGCTCTTGCGCAACGCCGTCAGCATGCCGAGCGCGAGGACATCGACCTTGTAGATCTTCAGCGCATCGAGATCGTCCTTGTCCCATTCGACGACGGTGCGATCTTCCATCGCCGCGTTCTGAATAGGAACCAGTTCGATGAGGGGGCCTTCGGTCAGCACGAAGCCGCCGACATGCTGCGAAAGGTGGCGCGGGAAGCCGCACAGGGTCGCCGACAGCTCGAGTGCCAGGGCGAGCCGCGGGTCGTGCACATCGAGGCCGGCTTCGACCACGTGCTTGCGCTCGACGCCGCTCGAGCCCGAGCCCCACACCGTGTCGGCCATCACGCCCAAGGTGTCGGGCGACAGACCGAGCGCCTTGCCGACGTCGCGGATTGCGCTTCGGCTGCGATAGGCGATCACGGTGGCGGCCAGCGCGGCGCGGGTGCGGCCCTTGGTTTCGTAGATCCACTGGATGATCTTTTCACGGCGCTCGTGCTCGAAATCGACGTCGATATCGGGCGGCTCCTCGCGTTCGTTGGACAGGAAACGCTCGAACAGGACCTCGCTCCGATTGGTATCCACCTCCGTGATGCCCAGGCAGTAACAGACGGAGGAATTGGCGGCGGATCCACGGCCTTGGCAAAGAATGCCCATCTCCCGCGACTTCTCGACGATCTCATGGACCGTCAGGAAGTACGGTGCGATCTCCTTGCTGGCGATCAGATCGAACTCTTTTCTCAGGTTCGTGACGACCTTCTCCGGGATTTCCGTGGGAAAGCGGCGAGCCGCCCCTTTCCAGGTAAGGCGCTCGAGCTTCTGCATCGGCGTCTCGCCGCCTTCGTACAGGACCGGATACTGGTAACGCAGTTGGTTGAGACTGAACTGGCAGCGATCGACGATCTCGCGGATGCGCTCGATCGCATGCAGATGCTTGCGGAACAGCCGCTCCATCTCGGCCGCCGGCTTGAGGTGCCGTTCGGCCGAGGCGAAGCGGCGGAAGCCCAGCTCCTCGACGGTGCATTTGAGGCGGATCGCGGCGACCACGTCATGCAGCGCCCGGCGCTCGGGCACGTGATAGTGCACGTCGTTGGTGGCGACGAGCTTCACCTTCATCTGCGTCGCGAGATTGTCGAGGTAGGCGACGCGTGTTGCATCGTCGCCACGGAACAGCATGGTGGCGGCGAGGTAGCAGCGGCCGCGGTAGAGGCCGGCGAGTCGGCGCAGCTTGTCGTGGAAGTCGGGATCCTCGATGTTCCGCGGCGGCAGGACGATGGCCAGGATGTGATCGGCGTACTGGGCGAGCATCTCGAAGGTAAGCTTGCACTCGCCCTTCGCCGCCTTCTCATTGCCTTTGCTCAACAGCAGTGACAGCCGCTTGTAGCCCTCGACATTCATTGGATAGGCGAGCAACGAATAGCCATCGAGCGTTTCAAGTCGGGCACCGACCAGCAGCTTGATCCAGCTCTCTTCGGGAATGGCGGTGTCTTCGTAGTATTCCTTCACCGCCGAGTAGGCGCGCACCACGCCGGCCAACGTGTTGCGGTCGGCGATGCCGATCGCGTAATGGCCGAAGCTTGCCGCCTGGAAGACCAGCTCGCCCGGGTGCGAGCCGCTGCGCAGGAAGCTGTAGTTGGTGGTGACCTGAAGCTCGGCGTACGGCATGACGTCACGCGCAAAAGCCATGCAGGAACCACTTGGCCGCGTTCATCGGGCCGTCGCGGAACAGCCAGAAGCGGCCGCCGTCGTCGTCCTCGACGCGATAGTAGTCGCGCACCGGCGGCACGATGTTGGCCGGCATCACCTTGCCGCCGGGGCGCGGCCGCCACCATTCGTCGGCGATGCGCTCGGGCCCCTCGACCTTCACGACCTTGTGGGCGTGGCGGAGCCACACGAACTGGCGCGGCGGATCGTCGGGCATCGCGGCCATGATCTCGACCAGCTCGGGCCGTTGCAGCAGGCGCGTCGGTCGTGGGCCTTTCATCGACGCGAGACGCGCCCAGGCGCCTTCAGGAGCCGGTGGATCGGAGATCGGCGCGGTCGTTTGCACGCGCTCGGGGATGTGGCTGTCGCGCGGCAGCAGGCGCACGACGTTGTCCTTGCCGAGCCGGATCGCCAGCCGGTCGGCGAGATCGATCGTGCCGTCTTCGGCCAGCGGATTGCGCATCGCCGCCTCGGGCAAGGCATCTTGCGAGCCGGTCCATTCCTCGACCTCGGGCGCCGACAGGATCACCAGCTCGACGCCGAAACCGGGATCGAGCTCGCCGAGCTTCTCCTCGAACAGATTCATCAGCTTGGGCGCGTCGCGGTTGGGCCGGCTGGTGCCGATCGCCGTGCGATCGACCGATCCGTCGACGCGATAGAGCGCGATTTCGAGCTGGCGCGCGCCCACGCTCGCCTGCTCGAATTGCCGGCACAGCGCGGCCAGCAGGCGGCTGGTGGCGGCGGCGATGTCCTCGGGTCGGCCGATCGGCTCGGCGAAGGCGAGCCGCGTGCGGAAGGCGGGCGGCGGACGGCGCGGCTCGATCGGCTCGTCGATACGGCCCAGCGCCTGGTCGAGGCGGGTGAGCGGCTGGTCGCCGAAGCGGCGGGCGAGCGGCGCGCGCGGCAAGGAGTAGAGATCGCCGATGCGGCGCAGGCCGAGCTTGAGGAACGTCTCGAGGATCGGCTTGTCGAGACGCAGGCCATCGACCGGCAGCACGGCCAGCGCGTCGCGCTGGCCCTTGGCCGGGCAGAAGAGATCGGCCTGCTTCTCGGCAAAGCGGGCGAGCGCCCAGGCCGCGCCCGCGGTGTCGGCCATGGCGGCACGGCAGGCGAAGTCGTGACGGCTCAGCCGCTCGGTGAGATCGGCGAGCAGGGCGCGCTCGCCGGCTTCGCCCTTGTCGCTACCTTGGCCGAAGAGATGGCCGCAGCCCGTCACGTCGAGCAGCAGGCCCGCGTCGCCGCCGAAGCCGCCGGCGCTGCACGGATCGGTATCTTCCACGGCGACGGCATCGCCCAGCGGGTCGATCGCCACCCACGGCGTGTAGCGATCGCACCAGCTGGCGAGGATCTCGATCAGGCGGCGATCGGCCTGGGGGTCGACGGGGGCGGTGACGAGATCGGGCAGCAGCGCGCGCGAATCGGCGAGCCGCATGTAGGGTCGCAGGCCCGCGGCGCGCGCATGCGGATTGACCGCCGCCAGACGCGGGCAGCTGTCGCGCCAGACGACAGTGGCCGCAGCCCTAGCCGACCAGTCTTTGGCGTTGAGGCGCGCCAGCCGATCCGTGCTGAGCTTGGGAAACCACAGCGAGACGACGCGTTTCATCGTTCCACTCCAGGAGCCAGGATGGCGTCTCCTCGACCGATGGCAGGCCGAAGCGATTGCGCCGCAACTCGACCTGCCAGCGCGCCTGCACGAGATCGGGCGACGGCGCCGGTGCGACCGATGACGGCGCTGAAGCAATCCGCCAGCGCGTGGTGCAGACGCTTTGCGGCGGTGCCGGCTGCGGACGCAGCAGCAGTGCCGGCACGCCATTCTTCTCCGCCGCGAGCGACAGCCGGCGCCCGGCCGTCGGATCGGCTGCGCGGGTCTCGCCCACGACCGCTGCGATGCCGGGCGTGCGCAGGCCTTCCTCCATCGCCCAGAAGAGATCTTCCTCGCGCCGCGCCGTGACCATCAGCAGCCGCGCCGGATCGAACCAGGCGGCGATCGCCGGCGCATAGAGCGGCGCATCGGCGCCCGCCGGCTGGCGGCACCACAGCAGGGTGCCGGGGCCCAGGCGGCTCAGCAGGAAAGCGGTGAAACCCAGCGCCGCGCCGTCGTGGGCGGCGACCCGGCCGGACGGGGCGGGGCCTGCCTCGACCTCGTGCAGGGCGCCCGCCAGCAGGCCGCCGTCGGGCAGCAGCCGGTCGATCTCCGGCAGGCCGAGCGGCACGGTCTCCCGGCCCATCCGCTGGGCGCTATGGGCCCGTTCGAGCTGGCGTACCCGTTCACGCAAGGCGGCGGAGACGGGACCGCTGGCGTTGGCGGCAGGGGGAGCAAAGGCATTTGGGGAAATGACGGGCATCGCCCCCTCGTTTCTTTTCCAGCAAGGGTGTGATAAAAATGTTCTGTTTTTGTTCTATTCCCTTGGAGAACGAGAGTCAACGGCCTGTCGTTTCCGGCCAAGGAGTGGATGGCAAATGGCAAAACCGCCCAAAAATGCACGCCAGCTTGCATTTTTGCCGGGCCACGGAGGCTGGCAAAACCCGCTGCGTGTCATTCTCAACTGGCTGTGTGACCCACCTCACAGACCATTACCGGATGGCTCCCTAGGGTGCGCTCACGGACGCTCAACAGGGAGACAACTATGAACGCCGTAACTTCCGACCAGATTCTGACCCAGGACATGCTGCAGGGCTTCGCCAAGCGGGCGGCCACCTACGACCGCGAGAATCGCTTCTTCACCGAGGACTTCGAGGTCCTCAAGAAGGCGGGCTACCTCACCATCAACGTGCCCAAGGAGCTGGGAGGCCGCGGCCTCACCTTGGCCGAGACGATGCGCGAGCAGCGCCGCATCGCCTACCACGCGCCGGCCACCGCGCTGGCGGTCAACATGCATCTCTACTGGGTGGGCGTCGCCGCCGACCTGTGGCGCATGGGCGACAAGTCGCTGGAGTGGATCCTGCGCGAGGCGATGGCGGGCGAGGTCTTCGCCGCCGGTCACGCCGAGCGCGGCAACGACCTGCCGGTCCTGCTGTCGACCGCCCAGGCCGAGAAGGTCGATGGCGGCTTCCGCATCACCGGCCACAAGATGTTCGGCAGCCTAGCCCCGGTCTGGACCCGCTACGGCCTGCACGCGATGTGGATGGACAACGGCCAGCCCAAGATCATCCACGCCTTCATGCCGCGCGACGCCAAGAACTACCGCATCGACGCCAACTGGGACACGCTCGGCATGCGCGCCACGCGCAGCGACGACGTGCATCTGGAAGGCGCCTTCGTGCCCGACAAGTACATCGCCCGCATCCTGCCGGCCGGCACGCCGGACATGTTCATCGTCGCCATCTTCGCCTGGGCGCTGACGGGCTTTGCCAACGTCTATTGCGGCCTCGCCCGGCGGGCGATGGACGTTGCCATCGACAACGTCAAGAAGAAGACCTCCATGGCGCTCACCCGCAGCATGGCCTACCACCCCGAGGTGCAGCACGCGATCGCCCAGATGCAGCTCGCCCTGGAGCCGATCGCGCCGCATCTCGACCACGTCGCGGCCGAATGGAGCGCCGGCGTCGACCATGGCGTGCTGTGGCCGGCCAAGTTCTGCGCCGCCAAGCACCACTCGGTCGAGGCCTGCTGGAAGATCGTCGACACCGCCATGGGCGTGTCGGGCGGCGCCGGCATGTTCAAGACCAGTGAGCTCGAGCGGATCTTCCGCGACGCCAGCTGCGGCCGCTTCCATCCGGCGAACTCGATGCTGACGCACGAGATCGTCGCCAAGACCGCGCTGGGCATCGATCTGGGTGAGCAGCCCCGCTGGGGCTGATCCACCATGGACATGCCCGATGATATAGTGCCCTGGAGTGGTGCCATGGAACCGGGCATACCTTCCGACCTCAAGACGTGGCTGTCCGGCATCGGACTGGGCAGCCATGCCGACCGTTTTGCCGAGCATGCGGTCGACTGGGACGTGCTGTTCGAGCTCACCGAGGCCGACCTGCGCGAGCTCGGCCTGTCGCTCGGCGACCGCAAGCGGCTGGTCCGGGCGCTGGCGGTCCTCCGGCAGGGGCAGGCCGAGCCGGCGCCGCTGCCGCGCCGGGACGCAACGGCGCCCAACCTCGCCGCCGAGCGGCGGCAGATCACCGTGATGTTCGTCGACCTGGTCGGCTCGACGCCGATGTCGGAGAAGCTCGACCCCGAGGACATGCGCGACGTGCTGCGCGTCTTCCACGCCAACTGCGCCGCCGCGATCGAGGCGGAGGACGGCCACATCGCCCGCACCATGGGCGACGGCGTGCTGGTCTATTTCGGCTATCCGCGCGCCCACGAGGACGACGCGGCGCGCGCCGTGCGCTCGGCGCTGGCGATCGTCGACGGCCTGCGCAAGACCAACGAGGGCCTGGCGGCGCAGCACGGCGTCAGCCTGCAGGCGCGCGTCGGCATCCATACCGGCCTGGTGGTGGTGGGCGATGTCGGCGCCGGCAGCGGCCGCGACAAGGAGGCGATCGTCGGCGAGACGCCCAACGTCGCCGCGCGCATCCAGGCGGCGGCGCAGCCCGACACCGTCGTGATCAGCGCCGCGACGCGGCGGCTGATCGAGAGCCAGTTCGCCTTCGATGACGCGGGCTATCGCTCGCTCAAGGGCGTGTCGACGCCGGTGCGGCTGTGGCGCGTCACCGGTCCTGCCGAATCGGTCGATCGCTTCGATGCGCGCGTGCTTCGCGGCCTGACGCCGCTGGTCGGCCGTGCCGCCGAGCTCGAGATGCTGCGCCAGCGCTGGAGCCAGGCGCGCGACAGCGAGATGCGCTGCGTGCTGCTGGTCGGCGAGGCCGGCATCGGCAAATCGCGCCTGATCCGCACCTTCCGCGACGCGCTGCGCGAGGAGCCGCATCAGTCGATCACCTGGTATTGCTCGGCCTCCTACCGCAACAGCCCGTTCTTTCCCGCCATCCTGTGGCTGAGCCGCGCGCTCAGCATCGACGCGCAGGAGGAAAGCAGCTTCGACCGGCTGCTGGTGGCGCTCGGCAGCCTGGGCGTGCGGCTGCCGGGGGCGACCGAGACGCTGTCGTCGCTGCTCGGCCTCGCCAACGCGGAGACGGCGGATACCTCGGAGATCTCCGGGCTGGTGTTCAAACGCAAGGTGCTCGATGCGCTCGCCGCGACCATCGAGGCGATGGCCGAGCGCCAGCCGCTGTTCATGGCGATCGAGGACGCGCACTGGATCGATCCCTCGACGCTCGAGCTGCTGCGCGAGCTGCAGGAGCGCCTGCCGACCTCGCGGCTGATGATGCTGATCACCGCGCGGCCCGAGTTCAAGCCGGAGTGGCGGTACCCGCAGTTCGTGCAGGTCAATCTCGACCGCCTGTCGCGCCGCGAGCGCCAGGCGATGGTCGGGCAGATCACCGGCGGCAAGGCGCTGCCCGACTTCGTGATCGACACCATCGTCGCCCGCACCGACGGCGTGCCGCTGTTCGTCGAGGAGCTGACCAAGACCGTGCTCGAGGGCAATTCCTGGCGCGATGCCGGGACGCACTACGAGCTCGATGGGCCGTTCCAGGGCGTCGCCATCCCCGATTCGCTGCAGGGCTCGCTGCTGGCGCGGCTCGACCGGCTCGACCCGATGGCCAAGGAGATCGCCCAGATCGGCGCCGCGATCGGCCGCGAGTTCGACCGCGACCTCGTGCGCATGGTCGCGCGCTGCGAGGAAGAGGTGCTGGAGGACGGGCTGGAGCAGCTGGTCGACGCCGAGATCGTGCAGCCGGTCCGGCTGCCGGTGATGTCGGGCATCAGCTACGCCTTCCGCCACGCTCTGATCCAGGATGCCGCCTACCAGTCGCTGCTGCTGGCGCGCCGCCGCCAGTATCACGCCCAGATCGCCGAAGTCCTCACCGCGGAGTACGCAGAGATGATCGCCGGACAGCCGGAAATCGTGGCCCAGCACCTGACCGCAGCCGACCAAATCGACCAGGCGATCAGCGCCTGGCACGGCGCCGGCGAAAGCGCGATCCGCCGCGGCGCCTATGCCGAGGCGCACAGCCATCTCGACCGCGGGCTGGAGCTGATCAAGCGGCTGCCCGGCGACGAGCGGGCGCGCTCCAAGCGGGCGCTGCCGATCCTGCTGGTGCGCGGCCGGGTCGAGGTCAAGAAGACGATGATCAAGTCGGCGGCGACCTATCGCGAGGTCGCCGACATCGCCCGCCGCAACGACCAGGCGAGCGAGCTCGCCGCGGCGGCGATCGGCCTCGCCGAGGCCGAGCAGCTCGCCACCATGTCGCCGACCCGCGAGAGCATCACCCTGGTCGAGGAGGCGCTCGCGGCCAACGCCGACGCCTCGCCGGCGCTGCGCTGCCGGCTGACCAGCGCGCTCGGCCGGGCGCTGATCCTGAACGGCGTGTTCGAGCGTGCGGCGGCAGTCACCCGGCAGGCGCGGCAGATGGCCGAGGTGCTGGGCGACCAGCGCAGCCTGCGCGACGTGATGGCGAGCGAGATCCTGATGCTGCCGCCGCCGCTCGCGTCGGAGTTCGAAGAGCGGCGTCGCCACATCCGCCAGTTCTGCCGGCTGTCGGAGGCGGAGGGCGACATGCTCGACGCCATGTACGCCGTGGTCGTCGGCTGCAGCCGCTCGCTCGAGATGGGCGACCTCGAGGCCTTCGCCGAGAGCATCCCGCGCATCGAGGAGATGGCCAAGATCACCAACGCCGAGTCGGACCGCTGGATGCTGCTCTGCCTGCAAGCGATGGGTGCCACCCTGCACGGCAACTACACCCTGGCCGAGCGGCGCGCGTCGGAGGCGGCGGCGGTGATCAGCGAGGCGGCCTTCAGCCCGGCGCTCGGCATCTACGGCATGCAGATGTTCACCATCCGCCGCGAGCAGGGGCGCCTGAAAGAGGTGGCGCCGCTGGTCAAGCGGTTCGTCAGCGAGCATCCGGAAGAGTCGCTGTGGCGGCCGGGCTTCATCCTGATCGCGCTCGATCTCGGCTTCCAGACCGAGGCGCGCCGCCAGTTCGAGACCCTGGCGGAGAGCGACTTCGCCCTGCCGGTCGACGCTAAGCGGCCGATCACGCTCTCTTACGTCGCCGAGGCCTGCGCCGAGCTCGGCGACGCGCAGCGCGCCGAGAAGCTCTACGAGCTGCTGTGGCCGCACCGCGATACGGCGATCCTGGCGCCGCCGACGACGGTGTGCGTCGGCGCGGCGGCGCACTATCTCGGCCAGCTGGCCGGGACGATGGGCGAGTGGGAGAAGGCCGAGGCGCATTTCGAGGCCGCCCAGCTCATGAACGAGCAGATGAAGGCCTGGCCGCGCCTGGCGAACACACGACTGGGCTACGCCCGCATGCTATTGGCACGTGGGCGGAACGAAGATAGGCTCCGCGCCACCGAGCTGCGAAGCATGGCGGTCGCGGCGGCGGAGCGGATGGGGATGAAAAGCCTGCTCCAGCGCAATGCGCAGCTGGACCCGGGGCGCTGAGGACGGAGGAGGCCATGCCGCGATACCTGATCGAACGCCGGTTCGCCGAGAAGGTCGAGCTCGACAAGAACGGGGCCGCCAGCATCACGCGCATCAACGACGAGGAGGGCGTGAAGTGGCTCTTCTCGTTCCTGAGCGCCGACAAGATGCGGACCTACTGCCTGTACGAGGCGCCGAGCGTCGAGGCGATCCGCATCGCCGCCAAGCGCAACAGCCTGCCGGCCGATGTCATCATCGAGATCGACAGCGAGATAAGGCCCGAGATGTTCGCCTGAGGGGCGAACCGGATGGCATGACCCCGGAGGAGATGTTCCGTCGCCATCCGTTGTTCGGCACCCTCACCGATAACGAGCGGGCGGCCCTCCTCAAGCATCTGCGCCTGCGCTCCGCTGCGGCGGGCACGGTGATCTTCAACGAAGGCGACGAGGCCGACGGCCTTTACGGCGTCATGAGCGGCCGCATCGTCGTCACCGTGGAATCGCCGGAGGGCAAGCCGCTGATCCTGAACAGCTTCGGGCCCGGCACCTTCTTCGGCGAGATCGCCTTCTTCGACGGCCAGGGCCGCAGCGCCGCAGCGGTGGCGCGCGAGGCCTCGCGGCTGGTCTTCCTCGGCCGCAGTGTCTTCCTGCCGTTTCTCAAGGAGCGGCCGGCGGCGGCGCTGCGCATGATCGCCTTCCTGTGCGAGCGGGTGCGGCGCACCACGCAACTGGTACAGGACTCGGCCTTCCTCGACGTGCCGGCGCGGCTCGCCAAGCAGGTCGCCGCGCTCGCCCAGGACTACGCGCCGGCCGACGGCCGGACCGGCGCGGTCACCATTCCGCTGTCGCAGCATGAGCTCGCCCACATGCTGGGCGTGTCCCGCGAAGTCGTGAGCCGGCAGCTCGCGTTGTGGCGCGAGGCTGGCGCGGTCGAGATCGGACGCGGCCGGCTGGTGGTCCACGACGTGACCTTTTTCGACCGCATCGTGGCGGGGGGCTGAGAATCTGGCATACCCTCTGCTTGTGTGGCGTGAGGGGAGGTGGCCGATGCCCGTTCGGATGTCCGTGCTCTCGTTGTTCGCAGCGGCGTTCGTGCTGGTCGCGGGCCCGGCGCTGGCGCGCTGCTCCAAGAACCTGGTCGAGCGGCTCGGGCCGGGAACGCAGGTCGCCTCGCTCGACGGGCTGCAGTTCGCCAGGGGCGGCAGCGAGGATTCACCCAACCGCGCGCTGATCACCTTCGTCGGCCATGCCAGCTACCAGATCGACACGCCGCAGGGCGTGCGGGCGATCACCGACTACAACGGCGTCAACGGCTTCGGGCGTCATCCCGACATTGTGACGATGAACAACGCCCATTCGACGCACTTCACCGACCAGCCGGAGGACGGCATCTCCTACGTCCTGCAGGGCTGGCCCAAGGACGGCGAGAGCGAGGCCAAGCATGACGTCCGCTACAAGGACGTGCGGGTGTGGAACGTGCCGACCAACGCGCGCGACTGGGGGACCGGTGCCGCGCGCATCAACGGCAACTCGATCTTCGTCTTCGCGGTCGGCGATCTCTGCATCGCCCATCTCGGCCATCTGCACCATCGCCTGACCAAGGAGCATCTCGACGAGCTCGGCCGCATCGACGTGCTGATGGTGCCGATCGACGGCTCCTTCACCATGGGCGTGCCGTACATGGCCGACGTCATCAAGTCGATCGATCCCAGGATCGTCCTGCCGATGCACTACTGGGGCAAGCACCAGCTCGACCGCTTCCTGGGGCTGGTGGCGCCGCTCGAGCCCGACTTCGTCCTGCCCGACAAGCGCAGCATCGAGGTGGTGAAGGAAGAGCTGCCCCAGAAGCTCACGGCGATCGCCGTCGCCGGCCAAGGTGGCGACTGATCATTGGACCGTGGGCTTCCAGCCCGCTCATGAGCGCGCAGGATGCGCGCGGTCCAATGACCCTAGAGCTCGCTCGCCACGAACTGGCTGAACTCGGCGGTCCGGGGGCGCGCGAACAGCTCGGCGGTGGGGCCGATCTCCCAGACCTTGCCCTTGTGCATGAACACCACCAGGTCGGCGACGCGGCGGGCGAAGCCCATCTCGTGGGTGACGGTGATCATGGTCATGCCGCGCTTGGCGAGATCCTCCATCACCGCCAGCACCTCGGCGGTGAGCTCGGGATCGAGCGCCGAGGTCACCTCGTCGAACAGCATGACCTGCGGCTGCAGCGCCAGCGAACGGGCGATCGCGACGCGCTGCTGCTGGCCGCCGGAAAGCTGCTCGGGATAAGCGGTGCGCTTGTCGGTCAGGCCGACCATGGCCAGCACCTCCGCCGCCTTGGCGTTGGCCTCGTCGCGCGACTGCTTCTTCACCAGGGTCATCGCCAGCGTGATGTTCCGCTCGACCGTGAGATGCGGGAAGAGGTTGTAGCTTTGGAACACCATGCCGACGTCGCGGCGCAGCTGGGCACGGGCGGCGCTGCCGGGCCGGCCGACATCGTGGCCGCAGACGCTGATCGAGCCCGCCTGCACGGTCTCAAGGCCGGCAATGCAGCGCAGCAAGGTGCTTTTCCCTGAGCCGCTGCGACCGACGATGGCGGCGACCTGGCCGCGCGCCACGTCGAAACCGACGCCGTCCAGCACGCGCAGCGGGCCGAATTCCTTGACGACCTTCTCGATCTGGACGATCGGCGGCTCAGCGGCCAGCATGGGTTTTCCTTTCCAGGGCGCGTGCCGCCAGCGACAGCGGGTAGCACATCGCGAAATAGATTGCGGCGACCACGGTGAAGATCACGAACGGCTCGAAGGTCGAGTTGTTGACGATCTGGCCGGCGCGCGCGAGCTCGACGAAGCCGATCACCGAGGCCAGCGAGGTGTTCTTCACGATCTGCACCATGAAGCCGACGGTCGGCGGGATGGCGAGCTTCACCGCCTGAGGCAGCACCACGTAGGCATATTGCTGGAAGCGGTTGAGGCCGAGGCAATCCGAAGCCTCCCACTGGGTACGCGGCACCGCCTCGATGCAGCCGCGCCAGATCTCGCCGAGGAAGGCCGCAGCATAGAGCGTCAGCGACAGGCCGGCGGCGACGATCGGCACCAGCTTGTAGCCCATGATGCCGAGGCCGAAATACGACAGGAACAGGATAATCAGCAGCGGCGTGCCCTGGATGAGCTGGATGTAGCCGCTGGCGAGGGCGCGCACCGCCGCGACCTTCGATACCCGCATCAGTGCCACGATCAGCCCGACCACCGAGCCGCCGACGAAGGCGATCAGCGACAGCAGCAAGGTCCAGGTCGCGGCCTGCAGCAGGTAAACGAAGTGGTTGGCGTTGAGCTGGATCACAGCGCGGTCCCCAGCTTGCGCTTGCGCGCGAACAGCACCAGCCCGATCAGCCAGAAGCCGAGGCGGTAGAGGAACGACAGCGCGAGATAGACCATCGCGACGATGATGTAGACCTCGAAGCTGCGGTAGGTGTCGGACTGCACCAGGTTGGCGGTGGCGGTGAGCTCCTCGGCCGAGATCTGCGAGGTGATCGAGGAGGCGAGCATCAGCAGCACGAATTGGCTCGACAGCGCGGGATAGACCCGCTCCATCGCCGGCAGCAGCACGACGTGCAGGATGGTCTGCAGCCGGGTGAGGCCCAGGCAATCGGCAGCCTCGAGCTGGGTGCGCTGGATCGACTGGATGCCGGCGCGCATGATCTCCGTCGTGTAGGCGCCCATGTTCACGACCAGGGCGATCACGGCGGAGACTTCAGCGGAGAGCTTGAGGCCCAGGCTGGACAGCCCGAAATAGACGATGAAGATCTGGACCAGCAGCGGCGTGTTGCGGATCAGCTCGACATAGACGCCGACCGGCGCCTTCATCCACCGCGTGCCGTAGACGCGGATCAGGGCGCAGACCGTGCCGACCAGCAGGCCGAGCGCGATCGACACGACGGTAAGCTGGACCGTGAGCCACGCGCCGGCCACGAAGTCCGGCCATCTCTCCGCCAGGAACGAGAAGTCGAACTTGTAGCTCATGCTGGGAGCGCGTCCGGCACCACCGGTGTCATCCCGAGGCCGCAGGCCGAGGGATCTATGCGGGTCGTCATAGATCCCTCGCTACGCTCGGGATGACACGGTGCGTGGACCATCGAGCTTACCTAGCCGCCGATCTTCAGCAGCTCGTCGACCGGGATGTCGACGCCGTGCCACTTCTGGTAGATGGCGCCGAGCTTGCCGTTCTGCAGGTTGGTCTTCACCCAGTCGTTGACCCACGCCTTGAGCTTGGGCTCGTCCTTGCGCAGACCGATCGCGAGGTAGTTGGTCTGCATCGTGATCCGCGACTCGGCGGTGCGCGCCGGGTTCTTCTTGCTGATCGCCGGCAGCAGCGAGCGCGCCGTCGCCAGGATGTCGACCTGACCCGAGGCGAAGGCCAGCGCCATGGTGGCGTCGTCCTCGTAGCGCACGAGCTGCGCGCCCTTGGCCTCGCGGGTGAGGTCGGTGTCCTGGGTGGTGCCGCGCACGACCGCGACCTTCTTGCCGGCGAGATCGGCGTAGCTCGAGATCGCCACGCCTTTCAGGGCGCCCACGACCGATGGATGGTCGGCGTAGGGGATCGAGAAGTCGATCACCTTGGCGCGGTCGGGCGTGATCGACAGCGTCGAGACGACCAGGTCGGCCTTGTTGGTCTGCAGGCTCGGGATGCGCGTCGGACCGGTGGTGGTCACGATCTCGAGCTGCACGCCCAGATCCTTGGCCAGGAGCTGGGCGGTGTCGACGTCGGAGCCCGACGGCTGCATCTTGTCGTCGGTCATGCCGAAGGGCGGGATCGCCGTATCGATGGCAATCCGTATCTTGCCGGCCTTCTTGATGTCGTCGAGCGTGTCGGCATGGGCCGCCGCGCCGAGCGACATCAGGGCGATCAGGACGCTTGCGAGCAGGGTCTTCATGGCTGCTCCTACTGCTGCTTGGTGATGAGCTCGGGGAGGTCGCTGCCGAAGTACTTCTGGTTCAGCGCGTTCAGCTTGCCGTTCTTGATGTTGGCCAGCACCCACTTGTTGACCTCTTCGAGGAGCCGCGTCTCGTCCTTCTTGACGCCGACGCAGAGCTTGAAGTTGTCGAGGATGAACTTGACCTCGACCTGGCGGGCCGGGTTCTTCTTGTCGAGCTGCGGCACGATCATCTCGGCGGTCGAGAAGATGTCGACCTGGCCGCTGAGGAAGGCCTGACCCTCGGTGGCGTCGTCCTCGTAGCGCGTCAGCTTCATGCCCTTGGGGCCTTCCTTGGTGAGCTGGGTGTCGTGCGTGGTGCCGCGCACCGTGCCGACGGTCTTGCCGTCGAGATCGGCGAGCTTCTTGACGTTCACCGACTTCGGCGCGGCGATCACCGTGCGCAGCACGGCGTAGCCCTGCGAGAAGTCGATCACCTTGGCGCGCTCGGCGGTGTAGGACAGGCTCGATATCACCAGGTCGGCCTTGCCGGTCTGCAGGCTCGGGATGCGCGAGGCGCCGGTGGTCGGCACGTGCTCGAACTGCAGGCCCCAGTCCTTGGCCAGCATCTCGGCCGCCTCGACGTCGAGGCCGGTCGGCTTCATCTGCGCGTCGGTCATGCCGTAGGGCGGCACGCCGAGGTCGATGGCGATGCGGATCTTGCCGGCCTTCTTGATGTCGTCGAGCGTATCAGCCCGCGCGACGTGGCTTGCGCCGACCATCGCTGCGACGGCGAGCGCCGCCATCATGAGTTTCTTCATCGTTTCCTCCTCCTTGAGAACTCTCTATCGGCCCGCATCCATGTCGGCGAGCTTGGCGACCCGGCGGCGGAACTCCTCCGCCGTCGAGAACTTGGCGTCGAGGTAGGCGGCGATCAGGTCCTTGGCGAGCCAGGGACCGACGATCTGCGCGCCGATGCACAGGACGTTGACGTCGTCGTGCTCGACGCACTGGTGCGCCGAATGCACGTCGTGCCCGACCGCGGCACGGATACCTTTCATCTTGTTGGCGCCGATCGAGGCGCCGACGCCGGTGCCGCAGATCATCAGGCCGCGCTCGGCCTTGCCCGAGGTGATGGCCGCGGCGACCTGGCGGGCGACGTCGGGAAAGTCGACCGGCGCGGGATCGTGGGAGCCGACGTCGAGCACCTCGTGGCCCTTCTCCTTCAGGAAGGCGAGGATCTCGGCTTTCATCGGAAAGCCGGCATGGTCGGAGCCGACGACGAGCTTCATGAACGTTTCCTCTTGGACTGGTGGTCGGGGGGCTGGTAGGCGGAGATCAGGCTGCGGCGGCGCAACTCGTCGCCGATCGCGAAGTGGTCGCGCAGGCCGGCTTCGGCTGCGTCGGGATCGCGGTTGGCGAGCGAATGGAAGACGCGGCGGTGAGCCTCGACCAGGCCCGCGGTGATGGCCGGCTCGCGGAAGGTGTCGCGCCGGCGCTCGACGTGGGAGCGCATCAGGAGCGGCGAGATCGCCTCGTAGATCTTCATCAGCGAGGCGCTGCCGCTCGCCTTCACGATGGCGAGATGGAAGGCGTAGTCGGCGCTGCCGCCGCGCTCGGGGTCGTCGAGCGAATCGACCAGCGTGTCGAGGGTGCCGGCGATCGCCTGCAGGTCGCGCTCGCTGGCGCGCTCGCAGGCAAGGCGAATCGCCTGGCATTCGATGGCGATGCGCGCCTGCAGCACGTCGTCGAGGATGTTGGGCTCGGGCGCGAGGCAGAGGGTCAGCGCCTGGCCCAGCACCGAGGCGTCGGCGCTCTTCACGAAGGCGCCGCGGCCATGCCGGATGTCGAGCAGGCCGAGCATGGCGAGCGAGCGCAGCGCCTCGCGCAGCACCGGCCGGCTGACCTCGAGCGCCGCCGCCAGCTCGCGCTCGGGCAGCAGCCGGTCGCCGGCCTTGAGCTCCCCCGAGAGCAGGCGGTCGCGGAAGAAGGTGAGCACGCGCGCCGCGCCGCTCTGGCTTTCCTCCGGGTCCGGCTTGGTGACTTCTATCGTGGTCATGCCGTGGTCTGACCACTTTATAGGAGAGCCAGAAGTGCTGGCTAGCCGCTCGTTTCGACGCCCGAAAGTCGGAGTGTCCAGGCCACCCCGGCGAGACCTTATCCGAAGCCGCCGAGGAACTGCACCAGGTTGCGGCCGAGATCGTCGCTGAGATAGCCGCCTTCCTGCACGAGCACTGTCGGCAGGCCGAGCGAAGCGATCTTCTGGCCCATCGCATGGAAGCCGGGTCCGGTCACCTTGAGCCCCTGCAGCGGATCGCTCTCGCTGGCATCGAGGCCGAGCGCCACGACCAGCGCCGTCGGCGCGAAGTCCTTGATGCGTGCGAGAGCGGTGTCGCCAGCCGCGAGCCACGGCGCGTCGGCCGAGCCGAGCGGCTGCGGCAGGTTGAGGTTGAAGCCTTCGCCCTTGCCCGAGCCGGTCTCGTGCGCATGGCCCCAGAAATAGGGGTAGTAATTCGACGGATCGGCGTGGATCGACACGGTCAGGACGTCGGATCGCTCCCAGAAGATGCCCTGCGTGCCGTTGCCGTGATGCACGTCGACATCGAGGATCGCGACGCGCTGATGCCGGCCACGCAGGCGCTGCGCTGCGATCGCGGTGTTGTTCAGGAAGCAGAAGCCGCCCGCCATGTCGGCGTAGGCGTGATGGCCGGGCGGCCGGCAGAGGGCGTAGGCGACGTGCGCGCCCTCGAGCACCATGTCGGCTGCGGTCGTCGCAAGCTCGCTGGCGGCGAGGGCCGCGTCCCAGGTGCCCGGCCCGATCGGGCAGGCGAGGTCGACCTGGTGCCAGCCGGCGCGGCCGGCCAGCGCCTTGGGATAGGTCGCGGGGTAGCGTGCAGGATGGACATTCGGCACGACCTCGGCCGAGGCGTTGGGCAGCGTCGCCCAATCCCGCGCGATGGTCCGCAGGAAGTCGAGATACTCGGGCGTGTGGATCGTCGCCGCCGGCGCGGTGCCGTAGGTGCGCGGCGCCACGACCTCATGGTCGGCGCTCGTGGCAGCGGCGAGCAGGCGTGTCGCCCGCTCGGGCTGCTCGGTGCTGCGCTGCTTGACGCCGCGCACGAAGAAGGTCTGCGGATCGTGCGCGGCGTGCTTGTCGGAATAGACGATCTTCACGCGAGGTTCTTCTTGAACAGGGCGATCGTGCGTTCCCAGGAGAGCTTGGCCGCCGCCGCCTGGTAGCGCGGCGTCGAGTTGTTGTGGAAGCCGTGCTGCGTGCCGGGATAGGTGAACTGCTCGAACGACGTGCCGGCGGCCTTCAGCGCCTTCTCGTAGTCCGGCCACATCGCGTTGATGCGCTCGTCGTTCTCGGCGTAGTGGATCGCCAGCGCCGCCTTGATATCGGCCACCGCCGTCGGTGCGGGCGCCGCGCCGTAGTAGGGCGCCGCGGCCTTCACGTCGGCGCCCATCATGACGGCGAGGTAGTTGGTCGTGCCGCCGCCCCAGCAGAAGCCGGTCACGCCGAGCTTGCCCGACGAGAGCTGGTGCGCCTTCAGCCACTTGGCGCTGTTCAGCATGTCGGTGCGCAGCTTGTTCTGGTCGAGCTTGGCCTGCAGCTCGCGGCCGTCATCGTCGTTGCCGGGATAGCCGCCGACCGGGAACAGTCCGTCCGGCGCCAGCGCCAGGAAGCCCTCGACGGCAGCGCGGCGCGCCACGTCCTCGATGTAGGGATTGAGGCCGCGATTCTCGTGCACCACCAGCACGACCGGGAACGGGCCGGTGCCCTTGGGCTGCGCGAGGTAGCCGCGCATGGTGCCCGAGTTGCCGCCGGGCGAGGGGTAGGTGACGTACTGGCCCTTGATGCGCTCGTCGGTGAAGGAGATGGTCTGGGCGTTGGCGTAGCGCGGCATCAGCGCCTGCGCCATGGCGAGGCCGCCGGCGACCAGCGCCGCCTGCTGCAGGAACGTTCGCCGGTCCATGCGACCGTGGCAGTACTCGTCGTAGAGATCGAAAACGCGCTGATCGATCCAGTCGTGCTGCTTCACCAGTCCGTCCATCGCCCAGCCTCCCTCAAGTTCCGGCGATCGCCTTGGCCTCCCTGAGGGCGGCGATCTCGCCATCGCTATAGCCCACTTCGTGCATGATCTCGACGGTGTGCTCGCCCACGCCGGGCGACTTTCGGCGCACGCTCACGGGAGCGTCAGAAAGTTTGATCGGGTTGTTGGCCGATTTCACGGAGCCGATGCCGGGATAGTCGACCTCGAGCACGCTGCCGCGCGCCTTGGCATGGTCGGTCGCCATCGCCTCGCTGATCTTGTAGGCGGCCGAGCAGGGCATGCCGGCGGGGATCAGCTTGTCGAGCAGCTCGTCGGCGGTGTGCTGCAGGAAATACGCCTCGATCATCGGCTCGAGGATGGCCCGGTGGGCGACGCGATCCTTGTTGGTGGCGAAGCGGGTATCGGCCAGCCAGTCCGGCTTGCCGAGCGCGGTGCACAGCAGCTTCCAGAAGGCATCGTTGGTACCGGCGATGAACACCGGCTGCGTCTTCGTCGGGAACACGCGCAGCGGGCAGAGGATGGTGTTGGAGGTGCCCATGCGCTCGGGATCCTCGCCGGTCAGCCCATGGTTGGTGATCCAGTGGCTCATCAGGTGCATGCCGACATCGAACAGCGACAGGTCGAGCCGCTGGCCCTTGCCGGTCTTGTGGCGATGCAGCAGCGCGAAGGCGATGCCGGCGGCGCAGGCGAGGCCAGTCGAGTAGTCGATCGGCGCGGTGCCGACGCGGCACATCTCGCCCTTGAAGGGGCCGGTCGCGTCCATCAGTCCGATCTCGGCCTGGATGCAGGGATCGTAGCCGGCGCGATGCGAGTAGGGCCCGGTCTGGCCGTAGCCCGACACCGAGGCGTAGACCAGCCGCGGGTTCGCCGTCGACACGACGTCCCAGCCGAAGCCCAGCTTGTCGATCACGCCCGGCGTGAACGCCTCCATGAACACGTCGGCCTTCTTCACCAGCCGCATCAGCACGTCGCGGCCACCTGAGGTGCGCAGGTCGAGCGCGAGGCCGCGCTTGTTGCGGTTCATCGACGGCACCCAGGCGCCGCCGAAATGCGGCCGGAAATGCTCGCCGTTCAAGGGCTCGACCTTGATCACGTCGGCGCCCATGTCGCCCAGGATCTGGCCGCCCGTCGGGCCGGCGATGACTTGCGTGAGGTCGAGGACGAGCGTGTCGGAAAGAGGAAGCATGATCGAGCAATAGCCTTGCCCGGCTCGCCGGGCCAGCGCTGGGCCGCGCTGCTTTCGCTCCGCAGGTGCCGACTATTGCTGCAACGCGGAGCGAGCCTTGGCGCGAGCTTTGATCCGTTGACAAAAGCGCTTCATCGCTTCTGTCGCGGGCACAGTCTTGCCCTGTCGCACTTGCTCTTCGCCCAGCTCGAGAATCTCGAGCAACGCCAATGCCCTATCGTGGCCAACCGGAGCGCCCATCCCTGCCAATTTGCTTCGCGGTCGTCGAGCCATGCTAGTTTCCATGCCGCATTGACCGATGATAGTCCGTCACCCGTGGAGTTGCCATGACGTCCGACCGCCCGAATTTGCGCATCGATGCCGACCGGCTGTGGGGCAGCCTGATGGAGCTGGCGAAGATCGGCGGCACCGAGAAGGGCGGCGTGTGCCGCATCGCGCTGACCGATCTCGACCGGCAGGGGCGCGACCTGTTCGTGAGCTGGGCCAAGGCGGCGGGGGCGACCATCAAGGTCGACCAGCTCGGCAATATCTTCGCGCGGCGCGAGGGGCGCGATCCGTCGAAGCCGCCGATCATGACCGGCAGCCATCTCGATACCCAGCCGACCGGCGGCAAGTTCGACGGCGCCTATGGCGTGATGGCGGGGCTCGAGGTGCTGCGCGTGCTGCACGATTCCAACTACGTCACCGAATCGCCGATCGAGGTCGCGGTGTGGACCAACGAGGAAGGCTGCCGATTCGCGCCGGCGATGGTGGCGTCGGGCGTGTTCGGCGGCGCCTTCACGCTCGACCACGCGCTGTCGATCAAGGACCGCGACGGCGTGAGCTTCGCCGAGGCGCTGAGGAAGATCGGCTACGACGGTCCCGAGCAGGTCGGCGGCCGCAAGGTCGGCGCCTTCTTCGAGGCGCATATCGAGCAGGGCCCGATCCTCGAGCGCGAGAAGAAGACGATCGGCGTCGTCACCGGCGCGCAGGGCCAGCGCTGGTACGAGGTGTCGTGGACCGGCATGGAGAGCCATGCCGGCACCACGCCGATGGAGGGGCGGCGCGACGCGCTGGTCGGCGCCGCCGAGCTGATCGTGAAGTGCCGCGAGATCGGCAACCGGCCGAACGGCCGCTCGACCGTCGGCGTGATCGAGAGCCTGCCGCAGTCGCGCAACACCATTCCCGGCCGCGTCTTCATGACCATCGATTTCCGCCATCCCGACGATGGCGAGCTGACGAAGATGGACGCCGAGATGCGCGCGGCCGCCGCCGACATCGCCAGGCGCCATCGGCTGGAGGCGAAGATCGAGCAGATCTGGTACTTCCCGCCGTCGCCCTTCGCCAAGGAGCTGGTCGAGTCGGTGCGTCGTGGCGCGGAGCAGGCGGGCTATCCGCACATGGACATCGTGAGCGGCGCCGGCCACGACGCCTGCTACGTCAGCCGCGTCGCGCCGACGGCGATGGTCTTCGTGCCCTGCAAGGACGGCATCAGCCACAACGAGGTCGAGGACGCCGACAAGGTCGATATCGGCGCCGGCTGCCAGATCCTGCTGCAGGCGATGGTGGAACGCGCCAACACATGAAGTCGGGCGTCGTCTCAGCCGCCTCCGCCGCCCTGATCGCCA
The DNA here is from genome assembly GCF_017305915.1 of Reyranella sp. Lineage (GTDB taxonomy): Bacteria > Pseudomonadota > Alphaproteobacteria > Reyranellales > Reyranellaceae > Reyranella. Next base: position 31,480 of record NZ_JAFKJN010000029.1, read on the forward strand.
CGGTGGCGGGTGTCGGCGGCACCTTGCCGATCGTGCTCGCCGCGGCGCAGGCGGTCGGCGCGACGCCCGCCGAGGCGAGCTCGTGGGTCTCCGGCCTCGGGATCGCGACCGCGGCGAGCGCGCTGTTCCTCAGCGTGCGCTATCGCATGCCGATCATCACCGCCTGGTCGACGCCGGGCGCGGCGCTGATCGCCTCGAGCCAGGGCGTGCCTGGCCTCCGCGCGGCGATCGGCGCCTTCGCGTTGTCGGCCGTGCTGATCCTGCTGACCGCAGCGATCCGTCCGCTCGGCCGGCTGATCGAGCGCATCCCGACAAGCATCGCCGCGGCCATGCTGGGCGGCATCCTGCTGCGGCTGATCATCGCGATGATCGAGCAGGTGCCGCACCAGCCGCTGCTGGTGCTGGTGCTGATCGTGCTGTTCCTGGTGATGCGCCATGTCGTGCCGACGATGGCTTCGCTGGTCGTGCTGGCGGCCGGCGCGCTGCTCGCCTGGGCGCTGGGACTGGTGAAGCCGATCCCGCCGCTCGGCGTGTCGGCATTGGTCTTCGAGCCGCCGGCCTGGGATGCCGCGACCCTGGTCGGGCTCGGCGTGCCGCTCTATCTCGTCACCATGGCGTCGCAGAACCTGCCGGGCTTCGCGGTGCTGCGCGCGTCGGGGTACCACCCGCCGACCCAGCCGGTGCTGGCGGCGACCGGCGCGGCGTCGCTGGCCACGGCGTTCATGGGCGCCCATACCTCGAACCTGGCCGCGATCTCGGCGGCGCTGTGCACCGGCCCCGAGGCGCATCCCGATCCGGCCAAGCGCTGGATGGCCGGTGTGTTCTACGCCTTGTGGTGGGGGCTGATCGCGCTGTTCGGCGCCTCGCTGGTCGGCCTGTTCGGTGCGTTGCCGCCGGCGCTGCTGATGACGGTGGCCGGCACGGCCTTGCTCGGCTCGACGGCGAGCTCGCTCGGCGTCGCGCTGGGGCCGGAGAAGGATCGCCTCGCCGCCGTGGGGACGCTGGCGGTCACGGCGTCGGGCGTGACCCTGATGGGCGTCGGCTCGGCCTTCTGGGGGCTCATCTTCGGTCTGCTGGTGCTGGGTCTGGAAAGCGCGCGCTCCAGGCTTCGAGGGGGAGGCTGAGCCCGCGGCACAGGAAGCTGATCGTGTGGTAGTAGCCGACGAGCGCGATCGCCTCGAGGATCTGCGTCTCGTCGAAGTGCTCTGTCAGCAAAGTCCAGGTGGCGTCGCCGATCGTGCGGCGGTCGACCAGATCGTCGACCAGTGCGATCAAGGCCCGCTCCGGTGCAGACCAGCAGTCGGCATCCGGCGCGCCGGTCACGGTGGCCGCAGTCTCGACCTCGCCGAAGCCGACTTTGCCGGCGAACAGGGCGACATGGACGCCCCATTCATACTCGCAGCCGAGCCGTGCCATGGTGCGGTCGATCACGATCTCGCGCTGGCGCAGGTTGAGCGGGCCTTTGTCGAGCAGGCCGCCGGCGAACATCTTGGCGAGGACGCGTGGGCTTCGCGCCATGGTCCGGAACAGAACCAGCGGCTCGATGCCGGGCGGCATGATGCGGTTCAGGGCCTCGGCGATGGCGGGCTCATAGGGCGGTTCGGCGGGAGCGATGCGGGACACGCTACAGAATATGTAGTAAGCTCGTCGGCGATGCTACAGAAATTGTAGTAACGGAGTGAAATAGATGGTGAAGAAGCCGGTTCGCGGCTCGCGCACCGGGCGGCCGATCATGGCGCTGCTCGACCTGCTGGGCCGGCGCTGGGCGCTGCGGCTGATCTGGGAGCTGCGCGAGGAGCCCAGGCGCTTCCGCGAGCTGCAGGAGTCGATCGGCGCCAGCCCGACCATCATCAACACCCGACTGGCCGAGCTCCGCGAGGCGCGGCTGGTCGAGCTCGACCCCGAGCGCGGCTATCGGCTGACCGGGCTCGGCCGCGAGCTGCTCGAGCTCTTTCTGCCGCTGCACCGCTGGGCCGAAAAGTGGGCCGAGCGATGAGGATCGCGTTCTGGATCACGGTCCTGCTCGCCGGCGGCACGGTCTGGCTGGCGCCGCACCTGCCCCTCGCCGATCTCGCGCAGCATGCCGCCCAGGTGGCGCTATGCCATGACCTGCTGCTCGGCACCTCGAGATGGCAGGGGCTGGCCGAGGTGAACTATTTCACGCCCTACTGGCTGGGCTTCGGGCTGGCGCTGCTGCTGAGCTTCCTGGTGCCGGTCTCGGCGGCGCTGAAGATCGTGCTGATGCTGTCGTACTGGGGCTTCGTTGCCGGCTCGGTGCTGCTGCGCAGGCGCCTGGACGCCGACCCACGCGTGGATTGGCTGAGCGTCACGCCGTTCTTCGGGCTCGGCTGGCTCTACGGGTTCTTCCCCTTCCTCGTCGCCCTGCCGATCGCGATGGCGTTCATCGTGCTGGCGCAGAGCCATGCGCATAAGCCCACGCTGAGGCGCGCATTCCTCCTCGTCGTGCTCGGCGTGCTGCTCTTCTTCTCCCACGGCCTGGTGTTCGTCTTCGCCGTCGCCGTGGCGGCGGCCTTTCTCGTGATTCATCGGCCGTCGCCGGCTGCTGTCCTGCCCTATCTGCTTCTGGGGCTGGTCTCCCTTGCCTATTTCCTGTTGCGTCCGGCGGCAACGACCCTGCTTGCCACGCGCGCCGATTGGCTGGGCCTCGGCGGATTGAGCTATGTCGCCTTCTTCCCCATGGGATCGCCGGCGATCGATCCGCTCCTGGCGCCGCTCGTGCCGCTGCTGCTTGCCGCATCCTGGCTGCTCGGCGGCCGCTTCAATCGCAACAAGGCCGCCGTCGTTCCCATCGCCATGCTGCTTCTCTGGATCGTGCTGGTGCCGGAGACGGTGATGGAAACCTACTTCGTCGGCTCGCGCTTCGCCGTCTTTTTCCTGCCGTTCGTCGCCTTGCTGTTTGCGTCCGCGCCGGCGCCGGGTTGGCGCCTGCTTCCGATCGCGCTGCTGACCTGGTGGGCGCTCGGTGTCCAGGTCGAGCGCCTGCTGGCCTTCGCGGCCGAAAGCCGGGCGTTCGAGGAGGTGCTGGCGGCGGCCGAGCCCGGCCATCGCGCGCAGCAACAGGTGTTGGACATGACGAGTCGGGCGGCGCGCACGCCCATGGCCTACCAGAACTTCGCGCTCTGGTACCAGGCGGAGAAGGCGGGTTTCGTCGACTTCAACTTCGCGGCGTACCCGACGCAAGTCGTCCGCTTCCGCGATCCCAAGGCGCAAACCGAGTTGCCGGCATCGGCTTACCGCTACGTCTTCGTGCGCGGCGCGGCGCCGCAGGCCGTCGATTGCCCATGGCGGCCGCGCAAGGCGTCGGGCCCCTGGACCCTGCTCGAGAATGTCGGTTGCTGAGCTACTTCAGGAACGGGTTGCCGGCGCCGCGGCCCTTGCGGCGCGGCGGGAACTGCTCGGCGAGATAGTCGAGGATCTCGGCCCGCTCGTCGGCCTTCACCGGCGGCATGCGATGCTTCTCCAGCATCGTGTCGAAGGTGTTGTCCCAGAGATCGCGGGTCAGGCCCTGCGCCTTGATCAGCGCCACGCCGTGGCAGGCGGTGCAGGTGTAGAAGGTGACCTCGCGCCCCTTGCCCTCGGGCATGTCCTCGACCTTGTCGTTATGCGGCGGCGGCTTGCCGGCGTCGGGCGATGGCTTTGCATCGGCGACGCGCGGTGCGACCGCAATGGCTGGCGTCCAGGCAGGTTGCTTGCCGCGCAGGTGACCCGCGCGATCGAACGCCAGCAGCAGGAATGTCGCGCCCATGGTTATGACGCAGACATGGGCTATCGTGAGTTTCAAGCTTCGGCGAGCACGCGAACGGGGGTGACCGGGTTGGCGCCGTAGCCCTGCGGGTTCCAGTTGGTCGCGGCGAACGGCTGGGTCTTGCCGGCCGCGTCCGTGGCGCGCGACCACACCTCGTAGTAGCCGCCGCTCGGCAGGTCGACCGTGGCGGTGAAACGCTGCCAGGCGAATTTGTTGGCTGGCGGATTGACCTTGGCCGGCTTCCAGGTCGTGCCGTGGTCGATCGAGACCTCGACGGTCTTGACCTCGTGGTCGCCTGCCCAGGCATGGCCGCGCAGCTCGATCTTGCGGCCGCTGAGCTTGCTGCCGTCGGCCGGCGAGGTGATGACCGAGCGCACCGGCATCGCTTCCAGGACCGCCATGTCCTTGTCGTCGCCCTTGCTGCCGGGGACGATCGGCTTCTTGGGCGTGCGATAGGAGAAACCGCCCATGCCCGGGCCGTCATGCTCCTTGTCGCGCACCCAGATGCGGGTCAGCCACTTGGTCGACAGCGAGCCCGCCCAGCCCGGCACGATCAGCCGCACCGGCGCACCGTGCGCCAGCGGCAGATCCTTGCCGTTGAGCTTGAAGGCGATCAGCGTGTGCGGGTCCATCGCCTTGTCGATCCGCATGCCGCGCGAGAGGGTCGGCTTGTCGGTCTCGCCGGCAAGCGTCGGGTCGGCGCCGTAGTGGCCGGTATAGACCGCGCTCGACTTCAGGCCGGCCGCCTTCAGCACGTCGGCCAGCCGCACCCCGGTCCATTGCGGGCAGCCCGCGCCGCCGTTGGTCCACTGGTTGCCGCGCGCCTCGGGCGTGAAGAAGGAACGGCCGTTGCCGCCGCATTCCAGCATCAGCTGGAGGGTCACGTTCTCGTATTTCGCCATCAGGTCGCCGAGGCTGATCTCCAGCGGCGTGTTGACCTCGCCGTCGATCTTGATCTTCCAGGCCTTGAGGTCGGCCGGCATCTCGGGGAACTGGCCGTTGTTGCGGACGAACAGCTTCTCGGTCGGTGTGACGTCGTCGTCGAGCAGCGCCGCCGGCGTCTCGGCCACCAGCGGCCTGTCGCCCAGCACGTGAAGCTTGGCCTTGCCGTCCATCTCGAGCAGCTTGGGGCCCTTCGAGGCGGGCGCACTCTGCGCCAAGGCGGCAGCCGGCAGCGCGGCGCTCGCTGCGACGAACGCAGTTCCCTTCAGCATCGTGCGCCTTGTCGTCGTGTGTCCCATCGTTTCCCCCGTTTGGGAAAACGTTAACCCATCGCCGTGCCGCGTGTCAGCACATGTTGTGAAAAATCAACAGGATGATGGGAAGAGATGGGAAAAGGAGGACGGCACAACGGGAGCGGCCATGGTGGGGTCTAGCCTGACTGATGCGACCCGCGGGGGCCGCTCCCGGTGCGTCATTCGCGAGTTACCGCTGTGCCGTTGCCCGAATGGCTGCCCCGGCAGTCAACGCGGCACGCTTGTCCGGTGGAAGCATCTAAACCTCCGTATCCGTTGCTGCGTAGAGATATCTCGTCACCGCGCGCCGCGCTTGTCAACGATTCTTCGGGTCAAGACTGTTGACGCAATGAGCGTGCTCGCGGCGACGGCGATGACGATCGTCGCGAGCACGTTGATCTGCGGATCGACGCCCAGGCGAACGCTGGAATAGACGCGCATCGGCAGGGTCTGCGACTGCGCCCCGGCGACGAACTGGGTGAGGATCAGGTCGTCGAGCGACAGCGTGAAGGCGAGCAGCCAGCCCGACACCAGCGCCGGCGCGATCATCGGCAGGGTGACGGTGACGAAGGTCGTCCACGGCGTCGCGCCGAGATCCATCGCTGCCTCCTCGAGCGTGCGGTCGAAGTCGGCGAGGCGGGCCTGCACGACGATGGCGACGAAGGCGAGCGAGAAGGTGACGTGCGCGGCGGTGATCGACAGGAACCCGCGCTCGGGCCCGCCCAGCAGCTGGTCGCTGCCGACGAACAGCAGCAGCATCGAGATGCCCATCACGACTTCCGGCATCACCATGGGCGCGATGACCAGGCTCGCGAACAGGGTACGGCCGATGAAGCGTGGCACGCGCGCCAGCACATAGCCCGCGGCGAGGCCGAGCGCGGTGGCGAGCGTGGCGCTCACCAGGGCGATGCGCAGCGACAGCCAGGCGGCGTCGAGCATCGCGTCGTTGTGGAACAGCGCGATCCACCATTTGGTCGAGAAGCCGCCCCACACCGTCACCAGCCGCGATTCGTTGAACGAATAGACGATCACCAGCGCGATCGGCAGGTAGAGGAAGGCGTAGCCGAAGGCCAGCACCGTGAAGGCGAAGCGGGCGCGGCCGATGGTCATGTCCGCTCCAGGCTGCGCTGCTGCTGGCGCTGGAAGAGCAGGATCGGCCCGACCAGCAGGATCAGCAGGCAGATCGCGACCGCCGAGGCGAGCGGCCAGTCGGAATTGGTGAAGAACTCGTCCCACAGCACCTTGCCGATCATCAGCGTGCGCGTGCCGCCCAGCAGGTCGGGGATGACGAACTCGCCGACTGCCGGGATGAAGACCAGCAGGCAGCCGGCGACGATGCCGGGCAACGACAGCGGCAGGGTGACGGTGAGGAAGGCAGGCAGCGGCCTGGCGCCGAGATCGGACGCGGCTTCGAGCAGGCTCCAGTCGAGCTTTTCCAGCGCGGTGTAGAGCGGCAGCACCATGAAGGGCAGATAGGCATAGACGATGCCGAGATGGATCGCCCATTCGGTGCCGAGGATGGTGCCGGGATCGCTCATCAGTCCCGACCATCGCAGGAACTGGTTGAGGATGCCGTTCTCGGCCAGCAGGCCCATCCAGGCATAGACGCGGATCAGGAACGAGGTCCAGAACGGCAGGATCACCAGCATCAGCAGCAGCGGCCGGCGCGGCGGTGTCGCGCGGGCGATGGCATAGGCCATCGGATAGCCCAGCAGCAGGCAGACCAGCGTCGAGGTCGCGGCGATGCGCAGCGACGACAGCCACGCCGCGAGATAGAGATCGTCGGTGAACAGGAGCTTGAAGCTCGCGAAGGAGAGGCCGAGCTCGACCGGCGGTGCGAGGTCCGGCGCGTTGGTGGCGAGCGACAGGCCGAGGACCAGGCCGAGCGGCAGCAGGAAGAACACGACCAGCCAGAGATAGGGAAGCGCGATGACCAGCCTCACCGCCTACTCCTCCAGCGGCTGGCCGGCATCGTCGCTCCAGCCGAGCCATACCGCGTCGCCGCGGCGATGGCTCTCTCGGACACGCTCGGTGTTCATCTGCGCCACCAGCATGACGGGACCGTTGCCGATCGCCACCCGGTAGAGCGAGCGGTCGCCCTCGTAGGCGATGTCGACGATCTTGCCGGTCGCGGCGTGCGCCGTGGCCGGCCGATTGGCGGCCAGCACGATCTTCTCGGGTCGCAGCGCCAGCCAGCGGCGTGGCGCGGTCTGCAGGATGTTGGCGACACCGATGAAGTCGGCGACGAAGCGCGTCGCCGGCCGCTCGTAGACGTCGTGCGGCGTGCCGGTCTGCACGATCCGGCCGTCCTTCATCACGGCGAGGCGGCTGGCCATGCCCATCGCCTCCTCCTGATCGTGGGTGACCATGACGAAGGTGAGCTCGAGCTGCTCCTGCAGCCGCACCAGCTCGAAGCGCGTGCCCTCGCGCAGCTTGCGGTCGAGCGCCGCCAGCGGCTCGTCGAGCAGCAGCAGCTTGGGTCGCTTGACCAATGCGCGGGCGAGCGCGACGCGCTGGCGCTGGCCGCCCGAGAGCTGCGCCGGCCGGCGCGCGCCCAGGCCGTCGAGCTTGACCAGCGCCAGCGCCGCGGCGACGCGCTCGGCGATCTCGGTCTTCGCCACGCCCTCGCGCTTCAGGCCGTAGCCGACGTTGTTCGCGACATCGAGATGCGGGAACAGCGCGTAGGACTGGAACATCATGTTGACCGGCCTGAGGTGCGGCGGCACGCCGGTCATGTCCTGGCCGTCGATGACGATGCGGCCCGAGTCGGGCGTCTCGAAGCCCGCCAGCATGCGCAGCAGCGTGGTCTTGCCGCAGCCCGAGCCGCCCAGCAGCGCAAACAGCTCGCCGCGGGCGATCTCGAGATCGACACCCGCAACGGCTTGCACGGCGCCGAAGCTCTTGGCTACGCCGTCGATCTTGACGATGGGTCCGCTCACCCGGCCAACTTAGCGGCCGGTCTTGATCGCGGTCCACAGCCGCGTGCGTTCGCGGGTCTGCTCGGCGTTGGCGGCGGTGATGGTGTAGAGCTTGGCCCGCGCCTCGGCGGGCGGGTAGATCCACGGGTTGCCGGCGATCGCCTTGTCGAGCAGCGCCGTTGCCGGGAGGTTGGCGTTGGCGTAGCCGGTGAGGGTGCTCGACGCCGCCGCGACCTTGGGCTCCAGCATGAAGTCGAGGAAGCGATGGGCCTGCTCCGGGTTGGGCGCGTCCTTGGGGATCGCCGCTGTATCGATCCACAGCATCGCGCCTTCCTTGGGCGGGCCGTAGGCGATCTCGCGCTTCTGCGCGGCCTTGGCGGCGCGGTCGCGTGCCTGGAGGATGTCGCCCGAGTAGCCGAAGGCCAGGCAGATGTCGCCGCCGGCCAGCGCGTTGATGTACTCCGACGAATGGAACTTGCGGATCGACGGCCGGATCGCCTTCATCACCTCGGCCGCCTTGGCGAGATCCGCGCTGCTCTTGGAATCGGGATCGAGCCCGAGATACTTCAGCGCCGCCGGGAACATGTCGGTGGCGCTGTCGAGCACCATGACGCCGCAATCGGCGAAGCGGCTGACGATCTTGGGATCGAAGATCATGCCGAGCGACTCGACCGGCGCGTCGGGCATCCGCTTCCTGATCTCGGCGACATTGTAGCCGACGCCGATCGTGCCCCACATCCACGGGATGGCGTGCCGGTTGCCGGGATCGTACTTGGCGAGCTCGGCCATGAGCTTGGGATCGAGGTTGCCCAGGTTCTTGAGCTTGGCCTTGTCGATCGGCTGGTAGAGCTTGGCGGCGAGCTGGCGCACCAGGAAAGGCGAGGCCGTCGGCACGACGACGTCGTAGCCCGAACGGCCGGCCTTCAGCTTGGCATCGAGGATCTCGTTGCTGTCGTAGGTCGTGTAGTTGACCTTGATGCCGGTCTCGGCAGTGAAGACCTTGAGCCGGTCCTCGGCGATGTAATCCGACCAGTTGTAGACATTGACCTGCTTCTGGGCGGTCGCGGGCGACGCCAATGTCAGCAACAGCAGCAGGCCAGCAAGAAAGCGCATCGAATACTCCGAACGGGGCGGGCGCATGATCCCGGCGGCTCGGCCGAAAGGCAAGCGCCTGCCCCGTTCGAGGTTCAAGCTGTCTGCGGGCGATGCAGGTTGCGCGTGAACCACATGGCGAGCGACAGCATGGCGAACAGCAGCAGCGAGCCCGCCAGCAGGGCGACGTCCTCGAGCTGCAGCAGGGCGTAGAGCGCGGCGTACAGGACGGCGAGGAAACCGCCGAAGGCCAGGCCCGGCGCAAACCGGCGCTGCACGGCGCCGGTATAGACCGCGGCCTGGCCGGCGACGGCGGCGGCGCTCACCAGATAGGCTGACCCGAAGCCGATCTGCTCGCTGAACGACAGCAGCAGGAGGTAAAAGACGCAGAGCGACAGGCCGATCAGGCCGTACTGCAGCGGATGCGGCCGCGTGCCGGTCGCCAGCTCGAACAGCAGGCAGGCGGCCAGGGTCAGGCCGATGAACAGCACGCCGTATTTGATCGCCCGGTCGGTCTCGCGATAGGCGTCGATCGGCGTGACCAGGGTGACGCCGAACGCCGATTCGAGCACCGCCGACGGCGCCGGTCCATCGGCGGGCAGGCGGCCCCAGAGCTGCGGATAGCCGCGGCCCAGCGACGAGGTCATCCAGGTCGCCCGGAAACCGTCCCGGCCGACCGTCTGGCTCGCGGGCAGGTAGGGGCCGACGAAGCTCGGCGACGGCCACGGCGAGACCAGCGTCGCCTCGGTGCGCTTGCCGAGCGGCACCAGCGACAACCGGCCGCTGCCCGCGAAGGTGATGCGGAAACGCACGGTCACGGAGTCGCGCGCGGCGAGGCCGCTACCGAGGCTCGCCTGCAGGGAGCTGAGCCAGCTGCCGGTATCGGCGGTCCATTCGACCGGCGTGCCGTCGACATCGACCGTCTCGGCGGAGAGCGAACGGTCCTCGCTGACGCCGACCAGCAGGCGGGCGGCGCTCCAGTCGAGCTCGTTGTCGCCGGCCGACAGCGCGCGCAGCTCGCGCAGGTCGAACTCGGCCACCACGTCGAGGCTGGCGCGATAGACCGGCACGGCGAACAGGCCGCGCCGGCGCTGCTCGGGCATGATCTCGCCGTTGAGGGTGAGCTTCTGCGGCAGCAGGATGGCCTGCCGCGACACCGGCCGCTCCTTGTGGGGCACCAGGATGCGCGGGCCGACGAAGGTCTGCGCCTTGCCCCACCACGTCTGGACGCTCTTGATCGCTTCCTCCTGGTAGCCCTGACGGTCGGCGACCACGGTGCCGACCAGGTCGAGCGGGATCTTGAGCGCCAGCGTGAGCGCGGCCAGCAAGAGGGCGCGGGCGAGCAGGCTGCCGCCCGACAGAAACTCGTAGGCAAGGCGGAAGATCATCGGCGGTCTCCGGTTGTGACGGCGGGACCGTGCGGCCGGGGCGTGCAGGGAAGGCGCAGGAGTCATGGATTTTCGATGCAAAGCGCGGCGCCCCCGTCGACAGGCCGCGGGCCGGCGCTAGAGTTGCAACCCATGCGAAAGGTTCTGGTCGTCGACGACGATGCGCATATCCGGGACGTGGTGTGCTTCGCCCTGCGGCGGGCGGGCTTCCAGCCGCGCGCCGCCGGCGACGGCAAGGCCGGGCTGGAGACGGCGGCGCGTGAGCTGCCGGCGCTGGTGATCCTCGACATCCTGATGCCCGAGCTCGACGGCACCGAGGTCTGCCGCCGCCTGCGCAGCCAGTCCGATGTGCCGATCATCTTCCTCACCTCCAAGGACGAGGAGATGGACCGCATCCTGGGGCTCGAGCTCGGCGCCGACGACTATGTCGTGAAGCCGTTCAGCCCGGGCGAGCTGGTGGCGCGGGTCAAGGCGGTGCTGCGGCGCAAGGGCGGCGCCGCGCCCGAGACCGAGCGTCTGGTGCGCGGCGCGCTGGTGATCGACCTCGAGGCCCACACCGCCTCGTGGGCCGGCACCGAGGTGCCGCTCACCGCCACCGAGTTCTCGCTGCTCAAGGCGATCGCCGCCCAGCCGCGCCGCGCCTTCACCCGCGACAACCTGATGACGGCGGCCTATGCCAACGCCCGCTTCGTCAGCGACCGCACGATCGACAGCCACGTCCGCCACATCCGCGCCAAGTTCCAGGCGCTGGGCGGCGACCCGATCGAGACGGTGCACGGCGTCGGCTACAAGCTCGCGAGCTGAGCCGGTCCGTTGCGTCTGCCCGGCATCCGCACGCTGCTGCTGGCGACCTATCTCGCCGTCCTGCTGCTGCCGGTCGCGGGCATCGGCATCCTGCGGCTCTACGAGAGCGCGCTGATCCGCCAGACCGAGGCCGAGCTGATGGCGCAGGCCGCGGTGTTGTCCGCGTCCTACCGCGCCACCTGGCTGGAACGCGCGCCGGCCGGCGCGCTCGAGGCGATGCCCAAGGTCGAGCTGCAATGGGCGGGCAGCGTCCAGTATGGCGCCGGCTGGATCCCGCTGCTGCCGCAGCTCGACCTTGCCGACGCGCCGATCCTGCCGCGGCCGGCCGACGCCGTGCCGCCGCCGCAGCCCGCCGATCCGGTGGCGCTGGCGGTCGCGCGCTCGCTCGACCCCGTGGTCAAGGAGGCGCGGCGCATGACGCTCGCCGGCATGCGCATCCTCGACGCAAGCGGCGTCGTGGTGGCGGCGACGCAGGACGAGGACCTCGGCAAGAGCCTGGCGGCGCAGGACGAGGTGGCGCATGCGCTGCGCGGCGCACCCAAGGCGGCGTTGCGCGAGCGCGACGTCGATCCGGCCGACTACAGCATGATCTCGATCAGCCGAAACACGGCGCTGCGCGTGTTCGTGGCGGTGCCGATCCTGGCCGAGGGCCATGTGCTGGGCGCCGTGCTGGTGTCGCGCACGCCGCGCAACATCGTGCAGACGCTGTACAGCAAGCGCTATGCGCTGCTCGAGCTGGCGATCGTGCTGCTGGCGACGGTGACGGCGCTCGCCTGGTTCACCGGCCAGACGGTGATCCGGCCGACCCGCCAGCTCGCGGCGATGGCGCGGCGGGTGGCGCGCGGCGAGATCCGCGCCGTCGAGCCATTGCACCGGCCGCTGATGCGCGAGGCGCGCGAGCTCTCCGACTCGATCGTCACCATGGCGCGCAAGCTCGAGGCGCGCGCCGACTATGTGCGCGAGCTGGCGCTCGGCATCAGCCACGAGTTCAAGACGCCGCTCACCGGCATCCGCGGCGGCGCCGAGCTGCTGCGCGACCATCTCGGCGAGATGTCGGAGGACGAGCGGCGGCGCTTCCTGTCGAACATGCTGGCCGACACCGCGCGGCTGGAGCGGCTGGTCACCCGCATCCTCGAGCTGGCCCGCGCCGACGCCGTCACGCCGCAGGGCGACGAGCGCTGCGATGTCGCCGCGGCGGCGGCCGAGATCGCGGCCGAGGCGCGCAAGGCCGGGCAGCGGGTCGCGGTCGAGGCTATGCCGGCATCCTTGCCCGCCACCATCGACCGCACCTCGTTCGACATCGCGCTGGCCAACCTGCTCGACAATGCGCGCCAGCATGCCGGTGCCCAAGCCTCGGTGACGATCTCCGGCCGCCTGGCCGACGGCGTTGTGGTCGAGGTGCGCGACGACGGCGTCGGCGTCTCGCCGGGCAATGCCCAGCGCATTTTCGACCGCTTCTTCACCACCCGGCGTGACGCCGGCGGCACGGGGCTGGGCCTCGCTATCGCCCAGCGCCGCGTTCAGGCGTTCGGCGGCGAGCTGTCGCTGGAGGCGGCCGAGAAGGGCGCCCTGTTCCGGATTCGGCTGAAACCGGCCTAAGGGCCGAGACTTCCCACCGCCGTGGGAAGCCTCCGATGCACTTGGCACAAGGCTTTTCCGGGAATCCTGCCGACACACCCTCCCTCCCCCATGGTGTTAGGATACCGCGTATGACCGTTGCCGCCCGCTTTGCCGCCCATGCGCTCGAGATGCGCTTTTCCGATCTGCCGGCGACGGCCGTCGAACGAGCCAAGGTGTACGTCCTCGACAGCCTCGGGGTCGGCATCGCCGGCTCCTCGGTCGACGGCGGCGACGGGCTGCTGCGCGTCGCGTCCGGCTGGGGCGCGCCGGCGGTGCCGGTCTGGGGACGGGCGACGCGGCTCGCGGCGCCGGCGGCCGCCTTCCTCAACGCCTGGCAGATGCACAATCAGGAATACGACTGCCTGCACGAGGGCGCCGTGGTGCATGCCCTGGCGACGACCCTGCCGGTGGCGCTGGCCGCCGCGACTCAGCGCGGCGTGACGGGCCGCAAGCTGATCGCCGCGGTCGCGGTCGGCGCGGATATCGCGGCGGGGCTCGGCCTCGCCTCGAAGGCCGGGTTTCGCTTCTTCCGGCCGGGGACGGCCGGAGGTTTCGGCGCCGTCGCGGCAGCCGCGCGCCTGCTGGGGCTCGATCGGAAGGCACTGGAAGCGGCCTTCGCCTGGCAGCTCGCTCAGGTCAGCGGCACCATGCAGGCCCACACCGAGGGCAGCCCCATCCTGCCGGCACAGGTCGCGTTCAATGCGCGGGCGGCGCTGCAGTCCTGCGAGCTGGCGACACTCGGCTGGGCGCCGCCGCAGGCGATCTTCGAGGGACCCTACGGTTATCTCAGCCTGTTCGAGGGCGCCTTCGAGCTGGAACCGATCCTCGAGAGCCTCGGCCGCGACTGGCGGATCGCCGAATTCAGCCACAAGCCGTTCCCGGCCGGCCGCGCCACCCATGGCGGGATCGAAGGCGTCATGGCGCTGCAGGCCGACCACGGCTTCGCGGCTGCCGACGTGGCCAAGGTGGAAATCGATGCGCCGCCGCTGATCGTCCGCCTGGTCGGGCGCCCGCCGCGGGCCGATGCGAGGGCGAGCTACCTGCGCCTCTGCGTGGCCTACGCCGTGGCCAGGGTGCTGAAGAACGGCGCAATCGATCTGTCGGATTTCCGCGGGCAGGCGCTGACCGATCCCGAGACGCATGTGCTCGCCGCGCGCGTCGCGACCCGCGACGACGGCAATCCCGATCCCAATGCCCTCGCGCCGCAGACCGTGACCGTCCATCTCAAGAATGGCGCGGCGCTCTCCTGGCGCTGCAAGACCATGCTTGCCCATCCGGCGCGGCCGCTGACGCGCGATCAGCACCTCGCCAAGTTCCACCGCTGCCTCGCGTTCGCCGCGACCCCGCTGCCGCCGGGCACGGCCGACCGCCTGATCGAAACCGTTGACCGCCTGGAAAGCGCTGACGATGTCGGCGCGCTCGGCGAATTGGCGGCGGGCTACACCCCGAGATAGCGGTGCTGCAGCTCGGGATCGGCGGCCAGCGCCGATGACGGGCCGGACCAGACCACGCGGCCTTTCTCGACGATGTAGTGGCGGTCGGCGAGGCCGATCAGGGCGCCGACATTCTTGTCGATCACCAGGATCGCCTGGCCCTCGGCCTTGAGCCGTCGCAGGCAGGCCCAGATCTCCTGCCGGATCAGCGGCGCCAGGCCTTCGGTCGCCTCGTCGAGGATCAGCAGCTTGGGGTTGGTCATCAGCGCGCGGCCGATCGCCAGCATCTGCTGCTCGCCGCCCGAGAGCTGGTTGCCGCGATTGGCCTGCCGTTCCTTGAGCCGCGGGAAGAACTCGAACACGCGCCGGAGCGTCCACGGGCTCGGCCGGGCGGTGCGGTTGGCCGACGCCGCGACCAGGTTCTCGCGCACCGAGAGGTTGGGGAAGATCTGGCGGCCTTCGGGCACCAGCCCGAGGCCGAGCCGCGCGATCCGGAAGGCGGGGAGCTGGTCGACGCGCTGGCCCTCGAATTCGATGGTGCCGCGGCGCGCCGCCAGCAGGCCCATGACGGCGTGCACGGTCGTGGTCTTGCCCATGCCGTTGCGGCCCATCAGGGTCACGACCTCGCCGGCATCGACCGCGAAGGCCATGCCGAACAGCGCCTGGCTGGCGCCGTAGAAGCCTTCGAGGTTCTCGACCTTCAGCATCACGCGCCGTCCTCGCCGAGATAGGCCTGGCGGACCTCGGGATGGCGGCGGATCTCGTCCGGCGTGCCGCAGAAGAGGGCGCGGCCATAGACCAGCACGGTGATGCGGTCGGCCAGCGCGAACACCGCATCCATGTCGTGCTCGATGAGCAGCATGCCGCAGCGGCTCTTGAGGCCGCGCAAGGTTTCGACCATGCGCTGGCTCTCCTCGGCGCCCATGCCGGCCATCGGCTCGTCGAGCAGCAGCAGCTTGGGCTCGCCCGCCATCGCCATGGCGATCTCGAGCTGGCGCTGCTCGCCATGGCTGAGCGCCGCGGCGGGCGTCGTGGCGCGCGCACCGAGGCCGACGGCGTCGAGGCCGGCCTGCGCCTTGGCGCGCCGTGCGCGGTCGCGGCGGACGTCGGCGAGGAAGCGGAAGGAATGGCCGTCGTGTGCCTGGAGGGCGAGCGCCACGTTGTCGAGAGCGGAGAACTCGCGCAGCACCGAGGTGATCTGGAACGAGCGACCGAGGCCCAGCCGTACCCGCGCATGCGTCGGCAGGTGGGTGACGTCGCGGCCGGCGAAGCGGATCGTCCCTGAGTCGGGCGCGAGGTTGCCGGTGAGCTGGCCGACCAGCGTCGTCTTGCCGGCGCCGTTGGGACCGATCAGGGCGTGGATCTCGCCGTCCGCCACGTCGATCGAGACGTTGTCGGTGGCGATCAGGCCGCCGAAGCGCTTGACCAGCCGGTCGGCGGTGAGCAGGGCGGTCATTCGCGCGCCCTCAGCAGCGAGGCCATGCCGCCCCGGGCATAGAGGGCGACGATCACCAGCAGCGGGCCGAATGCGAGCTGCCAGTATTCGCCCCAGCCCTTGTGCAGCAGGTCGAGGAAGGGCTTCAGCAGCTCCTCCAGCGCGAAGAAGACGACGGCTCCGTAGAGCGGCCCGAAGCGTACGCCGATGCCGCCCAGCACGACGATCACGATCAGGTCGCCCGACTTCACCCACGACATCATCGCGGGCGAGACATAGGCGCCCTCGTTGGCGAGCAGGATGCCGGCCAGCCCGCCGAAGGCGCCGGCGATGATGCAGGCGACCAGGCGGACCTGGAACACCGGGAAGCCGAGCGCGGTCATGCGCAGCTCGTTCGACTTGGCGCCGCGCAGCACGTAGCCGAATCGCGAATGGGCGAGCCGGCCGCAGAACCACAGGGTGCCGCAGAGCAGCGCGAAACACAGCCAGTAGAACTGCGCCTTGTCGCGCAGGTCGATGATCCCGAAGCGGCTGCGGCTGATGTTCAGGCCGTCGTCGCCGCCATATCCTTCGAGTCCCGAGGCGAGGTAGTAGACGAGCTGCGCGAAGGCGAGCGTGATCATGATGAAGTAGACGCCGCGGGTCCTGAGCGACAGCGCGCCGACCAGCGTCGCCCACGCGATCGAGACGGCGAGCGCGACCGGCCACTGGATCCAGCCGCTCTGGATGCCCTCGGCCGAGAGGATGCCGACGGCGTAGCCGCCGATGCCGAAGAAGGCGGCATGGCCGAAGCTCACCAGCCCGCCATAGCCCAGGATCATGTTCAGGCTGACCGCGGCGATCGACCAGATGACGATGCGCGTGCCGACCGACAGCAGGTAGCGCTGGTCGAACGCCTGGGTGAGCAGCGGCAGGACCGCCAGCAGCACCAGCAGCAGTGCCGTGACGATCGCGCGCGGCTGTTTGAGACGCTCGATCACGTGCGCTGCCCGAACAGGCCGGTCGGCCGCCACACCAGCACGGCGGCCATCAGGACGTAGATCAGCACCTGGCTGATCGCGGGCGCGGCGGCCGACGCCGAGGCGGGCGGCAGGAAGGCCTTGAGCAGCTCGGGCAGGAAGGCGCGGCCGACGATGTCGATCTGGCCCACGATCATGGCGGCGACGAACGCGCCCTTGATCGAGCCGATGCCGCCGATGACGATGATCACGAAGGCGAGGATCAGGATGTCGTCGCCCATGCCGATCTTCACCGAGGCGATCGGCGCCGCCATCAGGCCGGCCAGGCCTGCGAACACCGCGCCGAGGCCGAACACCAGGCTGAACAGCAGCTCGATATTGACGCCCAGCGCCGCGATCATGCGCCGGTTGGAGGCGCCGGCACGGATCAGCATGCCCATGCGGGTGCGCGCCACCAGCCAGGCGAGCAGCAGCGCCACCAGGCTGCCGACCACGATCAGGGCGAAGCGGTAGGCCGGGTAGGGCACGCCCGGCAGGATCTGCACGGTGTGGCTCAGGAACGACGGCACGGCGATGCTCTTGCCGGCCGGACCCCAGACCAGGCGCACCAGGTCGTTGAAGAACAGGATCAGGCCGAAGGTCGCCAGCACCTGGTCGAGATGGTCGCGCGCGTACAGCCTTCGCACGACCGTCATCTCGAGCAGCACGCCGACCACGAAGGTCGCCGGGAGGGCGAGCAGCGCACCCAGCACGAACGAATCGGTCCAGGTGATGAAGGTCCAGGCGAGGTACGCGCCCACCATGTAGAGCGAGCCGTGCGCCAGGTTGACGAGGTCCATGATGCCGAAGGTCAGCGTCAGCCCGGCCGCGAGCAGGAACATCAGCAGCCCGAGTTGGACGCCGTTCAGCACCTGGATCAGGAGATAGTCCATTGTCCCCTCAAACGAAACGGGAGCGCGAGAGCGCTCCCATTCCTTTCCTCCCCATTCCGATGGCGAGGTGTCGCCGCCTCACGGCGACGGCGGGGTCAAGACTCATGACCCCTCCGTCAGCGTAAGACGCTGACACCTCCCCAGAAGACTGGGGAGGAATCCATGCCTCACTTCATCGAGCACTTGTCGTAGTAGGCGTCCTTGCCGTCCTTGACCGCGGTGGCGATGGTCTTGACCGTCATCATGCCGGCGGCGTCCTTCACCGTCTCCTGGATGTAGAAGTTCTGGATCGGGAACTGGTTGGTGTTGAACTTGAAGTCGCCGCGCAGCGACTTGAAGTTGGCCTTCTTCAGCTCGGCCCGCACCTTGTCCTTGTTGGAGAGGTCGCCCTTCAGCGCCTCGGCGGCCGAGGCGATCAGCATGATCGCGTCGTAGCTCTGCGCGCCGTAGTAGGACGGGTAGACGTTGTGCTTCTTCTTGAAGTCGGCGACGTAGCGCTTGTTCTGCTCGTTCGGCAGGTCGTTGACCCACTCCTGGGCGCCGAGCGTGCCGAGCGCCGCTTCGCCCTGCTGCGGCAGCGTGATCGCGTCGATCGAGAACACCTGGTAGAGCGGCACGGTCTTGTTGAGGCCGGCCTGCACCCACTGCTTGACGAACTGCACGCCGTGCGCGCCGGGATAGAAGATGAAGATGCCGTCGGGCTTGGCCTGGGCGATCTTGGTCAGCTCGGCCGAGAAGTCGAGCTGGTCGGGCCACTTGGTGTAGTCCTCGCCGAGCAGCTTGCCCTTGTAGGTGCGCTTGACGCCCGCGAGCATGTCCTTGCCGGCAGCGTAGTTCGGGCCGACGACGTAGAGGCTCTTGACGCCCTTGGTGTTGAGGTAGTCGCCCATCGCCATCGGCGTCTGGTCGTTCTGCCACGAGGTCGAGAAGTAGTTCTTGTTGCACAGCTCGCCCGCGATCTGCGACGGGCCGGCATTGGCCGAGATCAGGATGGTGTCGCCCTCGTCGGTCACGGTCTTGAGCGAGGCGAGCAGCACGTTCGACCAGATGTAGCCGGCGACGAAGCTCACCTTGTCCTGCTGCACGAGCTTCTCCGACCGCGCCTTGCCGACGTCGGGCTTGAACTGGTCGTCCTCGTAGACGATCTCGATCGGCTTGCCGGCGATCTTGCCGCCGAGATGCTCCTTGGCGAGCTCGACCGAGCGGCGCATGTCCTCGCCGATCGCCGCCTGCGGGCCCGAGAAGGTGCTGACGAAACCGATCTTGACGCTCTGCTGCGCCCCCGCGGGCTGCAGCGCGAGCGCCGCCAACGCGATTGTTGCGGACCCAAACAATTTGGCCGTCATGTGCCCCACTCCCTGTTTCAGTCGGTCTGTATATGAGCCGAAAACCTTCATGCGCGCAATTTAAAGCGCTGGATCTTGCCGGTCGCCGTCTTGGGCAGCTCGGCGACGTACTCGATCCAGCGCGGGTACTTGTAGGGCGCCAGGCTCTTCCGGCAGAGGTCGGTCAGTTCGTCGGTGAGGGCCGCGCCGCCGCCGCCCGCCTGCTTCAGCACCACGATCGCCTTGGGCTTGATGAGCTGGTCGGCGTCGGCCTGGCCGATCACCGCGGCCTCGAGCACCGCCGGATGGGTGATCAGGCAGCTCTCGATCTCGATCGGCGAGCACCAGATGCCGCCGACCTTCAGCATGTCGTCGCTGCGGCCCTCGTAGACCAGGTAGCCGTCGGGATCCTCGCGGTAGGTGTCGCCGGTGTTCAGCCAGCCGTCGATCATGGTCTCGGCGGTCTTCTCGGGCTTGTTCCAGTAATACTTGGCCGCCGATTCGGCGCGGATCCACAGCGCGCCGCTCTCGCCTTTCTTCACTGGCTGGCGGGCATCGTCGACCACCTTGACCTCGTAGCCGGGCACCGGCTTGCCGCTGGTGCCGGGGCGATAGTCGTCGAGCCGGTTGCCGATGAAGATGTGCAGGCACTCGGTCGAGCCGATGCCGTCGAGGATCACCGTGCCCGTCTTCTCCTTCCAGCGGCGGAAGATGTCGGCCGGCAGCGGCTCGCCCGCCGAGACGCAGGCGCGGATGCTGTCGAGCTGGCGCGGCTTCTGGTCGAGCGCCGCGAGCTGCGCGGCGTAGAGCGTCGGCACGCCGTAATAGAGCGTCGGCTGGAATTTCTCGATGTTGTCGAAGGTGGTGTCCGGCGTCGGCCGGCGGTCGTCGAGGATCGCGGTGCTGCCGGTCCACAGCGGGAAGGTCATGGCGTTGCCGAGACCGTAGGCGAAGAACAGCTTGGCGGCGGAGTAGGAGACGTCCTTGTCGGTGACGCCGAGCACGCGCACGCCGTAGAGCTCGCTGGTCACCACCATGTCGCGATGGCCGTGCACTGCGCCCTTCGGCCGGCCGGTCGAGCCGGAGGAATAGAGCCAGAAGCAGTCGTCGGTCGGCGCCGCCAATCGCGCCTCGAGCTGCGGTGACGCCTTCGCCATCTCGGCGAGGAAGGCATCGACCGTCAGCATCTTGACCGGGAACTGCTTCAGCGCCGGCTCGATCTCGCCCGCGAACTCCGTCGAGTAGACGACCAGGCCGCAGCCCGAATCCTCGAACATGTAGGCGTAGTCGGCGGCGCGCAGCAGCGTGTTGGGCGGCACCGGCACGATGCCGGCCTTGATCGCGCCCCAGAACAGATAGAAGAACGCCGGGCAATCCTTCACCGCCATCAGCAGCCGGTCGCCCGGCCTGAGCCCCTGCGCCAGCAACGCGTTGCCCGCGCGGTTCACCCGCTCGGCGAGCGCGCCGAAGGTGACGGCCTCGCCGTGCACCGTGCGGATCGCGACCTTGTCGCTGCGACCTTCGGTCAGATGCCGGTCGATGAACGGCACCGCGACGTTGAAGCGCTGGGGCAGCCGGACCTTGTTGTCCGGACCGAAGGAGATATCGTGCGGAAGGGTCATGGCAGGATGCGAAGCAAAGGTTGCAGGTTCTTCATGTAGACCGAAGCGTCGGCGGATGGCAGCCGGATCTCGGCGGAGATCCATCAATCCGGTGACGATGACGAAGCGCTCGGTCGTCCGGTAGAAAACGCCGAGCGACCAGCGCTTGAGTACGGCTCGACGGAGACGGCGTGCATACTCTTCGTGCAGCTCGGGGAACTCCGACAGCAGGTCGAGGAGGCGGGCGAAATCGCGCCAAAGCGCCCGTTCGGTGCCTGGAGAGACCTCCGCAAGATAGGAAAGACGATCCTTCAATTCTTCCGCGGTTGCGTCGGCGAGGATGACGGCGCGCTTCATCCGTACTTGCGCCGCAGCTCCTCACGCAGGTCTTCCCATCGGACGCCCTTCGACGGGTCACGCTCCAACTCGTCCGCCCGCCGTTCAAATTCGGCGAGCAGTTTGGGGTCGATCGTGTCGTCGAATGCCAGCGCCTCCAGGGCAGCAGGATCGCCGCGTTCAGCGTCCTTCTCGATGCTGGACCACAGCTCCTCGATGAGACGAAGCCGCTCTTCGACAGTGAGCGAAGCGGGGTCAGTAGGTTGTGCCATGGCTGCGAGTTTACCTCCCTTTCTTGCTGTCTCCCAACGGCCAGCGTGTCGTCACGGCCGCCGTGTAGCTTAACCGGCCGGCAAATGTCATATCGGGGTGGGGAGATCGCCATGGATTTTGCGCGCTGGCTGCCGGGCTTGGCGGCTCTTCGAACCTATCAGCCGTCGTTCCTGCCGCATGATCTCGCGGCGGGCCTGACGCTGGGCGCCGTGATGGTGCCGGTCGGGCTCGCCTACGGCGAGCTGGCCGGGCTGCCGATGGCCGGCCTCTACGGCAGCATGCTGCCGCTCTTGGCCTACGCCCTGTTCGGCAGCTCGCGGCAACTGATCGTCGGCCCCGATTCGGCGATGGCGGCGATCGTCGCCGTTACCCTGATCCCACTGGCCAAGGGCGACCCGATGCGGCTCGCCATGCTGGCCGCCGATCTCGGCCTCATGGTCGGCGTGCTCTGCCTGCTGGGCGGCCTGCTGCGGCTGGGCTTCATCGCCAACTTCCTGTCCAAGCCGGTGATCGTCGGCTTCATGCACGGCCTGGCGCTGGTCATCGTCGGCGCCCAGCTGCCCAAGGTGCTGGGCATCAAGGCCCAAGGCGAGACCACGCTCGAGCAGTTCCTGAGCCTGCTGGCGCATCTCGGCCAGTCCAATCTCGCGAGCCTGGCGATCGGCGCGGCCTGCTTCGCCGTCATCCTGCTGTGCCGCCGCTTCGCCAGGCGCGTGCCGGGCGCCGTCGTCGCGCTCGCTGCCGCGGCCGCGGCGGTGCCGCTGCTCGGGCTCGACCGCTACGGCGTCGCGCTGGTCGGCCACGTGCCGGCCGGCCTGCCGTCGCTGGTCCTGCCGATCCCGTCGCTGCAGGACTTCGACGACCTGCTGCCGATCGCCTTCGTGACGGCGCTGCTGTCCTTCTCCGACACCGTCATTGCCGCCCGCGCCTTCGCCGCGCGCAACCGCTACCGCATCGACGCCAACCAGGAGCTGGTGGCGCTGGGCATCGCCAACCTGGTGTCGGGGGCGAGCCAGGGCCTGCCGATCAGCGCCAGCGATTCGCGCACTGCCGTCGCCGAGGCGGCCGGCGCGCGCAGCCAGGTGACGTCGCTGGTCGCCGCGCTGGTGATCGTCGCCGTCATGCTGTGGCTGTCGCGCTTCCTCGCCTACCTGCCGATGGCGGCCTTGGGCGGCGTGCTGATGGCGGCGGCCTGGAGCCTGTGCGAGTTCCACGAGTTCGGCCGGCTGTGGCGCTTCCGCGGCGTCGAGCTGGTCGGCGCGCTGGTGACGCTGGTCGGCGTAGTGACGCTCGGCGTCATGGAGGGAATCCTGCTCGGCGTGGTGTTCGCGATCGTGCTGCTGCTGCGCGCCTTCGCCTTTCCGCCCGACGCCGTGCTCGGCCGCACGCCGGACGGCGAGTGGCACGACCCGGCCTACCGTCCCGACGCGGTGCCGGTGCCGGGCGTGGTGGTCTATCGCTTCTCGGCGCTGATCTTCTTCGCCAACAGCACTCTCTTCCGCGAGCGCATCGAGGCGCTGGTCGCCGGCGCCGCGCCGCCGGTGAAGGCGGTCGTGATCGATTGCAGCGCGATCAACGACATCGACCTGATGGCCTGCGACATGCTGGTCGAGCTCGACGGCGAGCTGCGCGAGCGCGGCATCCAGCTCCTGTTCGGCAACCTGCGCGACCGCGTGAAGCGCGACATCGAGCGCGGCCTGGCGCTCGGGCCCGACGAGCCCGACCCGACCTATCCCAGTGTCGCCGCCGCCGTGCAAGCGATCAGGCTCTAGTTGAAGCGGACATATTCGAAGTTGGCCGGCTGGCGGTTGATGCCGTGCTGCGGCGGCGCGATCCAGTTGGCGAACTTGCCGGGCTCGACCACCGCGCTGCCCATCAGCGAGGTGACGTAGGCGCGGTCCTCGTCGGTCGGCAGCCACTTGTGGGCGTTGGCCTTCCACGCCTCGGCGCTCATCGGCTTGCCCTCGGGCGAGACGTGCAGCTCGTTGAAGGCGCCGATGCGGCGGTTGAAGGCGCGATGCGGCAGCTCGAGCTCGAAGGCGATGCCTGAATCGGCGATCGCCTTGTTCCACTTCAGCAGGCCCTTGGCGCAGTCCTCGACATAGTCGTTGCGCAGCCGCTCGTTCAGCGCCGACAGCGCCGGCACGGTCCTGCGCACGATGCGGCCGTCGTCGGCCGTGTCGATCTCGAAGGTGGCGGCGGTCAGGACGTGGTCGTCCTCGATCCGGGTCTCGAGGTACCGGCCCTTGACGCCCATCGTGTAGTAGTTGGCGGCGTTGGTCGACGCCTCCTGGCCGAAAAGGTCCAAGGACACGGAAAAGTGGAAGTTGAGGTACTTCTGGATGGTCGCGAGGTCGATCGCGCCCAGGCTGCGCACGTCGTCGGTCTTGTGCTCCTTCATCAGGTCGCAGGTGCGCTGGACGATGCGCTGCACGCCCGATTCGCCCACGAACATGTGGTGCGCCTCCTCGATCAGCATGAAGCGGCAAGAGCGCGCCAGCGGATCGAAGCCCGACTCGGCGAGCGAGGCGAGCTGGTACTTGCCGTCGCGGTCGGTGAAGTAGGTGAACATGAAGAAGGAGAGCCAGTCCGGCGTCTGCTCGTTGAAGGCGCCGAGGATGCGCGGCTTGTCGGGGTCGCCGGAATGGCGCTCCAGCAGCATCTCGGCCTCCTCGCGCCCGTCGCGGCCGAAATAGGCGTGCAGCAGGTAGACCATGGCCCACAGGTGCCGGCCTTCCTCGCAGTTGATCTGGAAGACGTTGCGCAGGTCGTAGAGCGACGGCGCGGTCTTGCCGAGCATCCGCTGCTGCTCGACCGACGCGGGCTCGGTGTCGCCCTGGGTGACGATCAGGCGGCGCAGGGTCGAGCGCAGCTCGCCCGGCACTTCCTGCCACGCCGGCTTGCCCTTGTTGTCGCCGTAGGCGATCACGCGGTTGGGGTCCTGGCCGGCGAGGAAGATGCCCCAGCGATAGTCCGGCATCTTGACGTAGCCGAAGTTCGCCCAGCCGTTGGCTTCGGCCGAGATCGCGGTGCGCAGATAGACGTCGAAGTTCAACGTGCCGTCCGGCCCCATGTCCTTCCACCAGTCGAGGAAGCGCGGCTGCCAGTTCTCGAGCGCGCGCTGCAGGCGGCGGTCGGACGAGAGGTCGACGTTGTTGGGGATGCGCTGGGTGTAGTCGATGGCCATTGTTTCCTCCTACGCGCGCTTGCGGTCGTACTTGGCTTGCTTGCCGGTGCCGTAGAGCTTCAGCGCGCCCTCCGGTCCGGTGGCGTTGGGCCGCTGGAAGATCCAGTTCTGCCAGGCCGAGAGGCGGGAGAAGATCTTGGTCTCCATCGTCTCCGGGCCGGCGAAGCGCAGGTTCGCCTCCATGCCGATCAGCCCATCGGGCGAGAAGCCGGCGCGCTCCTCGAGGACGAGGCGCACCTCGTCCTCCCAGTCGATGTCGTCGGGCGTGAAGGTCACGAGGCCGAGTTCGTCGGCCGCTTCGGCATCGATCGCTTCGCCAATCTCATTCTTCAGGTTACCGACGTGCTTGGGCTCGCTGAGGAAGCGCGTGCCGAGCCGCGTCAGGCCATTGCCCATCGGGTAGGGGCCGAAGTTCATGCCGGTCAGCTTGATCGCCGCGGCCGGCAGGTTCGAGCCCTCGAACACGCCATCCAGCATGTAGGAGCGGTCGGCCGCCAGCACGAGCTCGAACAGCGTGCCGGTGAAGCACGAGCCGGGTTCGACCAGCGCGATCAGGCTGCGCGAGGAGACGTCGAGCCGCTTCAGCGTGCGCTTCCAGTACAGAACGATCTCGCGCACCAGCCAGTTCGCCTGTTCCTTCGCGAGCAGCGCATCGTAGGCCTCGACCAGCGCGGCGTCGCCCTGGCTGTGCAGCACCCAGGTGCCGATCTCCGTCTCGTTCAGCCGCAGATGCATCATCGCGTCGTCGAGCGAGCGGGCCAGTGCCAGCGGCCAGAAGGCGGCGCCTTGCGCCTGGATTGCCGCGGCATCGGCCGGGGCTGCGGAGGACGGGCCGCCGATGCGGAAGTGGGCGGCGCGGCGCTCGCGGTCGAGCTCGACCGTGAGATGCGGGTAACGCAGCGTGTCGCCCTCGACGGTGCGCTCGACGGCGGGCAGGGCGATGCCCTTTGCGTCCTTCGGGCGCTTGGACTTGGTGGCGACCTCTTGCGCGATCTTCTGCGTCTCGGCCGTGAGCTTGCTCGGCGGGATCAGCTTGTCGACCAGGCGCCATTGCTGGGCACGCTTGCCGCGCACGCCCTCGGCGGTGGTGCAGAAGAAGTCGGCGTGGTCGCGCCGCACCAGGCGCTTGTCGACGAGTCGCGTGAGACCTCCGGTGCCGGGCAGCACGGCGAGCAAGGGCAGCTCGGGCAGCGACACCGCGCTCGAGCCGTCGTCGGCCAGCAGGATCTGGTCGCAGGCCAGCGCCAGCTCGTAGCCGCCGCCGGCGGCGATGCCGTTGATCGAGCAGATGTAGGTCTGGTCCGAATGCTCGGTCGCGTCCTCGATGGCCAGACGCGTCTCGTTGGTGAACTTGCAGAAGTTGACCTTGTGGTCGTGGCTCGACAGGCCAAGCATGTTGATGTTGGCGCCGGAGCAGAAGATGCGGTCGCGCTGGCTGCGGATCACCACCGCGCCGATCTCCGGATGCTCGAAGCGCAGCCGCTGCACGGCGTCGGCGAGCTCGATGTCGACGCCGAGGTCGTACGAGTTGAGCTTGAGCTTGTAGCCGGGCCGCAAGCCGCCATCCTCGTTCACGTCCATGGTGAGATAGGCGACGCCGTTCTCGGTCTCGAGCTTCCAGTGCTTGTAAGCGGCCGGCTCGGTGCGGAAGTCGATGGTGTCAGCCATGGCGTTCCCTATTTCTGTAATTCGGTACTGAAATACCTATTTACTTTCGCCGCTGCAAGCGCATTCTCTGCGCAGACCTATGGCCGCCATCCGTCCCGTACAAGCCTCTGATTTACCGGCGATTTCCGCCCTGGATGCGCGCCTGACCGGGTCGGAGAAGCCCGATTACTGGCGGGAAATGCTGGAGGCCCCGGGCCGGCACTTCCTGCTGGCCGAGACCGACAAGGGCCTGGCCGGCTTCATCGCCGGCGAGATTCGCGCCTGGGAGTTCGGCCAGCCGCCGGCCGGCTGGGTGTTCGCCATCCAGATCGATCCGAAGCTGCGTCTGAGGGGCGTCGGCACGGAATTGTTCGAGGCGCTGGTCGCGCGCTTCAAGGCCGAGGGCGTGACGCGCGTGCGCACGCTGGTCGATCGCAAGGATCATCTCATCCTGTCCTTCTTCCGCGCGCAGGGCATGGTGGCGGGTCCGTCGCTGCAGCTCGACAAGGATCTCTCATGAGGGATCTCTCGTGAGGGATTTGTCGTGAAGCTGCAGACCGCGACGCGGCTCGGCCTCTATGCCGTGCTCGAGCTGGCGCGCGATCCCGATCGCACACTCTCTGCGGCCGATCTCGCCGAACGCTTCGGCGTCTCCAACCATCACCTCGCGAAAGTTTTGGGGACGTTGTCGACCGCCGGCTTCGTGCGTGGCGGGCGAGGGGCGAGCGGTGGCTATCGATTCATCGGCAATCGCAAGCGCACGACGCTGATGGATATCGTCGCGCTGTTCGAGCCGGCGCCCGGTCAGCGCGCGAAGGAGCCGGGCGAGGACACCGACATCGGTTCGGCGCTGCAGCGCGTGCTGCTGGAGATCGACGAGATCGCCGAGGCGACCTTGCGATCGATCAGCCTCGAGACGTTGCTGGCTCACCTGTAAACGCATAGGAGCCAGCGGATAGCCCGATGGTTCGCGGTCACCGGCGCCGCTACCGTTTTCCCCAATAAGCAAGCCATTGGAGGAAGCGTACCATGCAAGCGTCTGTGTCCGACCGCGTGCTCGAAGCCGCCACGATCCGCCGCGTGTCGTGGCGGCTCATGCCCTTCCTGCTCCTGGCCTATCTGATCTGTTACATCGACCGCGTGAACGTGGGCTTCGCCGCCCTGCAGATGAACAAGGCGGTCGGCCTCGATCCCAAAATCTACGGCCTCGGCGCCGGCATCTTCTTCGTCGGCTACTTCATCCTCGAGGTGCCGAGCAACCTCGCGCTGCAACGCTTCGGCGCGCGGGTCTGGATCGCGCGCATCATGATCTCGTGGGGCATCGTCTCGATGGCCTTCGCGCTGATCGGCGGCCCGATCTCGTTCCTCGTGCTGCGCTTCCTGCTGGGCGCTGCCGAGGCGGGCTTCTTCCCGGGCGTGATTCTCTACATCACCTATTGGTACCCGGCGCACTATCGCGCGATCATCGTCGGCATCTTCATGGTGGCCATCCCGGTGGCCGGCCTGATCGGTTCGCCGATCTCGGGCGCGATCCTGTACATGGACGGCATCCTCGGGCTGGGGGGCTGGCAGTGGATCTTCATCCTCGAAGCCCTGCCGGCGGTGCTGCTGGGCCTCGCCGCCTACATCTGGCTGACCGACCGTCCCGAGAGCGCGACCTGGCTGACGGCCGAGCAGCAGCAGTGGCTCACCGGCAAGCTGCAGCTCGAGAAGAGCCGCACGCCGCGGGTCGCGCCGGCATCGGTGTGGCGCGTGATGACCAACAAGTACGTGCTGATCATGGCGCTGGTCTATGCCGGTGCCTCCGGCGCCTCGACCGCGCTCGCGCTCTGGATGCCGCAACTGGTGAAGTCGTTCGGGCTCACCAATTGGGAGACCGGCCTGGTCAACGCCGTGCCGTTCGGGATCAGCGCGGTGATCATGATCCTGTGGGGACGCCATTCCGACCGCACCGGCGAGCGCGTCTGGCACAATGCGCTGCCGCTCGCCTGGATGGTGCTGGCGCTGTGCGCTACGTTCTTCGCCATTCACAACCTGTGGGCCATGGTCCCGCTGCTGACCCTGATCGCCGCCGGCACCTACGCGAGCAAGGGACCGTTCTGGGCGCTGTGCTCGGAATGGCTGGGCGCGGGCGCCGCGGCGGCCGGCCTGGCGCAGATCAATGCCCTCGGCAACCTGTCGGCCTTCGGCTTCAACTACCTGATCGGCTACATCCAGGCGGAGACCCACAGCTTCCCGCTGGCGCTGATGCCGATCGCGGTCGTGGCGACCTTGGGGACGATCAGTGTGCTGGTGATCGGCCGTCATCAGCCGCGAACCGTTGCGGCCACGACGTGATGCTGCCCTATCCCGTGAAAGCGGTCGTCTTCGACATGGACGGCCTGCTGTTCGACACCGAGAGCCTGTATGAGCGGGCGATCCTCGGGGCCGCGCGGGAGCTCGGCTGTGACATGAGCGTGGAGGTCTTCCATCGTTTTGTCGGCACGCCCTGGCAGACCAATCGCCGCGTGATGATCGAGCATTACGGCGAGTCGTATCCGGTCGATGCTCTGCGCACGGCATGGATGCGACACTTCGGGGTGCTGGTCGAAGATGGATTGGAACTGAAGGCCGGCGTCATCGAATTGCTGGAACTGCTCGACCGAATCGGCCTGCCGCGCGCGATCGCGACGTCGTCGTCGCACGATACGGTTCGGCGCCACCTGGGCAAGCACGGGCTCGCGGAGCGCTTCCACGCCGTTGTCGCGGCCGGTGACTACGCGAACAGCAAGCCGGCACCCGATCCCTTCCTCCAGGCTGCCGCGCGGCTGGCCGTCGAGCCGCGTCATTGCCTGGCGCTGGAGGATTCGCACAACGGCATTCGCTCGGCGTCGGCGGCCGGCATGATGGCGGTGATGGTGCCGGATCTTGTCGCGCCGACGGACGAGATCATGGCGCTCTGCTCGGTCGTGCGGAGCCTGCACGATGTGCAGCCGCTCCTCCCGTCGGCCGACGACTTGCAGCAGGCCGACCCGGGGACCATGCTCAAACCGAAGTGACGCGCACCCACCTCCTGTTGTCGACGATGGCCGTGGCCTGTTCGTTGGCCGGGACCGCCTGCGCGCAGAGTGATGCCTGCGACTTGCAGGCCGGGCCGCCCAGCGCGGACTTCGAGAACTACGCGGCGGACCAGTGGCCGCGGGAGGCCGACCGCGCCAAGGGCAACCGGCAGAACGTGTCGCGCGACGGCGAGCGCCTTCGGCTGAAACTGGAGAAGGGCGATCCGGCAGAGCTGTCCGATTGCCCGCGCGGCGAGGGGGCGCACGTCTTCCTCTACGAGGACTACGACGAGGCCGGCCGCTTCTATGTCGTGCGCCGGCCGGCCTTCCGCGACTTCTCCTACACGCTGGTGATGCGGGCGAACGGCAGGCAGTACACCGTCTACGGCACGCCGATCTGGTCGCCGGACAAGTCGCGCTTCGTGACGATCGCCTGCTCGTGGCTGCCGCCGCGCGGCACGCTCACGATCCACGCGCCGGCAAGCGGCGGCCTCGCGACCGAGACGGAGATCCCGTTGCGCACCTGCCTCGACGAGACGGAGACCTGCTCGGCGCGCTGGGACACCCCCTCCTGGATTGCCGTCACCTGCGTGCGCACCGACGGCTCGAGCCGCAAAGGCTCGGAGTTCGTCGTCCTCAAGGGCGCGGACGGCGCGTGGAAGACGTTCGGCCGCTAAAGCGTTTCCGATTCGGAAACGCGTGCTACCGGAAGTGCATCCGGCGCACCTGCGCCGCCCGGACTCTGGACAGGAGCAGCGACAGGTCGGCTCCCGGTTTGTTCAGCCACAGGCCGCCGCCGCTCGGTGCCGGCGGCCGCTTCTTTCCGTTGCTCGAGTGGCTCTTGACGTGTCGTTTGGTGCGTCGCGGCATCAGCCAGCTCCTCCCTTCGACCATCCATCCCGCGTCTGCGGCAACTTTTTTTGCAGGAGAGCACCGGCGACGACGTTGCGCAAGACCTCCGCCGTGCCGCCGCCGATCGTGAACATGCGGACGTCGCGCGCCATGCGCTCGAGCGGCAATTCGCGGGAATAGCCGCGGGCGCCGAAGAACTGCAGCGCGTCGTTGACCACCTGGATGGCGCTCTCCGACGTGAACACCTTGGCCTGCGCGGCCAGCAGCATGTCGGGGAAGCCGCCTTCGCCCGAGCGTGCGGCGTTGTAGACGAGGGCCCGTGCCGCCGCGAGCTTGATCGACATGTCGGCGAGCTTCCATTGCAGGCCCTGGAACTCGTTGATCGGCCGGCCGAACTGGTGGCGCTCCTCCGACCAGTCGAGCGCAAGCTGGTAGGCGCCCTCGGCGATGCCCAGCGCCACCGTGGCCGCGCCGACGCGCTGGCTGTTGTAGGCGTTCATCAGGTCGGCAAAGCCCTTCTTCAGGCCGCGCGGCGGGATCACCAGCGCCGAGGGCGGCACGTCCATGTCCTCGAAGTCGATCACCGCCTCGGGGATGCCGCGCAGGCCCATGGTCGGCTCGCGCTTGGCGATCTTGAGGCCCTTGGTCTCGTCGCGGACGGCGAGGAAGCCGCCGATGCCTTCCTCGTTGCCCTGCTCGTCGTAGACCTTGGCGAAGATCAGGTGCAGGCGCGAGACGCCGCCGCCGGTGATCCAGTGCTTACGGCCGTTGATGACGTAGCGGTTGCCCTTCTTGTCGGCGCGCGTGGTCATGCCGCCGGCGTCCGATCCGGCCTCGGGCTCGGTGATGCAGATCGCGGGCTTGTCGCCGGCCAGCACCATGTCGGCGGCCATCTTCTTCTGCTCTTCCGAGCCGTAGGCCATGACCGCGCTGATCGCGCCCATGTTGGTCTCGACGGCGATGCGGCCGGTGACCGAGCAGGCCGCCGACAGCGCCTCGATCGTCAGCACCGCGTCGAGCCAGCTCTTGCCCTGGCCGCCATACTGCGTCGGGATCGTCATGCCGAGCAGGTGAGCGTCCTTCAGCAGCTCGACGTTGTCCCAGGGATACTGCTCGGTGCGGTCGACCTCGGCGGCGCGGCTGGCGACCGGTCCGGCGGCGAGCTCGCGCACCCGCGCCTGCAGCTTCAGCTGTTCGGGAGAGAGACCGGTGTTCATCGAGACGTTTCCTGCAGGTTGGGATCGAGGCTGAAGATCGCGACGGGCTCGCTGCGGCCGCGCACCGCGACGCTGCCTAGCGATTTGAAGGGAAACTTGTCGCCGCAGGCGTCGCGTGTGCTCTGCGAGACCAGAATGCGCGTGGCGTACTGCTTGTTCAACTCCTCCAGCCGCGCCGCGAGATTCACGGTATCGCCCAACAGGGTGAAGTTCATGCGCTTGCCGGCGCCGATGTCGCCGCCGATCACCGGCCCGGTGCTGACGCCGATCCGGGTGGCGAGCGCCACGCCCTCGCCGCCGAAGGTCCGGTTGCCGACCGCGCGCTGGATGTCGAGCGCCGCGCGCACCGCGGCCACGGCATGGCCTTCGCAGGCGAGCGGCATGTTGAAGGAGGCGAACAGGCCGTCGCCGATGAAGGTGTGGACCACGCCGCCATGCTCGCGGATCGGCGCCAGCACGGTCTCGAGATAGTCGTTGAGCGCGCCGACCAGCTCGGCCGGCGTCAGGTACTCGGCGATGGTGGTGAAGCCCGCGATGTCGCTGAACAGGATGGTCGCCTCGCCGGTCTCGCCCGAGCGCGCGCCCTGGCCCCCTCCGCTTGCTTGCCGGCGCAGGATGGTGGCGGCGACGCTCTCGTCGACGTAGCGGCCGAAGGTCTCGCGGAGCTGCTCGCGCTCGCGCAGGCCCTCGATCATGGCGTTGAAGCGGGCAGTCAGCTCGCCGACCTCGTCGTTGGAGGTGACCGGCACCTTCACGTCGAGATCGCCATCGGCGACCCGCGTCATGGCGCGCGACAGCACGCCGATCGGGCGGAGCAGGGAGCGGCTCACGAAGTAGGCCGAGATCGCCAGGCCGATCACCGACGAGGCGGCATCGACCAGGATCTCCGCCTGCTGGCGCTCGCCGGTATAGGAGAACAGGTCGACGATGATCGCCGCCAGCGGCACGATCGAGACGACGAGCAGGGCGACGATCAGCTTGGTGGCGTAGCGGCCGAAATAGAGCGTCAGGTTGCGGCCGTAGCGCTCGAAGATGAAGGTGCAGAGGTTGGCGAGATAGTCGCTGATGACGAAGTAGGTGTAGGTGAAGTAGTAGACCGGCAGCAGCAGGCAGACCGCGATGAAATCGGCGATGGTCTGGCCCTGCAGCCCGAGCGCGGCGGCGGGTCCCGGCATCCACCAGCTCAGCGAATTGCGCCAGGCGTAGAGCACGAAGGCGAAGATCGCGACCCATTGCGCCGTGAGCAGGGGAAGCTGCGTCAGGCGCCGCTCCATCGCCTCGAAGGCGATCTCGCCCCTCAGGAACCGGTCGATCGGCTCGAACAGGCGGCGAGCCAGCCACCAGTTCGCGCCGAGCAGCAGCGCCAGGCCGGGCACGGCCGAGATCCACAGCGTCTCCCAGCCGCCGTTGACGATGCGGAAGATCATCGAGATGACGATGTCGAAGAAGCAGATCGACACCGCCATCAAGAGATAGCGGCGGCGCAGGCCGGCGATCTCGCCCAAAGTCTCGGGAGGGAGCGCCGCGGTCATGGCGCCTCAACCTTGTAGACGACAACGTCGCCGCGATGGCCGCGCATCCCGGTCTCGCCAAGCCGCTCGCAGGGAAAGCCGTCGCCGGCGGCGCGCACCGTGCTCTCGGTGGCGAGGATCTGGGAGCCGAACTGCTTGTTGAGCTGCTCGACCCGCGAAGCGACGTTCACCGCGTCGCCCAGCAGGGTGTAGTGCAGCCGGTTCTCGGAGCCGATGGTGACGCCGATCACCGGGCCGGTATTGATGCCGATGCGCACCCGGACCGGCGTGCCCGAGACGACGAGGGTGCTGCGCACCAGCTTCTGGATCTCGAGCGCCGCGCGGATCGCCGCGGCGGCATGATGTTCCAGCGGCAGCGGCAGGTTGAACGTGGCGAACAGGCCGTCGCCGATGAAGCTGTTCACGACGCCGCCATTGTGCTGGATCACCGGCACGACGGTGCCGAGGTAGGTGTTGAGGATGCTGGCCACCTCGGCCGGCTGCAGGCTCTCCGACAGGGTGGTGAAGCCCTCGATGTCGATGAACATCACGGTCGCCTCGGCCAGCGTATCGGCGACCCGGCCGCCGCGCTGCTGGTCGTTGAGGATCGCCGCCGCCACGCTCTCGCTGACATACTTGCCGAAGGTGTCGCGCAGGTATTCGCGCTCTGCCAGGCCGTCGACCATCTGGTTGAAGCCGCTGATCGCGTGGCCGACCTCGTCGTCCGAGGTCACCGGCAGGCGGATCTCGAGGTCGCCCGCGGCGACGCGCCGCATGCCGTGGTCGAGCCGCGTGATCGGCAGGGTCAGCGCGCGCGAGATCCAGTAGTAGATCGTGGCCGCGCCGACGATCGACGCCGTGAGGTCGACCGTCGCCTCGCGCACCAGCCGGTCGCCCTCGTAGCTCGCGATGTCGCCGGCCAGCAGCGTCATGGCGGCGAAGGAGACGAACAGCAGGGCGAGCCCGATCTTGCGGCGGAAGGCGCCGCGGAAGGCGCCGATGTTGATGCCCCTGGCGCGGAACAGATGGGCGCACAGGCCGTCGAGATAGGCGCTGACCACGAAGAAGGTCAGCACGTAGTTGAAGCTGGTGACGACGAGGAGGGAGCAGATCGTGTCGATCCAGGCGGAACTGTCGATGGTGGCGCCGAAGGTGTAGCCCAGGCGCGGCGCCAGCATGCGCAGCGCCAGCATCGGCCCATACAGGCAGGCGACCACGGTTGCCGACCGGCGCGGCAGCCGTGTCAGGCTCCCCTCGACCTCGGCAAACTCCGTTTGCCCCGCGAGGAAGCGAACGACCGGTCGGATCAGGAGCGATGCCGCCGTGCCGACACCGACCAGCAGGAACACCGTGGAGAACCCCGACAGCGCCAGCAGGCTCAGGGGATGGGCGTTGATCGCGGCATAGACGGCAGAGGTGAACACGTCGATGCCGAACGGAACCGACATCGCGAGATAGTACTGCCGGATGATGGTGCGGGAATCGCGGTCGAGTCCCGCTCCGGGCGTGGCCGTCATGACGGCCGGTATAAAGCGCTTCGCCTACGCCGTCACTTCACGGGCGGTGATGGTGTACTTGAAGGCGTCCGGATCGAGCGAATCGATCAGGCCCTGCTTGTCGGCCGCCTGCGGATACATAAGGAACGGCAGGGGCGGCTCGCTGCTGCCCGGCAACTGCACGTCGTGTGCGGTGTTGAAGGCCAGCCAGTTGCCTTCCCAGGCGCCGAACAGCGTCTTGCGCGCGGCCACCACCTTGAGGTCGGCCATCGAGAGGTTGGTCGGTGGCTCGTCGAGCACGACCTTGCGCACGTCGGCCGGATCGACCGGCGTCCAGCCGGCGCCCGAGAGCCAGACCTCGGCGCGGCAGTGCTGCGCCTTGGTGACGTTGGCGCTGCCCGCACCCAGCGCCTTGAAGCCGAACTCCGACGGCACCACACGGATGCCGTAGACGTCGCGCGCCGGCACGCCGACCGAGCGCGCCATGGCGACATAGAGCGCGTTGAGGTCCGCACACTTGCCGTTGAGGTTCCCGGTCTTGAGCATCCAGCTCACGTCGCCGACGCCGCAGCCCCTGGTCGAGGCGTTGCGGAAGGTGTTCTCGACCACCCAGTCGTAGAGCGCGTGCGCCTTGTCGATGTCGGTCGTCTTGCCCTTGACGATGCCGTCGGCGGTCTCCTTGACCAGGCCGGTGACCGGCAGCAGCGCCGTCGCCGACAGGTTCAGCTGCCGCTCGGAGTCGCCCAGAGGCGCGACCGAGGCCTGGCCGGGCTGCACGGCGCGGTTCTGGGCGCGGACCAGGGTCGTGACCTCGAGCACCGGGGTTTGCTGGTCGGCGGCCCATTCGACGACCAGCATCTCGGCGCCGTACTTGGGATCGCGCACGCGCTCTACCTCCTTGGCGTTGCCGGTCCAGTTGGTCGTGCCGGGCTGCTGCCAGTCGGCCTCGGCGAGGGTCGGCAGCGGAATCCAGGCCTTGGTGGCGAAGTTGGGCTCGACCTTGGTGGTGAGCGCGAAGGTGCGCCAGCCTTTGGGCGTCGGCGCGAACGTCACCTGGGCTGACGCGAGTCGGGGCGCCACACCGATGGCCCCCGCAGCCACGCTGGCCTTGAGCAAATCACGACGATTCATCTCAAACACTCCGAATCAGGGCGTCATCGAGCATGGCAAACGGGACCATGGGTCACAAGCCCAGATAGGCCTGGCGCACACGGTCGTTACTGAGCAACGCCTCGCCCGAGCCTTCGAGCTCGATGCGGCCGTTCTCCAGCACGTAAGCGCGGTGGGCGATCTTGAGCGAGGCTGTCACGTTCTGCTCGACCAGCAGGATGGTGAGGCCGTCCTCGTTCAACCGACGCACGATGCGGAACATTTCCTGCACGATCGCCGGGGCGAGGCCGAGCGACGGCTCATCGAACATGACCAGCCGCGGCCGGCCCATCAGGCAGCGGCCGATCGCCAGCATCTGCTGCTCGCCGCCGCTGAGCGTGCCGGCCGCCTGGCCGCGCCGCTCGGCCAGGCGCGGGAACAGGCCGTAGACGTGCTCGAGGCTTTGCTTCTCGTGCGCCCGCGCATGACGCGGCGTCGCGCCCATCTCGAGGTTCTCCAGCACCGTGAGGTTGGGGAAAACCTGGCGGCCCTCGGCGACGTGGCCGATGCCGATCTCGCACACCCGATGGCTGGTCCAGCCGGTGATGTCGGTGCTGTCGAACACGACCCGTCCGCGCGCCGTGCGATGGATCCCGTGGATCGCCCGGATCAGCGAGCTCTTGCCCGCGCCGTTGGCGCCGACGATGGCGACGATCTCGCGGGCATCGATGTGCAGACCGACGCCCGACAGCGCCTGGGCGTCGCCGTAATAAAGGTCTATTTCGGAGACCTGGAGCAGGCTCACGCGACCTCCTCCTCTCCGAGATAGACGTCGAGCACGGCCTGATGGCGGGTGATCTCGGCGGGCGTCCCTTCAGCGATCTTCTCGCCGTAACTCACCACGACGACGTGAGCGGCGAGCGCCATGACGGCGCGCATGACGTGCTCGATCAGCAGGATGGTGAGGCCGGTCTGGGCGTTGAGCTCGCGCAGGAACGCCACCATGACGTCGACCTCGGTCGGGCGGAGGCCGGCCATCACCTCGTCGAGCAGCAGGAGCTTGGGCTCGGTGGCGAGCGCGCGCGCGACCTCGAGCCGCTTGCGGTCGGGCAAGGTCAGGCTCTCGGCCGGCTGATGGCGGCGGTCGGCAAGGCCGAGCCGCTGCAGGATGGCTTCGGCCGCATGGCGTGCGTCGGGCAGATGCGGCCGCCGGTGCAAGGCGCCGATGGTGACGTTCTCCAGCACGCTCAGGCCCCTGAACGGCCGCACGATCTGGAAGGTGCGGCCGACGCCCGCGTCGCACACCTTGTCGGGACGCAGGCCGGAGATCTTGCGGCCATCGAGGCTGACGGTGCCGGCGGTCGGCACGTGCACGCCGGCGATCATGTTGAAGATCGTGGTCTTGCCCGCGCCGTTGGGCCCGATCAGCGCATGGATCGCACCCGCCGGCACGGTGAAGCCGACATCGTGCACGGCACGCAGGCCGCGGAAATCCTTGCTGAGGCCGGCGAGTTCGAGCCGCGCGCCGGTCATTTGATGCCGAGCCTTGCCGCCAGCCACGGCCAGATGCCGGCGGGGCGGTACATCACGATCACCAGCAGGGCGAGGCCGTAGAAGACCTGCTTGATGCCGGGAATGTCGAGCTTGTCGCCGACCGCGGTGAAGATCTCGCCCAGCCCGGTCAGCACGACGGCGCCGACGAACGGGCCGAACAGCGTGCCCAGCCCGCCGATGATCGGCGCCAGCGTGATCTCGATCGAGCGGCCCATGGCGAACGCCGTCTCGGGGAAGAGGTTGTTGTAGTAGAAGGCGTTCCACACGCCGGCCAGCGCGGTCAGCGCGGCCGAGATGGTGACCGCCAGCATCTTGCATTTCAGCACCGGCACGCCGACCGCCTGCGCGGCCTCGGCATCCTCGCGGATCGCGAGCCAGTAGCGGCCGAGCCTGCTTTCCAGCAGCAGACGGCACAGCACGAAGGCGGCGACGGCGAGGAACAGGATCACGTAGTAGAACAGCACCGGCCCGCCGCGCAGGTTGGCGACGTCGGTGACGCCGCGCTCGACCCGCAGGAACATGCCGCCCGATTCGCCGGTCCACGGCCAGTTGTCGAAACCGATGCGCGTGAACTCGGCGAAGGCGATGGTCAGCAGCGCAAAATAGACGCCGGCCAGCGAGAAGCGGAAGCCGAGGTAGCCGACCACCGCCGCCGCGGCGACCGCCGCCGCCACGCCGACGAACATCCCGGCCCACGGGCCGATGCCGTAGTGGAAATAGAGGCCGGCCGCCATGTAGCCGCCCAGCCCGGCATAGAGCGCGTGGCCGAGCGAGAGCTGGCCCGCGAAGCCCATCATGATATTCCAGGCTTGGCCGACATAGGCGAAGTAGAGCACCAGGATCAGCACCGACAGGCCGTAGCCGCCGAGCAGCGCCGGCGCCACCAGCAGCAGCGCCAGCAGGATCGCGAGGCCGCCCATGACGCGAGGCGTGATGCGGCTCATCGCGCTTCCTTGCGGCCGAGCAGGCCCTGCGGGCGCAGCAGCAGCACGACGATCAGCAGGCCGAAGCTGAACATGCTCTTGAGCGAGGGCTGCAGCAGCAGGCCGGCGACCGCCTCGCTGACACCGATCAGCAGGCCGCCCAGCAGCGCGCCGCTCAGGCTGCCGAGGCCGCCCACGATGACGATCACGAAGGCGAGCAAGGTGTATTCGCTCGCCAGGAACGGCGTCACCGGGATGATGGTGATCATCAGCGCACCCGCCGCACCGACGCAAGCCGCGCCGACGCCGAAGGTGATGGCATAGAGCCGGCGCACGTCGAGGCCGACGACCAGCGCGCCCATGTGGTTGTCGGCAGCGGCGCGGATCGACTTGCCGGTGCGGGTGCGGGTGAAGAACAGCCAAAGCAGGGCGGCGATGGCGAACGCCACCACCGCGGCATGGACGCGGACGGCGTCGAGCACCAGCGGGCCGAGCTCGTAGGAATCGAACTGCGAATCGAGCATGATCGTGCGCGAATCGGGACCGGCGATCGCCAGGCACGCATTGGCGAGCAGGGTGCCGACGGCCAGCAGCAACAGGAACTGCTGATGCTCGGGCCGGGTGATGAAGGGCTGGATCAGGGTCCGCTGCAGCAGGTAGCCGATAACGAAAAACAGCACGGCGACCAACGGCAGGCTGAGCGTCGGCGGCACCTGTAGGGCGTCGAACGCCATCCAGGCCAGGTACATGCCGACGACCATCATCTCGCCATGCGCGAAGTTGACCACGCGCATGACGCCGAAGATCACCGACAGGCCGAGCGCCATCAGCCCGTAGACCATGCCGGTCAGCAGGCCCTTGCTGACCGCCTGGGCGAGCGAGAGAAGGAAGTCCTGGCTCAAGTCCGGCGCTTGTCGTTCCAGCCCGGCTGCGGGAAGGTGAGCTGCGCTTCCGCGGCGTCCTTGGGCAGCACGACGGTGGGCTTGCGCTTGAGGTTCTGCAGCGCCGTGCCCTTGATGTTGACGTTCTGGCCCTTGGCGTCGAACTCGATCGGGCCGCCGACCATCACGTGCTCGTCGATCCTGGTCTTGCGCAGGGCGTCCATCAGCGCGTCGGGCTTGGTCGACTGCGCCTTGAGCCAGGCCTGGGCCGCGATCAGCAGCGCCTCGAAGGTGAAGCCCGCGTCGATGTCGATCTGGGCGCCAGGGAACCTGGCGTTGTGGTGCTTCTCCAGCACCTTGGTCATGTTCGACTTGGGGTTGAGCCACGGCTGGATCGACAGCGTGTACTCGCTGTACTTGCTCATGCTCTTGATGAAGTCCTGCTCGTACATGCCGGGCGTGCCGGGATTGATGGTCATCGGCTCCCAGCGCTGCTTCACCATCTCCTGCACGATCAGCTTGGCGTCGTTGAGGCGGCAGATCGGCATCAGCATCTCGGCCTTGCTGGCCTTGGCCTTGGCGACCTCGACCGACAGGTCCTTGGCGGCGGCGTCGTAAGTAATGGTGTCGACGATCTCATAAGGCATGCCGGCCTTGGGGAACATCGCCTTGATGCCGTTCAGCATGGCGCTGCCGAAGGTGTCGTTGATGCTGAGCAGCACCGCCGTCTTCGGCGTGACGCCCGAGGTCGCGAAGATCTGCTTCTGCAGGTCGAAGGCGCTGCCGAGCAGCATCGGCGCCGTCGGGAAGTTGCGGACGATGAACTTGTAGCCCGACTCGGTGATCGGCGGCGCGGCGGCGATGTTGACCACCAGCGGGATGCCCTTCTGCTCGGCGACCTGGGCGATCGCGATGGTCTGGCCCGAATCGAACGCGCCGACCAGCACGTGGCAGCCGGCCTCGACCGCCTTCTCGGCCTGGATGCGGGCGACGTCGGGCTTGGTCTCGGTGTCGTAGGTCTGGACCTCGAGTTTCACCGGCACCTTGATGTCGGCGAAGATGTCGTTGGCGATGTCGGCGCCGTGCTTGCACATCTGGCCGATCAGCGCCTGCGCGCCGGACATCGGCAGGATCAGGCCGACCTTGAGGTTGGCCGGCGCCGATTGCGCCGAGGCGAAACGCAGCGGCAGCGGCGCGCCGAGCAGCGCCGCGCCGGCCGCGGCCCGGCCGAAGCCGCGGCGGGTGAAACGATGGTTATTGGTCACGGGGTGCCCTCCCTGATTTGCTGGCCGGACTATAGAGAGGGCTGTCTTGGCGTGCTAGTTCGGCGGAATGCCCGTCAGCCTCGCCGACCTCAACAGCATGGACCCTGCCGCCTTCGAGGCGGCGGTCGGCGACGTGTTCGAGCTGGCGCCCTGGGTGGCCAAGGCGGCGCACGCCCGCCGCCCTTTTGCGACGGTGGCCGACCTGCACGCGGCGATGATCGGCGCGGTGCGGGCGGCGCCGCGTGAGCAGCAGCTCGCTTTCGTGCGTAACCATCCCGATCTCGCCGGCAAGGCGGCGCGCGCCGGCGACGTCACCGACGATTCGAAGCGCGAGCAGGCGAGCGCCGGTCTCGATACGCTGTCCGACGAGGAGTTCTCGCGCTTCCATCGGCTGAACGACGCCTACAAGGCGAAGTTCGGCTTCCCCTTCATGATCTGCGTGCGCCGGCACACCCGCGATTCGATCCTGTCGGAGTTCGAGCGACGCCTGGCGCGCGACGAGGCGACCGAGTTCGCCCAGGCGATGCAGGAGGTCTTCTACATCACGCGGCTGCGCATCGCGGCCAAGGTGACGGGCGAGAGCGTGCCGCAGGTCAACGGCCGGCTCAGCACGCACGTGCTCGACACGCATGTCGGACGGCCCGCAGTCGGCCTCGCGATCGCGCTTTACGAGCTCGCCGGAGAGCGCTATCACCGATTGACTACAGCGATCACCAATGCCGACGGGCGCACCGACCAGCCCCTGATCGGCGGGCGGCCGCTGCCGATCGGCGTTTACGAATTGAGGTTTGCGGTCGGTGACCACTTTCGCAGGAGGGGTATCGAGGGCGGCGATCCGCCGTTCCTGGACATCGTGCCTTTGCGCTTTTCGATTGCGGAGCCCGAGGGGCATTATCACGTCCCTTTGCTCTGCTCCCCCTGGAGCTATTCCACCTATCGCGGAAGCTGAACGGAAACGGAGGACAACATGACCACGTACAGCGATGTCTCCCTGATGATCGACGGCGCCTGGACCAAGGGCGCGAACGGCCGGACGATTCCGGTCATCAATCCGGCGACCGAGGAAGTGATCGGCACGGTGGCGCATGCCGAGAAGGCCGACCTCGACCGCGCGCTCGAAGCCGCCGAGAAGGGCTTCAGGGCGTGGCGCAAGGTCTCGCCGTTCGACCGCTACAAGGTGATGCGCAAGGCCGCCGAGCTGATCCGCCAGCGCGCCGACGAGATCGCGCCGATCATGACCATGGAGCAGGGCAAGCCGGTGATCGAGGCCAAGGGCGAGACGCTGCTCGCCGCCGACATCATCGAATGGATGGCCGAGGAAGGCCGCCGCACCTACGGCCGCATCGTGCCGGCCCGCGCCGAGAACGTGTACCAGCTCGTCATGAAGGAGCCGGTCGGCCCGGTCGCCGCCTTCACGCCGTGGAACTTCCCGATCAACCAGGTGGTGCGCAAGGCCTCGGCGGCGATCGCCACCGGCTGCTCGATCATCGTCAAGGGCCCGGAAGACACGCCCGGCTCGTGCGCGCAGCTCGTCAAGGCGTTCGTCGATGCCGGCGTGCCGGCGGGTGTGATCCAGCTCGTCTACGGCGTGCCGTCGGAGATCAGCGAGTACCTGATCCCGCATCCGATCATCAAGAAGGTGACCTTCACCGGCTCGACTCCGGTCGGCAAGCAGCTCGCGGCGCTGGCCGGCGCGCACATGAAGCGCGTCACCATGGAGCTCGGCGGCCACGCGCCGGCGATCGTGTTCGACGACGCCGACCTCGACCAGGCGGTCAATGTCCTGGGCGCCAACAAGTTCAGGAACGCGGGTCAGGTCTGCGTCGCGCCGACCCGCTTCCTGGTGCACGAGAAGGTCTATCCGGCGTTCGTCGAGAAGTTCACGGCCTACGCCAAGAACGTGAAGGTCGGCAACGGCCTCGACAAGGATACGCGCATGGGCCCGCTGGTCGCCGAGCGGCGCCTGCACGCGATGGACAGCTTCGTCAGCGACGCCATCGCGAAGGGCGCCAAGATCCAGACCGGCGGCCAGCGCAAGGGCAACAAGGGCTACTTCTACGAGCCGACGGTCATGACCGACGTGCCGCTCACCGCCAAGATCATGAACGACGAGCCGTTCGGCCCGCTGGCGCCGATCACGCCGTTCAAGGACTTCGAGGGCGTGATGCAGGAGGCCAACCGCCTGCCGTGGGGCCTCGCGGCCTACGCCTACACCAGGAACAGCAAGACGATCGCGCAGGTCGGCGCGGCGTTCGAGAGCGGCATGGTGTCGATCAACCACCACGGCCTCGCCCTGCCCGAAGTGCCGTTCGGCGGCATGAAGGACTCGGGCTACGGCTCGGAGGGCGGCATCGAGGCGCTCGAGGCCTACCTCAACACCAAGTTCGTCACGACGCTCGGCATGTAGCCGACCGTTTCGACGGTTTTCACCGTTTAATGCCAGCGACACGGTTTTTCTCCGCGTCGTTGGAGGGATGATGTGAGGGAACGCCGGCATGCCGTTAAGATCGGCCTGCCGGCGTTTTCGTTCAATCCGACGGCCGCGGCGTGCACCGCGCGTGAGCCGGGCGCGGTCCTTGACAAGCGACGACGGCGCCTCGCGCGACGCTCGCCACACGCGATTTTGCGCCGGACGCAGCGCTTCGGCGCCGCCTGTTTCTCGAATGGCGCCGAAAAAATCTTCCGCCGAATTTTTCTTCAATTCACCTTGGCGCCGGAGGCGATGATGATCGGCCGGAGCTTCTTCTCGTCGCTGCGGCGGAACGCGGCGGCATCGGCCGGGCTCGCCCACAACGGCGTGGCGCCCTGGGCGAGGAAGGCGGTCTTCAGCGCCTCGCTCTCCAGGGCCTTCCTGCACGCGGCGTTGGCCTTCTCGACCATGGCCGGCGGCAGGCCGGCCGGGCCGCACAGGCCGCCCCACGAGGTGATCTCGAAGTCCGGGTAGAAGTCCTTCATCGGCGGCAACTCCGGCGCCACCGGGCTGCGCTCGCGCGACGTCACGGCAAGGCCGCGCAGCTTGCCGGCCCTGTATTGAGGCAGCGGCCCCGGGATGTTGTCGAACTCCATGTCGACCTGCCCGGCCAGAAGGTCCTGCAGGGCGGGCGCACCGCCGCGATAGGGCACGTGCATCATGTTGATGCCGGCGACCTGCTTCAGCCACTCGCCGCAGATATGCGGACTGGTTCCCGAGCCGCCCGAGGCGAAGGTGTACTTGCCTGGATTGGCCTTCACCAGCGCGACCAGCTCGGGCACCGTCTTCACCGGGATGTCGGGCTTGACCACGAAGATGTTGGGCACCTGCCACAGCATGCTGATCGGCGTGAAGTCCCTGTCGGCGTCGAACGGCAGCTTGGAATAGAGCGTCGGCGAGATCGCGTGGCTGGCGATGCTCATCAGCCCGACCGTGTAGCCGTCGTTGGGCGACTTGGCGATGGCGTCGGCGCCGACATTGCCGCCCGAGCCGCCCTTGTTCTCGACCACGAACTGCTGCCCGGTGATCTCGCCGAGCTGCTGGCAGACCACGCGCGACAGCACGTCGGTCGCACCGCCCGCGGGAAAGAGATTGATGTACTTGACCGGCTTGTTCGGCCAGTCGGTGCCGGCACGCGCTACGCCAGACGCAACGTACGGGGCGGCCAACACGCCACCCATGACGGCGAACGCCCGCCGTCGGGGCACAAGGACCCTGACCATAGCAACGCCTCCCTGGATGTACGCTTTTTGATTAGCGAAACTGTAGGGAGGCCGTTGGCGACTGTACAGGAGCGAAACCCTCCCGATTCATATGGGGGGTGTCAGCGTCTTACGCTGACGGAGGGGTCATGACCCCTCCGTCGCGGATTACCGCGCCACCTCCCCATATGAATCGGGAGGGCTATACTTCCGCATGCCTGACCGTGACGATCTGGGAAGCGCCTGGCGCATCCCGCCCAGCCGCTATCTCGCCGGCCGCCCCGCAGAGTTCTCCGTCGGCAAGCCGACCTCTTTATATGTCGCGATGGCGGACGGCTGCCGGTTGGCGCTCGACGTCCTCCTGCCCAACGGCGATGCCGGCCGGCGCTGGCCGACCGTGCTGATCCTGACGCCCTACGTGCGGCGGTTCGACGTGACGGCCGGCAGCAACGTCGAGCCGTCGCCCAACAGCTATCGCTATCGCGACATGTTCGTG
Source organism: Reyranella sp. (assembly GCF_017305915.1). GTDB lineage: Bacteria > Pseudomonadota > Alphaproteobacteria > Reyranellales > Reyranellaceae > Reyranella. The sequence goes on from NZ_JAFKJN010000029.1 coordinate 75,425, forward strand.
CCCCGTGGCTACGCGGTGGTGGTGGTCGATGCGCGCGGCACCGGTGCTTCGTTCGGCACGCGCGATTCCTTCCGCAGCCCGCGCGAGCGCGCCGACTACAAGGCGATCGCCGACTGGATCGTGGCGCAGCCGTGGAGCGACGGCCGCATCGGCGCGACCGGCATCTCCTATCTCGGCGCGGCCTGCGATTTCCTGGCGAGCACCGGCCATCCCGCGGTCAAGGCGATCGCGCCGCTATTCGCGGTCTGGGACACCTGGGCCGACAACTATTACCCAGGCGGCATGCTGATCAAGCGGCTGGCGCTGGTCTACGACGAGCTGATGCTGGCGCTCGACCACGACCGCCGCGACCTGCGCCAGCAGTTCTCCTACTTCGCCAACCCCGCGCTGCAGGGACCTATGCCGGTGGACGACGACCGCGACGGCTCGCTGGCGAAAGCGGCGGTGCAGGAGCATCTCGCGAATTTCCGCATGCCCGACTTCATGACCGAGTTCAAATGCCGGGACGATGCGCTGCCCTACGACCCTGCGTTCACGCCGGCCTCGTTCAGCCCCTACAACTATGTCGACGAGATCCCGCGGGACGTCGCGGTCTACGCCGTGTCCGGCTGGACCGACGGCGCGGGCTACGCCAACGGCACGCTGTCGCGCTATCTGACCTTGCCCAACGCGCACAAGCGCGTGCTGCTCGGCCCATGGGATCACGGCGCGCGGGTGAACTCCTCGCCGTGGCGGGCGAAGCAGGAGCCGGAATTCCCGGTGCTGGGCGAGGTGCTGCGTTTCTTCGACCAGCATCTCGCCGGCCGCGACACCGGGCTCGCCGACGAGGACCCGATCCACTACTTCGCCGTCCATGCCGAGGAATGGCGCTCGGCCAAGAGCTGGCCGCCGGTGACCGGCAGCCGGCGTTTCTATCTCGCGCCCAACCGGCAGCTCTCGGAAGCGCAACCCAACGACGCTGCCGCCGACGAAGTGAAAGCGGACTTCACCGCCGGCAGCGGCACGCAGACACGCTACGAGCGCATCGCCGGCATCGATGCCACCCATTACTACAACGACTGGAGCGAGCGCTCGGCGAAGCTCGCGGGCTTCACCACGCCGCCGCTCGAGGCGCCGCTCGACATCGCCGGCCACACCGTGGTGTCGCTGTGGCTGGCGTCGAGCGAGCCCGATGCCGCGATCTTCGCCTACCTGTCCGAGATCGAGGCCGACGGCACGGCGCGCTACGTCACCGAGGGCGTGCTGCGCGCCATCCATCGCGCCGAGGCCGAGCCGCCGCGCAGCTACCGCACGACCTGGCCGTGGCGGACCTTCGCGCGCAAGGACGCCAAGCCGATGCCGGTCGGCGAGCCGCAGCTCCTGAAGTTCGCGCTGCTGCCGGTGGCCTGGCGCTTCGTCAAGGGCAGCCGGCTGCGGCTGTCGCTGAGCGGCGCCGATGCCGATCACTTCGTGCAGACCCCGCACGGCCGGCCGCCGGTGCTGAAACTGCTGAGCGGCGGTGCCCAGGCGAGCATGATCGAGCTTCCGATCGGGGGCACGTGATGCGTCTGGGACGGCGGGCCGCGCTTGGCGGCGTGACGGCGGCGGGCGCCGGGCGCTTGGCGCGCGCGCAGTCCTGGCCCGACAGGCCGATCGCCTGGATCGTGCCGACCGCGCCGGGCAGCCCGCTCGACGCCTTCGGCCGGCCGGTCGGGCAGCACGTCTCGGAGAAGCTCGGCCAGCCGGTGGTGATCGACAATCGCAGCGGCGCTGGCGGCACCATCGGCATCGCGATGGCGGCGCGGGCGCCGGCCGACGGCCACACCATGGTGATCGGCGCCACCAGCATCACCTACCTGCAGACGCTCTATCCCGCGGCGGGCTTCGATTTCGCGCACGACCTCGCGCCGGTGAGCGCGCTGGCGCGCATCCAGATCGTGCTGGTGGTCAATCCGGCCGTGCTCGACGTCTCGACCCTGGACCAGCTCATCGCCGCGGCGCGCGCGAAGCCCGACGCCATCGACTTCGGTTCGCCGGGCATCGGCACCTTGCCGCATCTCGCGATCGAGCTGCTGCAGACCCGCACCGGCATCCGGCTGCACCACGTGCCCTATCGCAACGGCGCGCAGATGCTGCAGGACGTGCTGGCCGGCCAGATCGCGGCGATGTGGGCGACGCCGGCGGAGGCGGTGGCGCACGCGAAGGGTGGGAAGCTCAGGGCGATCGCCATTCCCGGCCGGCGCCGCGAGCCGATCTTGCCCGACGTACCGACCTTCGATGAAGCGGGCCTCAAGGATTTTCGCGCCGCCGCCTGGTTCGCGCTGTTCGCGCCCCGGCGCACACCCGAGGCGATCCTCGATCGCATGCACGGCACGGTGCAGGAGGCGCTTGCCCGCGACGACATCAAGGCGCTATGGGCGGAGCAGGGGGCCAAGGTCGAGCTGGAAAGCCGCGCCGACTTCAGCCGCTTCGTCGACCGGGAGATCGTGCGCTGGAACCGCATCGCCAGGGCGGCCAATATCCAGCTCGAGTAGGGGAGCGCGCATGAAGACCAATCGTCGAGCCGTCCTGGGCGGCCTCGCGACGATGCTCGCGGCGCCTCCGACAGTCGCCCGCGACTGGCCCCGGAAGACCGTGACCTGGGTGCTGCCTTTCCCGCCGGGCGGGCCGAGCGACAGCTTCGCGCGGGTGCTGGCGCAGACGGTCTCCGAACGGCTCGGCCAGACGGTGGTGATCGACAACAGGAGCGGCGCGGGCGGCATGGTCGGCGCCGCGGTGGTGTCGCACGCCGCACCCGACGGCTACACCATGCTGGTGGGCTTCAGCGGGCACGGCTACGCGCCGCTGATCTATGCCAATCCCGGCTTCGACCTGCTGCGCGACTTCGCGCCGATCTCGGCGATCGACCGCGTGCAGTCGATGCTGCTGGTGAATCGCCGGCGGCTCGACGTCTCGAGCCTGCAGCAGTTCATCGACACGGCGAAGGCCAGGCCGGATTCGATCGACATGGCGTCGGGCGGGCTGGGCACCGTCGGGCATCTGGCGATCGAGCTGCTGCAGACCCGCGCCGGCATCGGGTTGCGCCACGTGCCCTATCGCGGCGGCGCGCCGGCGCTGCAGGATCTCGTTGCCGGGCAGGTCGGTGGCTTGTTCGCCACCGCCGCCCTGTCGGTCGGTCATGTGAAGTCGGGTGCGTTGCGTGCTCTGGCCGTCGCCGGCCGGCGGCGCGAGACGCTGCTGCCCGACGTGCCGACCTTCGACGAGGCGGGCCTCAAGGGCTTTCGCGCGGTGTCGTGGGACGGGCTGTTCGCGCCCAAGGCGACGCCTGACGCCATCCTCGACCGCATGCATGCGGCGGTGCAGGCCGCGCTCGCCAGCGACCCGATCAAGCGCGAATGGGCCGAGCGCGGCGGGCGGATGAGCCTCGAGAGCCGCGCCGCCTTCGCCGCCTTCGTCGCCGAGGACGCCGCGCGCTGGAGCGCCGTCATCAAGGCCGCCGGCATCAAGCCGGAGTAGTCATATTCCTCTCCCCCTATCGGGGGAGAGGAGAAAGAGATCAGGTCGCGCCGCCGCCGTTGACGGCGATCATCTGGCCGTTGATGTAGCCGCCGGCCTCCGAGACCAGCAGCCGCGCCGCCGCCGCGACCTCGACCGGCTTGCCGAAGCGGCCGAGGGGCACGCGCGCCAGCGTCTGGGCGCGCGCCTGGGCAGAGGCGTTCTTCTCCTCGACGTCGGGCGCGATGGGCCCCGGCGAGATGATGTTCGTCGTGATGCCCTTGGGCCCGAACTCCATCGCCAGCGCCTTGGTCAGGCCCCACACGCCGTGCTTGGCGACCGATACCGGCGTGCGGCCGGCATGGCCGTGGATGGCGTTCATGCCGGCGAAGTTGACGATGCGGCCCCAGCCCTTCGCCACCATGCCGGGCAGGCAGGCGCGGGCGAGCCACACCGCCGCGTTCATGTCGACGTCGATCACCCGCTGCCAGTCGGCATCGCTCATCTCGAGGAACGGCTTGTTGGGCCGAAGCGCTGCGTTGTTCAGCAGCGCGTCGACCGAGCCGAAGGCCTTCATGGTTTCTTCGGCAATACGCTTGCACTCGGCCGGCTTGCCGACGTCGCCCATGATGACGATCGCCTTGACGCCGAACTTCGCCACTTCCTTGGCGACGCTCTCGCAGGCGGCTTTGTCGCTCGAGCCGTTGATCGCGACGTTGAAGCCGTCCTCTGCGAGGCCCAGCACGCAGGCACGACCGATGTTCTTGGCCGCGCCGGTGACGAGCGCCGCTCTTGGGGCTGCCTTCCCGTTGGCCGCCATCTCAGATCACCCCGCCGGCGCGCAGTTCCTTGATCTTCTTGGGGCTGAGGCCGAGACCCTTCAGCACCGCATTGTTGTGCTGGCCGAGGTCGGGCGTGGGCTTCAGCTTCCTGGGCTGCGGCGAGGCGGTGAGGTTGATCGGATTGCCGACCACCTTGATCTCGCCGAGCTTGGGATGCTTGATCCCGCGCGCGATGCCGAGATGCTGGACCTGCGGCTCGGCGAAGGTCCGGTCGATGGTATTGATCGGCCCTGACGGCACGCCGGCCTTGTTGAGCGCCGCGATCCAGTGGTCCGAGGTGTTGGTCTTGGTGACTTCGCTAATGCGCTCGTTCAATGCCTTGCGGTTCTGCGAGCGCAGCCCGGGCGTCGCATGCTCGGGATGCTCGATGAGCTGCGGTGCGCCCAGGGCCTCGGCGCAGCGCTTGAACATGTGCTGGCCGGAGGCGGCGATGTTGATGTAGCCGTCGCTGGTCGGGAACACGCCGGTCGGGATCGAGGTCGGGTGATCGTTGCCGGCCTGCTTGGGGACCTCGCCCTTCATCAGCCAGCGCGCGGCCTGGAAGTCGAGCATGAAGATCTGCGCCTCGATCAGCGAGGTGTGGACCCACTGGCCCTTCTTGGTGCGCTCGCGATTGTAGAGGGCCAGCGTGATCGCCTGGGCGAGCAGAAGACCTGCGGTGAGGTCGCAGATCGGGATGCCGACCCGCATCGGGCCGCGGCCGGGCTCGCCGGTGATCGACATCAGCCCGCCCATGCCCTGGGCGATCTGGTCGACGCCGGGGCGCGCCGCGTCCGGGCCGTGCTGGCCGAAGCCAGCGATCGAGCCGTAGACGATCTTCGGATTGACCTTCTTGACCGAGTCGTAGTCGACCTTGAGGCGGTACTTCACGTCCGAGCGGTAGTTCTCGACGATCACATCGGCCTTCTTCGCGAGCTTCATGAAGATCGCGTGGCCTTCCTTGCTCTTGAGGTTGAGCGTGATCGCCTGCTTGTTGCGGTGCAGGTTCTGGAAGTCGAAGCCGTGTCGGCTGCCGCCCATCGCGTCGGTGCTGCCGGGTTCGGCCGGCGGCTCGATCTTGATCACCTGCGCGCCCCAGTCGGCGAGCTGGCGCACCGCCGTCGGGCCGGCGCGATGCGCCGTGAGATCGAGAACCTTGATGTGCGAGAGCGGAAGCTTGGCCATGTCTGCGTTTCCCCTAAGTCGATGAAGTCAGAACTGTCATCCTGAGCGAAGCGAAGGATCTAGCGCTTCGACAGGGACTTTGGTCGATCTGCTAGGTCCTTCGCTGCGCTCAGGACGACAGAGCCTACCGTCCCTTGAATGCCGGCTTGCGCTTTTCCATGAAGGCGCGGCGACCTTCCTTGAAGTCGTCGCTGTTGAAGCAGGCTTCCGCCATCTTCTCGAGCTTCTTGTGGTCCTGCTGCGATTCGGGCTTGGCGATCTCGCGCGCTGCGGCTTTTGCCAGCGCGATCGTCAGCGGCGCGTTCTGCGAGATCGCGTCGGTCGTCCTGGCGACCAGCGCGTCGAGCTCGCCGTCGGCGGCGACGGCGTTCACCAGGCCCATCTCGTAGGCCTCCTTCGAGGAGTACTGCTTCGCCGTGAACAGGAACTCCATCGCGCGCGGCAGGCCGACGATGCGCGACAGCCGCTCGATGCGCAGGAAGCCGTAGCCCAGGCCGAGCTTGGCGGCCGGCACGCCGAAGCGCGCGCCCTCGTTGCAGAAGCGCATGTCGCAGCAGGCCGCGAGGTTCATGCCGCCGCCGATGCAGTAGCCGGTGATCTTGGCGATGGTCGGCTTGGGGAAATTGTAGAGTCCCTCGTAGCCTTCCTTGGAGATCGCGTCATAGCGCACCTGCGCCTCGGCATTGGCGCGCTCGCTCTCGAACTTGGAGATGTCGGCGCCCGAGACGAACGCCTTGCCGCCGGCGCCGCTCACCACCACGCAGCGCACCTCGGGATCCTTCTCGTAGTCCCTCAGGAGGCCGACGAAGGCATCCCACATGTCGAGCGAGACGGCATTCAGCTTCGCCGGATTGTTGAAAACGACATGGCCCACGGCGCCTTCGCGGCTGCCGTAGATTTTCTGCTCCTGCATGCGGAACTCCTTCCAACTTTCGAATTTATAGCGCGAGACAGACGATTTGAATAAGGTGTGAACAAGGGAGGATGAGTGGCCTCAGTCGAACTGAAGGGCCTCGGCAAGCGCTACGGCGAAGCTGTCGCGGTCGATAATGTGTCTTTGCTGATCGGGCACGGTCAGCTCGTGTGCCTGCTGGGTCCGTCCGGCTGCGGCAAGACCACGACGCTCCGGCTGATCGCGGGCTTCATCGAGCCATCGACGGGCGAAATCGCGGTCGGCGGCAAGGTGCTGTCCTCGCCGCAGCGCACGGTGCCGCCGGAAGGCCGCGCCATGTCGATGATCTTCCAGAGCTACGCGCTGTGGCCGCACATGACGGTGGCGGAGAATGTCGCCTACGGCCTGCGCATTCGGAAGATGGACAAGGCGACGATCGACGCCAAGCTCACGGCGATCCTGTCGACGACCAAGCTCGAGCCGCTGGCTCAGCGCTATCCGGGCGAGCTGTCGGGCGGCCAGCAGCAGCGCGTGTCGCTGGCGCGGGCGCTGGTGGTCGAGCCGGAGACGCTGCTGCTCGACGAGCCGCTCTCCAACCTCGACGCCAACCTGCGCGAGGAGATGCGCTTCGAGATTCGCCGCCTGCACGACCGGTATCGCTACACGACGGTCTACGTGACCCACGACCAGGCCGAGGCGATGACCACGGCCGACCAGATCGCCGTCATGAATCTCGGCCGCATCGAGCAGCTCGGCACGCCCAAGGAGATCTACGACCGGCCGCGCTCGGTGTTCGTGGCGCGCTTCATCGGCGGCAGCAACATCCTCGAGGGCAAGGCGGTCGATGCCGGTCACATATCGGTCGCGGGCGGCACACTGGCGACCACCGGGCGCACGCTGACCAAAGGCGAGGCGGTGGCGGTGTCGATCCGCCAGCACGAGATCGAGATCGCAACGAAATCCGATTCCGCCAACGCGCTTCACGCCGTGGTGAGCCGGCAGGTCTTCCTCGGTGCGGCGCGCGACTATACGGTCGTGCTCGACGACAAGACCGAGCTCAGGGTGACGGCTTCGCCGACCCAGGACATCGCGCCGGGGCAGGAGGTCTGGCTGCGCCTTCCGGCCGAACGATGCCGGGCTTTGACGGGAGGAAACGAACGATGACGCGGAAGCTGACGCGCCGGCGCGTACTTGCCGGCTCGACGACGGCCCTTATGGCGAGCGGCATGGCGAGCGGCTTCGTGACCGCGGCAAAGGCTGCGCCTCCGGCCGAGAGCATCACGCCCCAGCTCATCGAGGCGGCGAAGAAGGAGGGCAAGGTCACCTGGTACAGCTCGGTCGACCTGGCGCTGGCCGAGAAGGTCGCCAAGGGCTTCGAGGCCAGATATCCCGGCATCGCGTGCAAGGTCGAGCGCTCGGGTGCCGAGCGCAACTTCCAGCGCATCGGCCAGGAGTACGCCAGCAAGATCTACAATTGCGACGTGGTGAACAGCTCGGACGCCGCGCACTTCATCATCTGGAAGCGGCAGAGCATGCTGGCGGCCTACGTGCCCGAGGACGTGGCGCGCGACTATCCCGAGGCGCACAAGGACCCCGACGGCATGTTCGCCTCGTGGCGCATCACGCTCTCGCCGATCGCCTACAACACCAAGCTGGTGAAGGCCGAGGAGGCGCCGAAGTCGTTCGCCGATCTGCTCGATCCCAAGTGGAGCGGCAAGATGGTCAAGGCCCATCCGGGCTACAGCGGCGTGGTCATGACCTCGACCCAGCAGCTCAGCCGCGATCTCGGCTGGTCGTGGTTCGAGAAGCTCTCCAAGCAGAAGATCATGCAGGTCCAGTCGGCGACCGAGCCGCCGAAGAAGATGCTGGCCGGCGAGCGCGCCATCATGGTCGATGGCGGCGAGTACCTGCTGATCCTGATGAAGGAGAAGAACGATCCGATCGAGATCGTCTATCCGACCGAAGGCACGCCGCTGATCAGCGGCCCGTCGGGCATCATGGCCAACGCGCCCAACCCCAACGCCGCGCGGCTGTTCCAGGCGTGGTCGTTCACCGCCGAGGCGCAGCAGCTCAACATCGACGTCGCCGGCCTGCGCTCGGCCCATCCCAAGACCAGGGACCACGCCGGCGCCAGGAAGTTCTCCGACATCAAGGTGCTGCGCGAGGAGCCGGCGGTCGTCGCCGACAAGGCCGACGAGATCAAGGCGCAGTACACCAAGTACTTCAAGGTGTGACCATGAAGCGCCGCTCCGTTCTCGCCGCCGGCCTGCTGTTGCCCTTCGGCGCGCGCGTGGTCTCGGCCGCGCCTGCCGCCGAGCCGGTGACGCCCGCGCTCGTCGAGGCGGCCAAGAAAGAGGGCAAGGTCACCTATTACACGGCGATGGACCTCAGCGTCGCCGAGCCGATGGCCAAGGCTTTCGAGGCCAATTACCCCGGCATCAAGGTCGCGGTCGAGCGCTCGGGCGCCGAGCGCGTCTTCAACCGCATCGGCCAGGAGATGGCGAGCAAGATCTACCGCGTCGACGTGGTGAACAGCTCGGACGCGGCGCACTTCATCTCGTGGAAGGGCGAGGGTTGGCTGGCGCCGTACCTCTCCGAGGAGATGGCGCGCGACCTGCCGGCCGACGGCCGCGATCCCGACGGCCTGTTCGTCAACCAGCGTACCCATCTCAGCCCGATCGCCTACAACAGCAAGATGATCGCGCCGGCTGACGCGCCCAAGAGCTTCAAGGACCTGCTCGATCCCAAGTACGCGGGCAAGCTGGTCAAGGCGCATCCCGGCTATTCCGGCACCATCATGACGGCGACGCTGCAGCTGAGCCGCGAGCTCGGCTGGTCCTATTTCGAGAAGCTCGCCAAGCAGAAGGTCTTGCAGGTCCAGTCGGCGACCGAGCCGCCCAAGCGCATCGAGGCCGGCGAACGCGCCGTCGCCGTCGACGGCAGCGACTACCTGTTCTGGATGGCCAAGGAGCGCGGCTCGCCGGTCGAGGTCGTGTTCGCGGCCGAGGGCACGCCGCAGATCAGCAACCCGATGGGCATCTTCAAGTCCTCGCCCAACCCCAACGCCGCGCGGCTGATGGTGAGCTGGATCATGTCCGGCGAGGGCCAGAGCTTCATCGTCAACCTGAGCGGCCAGTATCCCGCCAACACCAGGGTCAAGCCGAAGGAAGGGCGGCCGCCGCTCGCCTCGATCAAGACCTTCAAGGAAGATCCGGCCGCGGTCGAGAAGCAGGCCGACCAGATCAAGGCGCAGTACGCCAAGTACTTCAAGGTATGAGTATGGTGTCATCCCGAGCGCAGCGAGGGATCCTTGGCTGTCGCTGATGCAAAGATCCCTCGCTCCGCTCGGGATGACAGGCGGCGCCTGATCGACCTTTCGGGGCCGGCGCTGGCGGCAGTGGTCGCGCTGCTGGCGGTGATGATCGTGCTGCCGATGGGCTGGCTGGTCGTCTATGCCTTCGCCACCAAGGACGGCCAGGCGACGCTCGGCAACTTCGTCACCCTGTTCACCGATCCGAGCTTCGTCGATCCGCTGCTCGCCACCCTGCTCCTGTCGGTTTCGGTCAGCGGCCTGTGCTGCCTGGTGGCCGCGCCGATGGGCTGGCTGGCGGCGCGCACCGACATGCCGCTCGCCCGCACCGTGCGCACCCTGGTGATGGCCTCGCTGGTGACGCCGCCGTTCGTCGGCGCGGTGGCGTGGGAGATGCTGGCGGCGCCCAACTCCGGCCTGCTCAACCAGCTCTGGCGTCTGGTGACCGGCGCGCCCTCGGACGAGGCGCTGTTCGACATCTACACCATGCAAGGGCTGATCTTCGCGATCGCCTGCTACACGTTTCCCTACGTCTTCATCCTGGTCGCCAACGCGCTCGACCGCATGCCGGGCGAGCTCGAGGACGCCTCGTCGATGCTGGGCGCTGGGACGTGGGCGACGGCGCGGCGCATCACCATCCCGCTCGCGCTGCCGACCCTGCTGGCCGGCGCGCTGGTCGCCTTCCTGCAGGCGCTGAACCAGTTCGGCTCGCCCGCGATCCTGGCCATCCCGGCGGGCTTCCACACGCTCACCACCAAGATCTGGAGCCTGTTCCAGTTTCCGCCCAAGCCCGAGTTGGCGGCGGCGACCTCGCTGCCGCTGCTGCTGCTGACGGTGGCGCTGCTGCGCAGCCAGGCCGCGATCCTGGGCCGCCGCGGCTATGCCGTGCTGGGCGGCAAGTACGGCGCGCCGCGGCCGATCCGGCTCGGCGCCTGGCGCTGGGCAGCGGCGGCGTTCGCGCTGCTCGTGCTCGCCATGCCGCTGTTCCTGCCTTACGCGGCGCTGATCAATACGGCCTTCAGCCGAATCTCCTCGCAGCTCCTCGGCCCCGAGACCTTCACCCTGCACAACGTGGTGTTCACCTTCTGGCAGCTCAGCTCGACCCTGCCGGCGCTGCAGAACACCTTCCTGCTGGCGACCGCGACGGCGACGCTGGGCGGCGTGCTGGCGCTGCTGATCGCCTACATCGTGGCGCGCCAGGCGGTGGTCGGGCACCGAATCCTGGGCTTCCTCGCGACCTCGCCGCTGGCCATCCCCGGCATCGTGCTGGGCGTCGGCCTGTTCCTCGCCTACACGCGGCCGCCGCTCACGCTCTACGGCACGCTGTGGATCCTGCTGATCGCCTTCATCACCGTCGAGCTGCCGCAGGCCTACCAGCAGCTCGGCTCGGCCTTCCACTCGGTGCATCCCGAGCTCGAGGAGGCGAGCCGCATGCTGGGCGCCACGCGCCTGCGCGCGCTCAAGGACATCACCGCACCGCTGCTGCGCTCGGCGGCGATCGCCACCTGGTGCTTCATCTTCGTCGGCGTGATCCGCGAGCTCTCGGCGGCGGTGATCCTGTTCACCTCGGAGACCAAGGTGCTGTCGGTGCTGATCTTCGACCTCAAGGAGAGCGGCGACGTCGGCGCCATCGCGGTGCTCAGCCTCACCATGGTGATCCTGACCACCGTGGTGATCGTCATCGCCAACCGCATCGGCGGCGCGTACGAGGCGAGGGTGCCGACGCGCGTCGGGGCCTGACCGGCGGTGGCCTGGCCACCCCCCGGCGTCGCCGCGCCGCTGCGTACTGCCTGGGACTTCATGCGGCTGGTCCATCCGCCCGTGCCGGCCGATGCCATTTTGACTCTGGGCAGCTTCGACGTACGTGCCGCCGTCCATGCCGCCGCCTTGTGGAAGGCCGGACTCGCGCCGCTGATCATCATGTCGGGCGGCATCGCCCATCGCGGCGGCCTGCTCGACACCGGCTGGGACAAGCCCGAAGCGCGCGTCTTCGCCGACGCCGCGGTGGCGGAGGGCGTGCCCGCCACCGCGATCCTGCTCGAGGAGCAGGCGCAGAACACCGCGGACAATTTCGTGCTGAGCCGCGCCCTCGCCGAACAGGCCGGCCGGCGCCTGCGCAAGCTTCTGGCCGTCGCCAAGCCCTACATGACGCGGCGCGGCTACGCGACGGGACGCAAGGCCTGGCCGGAGGTCGAGCTGCTCATGCAGTGCGAGGCGATCGACGTCGCCGACTACTTCGCCCGTGAGGCCGAGCCCGAACGGACGCTGCTCGCCCTGGTCGGCGACCTGCATCGGATCGTGGTCTATCCGGCGCTGGGCTTCCAGATCGCCCAGGACGTGCCGCCCGCGGTGATCGACGCGCTGCGGCGCCTGGTCGAGGCGGGCTACGGTGCGCGTCTCGTTGCTGGCTACGACGTTGCCGGCAAGCCCACGGGCTAATCGTAAATGGCCACTTCTTCCGGGCTGACGGCGCGGCCGAGCAGGCGCTGGCCGTTCAGGATCTTGAGCGTGTCCTCCCAGCCCAGCCGGGTCTGGCTGCCGATCGGCACCGCGAGCTGGCGCGCCACGATCTGCATGCTGAGCTCGACATAGCGCGGCGGGAAGTCGGGGAACAGCTTGCCGAAGATCGCCGCCGCCTCGGCCGTCCGGTCGCGCACGAACTGGTAGCCTTCGGTCACTGCCTCGGCGACCAGCCGCGCCGTCTTCTCGCGCGTCAGCCAGGCGGCTTCGTTGACCACCAGGTTGAGGCTGTAGATGCGCACGCCGAAGTCGGCGAGCCGCATCACGGCGATGCGCCTGCCCTGGGATTGCAGCTCGGCCGGGGTGATCTCCTCGTAGTCGAGCAGCGCGTCGACCTGCTTGTCGAGCAGGGCGTTGGCGGTCCGGTCGACCTCGATCTCGCGGATGCGGTTGCGGTCGATGCGGTTGGCCGACAGGAGCGCGCGATACTCGTCGACCGTGGTGCTGCCCGTGACCAGGCCGACCCGCTTGCCGATCAGATCGCGCGGCGCGTCGATGCGGTCCTCGGCGCGGCTGTACAGCACGGCCGGCGTGCGGCGGTAGTAGACCGACAGGCTGCGGATCGGCAGGTCGCGCGAGCGGCCGATCGCGGTCGCCGAGGCGCTCGACGAGCCGATCCAGTATTCCTTGCCGGCGCCCAGCATCTGCGCCGCGACGGCCGCGCCGTGGCCCTCGACGATGCGCACGTCGAGGCCGCGCCGGCGAAACGCCTCGGTCTCGCGCGCGATGTAGAAGCCGGCGTAGGTCGGTGCCGGCTTCCAATCGATCAGCAGATCGACATGCTGCAACGGATCGGCTCGGCCCACCTGTGGCGCAAGCCCTGCCGCAAGCGCTGTCCCCAACAGCGTCCGGCGCCCCAAATCCCTAGGGAAGGTCTGACCAAGTCACGCAATGACGGCGTCGCCGGTCCTTGGTCTCGTAGTCGGCTCTTTTCCGTCGGAAGCCGTCACGAATGGGCGCAGAAGGCTCCGTATTTGCGGTGAGGTGCCGGCGTTCTCGCTGTCTCGCCCCT
>NZ_JAFKJN010000030.1 GCF_017305915.1 Reyranella sp.
CCGGAATGCGGCTCTCGGGGTCGATGTAGGAGAACAGACCGCCCTGATCCCGGAACTCACCGCGCATTGCCCATGCTCCACAGCAAAAACCACGCTATGGAATCATCAATCCTGAAAAACCGGAAGGTTCTTCAGCAAACTGCTAGATCAATGGGCGCCGTCGCAGCGGTGCACCTCGACCGTGAGATGGCTGAGAGCCGGGACGTCCGCCAGCCGCGCCTTGTAGGCGTCGACCGACTCGGGCTCGTCCGACACCAGCGAGACGATGGCACCGTGATGGCCGGGACCAAGCCGCCAGACATGCAGGTCGGCGATGCGGTCGTGGCCCAGCTCCAGCCGCTCGCGGATCGTCCGCTCGAGCGCTGAATTGGGCGCGGCGTCGAGCAGCACGGCGCCCGATCCGCGGATCAGGCCCCACGACCAATGGGCGATCACGGCGGCGCCAACGATGCCGATCGCCGGATCGAGCCAGGTCCAGCCGTAGGCCCAGGCGGCGAGCAGGCCCGCGATCGCCAGGATCGAGGTCAGCGCATCGGCCAGCACGTGCCAGTAGGCGGCGCGCAGATTGTGGTCCTGGTGATGATGATGGTCGTGGTCGTGGTCGTGATCGTGATCGTCGCCGTGATCGTGCTGATGATGGTGATGATCGTCCCACAGCAGGCGCGCGCTCAGCAGGTTCACCGCCAGGCCGACGACGGCGATCGCCGTCGCCTCGCCGTAGTGGATCGCCACCGGCTGGAACAGGCGCGTCACCGATTCGTAGCCGATGCCGAGCGACACCATGGCGAGCACGATGGCGCTGGCGAAACCCGCCAGATCGCCGAGCTTGCCGGTGCCGAAGGCGAAGCGCGGATCGCGCGCGTGGCGGCGGGCGTAGCGGTAGGCGCCGGCGGCGATCGCCAGCGCGCCGGCGTGGGTCGACATGTGCCAACCGTCGGCCAGCAGCGCCATCGAGCCGAAGATCATGCCGCCGGCGATCTCCGCCACCATCATGGCAGCGGTCAGCCCGACCACCATCCAGGTGCGGCGTTCGTTGCGATCGTGCGCCTCGCCCAGGAAGACGTGGTCGTGGCGCCAGTCGGAAAGGCTATGAGCGTGCATGGCCGCAGTCTCCTATTTCTGCAGATAGGGCTCGACCTTGCCCTTGAGCTTGATGGTCAGCGGGTTGCCCTTGCGGTCGACCGTCTTGCCGACGGCGACCCGGATCCAACCCTCGCTGATGCAGTACTCCTCGACGTTGGTCTTCTCCTCGCCGTCGAACTTGATGCCGACGCCTTTCTGGAGAAGGGCCTCGTCGTAGTGCGGGCTCTTGGGATTGGTGGACAGGCGGTCGGGAAGCGGTATGTCTGACATGGCCGCCTTCTAGCATCGGCGCCGGGCGCCGTCATGGTCCGGCGCGGAACACCCAGAGCGCCGCCGGCTCGCCCGATCCGGCACGCACCGCGACGTACAGGCGGCCGGTTGCCGGCACGAACAGCCCGGTGCGCGCACCGGCGGCCGTGCGAATGCGCGCAGCATGCGCATAGCCATCATTCGTGCGGTCGAAGATGTCGACCGAGCCCGCGCCGCAGACGACATAGACGCGCTTGCGTGCGGCATCGACGAAGACGTCGTCGGCGTCGCCGCACGTCTCCGCACCCGTCATCAGCTTGCCGTCCGCGGTCGTGAAGACCAGCAGCCGCGCCGGGCTTCGCGCCACCGCGATCAGGCGATGGGCCTCGCCGTCGATGGCCATCGGGAAATTGGACCGCGCCCCGCCGAGATCGAGGCTCCCCGTCTGCCGCTGCGCCTCGACATCGACCACGGCGACCCCGCGCGCGTCCGGCACGTTGGCGAAGATCCGGCCGCCCTGCTCATCTAGCTGGAAGCTCTCAGGATGGCCCTTGAGCGGCACCTCGCCGATCTTGCGTCGGCTCGCCGGATCGATGAAGGCAAGCGCGCCCTTGCCGTAGCCGACGACGATCCGATCACGCCGGGAGTCGAACCGGATGTTGTCGGCGTCGTCGCCCAGCGTGATCTGGCCGGCGAAGGCGAAGTCCGGCGCCTGGAACAGCCGAACCGTGCCGTCGCCGGCATTGGCGACATAGAGCGTCCCGGTCGGCGCGTGCCAGCCGACACCCTGCGGTTCGCTGAGGCCCGTGAGCCGGTGTGCGACCTTGCCGGCCGCGAGGTCGACGATGCCGACGCTGTCGTTGCCGAGCTCGGCCACGAACAGACGCTGGCGTTCGACGTCGACCGCCAGGTGGTCGATGCGTCCTCTCACCGGGCCGAGCGGGATCTTCGCCTCGAGGGTCAGCGGCGCCGGCTGAGCCATCGCAGCCGGCGTGCCGAGCGACGCCGCGGCAAGGACGGCGAGCGCGGCGAGGCCCGGCCGCATCTCAGGTCTGCTTGCTGTAGGTCTCGAAGCGGCTCGCGATCGTGTCCCAGCGGATGCCCTGCATGAAGGCATCGACATAGGCCGCCGCCTTGGCGCCGTAGTCCATGGCATAGGCGTGCTCGTACATGTCGAGCGCCAGGATCGGCCGGCCGCTCGCGAGGGTCATGGTGTGATCGGCCGCCCAGGTGTTGACCAACCGCTTGTCGCGCGGCGACCAGGTGAGCAGCACCCAGCCGGAGCCGCCGCCCAGCGCCTTGCCGGTGGCGACGAACTCCGCCTTCCAGCGCGCCACGCTGCCGAAATCCTTGGCCATCTGCTCGGCCAACGCCCCCTTGGGGTCACCCTCGCCGCCCAGGCAGTCGAAGTAGAGCTCGTGGATGATCATCGAATTGGCGGCGATCAGCTCCTCGCGCTTCAACCCGTTGACGACGAACACCGGCGCTGTTGCGAAGTCGAGCCCGGCGAGCTGGGCATCGATCGCGTTCAGCCGCTTCACGGCGCCCGAGTAGTTGTTCTCCCAATGACTCTGCAACAGCTTCTCCGACAGGCCCTTCACCTTGGCAGGGTCGAACGGCAGCTTCCTGATCTCGAATTGAGGCTTGGGCGCACTGGCCTGCTGCTGTGCCAGCGCATCGGTGGCCGTGGCGGCAAGCGTGACACCCGCGGCAAGAGCGATGAAGTCCCGGCGGTTCTGTTCGGCAGTCATGACGACCTCCTTCGGCTAAATACCCCCCGCAATCAGGAAATAGGCGACGCCCACGAGCGAGCAGACGAGCAGCACCGGCACCATGCCGGCCTTGAAGCGGAACACCGCGACGGCCGCGGCCGCTGCAAGGATCATCGACGGCAGGTTGGCCGAGGCCAGCACGGGCACCTCAAGATGGGCGCCGAACCACTGGAGCGGACGCAGGTCGGCGAACAGCACGTGCAGGGCGAACCACACCGCAAGGTTCAGGATCACGCCGACCACCGCCGCCGTCACCGCGCCCAGCGCCGCGGCGAGCGCCTTGTTGGCCCGCAGCGCCTCGACGAACGGCGCGCCGAAGAAGATCCAGAGGAAGCAGGGCGTGAAGGTCACCCAGGTGGTGAGCAGACCGCCCAGCGTGCCGGCCAGCACCGGATTGAGCGAACCGGGCGAGCGCCAGGCGCCGAGGAAGCCGACGAACTGCGTCACCATGATCAGCGGCCCGGGCGTGGTCTCGGCCATGCCGAGGCCGTCGAGCATCTCGCCCGGCTTGACCCAGTGATAGTGATCGACCGCCTGCTGGGCGACGTAGGCCAGCACGGCATAGGCGCCGCCGAAGGTGACGACGGCCATCTGGCTGAAGAACAGCGCGATCTGGGTGAAGACGTTGTCCGTGCCCAGCATCGCCCAGATCAGCGCCACCGGCACCAGCCACAATGCCAGGAACAGTCCGCTGATGCCGAGCGACCAGCGCAGGTTGGGCCGCGCATGCGGCGGCGTCTCCTCACCCAGCAGCGATTCGGCGTCGGCCACCTGCTTGTCGCCGACCTTGCCGTGGCCGCCGGCGGCGAGGAACGGCTTCCAGCCGAGCCGGCCGCCCAGCCATCCGAGCAGCGCCGCCGCGACGATGATCAGCGGGAACGGCGCATCGTAGAAGAAGATCGCGACGAACGCCGCGGCGGCGAGGCCGCGCATGACGTTGTTCTTGAGCGCACGTTTGCCGACCCGCAGCACGGCCTCGATCACGATCACCAGCACGGCGGCCTTCAGCCCGAAGAACAGGCCCTGGACTACTGTGATCTTGCCCAGCAGCACGTAGATCCAGCTGAGCGCCATGATCGCGATCAGACCCGGCAGTACAAACAAGATGCCGGCGACCAGCCCGCCCTTGGTCTTGTGCATCAGCCAGCCGATATAGACCGCGAGCTGCTGCGCCTCGGGGCCGGGCAGCAGCGTGCAGTAGTTCAGCGCCTGCAGGAAGCGATGCTCGCCGATCCACTTCTTCTCCTCGACGACGATGCGATGCATCACCGCGATCTGGCCGGCCGGGCCGCCGAAGGAGAGCGCGGCCACCCGCGCCCACACCTTCATCGCCTCGCTGAACGGGACGCCGTGGTCGTTCATCGTCAAGCCTTTCCACCGAACGAGCTGTAGAGGTCGTCGAGCAGCGCCGAGCCGCGCGCCAGTCGCCGCTCGTCGTCATTGCTCGAAGCGGCGATGCCGTTGATCAAGGTGCGCACGCCCGCCACCTCCTCGCGGCCGTACTTGCCGTCCTTGAGGTCGATGTCGTGGATCACCTCGCCGATCGCCCTGAGCGCCGGCTCGTCGAGGCCGGCGTGGTCCAGCAGCACCTCGAAAGTGCAGCGGTCGCCGATATGGGTGAACTCGCCCTCGAACATGTCGAAGCGCAGCTCGCCCGGCTGCGGGCCGTAGCCGGTGCCGGGCACGAACTTGAAGCGGGCGCCGGGATCGATGAAGCGGCGGATCAGCCACGCCGAGGCGATGCGATCGACCTGCACGCCCTGGCGCGTCACCCACAGCCGGTCGCGCAACGGACCGGGCGGCGGCGCAGGCTTCTTGCTGTCGGCCATGGTGTCCTCCTGCTTGAGCGCCGCCTCGAGGCCCGACACCAGCCCCTCGGCAGCGGCGCGCCCCTCGGCGCCGAAGAAGTCGATGGCGACCACCTGGTCGAGCTGCTTGCGCAGCTTCGCGGTCTGGCTGGCGATGTCGGCCAAGGGGCCGTCCGGCGTGTCGGCCGACAGCCGGGCGCCGAGCTCGCGCACCTCGCCGGCGATGCGGCCGTAATCCTCGTCGCGCGCGCCGTCGAACAGCGCACGCAGCTCGCTATCGTTCAGGCCTTCGATGAAGTTGGCTTCGCAGACGATCGCCTCGCCCTCGCTCTCGACGATCTCCTTGGCGAGCCAGGCGAAGTCCTCGCGCGTGTCGGCGTTGGCCGGCAGCGCATAGACCGCGTTCTTCACCGTCACGGCGCCCAGCGCCTGCAGCCGCCGCCAGATCTTGACCCGCACATAGGCGGGCTTGGCGGGGAGCTGGTGGATCAGGAGCAGCCAGGGCGGACCGGCATCGATTGCCATAAGTTCACCTGTATCACACCACAAATAGTAAATGCAACGGGCGTATCATTTTTCTCTTGCGAGGCGTGAGAAACGGCGTATCTTGATGATGAAACGCTTGTATCAAAGGAAAGAAACATGCGATTCCACGCTCGTCCGATCTCGTTCAAACCGGTGCGCCTGAACGGCCTGTCAGCCCGGCTGATGGCCAGCCACTACGAGAACAATTACGGCGGCGCGGTTCGCCGCCTGAACGCGATCACCGACGAGCTCGCGGCCAGCGACCCGGCGGCCCTGCCCGGCTTCCGCCTCAACGGCTTGAAGCGCGAGGAGCTGATCGCCACCAACTCGATGCTGCTGCACGAGGTCTACTTCGGCAGCCTCGGCGAAGGCGGTGGCGATCCGTCCGGCGCCCTCGGCGAGGCGATCGCCCGCGACTTCGGCTCGATCGCCCGCTGGCGCGCCGAGTTCGTCGCCATGGGCAAGGCGCTGGGCGGCGGCTCGGGCTGGGTCGTGCTGACCCGCTCGCCGCGCGACGGGAAGCTGGCCAACGTCTGGTCGGCCGACCACACCCACGCGCTCGCCGGCGGCACGCCGCTGCTGGCGCTCGACATGTACGAGCACAGCTATCACATCGACTTCGGCAGCAACGCCGCGGCCTACGTCGACGCCTTCATGGCGAACATCGACTGGTCGAAGATCGCCGGCCGCTTCGCCGGCGAAAGCGCAGCACCTGCCCCGCACACGGTCGACGCGCCGACGGCCAAGGCGATGCTCGACGCCGATCCCGACCTGCTGGTGATCGACGCGCGGCTCGCCGACGACGCGAGGACCGTCCCGGTCCGGCTGCGCGGCGCCCGCCGCGCGCCGCCCGACAAGGTCGCGGAGGTCGCGGCATCGCTGCCCAAGGGCCGGAAGGCGCTGGTGTACTGCGCCTGGGGCTTCGAGATCGGCGGCAATTGTGCCGCGCGCCTGCGCGAGCACGGCGTCGACGCCATCGGCATCGTCGGCGGCATCGGCACCTGGCGCGCCAATGATCTTCCCACCGAACCGCTCAGCGAAGGAGACAAGCCATGAAGTGGGTCACCCGCGAACGTCCCAAGATCGACCGCATCGCCTGCCCCTGGCTCATCACGCGCTTCATCGACAAGGCACCGGAGTTCCTCTACGTGCCGCCGGCCGAGGTGCTGAAGACCGCCGAGACGACCGGCGCGATCCCCTACGACATCCCCGGCGTGAAGTTCAGCCATGTCGGCGAGAAGTGCTCGTTCGACGCCTTCCTCGCCGAGTACAGGCTCGACGCGCCGGGCCTCGACAAGCTGGCCGACATCGTGCGCGGCGCCGACACCTCGCGGCTCGACCTGACGCCGCAGAGCCATGGCCTGTTCGCGATCTCGCTGGGCCTCAGCCACGTCTACGCCGACGACCACGAGATGCTGAAGCACGGCATGGTGATGTACGACGCGCTCTATGCGTGGTGCCGCCATCTCGTCGGCGAGACGCACGCCTGGCCGCCCAAGATGGACTGAACGATGACCGACACCACCGCCACGAAGCCGGCCGCGGCGGCGCGGACGCGCAGGCTGCTCGAAGGGCCGATCGTCCCGACCCTGCTGCAGATCGCGGCGCCCAACCTGGTGGTCAACGTCGTCCTGATCTCGGTCACCACCAGCGTCGATGCGCATTTCGTCGGCCGCCTCGGCCTCGATGCCCTGGCCGGGTTGGCGCTGGTGTTTCCGCTGATGATGCTGATGCAGCAGATGGCCAACATGGCGATGGGCGGCGCGATCGCCGCCTCGATCGCCCGCGCCCTCGGCGCCGGCCGGCGCGAGGATGCCTCTGCGCTCGCCGTCCATGCGCTGGTCGTCGCCGCTGCCGCGGGCGCGCTGTTCAGCGCGGTGTTCCTGCTGGGCGGCAGCGCCCTCTACGAGCTGCTGGGCGGCCGCGCCGCGGTGCTGGCGGCGGCGCTGGAATACTCCAACGTGATCTTCGCCGGCGCCATCGTCTATTGGCTGCTCGGCGCGCTGACCAGCATCGTGCGCGGCACCGGCCAGGCCGCGGTCCTGGCCTATGTCTATGTCGGCGCGGAGCTCCTGCACATCGCGCTGGTGCCGGCGCTGATGTTCGGCTGGGGACCGCTGCCGGCGCTCGGCATCGCCGGCGCCGGCCTTGCCACGCTGCTTTCGCTGATCGTCGGCTGCACCGCTCTCTCCGCCTACATCGTCACGGGGCGAACGGCGCTCGCGCCGACCCTCGCATCCTGGCGCCTCGAGCGCCGCCTGTTCGGAGAGATCCTGCGGGTCGGCGTGCCGATGTCGCTGATGCCGGTGCTCAACAACGCAGCACTCGCCACCCTCACCGCTTATGCCGGCCTGCTCGGCGTCAGCTCGCTCGCCGCCTTCGGCGCGGCGGTGCGGCTGGAGTATCTGCTCTATCCGCTGAACTTCGGCCTCGGCGCGGCGGTGCTGGCCATGGTCGGCACCAACATCGGCGCCCGCCGGTTCGCGCGAGCCGCGCGCATCGCCTGGACGGCGGTCGGCCTGTCGGCCTGCGTGATGGCGATCGTCGGGGCTTTCGCGATCGTCTCGCCGGACGCCTGGACGAGCTTCTTCACCGACGATCCGGCAATTCGCGTCGCGGCCGCTGCTTACCTGGCGGTCGTCGGCTTCGCCTACCCTTTCGTCGCCTGCAACACGCTGATGTCGGCCTTCCAGGCGACGCGCCAGCCGCAATGGCCGCTGCTGTCGATGGCCTGCCGGCTGCTGGTCGTCGTGATCGGTGGATGGATCGCCGTCGAGGTCCTGCAGGCCGGCCTGGTCGGGCTCGGCATCGCCACCGCGCTCGGCCTCGCTGCCTGGGGCATCGTGCAGTCGATCGCGTTCCGCTTCTACGCAAACCTGCGGTGAGTGCCATGACGTTGCATCTTCTGGGCCATGTGACCTTGCCCGAGCATCGCAAGACCGGCGGCTTCGACCACGCCGCCGTGCATGCCGGCACCGGCCATGTCTACGTCGCCCATACGGCGAACGACGCGGTCGACGTGTTCGACCCGGTCGCGCGCCGGCACCTCTTCTCGGTGCCGGACCTTCCCGCGGTGGCCGGCGCGCTGGTCAGTGACGAGAGCCAGCTCGTCTTCACGTCAAATCGCGGCGAGAACACGATCGGCGTGTTCGCGCCCGGCCCCGACCCGAAAGTGACCAGGATCGCCGTCGGCATGCGGCCGAACGGCCTCGCCTATGACGCCAGGCGCCGGCTGGTGCTGGCCGCCAATGTCGGCGATCCGGCGGTGCCGCATTCCTACACGCTGTCGATGGTCGATCTCGACGCGCGAGCGATGCGCGCGTCGATCGAGGTGCCCGGCCGCACCCGCTGGGCGGTGTTCGACGCCGAGGCTGAATGCTTCTACGTCAACATCATGCAGCCGTCGCAGATCATCGTGGTCGATGCCCGCACGCCCGACCGGATCGCTCGCACGATCCCCATCCCGGCCGACGGCGCGCACGGCCTCGACTTCGATCCGGCAACGCGCCGCCTGTTCTGCGCCTGCGATGCCGGCGTGCTGATCACGCTGAATGCCGATTCGGGCAAGGTCCTGAACGACGGCAAGCTGAGCGGCGTGCCCGACGTCGTCTGGTTCAACCCGAAGCGCCGGCAGCTCTACGTCGCGGTCGGCGACCCGGGCGCGGTCGACGTGTTCGACACGACGACGATGAAGAGCCTCGGGTCGGTCGCCACCGAGAAGGGCGCCCACACCACGGCATTCCCGCCTTCGGGCGACTCGCTGATCGCCTTCCTGCCGGCGAGCCACCGCGCCGCGCTATACCGCGTGGAGGCGTGATGCTTCTCCTTTCGCGGGCCGACGTTGCCCGCCTGATGGACTTTCCCGCCTATGTCGACGCGGTCGAGGCAGGCTTCCGGGCCGCTGCCTGCGGCAAGGCACTGGCCCCGCCGGCGACGGGCTTCGCCGTGCCGGGCGGTTCCTATCACGCCAAGGGTGCCGTGCTGCTGGGCGACACCGTCGCCATCAAGATCAACGCCAACTTCCCCGGCAATCCGGCGAGCAACGGCCTGCCGACGGTGCAGGGTGTGATCTATCTCTCCGACGCGCGCAATGGCCGGCCGCTGGCGCTCATGGACTCGATCGAGATCACCATCAATCGCACCGGCGCCGCGACGACGCTGGCGGCGCGGCATCTGGCGCGACCGGACTGCCGAGTCGCGATGATATGCGGCGCCGGCGTGCAGGGGCGCATCCAGCTCCGCGCGATCGCCGCCGCCGTCACGCTCGAGCGCGTACATGTCTGGGACCGGGACGGCGACCGGGCCGAGCGCTACGCGCGCGAGATGTCCGATGCCATGGGCCTCGATGTCCGGCCGGCGCGCGATCTCGCCATCGCGCGCGACGCCGGGATCATCGTCACCTGCACCTCTGCCCGGACGGCCTTTCTGACGCCGGCGCTGGTCAGCCCCGGCACTTTTGTCGCCGCAGTCGGGGCCGACAATCGCGACAAGCACGAGATCGCTGCCGACCTCTATGCCGCCTGCCGCGTCACCGTCGATTCGCTCGAGCAGGCGGCCGAGATCGGCGACCTGCACCACGCCTTGGCCTGCGGCGCCGTCAGCCGCGAGCACGTGCACGCCACGCTGGCCGAGCTGGTCAGCCGTACCAAGGCCGGCCGTGCATCGGCAGCCGACGTGACGCTCTTCGACAGTACCGGCATCGGGTTGCAGGACGTGGCGGCAGCCACTGCCGTCTACCGCCGCGCCCTCGCTGCCGGCGCCGGTCAACGCTTTTCCCTCGCCTGAAGGAGACCCGGCCATGACCATCCAGTCATCGAGACGCGCCGTGATCGGCGGCGCAGCAGTCCTGTTCGCCGCCCCCGGCCTGCACGCCCAAGGCGGCGGCCGTACGACCCGCTTCGATTTCGAATCGCCGATCGCCTTCCAGCCGATGCTGACCGGCAGGGGCGGCCCGGTCGCCTGGAGCGTGATCGACGATCCGAGCGCGCCCACCGGCCCGAAGGTGCTGGCGCAGACCAGCACGGACAAGACCGACTACCGCTTCCCGCTCGCGGTGTTCGACCAGCCGGTGCTGCGCGATCTAGATGTCGCGGCGCGCTTCAAGCCGGTGTCGGGCGAGGTCGACCGCGCCGCCGGCATCGCCGTGCGCCTGATCGACCGCGACAACTATTACGTCGTGCGCGCCAACGCGCTGGAAGACAACGTGCGCCTCTACCGGGTGGTCAAGGGCGACCGCCAGCAGTTCGCCGGCGCCAACGTCAAGGTGCCGAGCGGCGTCTGGCAGGAGCTGCGCCTGGTGGTGCGCGGCAACCGTTTCGAGGTGTTCTTCGAGGGCAAGAGCCTCTACGCCGCGACCGACGCCACCTTCGCGGGCGCCGGCCGGGTGGCGCTGTGGACCAAGGCCGACAGCGTCACCTGGTTCGATGATCTGAGGATTGGAGCACTTTAGGCGGTCGCCCCGAAACCGCCCGCTGCCGTAGCCGGAGCCATTGTCCAGCTTCTTTAGAAGCGGCCATTGTTGAAGTCGTCGATGGCCTGCCGGATCTCAGCCTGCGTATTCATCACGAAGGGCCCCTGTCCCACGACGGGTTCGCCGATTGGCTCGCCCGTCAGCACCAGCACCGCAGCCGCTCCCTCGGCCTGCACTACGGCGCCGCTGCCGTCACGATCGAGCAACACCATTTCGGCTTCGTTGGCTGCCGCCTCGTTGTTCACGATGATGCGGCCCGAAAGAACGACAAGAGCCGCGGTGTGCCCCGCCGGCAGGTCGAGCGAGATCGGCGTGCCCTTCTCAAGGCGCATGTCCCAGACATTGATCGGCGTAAAGGTTTTCGCCGGCCCCTTCGTACCGGCGAAGGCGCCGGCGATCACTCGGACCTTCCCTGCGTCGTCCGGCAGCTCGACCGCGGGAATGTCAGCATCGACGATCGCCTGATACCCGGGCGCGCTCATCTTGTCCCTAGCCGGCAGATTCACCCAGAGCTGGATCATACGGAATGGCCCGCCGCTCCGGGTAAACGCTGGGGAGTGGAACTCCTCGTGGAGAATGCCGCCGGCGGCGGTCATCCATTGCACGTCTCCACGACCGATGACGCCGCCATGGCCGGTCGAGTCGCGGTGTGCCACCTCGCCATCGTAAACGATCGTCACCGTCTCGAAGCCCCGGTGCGGATGCCGACCCACGCCGCGCGGCCGGGTGGCGGGGTCGAAGTTAACAGGTCCGGCGAAGTCGAGCAGCAGGAAAGGGTCGAGCTCGGAGCTCATGGTGTCGTAGCTGAATAGAGTTCGCACTGGAAAGCCGTCGCCGACCCAGTGCTGACGTCGATTGGCGTAAGTTCCGACTACCTTCTTCATCCTGCCCTCCGAAATGATGGCCCCGATCGCTCAGGCGATACGATCGAGCTTGTGAAAGACTTCGAGCTTCTCCACCGCACTGATGCCGTGCGACTGGAATCGGAGAATGTGGGCGCTTTTCGTGTGGTGCCTTTCCTGAGCGGCCGAACTCGCCCAGTGTTCGACAAACACGAACCGTCGAGGGTCGTCTTGATCGACGAACAGTTCGTACCGCAGATTGCCTTCGTCCTTGCGCGACGGTTCGACGACCGCCATGAGGTCGCTGCGCAGTTTGCCCTCTTCGCCGCTCTTGGCGTACAGCACAGCGAGCACAAACAAGTCACTCATTCGCCGCCTTCCGCATGCGGGCCTGGTTCGCCGTCAATGTAGGCGCGGCGACGTTCGATTTCCGAGAACAGCATGTTCTCGCGATCGCGATTGCCGCGTTCTCGCCTCGGGCTTCCACTGCCTTTCTGGTGTGTCCCGCCTGAAGGGGCATGGAGCTTTGGGGGCCGGGTTGCCCAATCCCGCAAGCGGCGTGGCCAACCACCGTCGACGGCATGTCGGCTCGACACTGTCGCTGAGCCTCGGCGTGGCAATGGTCGTGACGGCCGCTTCAACGGCCATCGCTCAGGATGCAGGTCCTCCTGGATACAAGCTTTTCCGGTATGACGAAGACTATCGGTACCTGGCCAAGGGCGCGGAGAATGGCGACTTCTGGGATGCGATCAAATACGTCCCCATCGGCAGGGACACGCCGGTCTACCTGAGCTTGGGTGGCGAGTTGCGGGAACGAGTCGAGTAC
Organism: Reyranella sp.; assembly: GCF_017305915.1. Lineage (GTDB taxonomy): Bacteria > Pseudomonadota > Alphaproteobacteria > Reyranellales > Reyranellaceae > Reyranella. Next base: position 12,576 of record NZ_JAFKJN010000030.1, read on the forward strand.
TATTCTCCCTTCAGCTTCGGGCTTGGCCGAGCCCCAGCCGATGCCTATGTGCTGCATCGGCTCCTGCTCCATGGCGATCTTCACGCGAGCGAATATTTCAGGGCCTTCCTGCAGTTCGGCAGCTATTTCGCGATCAGCAAGAACAATCCCGCAGCACCATACGAAGATCGCCTCGACCTGCAGCAAGCCTTCGTCGACTTTCGGCTGCCGCTCGCGCTGCCCGGCGATCCGATGCCGACCATTCGCTTTGGGCGACAGGAGATCGCCCTCGGGTCGCAGCGCATCGTTGCTATTCGAGATGCCCCGAACGTGCACAGGAACTTCGACGGCTTCCGCTTGATTGCCTCCATGGGAAACATCCGCATCGATGGCCTTGCCGTGCATCCGGTCTTCCAGAATGTCGGAGTATTCGACAACCCGTCGGCCTGGGACCAGGGACTGTGGGGCCTATACGGCACCGTTCTGCTCGGATCTCGCGTCGGCCTGGATGTCTATTATCTCGGCTTCGACAATCGCCGGGCCGCCTTTGCCGGCTCCGCTGGCCAAGAGACCCGGCATTCCATCGGCGCGCGGTTTTCCGGCGGCTTTTCGGGGTTCGATTGGGACTGGGAGGCGCTGTGGCAATTCGGCACGTTCGCCGGACGGCAGATCCGCGCGTGGACGGCATCGTCCAACTCCGGCTACACCTTCGCCGACGTTCCCTGGACGCCACGCATCGGCCTCAAGGCGGACATAGCAAGCGGCGACGAGACGCCGGGCGGCAGCACTGTCGGCACATTCAACGCCCTGTTCCCTAAACTGGCCTACTTCAACCAAGCGGCCCTTCTTGCACCAGCCAATGTCGTCGACATCCACCCGTCGGTCACAGTAAAGCCCCGCAAGGACCTCGCCATAACCGTCGGCTGGGACTTTCTGTGGCGGCAAACCACGCAGGATGCGGTGTATGTCGCACCGTTTACGGCAGTGCCCGGAACTGCCGGCCGTGGCTCCGCCTTCATCGGTCACCAGATCGCCCTCGAGGTCACCTGGCAGCTGGATCGCCACATAACGTTGGAGGCGAGCTATGTCCACTTCACCGTTGGTGACGCCTTGCGTGCAGCCGGAGCCAGCGACGTCGACTTCGCGATGTTCGCAGCCACTTACAAATTCTAGCGTCGCGGGTGCCGGCGGCTCATCCGTCGGCGGTCTGCGGTTGAAAGGTGCGCCGCTGTTCCGTGTCTCTTTTGTTCGCTATTATCGACCGATGAGATTCCGCATGGACGATCTTCTGGCATTTCTGCATGTCGTTGAAACGTCCAGCGTCAGCGCGGCAGCGGAACGACTCAAAGTCTCGAAGTCCGTCATTAGCAAGCGAATCTCCGACCTCGAGGCCGAACTCGGCGTCCAGCTCTTTCACCGCTCGGGCCATCGGGTTTCGCCGACCGAGAATGCGTCCGCATACTCTCAACGGCTATGCCAGATCATGAATGATCTGGACCAGGCCTCCGAGCTGGTATCGAAGGACCGCGAGGCGATCGCGGGCGAGGTCAAGATCGCCTGCCCGATGTCACTTGGCAGGCTCTGTCTGGCACCGAACCTGATCATCTTGGCGGAGAGGTACCCGCAGCTCACCGTAACTTTGCTGCTCGACGATCGCATCTACGATCACAAGCTCAGCGAGGGTTACGACATCACCGTTCGCATGGGCGTTCCGAAGTCCGATTCGCTCGTCGTGCGCAAGCTTGCGATCAGCAGCCGCGCGGTCTGTTGCAGTCCAGGCTATGCGGAACGCTTCGGAGTGCCGAAAACGATCGATGATCTCGCCAAACACTCATGCCTTACCTATGCCAATGTACTGCCATCCAAGGTATGGCAATTCGCGTCGACTGCGCGACACGGAAAGCCGAGGTCGATATCGGTGCGAAGCCGGCTAGTCGCAAATAGCCCCGAAATACTATGCGACGGCGCGATCGCTGGCCTCGGACTGGCCGTGTTGCCCACGTTCGTTGCGGCGCCCGCATTGAATGACGGACGCCTCATCGATGCCATGCCGAATGCGCACCCGACATCCGACGTCATTTGCGCCATTCGCCCGCCCACTGGCCGCCTGTCGACGCGGTCACGGGTCGTCATCGACCATTTGGTTGGTGTGTTCCATGCCAAGTCGGACTGGCAATCCGGTCGGCGATAAGGAGCCCGCAGGGCCTGGACCTCCTATGCGCGTTCGGAATCGAGCTTCTCGTGCTTCGTCGCTACTTCTTGCGCCTTGGCGTAGCTCTCGATCAACAGCGCATAGGGCGGGAAGATCTTGGCATAGACCTCCGCCCACTGCTGGGCGTCGGAGCGATGCCAGCTCTTCTGAAGCTCAGACGCGACCGCGGCGGTATCCATGGGAACAACACCCGCCTGCACGACGCGAGCCAGTGTGATTTCCTGCGCCATCTTGGAATAGGTGCCCGAGGCATCGACGACGGCAAAGACCTTGTACCCTTCATGCACTGCGGCGATTGCCGGGAAGGCCATGCACACGCTGGTAATGGTGCCGGCCACGATGAGGGTCTTGCGGCCGGTTGCCTTGACGGCAGCCACGAAATCGGGGTTATCCCAGGCGTTGATCTCGCCCTTGCGCGCCACATACTTGGCGTGGGGTGCGTTCTGATGAATCTCCGGAATCAGCGGACCATTCGGGCCCTGCGGCACGGACGCCGTGGTGACTACTGGAATCTTGCAAAGCGTGGCCATCTTGGCCAGGGCGGCGGCGTGATTGCGCAACGCCGGCATCGGCATGTCGCCGATCGTCTGGAACAAGCCACTTTGGTGGTCGATCAGCAGCATCACCGAATCATCGGCATCGATGACCGGTCGTTGGCCGTTGAAGTTGGCAGCGCTCATAGTGATGCCTCCGTGATGCGATGGATGATCGAGGCGGTCAGTCGGCGGCTCTGTCGTAGCCAAATTGGATGCCCGCCGTCCCGCCGGTCTCGATGAAGAGAGTCATGAACGCCGGCACAGTTTGCTTACGCGCCCAGTCGCGCTGCAGCTCGCAGAACAACTGCGGCACGCTGATCATCTTGCCCCCGGCTTGCTCGATGCGCCGCAGTGCCGCGCTGTGCGCTTCGATGGACGTGCCCCCGACCGCGTCGACTGGAACATAGACCTCATAGCCCTCGGCGAGCATGTCGAGGGAGGGGAAGGTAAGGCACGCCTCGGTCCAGAGAGCCGTCATGATCACCTTCTTGCGCTTCGTCTGCTCGACGGCCTGGCGGAATTCGACGTCTTCCCACGCATTGATCGAAGTGCGGTCGTAGGTCGGACACTGGCCGAGCACCTCCCTGATTTGCGGGAGGGGCGGCTTGTTCAAGCCTGTCTTCACGTTGACTGTCGAATGGATGATCGGAAGGCCATACGCCACGGCAGCCTTGGACGCGCCAACGATATTGTTGATCAGGAGCTGGCGGTCCATCGATGCGATCGAGTTCACCTGAACCGGCTGATAGTCGATAATGACGAAGGCGGCGTTCTGCGGTGTCAGCAGGTGGTCCTTTGCAGGATCACGGATCGGTTCGCTCGCCATGACGTCCTCCCCTTCCGATGTGTCGGGAGTGTAGCGCCGAGCATTCGCCACCGAAGCCTGATTGGTCAGAACCTTGTGTTCTGAAAGTTCGAACACGCCGCGATCTTGTGCGCGGCCAGCCAATGGACAGGACCGACTACCGCTTCCCGCTCGCGATGTTCGACCAGCCGGTACTGCGCGATCTCGACGTCGCGGTGCGCTTCAAAATGCGGCAGTCGGACCCTCCCTGCGGGCGGGAGGGTGTTTTCGCGGGAAGAACCGCTGGGAAGCCCCGTGCCGTCGGCATCGAAGGCTTCCCACGCAAAGCCCTCGCTCTCTTATCCTAGAGCATATTCCGTTCGGCTGGAATCAGCCGAACGGAATATGCCTGCTGCAACAACAACGCCCGTGCGCGCATTTCCGGGCAGATGGAACCGCGAGCGGTTCCATCTGCCCGGAAATCGCTCTAGCGCGGCGCCATGCGGATGGCGCCGTCGAGACGGATGGTCTCGCCGTTCAGCATGTGGTTCTCGACGATGCTCATGGCGAGCTGGGCGTACTCCTTGGGGTCGCCCAGCCGCGGCGGGAACGGCACCTGCGCGCCCAGGCTCTTCTGCGCCTCGGTCGACAAACCCATCATCATCGGCGTCAGGAACAGGCCGGGTGCGATGGTGCAGACGCGGATGCCGAGGCTGGAGAGGTCGCGGGCGATCGGCAGGGTCATGCCGACCACGCCGCCCTTCGACGCCGAGTAGGCGGCCTGGCCGATCTGGCCGTCGAACGCCGCCACCGAGGCGGTGTTGACGATCACGCCGCGCTCGCCGTCGTCCATCGGCTCGGCCTGGCTCATCGCCCACGAGGCGACGCGGATCACGTTGAAGGTGCCGATCAGGTTGACCTGGATCACCTGGGCGAACATGCCGAGATCGTGCGGCCCGTTCTTGGAGATGGTGCGGGCGGCGCGGCCGATGCCGGCGCAGTTCACCACCACGCGCGGGGCGCCGAGCTTCTCGACCACCGTCTTGACCGAGGCCTCGACGTTGGGCCCGTCGGCGACGTTGGTCTTGACGTAGAGGCCGCCCAGCTCCTTGGCCTTCGCGCTCCCGAGCTCGTCCTGCACGTCGAAGACCGCGACCTTGGCCCCGGCCGCGGCTAGCGCCGACGCGGTGGCTCCGCCCAGGCCCGATGCGCCGCCGGTGACGATGACGGCCTGACCCTTGACGTTCATTCGATCCTCCTTGGTTGCGCCGCTTTTAGCACGCGGCGCCCTCTTGCCAAGCGGCCGCCCGGCGCACATTTCTTGCCGCATGAGCGACGAGCAGATCGTCCGGGACGGCTTCTGGGCCAAGGCCCGCCAGACCCTAGGCCGCATTCCCTTCAGCGCGGACGCGGTGGCGGCGTTCTATTGCGCCACCGACAACGCCACGCCGCTCGCGGTACGTGCGACTTTGTTTGGCGCGCTCGCCTATTTCGTGCTGCCGTTCGACGTGGTGCCCGATTTCCTGGTCGGCATCGGCTACACCGACGACGCTGCGGTGCTGCTGGCCGCCTTCACCGCCTGCAAGACCTACATCACCGACGACCACCGCGCGAAGGCGCGGGACTGGCTGTTCAAGGCGCAGGCTTCGCCGCTGGCGTAGCGATCAACGCCGCCCGCTTGCGCTCCCTGGCGAGTTGGGCCTCGCGCTGGGCGATATAGAGCGCCGAGGCGATAACGATGGCCGCGCCGACATAGGTCCAGACCTCGGGCATCTGGCCGAACACCAGCCAGCCCATGAAGACCGCGAACGGCAGGCGCAGGTATTCGAACGGCGCCACCGCCGACATCTCGCCGGCCTTGAAGGCCTGCACCCAGAAATACTGGCCGACCGTCGCCGAGGCCGACACGCCGACCGCCAGCGTCCAGCCCCAGGCGTCGGGCCAGCGCCACACCCAGAGCGCCGGCAGCGCCAGCAGCAACGTCGACCAGATCGCGAATTGCGTGAGGATCATCAGCGGGGTCTCGGAGTCCGACAGCCGCTTCACCAGCAGGATCGACAGCGCGACCGTCGCCGCGTTGGCGAGCGCCACCAGCGCGCCGGGCTGCAAGGTCCCCGCGCCCGGACGCACCATGACCAGCACGCCGATGAAGCCGACGATGGTCGCGCTCCAGCGCCGCCAGCGCACTTTCTCGCCCACGATCAGCGCGGCGACGCAGACCGAGAACAGCGGCTGCGAGAAGCCGAGCGCCGTGGCGTCAGCGAGCGGCAGCATCGACACCGCGTAGAAGCCCAGCACCATCGAGGCGGTGCCCATCACCGTGCGCCAGAAGTGACCGACCTTGCGCGTCGAATGCCACGGCTTGACCTTGCCGCTCGCAATCAGCGGCAGCAGCAGCACGACCGAGAAGAAGGCGCGGAAGAACGCGGTCTGCACGCTCTCGACCTGGTCGGACAGCAGCCGGATCATCACGCCGTTGCAGGTGAAGATGAATCCGCCCGAGACCAGCCACAACGCGCCCTGCATGTTGGGCGGCAGGCGCCGCAGCTGGGCAACCGCCAGCCGCACTAGATCTTCCGCTCGCGGCCGGCCCAGTAGGTCGCGCGCAGATCCTTCTTCAGCACCTTGCCGACCGGGCTGCGCGGCAGGGTCGCCATGAAGTCGACCGACTTCGGCGCCTTGACGCCGCCCAGCTTGTCCTTGGCGAGCGCGATCAGCTCGTCGGCGGTCGCCGCGGTGCCGGGCTTGAGTTCGACCACTGCCTTGACCGCCTCGCCCCACTTCTCGTCGGGCACGCCGATCACGGCGCAGTCCTGCACCGCGGGATGGCTCCACAGCACCTGCTCGACCTCGCTGGGGAAGACGTTGAAGCCGCCGGAGATGATCATGTCCTTCTTGCGATCGACGATATAGACGAAGCCGTCCTCGTCGATAACGCCGATGTCGCCGGTATGGTGCCAGCCGAAGGCCGAGGCCTCGGCAGTCGCCTGTGGATTCTTGTAGTAGCCGGCCATCACCAGGCCGCCGCGCAGCACGATCTCGCCGCGCTCGCCGCGCGGCAGGATGCGGCCGTCGTCGCCCATCACCTCGAGCCGCATCAGCGGCGAGATCCGGCCGCAGCTCGCCAGCCGGTGGCGCTTGTTGGTCTCGAGCGCCGCGACATGGTCCTCGCGCGAGAACACGGTGGCGATCATGCAGGCCTCGGCCTGGCCGTAGGTCTGGGTCAGCACGGGGCCAAACACCTCGATCGCCTCGACGAGCTTGTCGACCGACATCGGCGCCGACGCGTAGACCAGCCGGCGCAGCGAGCCGTAGTCGTATTTACCGATGTCGGGATGGGCCAGCAGGATGTAGATCAAGGTCGGCGGCATGTAGATGTGCGTGACCTTGTGCTTCTCGATCGCGGCCAAAATCGCGCCGGGATCGGACGTGCCCATGAAGATATTGGTGCCGCCGTAGGGCAGCAGCGGGAAGGAGCAGACGCCCGCCGCGTGGGTCATCGGCGCCACCATCAGATGCACCGGCGGCGCCTCGATCGGCATGGTCGCCCAGAAGATCGAGTTCATGGTCTCGATCACGCGATGGGTGATCTGCACGCCCTTGGGCCGGCCGGTGGTGCCGCCCGAGCTGATCAGGATCGCGACCTCGTCCGTCGCATCGCCGAGGTCGGGCGCGGTGTCGCCCTGGCTGGCGAGCCAGGCCTCGAACTCGGGCGCATCGATGCACAGGAAGGTCCTGATCTTGGGGCAGCCCTCTTTGAGGCGCGGCAGGTAGTGGGCGAAGCTCGAATGGTAGAACAGGAACGACACGTCGGTGTTTGCGAGGATGTAGAGGTTCTCCTCGATCGCATTACGCGCATTGACCGGCGCCCAGATCAGCCCGGCGCGCTGGATGCCGAGCAGCGCCGCATAGGCCATCGCATGGTTGGGGCTGTAGACCGCGACCTTGTCGCCGCGTTTCAGGCCCGCGGCCAGCAGCCCGTTGGCGACCTTGTGCGTCGTGCCGCGCACGTCGGCATAGGTCCAGCCGCGCGTGCCGTCGTGCAGGCAGTCGCGCTGCGGGAAGAGATCGGCGCCGCGGTCGAAATAGTCGATCAGGCGCATGGTCAGGGTCGAGCCGTAAACGGATTGAAAGTCTGCACATCGAACAGTTGGAAGTCACGGACATTGCGGGTGACGATGATCAATCCGTGAACGAGCGCTGTCGCTGCAATGCGCGCGTCGTCGGCAAGCGTATCAGACTTGTGATGCATCAGCTTTGCCCACGTCCGCCAGACGGCAGCGTCCATGGGCAGGATCTCGTACGTCCTCGCCACTTCGTCGGCCCACCGTTCGAGCTCAGCGGCGCGACCCGGGTCCTGATCGCGCGTCAGCTCGATACCCGCCTGTATCTCGCCCAGCGAGAAGGCCGACAGGCTCAACAGCCGGTGATCCGTAGCTCGAAGCCACGCCGTCACCGCGCCGTGCGGACGACGGCGCCTGAGTTCCGATACGACGTTTGTGTCGAGAAGAAAGCTCATCAATCGAAAGGCAGCATCGGCCGACGCGGGTGCCGACCACGAGCGGGGAGCTTCAAGTCTCCGCGCGCCTCGTCAGTCAGCAGCAGATCTTTCAAGGTCTTTACCGGCGCACCTGTCAGGCGGCGCCAGTCGTCGATCGGGACTAGGATAGCCGCTTCACTTCCGCGCTTGGTCACGAGCTGAGGTCCCTGGCGCAGGCACGCCTCGAGCATCTCGCTGAATCGGGCCTTGGCATCTTGCACCGCCCATGACTTCATCGTCACCTCCTGACTAGTCACCTGACTAGTCTAGAACCTTTTTAGGACCTGTGCAATGCGTCTGATCCCAGCGGACGTTGCATCAGCACGCTGTCGAGCCAGCGGCCGAACTTGAAGCCGATATTCTCGAGCGTGCCGACCATGCGGAAGCCGCAGGAGGCATGGAGCCGGATCGACGGCGTCGAGCTTGAATCGCCGATCACCGCCACCATCTGCTTCTTGCCCAGCGCCGTGCACTGCTCGATCAGCACCGGCAGCAGGGCGCGGCCGACGCCCTGCCCGACCGCGTCCTTGTCGATGTAGATCGAATCCTCGACCGAGAACTTGTAGGCCGGCCGCGGCCGCCAGTTCCCCGCATAGGCGTAGCCCAGGACCCGGCCGTCGAGCTCGGCGACGAGATGCGGCAGGCCGAGATCGAGCACCCCGGCGCGGCGCTTCTTCATCTCGGCGAGATCGGGCGGATCGAGCTCGAACGATGCCGTGCCGTGCAGCACGTGATGGCTGTAGATCTCGGCGCAGCGCGCCACATCGGCCTCGGTCGAGGCCCTCACGACAAGTCCGCTCATGGGAGCGGACTATAGCGGCAAATCCAGCCGGTCAGTTGCGGTTGCCGCCACCACCCAAAATCTTTCCGGCGTCGGGGCCGTCATATTTGAACAGGGAGCTGGCGAGCTGCATGCCGGTCTGCAGATTGGTCAGGGTGACGTCGACCTTGTTGCCGCGGTTGTCGATGATGCTCCAGCCGCGCAGCTGCGTCGGATTTTCCGACACGCGGATGATGAACTTGCCCTCCTGCGGCTTGCGGGTCTGCACCAGGGTCAGGGCGCGCAGACCGTCCGGAGTGCGCTGGCTCGATTCAACGGTGATGTCGCCCGAGAGCTGCAGCGGCTCCTTGACCAGGAATGAGGCGGCCGTCCAGCCGATCGGCCACTGGCCGAAATCGCGGTTGGCCGGGTCCCACATCGTGACCTGGGTGCCGTCGGCGACGACCTTGAGCTGCGACGGGGCGTCGTACTCGAAGCGCATGCGGCCGGGGCGGCTGATGTAGAGCGTGCCCTGCACGACGCTGCCGTTGGGATTGTTCTGCACGAACCGCGCCTGCGCCGTCCGGATCGAATTGATGTAGCGCTCGACCTCCTGGACGCCCGCCTGGGCTTGCCCCTGACCTTGGGCCTGGGCCCCGGCGGCGGCGAAAGCGAGGGCGAGAACGGTGGCGAAGGCGGCAAGGAGCGTGCGCATGGCCCGGCATATGACGCCCGATTGCGGCTGTTTCAAGTAAGCGGCGCCTCTTCCCAACGATGTGAACGGCCGTTTACCATGCGACAAACAGCGCGAGGAACCGTCCATGCATGTCGGAATGGCGACCGTCTTCCAGAACACCGGCCGCATCGTCTCGGACCGCCAGATCTATCTCAACGAATTGGCGCTGGCCGACATGGCCGAGCCGCTGGGTTTCGAATCGATCTGGTCGGTCGAGCACCATTTTACCGACTACACGATGTGCCCCGACGTGGTGCAGTTCCTGTCGTACATGGCCGGCCGGACGCGGAACCTGAAGCTGGGCTCGATGGTCGTCGTCCTGCCCTGGCACGACCCGATGCGGGTCGCCGAGCAGATCTCCATGCTCGACCAGCTTTCGGGCGGCCGCATGATCCTCGGGCTGGGCCGCGGCGCAGGCAAGGTCGAGTTCGACGGCTTCCGCCTCGACATGGGCGACAGCCGCGAGCTGTTCGTCGAATACGGCGAGGCGCTGCTCAAGGGCCTCGAGAGCGGCGTGATGGAGTATGCCGGCAAGCACTACAGGCAGCCGGCCACGGCGATCCGCCCGGCGCCGTTCAAGAGCTTCCGCGGCCGTACCTATGCCGCCGCGGTGAGCCCCGAGAGCGCGCGCATCATGGCCAAGCTCGGGGTCGGCCTGCTGATCATCCCGCAGAAGCCGTGGCGCGAGGTCGAGAAAGAACTGCGCGAGTACAACACGCTTTATCGCGAGATCAACGGCACCAATGCGCCGCAGCCGATCTCGGCCGGCTGGGTGTTCGTCGACGAGAGCGAGGAGCGCGCCCGCGACATGGCGATGCGCTACATCGGCGGCTATTACCGGACCGTGCTCGACCACTACCAGTTCGCCGGCGCCCACATGAAGAACCAGCGCGGCTACGAGTACTATGCCAAAATGAACGAGAAGCTTGCAGTCTACGGCGACCAGAAGGCGATCGAGTTCTTCGCCGACCTGCAGGTCTACGGCACGCCCGAGCAGGTCCACGGCAAGATCCTGGAGATCCACCGGCAGACCGGCAATTCGGGCTTCGTCGGCGTGTTCTCCTATGCCGGCATGCCGCACGAGGAGGCGGCGCGCAACGTGCGGCTGTTCGCCCGCACGGTGATGCCGGAACTGCAAAAATTCGATGCCGGGGCGCCGATCGATCGCGCCACGCCGTTACCCGATCATCGGTTTGGACACCGTTTCGCTATCGCGGCGGAGTAGCGGATCGCGCTATAGGTCCCCGAAAGGGAGGCCGGCCTCGCAGAGAATGGCCATTGACGAAGAGGCGGTCGGCGTCGTCGTTCCGATGCACAATGCAGAGCGCACCGTTGCGGCGACGCTCTCCAGCATCTGCGCCCAGACCCATGCTGCGCTCGACATCATCGTGGTCGATGACGCCTCGACCGACGGTTCGGCGGCGATCGTCGACGACTGGTCGCGGCGCGACCCGCGGGTACGCATGGTGCGGCAATCCGGCGTCGGCGTCGCTGCCGCGCGCAATGCCGGTGCCGACGCGACCGGCGCAGCGTGGCTTGCCTTCATCGATGCCGACGATGTCTGGGCGCCCGGCAAGATCGCGAGCCAGCTCGCGGCCTTGCGGGACGCAGGGCACGCCGCGGGCCTCGCCTATTGCTGGTTCGCCAGCATCGACTTCAGCGGTCGGGTGGTCTCGTTCGGCCCGCAGCCTCTGCATGAAGGCGATGCGCTGCGCGAACTCTGCCATGGCAACTGGATCGGCAACGGCTCGGCGCTGCTGCTGCGCCGCGCCGCCTTCGAGCGGGCAGGCGGCTACGATCCGGCGCTGCGGGCGCGCGGTGCGGAGGGCGCCGAGGACCTGCTGATTGCGCTCCGCGTCGCCGAGCATGCCGAGTTCCGGGTCGTGCCGCGCTACTTCGTCGGCTACCGCCAGACACCCGCGTCGATGTCGACCGAATCGCTGCAGATGTTCCGCTCGACCGCGCTGGGCCTGGCCGAACTGCTCGAACGCCACCCCGGCCATGCGATGGAGATCGCCCATCATCTCCAGGACTCGCGCACCTGGTTCGCCTATCGCGCCGGCGCGAGCGGCCGCTGGGCCGAGGCCGCGCGGCTGCTGCGCGAGGGCTTCGCCGACCAGCCGGCTGCGACCACGCGCTATCTGCTGCAGGCCGCCGTCACCATCGCCGCCGGCCGCATCCGCCGACGGCTCGGGCGGCAGGACGTGTTCCCGCTCTACAGCGAGGTCGTGTGGTGACGGTCTCGGTGGTGATCCCGGCGCGCAACGCCCAGGGCACCCTCGGAGAGACGCTCGACTCGCTGCTGGCCCAGACGCGCGGCGACTGGGAGGCAGTGGTCGTCGACGATGGCTCGACCGACGGCACGGCCGCGCTCGTGCGGCGCTATAGCGAGCGCGATCGGCGAATCACCGTGCTGAGCGACGGCCGCGCGTCCGAAGGCGCCTCGGCCGCACGCAACCGCGGCATCGCCGCTGCACGCGGCGACCGGCTGCTGTTCCTCGACGCCGACGACTGGGTCGAGGCGGGCTTCCTGCACAAGATGCTGGCCGTCCTCGAGCGAGCCGGGGGCCGCGTCGCCTTCTCCGCCTGCCGCCGCGTCAGCCCCGACGGTCACACCGGGCCGCTGTGGCTGAGCCGCGAGGTCGCGCGCGCACCGTTCGAGGTGCTGGCGCGGCAATGCCCGGTGGTCATCCACGGCTTCGTGCTCGATCGCTCGCTGATCGACGAGATCGGCGGCTTCGATCCCGAATTGCGCACCTGCGAGGACTGGGACTTCTGGCATCGCCTGGCGCGCACCGGCGTCGCCTTCCATCCGGTGGCCGACGCCGTCGCCTTCTACCGCCTGCAGCAGCAGTCGCTGTCGAGCGACGCCCGCTTGATGCTCGCCGACGCCCGCCGTGTCGTCGATCGTGCCTTCGCGGCGGACTCGCGTGTGCGCCAGCCGGCGCCGCGCCATGCCCGGGGCGCCGATCCCGGCCTCGGCAGTCGCGAGATGGCCATCGGCTACTTCGCGCTGTGGTGCGCCGCCTTCGATATCGGTGCCGGCGGCGACGGCATCGACCTGGTGCAGCCGCTGCCCGATGCCTGGGGCAGCCTGGCCGAAGGCTGCCGGCTCACCCTGCTTGCCGGCCTGCGTGCCGGAGCCCGCAAACAACCCGATGAGCCGCTGGGCGACGATGCCGCTTTCCTCGCACGCGTGCGCGATCTGCTGCTGCAGGTCGAACGGGCCGCCAACCGCACGGGCTTCGCGCGCGTCCTGGAGTTCGGCCTCGAACCCGAGATCTTCCGGCCGGCCACACTCACCCGACAGCTCGCCGTCGGCAACGTCCTGCTGGCGCGGCGCGATCTGGCGCAGCTTGCCGCGATCGCCGTTCCCGCCGACGTCGATACGCTGCAGCTCGAGTTCCAGCGCGCAGGCCGCGCCGCCGGATCGATCGAGGTGCCGGTCTTTGCCACCCTGTCGCCGCGCGAGCTCGCCGGCCTGGCTATCGACGCAGTGAGCCTGTCGATCTTCCTCAGGGCGTCGGGCGTGCTGAAGCGTCCCCGTTTCTGGATGCGGCTCGTGATCGAGGCGATCACGACGCGCCCCCGCATTCGGCGCGACCATCTCAAGCGCATCGTCGGCGCGGCGGCGCTCGCGGCCTTCGGTCCGGCCGCGACGGCATCGAACGACCGGGCGCTCGCGGCTGCGATCGAGGCAGCGCGGAGCGAAGCGCAGTCGATCGATCTTCCGCCCGCCAAGCCCGCCTCTTCGGCCGCGGCGGATGGCGGCCCCTCGGGCGATCGCCGGGGCTACTGGGAGAGCGTCTACACGACCGCCGATCCCTGGGCCTACGGCTCGCCCTACGAGCAGCTCAAGTACCGGCGCACCCTCGACCTGCTGCCGCCGGGTCCCATCGACCGGGCGCTCGAAGTGGCCTGCTCCGAGGGATGGTTCACGGTGCTGCTGGCACCGCGCGTCGGCCATCTCATCGCCTCAGACATCTCGGAGACCGCGCTCCAGCGGGCTCGCGCGCGCTGCATCGGCCGCGGCAGCATCGACTACCGTCGCCTCGATTTCTTCGACGAGCCCTTGCCGGGCGATCTCGACCTGCTGGTCTGCTCCGAAGTCCTCTACGACCTCGAGGACAAGGCGGCGCTGCAGCGCCTCGCGGCCAAGCTCGCGGCCGCGCTGAAGCCGGGTGGCCATCTCGTGAGCGCCCACGCGCATCTCCTGAAGGATGATCCCTCGCGCACCGGCTTCGACTGGGACGCGCCGTTCGGCGGCGCCGTCATCGCCGAGACCTTCGCCACGACGCCCGGCCTCGCGCTGGTGCGCTCGCTGCAGACCGAGCTCTACCGCATCGACCTCCTGCGCAAGGTCGACACGGCACCCGCGGCGCATATCGACACCGTCGAGCTCGGACCGCCACCCGAACCAGCCTATGCCCGCAGCATCGTCTGGGACGGCGCCGAGGCCCGCCGTGCCGAGGTCCAGGCACGCGAGAGCGTCGAGCGGGTGCCGATTCTCAACTACCACCGTATTGCGTCCGACGGGCCGGCCACCCTGGCGCGCTATCGCACTTCGCCCGAGGCGTTCCGTGCCCAGATGCGCTGGCTGCGGCGCCACGGCTATCATGCGGTGGGCTCGGCCGACCTGATCGGCCACCTCGCAAGCCGCCGGCCCCTGCGCGGCCGGCCGGTGATGCTGACGTTCGACGACGGCTATCGCGACTTCCGGGACGCGGCCTGGCCGATCCTGCAGGCGCACGATTTCACCGCCGAGGTCTTCATCACCACCGATCATGTCGGCGATGCCGCGCAGTGGGACGCCGGGCACGGCGCGCCCGCCGCCCTGATGGGCTGGCGCGAGATCCGCGACCTTGCGGCCGAGGGTATCCGTTTCGGCAGCCACATGGCGAGCCACAGCCACATGAACGCGCTGTCGAGCCGCGCCATCGTGCGCGAGGCGGCGCTGTCGCGGGCGCTGATCGAGCGGGTGACCGGCACGCCCTGCCTCGCGATCGCGGCCCCCTTCGGCGAGGCCAGCGACCGCTTCGTGCGCATCGCGCGCCGGTGCGGCTATCGGCTCGGCGTCACGGTCGAGCCGGGCTTCGCCCATCTCGACGGCGATGCGCTGCGCCTGCCGCGCATCGAGGTGCTGGGCGATTGGTCGCTGGAGCAGTTCGTCGACGCCTTGCGGTAGCGCCGCACGGCGCTACGATGACGCCATGCATGACCACGACCATGGGCACGATCACGGCTCGGAGCTGTCTGACACCCAGCTCAGGGTGCGCGCGCTCGAAACCATCCTGACCGAGAAGGGCTACGTCGATCCGGCCGCGCTCGACGCCATCGTCGAGGCCTACGAGACCAAGATCGGCCCACGCAACGGCGCCCGGGTGGTCGCCAAGGCATGGACCGATCCGGCCTTCAAGGCGGCGCTGCTGGAAGACGCCTCGAAGGCGATCGCGACCCTCGGCCACTTCAGCCGCGTCGGCGACCATCTGATCGCGGTCGAGAACACGCCGCAGCGCCACAACGTCATCGTCTGCACGCTGTGCTCCTGCTACCCGTGGGAAATGCTCGGCCTGCCGCCGGTCTGGTACAAGGCGGCGCCCTACCGCTCGCGCACGGTCAAGGATCCGCGCGGCGTGCTGAAGGATTTCGGCGTGACGCTGCCGGCGGCCACCGAGATCCGGGTCTGGGATTCGACGGCGGAGACGCGCTTCCTGGTGCTGCCGATGCGGCCCGCCGGTACCGAGGGCTGGAGCGAGGACCGGCTCGCCGAGATCGTGACCCGCGACAGCATGATCGGCACCGGCCTGCCGACGGTGACCACATGAACGGCGTGCACGACATGGGCGGCATGGACGGCTTCGGCAAGGTCGAGGTCGAACCCAACGAGCCGACCTTCCACGAGCCGTGGGAAAGCCGGGTCATGGCGATGGTCCGCGCCATGGGCGCCAATGCCGGCTTCAACATCGACATGCAGCGCTTCTCGCGCGAGTCGATCCCGCCCGCGACCTACCTGTCGGCGTCCTATTACCAGAAATGGTTCCTGGGCCTGGTGAAGACCCTGCTCGACAACAAGCTGGTCGGCGCCGACGAGATCGCCGCCGGCCATTCCTTGCGCAGCGGTGCCACCTTGCCGCGCGGGCCGTTCGAGAAGAAGGACGTGGTGCGGGTGATGACCCGCGGCTCCTTCCACCGAGACGTCGCCAACCCGCCGAACTTCAAGCTCGGCGACAAGGTGTGCGCGCGCAACCTCAACCCGACGACGCACACCCGCCTGCCGCGCTACGTGCGCGGCCATGTCGGCACGATCGAGCGCATCAACGGCAGCCACGTCTTCCCCGACACGCAGGCGCATCTGCGCGGCGAGAACCCGCAATGGCTCTACACGGTCGTGTTCTCCGGCCGCGACCTGTGGGGCGACGACGCCGACCCGACCGTGAAGGTCTCGGTCGACGCCTTCGAGCCCTACCTCGAGGTGGCGCAGTGACCGACATCGACCCGCAGGCCGCGTCAGACGCGGCCCGGGCGGTGCCGGGCGTGCCCTGCGACGCCGAGGGCCCGACCTTCCGCGAGCCGTGGGAGGCGCAGGCCTTTGCCATGGCGCTGGCGCTGCATGCGCGCGGCGTCTTCACCTGGCCGGAATGGGCCGCGACGCTCGGCGCCGAGATCAAGCGCGCGCAAGCCAGCGGCGACCCCGACACCGGCGAGACCTACTACCGCCACTGGCTGGCCGCGCTGGAACGTCTCGTCGAGGAGAAGGGCATCGCCAGCGCCGCGCAGCGCACGCGCTACTACGACGCCTGGGACCACGCCGCCGACCGCACGGCGCACGGCCAGCCGATCGAGCTCAAGCCCGAAGACTTCACGTGAGCAAGCCACCGTCGAGCGACATCGGCCTGTTCGAGGCGATGTACACCGCCCGCTCGCTGCGTCATTTCAAGCCGGACCCGGTGCCCGAGACGCTGATCACCCAGGTGATCGACGCCGCCATCCGCGCCTCGAGCGGCGGCAACACCCAGCACTGGTCGTTCGTCGTGGTGCGCGACGCGAAGGTAAAGCAGCAGCTCGCCGCGCTCTATCGCAAGGCCTCGGACTACGCGAGCGCGATCTATTCGTCTCGGCCCAGGCCCGAGCATCTGACCGACGAGCAGTACCGCCAGTTCCTGGCCAACAGCGGCCATCTGTGGGACCACCTGGCCGAGGCGCCGGTCATCCTCATCGCCTGCCTCGCCAAGCGCGATCCGCCCGAGCGCGCGACCCTGCCCGAGCGGGTCCAGGCGCGCTACGACGCCCACCTCGCCAATACGCTCCGCATCAGCGGCTCGAGCATCTATCCCGCGATCCAGAACATCATCCTGGCCTGCCGCGCGCTGGGACTGGGGACGGTGATCACGACCAACCACATCCTCTACGAGGACGAGGTCAAGGCCGTCCTCGGCATCCCGGAGAACGTCGCCACCTTCGCGCTGATGCCGATCGGCTGGCCGACGCGCAAGTACGGCCCGCTCACCCGCAAGCCGGTCGCCGACGTCACCTTCGCCGACCGCTGGGGAACGCGCTGGCCGGGCTGATGCCCGAGCGCGCAGTCCGTCCGGCGCGACGTCCGGCCGGACGCCGGACACATCCGATGCCGATTCCATAAGGGTTTTCGTCGAGAATCCGGAATCCGGCGCCACCCCCCCAGGCCGGACGCCGGCGGACGCGGCGGACGCGACGGACGGCAGACTGCAAATAGTTTTGCCCGTGCGGGAGCATCGCCCTAGCGAGTGGCCGGCGCCGACTGCTTGACGATGGCGTCCCACTTCTTGATCTCGCCGGCGAGATAGGCGCCGGTCTCTTCGGGACCGCCCTCCTTCTTCTCGACGCCTTGCTGGGCCAGGGCGGCCCAGACCTTGTCGTCGCGCAGGCCCGCCTTGATGGCGCTGCCGAGCTTCTCGACGACCGGCTTGGGCGTGCCGGCCGGCGCCAGGAACCAGTAGCCGACCTCGACCGTGAGGTCGGGATAGCCCGCCTCCTTGAGCGTCGGCACGTCGGGCAGGATGGTGGCGCGCTTGCTGCCGGTCACGCCGAGCACCCTCCCCTGCTTGTTGCTCGCGAACGGCAGGCTCGACGGCACCGGCGTCCACAGCACCTCGACCCGGCCGGAGGCGAAATCGCTCGCCGCGTCGGTCGTGCTCTTGTACGGCACCATCGCGATGTTGATGTCGGCGGCGCGGTTGAGCATCTCGCCGAGGAACTGCGGCACGCCACCGACATAGCCCACGTAGTTCAGCTTGCCGGGCTTGGCCTTCGCCATCGCGACGAGCTCCTGGACGTTCTGCGCCGGCAGCGACGACGGCACCGCCAGCGCGTAGGGCAGCACGCCGCTGAGCGCGATCGGCGCGAAATCCCGCTGCAGGTTGTAGCCCGGCGCGCTGACGATCTGGTTGAGGATGATGCTCGTGCTGGTGATGTAGATCGTGTAGCCGTCCGGCTTCGCCTTCGCGACGTAGTCGGTGGCGATGTTGCCGGTGGCGCCGGCGCGATTGTCGACGATCACGCTCTGCCCCAGCGTTGCCGTCATGTGCTGGGCGAGCTGGCGGCCGATGATGTCGATGGCCGTGCCCGGCCCGAACGGGCAGACGATGGTGATCGCCCGGTTCGGATAGTCCTGGGCAATCGCCGGCGACTGCAGAGCCAACAGGCCGATCGTCGACGCCATGGCTCGCAGAACCTTCGTGACCCGCTTCATTGCTTTCCCTCCCAAAGCCACGCAACGCGTCACGCTAACACGGCGCGCTGCACGATGGAGGAAAAGCGAGCTACTGCGCGGCGGTCGTGGCGTACGAGGCGTGCGCCAGCTCGCTCCAGTGCGCCCGCTCGCGCTGCAGAAGGGCCTGGAAGGCGGCGGGCGACCCGAGCTGCGGCCGGTAGCCCATCAGCGCGAGCCGCTGAGCGACCACCGGATCGCGCACGGCGGCGGCGACGTCGTCGGCGATCCGCGCGCGCAGCGGCACTGGCATGTCGCGCGGGCCGAACAGGCTGTAGCCGCTTTGCATCGCGAGCGCCGGAAACCCGGCCTCGACGACGGTCGGCACGTCGAGTGCGCTCGGCGCCCGCTCCGTGCTCGTCACCGCGACCAGACGAATCCGGCCGGGCTGCGTTGCGCCGATCGTCGGCGGCAGGGTCAGGAAGGCGAGGTCCACCCGGCCCTCGGCGAGATCGGCCGCCGCGCCCAGGGGATTGCGGCACGGCGCGAAGCGGAACTCGGCCTGCACGGCCTTGAGGAAGGCCAGGAAGGCGAGATAAGGCGCGTGCAGGGAGCTCGACCAGGTGAGCTTGCCTGGGTTGCGGTGCGCGGCGTCGATGACCTCGCCCAGCGTGGCCAGGCCGAGCGCCGGCGCGACGGCGATGGCGATGTAGTCCTGCACGACGGGCGCCAGCGGTACGAGATCGCGCTCGGGATCGAACGGCAGGTTGTCGTGCGTCAGGTGCAGCGTGGTCCATACGCCGGTCGAGCCGAGCAGCAGCGCATGGTCGTCGTGCGCGGCGAGGAAAGTCTCGACCGAGGCCGTGCCGTCGCCGCCCGGGCGATAGTCGACGAGCACCGGCTGGCGCCAGCGCCGCGACAGCGCCGCCGCGAGCGTGCGCGCCATCGCATCGTTGCGCACACCGTCGGCGGGGCGTGTCACCAACCGAACGGGGCGGCGTGGCCAGACCGGCGCAGTGCGCTCGGGCTCGGCGCGCGACGGCGTGCCGGCCGCGATCAATGGCAGGGCGCAGAAAACCCGACGCGACAAGACACGCGATACCGCAAGCGTCATGCCGTCCTCCACTTCACTCAGGCATCGTGACGCAGCCGCACCGCCCGTAAATCGAGCAGTTGCATCGGCGGGCTCGCTCGGGTTTCGCGAGTTTCGCCTTCACACCGAGAGGCATCGCGTGGGTTTCGCTGCCACGCCACCGCCTTCATGTGCTCGTCGACTCCAGGCGTTGTCGAAGGAGTCCGTCATCACCGGAGCGTCGTGGTGATCTGCGCGACATGCCGGCCGCCTGGCTTCTCGCCGGCGATCGAATACGCCAGGCGCGGCCCTCTGCCTGGAAACCGCCTCGTTCGTCGCCGGCGCGATCCTGCATGTCGATGGCAGCCAGAGCGCCGGACATCGAGAGGCAGCGCAGTCAGCCGATCCCCTTGCCGCGCTGAAGGGCGGCGCACCGGTCGAGCACCCAGGCCTTGCGCTCCTCGAAGACAGCGGAAGGCTCGAGCTCGGGGCGCTGATGGAACCAGCCGATCGACGCCATCCACCGGACCAGGCGAAACATCGGGATCGCCGCCAAGGCGTCGTCGGGCACCGGTCGGGTGGCGCGATAGCCGTCGAGGAAGGCGCGCTCGATCTCGGCGGCGTTCGGCTTGCTCTGCCAATAGGTGAGCACGACGGCGATGTCGTACTGATGCCAGCCGAAGCCGGCATCGTCGAAGTCGATGACCGTCAGCCGGTCGCCGTCGACCAGGATGTTGCCGGGATGCATGTCGGCATGGATGAGACTATAGCCGGCAGGCTCCCGGCTGAGACGCGACAGCTCCTCGTGCATCCGATCCCGGACGTCGAGCAGAAGGCGGCTCTCGGCGGCCGTCAGCGACCGGTGCTCCCAGAACGGCCCCCAATGCGGGGCATCGCCCATCAGGCCGTCGCTATCGAGCGCATGGCGCATGAAGCCCGTCGGCGGCCGCCAGGCGCTCGCCTGATTGTGCATCGCGGCAGTGAGGGCGCCGAGCTGGGCGAAGTAATCCTCGACCGCCTTGTCGTCGCTGGTCTCGGCCAGGACGTGGGAGAGCAGGCGGCCTTCGGTCCAGCGAAGCATGCCGGCGAACCGCTGCTCGCCGGTGGCCGGAATCGTTACCGGGACATAGTCGCGGCCGTCGCGTGCGGACACCGCATGCGGGACATCGATGCCGGCGTCGGCCAGGCCGCGGATCCAGGCGCGCTCGGAGACCAGCTCGTCGAGCGTGTGATAGCCCGGCCGATGGAGGCGAAGAACGTAAACTTGGCCATCGCGCCGGTCGGTCACCTTGAACGTGACGTTCTCGGCGAGGGAAACCAGCGTGAGATCGACTGAGTCGATCGGGAAGGATTTCAGGGCGGCTTCGGCGGCCGGCGTAAAGGTCCGGCCGATGGCCTCCTTATCCATCGAGCTCGGCCATCGTTGCGTCGAAGACGCCGAGGAATTCCTCCGCATCGCGCTGCGCGAAGACCAGCGGCGGCCGGATCTTCACGACGTTCTTGAACGCGCCGGCATTGCTCGTCAGGAAGCCCCTGTCCTTCAGGCGATTGATGACCTCGACCGCCTTGTCCATATCGGGTGTCCGGGCCGCGTCGGTCTTGGCGATCTCGACGCCGATGAAGAGGCCGTGGCCGCGGACATCGGCGACCGAGGCGAAGCGTCCCTTGCGCTGGCTGAGCGCCGATTTCAGGAACGCCCCCACCTTGGCGACGTTCTCGGCCAAGCCGTCGCGCTCGATGACGTCGACCACCGCCATGCCGACCGCCGCCTGCAACGGGCTCGAGGCGAAGGTGTTGAAATAGCGCGTGGCACTGCGGAAGCCTTCGACCAGCGCGCGGCTCGCGGCGGTCGCCGCCAGCGGCAGGCCGTTGCCCATCGGCTTGCCGGTCACGACGATGTCGGGCGTGAAGCCGGTGACGTCGTAGCCCCACCAGCGGCCGGTGCGGCAGTAGCCGGCCTGGACCTCGTCGGCGATCACCACGCCGCCGGCGGCGCGCACGATCTCCGCGGCGCGCGGCATGAAGCCTCGCGGGATGTCGGGCAATCCCTCGTTGGCCAGGATCGAGCACACGATCAGCCCGGCGAAGCCCGCGCCGTCCTTCTCGAGAGTCGCGATCGCCTCGCGCAGGCGGTCGAGATAGGCCTCCGTGAGGTCGGCTTCGCTGGCGCCGGGCACCAGCGGGCGCAGCATCTCCGGGAAGGGAATGGCGCAGACGTCGCCGGCCGCGTTGCGGCCTACACCGATCCGATTGAGCTTGGCGACCGCCTCGCTGTTGCCGTGATAGGTCGCGTTGGTGCAGACGATGCCGGTCTTTCCGGTCGCGAGCCGCGCCATGCGGAGCGCCACCTCGTTGGCTTCCGTGCCGGAGCAACTGAAGATCACACTCTCGATGGTGGGGCCGTGCAGACCCGCCAGGCGCTCGGCGAAGGCGACGATGCCTTCGTGCAGATAGCGGCTGTGGACGTTGAGCGTGGCCTGCTGGCGGGCCATCGCCTCGACGACATCGGGGTTGGCGTGACCGACGCAGGGCACGTTGTTGTACATGTCGACGTAGCGGCGACCGTCGGCATCGTACACGTAAACGCCCTCGCCCCGCACGATGTGCAGGGGCGCGTCGTAGAACAGCGGGGCGCCGGCCCCCAACGCGCGGTCACGGCGAACGGCAAGTGTCGCTGAACTCATGGTCGGCCCTTGGTTTCTCATCGACGGCGGGCGCGACCATAGCACTGCCGGAAGCCGGAACATGAGTCCTTCAAGCGGGCGCGACGATCGCCCTTCGGTGACCGGCGCAACCACGCCCGGCACGTCCTTGCGCTCGACGGCGCTCCACAGACTTTGCGTCGAGGGCAGCACTTCCCAATGAATTTCGCGCGCTCGCGGTCCTTCGCGTTCGCGAAGGCCGGCAATAGCCTGTACGATCGACCCGGTGGTGCTGGAGATCTGGTCAAGCCGGGCCGCTCGAAGGACCGCCATGAGTCGGGAAGTCTACGAGGTCTATGCCATCAAGTACGCAACGCGCGAGGGGACGCGCAGCGGCAACTTCATCGGCGGCGATCCGCACGATGCGCCGATGCCGATGGACTACTTCGTCTGGCCGATCCGCAATGCAGAGCGGACGTTCGTCGTCGACACCGGCTTCAGCGCGGCCATGGCGCAGCAGCGCAAACGCACGTTCCTCCGAACCCCGAGTGCGGGATTGGCCCTCCTGGGTGTCCGGGCCGCGACCGTGAAGGACGTGATCATCACCCACATGCACTACGACCATGTGGGCACATTCTTCGATTTTCCGGCAGCGCGATTCCATCTCCAGGATGCGGAGATGAGCTACGCGACCGGCCGGTACATGCGCCATGGCCGCTTCAACCACGGCTACGAAGTCGATGACGTCGTCGGCATGGTGAAGCTGGTCTTCAAGGATCGCGTCCGCTTTCACTGCGGATCGGCCGAGCTCGTGCCGGGCATCAGCGTGCATCATATCGGCGGCCATACGGCCGGGCTGCAGTGCGTGCGGGTCGCGACCGCCCGCGGCCGGGTCGTGCTGGCTTCGGACACCAGCCACTACTACGAGCATATGGAGACCGGCCGGGTCTTCCCGACCGCGTTCCATGTCGGCGAGATGGTCGAAGGCTACGACAAGCTTCGCGCGCTTGCCGAGTCTCCGAAGCACATCATCCCGGGCCATGATCCGCTGGTCATGGAACGCTATCCGGCGCCCTCGAAGGACCTCGAAGGCGTCGTTGTCAGACTTGATGTGCCGCCGGTTTCGTGACCGAGAGACGGTAGAACGCCGCGGCATTCTTCCAGAAGAAGCGGTCTCGATCGGCTTGCGAATAGCCCGAGAGCATCCGATCGAGAGAGCTGACGAGCGTGCCGTAATCGACCCGCAATCCGGCGACCGGGAAATTGCTCGCGAAGATGCACCGTTCCATGCCGAAAATCGCGATCGCTTCCATGACGACGCGCCGGTTTGACTCGTACTCCCAAGCGCTGTCCTTCAAGCCGAACTCGGAGACCTTGACATGAACGTTCGGCTCGCGAGCCAGTATCTCCATCGCTAGCCGCCATGCAGCAAGGCCCTCGTCCGTGCGATCCCACGGGAAGCCGGTATGATTCAGCACGATCGGGGTGCGCGGGAATTGCCGGGCAACCTCGGCGGCTTCAGCGAGGTGCCAGCAAGGGACACGGAGATCCCAGGACAGCCCGTACTTCTCGAGCAGTGCGAAGCCGCGCAGCCACTTGTCGTCCTGCATGGTGCCGGGCGCACCCGGCGTCGCGGCGCCCGGACGGAGGGACGTCACCGGCTTCGACCGGATCCCGCGCACCAGGGGAAACTGCGACTGGGCGGCAAGGATCTCTTCCGCATTCTCGGTGTGGAACCATGCATGTGCGACAATGGCGCCGGGAAATCCGTGGCGTGCATTCACTTCCGTCAGCCACCGCGTTTCGGCGACCTGCTGCGTGCGATCCATCTCGGCTTCGCAATGCACGGTCGTCAGGACGTTGTGGGCGCATGAATCCCGCAGATAGTCCTCCGGGAGATAGTTGCGCTTGATCGCCTCGTACGAACCCAGGAAGAAGTGAGGCTCGGGCCGGTCGGTGAGAAACGGATAACGGTTCGCCTTCAGGTCCCAGAGGTGGTGGTGAGCGTCGATCAGCGTGACGGCGCCGGGCGCTTCGTTCCATTCGCCCCTGATTGTCCTCATGACCGTTTCTCCGGGAACTCGCGATTTGGGTCGATCAGTCTTCTCCACTATCATCATCGAGAGTGACACGTCGCCTTTGGCGTCACTCCGGAGGCTGCATGGCGCTGCTCATCGTCAACCTGGACAAGGTCATCGGCAATGCCCAGGCATTTCGCGATGCATTCAAGGAGCAGCTTCCCGATCTGCCGATTCGCTTCTGGCCCGATGCCGGCGAGTTGAAGGACATCGAATACCTCGCGTTCATGCATCCGGATTTCGACCAGCTCCCCGCCTTCCCGAACCTGAAGGCCATGTTCAGCCGTTCGGCCGGCGTGGAGAGCTTCGTCCAGCATCCGAAGCTGCCGAAGGTCCCGCTCGGCAAGGTGGAACCATCGGGCGGCGATCCGATGATGACGGAGTACACCGTCATGCACGTCCTGCGCCTCCATCGCGACATGCCGGCCTACCAGGCGGCCCAGGCGAGGAAGGAGTGGCGCAGGGTACCGATCGTGCGGCCGGAGCAACGGCGCGTCGGCTTCCTGGGCTTCGGCATGATGGCCAAGGCGCCGGCGCTGGTCCTGCAGTCGCTGGGCTTCAAGGTTTCCGCGTGGGTTCGCTCACCGCGTGAGGCCGCAGAGGTCCCCCTCTTCCACGGCCCCGATCAGCTTGAGTCATTCCTCGGCCAGACCGACATCGCTGTCTGCCTGTTGCCGCTGACGCCGGAAACCGAGGGCATCTTCTGCACGCGCACGTTTGCCCTGATGCCGAAGGGAGCCATGCTGGTGAACATCGGGCGCGGCAAACACGTGGTCGAGAAAGACCTGATCGCCGCGCTCGATTCGGGCCAGCTCTCGTACGCCGCGCTTGACGCGCTGTGGCCCGAGCCGCTGCCGCAGGAGAGCCCGCTGTGGCTCCATCCCAAGGTCACGATCATGCCGCACGTGGCGCGGCGGCCGACCGTGAGCCAGCTGGTCACCGAGGTCGCCGCCAACATCCGCAGCCTGAAGGCGGGAGGACGGCTCCTGCAGGAAATCGACGTCACGCAAGGCTATTGACCGTGCCGGCGTACCGCAGCTTCCTGTTCGCGCCCGGCAACCATGCGCGGAAGGTCGCGAAGGTCTTCGACTGCGGCGCCGACAACGTGATCCTCGACCTCGAGGATGCCGTCGCCAAAGCCGAGAAGGTCGCGACCCGCGCGCGCGTCGTGGAGGCGCTGAAAAGGCCGCACAAGGGCGGCGCATACATCCGGGTCAACGCCTTCAACACCGAGTTCTGTTACGGCGACGCCGTGGCGGTGGTCGGTCCCGGCCTCGATGGCATCATCCTGCCGATGGTCGAGAGCCGCGAGCAGATCGCAGCCTTCGATTGGCTGGTCGGCGCGCTCGAGCGCGAGCGCGGACTGCCGCCCGGCGGCGTCGACATCATCCCGATCATCGAAACGGCAAAGGGCATCGCCCATGCGCGCGCCATCGCCGCCGCCGGCACGCGGGTGAAGCGCATGGCCTTCGGCGCCGGCGACTACACCCTCGACGTGAACATGGAGTGGACGCTCGCCGAGAGCGAGCTGGAGCATGCACGCGCCGAGATGGTCGTGGCGTCCCGCACCGCCGGCCTCGAAGCGCCGATCGACACCGTGTGGGTGCATATCAACGACCTCGAGGGCCTCGCGAGCTCCGCGAAGCGGGCCAGGCAGCTCGGCTTCCAGGGCAAGATGTGCATCTACCCGCCGCAAGTCGAGCGGGTGAACGCCGCGTTCACGCCGACCGAGACGGAGATCGCCTTTGCGAGACGCGTCGTCGCTGCTTTCGAGAAAGCCGAGCGCGACGGCTCCTCGTCGATCCAGCTCGACGGCTTCTTCATCGACTATCCGATCGTCTACAAGGCGCAGCGCACGCTCGACCTGGTCCGCGCCGCCGACGAGGCGACCTCCTCACCCTGAGGAGCCGCGCGAAGCGCGGCGTCTCGAAGGGCGGCAACACGCACCGTGTTCATGGCCCACCCTTCGAGACGCGCCGCTTCGCGACGCTCCTCAGGGTGAGGTGATTCTGCTCGCGCGTCGCCTGCGCCCCGTCAGATCACGCCTTCGGCTTCCAGGCCGCGCAAGTCCAAGGCGCTCATGCCCAGCAGACCGCCGTAGACCTCCGCATTGTGCTGGCCCAGGCCGGGGCCGAGCGAATCGATACCGCCCGGCGTGCCTGTGAGGCGAGGAACCACGTTCGGAACGGCGAGATCGCCGACGCGCGGGTCGCTCACACGGGCGATGTTGCCGCGCGCCGCGTAGTGCGGGTCCTGGAAGATTTCGTCGACCGACGCCACGATACCGCACGGCACTTCCGCGGTTTCACACAGGCGAACGGCCTTCTGCTGCGTGTGCTTCTTCGCCCAATCGGCGACGAGGCCGTCGACCGCGGCGCGCTGCTTCTCACGCTGGGCGACGGTGCCGTAGATGCCGTCGCCCGCCACCTCGGGCCGGCCCATCAGCCGGGCCATGCGCGCGAAGATCTTGTCGTTGGTGCAGGCAATGGCGATCCACCGTCCGTCACCGGTCTGGTAATGGCTGTGCGGACAGACGTTGGGGGCCGCCGCGCCCATCCGCTGGCGGATGAAGCCGACCTTGTCATAGGCGGGCGCCATCTCGTCGAGGATGCGGAAGATCGGCTCGTAAAGCCCGATGTCGATCTGCTGGCCCCGGCCGCCGGCATCGCGTGCGCGCAGCGCCATCATCACCCCGAGCGCGCCGTAGAGTCCGGCCATGTAGTCGGCGAGCGTGGCCGAGCCCGGTGTCACCGGCGGCCCGCCGGGATCGCCGGCCAGGAAGGAGATGCCGCCGAAGGCGTTGCCGATCCGCCCGAATCCGGGCTTGTGGCTGTAGGGCCCGGTCTGGCCGTAGCCGGAGACGCGCAGCATCACGAGGCGCGGGTTGACGCCGCTCAGCACGTCCCAACCGAGACCCCAGCCTTCCAGCGTGCCCGGCTGGAAGTTCTCGGTCAGCGCGTCGGCCTTCGCGGCGAGCTTCTTGAGAATCGCCGCACCCTTGGGCGACTTGAGATTCAGCGTCACCGATTTCTTGTTGCGCGCTTCCGAGAGCCAAACCAGCGTGTCGCCACATGCGCTGACCGTGCCGAGCCTGCGGCACGGGTCACCGACCTTGGGCTGCTCGACCTTGATCACCTCCGCGCCGAATTCCGCCATGATGGTCGCGCAATACGGCGCTGCGATGTAGGTGGCTATGTCGATCACCCGTAGCCCGGCGAGCGGGCGGTTGTTGGGAGCACTGTCGGACACGACGCGGTTCCTTATCTACTTCTACTTCGCGAGCTGGCAGACTGCTGAGGCAGGCAGAGCTTGGCCAGCCCCTGCGGCACCTCCCAATGCGCACGTCACTTTCGGCAAGAGCGATACGTCTACCCTATCACGGCTCGCTTCACCGGGGTCGCCGCATCGGACCCTCATTGAGAATTCGCTCCGCGGTTCGGCGCCTGACTACTCTCGCGCGGCGTGTGCCTGCGCCGGAGGGACGCCACAACGCGCGTACTCCATCATGGCAACTCGTCAGTCTGGCGTAAGGGTGCTTGCATAGGGTTGATCGGATGGACGACCATTCCCGAACCCGAATTGTCGTGTCGCCGACCATGCTCAAGGCGGGCGCTGAGGCGCTGGCGCAATTTCGGCCTCTCGAAAACTACGCGCTCGCTGCAGAGATTTATCGAGCGATGGTACGTGAGGCCGTTCGCACGGAGCGTTCGGCTCGACCACTTCACCTTCGGGACAGACGGGATGAAGGTTAAGCGCCGTGTTTCCGCAATGGCTATGGTCAAGACCTCGGCCCTTGGAGTTTCCTCTCTGGCTGTTGGCTGGCGACTTGGTCGAGATCGACGGCCATACCTATGTCTTCAGGGGCTTTGCCCAGCGCTTCACCGATCTCGAAGACATGCGGCGTCACTTGAACAGCGCATTTGGCAAACGTGCGCGCGATTGAGGACTGCCACTCGTTAGCTCGGCCAACCTAACGGTGCCGGCGGGCCTGCGATGCCGTCGAGCATTGCGCGTAATCAGGTCGTATCCCCACTGCCCGTGCGCTTGAAGGCGTGCCGGCACTTGATCCCTATGCCGGACAAATGCGACGCGGCCACTCGGCCGTTGCCGGGAAGTGAATCGCTTGATCTCGATGCGCCAGTGAGGCTTACGCAAATCTGACAACGCGCACTCTTTCTTGAATCTTACGACGGCTAACGAATTACGCGAATCTTACCTGCTGCCTCATTGCTTCCCCATCGGCACCGCTGTTAATCGACTCGCGTATTGGAGACGGGTCGATGAGAATCCTCATCGCAGAAGACAACACTGCCTTTGCGCAGGTCCTTCAGGGACAGCTGAGAAAGTCGGCTATCGCTTCCGATCACGTGCAGACCGTCAAGGAAGCGGAGCAGGCGATCGCGTCGCTGCCTTACTCAGCCGTCATCCTGGATCTTGGGTTGCCCGATGGCGACGGGCTGGACCTGGTGCGCCGACTCAGGCAGGCCGGGAATGCGCTTCCGATTCTGATCATCAGCGCCCGTCACGGGCTCGACGATCGCGTGCTCGGGTTGCGTGTGGGTGCCGACGATTATCTGGCGAAGCCATTTTCCGTCGATGAGCTCATTGCGCGGCTACACGCCATAACACGCCGTCCTGGCACGATGGTCGGCGAGGTGCTGCATGCCGGCAATGTCTCGCTCGATACGGAGAGCCGGCAGGTCAACATCGGCAGCCATCGCTTCGTAGGCCGACTGCGCGAGGCTCTCATTCTCGAAGTGCTGATGCGCCACGAAGGGCACGTTGTTCGAAGGGGGTTTCTCTTCGATCAGCTCTATGGATTCGACGCGAAGGCCGATGCCAACACCGTCGATGTGCACATCCATCGATTGCGGCGACAACTCTCTGACATGGGTGCGACCGTGGTTATACACACGATCCGAGGCGTTGGTTTCATGCTTGTGGGGTCGGGATCCGGCGCCGAACAGGTTGCCTCCCGGATCGACAAGCAATAGCGGTGTGAGTTCGGTACATGAGTGAGTCAAGGCAACCGCACCTCGTCCGTCGCATGATCGATGGTCGGAGGTTAGTCGGCGCAGCAGCCATCGTAATTGTTGGCCTGGGTGCATTGTGGTGGCTGGATTTGCCGCCCTTCTCTGCGCCCGCACAGAAGGAAAATCGGAGCCGGCGGGCGGATATCCAGCGGACCAAGGTCGAGGTCGCCCTGAGCGAGAAGCAGGTTGCAGGCCTGAAGATCGCCGCGGTGGGGCAAGCCCGCTTCGAGCGGACGCGCAGCGCGGTCGGCAACATCGACTTCAACCAGAACATGCTGGTGCAGGTCTTCACCCCCAATCAAGGGCGGATCATTGCCACCTTCGCCAATGTCGGGGACCGTGTCGAGAAAGGGCAGGTGCTGTTCACCGTCGACAGCCCGGACCTCCTGACGGCCACCTCCAACCTGATCCAGGCGGCGGGCGTCCTGGTGCTGCAGAACGCCAATCTCAAGCGCCTGACGGAGACCTTTCGCGGCGGCGGCGGCGCCCAGAAGGACGTCGATCAGGTCAGGTCCGACCAGCAAACGGCCGAGGGCAACCTGCGGGCGGCACGCAACACGGTCCGCATCTTCGGCAAGACCGAGGAGGAGATCGACCAGATCGTCCAGGAACGCAAGGCCGATTCGGTGCTGATCGTGCGCAGCCCGATCTCCGGCATCGTCACGCAGCGAACAGCGGCGCCGGGATTGCTGGTTCAGCCGGGAAACGCGCCCGCGCCCTTCACCGTCGCCGATACCTCGACGATGTGGATGCTTGCCAACGTGATCGAGGCGGACGCTCCTTTGCTGCGGGCGGGGCAGGACGTCGAGGTCCGCGTGACGGCCTACGGCGATCGTCAGTTCGCCGGCGTGATCACCGTGGTCGGCGCCCAAGTCGATCCCGCGACACGGCGCCTGCTGGTGCGGTCGGAGATTCGCGACCCGGACCGTCTGCTCCGGGCCGGCATGTTCGCGACGTTTACGATCCGCATTGCCGCCCCGCTCCAGGACATAGCCGTTCCCAGCGCAGCGGTCGTCCGCGAGGGCGATGGCAGCATGTCGGTCTGGCTGACGACCGATCGTCGCCGCTTCGAGAAGCGGTCCGTGCGGACCGGGGTACAGCAGGGCGGCATGACCCAGATCACCGAAGGTCTGCAGCCGGGCGAACTGGTGGTCACGGATGGGGCGATCTTCGTCAGCAACAAAGCGTTTGGAGTTGCCGGTGCCAGCGATTGAGCGTGGGGGTCGGCCGTGTTGAAGTCGATCCTGGTCTTCGGCCTTACGCGTCGGCCGATCGTCGTGCTGTCCGTCCTGGTCTTCCTGGGCGTCGGCGTCTTCGCGTTCACGCGCCTGAACATCGAGGCTTACCCCAATCCCGCTCCCGTGATCCTCGAGATCACCGCGCAGGCGCCGGGCCTTTCGGCCGAGGAGATGGAGAAGTACTACACGATCCCGATCGAGATCGCGCTCTACCCGACGCCCGGCGTGGTCAACATCCGCTCGACCTCGTTCTACGGCCTGAGCTTCGTGCGCGTCACCTTCAAGTACGGTATCGACTTCAATACCGCCTACGCCAATGCGTCCGTCTACATGCAGCAGGGCGTCAATCTGCCGGGCAACCAGGTGCCGCAGATCCAGCAATCGAGCCTGGTCGGTGAGATCATCCGGTACCAGATCGCCGGGCCGCCCAATTTCGGGCTGACGAACCTTCGGACCGTGCAGGACTGGGTGGTCGCGCGCCGGCTGCTCACCATTCCGGGCGTCGTGCAGATCAACTCGTGGGGCGGCACGACCAAGCAGTTCAACGTCGATGCCGACCTCGCCAAGCTGGAAGCCTACGGCACCTCGATCCCGCAGATCATCACGGCGCTCGGCAACGCCAACATCAATGTCGGCGGTCGCGAGATCACGATCGGCCAGCAGTCGGTCAACATCCGGGGCGTGGGCCTGATCGACAGCGGCGGCAGCGAAGACCTCACGCAGGGCCGCCGCGTCACCGACATCGAGAACGTGGTGCTGTCGCAGAGCAATGGCGTGCCGGTCCTGGTGAAGGACGTCGCCAGGGTGTCGGTGGGCGTCGTGCCACGGCTGGGCATCGCCGGGCGCGACCACGATCCCGACATCGCGGCGGCGATCGTCGTCATGGGGCGGACCCAGCACACCAACGAGGTGCTGCCCAAGGTCGAGGCCGAGATCGACCGGATCAATACCGACGGCACGCTGCCGCCCGGCGTCAAGGTCGTGCCCTACTACGATCGCAGCACCCTGGTGAATGTCACCACCAGCACCGTCATCCACAACCTGGTCTTCGGCTGCCTGCTGGTCTTCCTGATCCAGTGGATATTCCTGGGCGATCTGCGATCGGCGATCATCGTCGGCGCCAACATCCCGTTCGCGCTGTTCTTCGCCGTGGTGATCATGGTGGCGCGCAACGAGGACGCCAACCTGCTCTCGGTGGGGGCGGTCGACTTCGGCATCATCATCGATTCGGCGGTCATCCTGGTCGAGAACGTCTTCCGCAATTTCCAGAGCAGCCAGGGCAACCGGCGCCGGCTGCTCTCGCATCTGAGCGAGGGGCTGTGGGGGCCGGATCCAACGGCATCGACCAGCGGCCACGGCAGCGCGCATCTCTGGAACGAGCGGCTGCGGCTGATCTTCGTCAGCGCGCTTCAGGTCGATCGCGCCGTGTTCTTTACCGCCCTCATCACGGTGACGGCATTTTTGCCGCTGTTCACGATGAGCGGCGTCGAAGGGCAGATATTCGGTCCGATGGCGCGCACCTACGCCTATGCGCTCGCCGGTGCGCTGCTTGCCACCTTCACGGTCACGCCGGTCCTCGCGTCCATCGTCCTGCCGCAGCACGTCGATGAGGTCGAGACGCGGTTCGTTCGGTTCATCCGCGCCGTCTACACGCCGGTGCTGCGATGGGCCTTGAATCGGGTCGCGGTTCCGATCGCCATCGGCGTCGCCTTCCTGGTTTTGGCGGGCCTTGCCGGGACGCGCCTGGGCAGCGAGTTCCTGCCGGCACTCGAAGAGGGCAACTTCTGGATCAGGGCGTCGATGCCGCCGACCATCAGCCTGCAGGCCGGAATCGACGCCTCGAAGAAGATGCGCGACATCCTCCTGCGCCATCCCGAGGTCCTGACCGTCGTCTCCCAGCACGGCCGCCCGGACAACGGCAGCGACGCGTCACCGTTCTCCAACGTCGAGCTGTTCGCTCCCCTGAAGCCGTTCGACCAGTGGCCGCCCGGCCTCGACAAGGCAAAGCTCACCGACATCCTGCAGAAGGAATTCGAGGACGAGCTGCCGGGCATCGGCTTCAACTTCTCGCAGTACATCCAGGACAACATCGAGGAGGCGCTGTCGGGCGTTAAGGGCGCCAATTCGATCAAGATCGTCGGGCCCAATCTCGAGGTGCTCGAGAGCCTCGCCGAGCGGGTGAGGAATGAGATGGCCCAGATCCAGGGCGTCGCCGATCTCGGTATCTTCCACATCGTCGGCCAGCCCAATCTCAACATCCGCGTCGATCGCGAGAAGGCGGCGCGTTACGGGCTCAACGCCGGCGACATCAACACGGTCGTGCAGGCCGCGATGGGCGGCACCAACGCCACGACCGTGCTCGAGGGCGATCGCCAGTTCGGCGTCTCGGTGCGCCTGCAGGGCCCCTACCGCGATACGATCGATGCGATTCGCGACGTCAAGGTCACCTATTCCGTGCCGAGCGGCGGCAACGCCTATGTCCCGTTGGGCGAGGTCGCCAACATCTCGGTGGATACCGGCGCCTCGTTCGTCTACCGCGAGAGCAGCCAGCGCTTCATCCCCATCAAGTTCAGCATCCGCGGCCGCGACCTCGGCAGCACGGTCGCTGAGGCGCAGGACCGCATCGCGCGGAACATCCAGTTGCCGACCGGCTATCGCATCCTCTGGGCCGGCGAATTCGAGAACCTGCAGAAGGCCAAGCAGCGCCTCGAGATCATCATCCCGATCACGCTCATCTTGATCCTCGTCCTGCTGTACGGGTTGTTCAACACGCTGCGCGACAGCCTCGTCGCACTGGCCGGCATTCCCTTCGCGGCGGCCGGCGGCGTGATCGCGCTCTATCTGGCCGGCGAGGAGTTCAGTGTTTCGGCCGCCATCGGGTTCATCTCGCTGGCCGGCGTGGCGGTGATGGACGGCATCGTCAACATCACCTATTTCCGCGAGCTGCTGAGCCGCGGGCAGTCGTTCAGCGAGGCCATTTTCAACGGTGCCGAGCAGCGCATGCGGCCGATGCTCATGACGGCACTGTCCGCGGGCGTCGGCTTGTTTCCGGCGGCGATCTCGCAAGGTATCGGCAGCCAGGTGCAACGGCCGCTGGCGACCGTGGTGGTGGGCGGCATGCTGCTCGGTCCGATCATGTTGCTTGTGGTCGGCCCCGCGCTGCGCAGCGTCTTCCTCAAGGCGTATACGCGCAGCGCCGATCGCGTCGTTGAAGAGGAGGTGGAGGAATGACTCTCTGTCGCTCCCTCATCGCTAGTACAATGCTCTCGCTTTCGGCCTGCACGGTCGGCCCCGACTTCGTGCGTCCCGACCCGCCGCGGGACAAGACCTACCTCTCGGGGCCGTCGCCGGACACGACGGCCGCGATCCCGGACGTTCTCGGCGGCGATGCGCAGCGCTTCGTTACCGATCTCGATATTCCGGCCCAGTGGTGGCAGGTCTATCAGTCACGGCCGCTGAACGACCTGATCCAGCAGGCGCTCGTCGCCAATCCGGATATCCATGCGGCGATGCAGTCCCTGAAGCTGGCGCAGGAGAATGCGAAGGCGCAGAGGGCGGCGCTCTTTCCGCTCGTGACCGCCACGGGGTCGGGCACCCACAACCAGCAATCGACCGTGTTGTCGCCGACGCCGGCCAGCGGCAGCTCGGTCTTCGGGCTGTTCACCGGGCTGCTCAACATCACCTACCTGCTGGACATCTGGGGCGGCACCCGTCGTGCCGCCGAATCCCTCGACGCCACGGCCGAGTCGCAATGCTTCCTTCTCGAAGCCGCCTACTTGACGCTGACCTCGAACGTCGTCGTCGCCGCGGTCACCGAGGCGTCGCTGCGCGGGCAGATCGCGACGGCCGAACGCACCATTACGATCCAGCGCGAGTCGCTGGCTCTGCTGCAACGGCGATTTGCCATCGGACAGGCCTCCCGCGCCGACGTCGCCACGCAGGAGGCGGCTCTCGCCCTTAGCGAGGCGACGCTGCCGCCGCTGCGCAACCAGCTCAGCCAGCAGCGGCATCTCCTGGCGCAGCTCACTGGTCGGACGACGGCGCATGTGCCGGCCGAGACCTTCGACCTTGCCAGCCTGGCCCTGCCGCAGGAGCTGCCGGCCAACCTGCCGTCGCGAATGGTCGAGCAGCGGCCCGACATCCGTTCGGCGGAAGCGAACGTGCATGCCACCGGGGCGCAGGTCGGCGTGACGACGGCGGCGCTGCTGCCCCAGTTCACGTTTGGGCTGACCTACGGCTCGACGGCGACGTCGTTCGACATGCTGTTCAGCGATGCTCTCGGACCGACGGTGACGGTGGGCGCGAGCTTGGCGCAGACCGTCCTCGATGGCGGCGCCAGCTTGGCTCGCCGGCGCGCCGCGATCGCGGCCTGGGAGCAGAGCAAGGCGGTGTACCGATCGACGGCCCTGACGGCCTTCCGCAACGTCGCCGACACGATGCGGACGCTCGAGTCGGATGCGCTCACCTTGCGGGCCGCGGCCAATGCGGAACGGGCGGCGAAGCTCAGCCTCGACATCACGCGGAACCGCCAGGTGGCCGGTGACGCCGGCATCCTCGAGGTGCTGAACGCCGAGGTGACCTATCAGCAGGCCTCGCTCGCCCTGGTCCAGGCGCGGGCCGCGCGGTTCTCCGATACCGCCGCGCTGTTCCAGGCGCTGGGCGGCGGATGGTGGAACCGCGACGTCGAGGGCAATCCGACTCCCGCCAGGCGTGCGATCTGCAGGGCGCCCAAGAATCCGCCCAAGCCACAACCCTGGCCCGACAACAAGCCGCGAGCCGCGCCCGAGCCGGACGTGACGCCGGCCGCCGCGCCCGGCCCCGGCGCCGCGGCGCCAACCCAACCTTCCAGATCCTCCTGGGGCTCGATCTTCGGACGGTGACGCCATGGCATTGATCGGACGTTTGCTATCTCTCGGCAGCTGCCTGGTTGCGGTCGCATCGGCTTGCCCGGCCGGTGCGCAAAACCAGGGCACCCTGCGCGCCGGCGACCTGCTGTCCACGCAGCTCTATGCGGTTGGCGGCGTCTTCGCGCCGTTGGCGCGAAGCGGCAGCGTGACCGCAGTCGACATGATGGACGTTCCAGGTGCGACCTCGGGCCGGTCCGGCGGTGCGTCCTCCATCAAGCCTCTGCTGGGCGCGCGCGTCCATGTGCCGCTCTTTTGGTACATGCGGGACGAGCAACACCTGGGGCTCGGCGTTTTCGTCGAGACGGGCCTGCAATCGGGATTCGGCAGGGACTCCTTCAACCAGTCGTTCCAGAACACCAGCGCGACCGCCGCCGATTTCGGCTCCCGCGCGATCAGAGAATATTTTCAGATTCCCGTGCTGCTTGGAGTCACTGTGCCCGTCGGCGATCGTTCGGGCCCTCCGGCCGCCCTGTTCGACATCTACGGCGGCCTGACGCTCGATAGCTGGAGCCAGGTGCTGCAGGGCGGCGAGGCGAATGCCCCCGGTCAGCAGGGCTTCTATGGCGAGAACCGCCGCTTCAGCGTCGATCCTACCGTGGGGTTGGGCCTGCGCATACCGGTCGGCAACCTCGGCGACGGCTTACCGCTCCTGTTCGGGCTGAATGCCGAGCTGCAGTTTCGGCCCGGCAGCGTGGTCACGGCGATATCCAACAATTTCGCCGTGACCTACGTCGGCACGGCCGATCCGCAGGCCAACCTGGCGATCATGGCACGCCTGGGTATTGCCTTCGGCAGCCGCTGACGATGGAGCGCGCAACATGACGACGAAGCGGCTGCTGATGCCAGCGCTGGGGCTGCTGGTCCTCGGCAGCTCCGTTTCGGTTTCGGGCTGCGCCACGACGTGCAGTGCCAGCGCCGACAAGTTGGCTGCGCTGCGCCGTGGCATGACCTACGACGAGACGGTGCAGGTCATGCGCTGCCCGGGTACGGTCGTGACCGCGCGCGGCCCGAGCACGGCAGACTACGCCATCGTCGAATGGAACGGGCCCGACTCGCCCTTCTTCACCCGGACGCGCCTCGATTTTCTGGACGGCAAGCTTTTGTCTTACACGACGGAGAGACGCGGCGCCCTCTAGAGCACATTCCGTCCGGCTGGAATCAGCCGGACGGAATGTGCCTGCCGCAACAGGCATCCCGGTGCGCGCGTTTCCGGTTAGATGGAGCCGCGCGGCTCCATCTAACCGGAAACCGCTCTAGCGGCAGAAGCACTGCACGCCGGACTTGGTCTGCAGGCAGTACCGTTTGGTGCCGGCAGGGCATCCCGCCGCCACCGCTGCCGACGCCACGAGGGCGAGAACCATACAGACAAGAACCGCCAACCTCATCCCTGGCTCCTCAACTGCGCGATGACAGGTCGACCTTGGCGTCCTGCAGCGCTCGCTCGAGCACAGGAATCGCCGCCGCGCCGTTCGTCGGGCACTGGACGATCGCGGCGTCGATCCTGGCATCGCGCTGGTGGCCTCGTTCGATTGCGCCCAGGCGGGCAGGCTTTCGGCCGCCCGGCAGCAACACGGAGAACGTCAAGCAGATACGGTGCATGGCTTCCTCCAAGATCTCCCCGGTCCATGTTCTGGCACCGGAAAAAGGCCGTGTGAGGGAATTTTCTTTGCCTGAACCTTACGCGACCTCTGCTCCCGAAGTGCAAAACATCAATCTGCTGCCCGTCAACGAGGTAGGGGTGGCAGGCCGAAGACACCGCCGACTGTATAGTCCGACGCCAGCCGGTACAGGACTCGGTCGTGACGGCGTAGCGGTCCGGGTTGGGGTCCCGATGATTCAGGACAGCGCGCCGCAGCCAGTTTCCAAGCACTTCGCGCAAGAGATACGGCTGACCTCGCAAACGGCCATTTCCGGGCCACGCTCGGCGTCGTTGCCCCGTTAGAGCGCTTTGCCTTCGCCTAATCCTCAATTGCGCTCAGGCTTGAACCAACCGCTCAATCCTTCCTGACTGTCAGCTCCAAGGACACTCGGTAGCGCGGAGGCATCATGTCCGAATGCTGTGCCGACCGTTCCACGGCAACCGGCGGCGAAGCAAACGTGACGACGAC
Source organism: Reyranella sp. (assembly GCF_017305915.1). Classification (GTDB taxonomy): domain Bacteria; phylum Pseudomonadota; class Alphaproteobacteria; order Reyranellales; family Reyranellaceae; genus Reyranella. The sequence goes on from NZ_JAFKJN010000030.1 coordinate 49,887, forward strand.
ATTACCGTAGGTGAACGACGTTTCTAAGCGGGCCAATGCCTGGAGGCGCAGCCAGCTCGAGCGGTCCGCCTCGAGCCGCCCCTTCAACGTGGTCGACGTGGCGTCGTTCGGTATCGAGTCCAGGGCATCGATCATCCACGCCAAATCCGGCGGCCATCGTGGTATTTCTCTCGCCATATCCCATCGTCTCCACCGACCCGCCGAAGATCGCACTGCTTGTACGAGGGATGAGTTGCCTTCCCATGCCGTATCTATGTCTTATGGCCGCCGTTTTCACATAGGAATCGCATAGGAATTTGGCTTTTCGGTAGGCCAAGAGCCTGATTTGAAAGGATTTTGTAAGGAAGAGAATGCGGCAACCGATAGAACGGAACCGTTAGAGCACATTCCGTTCGGCTGGAATCAGCCGAACGGAATGTGCCCGCTGAAACCAGCAACGCCCGGGCGCGCATTTCCGAGCAGATGGAACCGCGAGCGGTTCCATCTGCTCGGAAATCGCTCTAGCCCGGATATCTCACCGAATTTCGGAGGCCAGTCGATTTGGCATCGAGCGGCCGATGAGACGGTTGGTTTGCACTGCCCGGTGGCTTTTGAGGCCGCCGCGGACGAGCGGGATGGCGCGGCGGTCGGCAGTGACGCAGCGGTCGGAGCGGCCGGCGGTTCGATCGTCGCTGTCGGCCGTTCGGTGTCTGGTTCGTGTCAGGCTCTCGCGGTGAGTGCGGGCCGCGCTCTTCTCGCCATGGCTGGCTCCGGTCAGCACGCCGATCTCGATCTCCATCAGCCGCTCGGCGGCAAAGCCGATCATCTCGCGCAAAACATCGGCGTCCGGGGTCTTCTCCACCAGCGTGCGCAGGTTCATCATCTCATCGGTCATCGGTGGTCTCTCGGTTGCAGGTTGGTCTTCGCAACAGGGCCGCTCCCTCGCTACGGCGCTAGTGGATAGCGCGCTCGCGCGCGGCCTTGCTCCCACAGTTGCACCACCACTGGGGACACGACCCTCCCACCTCCCAAGTCCCCAGACCTCCGCCAGTGCCGCTTAGATGTGAGGTATGAGTATGAGCATTGCGAACCCCGTCGGCCGACGTAAACTTGCAAGACGCGCATGAGCATCGACATGGCTGGCACTCACATCGACTTCTGGTTCTCGATGGGCAGCACGTATTCCTACTTGAGCGTGATGCGCCTCAGGGAAGTGGAGCAGTCGACCGGCCTGTCGTTTCGATGGCGTCCATTCCATCTGCTCTTGATTCTCCAGGAAATGAATCATGTTCCCTTTGCCGACAAGCCGGCGAAGATGCGGTACATGTGGCGCGACCTTGGGCGCCGGGCGGCGATGTATGGGATCCCGACTGCGCTTCCGGCACCTTATCCGGCGAAGCAGTCGATCATGGCCAATCTCGTGGCGACTGTGGGCATGAACGAGGGGTGGGGCGCCGACTTCGTGCGAGCTGCTTACCGGCGTTGGCTTCAGCGGGGAGAGGAAACGGGTAGCGAACCCAACCTGTCCTCAAGCTTGCGCGATATTGGACAGGATCCTGACCGGGTGCTCCATATTGCCAACGCGGACGAGACAAGTGACCTCCTCTCGGCCGAGACACGGGCCGCGCGGCAACTGGGCATCTTTGGTTCGCCAACGTTCTCGGTAGGCCCCGAACTTTTCTGGGGTGACGATCGTCTGGCGGACGCGATCAGCTGGTGCCGCCACGGCCAAGTCCGGCGCGGGTAGGCCATCGATAGTCAAGCATCTGGTAATCCAGCCGCGCGGAGCCCTTCCGTCCACCTCTCTCGATCGGCAGCACGCATGAACGGCTTGATGACAGCAGCGATGGTCTTATCCGCCTGCCCATATACCAGCAGCTCGCGCACTGCGTTGCGCGCTTCGTCCATCACACCGAGCTGCGCGTAGCTGGCTGCGAGCACGCGCATCGCGGTGTGATACCGGTTCAGCGCGAGGCTCTGTCGTGCAGACTCGATCGCCTCGAGATAGCGTTCGAGAAGGTAGAGGGCCGACGCTCTCGTTGACCGCCAAGTGAAGGTCTGCGGATCGTTGGGGTTGAGGCGCAGCGCTTGGTCGATCGCAGTCAAGGCGTCGTCTGGTTGGCCCAGATACAAGCACGCAATTGCCAGTGCGAAATAGCCTGGAGCAAAGTTGTCATTGAGCTGGATCGCACACTGCGCAAATTGAAGCCCGGCATTAGCGTCGTTCGAATGCGAGCTAGCGATCGAAAGGATATAGTAGGCATTGATATTCTGGCTGTCGAACGATAGCGCCTTTCTTGCGACCTGAAGCACCTCAGCAATGCCTGCTTCGCGCTCTGCCAGGGCGTAGTACATCATGCGGCCCATCAGTGCTCGGGCCATAGCGGCATACGCATCGGCAAATGATTCATCGAGGTCGATTGCGCGTTTGAATGAAGCAAGAGCGTTGGAAACCTCTTCCTCCGTAAACTGGTAATAGTGCCACATGCCTCGCAGGTAATGATCCCAAGCTGCCATCTGCGGCGGGGTCTTTCGTCTGGCTTGCTCAATTTCGGTCTTCGACAGGGCGGGCTCGATAGCGGCGGCGACATGATGTGTCAGCTCATCTTGGACCATGAACACGTCCGTGAAATCACGATCGAATCGCTCGGCCCAGATGTGAACCCCGCTGGTGGCGTCGATCAGCTGGGCGTTGAGTCGAATTCTGTGTCCAGCCTTGCGGATGCTTCCTTCGAGCAGATAGCGCACGCCAAGTTCGCGCCCGACCTGCTTCACGTCAACAGCTCGGCCTTTATAGGTAAAGCTTGAATTGCGCGCTATCACGAAGAACCAGCGCCATTTGGAGAGCGCGGTAATGATGTCCTCGGTTATGCCGTCGGTGAAATATTCCTGCTCCGGATCGCCGCTCATGTTCTGGAACGGCAGGACGGCGATGGAAGGTTTGTCGGGGAGCGTCAGAGCTTGGGTGGTCTCGACAACCACCTTTGTCGACGTTGCCCCAGAAGCGCTCGCGCTTTTCGCCAATCGCCACGCGCGCATCGGCTCAATGATATTTTTCAGGTGCTGCGGCCCCATATCCTCAAAGGCGATATCGACCTTGCCGCGAATCTGACGTTGCGCGTCGTCGGAGATGCAGACGCCACCGGGCTCCGCGATCCCTTCAAGGCGGGCGGCGATATTGACGCCGTCCCCAAAGATATCGTTCTCATCGACTATGATGTCGCCGACGTGGATGCCGATGCGAAATTCGATCCGGTTGACCTGCGGCACCATGGCATTTTGCTCAGCCATACCGCGCTGGACCTCGATGGCGAATCGCGCTGCATCAACGGCGCTGGCGAACTCGACCAGCATACCGTCACCGGTCGTCTTGACCATCCATCCGCGATGCGCCGTGATGGCGGGATCGATAAGAGACTTTCTGACGGCCTTGAGCCGAGCCAGCGCCCCTTCTTCGTCCGCTCCCATCAAGCGGCTGTATCCGGCAACATCCGCCGCCAAAATTGCCGCAAGCCGCCGTTCCACGCGATTGTCGGCCAAAACGGCCTCCCGAAATCGGTAGATCCGTCCGACATATCAAAGCATAGGGCGTTGCTCTTAGGCTAGGACCAATGTCAGCTCCGGGTCATTCGCGTCAGTTGCAGCGCCCTCGGCGTTGGTCCGGTCCATCCCCGACAGCTGCCCGGCCGGCGCGCGCCACAAACCGGCGCGATGGGCCAAATCCGGCCGCTATAGTAGCGCATGGGCATACACACTGAACGATGCGACCGCTCGACGTGCGACCTTGACGGAGCACTCGACGTAGCTGTTGCGAATCCGTCTGGGTGCCGGCATGGTCGCTTCTCGGCAACTTTGGGGGGCAGCATGGCCGGATTGTACGCCGCGATTAGACGAGGCAAGTGCAAGCCTGGCATGGCGGGGGAATTTGCAAAGCGCGTCAAGGCCGGAGCATTGCCCGCCATGAAGGCCATGGACGGCTTCAAGGGCTACTATCTTGTCAGCGGGAGCGATGACACGGTCATCGCGGTCTCGCTCTACTCAAACAAGGCCGTCGCGGAAGGATCCACGGCAAAGCTCATGCCGTGGATCAGGGAAAATCTTGGGCCACTGTTGGCATCACCGCCCGAGGCCATCGATGGTGAGGTTCTGATCTGCGAGGTCGTCTAGCAGGCTGTTGAAATAGGTTTTTCGAGGCCTCCCATGGGCAATGTCGATTCGTCATCGGTCTGGGAAACGCACGATCGATTCAAGGCCGAGGCCCGCCGGATTCGGTTCTTTCGCCAGGGCGCGATCGCGACGACTTTTTCAACAGCCTGCTAGGGCAACTGCCCTGCTAGACCGGAGCTCCGGAGCCATGTCCGGTTTGGGTCGGTTTCGGACATTGCTGCCCCTCCAATTGATGTCCGCTGTGCCCCTGAAGCTAGACTCTCGAGAGATGTTTCGCGGGTTACCGTCGTGCAAGATAAGGATCAGACAGCAAGGGGAGAGGGCAATGTCGGCGTATCTGATGGTCCATATGACGGTGAGCGATCCGGAGCAATATCAAGTCTATGCCAAGGCCGTCGTGCCGCTCATCGAGACTCATGGTGGCAGGTTCACCATACGAGGCGGCAAAGTCGAAACCTTGGAGGGGAAGCACGATGGTCGACGGATGGTCGTATTCGAGTTCCCGTCTATGGAGGCGCTTAAAGGCTTCTGGAATTCACCGGAATATATTCCGGTGAAGAAGCTGCGCGAGAACGCGGCGGTGCTCGACGTTTGGGCAGTCGAAGGCATCTGAGGCTCGGCGAGCGAGCCATCGTCTTTCCTAGCGGCTCAATGGCACTTCCAGGATTGTGACGTCTGCCTTGGGTCACGTGCCGACATCACGGCGTCTCGGCGTCGTGTCCGGTTTGCCATCGGGAACTGACATCGCACCGCGCCGAAGTGGTGTCGGTCGGCGCTGGCCGCAGCCAGTCGGCAAGCCAAGCTCGTCGCCGTCAGCCCGCGCCGATCTCGATCTCCATCAGCCGCTCGGCGGCAAAGCCGATCATCTCGCGCAAAACATCGGCGTCCGGGGTCTTCTCCACCAGCGTGCGCAGGTTCATCATCTCATCGGTCATCGGTGGTCTCTCGGTTGCAGGTTGGTCTTCGCAAAGGCCGGCGCTAGTGGATAGCGCGCTCGCGCGCGGCCTTGCTCCCACAGTTACACCACCACTGGGGACACGACCCGTGACCGGCGATCCGGATCGGTTGGTCTTGGTCGCAGGCGCCCCTCGCCGAGGAAAAGCAGGATGGGCGCGGCGATGAAGACCGATGAACTCGCTCCGACCACGATCCCGAAGACCATGGCGATGGCGAAGTTATCGACAGCGGTACCGCCGGCCAAGGCCATCGGCAGCATCGACAGCAGTGCGGTCGCCGAGGTGTAGAGGCTGCGCGCCAGCGTCGAGTTGATGCTGAGATCGATCAGCTCGCGCAGCGGCATCTTCTTGTGGACGCGCAAGTTCTCGCGCATGCGGTCGTAGACCACGACCTTGTCGTTCACTGAGTAGCCGATCAGGGTAAGCAGCGCGGCGATTGCCGTCAGATTGAAATCCATGCCCGTGATGGCGAACAGCCCGGCCGTTTTCGTCACGTCGAGTACGAGGGTGACGATGGCGCCGACGGCGAACTGCCATTCGAACCTGACCCAGATGTAGATCAGCATCGAAACCGCCGCCAGAACGACGGCCAGGATGCCGGCCTCCATCAGTTCCCCGCTCACTTTCGGACCGACGACCTCGACCCGCTCGATCGATGAAGCGGGAGCGACTTCCGAGAGGGCCGTTCTGACGCGCTCGGTGGCTTCGACCTGAGCCTTGTCGTCGCCGGGCTGACGCTCGATTCTCACCAGCACCTGGTGGGGCGACCCCGCTTCTTGCAAGGCGACCTCACCCAGCCCAAGACTCGACAAGCCTGCCCGCAGCGTGTCCAGCCGAGCCGGCTGCTCGGTCCGGACCTCGACCAGCGTTCCGCCGACGAAGTCGATGCCGTAGTTGAGACCGGGCTTGATCATCAGCACTACCGCCGTCACCGACAGGACCGCAGACACGGCGATGCCCAGGAAGCGGGCGCGCATGAACTGAAAGGACGTGTGGCGCGGGATGAGCTCGAGCCCGAAGAGCGGCTTGATGCGCAACGGCCGCGGCTTCTGCTTGTTGCCGAGCCACATCTCCATGACCATGCGGACGATGGAAACGGCCGTGAACATGGAGATCACGATACCGAGCCCCATCGTCACCGCGAAACCGCGCACCGGTCCTGCTCCCAGCGCGAAGAGCATGGTCGTCGCAATCAGGGTCGTGACGTTCGAATCGACGATCGTGCTGTAGGCACGCCGGAATCCGGCATCGAGCGCGGCCCGCGGACCTCGGCCCCGATCGAGCTCTTCTCGAATACGCTCGTTGATCAGGATGTTGGCGTCGACGGCCAACCCAACACCGAGCACGATGCCGGCGATGCCGGGCAGCGTCAGAGTTGCTCCGAGCGCACTGAGCGCAGCGAAGGTCAAGGTCACGTTGATGGCGAGCGCCAGGTTGGCGATCAACCCCCAAGGGCCGTAGAGAACCACCATGAAGGCGAAGACGAGTGCAAAGCCGATCAGCCCGGTAGTCACGCCCTGCTCGATGGCGTCACTGCCGAGGTCCGCCCCCACGGTGCGCTCCTCGATCACCTTCATCGGCACCGGCAGGGCGCCGGCGCGCAGGAGCACCGCCAGGTCCTTGGCCGACTGGACGGTGAACGAGCCGCTGATCTGCCCCGCGCCGCCGGTGATTGGTTCGCGAATCACCGGCGCGCTCAGGATCCTGCCGTCGAGCACGATGGCGAACGGCTTGTCGACGTTTCTGCGGGTGATGTCGGCGAACCGCCGCCCTCCCTCGGAGTCGAAACGGAACTGCACGATCGGCTCGCCGGTGCGCTGGTCGAACGAGGCGTTCGCGTCGACCAGCCGTTCGCCCTCGAGCATCACGCCCTGGCGTATGCGCATCTGTTGCTGCGTACCCTCGACCGGCAAGGAAAGTGTTCCGGGCGCATATCCCGTCGACTGGTTGTCCGCCGCCATATGGAACGTAAGGCGCGCAGTGCTGCCGAGCAGCGCCTTGATCCGTCCCGGGTCCTGCACGCCGGGGAGCTGGACCAGGATGCGGATTGCGCCTTGCCTCATGACGGTGGGTTCGGCGATGCCGGCCTCGTCGATACGACGGCGGACGATCTCGAGGCTTTGATTGGCCGCACGTTCATTGCGTCCGGCAATGTCGGTCGACGTCGGCCGGAGGGTGATGACGTCGCCTTGCTCGGCGATCTCGATGGCCGGCCGGCCATCGCTGCTCAGATCCGAAGCCAGCGTCGACAAGGCGCGGCGAGCGCCTACCATGTCCGCGGCGGTCTTCAGTTGCATGCTGACGGCGCCTGCGCCGACCTTCGCAGGACCGGCGGCAAATCTCGTATTGCGCAAGGCCGCGTCCGCGGCGTCGCCGATCATCGCCAGGCGATCGCGGAGCACGGCATCGCTGTCGATCTCGAGCAGAAGCTGCGATCCGCCGCGGAGGTCCAGCCCGAGGGTGATCTGTTGCTTGGGCAGCCAGTCCGGCAGGGTGCCGAGCTGTTCGCGGGGTATGAAATTGGGGATCACGGCAAGGATGCCGCACAACACGATGATGGCGTAAGACGCCACCTTCCAGGGCGATTGGCGCATGATGAACTTCCAGGGCGAGACCGGACACGGGAGCGCCGCCGACGCCAGGTCAGCCATCATGTGATCAATGAGGAACCTGGATGGTTACGTGCGCTCCGACGACGCGAAGGCACCACCGGACTTCATGGGGCCGGCGGCCTTCAGCTTCGCGTGCGCTCCGGGTGGGCCGCGAGGGCGATGGCCAAGAGACCGCTCCGTGAGGCGCAACGGCGCGTCGCAATGGCTGTGCCTCGTTTCGACGAGGCCGATCGGAATGTCCTCTGCATTCGCGATCGCCGCTTGAAGCGGCGGCGGATCCAGGACGGGGTCCAGGTGCCGCACCTTGGGAACGACCCGCAGGACCGTCTTGCCTGGAACGACCCCATGGTCGATGGCATCGGAGCCGTCCGCGACGGCGGCATTCGATGTCCAGATCTGCGCGACGAGCGGAAGCGCCAATGGCCGCACGACGACAGCGGCCAGCGCCAGCAGCACCGCCAAGGAGGCGGTGCGGACGACGTCGAGGCGGCTCGCGCGGATCATGGGTTTCGTCTCGCGAATAAAGCGCTCGATGTCAAATCCCGAAAGACCGGAGCCGAACGATCGTTCCGAAGGGTATGGCGGCCCGCCGGTCGGGCCTCTATTCGGACCGTGTCCGTGCACCGACCATGACGACACCGCGATCCCTGTTCAAAATCGTTTCCGCCTTTGCCCAACGCTCCGACATGCAATGCGGCGGGCACAACGTATCACCACCGCAACAGTCGTCGCCCAACGATGGCACCGACACCAACCACAGGAAGCGCTGCCAGGACGTACCAGGTCATCACGAACAGCGGCGAGTCATCGAAACAGTGGAAAGCGTACAACGTCGCGCCGCTCGCCGCGGCAAGGAAGCCGGCGGCCGCCCCCGCCAGCGCCGGCGAGGCCGGCGCTCCGGAGCGCAGAGCCAAAAGCACCACCCCGAGCGGAGCCGCCGATAGCATGGGAATCGCCGCCAGGCAGACCAGCGCATTGCTGCCGACCAACCGCGTTCCCCACGACGCGCTGGGGACGGTGGCAACTTCGATCGCGGCAGCCAGCGCCGCCAAGGCGGCCAGCGGCAGCAGCAGCCGGCTCGGCCGGCCAGAGGGGATCGGAGCTGCCAAGGCCACGCAGAGGCGGAAGGCCAGTACCAGCGCCAACGCGACCAGGCCGACCTTCAGGTCGAATCGCCAGGTCGACAGGGCGTGGGCAATGTCCTCGCGCACCCCGAGATCGACCAGGAAAACAAGCAACGATACCGAGCCGCCGATCGCGAGCGCGGCGGCAAGAGCCCGTGGGATCGTCCTTTTGGGGGCGGCGCCGTCGGCGACCAGCGCTTCGACCAGTTTTTCAGTCTTCATGCACGGTCTCTTCGATAGGAAGCCGCCAGTGCCTTGAGGGCGCGGTGAAGCGAAACGCGCACGGCGCCTTCGCTCATGCCCAGGTGCACCGCCACGTCAGCTGCTTGCCGTCCCTCGAGGGATATTTCTTCGACGATCCGGCGCTGGCGTTCGGGCAAGGTCGCCAACAGTCGTCGGGAATCCATCGTCATCGAGGCGTCGGCGGTCACGGCTGCCTCGGGGGAATTGACGTAGTCGTCGATATCGACATGGTCGCGGAAGCCGCGCCGACGCAGGTAGTCGACCAGCTTGTGGCGGGCGATCGCGCGCAGCCACGGTTCGAGCGGCTGCCCGTCGTCCCAGGTATCGCGTTTGAGATGCATCGCCAGCAGGGTCTCCTGCACGACATCCTCGCAATCCGCGGTGCCCCGCCCCGCTCCTATCAGACCGCCCCGGACGACGCCTCTCAACCATATCGAAACCTGGCCGAGAAGGCGCCGATAGGCCTCGTCGTCGCCTTGACGTGCCAGCTGCATCAGCGCGGAGAGATCTTTCGGGTCGGTCAACGCAGTTGGCCTTTCACGTATTCGTGCGGGAAGGTGAAAACATTACACGTCGAAAAAGGTCCTGCGCGGTGTAACGCCAGGGACATTTGCCGCGAATGACCTCACGCGAGCCCAGGGCTCGTTCATTCAGGAGGTCTCTTCATGAACTCGCGTACGCTGATCACCACGGCCGCCGCAATCTTCGCCGCCGGCAGCTTCGTCACCGCGGCCCACGCCGAGGGCGTGCACTGCGGCGGCACCAACGCCTGCAAGGGCCAGAGCGCCTGCAAGAGCGCGTCCAACGCTTGCAAGGGCCAGAACGCCTGCAAGGGCAAAGGCTTCACCGAAACGAGCACGTCGCTCGAATGCACCGCCAAGGGCGGCAAGGTCCTCTAGCCGGTCCACGCGCCGTCCAACTCGACTCTCCCCGGCCGTCGAAAGAGGACTTCCCCCGAGGTCTGATTTCGACGGCCTGGTGCTTTCCGCGGGCTACACATGAACGCCATCGTCACCGTCTTCTATGACTGGTCGAGAACCGTCGCGAGCTACTTCACTTGGGCCGCGCCGCTGGCGGTGCGAATCACCGTCGGCTGGGTGTTCCTGTGGAGCGGCTGGAGCAAGCTCCAGGTCCTGCCGCGGATGGTCGAGAACTTCCGGGGCTGGGGCATTCCCTTTCCCGAGATCGTCACGCCTTTCGTTTCCGGCGTCGAGTTTGTGGGCGGCATCCTGCTCCTGCTCGGCCTTCTGACGCGCTTCGCCGCCGTCCCCATGATGATCGTCATGCTCGTGGCGATCGTCACGGCCAAATGGAGCGACGTCGATTCGCTGGAAACCCTCCTCGGCTTCGAGGAGGTGTCCTACTTCGTGATGTTCGCCTGGCTCCGGATCGCCGGCCCCGGGCCGGTGTCGCTCGACCATCTCGTGGTGAGGGCATTCCGGCCGAACGTGCCGGCGTCCTGCTACGGAGCCTGACGACCCGGCCGGCTAGGACGCCGCTGCCGGATAGTTGGACGGGAAGAGCGCGCGTTTGGTTTCCTCGTCGACCTCTCGCTTGAAGGCATGGTCCTTGCCGACCGCCCGCGCCCGCGCCACCGCCGGCCGTGCGTCGATGCTTTTGAACCACCGTGCGATGTTGGGGAACTTGGCCAGCGGATCGGCCTCGCCCTTCATCACGCGCGACGCCCGGTCGATCCAGCCCCAAGCCGACATGTCGGCGATGGTGTAGACGCCGCCGACGATGAACGGGCGGCCCGCCAGGTGATCTTCCAGCACCTGGTAGTGCCGCTCCGCCTCGCGCCGATAGCGGTTGCGCGCGTAGTCGAGCCCGTCGGGGGCCGCGAACTGGAAATGCACCGCCTGGCCGGAAAACGGCCCAAGACCGGAGGCAATGAAGAACAGCCAGGACAGCAGCTCGGGCCGGTCGCCGGGCGCGCCGATGTATTTCCCGGTCTTGTCGCCGAGATAGAGCAGGATGGCGCTGGAGTCGAACACCCTCGCTTCCTTCCCACCCGGGCCGTCCGTGTCGACGATCGCCGGCACTTTGCCGTTGGGATTGATGGCGCGGAAGGCGGGCTTGTGCTGCTCGCCCTTGCTGGTGTCGACCGGCACGGTCTCATACGGCAACCCGGCTTCTTCCAGCAGCAGCGCGATCTTGGCCGGATTGGGCGTGGGATGGAAATAGAAGCGAATCATGTGCATTCCTTTCGACTTTTGCGGAAGCTGCTTCTCCGCCTTCAGCCCTTCAGCTCTCGACCACCTGGCGCAGCGCCTCGAGCGTCGTCTCCGGCTCGGGCCGGTACCGGTAATCCGGATCGGCCTGGACGAAGCGGACGATGCCATCTCGGTCGACGACGAAGCGGGCCGGCACCGGCAGGCGCCACGACGGATCGCCGTTGCGGACCGCGAGATCGTTGCCGAAGCCGCGATAGACCTCTCTCAGATCCTCGGGCAGCGTGAACGCGAGACCGAAAGATTCGGCGACCTCGCAATTCTTGTCCCAGACGATCGGGAAAACGAGCTTGTGCTTGGCGGCCATGTCTGCCGTGCGTTCCGGCAGCTCGGGCGAGATCACGACAAGCGAGGCCCCGAGGGCCGCGATGTCGGCGTATACGGTCTGCAGAGCCTCCAGCTCATGCCTGCAATAGGGTCACCACGACCCCCGGAAGAACGACAGCACCAGCGGCCCGCCGGCGAGCAGCTCGGTCGATGCGACCCGACGGCCATCGTGGTTGGCCAGCTCGAAAGCCGGCATGGGTTTGCCGACCAGCACGATGCGGTCGAGAATCCCGGATTTGCGAAGATCGTCCGTCGCGCGATGCATGATGGCCGCCCGCTCCGGCGGAATCCGGCCGACGCTCGCGGCGCGGGTAGCTGAAAGCTTGTCTGCCAGTGACATCATCTACTCCTTGGTCGGCCCGTCGGTGACTTGCTCGTGCTGCCGGTGTCGAAGACGAGCCTTGGTGCGGAGGCTGATTTCCTGCTGCGTCGCGCTTCGGCCTGCGGCGGGTCGAGAAGGCGCAGCGCGGGCCGGGCGACGGCTTCGAGCGTTTCGCGATCGGGTCGCGTTCGCGCCAGAACGCGAATGCCCAGAAGCACGCCGAGCAGGTGGCGGGAGACTTCGGCGTCGTCGAGGTCGCCCGGGACCTGACAGGCTTTCTGCGCGGCCACGATGTTGCGCCGGAAGAAGTCGCGGATCTCGCCGAGGTAGCCCGCGACGACTTTGCCGATCCCGGCATCGTGCGGCGCAACGTCGAGCGCGGAGTTGACCAGCAAGCAGCCTTTGTGTTGGCGGTCCTTCAAGGACCGTTCGATGATCTCGGCGAAGAAGGCCTCGATCGCCTGCTTCGGCTGGCCGCCGGCCTCGAGCCTGGCGATGCGTTCGCGCGATGAACGGTCGGCGTAGCGCGCCAGAGCCTTGACGAACAGGCCGCGCTTGCCGCCATAGGCGTTGTAGAGGCTGGCGCCGCCAATCCCCATGCATAAGGCGAGATCGCGCACCGACGTTGCCTGGTAGCCGCGCGACCAGAAGCAATCGACCGCGTCGTCGATGGCTTCCGTCTCGTCGAATTGCTTCCGGCGCCCCATTTCCCGACTAAAGCACGATTTTGGATCGATCGATACAAAAAACTGGAGCACATTCCCGCCGCCCGCTTCGATGGCGTCCTTGATGTCGGCGACCTTATGGGCCAGCAGATTGTCCATGACGACGATATCGCCTGGCCGCAGGGCCGGCGCTAGCATCTGCTTGCACCAGGCGAGGAAGACCTCGCCATCCATCGGCTGGTCGATGAGCATCGGCGCGATGACCCCGGCAAGGGTCAATCCGCCGACGAAGATGATGGTCTTCCAATGTCCGTGGGGAACCGCGGCGCGACAGCGTCGCCCTTTCGGGCCCACCCCGCGCCGCGCCGCGCCATCTTTGTCGATAGCCCGCTTTCGTCGATGAAGATCAGGCTCTCGGGGTCGAGATCGGCTTGCCGTTCAAGCCACGCCGCGCGCGCCGCCTTCACATCGGGGCGTTCCTGCTCGCTCGCGTGTGCCCTCTTTTTTGTGCGTCAGTTCGCGCCAGTCGAGGAACATCAAGACTGCCGTCCTGCAGATCCGGGCCCAGGTCCCTGCCGTCGAAATGCCGATCGAGAACCGGGCAGCCGCCTGGTGCGTCAACAGCCCCTCTTCAATCGCCGCTATCACCCGCTCGCATAGATCCAGTGATTAGGCTCGAGCCATGTCCGCTGGATTCCCAGCCAGCACACAGCCTGAATCACATCACTGCAGATTTGGGAGTCCTCAAGCCTGTAGCTCCGGATTCGGAGCCACCATCACCCGTTCATATTCGGACGATATCAGTGGCAAGTGCGCCCGCTGTGCAATGAAGGTCTCCGAGACGGCCACGGCCTCTATCGAAGTGTAGCTCAGTAAGGCGCGCGATGATCCGGTGACGACGGGCGCGGGCATGCCGTGCAGCACCAGCCGGGTGCGCGCCCCAGGGACTACGACCCGCAGGCGAGGGCGCGAGCGCCGCGCCGCGGCTTGTCCCCCTTGCGCTACGTCAACCGCCCTAACTCTGCTCTAAGTCAGCGGTGGTAAATCTGTGACTAAGTCACATCGAGCTGTGATGGTTCGGCGTCGACGACAAGAGATCGATTACCGGGGGAAATCATGCCTGCATTCTTTGTGATCGCTGCCGTCGCCGGCGCTGTTGCGCTCGGATCGTCGGCTGCGAGTGTCGGGGCAAAGTCGAACAACGCACACCGCCAGGCCCCGGCCGACCGTCCGACGGCGGCGCTCATGGCGCCCGACTTCGACAGCGGCGCCTATGCCAGCGTCGCCGACTGCCTGACGGCGGCGGCTCGAGTCCACGTGGACTTGGGCTCGTGTACCTCCGGCACGCAATGACGGCAGCCGCATTTCCGACGAGCTGCGCGCGGATGGCATAGCTGCGGGGCGCATGCGGCAGCCGCCGGTCACGCGGTCAGTTCGCGCTGCAGGCGGGCAACGTGCAGGACCGTCTTGGCCCGACCGGTCTGCTGGACGATTCCCTTCTTGCGCCAATCGCGCATCGTTCGATTGACGCTCTCGCGGGCCAGCGCCGCCATCGCGGCGAGGTCGTTCTGGCTGACCGGATGGTTGATCGTCAGATGCTTGTGATCGGTCGGCTGTCCGAGAAAGTCTGCCAGCCGCAGCAGTGTCCGCGCCAAGCGCTTCCTGACCGGCAGGAAGCTGGCCGCCGCCGTCTCGTCGTTGGCCTGGCGCAGCCGCGCGGAAAGGCCGATGCACAGATGCTGGAAGATCGCGGGATGCTGGCCGGCATACTTCGCAAAATCGTCGCGGCCGACGAACATCAGCGAGCAGCTTCCGATGGCCTGCACGTCGGCGGAGCGCGGCAGACCGTCGAGCACCGCGAGCTCGCCGACGATCGAGCCGGGCCCCAGGATGGCAAGCGTGCGCTTTTCGCCCTCGGGGGAGCAGATGCTGACCTTGAGCAGTCCCGACTGCAGCCAGTAGCAGCCGTCTCCCGCATCACCGCGGCGAAAGAGAAACGTGTTGTTGGCGATGGTCAGCGTCCTGGCCCATTCCATCAACGCCCGGAAGTGAGGTTCGGGCAGGTCACGGAGAATGCTGGACGCAAAAGACTCGGTTTTCGAAGGCCCGCGTGTCGCTGGCATTGCTCTCCCCCTCGCCGCGAATTCCCGCTCGACAAGGTAAAGCAGATTTTCATGTTCGTGGCCTCTTCTTTTGCCCGGCGCATGCGTCGGCATGTGCTGGCGGCCGTCCTGGCCATCGCGACGTCAATGGCCGACGGGGCATCGGCACAGACGACCGAAGATCCGGTCTACCGGGCGGCCTTCGAAGAGATGCTGCGCAAGCCGGCCGATCCGCCGACCCTGCTGCGTTACGCCGAGCTCGCGGTGAAGGCCGGCAATCTGGAGGGCGCGATCTCGGCGCTGGAACGCCTGCTGCTGATCGATCCCGACCTGCCGCACGTCAGGCTCGAGCTCGGGGTGCTCTACTATCGGCTGGGATCCTACGAGGCGGCGCGCGGCTACCTCGAGAGCGCGCGCGATACAGGGCGCGGCCAGCCCGCCGTCGCCGAGCCGGCCGAGCGATACCTGGCCGAGATCCACGCCAGGACGCGGCGCTTCTCGCTCGGCGGCGAGCTGCTAGGCGGCGTTCGCTATTCCAGCAACGCCAACAGCGGGCCGGTCGGCACCATCCAGTCCTTCGGCTCGAGCGTGGTGCCCAGCCCCAACATCTCCAGGCAGTCCGACTGGGGGGTCGTCGCCGCCGCGGCGCTGCAGGGGCGCTACGACCTCGGCCGGCAGGACAATGGCGCCTTCGAGGCTGACCTGTCGCTCTATGGGGCGCGGCAATTCAGCGTCGCCAGCGCCAACGTGGCCCTGGTCGACCTCTTCGCCGGGCCGCGCTTCTCGCCCTTCGAGGGCTTTGCCAGCAGTGTCTCGCTGAAGCCCTTCTTTACCGGCCGGTATGTCGCCGTCCACGATCTCACGGCCTATTGGGCCTGGGGCGCGGGCGTCGAGGCATCGATCCCGGTCGCACCCGGCTCGACGGTCGATCTCACCGGCTTCGGCCGGCGGCGTGAATACGTCAGCAACGCCGATGCTCCGACCAACAACAACAGCACAGGCAACGAGGGCGTGGTGGCCGCGGCCTACCGGCTGGAGGTCACCAAGCAGGTGACGGTAACCCTGGCCGGGAACTTCACGCGCTATGTCGCCGTCGTGCCATCCGAGAATTACTGGGAGTACGGCCTGTCCGCTGCGCTCAATGTGCGATTCGCAGATCCAATCTGGGCGAGCAGCCGGCTATGGCGGCTCGTCCTGTCCGCCGACGTGGCGTGGGCCAATTACGACCGGCCGGATCCCGCCGTGGATCCGGCCCGCGTGCGGAGTCAAAATGATTACAATTTTGGCCTTGTGCTCGCCGTCCCGGTGAACGACCAATTTTCGATCGTCGCACAGGGTGCCTATACGCGGCGCGACGCGTCGATTGCCAACTACGCGTACGACGCCTTCACCGCCATGACCGGTGTCAGCTGGCGATTCTGATCGGGGGGGAGCATGAGCCGCACATGCCTGATTTCGCTGGTGGCCTGCGTTGCGATGGCGAGTCCCGCGGCGGCCAATGTCGGGGTGACCTCGGTGACCAGCGGCGATCCGCTCGGTCAGCCGCCCGCCCAGGCGGAGCGCATCCTGCGCGTCGGAACCGACATCCAGGCCAACGAGCTCGTTACCACCAAGGACGACGACCGGGCGCACATTGTGTTCCTTGACGGGACGGCCCTTACCGTTGGGCCCAACAGCAGCCTGGTGATCGACAGATTCGTCTACGATCCCAACCACTCCAACGGGGTGCTGTCGGTCAACATGAGGCGGGGCGTGATGCGTCTCGTGGGCGGCGCGCTGACCAAGACCGGCGACGTCAGAATCACCACGCCGTCGGGCTCGCTGGGCATTCGCGGCGGCATCGTCGTCGTCGAGGTGTCGGACACCGGCGCAACCCAAGGGACCTTCCTGTTCGGCCACGCGCTCACCGTGACCGGCGGCGGCAAGACTGTGGTTGCCACGCGTCCCGGTTCGCTGATCCAGATGGAGCCGGGGCGTGTCCCGTCGCCGCCCACGATCCTGCCTGTGCGCGGCCTCGGCTCGACCGCGCTGCTGGAAAAGCCGCATGGCCAGGCCGGCGTCGGCTCCGGCGCGCCGGCGTCGAGCGGAGCCAACCTCCGGTCCACCATCGAAGGCGCGTTCGACCGCTCGCAGTTCAGCGCCGGCAACTCCAAGGTCCCGCCCCAGACGCACGATCAGAAGACTGCGTACCAGGCGCAGCAGGGCCATCCGACTGGTCATGCGCCGCAGATCCTGGCGCTGACCCGCCTATCGAAGGTGGCGAGCGAGCCGATTAGCAAGCACAACACCAGCAGTGGGCGTCCGAGGACACCCTCGCATCACTAGACTGGTACGCGATGGTCGGGTGGTCGACGAGATCCGCTGCGGCGGCATCCCAATATGCCGGCTCCAAACAAGCGCCCGGTTGTGCGGGAATGCAGGTCGACAGGCCGAGGCGACGAGGGCCGCTTTGCAATCGCCCATCGAGGAGTTCCCCGGAGTACGCGCCATGTTCACCATCGCAAGAGACCGCACACGCAACATCACCTTGGCCCGTTTCGAAGGAGAGTTCTCACCCGACGTCATCGGCCAGCTCGACCACGCCGGGGAGCTGCTGGTCGAAGCCATGGGCCCGACCCATTTCCTGTTCGACTTCACAGGCATCGATCGCGTGAGCATGCCCGACGCGACGATCGCCGAGCGTGGACGGCGGGCCCCGCTCTGCGCCGGCTATCAGCGCGTGGTCGTGGCGCCCCAACCTGAGATCTTCGGCCTGTATCTCGTCTTCGCCGCCAAGCAGCGCGACGTCGGATCGAGTGCTCCGATCATGGTCCGATCGATGAGGGAGGCATTGGCTCGCCTGGGGGTGCGACGGCCGGCATTCGAGCCCCTCGACATGGCGGCGATCGAGCGGCGGGCCGGCCGCTCGCTGCATTGACCTGGCCGGCGTTCAATCGAAAGTTTGCCCGGGCCCGTTGATGCGGCCCTCCTCGACGAGGCCGCCGAGCAACTCGTCGAGCCCCGCGGTATCGCGGTCGAGCGGATAGGTGATCCAGTAGAGCCCGGGGTGCAGCGGTCTCGGACGGTTTTCAGGCAATGGTTCCGAACACAGCTCCCGCACCCATGGTGAGGGCCATGGCGAGAGCACCCCAAAAGGTGACCCGCATTGCCCCTCGCAGCATATTTGCGCCGCCGGCGCGCGCGGCCAGCACTCCCAGCCCGGCAAGGAGGATCAGCGACGCGCCCGCCACGACGAAGATCAATCCCGTCGACGGCACCATCGCGGCGATCAAAAGAGGCATGGCGGCGCCAGCGGCGAAACTCGCGGCCGAGGCGAGCGCTGCCTGAACAGGCCGCGCCCTGAGTGGCTCCGAGATGCCGAGTTCGTCCCGTGCATGCGCGCCCAACGCGTCGTGGGCCATCAGCTGCTCGGCCACCTGTTGTGCGAGCGAGCGATCGAGGCCCCGTCGCTCGTAGATCGCCGTCAGCTCATTCTGCTCGGCTTTGCGGTCGGCCGTGAGCTCCGCGCGTTCCTGCTCGAGGTCGGCCCGTTCGGTATCGGCCTGCGAGTGCACGGAAACATATTCGCCTGCCGCCATCGACATGGCACCGGCCACGAGGCCAGCCACGCCTGCGATTACGACATTGCCCGGGGCTCCATGGGCGGCGGCGACGCCCAGCACCAGGCTCGCCGTCGACACGAGGCCGTCGTTCGCGCCCAGGACGGCCGCACGCAGCCAGCCGATATGCTCCGTGCGATGACGTTCAAGATGGCGTGGGAAATGGCGTGAAGGCATTTGTCGTGACTCCGCTGGACTAGAACGCGCGGCCGACGATCAGCTTCGTGACGATCGCATCAGAGGCGTTGGTGAGGCCAGCCCCATGCCGAGATTGACGTCGAGCCGCAGCACCTTGAAGTCCACGACGCCGAACAGCATGTGCTGCTGCCGATCTGCGGGCGGGATGGCGTCGATCGGGCTGTAGCTCGAATAATATTCGACGCCGAGCCAGGTATCGGTGCCGACCTGGCGGGCCAGCCGGGCGGCCGGCCCGAAGGTCGATGCGCCGGCCGGCGCGAAGCTGAGGTCGATGATCGGATTGACGATCAGCTCCCAGCCGAGATTGCACGCACCCAGGATCGGTCGGATTTCCAGCCCGACGGCGCTCTGCGAGAAGCGCGGCGTCTGATAGCTCAGCTCGAAATTGGCGCCATAGAAGAACTTGCGATCGTCGGCGTGGGGCGACACGAAGAGCTGCCGGATCTTGACTCCGCCCGGCAAGAAGGCGCCGCTGCTGTCGAAGGCGAACGGCGCGTAGAGACCGCGCTCGTACCAGTCGGCTGCCCCTCCAGACATAGTTGAGATGTTGCTGCAGCGTGAACCTTCCTGGCGCGGCGATCTCGGCGTTGTAGACCTGAATCTTGTCGACCGCGCAGGCGGGGTTCGTCGCGTATTGAAAGGCAATCGCAATTCCGGCAAGGCCCTCGAAGGTCATCGAGGAAAACGACCCCATGGTGTCGCAACACTTGCTCAACATGTGATTGCCGAAAACGAGAAAGACTTCGCTGAGGCAGATGGCGCCTCGTCGTCAGGTTTGCCAACGCGACGGAGTTACTCACCCGTGCGAGGTAGCGCTTCTCATTCTCATTGGATCGCGGCGGGGAGCGGCAGTCCAACCGCCAGACTACACTGCCTACTGGGTAAAAGTTGGGGGCAACGTCAAGCTGCATCGATCGCTCGATGCGATGCAGCCCGCAGGCGATGCCGTCGGCCCGCAGATCATGCCAACGCGACGGGCAGTCGATTCCTTCGCGAAGTAGGCCGCGGCTTTTCTTGGAATGTCCCGCTCGGCTTCACCAGCAGACGCAAACCGCCGCCGTCAGAGAGCTCGTAGGGTTTCCCTTTGGGCTTCGCGCATCTGGGCACCGCCCTTCTCTGCCAAAGAACCCGTACCCAGAATTATACCGAGTTGTTCTAAGCAGTGGCGCGCCGAACTTCCTCACTGTGAGTAGCCGAATTCGCTCAAGTGCCTGAGACGATGGGCGACTTGAGCATCGGTGAGTTTTCGCGAGGAAAGGTGATGGTGCCCCGAGACGGAATCGAACCGCCGACCCCATCATTACGAATGACGTGCTCTACCAGCTGAGCTATCGGGGCACAGGCGGCGGGTTCTAAGGGAAAGGGGCGGGCCGCGCAAGGCCATGACCACCACCCTCGCGTTGCTGCCGCTCCTGCTGGTTCTGGGGCTTTTGGCGTCGGGCCGCACCGGCGCGCTGATGGCCGGATTGGCGGGCCTTCTGGCCACTTTTGCCGTCTCCGCCCTGCTCATTTGGCCGCAGGGGCCGGCCGCCGTGGCGGCGCTGTGGCAGCGCGAGGTGCCGGCCGGCGCGTGGCTCGCCTGGCAGGTGATCGCGATCATCGCCGCCGGCATGTTCTTCCATCGCTGCACGCTCGCGCGCGCCGCGGCGGCAGGGGCCGAGACGCATCCGGCGACCCCGCGGCGGCTGTGGTCGGTCTGCTTCCTGCTCGCCCCCTTCGCCGAGGCGGTGACCGGCTTCGGCGTCGGCTACATCATCGCGCTGGCGGCGCTGAGGCGCCTCGGCCTCGGCGGCCTGTCGGCGCTGCTGCTCGGGCTCTACAGCCAGTCGCTGGTGCCGTGGGGCGCGCTCGCCACCGGCACCACCGTCGGCGCCACGCTCGCGGGCTTCACGCCCAACCAGCTCGGGCTGGGTTCGGCCCTGCTGCAGGTGCCGATCCACGTCTTCTACCTGCTGCTCTACTGGCGCTTCGCGCGGCAGGCCGGCGTCGCGGTGCCGACGGCGCAGAAGATCGACGACATCGCCTGGACGGCGCTGCTGCTCGGCCTGGTCTGGCTCGCCAACCGCCACACCGACGTCGAGATCGCCGGCGCCGCGCCGCTCGCCGTGCTGCTGGCGCTGCGCTTCTGGCGCGACGAGCGGCCCGACCTCGGGCATCTCAAGGCCGCGCTCCATCGCAATGCGCCCTACGTCGCGCTGACGATCGCGCTCTGCGCCACGCGGCTGGTGCCGCCGCTGCGCAACCTGCTGAAGCCGCTGTGGGCGCTCAAGCCCTACGACAACCAGCCGGCCTTCGCGCCGCTCTATGCGCCGGGCTTCTGGCTCGTCTCGATCGGGATCGTCGTGCTGGTGACGGCGCGCGCGCCGATCGGCCGCGCCGTCGCCGACACCGCGCGCGGCGCCTGGCGATCGTGCACCGTCACCCTGCTGTTCGTGGTCATGGCCGAGCTCTATGTCGGCTCGGGCATGGCGCAGCAGATCGCCGAGGCGATGCGCGCCGCCGCCGGCCGCACCGCGGCGCTCGGCGTGCCGCTGTTCGCGGGCGTCGGCGGCTTCCTGACCGGCGGCGGCTCTGCCGGCAACGCCATGCTGATGCCGATGGTGACGGCGCTCGCCAAGGCCGTCGCGGTCGATACCGGCTGGGTGGCGGCGGTGCAGAACAGCGTCTGCACCAACCTCACCATGCTGTCGCCGATCCGCGTCTCGATGGGCGTCGGGCTGCTGGCGCACGCAGTCTCCGATTCGGAGCTCTACCGCCGCGCCTGGCCGCTCGCCGTGCCGCCGCTGATCGTCGGAGTCGCAGCCATCGCCCTGCTGCTCTATGCTCCGCCCCTCTGAATTTGGAGGACATGATGGCCAAGGTGGCGTTTCTGGGGTTGGGCGTGATGGGCTTTCCGATGGCGGGGCATCTCGCCGCCAAGGGCCACGACGTGACCGTCTACAACCGCACCTTTGCGAAGGCCGAGGCCTGGACCCAGAAGCACAAGGGCAAGGCCGCCAGGACGCCGAAGGAAGCGGCCCAAGGCCAGGAGATCGTGTTCTGTTGCGTCGGCGACGACAACCACCTGAGGGACGTCGTGCTGGGCGAAAACGGCGCCTTCGCCGGCATGGGCAAGGGCTCGATCTTCTACGACAACACCACCGCCTCGGCCGACATCGCGCGCGAGTTCCACGGGCTCGGCAAGAAGATCGGCGTCGACTTCATCGACGCCCCCGTCTCGGGCGGCCAGGCCGGCGCGGAGAACGGCCAGCTCACGGTGATGTGCGGCGGCGAGCAGGCTCCGTTCGACAAGGCCAACCCGGTCGCCATGTCCTACGCCAAGGCGATCACCCTGATCGGCCCGCCGGGCTCGGGCCAGATCACCAAGATGATGAACCAGATGTGCATCGCCGGCCTCGTCCAGACTCTTTCCGAGGCGCTCAACCTTGGCCAGCGCGCCGGCCTCGACATGGACAAGGTGATGGCGGCGATCTCCAAGGGCGCGGCGCAGAGCTGGCAGATGGACAATCGCTGGCAGAACATGGTCAACGGCAAGTTCGACTACGGCTTCGCCGTCGACTGGATGCGCAAGGACCTCGGCATCGCCATGGCCGAGGGCAAGCGCTGGAAGGCGCAGATGCCGGTGGTCGCGCTGGTCGACCAGTTCTACCAGCGTGTCCAGGAGCGAGGCGGCGGCCGCTGGGACACGTCGAGCCTGATCCAGCCGCTGCAGAAGCCGTAAGCGATGGCCGGCTACAAGCTCTGGGGCCGCGCCGGCTGGGGTTCGACGCTGGTGGAGGCGCAGCTCGTCTGGTACGGGCTGCCCTTCACCTTCGAAGCGGTCGGCGACCTGTTCAAGGAACCCGACGCCAAGGCCAAGCTCGAGAAGGTCAATCCGCTCGCCCAGGTGCCGACCCTGATCCTGCCCGACGGCCAGGTGATGAGCGAGAGCGCCGCCATCACGCTGCTGCTCGCCGACATCGCCGGCACCGATTCGCTGGTGCCGGCGCCGGGCGCGCCGGAGCGGGCGGCGTTCCTGCGCTGGCTCGTGTTCATCGTCGCCAACATCTATCCGACCTTCACCTACGCCGACGATCCCTCGCGCTTCGTCTCGGTCAATGCGGCGCGCGACCCGTTCCGCGCCGCCACCGACGCCTACGCCCAGCGGCTGTGGAAGCAGGTCGAGAGCCAGGCGCGAGCGCCATGGTTCCTCGCTGATCGCTTCTCGGCACTCGACATCTACCTCTCGGTAATGACCCGCTGGCGGCCCAAGCGCGGCTGGTTCGAGACCGAGACGCCCCGGCTGTTCGCGATCGCACGCCGGGCCGACGCGAAGCCCGAGCTGGCCGAGGTCTGGAAGCGCAACTGGCCGACATGAGCGCCGTCGGCATCGTCGGCGGCCTGGGCGTCGGCGCCACCGTCCATTACTACGAGAAGATCGCCGCGGCCTGCAAAGCCCGCGGCGTCGTGCCCGACCTGGTGATCGCGCACGCCGACGTCGACCACGGGCAGCAGCTGATCCGCGACGGAAAGCTCGGCGCGCTGGCGAAGTATCTTGCCGGCTTCATCGAGCGCCTGGCGCGGGCCGGCGCCGAGACCGCCGTGCTGCCGGCGGTGACGCCGCACCTCTGCATCCGGGAACTCTCCCCGCTGCTGCCGATCCCGCTGCTCAACATCGTCGAGATCCTGGCGGCCGAGCTGGTGCGACGACGGATCAAGCGCGTGGCGCTGATGGGCTCGATCTTCACCGTGCAAGGCAGCCTGTGGGGCCAGCTCGCCGGCATCGAGATCGCCAAGCCGCAGCCCGACGAGATCGCCTTCATCGGAGCCGCCTACCAGCGCATCCTCGACGGCAGGACCGAACCCGGCGACGCCGACGGCTTGCGCCGCATCGCAACCGAACTGCGTGAGCGCGATGGCGCCGAGACCATCCTGCTGGCCGGCACCGACCTTGCGGTGATGTTCGACGAGGCGAGCGCGGGCTTTCCCTGCCTCGACGTGGCGCGCCTGCACATCGACGCGATCGTGGAGACGCTGGCCCGTCCTACTTGAGATCGAAGTTCTCGGCCGCCACCGAGCACACCCGCCCGACCTTCAGGCGGCAGTAGGCCAGCGCCTTGGCACGCGCCTCCTCGAGCGTCCATTCGCCCCACTGCCAGTAGACGCCGCCGTTGGGGCCGAGCGTCAGGACCTTCTCCGTCGGCATGCGCATGTACTGCTCGACGCTGTCGCGATCGGCCGGTGACAGGCGCGCGAGCAGCGGACCGAACGGCGCGGCGTCCCAGGTCGGCAGGCCATTCGTCCGCAGGAAGCGATCGAGTTCCGGGAGAAGCAGCTGACGTCCGCCCGACGCGAAGAACATCGCGTGCCCGTCCTGCCCGAACGGCGGCAGCATGACCAGGTCCGCCCGGCCGCCGCCGGCGGTGAATGCCGCGTGCAGGCGCCTGGCCAGCGCCGGGCCGAACCAGCTGTCGTTCTCGCTGTAGAGCCAGAGCGTCGGCATGCGCGCCGTTGCGCCGAAGCGGCCGAAGTTGCGCACGAGGTCGGCCTCGTAGGGCGCGCATTCCGGGTCGGGCTCGGAGGGCAGCCGCAGCCGGCGCCGGGCAAGGCCGCCCGACACATTGACCGCGGCGGCCAGGTGCACGGACGGTCGCGCCGCCAGCGCCATCGTCGCCGCGCCGCCGGACGAGTGGCCGATCGCCAGGACACGGCTCATGTCCGCGTCCGGCCGCCGCGCGATGGCGCGCAAGGCAGCCTCCAGGTCGTCGGCGTGGCCTTCGAGGTAATGGCCGACATTGGGCTTGGCACAGGTCCCGGCGTCGTCCTCGATCGTGCCGTCCGAATTGCCATAGCCGCGGCGCATGACGCCAACCGCGAGCCAGCCGCGATGGGCCAGATCGTGGGTCCACTGACGGACCCAGCCGAGCGTCACGGGGCCGGCTGTGCCGAAGCTGGCGCCGTGCGTGATCAGCGCGACGGGCCGCCGGTCCTGGCCGGCCTGACGCACCACAAGCGTCTCGAGCGCATAGGTTCTGCCGCCGATCTGGACCGGCAGCCGAATCGGCTGCTCGACGGCCGGCTGGGCGTGGAGTCGGTGCGGCGCGAGCTGAGACGCGACAAGCACGGCTGCGGCCGCAGCGACCTTGCGAAGGAAGACGCCGCTCACGTCCCGGATCGTATCACGCCGCCCTTCACAGTTGGCGGGCCATGAGAATCTCGTCGCGATAGCGGCCGTCGATCTTGGCTCTGCGCGACTGCACGCCTTCGACGACGAAGCCCATCCCGGCGTAGAGCCGCTGGGCGCGTTCGTTGCCCGCGAAGACGGCGAGCTCGACCCGCTCGAGGCCGCAGGCGCGCGACGCCTCCAGCGCCGCCGACATGAGCTCAGTCCCCAGGCCGCGGCTCCGCCGATCCGGCAGCAATCCCATGCCGAGCGTGCCGACATGGGCGAAGATCGGCCGCGGCACCGGCACGACATCGCACCAGCCGACGATCGTTCCGCCGTCGACCGCCACCAGGAAGGGATGTCCCTTCTCGATCAGGGAGGTCCAGAAGCCGCGGCTCTGCTCCAGCGGCGGCGCGTCGAGAAAGCCGATATAGGCGCGCTCCCGCGCCACCACGCCGATGCAATGCCACGCGCCCTCGATGTCGGCGAGGCCGCCAGCCCTGACCGGCATCGCTAGACTAGAAGACCGCGCGCACGCCGACGATCTGGCCGAGCGAGCGGCCGACATGCTCGGCGGTGTCGTCCGCGAGGCCTTCGACCTCGATCTCGACCGAGAGCGCATCGTCGATCGCCTGGGCGAAGACGCGCGCCGGCACGAGGCCGCGCTTGGCCAGCAGCTCGAGCGCGCGCGGCAGCACGGCCGGCTCGACGTCGGCCTCGAAACAGTATCGGACGGTGGAGGAGTTGCGCTTAAGCGCCAGGACGGACGACATGGACAGATTCCTTGGCTGTGAGACGAATAGCGACAGGCCGATCTGCAGCGCAGATCGGGGTGCTAATTCGCCGGGCAAGGAGGTCCATGCGGGCCATCGACGCCACTATAGCGCCGAGGCTCCGCCGCTTGCTACCCTCTCGGCAACGACCCCCGAGGGAAGGAAACAAAGATGCGTTCGACGCCGGTCTACGAGGTACATGCGGTCAAATACGCCCACCTGCCGCGCAAGGCTTGGGAAGTCCAGATCACGCCCGACCCGCACGACGCCGACTTCCCGATGGACTATTTCGTGTGGGTCGCGATCCCGCTCGACGAGAGCGGCCACCGGATGCTGGGCGGCAAGCCGATCGTGATCGACACCGGCTTCAACGCCCAGGTCGGCAAGAAGCGCGGCCGCGAGGTCAAGACCAACCCGGCCGACCTGCTCGAGCATCTCGGCGTCGACGCCAAGGAGGTCGAGGACGTCATCATCACCCACCTGCACTACGACCATGTCGGCAACTGGGACCGCTTCCCGAAGGCGCGCTTCCACCTTCAGGACAAGGAGATGCAGTTCGCCACCGGCCGGCACATGTGCCACGGCACCTTCCGCCACGCCTTCGAGATCGAGGACATCGTCGGCATGGTGCGCGCGGTCTACGGCAAGCGCGTGGTGTTCCACGACGGCGACGAGGAGGTCGCACCCGGCATCTCGGTGCACCTGATCGGCGGCCACACCATGGGCATCCAGTCGGTGCGGGTGATGACGCGCAACGGCTGGCTGGTGCTAGCCTCGGACGCCTCGCACTATTTCTGGGGCATCCGCGAGAGCAAGCTGTTCTCGATCGTCTTCTCCGTCGCCGACATGCTGGCAGGCTACGACAAGCTGAAGAAGCTCGCCGACGGCAATGTCGACATGGTGGTTCCCGGCCACGACGCCGAGGTCATGAAGAAGTACCCGGCCTCGCGGGCCGGACTGGAAGGGGTCTGCGTGCGGCTCGACTGAGCCCGGACAATTTGCAGTCTCGCGTCCGGCGCGTCCGGGCCGTCCGGAAGCGTCCGGCCCGAGGGGGTGGGGCGGATTCCCGGATTCGCGGCTGAAACCCTTATGCCATCGGCATCGGACGCGTCCGGCCCCGGCCCGGATTCGGCGTGAAATCCGGCGAAGCCGGTCAGCCGCCCGTCAGGGCACGCACGCACGCCTACTTCTTCTCGACGTTCCACAGCGCCAGCTCGGGCACGGCGAGCAGGCCGTCGATGTTGCTGCGCAACGCGGTCGGCACGGTGAACTGGCCGAGCGGCGCGAAGGTCGGATAGGCGCCCGACAGCCGTACCGAGACCTGCTCGGCGATCGCCTTCTGCTTGGCCGGGTCGGTCTCCTTGGCGTAGGCGTCGCGCAGCTTCTCGATGCCCTCGTCGCACGGCCAGCCGAAGGTCGCCTTGTCGCACGCGGCGTTGATGAACGCCGCCGACACCGGGTTCATGACGTCGGGCGAGCCCCACGAGGTGAAGTAGACGCTCCAGCCGCCCTGCGCGAGCGGCTCCTTCTTGGCACGGCGCGCGACCAGCGTCTGCCAGTCCATCGCCTGCAGGTCGACCTTGAAACCAGCGGCCTCGAGCTGCGGCTTGGCGACGGTGGCGAGCTGGTTGTGGCCGGCGATGTCGGTCTGGTGCAGCAGCACGACCGGCGTGCCGTCGTAGCCCGCCTCCTTCAGGAGCTCCTTGGCCCTGGCGACGTTGCCCGAGACCTTGTCGTCCCAGCCCTTGGTGGTGGCGAGCGGCGAGCCGCAGGGGAACAGCGACTTGCACATCGAGTAGTAGTCGGCAGCGCCGACATTGGCCTCGAGGAACGGCTTCTGGTCGAGGGCGTAGAGCACCGCCTCGCGGATCTTGGGGTTGTCGAACGGCTTGTGCAGCACGTTGAAGCGCAGCTCGTACTGGCGGCCCGCCTTGTTGACCACCATGACCTTGACGTTCCTGTCCTTCTGCAGGAGCGGCAGCAGGTCGGGCGGCACGTTCTCGACCATGTCGATCTCGCCGTTGAGCAGCGCGCTCACCTGGGTCTGCTGGTCGGGGATGGTGACCCATTCGACGCGGTCGACCTTGACCACCTTGCCGCCGCTGAGGCCGTTGGCGGGCTCGCTGCGCGGCTTGTACCTGGTGTTCTTGACGAACACCGCCTTCTCGCCCGGCTTCCATTCGTCCTTCTTGAAGATGAACGGGCCGGAGCCGGTGTAGTCGGTGATCTGCGTGTTGGGATCGGTGTCGGCGATGCGCTTGGGCATCATGAAGGGGATGTTGGCCGACGGCTTGGCGAGCGAATCGAGCACCAGGCCGTACGGCTCCTTCAGCACCATCTTGATCGTCCTGGCGTCGGGGGCGCCGAGCTCGGCGACCACGCTCATCAGCTTCTGGCCCATCGAATCCTTGGCCGCCCAGCGCTTGATCGAGGCGACGCAGTCCTCAGCCGCGACCGGCTTGCCGTCGTGCCATTCGAGGCCGTCGCGCAGGGTGAAGGTCCAGATGAGCTTGTCCGGCGAGACCTCCCACTTGTCGACCATCTGCGGCTTGGGCTGGAGCTGGTCGTCGACCGAAAACAGCGTGTCGTAGACCATGTTGCCGTAATGCGTGCTGATCAGCGCCGTGGTCCAGATCGGATCGACGATCTTGAGATCGGAGTGCAGCGACACCTTGAGCACGGTCTCGGCGCTGGCGGGCGCGGCCAGCGCCAGCGCGGCAGCGATCGTGCAAACGAAACGACGCATGGAAGTCTCCCTTCGCAACCGGGAGCGATACTAGCCGCTCAGCCCTCGGCCGTGTCCAGCAGCGCCTTCCAGTCGGTCAATTTCACGCGCGGCCGGCCGAGCTTCGCCCCGGCCGCCACCTCGGCCTTGTCGATGCGGTGCCAGCCCGCCAGGTCGACCGCGATCGGCATCGGGTCGAGCCCGCTCTTGGGATCGCGCTCCTTCAGCCAGGCGATCACCTGCCGGGCCACCGCATGGCTGTCGGCGCGGTTGGTCGGGATGGTCCCGGTCGGCCCCCGCCTGGCCCAACCCACGGCGAATATCCCTTCACCCGACAGGAACTCGACGCCGGAATAGCCGATGCAGGTGATCACCAGGTCGAACTTGCCCGGCTCGATCGCGGTCGTCGGCCGATGGAAGTCGAAATGAATGGCGATCGGCTTGCTGCCCGGCGCGTTCTTCGCAAAGCTCCGCAGGATCTCGAGGTTCTTGTTTTTGCGCAGCTTCTCCGGCGTCGGGTCGGTGGCCGGTGGCGCCACGCTGAGATCGGCATCGGTCACCGCCACCGCGCGCGCCAGGCGGCCGAACTCGGCCAGCTCATTGTTGGTGAAAGAGGCATTCTCCGGCCCGCGCCGGCCGATGATATGGATGTCGGTGATCGGCGCCGCGGCGATCGCCGCCCCCGCCTCCGGCACGATGTCGCTCCTGGCCATCTCGTCGGCCGACTTGGCGAGCACCCGCGCCACGTCGAGCGCGACATTGCCGTTGCCGATCACGGCGACCGTCTTCACCTGCGCGAGGTCGGGCCCGAGCCGGAAATCGGGATGGCCGTTCAGCCAGGCGACGAACTTCCACGAACCCCAGACGAACGGCAGCGTTTCGCCCGGGACGCCGAGCTTTTTGTCGATCGTCATGCCGGTGGCGACGATCACCGCGTCATAGCCCTCGCGCAGCTCGTCCCAGGACAGGTCGCGGCCGATCTCGACATTGCCGGCGAAGCGCACGTCGGGCTCGGCCAGCAGCTTCTCGAACTGGCGCACGATCGCCTTGGTGCCCTGGTGATCGGGCGCCACGCCTGCACGCACCAGGCCAAAAGGCGTCGGCAGGCGGTCGATCAGGTCGATCCGCAGGTCAGGCCGGCTACGCAACAGGCCGTCGGCCGCGTAGAACCCCGACGGACCGGCCCCCACGATGGCAACCCGATGGGTCATGGGCGCGTCGGATAGCATATGATGGCGCCATGTCTAAATACCCTCACCTGACCCAGCTCGGCCACGCCGTGGAGTCTCCCCTCTCGCCCGACAAGGCGAAGATCGAGACGGTGCCCAACCCGCGGCCGGGCGATCTCTACCTGGTGCGCTTCGCCGCGCCGGAATTCACCAGCCTGTGCGCGGTGACCGGACAGCCCGACTTCGCGCATCTCGTCATCGACTACGCGCCGCGCCGTAAGCTGGTCGAGAGCAAGTCGCTCAAGCTCTTCCTCGGCAGCTTCCGCAACCACAACGCCTTTCACGAGGAGTGCACCGTGATGATCGGCGCGCGGCTCGCCCGGGAGCTGGCGCCGCGCTGGCTGCGCATCGGCGGCTACTGGTATCCGCGCGGCGGCATGCCGATCGACGTGTTCTGGCAGACCGGCGCGCCGCCCAAGGGGCTGTGGCTGCCCGACCAGGGCGTCCCGCCGTATCGCGGACGCTAAATGGCCCGCACGCCGCCCGTCCCCAAGCGGCCGCCCAAACCGGCGACGCCGGTCGAGCTGCGCGACGCGATTCGCGCCGAGGCATTGCGGCTGGGCTTCGATGCCGTGGGCTTCGCGCCGGCCAATCTGGCGCCCGAGGCGCGGCACGAGCGGTTGCAGCAGCTCGGCGCCTTCGTCGCCCAGGGCTTCCAAGGCGACATGGGCTGGCTCGGTGACCGCACCGAGGCGCGGGTCGATCCGGCGACCCTGTGGCCGCAGGCGCGCACCGTCGTGTCGCTGGCGCTGAACTACGGCCCGCAAACCGATCCGCGGGCCATTCTCGAGGAGCGCGAGCGCGCCGCCATATCGGTCTATGCCCAAGGCCGCGACTACCACGACGTGGTGAAGAGCAAGCTGAAGGCGCTCGGCCGCTTCGTCTGGGACACCTATCGCCACGAGATCAAGGTGTTCGTCGACACCGCGCCCCTGATGGAGAAGCCGGTCGCGCAGGCGGCTGGCCTGGGCTGGCAGGGCAAGCACACCAACCTGGTGTCGCGGCAGTGGGGCTCGTGGCTGTTCCTCGGCGAGCTGCTGCTGTCGACCGAGCTGCCCTGCGACGATCCGGAGACCGACCATTGCGGCCACTGCCGCGCCTGCCTCGACGCCTGCCCGACCAACGCCTTCCCGGCGCCCTACCAGCTCGATGCGCGGCGCTGCATCTCCTACCTCACCATCGAGCACGAGGGGCCGATCGACGAAGCGCTGCGCCCGCTGCTCGGCAACCGCATCTATGGCTGCGACGACTGCCTCGCCGCCTGCCCGTGGAACAAGTTCGCGCAGGAGGCCCGGGAGCTCGCCTTGACGCCGCGCGCCGAGCTGACCGCGCCGGCGCTGGCCGAGCTCGCAACCCTGGACGAGGCGGCCTTTCGCGACCGCTTCGCCGGCACCGCGGTGAAGCGCATCGGACGGGACCGGTTCATTCGCAATGTCGCCTATGCGCTGGGCAACAGCGGCGCATCCGATTCGCTGCCGGCCGTTCAACAGTTGCTGAACGACAAATCTCCGCTGGTGCGCGATGCCGCGCGCTGGGCATTCTCCCGGCTGACGGGAGATCCGCATGAGACTCGGGCTGACTATCCTGCTGGCGCTGGCCTTCGGCGCGACGGCCTCCGCTGAAACACTGACGAAAGAGCAGATCACAGCGATCGTCGCCAGCCCGGACCGCAGCGCCGCCGACCGCACCAACGACCAGCGGCGCCACCCCGAGGACATCCTCGCCTTCTTCGCGATCACGCCCGGCACCACCGCGCTCGATCTCAGCGCCGGCGGCGGCTACACGACCGAGCTGCTGGCCCGCTCGATCGGTGCCACCGGCAAGGTCTATGGCCAGAGCCGGCCGCGACCGACAGCACCGCCGCCGCGGCCGACCAACCCAGAAGGCAATGCCAATCCCTCGGCGACGCCGGCAACGGCACCGCCACCACCGCCCGGGCCGCCGCGTCCCTCGCCCGAGGCGCTGGCCGACCGCTCGCGCAGGCTGACGACCAACAACGTCGCCGCCGCGCCGATCACCGCCGTGGTGCAGCCGTTCGAGGATCCGGCGCCGGCCGCGCTGGCGGACGGCAAGCTCGATCTCGTCACCCTGATGTTCAACTACCACGACCTCGGCTTCCTGCAGGTCGATCGCGCAGCGATGAACAAGGCGGTGTTCAAGGCGCTGAAGCCCGGCGGCGTCTACATCATCGCCGACCATTCTGGCCGGTCGGGTACCGGCATCTCCGAATCGGGCACGCTCCATCGCGTCGAGGAAGCGTTCCTGCGGCAGGAGGTCGAGGCCGCCGGCTTCAAGCTCGCCGCCGAGGGCAACTTCCTGCGCAATCCGAACGACCCGCGCGACAAGAACACGCCCGATCCGCCGATGCCCAAGGACGAGTTCTTCCTGAAATTCGTGAAGCCCTGACCGCGAACAATGCCGATCGATCCGAGCCAGCCGCTGAACGCGATCGTCTTCAAACCGGTCTATCCGCCGAAGTACGACCTCGCAGATCTGACCTACTTCGGCGGCTACCCGACGCTGTCCAGAAAGCTGACCTGGCCCGTCGGTCCAGAGACCGGCCAGCCGATCACCTTCGTCGGCCAGGTCGACTTGTCGAAGCTTCCCAGGATTCCCGAGAACACTTTGCCCTCGGCCGGCATGCTGCACTTTTTCGGCAACAATGACGAATACGGGGAAGCGGCCGTGCTGTTCTCGGACGACGGTTCGGAACCTCTGGCCGAGACGTCGCCTCCGGAGAATCTGCGCATCCTCTATGATCAGAACTACTCCTGGAACAGGCATAGCGGCTGGGCCACATCGGCTGTCCATCGACCGGATGCCTATCCCAAGTGGTGGATGGAGCCGGTCGTCTGCCTGACCTATCCCGAGGACATGCCGGGCAATGACGAATCCTTCACCCGGACGTTTCCGCCCCCATCGCCGAGCCAAATTCTGGCGCCGCAGACCATGAGGAAGGGCAAAAATCCGATTGAACTCTGGACTCCGGATCCGGCGTTTCCCTACCTCTGGGTCTTCATCGAAGCCTGGTGCAGCCAGTTCCTGAGCGACCGGAGCTATTCGCGGATCATGGGCCCACAGGACCCCGATCCGGAGATGATAGGCGAGTGCCGGGAGTGGATCAGGAGAGCCCGCTCGCAGGAGCGCTTTGCGAGGACGACGGCGGACGTTGTCGGCGAGTTCTGGCGCTGGGTCCGTTCGCTCGAGGCGCGCCGCAAAGCGGCATTGCCGGGACCGGCGATCGCCGACTATGGACTGCGCATCGCGAATGGAACGGCGACATGGCTCGACCGGCTGCGACTTCGACACCTCCTGTCACGGCCAGCGCTTGCGTGGCGCCGCGCGCTTCAGACGATCCCGCAGCAGGCAAACGCCCTCGCAACGGGCGGGAAGGCCGACCCCTCGTTTCCGAGTTGGCTGGACGAGAACGTGCGGCATCTGGCCGGAACGGACCAGTTGAACGCGATAACGGAGAGCACCCTGACGGTGGTCACGAACCTGGTCCTCGCCCGTGGACCCGAGGCGGCTCGCGCGATACCTCCGGCCGCGATCGAGAACAACAGAAAGCTCCATTGGCCGACCGTGACTCGGCGCCATCAGATGTTCGGCCATCGAGTCCCCGATCAGCCCAGTGACCTCTCCTTGAGGACGCACCATCTGCTGATGCAGCTCTCCTCCAGCGAGGGAATGAATTGGATGTGGGGCGACTTGGACGAGATCTTCTTCTGGATCAGCGACGACGACCTCGTAAATCGGCGTTTCGACCGCATCCTTGCCAGCATCGAAGGCGGCTGAAGTCCACCGATCCCATCAGCGCCTCTCCCTGAAGAAGCTCCGCAGCAGGTCGCCCGCTTCCTGTTCGGCAATGCCGGAATAGACTTCCGGCCGGTGATGGCAGGTCGGCTGGTTGAAGATGCGCGGGCCGTGCTCGACGCCGCCGCCCTTGGGATCGGCCGCGCCGTAGTAGAGCCGCCGCAGGCGCGCGAAGGAGATCGCCTGGGCACACATCGGGCAGGGTTCGAGCGTGACGTAGAGATCGCAATCGACCAGCCGCGGCGCGCCGAGTTTTGCAGCGGCGCTGCGGATCGCCAGCAGCTCGGCATGCGCGGTCGGATCGCGATCGGCTTCGGTGCGGTTGGCGGCTTCGGCCAGCACCGCGCCGTCGGGGCCGACGATCACGGCGCCGATCGGCACCTCGCCCCGCTCTGCGGCTAGGCGCGCCTGCTGCAATGCGCGTTCCATCGGGGAGAGCCTTGTCGGGCCGGTCATAACGGGGAAAATAGCCGAGAAATGAGTTGGGAGGAGTAGAGATGCGATTCAGCTTCTCGGCTGAGCAGGAGGAATTCCGCGCCACCTTGCGGCGGGCGCTGGAGGCGCGCTCCCCCACCAAGGAAGTGCGCCGCCTGATGGCGACCGACGACGGCTTCGAGCGCGACGGCTGGGAGCGGCTCAACCAGGAGCTCGGCCTCACCGGCATCCACATCCCCGAGGCCTATGGCGGCCAGGGCTTCGGCTTCGGCGAGCTCGGCATCGTGCTGGAGGAGATGGGCCGCAGCCTGCTGTGCGCGCCGTTCTTCTCGACCACATTGGCCGCGACCGCGATTCTCAATGCCGGCACGGAAGAGCAGAAGAAAGCGCTGCTGCCCGGCCTCGCCGACGGTTCCGTCACGGCTACCCTGGCCTTCCAGGAGGAGAACGGCAGCCTGGACGCCGCGGGCATCGCCATGACCGCCACCGGCAACAAGCTCGACGGCGCCAAGAGCTTCGTGCTCGACGGCCACACCGCCGACCTGATCGTGGTCGTGGCGCGCAAACCCGGTACCAAGGGCAGCGACGGCCTCTCCTTCTTCGCCGTCGCCGGCAATGCACCCGGGCTGACGCGGCGCAGGCTCAAGACCATGGACGAGACGCGCAAGCTCGCGCACCTCGCCTTCAAGGGCGTCGCGGCCCAGCCGCTCGGCGCCGAAGGCCAGGGCGGGGCTGCCTTCACCAAGACGCTGCAGCAGGCGATCGTCTGCCTCGCCAACGAGATGGTGGGTGGCGCCGACCGGCTGCGCGAGGACGCGCTCGAGTACGTCAAGATGCGCATGCAGTTCGGCCGCTCGATCGCCTCGTTCCAGACCACCAAGAACAAGGCGGCCGACATGCTGGTCGATGTCGAGCTGGCGAAGTCGGCGGCCTACTACGCCGCGGCGGCGCTCGACGAGGGCGACGACGACATGCCCGCGCTGGCGTCGCTCGCCAAGGCGCAGGCCTCGGAGGCCTATCTGCAGACCGCCATCCACGCCGTGCAGATGCATGGCGGTATCGGCTTCACGTGGGACAACGACACCCATCTCTGGTTCAAGCGCGCCAAGTCGAGCGAGATCCTGTTCGGCGATGCCAACGAGCATCGCGAGAAGATGATCCAGGCCTGGGCTGGCTGAGGGGACGCACTGAGGACATGACCATGACCGACACCACCGCCGAATCGACCGAAGAGAGCGTCCGCACCGAAGTCCGCGCCTGGCTCGAGGCCAACTGGAACCCGGACTATGGCCTGGTCGAATGGCGCGAGAAGCTCTGCGACTCGGGCTGGGGCGCGCCGCACTGGCCGAAGGAATGGTACGGCCGCGACCTGCCGGTGAAGTTCAACGCCGTTATCGACGAGGAGTTCGCCAAGGTGGGCGCTGTCGGCGTCGCCAAGGCCGGCATCCGCACCCTGGCCGCCGCGACCATCCTGGCGCACGGCACCGACCTGCATAAGCAGAAGTTCCTGAAGCGCATCCTCACCGGCGAGGACACCTGGTGCCAGCTGTTCAGCGAGCCGGGCAGCGGCTCGGACATGGCGGGCGCCGTCACCCGCGCCGACAAGCGCGGCAACAAATGGGTGATCAACGGCCAGAAGGTGTGGACCACCTCGGCGCACAAGGCGCATTGGGGCCTGCTGCTGGCCCGCGCCGACTGGGACAAGGTCAAGCACAAGGGGCTGGCCTACTTCATCCTCGACATGAAGCAGCCGGGCGTTCAGGTCCATCCGCTGCGTCAGATGAACGGCCACGCCTCGTTCAACCAGGTGTTCTTCACCGACGCCGAGGTCGAGCCGGAGATGATGATCTGCGACGTTGGCGACGGCTGGACGGTCGCCACGACGACCTTGATGCACGAGCGCCGCGGCGCCGACGGGCTCAGGAGCTGGGCCACCGCCAGCCAGAAGCCCGGCCGCATCTACGAGGAGGAGCGCGCCGAGATCGCGACCACGATGGAGCCCTACAAGTGGTATCCGCAGCGCGCCGGCCGCGTCGACCTCGTCCTGCAGCGCGCCAAGGAGACCGGCAAGATCGCCGATCCGGTGGTGCGCCAGGAGATCGCCAAGCTGCTGATCATGTCCAAGTCGGCCGAATGGACCGCCCGCCGCGCCCGCGCCGCCCAGGAGCAGGGCAAGCCGCAGGGCCCCGAAGGCTCGCTCGGCAAGCTGGTCGCCAGCAACGTCGCCCGCCAGGCCGCCCGCGTGCACACCTACATGACCGGCGCCGACGCCTTGCTGAGCGGCGAGGACAGCCCGATGGGCGGCACCATCGCCGAGATCCTGGTCTCCGTCCCCGCCTCCTCGATCGCCGGCGGCACCGACGAGATCCAGCGCAACATCATCTCCGAGCGCGTCCTCAAGATGCCGCGCGAGACCAGCGTCGACACCAGCAAGCCGTTCAAGGACGTGCCGCGGAACATCGTCGCGTCGCGCTAGACGGCTTGAATACTATAGCACTGAGTACTATAGTACTCAGTGCCACCACTGTCGGCTGGGATGCGGCTCTTCAAGACCAAGCCCTTTGCGCGCTTCGCCGCCAAGGAGAGCATTCCCGACTCCGTCTTGCGGGACGCCATCCGGCGGGCCGAAGGAGGATTGATTGACGCCGATCTTGGCGGTGGCGTGATCAAGCAGCGCCTTGCCCGGCCGGGGCAGGGCAAATCCGGCGGGTTTCGGAGCATCGTCCTGTTCCGTCGTCAGGCTACAGCTTTCTTCGTCTACGGCTTCGCGAAGAACGATCGGGATAACATCGACCGGCAGGAGTTGAGCGCATTCCGGTCGTTGGCGTCGGAAATGCTGGCGATGGACGAGAAGGCGCTGATCGCGGCGCTGAAAAACGGAACGATCATGGAGATCGAGAGCAATGGCTAGACGGTATCGAAGCGACGCTCTGGCAGCGGTGCATGAGACAGCGGCCGGCCTGCGCGAAGCCGGCATCATCGATCGCCGTTCGATGAAGGCCTTTGACGAGCTGTGCTTGACGCCGATCGAGCCGCTGACACCGACCCAGATCCGGCGGATTCGCCTGCGCGAAAGAGCAAGCCAGGCCGTGTTCGCCCGCTATCTCAACGTCACCACGGGTCTAGTCAGCCAGTGGGAGCGCGGCGAGAAGCACCCGCGAGGCACTTCGCTGAAGCTGCTGACCCTCGTGGCCAAGAATGGCCTGCAATCGGTGGCCTGAATCTGGCGCCTGCCCTCGCCTGAGCGTATCTTCGCCGCATGCCTCGCCCCCTGATCGGAGTCACGCTGGATGCGGAAAAGCCCGGCGGATACTCCAAGTTCCCCTGGTATGCGCTCAGGCAGAACTACCTCGACGCCATCGACGCCGCCGGCGGCCTGCCGATGGCGTTGCCGCACGAGCCCGACCGGATCGCCGACTATCTCGAGCGCATCGACGCGCTAGTGGTGACCGGCGGCGCGTTCGACGTCGATCCGTCCTACTACGGCGGCGGCGCGAAGCACGCGACCGTGATCACCAAGGACCGCCGCACCGCCTTCGAGTTCGGCGTCACCAAGGGGGCGCTGGCGCAGGACAAGCCGGTGCTCGGCATCTGCGGCGGCCAGCAGCTCTTGCATGTCGTGCTGGGCGGCAAGCTGATCCAGCACATCCCCGATTCGGTCGCCGACGCGCTCGCCCACGAGCAGCCCAACCCGCGCAACGAGCCTGGCCACGCCGTCGCCGTCACGCGCGGCACGCAGCTCCACGAGATCGTCGGCGCCGACCAGCTCCAGGTGAATAGCGCCCATCACCAGGCCGCGGCCGATGCGCCCGACGGCGTGATCGTCAACGCCACCGCCGCCGACGGCGTGATCGAGGGCATCGAGGCGCCGAAGTACCGCTTCTGCATCGGCGTGCAGTGGCATCCCGAGTTCCTCATCTCCGAGGGCGACGCCCGGCTGTTCAAGGCATTCCTGGGCGCCGCGGCCACCAAGTGAGCGAGCCCGAACGCATCGCCAAGCGCCTGGCGCGCGCCGGGCTCTGCTCGCGCCGCGACGCCGAGCGCTGGATCGCCGCCGGGCGCGTGAAAGTCGATGGCGTGGTGCTGGAGACGCCGGCTTTCGTCGTCACCGACAGGAGCCGCATCGAGGTCGACGGCCAGCCGCTGCCGCAGGCGGACCGGGCACGGTTGTGGCGCTATCACAAGCCGACGGGCGAGTTGGTGACCGAACGCGATCCGCAGGGCCGGCGCACCATCTTCGACTCGCTGCCCAAGGGAATGCCCCGCGTCGTCACGGTAGGCCGCCTCGATTTCATGTCCGAAGGCCTGCTGCTGCTGACCAACGATGGCGGCCTGGCACGCCGGCTCGAGCTGCCGGCCAACGCCTGGACGCGGCGCTATCGCGCTCGCGTCCACGGCACGGTCGACGAGGCGCGGCTGGCCGCGCTTGCCAAGGGCATCACTATCGAAGGCGTCCACTATGGCGCGATCCAAGCCGGCCTCGACCGCCAGCAGCGCTCCAACGCCTGGCTGAACATCGCGCTCACCGAGGGTAAGAACCGCGAGGTGCGCCGGGTGCTGGCCTATCTCGACCTGCCGGTGATGCGGCTGATCCGCGTCGCCTTCGGCCCGATTCACCTGGGCGAGCTGGAGCAGGGCCAGGTCGACGAAGTGCCGACCCACGCCCTGGAGAACCTGTTCGGCGTACGCACCCCCCGCAAGGAAGGTTGGGCCAAACCGCGCGGCAAGCCGAACGCGCGGCCGAACGCGGGGCCGCGGCGGCGCTGATGCTCAAGATCGTGGGCGGCAAGCATCGCGGCCGATCGATCGCCGCGCCCGAGGGCCTGACGACGCGGCCGACCTCCAACCGCGCCCGCGAATCGCTGTTCAACATCCTGATGCATGCCCAATGGCGTGACGTAGATAGCCATGGGGGCACCTCACCGCTGGTCGACGCCCGCGTGCTCGATGCCTTCGCGGGCTCCGGCGCGCTCGGCATCGAGGCTCTGTCGCGCGGCGCGGCGCACACGACCTTCCTCGACAACGATGCCACGGCGATCCGCCTGATCGGCGAGAACCTGCGCAAAATGGGCGAAACCGCCAACGCCCGGGTGATCCGCGCCGACGCGACGCGCCCGCCGCCGTCGCGCGAGGGCTGCGACCTGGTCTTCCTCGATCCGCCCTATCGCTCAGGCCTCGCCGCGCCAGCGCTGACCGCGCTCGCCAAGGCCGGCTGGCTCGCGCCCGGTGCGATCGCCGCCGTCGAGCTCGGCAATACCGAGGATCTCGTCGCGCCATCGGGCTTCGAGCCGATCGACGAGAGGCGCTATGGTGCGGCCAAGATCGTGATCCTGCGCTACAGGCCATGAAGCTCTCCGCCCCGCTCTACATGCTGCGTCACGGCGAGACCGCCTGGAATCTCGACCGCCGCATGCAGGGCAGCAAGGATTCGAGCCTCACCGCGCGCGGCCGCGCCCAGGCCACTGCCGTGGGCCGTGCCCTCGCGGCGGAGCTGGCGCGCGAACCCGGGCCGACCGTGTTCCTGCGCAGCCCGCTCGGCCGCACCTGCGAGACCGCCCTGATCGTCGGACGCGAGCTCGGTCTCGATCCCGCGGAGTGGCGTGACGATCCGCGGCTCGCCGAGCTGCGCTATGGCGACTGGGAGGGCTTCACCTGGGCCGAGATTGAGGTCGACAATCCGAACGCACTCGCGACCTGGCGCGCCGACCCCGAGGGCTTCTGTCCGCCCGGCGGCGAGACTCACTACGATTTGCGCCGCCGCTCGGCCGAAGCGCTGGCCGAGATCATCGCCTCGGGCACGCGCACCGTGGTGGTCAGCCACGGCGTCAGCGGCGCGGTGATGCGCGGCCTCAATCTCGGCCTCGATGCCCGCGCGATGTTCGTCCTGGAGAAGCCGCAGGACGCCTTCTTCCGCCTGCTCGACGGCCGCGAGGAGCGTATCCTCGCCGCGTTGGAGACCTTCCCCGCGGTATCCTAACACCGCGAGGGGGAGGGGGTGTGCGGGTGGGATTCGCGGGAAACCCCTGTGCCATCGGCACCGGAGGCTTCCCACGCGGACGGGAAACTAGCCCTTGGTCAGCCGGGCGGTGCGGCCACAGCCGCTGCTTTCGGTGACCACCAGGGTGTTGCCCTGCAGGCTGGCAGTGAGCCGGCCCTCGCGCCGGTCGGTGGCCTTCACCGAGGCGACGGCCAGCAGGGAGAAAGTCCCGGGCTTGGCCAGCCCATGGATCTGCCACAGGCTGGGCGTGGGCGGCGGCGGCGCTGTCTTCCTGGGGTTGGGCACCGGGCCGTGCGCCGTGGTGTCGAAGGCGCTGCCGTCGACGATGCCGCTGTCGATGGTGAGGTCGAAGTCGAGCGGCGCGTTGCACTGGCCGCCGTCGCTGCGGCCGCGCCACTGGCCGTCAGGCGGCGTCTGGGCGAACGCGGGGATGGCCAGGGCGAGGGCCAGGCCAAAGGGCAGCAGCTTTCTCATCGTCTTCCGAACAGCCTTTCAATGTCGGCGAGCTTCAGCTCGACATAGGTCGGACGGCCGTGGTTGCACTGGCCGGAATGCGGCGTCGCTTCCATCTGCCGCAGCAGCGCGTTCATCTCCTCGACGGTGAGCCGACGACCGGCGCGCACCGAGGTGTGGCAGGCGAGCGTGCCGCACACCTCCTCGACCTTCTCCTTGAGCGACAGGTGATCGCCCATATCGGCCAATTCGTCGGCGAGATCGCGCACCAGGCCCTGCACGTCGACCTCGCCCAGCAGCGCCGGGGTCTCGCGCACCACCACGGCGCCCAGCCCGAACGGCTCCAGCACCAGGCCCAGGTCGGCGAGCTCGGCGGCGCGCTGGGTCAGCCGCCGCGCGCCGTCCTCGCCGACATCGACCACCTCGGGCAGCAGCAGCGCCTGGCGCTTCACACCCTCGGCTTCGAGCTGGTTCTTGAGCCGCTCGTGCACCAACCGCTCGTGCGCGGCGTGCTGGTCGACGATCACCACGCCCTGGTCGGTCTGCGCCACGATGTAGGTCTCGTGAAGCTGCGCCCGCGCCACGCCCAGCGGATAGTGGATGTTGCCGTTGACCGGCTCGACCGGAGCCTCGGCACGCACCGACGGCTCGGCGAGCGGCGCCATGAACTGCATCGCCGCCTCGGCCAGACCGCGCGGGATCGAGGACGGGCGGCCGTTGCCCATCGGCAATGGCGTCGAATAGCCGGTGTGCGGCCGGAATGCCCCGAGGGCGGCATCGGACACCGTCGTGCTGGCGCGATGGCCGGCGGCCGAGAGCGCGGTGCGCAGGGCGCCGACGATCAGGCCGCGTACGATGCCGGCATCGCGGAAGCGCACCTCGGTCTTGGCGGGATGGACGTTGACGTCGACCAATTCGGTCGGCGCCTCGAGAAACAGCGCCACCATGGGATGGCGATCGCGCGCCAGGAAATCCTGGTAGGCACCGCGCACCGCGCCGGCCAGCAGCTTGTCGCGCACCGGCCGGCCGTTGACGAACAGGTACTGGTGCTGGCCCGTCGGCCGGTTGAGCGTCGGCAAGCCCGCGAAGCCGGTCAGCCGGAAGCCCTCGCGGTTGGCGTCGATCTCCAGCGCGTTGCTGGCGAACTCGCGGCCCATGATGGCGGCCAGCCGCTCGAGCAGCGACACCGCCATCGGCAGGTCGAGCAACGTCCGCTCCTCGCTCTCCAGCCGGAAGGAGATCTCGGGATGGGCCATGGCGAGGCGGCGCAGGGCATCGGCGACGTGGCTCGATTCGGTGCGCGGCTCCTTGAGGAACTTCAGCCGCGCCGGCGTCGCAAAGAAGAGATCGCGCACTTCCACGCGCGTGCCCGCCGGATGGGCGGCGGGCTTGGGTTCGCTCTTGGCGCCGCCGTCGATCGCCAGCGCCCAGGCCGTGTCGGCGCCGCCCCTGTCCGAATGGGGTCGCGAGGTGATCGTGAAGCGACTCACGGACGCGATCGACGGCAGCGCCTCGCCGCGGAAACCCAAGGTGCGGATGTCGCTGAGATCGTCGGCCGGCAGCTTCGAGGTGCAATGCCGCTCGACGGCAAGCCCAAGCTCCTCGCACGTCATGCCGACGCCGTCATCGACCACCGACAGGAAGGTGCGGCCGCCCTCCTTCAGGCTGACGGCGATGCGCCGCGAGCCCGCGTCGATCGCGTTCTCGACCAGCTCCTTGACGGCGCTGGCCGGCCGTTCGACGACCTCGCCGGCGGCGATCTGGTTGACCAGGTTGGAAGGCAGGCGGCGCAGCATCGCGCCGCCATTTTACGACTTCCGCCTTTGGGAAAGATACTGGCGGGTGAGGACCTTGGCGTCCTCGACCGCCGGCTGGTCGAAGGCGTCGATGCCCCATAGCTCGGCCGCAAACATGGTCTCGAGCATGTAATGCATCATCAGTGCGCCCATCACCCGCTCATCCACAGTCTTGAGGCGGATCAGGCGGACGGGCCGGCCGTCTTTGATCAGGGTCGCGGCGGTGGCATCGGCCTCGGCCAGCAACAGGTCGCCCATGGTGTGGCCGGCGAGATAGTCGAGCGCCTTGTCGCCGCCCAGCGCCTGCGGCGACAGCAGCATGCCGCGACCGGTCGTGTCCTCGATCAGCAGCGTGAACAGCTTGTCGCGCGGGCCGCCGAGATAGAGCTGGACCTGGCTGTGCTGGTCGACCGTGCCCAGGGCGCGGATCGGCGTGGTGCCCAGGCCCTCCTTGCCCAGGCTTTCGGCCCAGATCTGGCGATACCAGAAGGCGAAGGTCTCCAGCCGATCGACGTAGGGCATCAACACGGTCATGCTGACGCCCTTCTCCCGCGACAGGCCGACCGACAGCGCCGCCCCGATAGCCGGCGCCAGCGCCTTGGTGTCGTTGGCGGCCAGCACCGGATCGAGCACGCTCGCGGCGCCCTCGCGCACCGCCGCACCGTCGACGCCCGCGATCATCGCCGGCAGCATGCCGACCAGCGACAGCGCCGAGTAGCGGCCGCCGATCCGGGGATCGTGCTCCAGGATCGGGCAGCCGAGCCGGGTCGCCAGCCGGCGCAGCGGATTGTCGGCCGCTTCGGTGATGGCGATGACATTGTCCTTGCCGGCCAGGGTGCCGAGCGCGCCCAGCACGGTGACGATGGCGGCGAGCGTCTCGGGCGTGCCGCCCGACTTGGAGATCGGCAGGAAGCCGGTGCGGTCGAGCGGCAGGCGGCCGGTCATCGCCTCGAACGTCGCCGGATCGACGTTGTCCATGAAATGCACCTTCGGCCGCCCCTTGGCCGGCCCGAAGCCCTGGTCCTTCAGGGCCACCAGGGTCTTGCCGCTGAGGCTCGAGCCGCCGCTGCCCATCACCACGACATGCTCGAACTTCGCGAACCGCTCGGCGTGCGGCTTCAGCGCCTCGAGATCGTCGCGCCGCGCCGGCAGCTTAAGCAACGGCAGCGTGCCGTCGCTCCGCCATTTGCGGATCTTGTCGAGCGCCGGCCGCGCCCGCTCGAGCTCACGCTCGAGCACCGCCGGCGACAGGCCGCCTTTGACCTTGTCGTCGAGCGCCGACTCGATGTCGTGGGAATAGAACATGCTTCAAGGCTTCTCGGGCTCGACCGCGGCGCCGGCCGGCTTGCCGACGATGATCGTGGTCATCGCCTCGTCGCGCAGCAGGCGGCGGGCGACGCGGCGGACATCGTCGGCCTTGACCGCGCCGATCAAGGCGGCGCGCCGGTCGAGGTAGTCGCGCGGCTGGCGGTCGACCTGAAGCTGGTGCATGAGACCGGCGATGGCGCCGGAGGAATCGAGCGACAGCGCCAGCGAGCCGCTGAGGTAGGTTTTGGCGTCCGCGACCTCCTGGTCGCTCGCGCCCTCGCGCAGCCGCGCCAGCTCCGCCTTGATCACCCGCAGCGAATCGGCGACGCGCTCGCTGGCGCTGCCGGTCGAGACCACCAGCAGCCCGGCTTTCTGCTGCACGCGCAGCCCGGCGGACACCGAATAGGCAAGGCCGCGCTTCTCGCGCACCTCGGTGAACAGCCGCGACTGCTGGCCGCCGCCCAGGATGTGCACCATCACCAGCGCGGCGTGCCAGTCGGGATCCTCGCGCAAGAGGCCCGGCAGGGCGATCAGCACCGAGCTCTGCGGCACCGGCCGCTCGACATTGACGGTGCGCGGCTTGGCGGTCGGCGTCCAGCCCGGCACGTCCGGCGCCGCCGGCCCGGCCGGCAGGCCGCCGAAGGCGCGGTCGAGCTGGCGCGCCAGCTCCGCGGCATCGATGTCGCCGACCGCGGCGATCACCAGGTCGCTGCGATTGAGTAGCGACGCCGCGCGCTGCTTGACGTCCTGCACGGTGAGGCCCTGCAGCGTCTCGCGCACGCCGGAGGCGTTGTTGCCGTAGGGATGGCCCGCGAACACCGCGGCCATCATGGTGCGATTTGCCACCGTCGCCGGCCGCTGGTCGGCCTGGTTGAGCGAGGCGATCGTCTGGGCCCGGCGCTGCTCGAAGCGGTCCTGGTCGAAGCGCGGCGCGGTGACGGCGAGCCGCAGCAGCTCGAAGGCCTCATCGCGGTTGGCCGACAACAGCCGCAACGAGCCGCCGACCCGGTCGAGCGAGGCGCCGAAGCCCAGCGACGCCGCCGCGTCCTCCTCGCGCCGCTTGAAGGCCTGGGCATCGAGCGGGCCTGCGCCGTCGGTCAGCAGGCTGGCGGTGAGGCTGGTCAGCCCCTTCTGCGCCTCGCTGTCACGCGCGCTGCCGCCGCCAAAGGAGAAGGACAGCGCCACCACCGGCGCGCTCTTGTCCTCGACCAGCCAGGCCTTGAGGCCGAGCGACGT
This sequence comes from Reyranella sp., assembly GCF_017305915.1. Classification (GTDB taxonomy): domain Bacteria; phylum Pseudomonadota; class Alphaproteobacteria; order Reyranellales; family Reyranellaceae; genus Reyranella. Next base: position 94,323 of record NZ_JAFKJN010000030.1, read on the forward strand.
GGTGACTTCCTTCACCTCCATGGCCCGCGCCTGCGACGCGAGCACGAGGCCCAGCAGCAGGACCAGTCCGCGCGCCATGGTCCGTGCGGGGCTCATTGCCAGCCGTCCGCCGGCGCCAGCAGCGAGGTCACCGCGGCCTCGTCGCGCCAGACATGGCGCGCAGCGGCCACGACCTCGTCGGGGCGGACCGCGGCGATGCGCTGCGGCCACTCGTCGACATCGGCGATGCTGCCGCCGGTGGCGAGCACGCGGCCGTAGAGGCGCGGGCCGCTGGCCAGGGAGTCCTGCGAATAGATCGCCGAGGCGAGCAGCTGGTTCTGCGTCCGCTCGATCTCGTCGGCGCCGACGTCGCCGTCGAGCACGCGCTTCATCTGCGCCCCGACCGCGGCCTCGATCTCGCCGACGCTGCGGCCGCGCGCCGGATGCACGGCAATCTCGAAGCTGGTGAGGCCGAGGCTCGAGGCGCCGTAGCCCGAGCTCGCCGACAAGGCGATCTTGCTGTCGGTCACCAGCGCGCGCGACAGCCGGCTGGTCTCGCTGCCCCCGAACAGGCGCGCCAGCACCTGCAGGGCATAGGCATGCCGGGTCTCGCCCATGCGGTAGGACGGCGCCAGCCAGTCGCGGCTCCAGCGCGGCTCGGCAACGCGGGCGTCGGCGCGCATCACGCGCTGCGGCAGGTCGGTGCCGCCCTCCGACGGCCGCCGCCGCGGCTCGACTTTGCGCGACGCGATCGGCCCGTAGTATTTCGCGGCGAGCTTGCGAACGCTGTCGGCGGTGGTGTCGCCGGCCACGATCAGGATGGCGTTGTTGGGCGCGTAGAAGCGGCGATAGAAGGCGCTGAGCTCGTTGACGCCCAACCGCTTGACGTCCTCGACATAGCCTGAGGTCGGCATGGCGTAGGGCTTGTGACGGCCGAACAGCTGCTCACGCGCCGCTTCGTCCAGCAGCTCGGACGGCACGTTGTCGACCCGCATCCGCCGCTCCTCGAGCACGACCTGGCGCTCGGGCCGGAGCTCGTGGTCGAGGATGCGCAGGTTGACCATGCGGTCGGCCTCCATGCGCATCACCAGCTCCAGCCGGTCGGCGGCGATGGTCTGGTGGTAACCGGTCATCTCGAAGTCGGTGAAGGCGTTGTCGCGGCCGCCGTTGCGCGCCACGGTGCGCGAGAACTCGGTCGCGGCGAGCGTCCCGGTGCCCTTGAACATCATGTGCTCGAGGAAATGGGCGATGCCGGTCTGGCCGAAGGTCTCGTCGGCGCTGCCGACCTTGTAGACCAGCACCTGGGTCACGATCGGCGCGCGCCGCGACGGCAGCACCACGACCTGCAGGCCGTTGGCAAGAGTGAAGGTCTCGGACGGCCGGCGCTGGACCTTGAGCAGGGTGGCGAGAGCCGGTCCGCGCGGCGCCGCCAGGGCGCCTGCAACGAGGCCGCCGACGGCAGCGCGGCGGCCGATCATGCCTTGAGGCTCAGAAGATGCCTTCGAGCAGGCCGCGCTTGCGGCGCTCGATGGTGGGTGTCGCCCCGGTCGCGGCCTTGCCGCTGGCCTGGGCCTCGCGGATCCGCTGCTGCTCCTTCTCGGGATCGAGGACGACGCCCGGCGTCGGCTTGTCCTGCCAGAAGATCAGGCTGTCGATCCAGGTATTGTCCTTCTCGGCCAGCACGCGGGTGTCGCGGTTGACCGTGGCGCGGATGTTGGGATCGCTGCCGCCGGCGGCAGCCTTGGCGATCAGCGCCGCCTCCGAAGCATCGCCCGGCGCGCCGGCCGGCGGGCCTTTCGCCTGGGCCTGCGCCTGGACGCGGCCGGCCAGGGCTGGCGACAGCGCCTCCTTGGCCTGGTCGGCCGGCGAGGTCTCCTGCGGACGCGGCTCGCCCGGCCGCGGCGGCCGCAGCTCGGCGTTGGGCGGCATGGTGAGCGGCGAATGGGAGACGATCTTGAACTCGTCGGGCGACACCTTCTTGCCGCCGCCCAGGTTCTCGAAGGCGCTGCAGCCGCCCAGCATCAAGCCGGCGACGGCCGCGCAGGTCAGGGGAAGAAGGAGGCTCCGCATCATCTGTCCTTGAATTCTTTGTCTGCCGATCATGGCCTAATCAGGGCGCGCCCGTTGCCGCTCGCCGATCAGCGAATCGATCAGCATCAGCCCCACTCCGACGACGATTGCCGAATCCGCGACGTTGAAAGCCGGCCAATGCCATTGGTTCACGTGGAAATCGGCAAAATCGAACACCGCTCCCCAGCGAGCGCGGTCGATAACATTGCCGATGGCTCCGCCCATGACAAGGCCGATACCCCAGCCGGTGAGCGGCCGGTCGGTTCGCCGCAGCCAAACGAACAGGCCGATGCAGACGGCGATCGCCACGCTCGACAGCAGCCAGGCCGGCAGCGGCCGGTCGCCGCCCAGCAGGCCGAAGCTGACGCCGCTGTTCCATACGATCACCAGCCGGAAGAAGCCGTCGATCACCGAGACCGCGGCACCGGCTTCCTTGAGGTAGCCGAGCAGCAGTTGCTTGGAGAGCTGGTCGACGACGAGAGTCGCGACGACCAGCGCCATGGCGACGCGATCGATTCGTCTCATGCGAGGCTTTCCACCGCTCCTTCGCAGCGCACGCAGATCAGCGGGTGCTTGGCCGATTTACCGACTTCCTCGAGAACCTGCCAGCAGCGCGCGCATTTCTCGCCCATGGCCAGCGCCGGCACCACGCCGACGCCCGCCACGTCCGGCAGGCTGAAGGCGCCAGCCGGGGCGTCGCCCACGACCAGGCCGCCGCCCGAGGTGATGAAGATCTCCCTGAGATCGACGCCCTTCATCGCCGCCAGGTACTCCGGCGCGACATGGACATGCGGCGCCGCCTGCAGGCTCGAGCCGATGCGCTTCTCGGCGCGCTCCAGCTCCAGCGCGCCGGTGACCACTCGGCGCAGGTTGCGCACGGTCTTCCACTTTTCGCCCAGCGCCTCGTCGAGCCAGGTGTTGGGGATCGCCGGATACAGTCGCAGATGCACGCTCTCGGCCGCGCCGTCCGGCACGTCCCGGGGTCGCATCAGCCACGCCTCTTCCGCGGTGAAGCAGGTGATCGGCGCCAGCCATGCGGTGAGGAACGAGAACAGCTCGGCCATCACGGTGCGTGCGGCGCGCCGGCGCAGTGCCCTGGGCGCGTCGCAGTAGATCGCATCCTTGCGGATGTCGAAGTAGAAGGCCGAGAGATCGACCGCGCAGAAATTGTGCAGCTCGGTCGCGATGGTGTGGAAATCGAAATCCTCGACCGCCTGGCGCATGGCCGCGTCGAGCTCGGCCAGGCGATGCAGCACCCAGCGCTCGAGCTCCGGCAGCTCGGTGAACTCGACCTTCTCCGCCGCCGAGTAACCGTCGAGGCTGCCCAGCAGGTAGCGCAGCGTGTTGCGCAGCCGACGATAGGCTTCGGCCTGGTGCTTCAGGATCTCCGGGCCGATGCGCTGGTCCTCGGTGTAGTCGGTGCCGACCACCCACAGGCGCAGGATGTCGGCGCCGTACTGGTCGCAGACCGCTTGCGGCGCGGTGATGTTGCCCAGCGACTTGGACATCTTGCGGCCCTGCTCGTCGAGCGTGAAGCCATGCGTCAGCACGCCGTCATAGGGCGCGCGGCCGCGCGTGCCGCAGCTCTCGAGCAGCGAGGAATGGAACCAGCCGCGATGCTGGTCGGAGCCCTCGAGATAGAGGTCGGCCGGCCACTTCAGCTCGGGATTGCCCTCGAGCGTGAAGGCATGCGTGCTGCCCGAGTCGAACCAGACGTCGAGAATGTCGCGGACCTGCTCGAAGTCGCTCGCCTTGTACTTGTTGCCGAGGAAGCGCTCGGGCGGGCTCTCGAACCAGGCGTCGGCGCCCTCGGCATCGAAGACCTCGACGACGCGCGCCATCACCTCGGGGTCGCGCAACGGCTCGCCGGTGTTCTTGTTCACGAACACCGCGATCGGCACGCCCCAGGCGCGCTGGCGCGACACGCACCAATCGGGCCGCGTCTCGATCATCGAGCGCAGGCGGTTGTAGCCGGCGCGCGGCACGAAACGGGTCGCGTCGATCGCGTCAAGCGCCTTCTCGCGCAGGGTGCCGCCGATCTCGGCGATCGGCTTGTCCATGGCGATGAACCATTGCGGCGCGTTGCGGAAGATCACCGGCGCCTTCGACCGCCAGGAATGCGGATAGGAATGGGTGATGCGGCCCGAGGCGAGCAGCCTGCCCGCCTTGTCGAGCGCCTCGGTCACGGCCTTGTTGGCCGGGCCCTTCTTGCCGACCGAGGTGTAGACCTGCAGGCCCGCGAACAGCGGCACGTGCGGATAATAGGAGCCGTCCTCGGCCACCGTGTCCGGCACCTCGACGCCGTTGGCGGTGCCGAGCTCGTAGTCGTCGGCGCCATGGCCCGGCGCGATATGCACGAAGCCGGTGCCGGCATCGGCGGTGACGAAGTCACCCTGCAGCAGGCGCACGTCGAAGTCGAAGCCCTGGCCGCGCAACGGATGAGCGGCGACCAGCCCTTCGAGATCTTCCGCACTCACATCGGCGACGACCTTGGGCGTGAACTTCGCGGCTTCGGCGACGGCGCCGACGAGGTCCTTGGCCAGCACCATCTTCTCGCCGACATGGGCCTTGCTGCCCTCGCCGACCGCGGCGACCTCGACCAGCGCGTAGGCGATGTCCTTGCCGAAGGCGAGCGCGCGGTTGCCCGGTATGGTCCAGGGCGTCGTGGTCCAGATCACTACCGAGGCGCCGTCGAGCTTGCCACCTTTCGACTTCAGCACCGGGAAGCGGACATGGACGGTGTCCGAGGTATGGTCGTGATACTCGATCTCGGCCTCGGCCAGCGCGGTCTTCTCGACCACCGACCAGAGCACCGCCTTGGAGCCCTTGTAGAGCCCGCCATTCATCAGGAACTTGCCGAGCTCGTTGGCGATCACCGCCTCCGACTCGTACTTCATGGTCGAGTAGTAGTTGTCCCAGTCGCCCTCGACGCCGAGCCGCTTGAACTCCTCGCGCTGCACCTTGATCCAGTGGTCGGCGAAGGCGCGGCACTGGCGACGGAATTCAGCCACCGGCACCTGGTCCTTGTCCTGCTTCTTGGCGCGGTACTCCTCCTCGATCTTCCATTCGATCGGCAGGCCGTGGCAGTCCCAGCCCGGCACGTAATGGGAGTCCTTGCCCATCATCTGCTGGGTGCGGGAGACGAGGTCCTTGAGGATCTTGTTCAGCGCATGGCCGATATGGAGGTTGCCGTTGGCATAGGGCGGACCGTCATGCAGGACGAACTTCGGGCGGCCCTTGCTCTCCTCGCGCAGGCGCTTGAACAGGTTCATGTCCGCCCAGCGCTTCAGCAGCTCCGGCTCCTTCTTGGGCAGCCCGGCGCGCATCGGGAAGTCGGTCTTGGGCAGGAAAACGCTGGATTTATAGTCGGTTGTCACGACGAACTCTCGGCATTCGGGACGGGAGGCGCCGAATCCGGCGCTCAGGCAGGCTCAAAAAACCCGGCCGCAGCTAGCGGACCGGGCGGCTAATTCGCTCCCGAGAGGGCCTTATCACCATGGGGCCGGCAATCTAGGGACGGGGTCGGGAGGGGTCAAGGAGCTGCCACCGCAGTGTGGGGCCGCGTGACGGGGGACAGAAGAAAGACCATTTCCGACCATTTTCATCCATTTTTCTCCATTTTCACCATTTCCCGCGGGCACAGGAAATGGTGACTTGGCGCGCAGCCCGCACCCATTGGCGTGTCAGGCGCTGCGCCATCTCGATGCCGAGACGATCGTATCGCGGACTTCCAAATCGAACATGAAAAGCTCCTGCACAGGCGAACATGCAGGCAAGGTAAGAGCTTTGACGCGCTGGACCTAATATGGGCAATGGAAGTGCGGAAAAGCCTTTATTTCCAAGCTTGGACTCGCGTTCCATGGCCCACAATGAGCGTGCCGGGATCGCGGCACTGCGTGCCGCTGATGAATCTGGAGCGCGATTGCTGGGTAATCGCGTCCGGGCCTGCGCAGGATTTTCTTCGTCGCAGAGAAAAAAGAGCAGCACGGAATGCCGCGCTCTCGAAGGCCGGGCATTAGCACTTTTTTTGCCAATCCTTCAGGACGGCGCTGCGCGCGCCAGGCTCTAGCCGGCTAGAAGCGTCCGCGCCGCCTCCCCGTCGGCGGCGATCTGGGCCTTCAGCGCATCGAGGCCGGAGAACCTCATCTCCGGCCGGATGAAGTCGACCAGTTGGACCCGCAGCTTCTGGCCGTAGAGGTCGCCCGAGAAGTCGAACAGGTGGACCTCGAAATTCTCCTGCAGCTTGCCGACCGTCGGCCGCTTGCCGAGGTTGGCGACGCCGTTGCGCCAGGTGCCGTCGACCAGGGCGCGCACGGCGTAGACGCCGAAGCGCGGCCGCAGGTGCTCGCCCAGCGCGACGTTGGCGGTCGGGAAGCCGATGGTGCGGCCACGCTGGTCGCCCTGCTCGACAATGCCCTCGATCTCCCAATGGTGGCCCAGCAGCTCCGACGCCTCGCTGGCCCAGCCGGCGCGCAGGGCCTCGCGGATGCGGGTCGAGGAATAGATCTCGCCCTCGTGCATCACCGGATCGAGCACGGTGACGCCGAAGGCGCGCTCGGCCGCCATCTCGCGCAGCCGCTCGACATTGCCGCTGCGCCGCGCGCCGAAGGTGAAGTCGTAGCCGCACACGACATGGCGCGCGCCCATGCCCTGCAGCAGCACGTTGTCGACGAAGGCCTGGGCCGTGATCGCCGCGAACCCCGGATCGAAGCGCTGCGCCAGCACCGCCTGCACGCCGTATTCCGCCAGCAGCCGCACCTTGGCCGATGGCAGGGTCAGGCGGAACGGGCCGGTGTCCGGCACGAAGTAGCGCCGGGGATGCGGCTCGAAGGTGAGCACGACCAGCGGCACATCGAGCGTGCGCGCCACGGCTTGCGCGCGTGCGATCAGCGCCTGATGGCCCTTGTGCACGCCGTCGAAGTTGCCGAGCGCCACCACCCCGCCGGTCCATTCGGCGGGCAGCGACTGCCAGTCGTCGAAGACGGGGACCATCAGCCGACGTCGCGCCGCGGCACGAGGATGGTGGCCTCGCCGTCGACCACGACCTTGTCGCCGTTGAGGCACTGGGTCTTGAGCGTCACCCGGCGGCGCTTGTCGTCGATCGCGGTGATGGTGGCGACCGCCGTGATGGTCTCGCCGATCAGCACCGGCGCCATGAAGTTCAAGGTCTGCGAGATGTAGACCGAGCCCGGCCCCGGCAGCTTGGTGCCGATCACCGTCGAGATGAAGCTCGCGCTCAGCATGCCGTGGGCGATGCGCTGGCCGAAGCGCGTGCCGCGCGCGAAGCCCTCATGCAGATGGATCGGATTGGTGTCGCCCGAGACGCCGGCGAAGGCGACGATATCGGCCTCGGTGACGGTCTTGCCGAACATCGCCGACTGGCCGACCTTGAGATCCTCGAGATAAAGGCCGTTCATGGCCGCGAATTGAGACACGTATTCTCCCCGCTGAGGGCCGCCCTCTTACCACGCGGCAGGCCCTGTGCCACAGTCGGCATGAATGACCGTTCATATGAGTGATGAGGCCGACCTGGTCGCTGCCGGGCTCGCGCAGGCAGCCACGCGCTATTTCGCGGCTCCTGCAAAAATCGAGGACCTGCGCCGCGAATCGGGCGGTGCCTCCCGCCAGACCTGGAGTTTCGACGCCCTTGCCGCCGGCCAGCGCCATGAGCTGATCCTGCGGCGCGATCCGCCGATCACCGGCACCCCAATCAATCGCGAAAGGGGCGATCGCGAGCGCTCGGCCGCGCTCGACCGGGCGACCGAGTTCGCCGTGCTGCGCGCCGCTTTCCGGGCCGGGGCGCGGGCGCCGGAGGTGCTGTTCGAGCTCGCACCGGCCGACGCACTGGGTGAGGCCTTCGTGATGCGCCGGGTCGGCGGCACGGCGATCGCCCGCAAGCTCCTGCGCGATCCGCCCTATGCCGAGGCACGCCAGAAGATCGCAGGCCAGCTCGGCGAGATCATCGCCCGCATCCATGGCGTCGACGTCGCGACCCTGCCGCGGCTCGACCGACGCGAGGCGGCCGACCATATCGCGAGCCTGCGCGGCCTGCTCGACACGCTGAACTACGCGGCGCCGGTGTTCGAGCTGGCGCTCACCTGGCTCGACCGGCGCAAGCCGCCGCCGATCGCGCGGCCGACCCTCGTCCACGGCGACTATCGCACCGGCAACTATCTCGCCGACGAATCGGGTGTCACCGCGATCCTCGACTGGGAGGGCGCGCATCTCGGCGACCCGGTCGAGGATCTCGGCTGGGTGTGCGTGAAGAGCTGGCGCTTCGGTTCCATCGACAAGCCGGCCGGCGGCTTCGGCAGCCGCGAGGCGCTGTGGGCCGCCTACGAGCGCGCCGGCGGCGCCAAGGTCGATCCGGCGCGCGCCCATTGGTGGGAAGTGTTCGGCACGGTGCGCTGGGGCATCATCTGCCACTCCCAGGCGTGGAAGCATCTCTCGGGCTCGCTGAAGTCGATGGAGATGGCGTCGATCGGCCGCCGCGCCGTCGAGACCGAGGTCGACCTGCTGCAACTCCTGAAGGAAGCGCGCTGATGGCCCAGGATCGCCCCACCGCCTCGGAGCTGTTCAACGCCATCGCCGACTTCCTGCGCGAGGAAGCGACCCCGGCGCTCGACAAGGCCGATCCGCGGCTCGGCTTCCAGATGCGGGTGGCCGTGAACTCGCTCGCCATCCTCGAGCGCGAAGGACGGCTGGGGCCGGAGGCCGATGCGCGCGAACACGTGCGGCTAAAGCACCTGCTCGGTCGCGACGGCACGCTCGCCGAGCTCAACAGCGAGCTGGCACGGCAGTTGCGCGCCGGCGAGCGCGACGAGACGGACGGCGAGCTGATGGCGCATCTCGAAGCCACGACGGCCGACAAGATCGCCATCGCCAACCCGAAGTGGCGCTGAGCAAATCCCTCCCCATTCATATGGGGAGGTGCCCCTGTAATCAGGGGCGGAGGGGTCATGAGTCGCAGTTGTGATGTGGCCTATGACCCCTCCGCCCGCGTAAGACGCGGGCACCTCCCCATATGAATGGGGAGGATTGCCTAGACATTTCGGCCCCGGCCGAACTATTGGACGTGGCGGCCTCGCGCGCGCGAGCCTAGATTTTGGCCATGATCACCGTCAACGCCCTGTCCGAAGTCGCCGCCCTGATGGGCGACCCGGCGCGCGCGTCCATGCTGCAGCTGCTGATGGACGGCCGCGCCCATACCGCGTCGGATCTCGCCCATGCCGCGGGCGTCACGGCGCAGACCGCGTCGGGCCATCTCGCCCGCATGGTCGAGGCCAACCTGCTCGCCGCGCGCGCGCAGGGCCGCAACCGCTTCTATCGCCTCGCCTCGGGCGAGGTCGCGCACGCCATCGAATCGCTGATGGCGCTGGCCGGCGCGCGGGCACAGCCAGCGTCGAAGACCGCCGCCTGGCGGCGCGATCCGGACCTGCGCTTCTGCCGCACCTGCTACGACCATCTCGCCGGCCAGGTCGGCATGGCGGTCACCGATTCGCTGACCCAGCGCGGCCATCTCGAGCCCGAGGGCGCGCGCGACTGGTCGCTCACGAACTCCGGCGAGCTGTTCTGCCAGCGGCTGGGCATCGATCTCGACGGCGCGCGGCGCGTGGACTCGCGTCATTTCGCGCGCCAGTGCCTCGACTGGTCGGAGCGGCGGCCCCACATCTCGGGCGCGCTGGGGGCGGCGATCGCCGACACCTTCTTCAAGAAGGGCTGGGCCGAGCGGATGCGCCGCGGCCGCACCGTACGGCTGACCGATTCAGGCCGCCGGGCTCTTGGCAGCCACTTCGGCACTTCTGTCTGAATTACTGCGGTCTAGCCGGGCGCGGCCGAACGCCTGGCCGTCGCCCGACGGGATCTTGGCGATCGCCGAGGCGCGCAGGATCTTCTCCTCGCCCACCGTCAGGTAGATGTTGGTGAAGAGCAGCGAGCGGGTCTGGCGCACCAGCTCGGGCCGGCCCTCGACCCAGTCGCCGAGCCGGGCCGGCGCCACGAAATCGCAGGTCATGCTCACCGTCGGCAGGAACTTGGCGAGGCCGACCAGCGCGCCGCCGCCCATCGTGCCGACCAGGTCGGCCACCGTCATCATCATGCCGCCATGCAGGCCGCCCGCAGGATTGCACATGTTCTGGTGGACGCGAAAGCCCAGCACGAACTCCTCGCGCGTGCCCTTGGTGCCGCGCTTGCAATAGAGATTGCCGACATGGCTGTTGAAGGTGACGGGGCCGCCGCGCTCGAAATCGATGCGCAAGAAACCTTCAGGCGGATTGTCGTCGCTCACACTCAACTCCGGATTCTCGGCGGGCGCTGGCGGTGCAGGAGCGCGAAGGTTCCCACACCCGTCAACACGTCGTGGCGCGGACCATAGAGACGGCCCCGCACCTGCGCCACATGCTCGTCATGGCCCAGGATCTCCGCCTCGCCCTGCAGCCAGTCGCCGACGCGGCCGGGCATCAGATAATCCATCGTCAGCCGCACCGTGACGCAGCGGCGGTGCAGGACGTGGAACACCGTCGAGCCCAGCACCGAATCGAGGAAGGCGGCGAGCATGCCGCCATGCACGATGCCGTGGCTGTTGGAATGCTGCGGGCCGGGGCGGAAACCGCGGATCAGGCGGCCATCCTCGACCTTCTCGAACCACGGCCCGTTGGCGTCAGCGAAACCGGATGTCTGGTTTATGGGTTGGAAGCCTGTGGGAACGGACACGCGTCATTCTAGGCGATGCCCGCAAGCAGGACCAAGCCGTAGCCGACATAGTAGCTGGCGAGCACGGTGATCAGCCGCTGCGACCAGACGCGGAACTGCGCGTCGCTCAGCCGTTCGAGCAGCAGCTTGCCGAGCGAGGTGCCGAGCATCGACGAGGCGACTGCGACAGCGAGGAACCACGGCTCGACCTGCCCGGCCTGCTCGACCAGCGCGCCGAAATAGACGAGCTTGAAGCCGTGGCTGAAGAGCTGGCAGGCGGCCTTGGTGGCGATGATCTGCCGCCGCTCCAGCGTCGAGCGCAGGAACATGGTGTCGAGCAACGGCCCGGTGACGCCGGTCGTCAGCATCAGCATCATCGATACGAAGCCGGTCGCCGCGACTTGCGCCGGCCCGAAGGTGCGCGGCATCAGCCTGTCGGGGATCGCCCGCACGACGAAGGGCGAGAGGCCGAGCAGCAGCAGCGCGATCGCCTTGTCGGGCACGTAGAGCCAGATCGACCACAGGCCGACCGAGACCAGGCTGCCCGCGACGCTGAAGGCGATGGTCTTCCACGAGATATGGCGCCACCACAGGATGGCGCGCCAGCCGTTGGAGGCCATCTGGGTCACCGCATGCAGCACCATGGCGGTCGGCAGCGGGAAGACCACCAGCAGCACGCCGATCAGGATCAGGCCGCCGGCCATGCCGAAGATGCCGGAGAGGAAGGCCGTGCCGATCATCAGCACCGAGAGGCCGAGGGCCAGGAGCGTCGTCATGGCCCCGTGGTAGGGCCGGCTTATCCAGTGTTCAAATATATGGTAGATAGCCGGTCGATATCTGGGACGTCTGCCTTGGAACTGCGCCATCTCCGCTACTTCGTCGCCGTCGCCCATGAGGGCCATGTCACGCGCGCGGCCGAGAAGCTGCATATCCAGCAGCCGCCGCTCAGCCAGCAGATCCGCGCGCTCGAGCGCGAGATCGACGCCGCCCTGTTCGTGCGCCATCCGCGCGGCGTCACCTTGACCGATGCCGGCCGCTCCTTCCTGGCCGACGCCGAGGCGATCCTGGCCCAGGCCGAGCACGCCAAGATCCGCGCCCGCCGCACCGCGCGCGGCGAGGTCGGCCGCATCGCCGTGGGCTTCACCACCTCGGCGCCGTTCCATCCGCTGGTGGCACGGGCGATCCGCGAGTTCCGCGCCAAGCGCCCCGACGTCTCCTTCGTGCTCGAGGAGAGCAGCTCGGGCGACATGGTGAGCGGCCTGCGCGACGAGCGGCTGGACGTGGCCTTCATCCGCTCCGGCCTGGTCGATCCAGCCGGCGTCGCGGTGCACGACCTGCTCCAGGAGGACATGGCCGCCGCCTTTCCCGCCCGTCATCCGCTGATTCGCCGGCCCAAGCTCACGCTCAAGGACCTGGCCGATGAGACCTTCATCCTCTACCGCCGGCCCGACGGCCGCGGCCTGTATGACGTGATCATCGCCGCCTGTGCCGAGGCCGGCTTCAGCCCGCATGTCGGCCAAGAGGCGCCGCGCATCGTCTCGACCCTCAATCTCGTGGCCGCGGGTCTCGGCATCACCATCGTCCCGGCGTCATTGAGCCGCCTGCCGCTCGAAGGCGTTACCTACAGGCCGCTGACCGGGCGGCCCGCGATCAAGGTGCCGCTCAATCTCGCCTGCCGCGCCGACGAACGCTCGGCCGCGACGCTCGGCTTCATCGAGCTGGTGCGCCGCCTGTCATGATCAAGACCATCGGCCATTCCAACCATCCGATCGAGCGCTTCGTGGCGCTGCTGAAAGCCGGCGGCGTCGAGCGGCTGGTCGATGTGCGCTCGATGCCGTGGTCGCGCCGCTTCCCGCAGTTCGGCCGCGAGCGGCTGGCGAAGAGCCTCGCCGAGGCCGGCATCGCCTATGCCTGGGAGGGCGAGGTGCTGGGCGGCATGCCGAAAGGCGGCGGCAGCTACGACGACGCCGCGGCGCGGCCGGCGTTCAAGGACGCGATCGGCCGGCTGATCGCGGCCAGCGCCGGCACGTCGCTTTGCCTGATGTGCGCCGAGAAGGAGCCGCTCGACTGCCATCGCACCGTGCTGGTGTCGCGGCGGCTGGCCGAGCGCGGCGTCGCGATCGAGCATCTGCTGGCCGACGGCACGGTACGGCCGCATGCCGATGTCGAGGAGGCTCTGCTGAAGAAGAGCGGCGGCGCCGACCTGTTCGAGAATCGCGACGCGCGGCTGGCCCGCGCCTATGGCGCGCGCGAGCGGGCGATGAAGGGGACCTGACCCCTACTCGATCAGCCGCTGCAGGGCGGCGGCCAGCCGGCGCGGCGTCTCGGGATGACCGAGCGACAACGGACCGGGATCGATCAGCACCATGGTGTTCAGGGTGCCGTACATCATCTGGAACGCCAGCCGAACGCGTTCCTCGAGGCCGGGCGCGGCGCGCGGCCCGACCAGCCGCACGATGTGCGGCAGCGCGTACTCGACATGGAGGCGGCCGAGCTCGCGCATCGGCGTCCAGCTCTTGCGGTCGGTCGAGGCGCGGCGCAACGAGGCGCGGACCAGCCCCTCGTACCGGCGGATCCACGCCACGCCGCCCTTGGCGATCCAGTTCAGCAGATGGGCGAGGCTGTCCCGCGGCAACTTGCCGGATGCGTAGGACGCCGCCAGCTCGCGCCGAGCATCCTCGACCACGACCCGCTGCAGAGCGTCGACGAACGCCTCCTTGTTCTCGAAACGGCCGTAGAAGGAGCCCACGGTGGCGTCGCAGCGCGCGCACAGCGTCTCGATCGACAGGCTCTCGAAGTCGTGCTCGCGCAGAAGCTCCAACCCTTCGGTCATCAGCCGGACCACCAGCTCGCGGCTGCGCTGCTGCTGCGTCGGCCGAAGCCCGGGGAGCTGCACGTCGGCGATGAGTTTCTGATCGAGCACGGTTCGACTTCTAACGCGGCGGTCGCCGCTTGCAAAAAAATATAACTAGAATTATCATTCTAGTCAATCAACGAACGGAGGAAACGCTGCGCAACTCGCGATTCGACATCCGCCCCACTTCGGCCGCCATCGGCGCCGAGATCCTGGGCGTCGATCTCTCCCAGCCGCTCACCCCGGACGAGACCGAGGCGCTGCGCGGCGCGCTGAACGACTACGGCGTGATCTTCTTCCGCGACCAGGAAATCACGCCCGAACAGCACATCGCCTTCGCCGAGCGCTTCGCGCCGATCAACGTAAATCGCTTCTTCAAGACGGTGTCCGGCCATCCGCAGATCGCCGAGGTGCGCAAGGAGCCCGAGCAGAAGACCAATATCGGCGGCGGCTGGCATACCGACCACAGCTATGACCAGGTGCCGGCACTGGGCTCGATCCTGCTGGCGCGCGAGGTGCCGCCGATGGGCGGCGACACGATGTTCGCCAGCATGCATCATGCCTACGAGGCGCTATCGGACGGGCTGAAGCGCACGCTCGAGGGCCTGCGCGCCGTGCATTCGAGCCGCCATGTCTTCGGCGCCGCCGCCCAGTATTCGCGCGACGTCGCCGGCCGCATCGGCAATCCCGACCTCGCGACCCAGGACGCCGTTCACCCGGTCGTCATCCGTCATCCCGAGACCGGCCGCCGGACGCTCTACGTCAATCGCGGGTTCACGGTCCGCTTCGAGGGCTGGACCGAGGCCGAAAGCAAGCGGTTGCTCGAATACCTCTACGCCCACGCCGCGCAGCCGCAGTTCCACACGCGCTTCCAGTGGCGCAAGGGCTCGATCGCCTTCTGGGACAATCGCGCGACCTGGCACTTCGCCATCAACGACTATCACGGCGAGCGCCGCCTGATGCATCGCGTCACGCTGGAGGGCGTGCCGCTGGCCTGAGCCGCGTCGCCGCGAAGGGAGGAAACAACGATGAAGAAGATGATCGCCGCCGCAGCGGCCGCGATAACGCTCGCCGGCGCATCGATCGTGCCGGCCCAGGCGCAAGGCAAGGGTGAAACCGTTCGCCTGCAGGACTATCCCGGCATCGGCAATCTCCTGTTCCGCGTCGCCATTGCCAAGGGCTTCTGCGAGCAGCACGGCATCACGTGCCGGCTCCAGATCATCCCGTCGGGGGCGCTCGGCGCGCAGGCCCTGCTGGCCAGGAGCATCGACGTCGCGGTGGTCGGCCCGGAGAGCCAGATTCTCGCCATGCTCAAGGGCGCGAACCTCGCGGCCCTCATGAGCGTCGCCACCGCCAACCCGTTCCAGATCGTGGTACGCAACGAGGCGGGCGTGCCCGAGGTCGGGCAGGACTATCGCGCCGTGATGACCGGGCTGAAGGGCAGGAAGATCGGCGTGCCGGCACGCGGCGCGGTCGGCGAGCTGCAGTTCGGCCAGCTCGCCCAGCGCGCCGGGCTCAAGCCGGAAGACTTCGTCTACGTGGCGGTCGGCGGGCCCAACACCGCTTACGGTGCGCTGGTCTCCAAGCAGGTCGATGCGCTGATGACCTTCGAGCCGGCCGGCTCGATCTGCGAGGTGATGAAGAACTGCCGCACGGTGTTCCGGGCCGCGCGCGCCACCGAGCCGGTCGAGGTGGCGGGCACCAACGGCGCCTCGGTGATCGCGGTGATGACGCGCGACGCCGCCGACAGGGCGCCGCACGTCGTCGACGCGCTGATCGCCGCCGGCCGCGACGCCGCGGGCTTCCTGCAGGACCCGAAGAACTTCGACGAAACGCTGCGCATCGCGCAGAGCTACTTCAGGTTCGACATACCGCGCGGCGACGAGGTGATGGCGGAGTCGCTCAGGGCCGGCATTCCGTCCTACCGGGTCGAGGTCAGCCGGCCGGCGCTGAAGCAGATCGCCGACAACATGCTGCTCACCAAGCAGATCGACGCGCCGTTCGACACGTCGAAGCTGCTCCACGCCAAGGCGCCGTAGTGCCGCGCGGCGAGGAAACCGGCACGGGCCTGGCGATCGAGATCGCCGACCTGGTCGTGCGGTTCGGCAGCGGCGCGTCGGCCGTGCTGGCGGTCGACCATGCCTCGTTCTCGGTCGCGCCCGGCAGCTTCGTCTCGCTGGTCGGCCCGAGCGGTTGTGGCAAGACCACCATCCTGAACCTGCTGGCCGGCCTGCTCGACGCGGCATCCCAGGGGTCGCCGGCGGGCCGTGCCAGCGTCCTCGGCAAGCCGCCCCGGCCAGGCAATCCCGACATCGCCTACATGCTGGCGCGCGACAGCTTGCTGCCGTGGCGCACGGCGCTCGGCAACGCCGCCTACGGCATGGAGGTCCGCAACGTGCCGGCGGCCGAGCGCGAGGCGCGGGCGAAAGGGCTGCTCGAGCGCGTCGGCCTCGGCGGCTTCATGGACAAGTATCCCAAGGCGCTGTCGCACGGCATGCGCCAGCGCTGCGCGCTCGCCCGCACCTTCGCGCTCGACAGCCCGGTGCTGCTGATGGACGAGCCGTTCGGCGCGCTCGATGCGCAGACCAAGCTGCAGCTCGAAGACGTGCTGATCGACCTCTGCGCGGCGACCGCCAAGACCGTGGTATTCGTGACTCACGACCTCGCCGAGGCGGTGGCCCTGTCCGACCGCGTGATCGTCATGAGCGCCCGGCCCGGCCGGATCGTCGCCGACGTCGCCATCGACCTGCCGCAGCCGCGCAGCGTGCGCGCGCTGCAGAGCGATCCGCGCTTCCACTCTCTTTACAGCAGGCTGTGGACCCTGCTCGAGCAGGGCATGACGCCATGACCAGACGCTGGCTCGGCCATGCGGCCTTCGTCGTCGCGCTGGTCGCCCTGTGGGAAGCCGCGGCCACCGGCGGCTTGCTCGATCCGACCTTCTTCGGCCGGCCGTCGGGCATCGCGGCCTATCTGTGGAAAGGCTTCGTGTCGGAGGGAAAGCTGTGGCTCGATCTCGGCTATACGCTCGCCGGCGCGCTCCTGTCCTTCGTCGGCGGGAGCGTGTGCGCCGTCGCAGCCGGCCTGCTGTTCATGCTGTTCCCGGCCTTCCACCGCAGCGCCGAGCCCTACCTCACCCTGCTGAACGCCATGCCGCGCATCGCCTTGGCGCCGCTGTTCCTGCTGTGGTTCGGGCTCGGCATCGGCTCGAAGATCGCGGTCGGCTTCAGCCTCACCTTCTTCATCGTCCTGGCGGCGACGGTGGCAGGAATCCGCAGCGTCAACGGCGACCATCTGGTGCTGTCGCGCACGCTCGGCGCGACGCCTCGCCAGGTCTTCTCCAAGGTCACCCTGCCCTCGGCGGTGCCGGTGATGTTCTCCGGCTTGCGGCTCGGACTGATCTTCTCGCTGCTCGGCGTGGTCGGTGCGGAACTGCTGGCGGCCGAGCACGGGCTCGGCCAGACGCTCGCCTACCTGCAATCGACCTTCAACATGGACGGCGTGATGGGGCTGTTGTTCCTGCTCGCCTTCCTCGGGCTTGGCGTCACGCTGCTGATGAACCGGCTCGAACGCCGCCTGCTCGCCTGGCAATAACCTTGCCCATCGTGCCCGGTCTCTAGACACTGCGGCATGGACACCATCAATCCGACCAGCCAAGCGCTCTCCGACCGCATCTCCGCCGCCGCCCTCGCGATCGAGGACAAGGTCATCGCCTGGCGGCGCGACATCCATCAGAACCCCGAGCTCTCCTACCAGGAGACGCGCACCGCCTCGCTGGCCGCCGAGCACCTCGGGAAGCTCGGCATCGAGGTGAAGACCGGCGTCGGCATCACCGGCGTGGTCGGCATCCTGAAGGGCGGCAAGCCGGGCGGCATCGTGGCGCTGCGCGCCGACATGGACGCGCTGCCGGTCGAGGAGCGGGTCGACCTGCCCTTCGCCTCCAGGGCCAAGGCGCAATGGCTCGGCCAGACCGTGCCGGTCATGCATGCCTGCGGCCACGATGCCCACGTCGCGATCCTGATGGGCGTCGCCGAGATCCTGGCCAGCCTGCGCGAAGAGATCGCCGGCACGGTGAAGTTCCTGTTCCAGCCCAACGAGGAAGGCTCCTACGACGGCCGTCCGAGCGGCGCGCAGGCGATGATCGACGACGGCGTGTTCGGCGATCCCGTGCCTACCGCGGTGTTCGGCCTGCATGTCACCTCGGCGCAGGCCTCGGGGGCGATTGCGCTGCGGCCCGCCGGGCTGATGGCGAGCGCCGACAGCATCAAGATCGACGTCCAGGGCCGGCAGACCCACGGCTCGTCGCCGTGGCGCGGCGTCGATCCGGTGGTGACGGCGGCGCAGATCATCCTGGCGCTGCAGACCATCCCGAGCCGCCAGCTCGACGTCACGAAGACGCCGGCGGTGCTGACCATCGCGACGGTGCATGGCGGCGTGCGCGCCAACATCATCCCCGACACGCTCGAGATGCAGGGCACCATCCGCACCCACGACGAGGCGGTGCGCGCCGACATCTGGCGGCGGCTCGAGAAGACCGCGACGACGATCGCCGAGTCGCAAGGCGCCACGGCGACCGTCGAGGTGAGCGAAGGCGTGCCGGTGACCTACAACGACCCGCCGCTCACCGCCTGGGGCACCAAGAGCCTCGGCCGCGGCGTCGGCGAGGAGCGCGTGACCGAATCGCGGCCGGTGATGGGCGCGGAGGATTTCTCGATCCTGGCGCAGAAGGTGCCGGGCATGTTCTTCTTCCTCGGCGTCACGCCGCCGGGCGAGGATCCGCGCGAAGCGCCGGCCAACCATTCGCCGCTGTTCCACATCCACGAGCCGGCACTGAAGTACGGCGTGCGGGCGCTCGCCTACCTCGCGATCGACTACCTCAACCGCCGCTAAGCCGCGGCCGTGAGGTGACGCTCGCCCCACCGGCGGATGGCGGCGATCACCGGCACGAAGCTCTTGCCCGCCCGAGTCAGGCGGTACTCGACCTTGGGCGGCACGGTGCCGAAATCCTTGCGCTGGATCAGGCCGAATTCGGCCAAAGCCTTGAGCTCGCGGCTCAGCACGCGCGGCGCGATCTCGCGCGATCCTGACGCGCCGCGCAGCAGGCCGTTGCGGATCTCGCCGTAGCGCCGCGGGCCGTCCTTCAAGTCCCACAGGATGCGGATCTTGTACTTGCCGCTCACCATGCGCTGGAAGGTGAGCACCGGGCATCCCTTACTATCATTTTTGTCCATACTTGCGCTCCAGCCCCTGTCGTCCTCAGATCATTGCCACCGAGGAGGACCGACATGAAGCAGTTTCTGATCAGATACCGCCGCACCGAGGGCTCGCCCGAGAACTGGCACCGCGAGATTGCCGCGTTCATCGCCGCGATCGATTCCGATCCCGCGCTCAAGGGCAAGATCGGCTACCGCTGCCTGAAGGCGTGCGACGGCGTCGACTACTTTCATATCGCCACCGTGCACGACGACGCCGGCCGCGTTGCCTTGCAGGACCGCGATTTCTTCAAGCACTACACGCAGGCAACGCGCCAGATCGCGGGTGGCGTCGTCGACGTGACGCCGATCGAGACCGTCGCCGAGACGGTTGCATGACAAACATTCCGCGTACGAAATGCACCATGAATTTGCGATGAATTCTGCCGGCTAGCCGTTCGTTCGAGCGTTTCGGCACCCAAGTTTCCTCCAAGCCGATCGTGATCCGGTGTTGCAGAGATCACGTCCCCTGGAGCGACTGATGCTGAGCGTACTGATTCGTTCGACGAGCGTGCTTGCCGTGATTGCGACGACCATGATGGCGCAGCCCGCCTTCGCCGCCGAGCCCGTGGCCGCTGCCGCCGCCAAGAAGCGGTGCAACGACCTCGTGGCGTTCTACGACCGGTGGGGTGCCACGCGCACCCCGGACAACAGCGACGGCGCGCGCAACCATCGGCGGATCAACGCCGCTTTCGATTGCGAGCGCGGCAACTACGAGAAGGGCATCGCGAAGATGGAAGCGCTGCTGCACGACAAGGGCTTCGATGTCCCGGTCGATGTCGGCGAGGGACCGATGTACTTCCCGGACCAGAATCGGGGGCCGGCCCAGGCTCTCAAGCCGCGCTGACGTCCACGTCGCGCTGATGTCGTGAACGCCTGGCTGGGGCGCCAGGATTCGAACCTGGGAATGGAGGAATCAAAATCCTCTGCCTTACCGCTTGGCTACGCCCCACCATGACACATAGCGAACCTAACTCGTTGGTACGCTTATCTTTCGCGCGCTTGCATGGTGCATGCTGACCGTAGTGGAACGGCAGAGCACCACTGTTCTCCGAGCCTCATGCGAGCCTAGCCATGCCTGTCCTGAATTTGACCGACCCAGCCGTGCGAAGCTTGAAGCCCATCGCGGGCAAGCAGGTAACGTATGTGGACCGCGGCCTCAAGGGCTTCGGCGTCCGCGTCTCGCCCTCAGGACATGCCTCCTACGTCCTGGTCCTCGGCGCCAATCGACAGCGCATCAAGCTCTGACATCGGTGCTGGGGACGCCTTGGACGACGGATCCCAATCCCCCGGCCGACGCCAAGTGTGTCGAATGCCCGGTAAGCATCCATTCCTGACACACGGTCAGGCATCCGGCGTCTAGTTCCGGGAGGAGGAGGAGGTCGTCGAGACGGCTGACGGGATGGCCGTTGGTCAGGCGCTCGAGATATGCAGTATGCGCAAAACCACCACCATGCGGCGCACAACAGACGCCTTCGCCCAGAGGCAAGCGGACCATCAAGGGCCTTCTCGCATTGTCTGCGAATCCCGCGAATGGGCTGCGATGTCTTGCATAAAGGCGGCCGCATCCACAGTATCCGGATCCATCAATATGCGATCTGCCCGGTAATTCGCCAGAGCGTTGTGGGCCTGCCGCGCATATGCGATCGCCTTGTAGACGTACGGATTTAATATCCGTCGAGGAAGCTTGCGCGATCTCAGTATTTGTTCTTGATTCCAAGGCTCGAAGTGAGCGTGATTGGCAGTGGTCCATTTGATATTCTCATAATCCGACTGAATAACCTCCAATCCATTCACTTCACTGAATTTCCGTGAGAACGCCAGTATCCAGAATTGCTTGCCAAAAGGTAATTGGTTCCGACGCTTGAGTCGGCCGGGATTCTTGATGAAATGCCATGTCTTTGGACGAGAGGTGTCCACGAGAAATACGCCAGTATCGCCAAATCCATTGCGTTCGCTAAAGACGCTATAGAAGAATTCGGGTGAGTACTGGTAGAATCCGTGACCGGCAAACCCATTCGCAATCGTCACGATCAGAATGGAACCGTGGACTCTTACGATCGACCTGATGTTGTCTATTGCTTGCGCAACGTTAAAAACGTGTTCAATAGACCCGAAATCCACAAAGGTATCGAACGCTCTGGAGAACTTCTTCGGAAGCGGTCGATTGAAATCATGGATTATCGAAGCCCCTTCATACCCAGCCGCGTCAACAGATGTAACCTTCTGCGCTCCCATTTTCTTGAACAGCGGCTCGGCAAACCGACCCAGTTCGATGGCGTCGTCATAATCAAAATCCAGCCCGACGCTCTTCCGGACGGCCATATATTCCTCTTTCCAGAAATGGATTTCTTGTCTTCCAAGCATCACGGTCTCGCGAAATTCGAAACCATACACGCGCTTTGCAAAAGCGAGAGCTCGGAGTCCGGTTAAATCGATGCCCATGATTCTGCTCCCGAGCCAAGCCCCCGGTTCTGAGACCCCGCAGCCCCGGGCCAAGGGCGCGGGCGATCCGAAGCGTCATGGCTTCGGTCGCCCCCCGACACACCCTATGTCGGCTCGAGCGCGGGATCGTAAAGCGAACGAACGCGCGAGTAGCGCAGTTCGGTACTCATTGTCCCGCCGCCAACGACGGGAATTCTGTACTTCCGTCGTTTGGCTCCCTGCCCTGCAAGATGAATGATACCGAGCGGCTGCCGGCTTTTGTCGGGCGTGACGAATAGGCGGGCGGCTGGATCCCACGCAGGAGGGCCGCGATCAGGAATCCAATTGAGTTCCGGCGGCAGTATCAAAGTCGGCGTCTTATCCTGATGGACAATCTGGTTGAAGGCGAATTGATCGTTCGGATAGATCCGCCCAGTCCGCCGAGCCGCGGCCACGAGGCGTTCACGCCACTTCTTCCAATGCGGCGCATCACCTCGAAGCGCGAAAACACCCATGTTGATGTGCGGCTGCATCTGCAGCCAAAGCCCGTCCCTCAGCCCGTATCCGCGAACAAAATTCTTGATGTTTCGGAACTGGAGGCGCGGCTGGAAGCGGTAGCTCGGATGGTGCTCCGCCACAACAGCGGCGCCGTGAGCGCCGGCTCCCTCGATAAATACATCGAGCGTGCCGGGGACCTGGAGCCATGCGTCGGGATCGATCCAGAAATACACGTCATAGCCCGGAAACTCGACCGGAAGAAACAAATGGCTCGCCCAAATCCCGGATGTCGGATCCTGATCGCGCGCAATCTCGAGGCGCCACGTCGGCTTGATGATGCGGGAAGCGTAAACGTGAAGGGAGCGAACTTGATCGGCCGTGAGCCCATAGTCGATGATGCCAATGTCGATACCGCGAGCGCGCCGATGCGGATCAACCGAAAGGAGCATATCCGAGATCAGATCGAAGTAGTTGCGATCACAACCCGCAAGAATAATGGCGCGATACTTTGAGATGCCAGGTTTGTCCGATAAAACAGCCATGTCATGACTCCTCATCGGCGCGCCAATAGACCGAACAGATATTGGCCGTAGGCGTTTCCCTTGAAGCCAGCGGCGAGTCTCTCGAGCTGGCCGTCGTCGATCCAACCCTGTCGCCAGGCGATCTCATCGGGGCAGGCAATCTTCAGGCCCTGGCGCGCCTCGACCGTCGCCATGAACTCCGATGCTTGCAGCAGACTTTCCGGTTGGCCGGTATCGAGCCAGGCGAAGCCGCGGCCCAGTTTCTCGACCGTGAGGCGGCCTTGGCGCAAATAGTGGTTGTTGACGTCCGTGATCTCGAGCTCACCGCGTGGCGAAGGCTTGAGCGTGGCGGCGATGTCGGCAACCTGCTCGTCGTAGAAGTAGAGTCCCGTCACCGCATAATTTGACGGCGGGTCCTTCGGCTTCTCGATGATGGCGCGCACGCTGCCGTCCGGAGCGAACTCGACCACGCCGTACTGGCTCGGCTCGCGGACCCAGTACGCAAATACGACGGCACCGGTATTGCTCGTGGCCGCGCGCCGCAACTGGGCGATGAAGCCTTCGCCATAGAAGATGTTGTCGCCGAGGGCCAGCGCGGATCGCCCACCCGCAATGAAGTCGCGACCGATGATCAGTGCTTGGGCGAGGCCGTCAGGCTGCGGTTGAACGGCGTAGCACAGATCAATGCCCCACCTTGCGCCATCGCCCAGCAGGGCATGGAACTGTGGCGCTTCGTCGGCTTTCGTGATGAGCATGATCTCGCGAATGCCGGCCAGCATCAACGTGGTCAGCGGGTAGTAGATCATGGGCTTGTCGTACACGGCCAGGAGCTGCTTGCTCACGCCCCACGTAATCGGCCACAGTCGACTTCCGGTGCCCCCGGCGAGAATGATCCCCTTCATGGTCGCCGCCACTTCTGATAGAAGTAGGCTTTAAAATAGTAGAAGTGGGCTCCGGGGCTCGTGACCATTATGTGGCGGATCGTCGGACTGTCACATGCGACTGGCCTCGCCCCAGGGCCGAGCCAACAAATCCAAGGTGAGCCGCATCGCGAGCCAATGTGGCGGAGCAACTACTTCCTTGGCAGCGGAAGCATGGGCTCCACCAGAGTCAGGTTGCTCGCGTAACGTAGCCGTTTCGACTATGATGGGTCGTCGGGGGTCAACGAGGCTGGCCGGAGAATGCCTCACGACCTCGTCGGAATCACTGTAGATCCCGATCACTCCCGCTCTTTCGAACATGCTCTTGGATTGGGAGGATATCATCATGATGATTTGCGGCAGGCTGATTGCGCTGGCCGGTAAAGGGCGGCGCTAACCCTAGGCTAGAACGATGTTCAATGCGCCAGCATTATACGCGATGTGGGGTAAGCGCGTTCTGAGATCGCTGATTTACCGCTTCCCCCCAATTATGATCGCTCCCGAACGCTTGTACCTCTGGATGGACACGCTAATCCAGACGCAACGCGTCCCCGGGGACGTCCTCGAAATCGGGTGTTACCTGGGTGGCACCGCTGCCACGGCAAACAAGATGCTAAGGAATGTATCCGCTCAGAAGAGGTATGTGGTCATAGATACGTTTGAGGGATTCGTCGCGGAGCAGTGGACCGAGGACCACGCTTTGGGAACGCCTGCTCAGTTGAAGAAGCACTTTTCGCTTAATTCAACGGAGCTCGCGCGTTGGGTGCTTGACCAGCACGGTGGAGAGGAGGTTGAAATCATTAAGGGTGATATCGTTGCCCTCCCTGATGATAGTCTTCCTAGTCAGGTAAGCGCCTGCCTGCTTGACGTAGATTTGTCCGAACCTGTTCGGAAGGGACTTGAGCGCGTCTACCCGCGCCTTCAGCCTGGAGGCGTGATAATCGTGGATGATTGCGAGGATAACGATTACAAGGCGCGCATCGGCTATGAGCGATTTGTGCGCTCGGCGGGCCTCCCCGAGGAATATAAGTTCGGAGCCGGCATCGTTAGGCGGCACGGTGCTTGATGCCGAAGCATGATCACGCTTACGACAGCAATGTGATCCGCGAGTAAGCCGTCTATCCGGGAGAGTGTGCGAACATCTCGCCCAAGTGAACCGGCCAGGCTGCTTGTATCAGGTGCGTCGAAAGAGAAAGCCTAACACCTGTGATGCCTCCGGCGCCTTTCGATAATACTGACGATCGGTGCCGAAGGCGAGGAACTCGCGCTGCAGGATGAATCCAGAGCCTGTTACCTGCCTCAAGAGTTCGTCGTAATTGAAGACCCATGAAATGTAATCGGCTCCCAGCCCATGGCGCTGCGGTCGCTGAACGACCACGAAGCTCCGTGCCTTACGCACCACGGGCACACTCATGATGAATAGCCAACTTTCTGCGGCATCGGCAAGCTGGCGAACGCTGTCTCGCCAATTGGCAGCATATTGCAAAGAGTTGTTAGCCATCACCAGATCGTAGCGGCGGCGGAAACAATCATCATCGGACGAGGTGAAGGACACCTCCGGCAGCAGCGCGTGGCCGGCCGCACAAAGATCGGCCCGCTCTTTCACTGTGAAATCGAGGGAGACTTCCGGCAGAACTGCGTTGCCGACGGCCGCATAGTGACCCAGCGCACCGCCCCAGTCGAGAACGGAAAGCCGCGTCTTACGCTGGGCCGCCCGTGCCAGGACGTAACTATAAGTCATCAGGACGTTATGAGCCTTGAAATCCGGCAGGTCAGTGAACCACGGCGAGAAAGCAAGGGGCTCGGTGCCGTCGAGGGTTCGCTTGTACGGCTCCCAGTTGTCGAGCATGGTCCGATGAACTGAAGAATGATCCCAGCCGAGGCTCCTGTGGTCGTTTTGCGGCCAATGGTCGGATACGTATTCCCACTCTGCGCGGCCCACTTGCGAAGCGATCCTGGCCACGATCGGCGGCAGCAGGAGGCGTGCCACCCTGCGCGCACCGGCGGTTCGAGCGGCTCGAGACCAGATCGCGCGCCTGCTCATGGGCATGGATGAATACTCTCCCTCGCGCCGAACCCAACTCGGTTTCTCTGTTCGCGCCACGTCAAGCCGTCGGCATATCCGACGAGAAACCAGAGCAGGGTCGCGGTTTTGATCGAAAAAACTGAGGCGCTCACCATGAGATTTCCCGACAGATAGATGGCCGCGCCGCAGCGCAGGACCGTCGCTGCACGTGCTCGGGAGGAAATCGTTCCGAAGACGAACACCCAGCCGAGAGCCACGCCGAGTATCGAGTAGGAGATGATCAGATACACGATCCCGCTGTCCGCAGAGAGGTTCGCCAGAGAGCTGCTCAATCCCATGAGGTCCAGTGTGCCAAGCGCTCCAAGGAGCTCGGCCGTATAGGCAATTCGCCCAGGAAAGTCGTCAGAGCCGGATTGGAAACCAAGCATTGCCACCATCACCACTGCGCTGAGGATGGCTAGCGGCAGGGCAGCGATCGGCGCGGACCGCGGAAGCCAGCCCCCGAACAGGGCAATGACCGCGATAAGGCCACACAGGGACGCTCCGAGACGACCGTCGGATCCAACCAGAAGCGCCGCATCGGTGCTGGCGAAGGTCCAGAAGATCCAGGGCGTCAGTCGACGCCTGAAGGCCGCGAGGAAAATCGCGACCACCACGACATAGTTCTCGAGCGAGACCGGCTCCAGAAACACCGAAGAGAGACGGTGAAAGGGAAGCGACGGAAACAGATGCCTTTCGTCCGGCCTCGTTGCGCTCACAAACAGCTCAGTGTCGGGATTCCAGAAATCGGATGCCTGCAAGCCTCTGGTATGAATATAGTACTGCTTGACGTTGAACAGGGAGGTAAAGCTGGTCGGATACAGTGCCTCATAGACCATGACGAGGAATATGAGCAGGTGAAACGGAAGCCATTTCTGCGCCGGCCGCCGGTCCGTCGAAGCTGAAATCCCGAGCATCACGAAGACCGGAATCACGACGATATCGCGGGCATGTTTGGGCTCGAGCTCGCCCCGGAGGAGACCGAGCATGAGCCACCAGACGGCAGCGCTGACTGCAAAGAGCAGCCATGGTCGCATCAACGGATGCCAGGATGAAGCGGCGAGCAGCAGTGCGGTTGAGATCAAGACGAGCTCGGCGGCAATGACGTGCGACCGGTTGAGCTCGACGACATTGGAATCAACGAAGCAAAGGACAAAATTCAAGCCGACGCTCGTCGCGAGACAGGACACAACGGCGACGGCGAACCAAAGCCCCGACCCGGGGACCGGAGCCGCGCGACGCAGCTCACCAACGGGAGTTCCGGACGACAGCATCACGCCACCTGCCTCATTGCCTCAACAGGCCTCCCGGGATTACGCCGTACGAGCCGCCAGCTTCGATCTGAGTGCCGCAACCATCAGGGCCAGGATTTCAAATGTGTAGCGTCGCCACAGTCGGGTGGGTTCGCGAAGCAGGCGATAGAGCCATTCCATGCGGATGTTCTGCAGCCAGGGCGGAGCGCGAGGCACCGCCCCGGTTGCAAAGTCGAAGAATGCTCCGACGCAGAGCGACAACGGTACGTCAAGCTGGTCTGCGTTCTTCATCAGCCACGTTTCCTGCAGCGGATTGCCGAGCGCGACGAGCAGAATATCAGGCGCGGACGCATTAATGATCTGGACGAGCGATTCTGCCTCTCCGGTCGAGAGGTAGCCGTTCCGGAACCCGCAAATCTCGACGCCGTGCTGAGCCGGAAGCACAGCCGCGGCTCGGCTGACGACGTCGGGTCGGGCTCCGTACAGGAACACACGTGTGCCCTTCGGGACCGCACTGAGCAATAGGGGCGTCAAATCCGTCCCGTTCAGGTTCGCGGGGAACATGGACCCGTGAAGGATCAAGGAAGCGATATCGACGCCGATCCCGTCATTCAGGACAACAAACTGTCGCGAGAGATCGGCACCGACCCGGAGCGTTCGGGACCAGTTGATGAGGTTGGCATTTGCGAAGGCGACGAGGGTCTTGGTTCGCGAACCGAGTCTCCTCACAAGGAGTTCGATCGCCTGCACGCGCGTGAGCGCGGCGACGTTGACGCCGAGGATATCGCGGGACCGGCACTTTGAGTCGCCGGCTAGAGCGATTTCCGAGCGGATGGAACCGCTCGCGGTTCCATCTGCTCGGAAATGCGCGCACGGGGGTTGTTGTTGCTCTAGAGCTCTCGCATAGCAATCTTCAACGGTTCTTTCCACGGTGTGCCAGCTCTGCGCACGCGCGAACGCTGCGGCCCTCGTGCGATCGTCCATTGTGTTGGTTCTGCGCCAGCGCAGGAAGGCTGTTGCGGCCTCGCACGGCTGGCCAAAGTCGCAGATCAGACCACATCGTGAAAGTCGATGCGTTTCGCGGAACGCAGCGTTGTCGTGCAACACCGGCAGCAACCCGACCGACATCCCTTCGACGATCGAGAGACCGAATCCTTCATATTCGGACGCCGAGACGATGTAGCCGCACGAACGGACTAGGGTCTGCAGCTCGTTTCTCGCCAAATAGCCGTGGTAGCGGATGCGATCTCCTACCTTCGAGGCCCTCACCAACTCAGTCAGTGCGCCCCACAGCCCATCAGGATCCGCCCCGACGATGTGAAGGGTGATGCCCGGATCCTGTTCTGTCAGCCGGGCAGCGAACTCGATCAGCCTGTCGATCCGTTTGTTCATAGCGATCCGCCCGACATAGATCAGATCGGCGCCATCCGCGATGAAGTCACCGAGCGGGACGATCGGATTACGGAGCAGGATCGCATCGATTCCAATGCTCTTGACGATCGCGAGGTCGTTCTCGCTGACGGCGAACACTGCCCTACTTGCCGAGAGGCTGCGGCGCGTGACCACGCGAAGGTACAGCTTCTTGATGCGTTTGAATCTGGAGGTATGAAAGAACAGGCCGTGGGTCGTCGCAAAGTACACCAGGTTTCGGAAGCGCTTGGTCAAGCACAGCAGATCCAGAAGCTGATCGGTCGCGTGCGCGTGCTTCAGATCGAACCGGTCAAGCAGTCTCGGGCCCAGGAAGGGAATGAAGAGCTCCCTCACTCCAAGGTAGGGTATGCGTATGATGATCGCACGTCCGGACCGCTCGACCGACCGCAACCTTGCCTGCGAGCCGAACACCCGGTTCAAAGTGATGATGTAAACACGGTGCCGCACGGACTGGCGCTGGACCAGTTCCGCAACGTAGGTCTCCAATCCACCAACCGACGGGTGGTACTGACGTACCAGGTGCGCGATCTTGAGTTTCCTCGCCACGTCCGATACTCCCTGCCGCCTCCAATCAGCCACGGGGCTGCAGGCCTGGCCGTCTCCTCGCCATCTGACTGTCGGCCATGCCCAACTGGCTCGACGGCGCCCGGATCGTTGAGTCGATTGGGAAAGCCGGGTTAGCCGCCCGCCGCTTGCGTCAAACTCGCTCCTCTGGTGCATCTCTACACGTCTTGGTCTTGCGCCACTCCGCCTTGAGATGCCCAATGGGCGCTGAAACCAATGCGACGTCGTTCAATCGAATCCAAATGGACGAACAGGACGCATCTTGGAGGCATTCGACATAGTCGCTGCCCGTGTGCGTGGATTCGCAATAGGAAAACAGCATCGCAATCTGGACCAAGGTTGCCGCCGCCTCATCCTCCATAATTTTGGACCTCTTCTTGTAGTGACCGTCCAAGAGCGCAAATTCATCCGGCTCGATTTCAATGTGCAGCGGTTCCTTCGAGTCCGAGAAAACGATGTCGACCGTACCCGTATCGGGCACAGCGTCGGCGAGTAGGCCGGCGCCCCGATGCCCGTCGAATTGAGAACAGGTCATGTGACGGAGGTTCAAGCCGATGCGCCGGGTCGGCGAATCGAAGACGGCAAACGAATGGAACGTCTCCGGTTCCCGGACCGAGCGCCAAAGCCGAGCCACGTCTCGCTCCAATATCGGCACGGCGCCTGTGAAGCCATTCCTCAGGCGGAACCGAAACCATCTGTATGGATCGACCACCGTCTGAGCATGCCGCTTTTGGTCCACCCCCGTTTTTACCGGGAATGGCACGACGACATGTTGCTTCAACTCGGGCCTGGACGTCCTGGATTTGCCAAAGTGCTTCTGTGCCATGACGCCGCCCCCAAATAAACAGCGGGTTACACCCTGCTGCGGCCAGACGCCCTCTTCTTCCTCACGCTAAATAGTCGATGCAGCGATGCCAAGCATCGGCGACCAAGCCACAGTAAGACCACAAGCCGGCTGCAGCGCGGGCACGGGGCACCCAGTGTACCGGGTTCGTCTCTGTCCCCGAGCTAAGCGTGCTGCGGCGTCCGTCGCCCCGGCGCTTCGCTTGCCTTGTGAATCGTCTCAGCCAACTCGGCGAATTCATCGCTCGTGATGGCAAAGGCTGCGGCAGACTCGAAACCCTTCAGTAAGCGCTCCCATCTGTCTGCGTCGGCAGTAAAGATGCCATCTTGGACAAAGGTCACGCGATATCCCAAATCAAGGGCGGAACGCGCCGTCTGAGCGACGGACGTGACCGCCTCCAATCCGGCCAGGAAGACGTGGCGGATACCGTCTTTGCGAAGAACCTCGTCCAGGCCGGTACTGGAAAATGCATCCCTGCCTGATCGCACGAAGCTGTACTCGGCCGCTGCCCTCAGGCGCTGATCGAACCTCTTCCGCAGCGTTGGATCGGTCTCCGACTTCTTCGTCAGCAACCGCAAGAAGCGCAACATCGGACTGTCCCGCTCGGCGTAGATCATGGTGATGCCGAATTTGGAAGCTGCCTGGGACAAGCGGTCGATCGTCGCGATCAGTCGATCGGAGGCGTCTGACGATGGCGAGTACCGTCGCGACGAACCGGTGAACAGCTCCGGAACGTCGATTATCAGCAATGCGTGACGCGACGGGCAATTTTCGCCGGCGGGAGCGTTGCCATCGGAACGCGATCGTTTCTCCGCGGTGATCGCGACTGCCGGCGAGGGGTTGTCAGCGATGCTTTGCGCAGCGTACGACGAGTAGCCATAATATGTGCGCCGGGCTTCGCGAACCAGAGTAAGGACCGCGCCCGCGACAACTGTCTCCGCATCGTGCAGGTGCTTCAATGCCATCTTGACCGCGTCGCGGGGGGTGCTCGCCCAGCGTATGGCCATCACCGTCGCGTCGGCGTGACTAGCGATCAGTGCCGCCTCCGATACGGCGAGAACGGGAGGCGCATCGATGATGACGACGTCGTATTGCTTCTTAAGCAGGGCAAGCAACTCACGCAGTTTGCTCGCCCAAGCCAGCAGCGAAGCGCGCGAGAATGTTCCGGCAAGAATGATGTCGGCGCCCGAATCGACGTCGCAGGTAATTGCGTCGACGAGTTTGGCCCTTCCTTCGAGCAGCTCCGCCAATCCCGCGCGAGAGCGGATGCGCAACGCCGCACTAGCGCCTCTTCTCCAGTGGTCGGCGTCGATGAACAGAACGCGCTGCCCGCTTTGAGCCACCATCGCTGCCAGACTAAGCGCGAAGGTCGTTTTGCCTTCGCCGGGCAACGCCGAAGTCACCACGGTCACTTTCGGTGCTCTGGCCGTGCAAAAGAGCCGCGAATAGATCCCTTTCGTCGCTTCGCGATACGACGATCCGTATCGGGCGGCCTCGCACGGCGAGAGTTGCGCGCCTTTAGAGATCGGAAGCATCCCAAGCCCAGCAACTCCGAGAGCATCCTCGACCTCGGCAAGGCTGTGCAGACTGCGATCTGCACGCTCGACCAGGAGCGCCAGAAAGACACCGCCGATCAATGACCCAACCGCCGCCATCGCAATCAGGAGCCTCTTCTTCGGCCGGTCCGGGCTGACCGGCAACTGCGCATAGGAAACGACCTGCGCGTCAGGTCTTTGCGCGAACATCTCGCGTTCCACCGAACGCAGCTTGATTTCCGCGCGGTTCAACTCCGTCATTTCGCGCTGCAGGCGACCGAGCCGGTCGGTCAAGTCCCGTTCCTTCAGTTGTGCGACCGTCAGGTCGTTTTCGAGAGACGTTGTAATCCGAGCGGCTTCAGTGCGCTTTGCGGCCTGGATGCGCGAAAGCCCATCCTGCAAACCGACTGTCGTCGGGTGCTTGGCGCCAAGTGACGCCAACGCCTCCGCCAGCTTTTGTTGCGCTCCGGCCTCTTGGCCAGCCAAGCTAGTCATGACCGGCGAGTCGACAATGTCGGTCGTCGGGATGTGGCGGCCCTTGGGTTGACTGGGCGCACGGAGCTGACTGAGGCGGGCTTCGATCGCCGCACGCGCAGTCCGGGCATTTGCGAGATCGGCGTTCATGTCCGACATTTGCTTGAGGAGAAACGGCGATCCGTCCTGTGTAGAAAACAATCCCGCCTGGGAACGAAACTCCTCGGCGACCTTTTCAGCGTCCTCCATCTTCGCCTGGAGCCGGGTAACCCCCTGCTTGAGCCAAACGGAGGTTTGCTCGGCGGACTGCAAACGCAATTCGAGCTGATAGGCGACGTAACGGTCGGCCATGGTGTTGGCGACCTGCATTGCCAAACGCGGGTCCACCGACGCGAACTCGATATCGACCATTCGCGAGTTCTGCTTGATGCTGACGCTTAAACGGCTGCGAAATCTATCGGTAGTCTGCGAAAGCTCGACGGCGGCCGGGTCAGAACCAACCGATGGGCCGAAGAGCCAATCCTTCGCCCACGCTCCGGGAAACCGGTCCTCGAACCATGACGAGGCAGCTGGGTTGAATTCCGGCTTGTCCTGGAGCTTGAGAATGCGAACGACCTCGGTCACCAGCTGAGGAGACTTGATGATTTCGACCTCGGTCTGGACTGCGGTTGAATCGGGCAGGAAGCCCTGCACGCCGCCCTGTTGCGAGTTGTAGACCGGACGAATCTTGGCGTTTTGATCTCCGACGACCACGAACGCATGGGCGGCGTAGTAGCTGGGCATTCGCAGGACGATGGCGCCGGCAACTCCGATTCCAAGAACGGCGACAAGGGCAACGAGCGACTTGCGGCGCCATATCTTGCGCAGAACGGCGGAGTTGATGAGTCGGCCGGGATGGATCTCGAGCTCGCTGTCCGCCGCGTATGTGCTGCCGCGCAATTGCGGAAGATTGGCACCACCCGCGCCACGCGAAATGCCGGTGTCGGTCATCTCGAACCTCGTCCTGCCAGCTTGCGGGACGAGCATAGTAAGAAAAGAAAATTGAATAGAAAAGAGACGCTTGCAGATTTTCGATGACAAGTTGGAGGCAGCCGGCCAGCTAGCGACGGCGCGGCTGCCGGCCCATTGCCGGTGCGATCAACCCGAGGTTCGACGGATAGGGGTCTGCTTTCGGTTGTCGAGGATGCGCTCGATCTCCAGGCGTGTGCGCGCGGTCGCCCATAGCAGCCGATCGGTTGCAGCCAGCAACGCCTCGTAATTGCTCACGCTGTCGTCGGAGGAAAGCGAATCCATTGCGGCCAGGAACATCGCCATATCGCTGTTGATGCGGCCCCAGATGTCCCGCGTCGGGGAAACCGACGACAAACCACCTCGGACCACATCAGGAGGATCTTCCTTCCCCCCGATCCGCGTTGTACGGCGGTTCCCCACCGGCGACGCAAGCAGAGTGCCCATCTCCGACTTGTCGCGACCCATCTTGAGCTTGGCGTCCCTTGCCGAAATCCGCGCAACTATGTAGCGGATGGCAGGTGCGGTACAGCCGTAACTACGCGCCAACTTGGCCAGCGTTTCGCCTTTCTGAAACCGCAGCGCGATCTTCGGCCACTCGCTGTGAGGTATCTTTCCGCGGATTCTTGTGTTGGGCAAGGGCGATAGTACTCGGGGTTCAGTTGCAAATTGAGCTTTGCATCAATGAGCGTGTCAAATCTGTGACCACCATGGCCATCTTATCATTTGGCGGCCTCTCGTGCACGGCGTCAATCGCCGTGTGGCGCCCCGATGATGATGCTCGGCGAGTGGGCGGGACGAGCTGAGCCTCGTGCCGGCTGCGCTACCGCGCCTTCCATCGACCGGCACAACAACCCTTCCGAATGAACCAAGTCCGCCGGCCGGGTACTGGCCTCGGTCAAAGGGGTTGCGTTTCCATTTTCTTTGCAATAAGAAAAGAAAACAAAAGAAATCGATCCTCTTCCAGAGCAGGCCCGTCGTCGTCCCCCGACGACGCGCCCAGAGGGCGGAGTCGATGTCTTCCCTGCCAAGTGGCCATATCGGAGTGATCGCTTCGCGGGGGATTTTCCATCGCTTGCAGCCAACGCGCCTGTCGCGAGGCAGTTCGGGCGCCGACCTGCAGACACGGTTACCCGGCATACTGAGGGTATCGGACTGGCTTGGCATAGCGGCGATAGGATTTCTGCTCGATATGCTCTCTTCGGCGCATGAGCCTGAGCCGTTGTCCCATTCCCTCGGCGTCGTCCTGGGCGCGACGGCGACATTGAATTACGTGCACCTGACAAAGGCCTACGAGCCTCGCAGCGCGGCGCGGTTGATGGTCCAGCTGGCAAAGGTTTCGGTCGCCTGGGCTGCCGCCTTTGTCAGCCTCGCTGCGATTAGCTACGCCGTGGATCGTTCCGAGCACTTTCTGAGCACTTGGGCAAGCCTGTGGTTTCTGACTTCGTGGCTGTTCTTAGTCACCGCGCGGAGCGTGGTAGCGCTGCAGATCTCGCGTTGGCGCAGGCAGGGCCGATTGACGCGACGTGTTGCGGTCTTCGGCACAGGTGCGCAGGCGATCAAGCTTGCTCAACTACTGAAAGCACACAGCGACGAAGCGAACGTTATTGGGGTGTTCATCGATGGGGACATCTCGATGGCGCCTGGCGATGTTACCGGGGACGACGACGCACTCGCAGCGCTAGCCAGCAGTGGAAATGTCGATGAAGTCATCCTGGCATTGCCTTGGAGCTCTCACGC
Organism: Reyranella sp.; assembly: GCF_017305915.1. Lineage (GTDB taxonomy): Bacteria > Pseudomonadota > Alphaproteobacteria > Reyranellales > Reyranellaceae > Reyranella. Next base: position 128,443 of record NZ_JAFKJN010000030.1, read on the forward strand.
CGCGCTGAATCGTGCCATAGCGAAGTTTGCCGCATATCAGGTCGCGGTCAGCATCGATCCTGGAATCTCCGGAATCGACTTCCCTCCGACAGGCTTCAGCCTGGTGGCCGGGATTCCCACACTCACGGTACAACGGCGGCCGCTGTCCGGCTGGGGAGCGCCGGTCAAGCGTGCCGAAGACGTCGTGCTTGTGCTGTTGCTGCTGCTGTTCCTGGCGCCCATCCTTCTGCTCATTGCGCTCTTGGTCATGATCGACAGCCGCGGGCCGGTTCTCTTTCGCCAAGAGCGCTATGGTTTCAACAACAATCGCATTGTTGTCTACAAATTCCGTAGCATGCACCACGATTCAAATCCCGACCCCGCCGTTCCCCAGGCGAGGCGTAACGACCCTCGCGTGACCCGCGTTGGGGCCATCATTCGTCGCGCCAGCCTCGACGAGCTGCCCCAGCTGTTCAATGTGCTGCGTGGCGACATGTCCCTCGTCGGACCGCGGCCGCACGCCACGGCGCACAATGAGAAATACGCCGCCCTCATCAACGGCTATCTGGCCCGGCACCGAATGAAGCCAGGCATCACTGGCTGGGCCCAGGTCAACGGCTGGCGGGGCGCGACAGAGACAACGGAGCAAATGCGCCGCCGGCTCGAGCACGATATCTATTATATCGAGAACTGGTCGCTTCTCCTGGACATCAAGGTTCTCCTGATGACCCTTCCCGTCGTTGCCCACGGAGACAACGCCTACTAGCCTGCCCGCGCCCTCGGAACGCGACTCGCCGCCGCCGCCTCAGCTTCCCGGTTGTTGAGAATCCGCTCCAACTCCACCCGTGTGCGGGCGGTAGCCCCCAACAGCCGATCGGTTGCAACCAGCAGGACTTCGTAGTTGTCGTCGCTGTCACCCGAAGAGAGCGAGCCCATGTCAGCGAGGAATGTCGTGACTTCCGTGGCGATCCGGCTCCAAATGTCCCTCGCCGGTCCGGTCCGCAAGGAACTGTCGCGGGTTTCGGAGATGTGGAAGCGACTTCCGGAGCCTTGCACGTCCGCTGAGCGCCGACCATTCTCTACCGACCGTGTAAGCCTAGCCGGCTTGTCGCTAACGACCTCTTTGCTGTCCGAGTTGTCTGAGCAAAGGGATATGCGCTTGAGAATGTAACGGATGGCGGGCGCGGTGCAACGATAGCTGCGTGCTATCCCGGAAATCGTCTCGCCATTCTGAAAGCGCGCAGCGATGTTCGGCCACGCCTGGCGGGATATCTTTCCGCGAATCCTTGGATTGGGCAAAATCTGTGATCCTTGTACTGCGGGGACGTCGTTCAACTGCGCGTGTCTAAGAGTTCGGATCGGTGTCAGGCTAGCCTCGGCCGTGCACCGGCCGCCGCCCGCGCCGGCTGGTTGCGCCGCTCGCTGGCGTGGGAAGTTCAGCGCTTGCTACGCGATCGAATCTCCGTATGGTCAGCCAAGATACTTGGCCAATACTCTCATCTGCGGCTTGTCGACGACCGGCACGGCCGCCAAGTCTGGCCTGACCGAGAACGGATAATCGCCCCACCACGGGCCGCCGGCCCACACGGCGAACCCGATATAGACGTCTCGATTCTCGGCAAGATGCTTGAGAAAGGCATCGGCTTCGGCGAGGTACGCTGGCGAGGAGGTGAAGCCGAATTCGCCGATAAAGCCCTTTTTGCCGTTGGCGCGCAGCCACTCCGTGAAAGGTTTCGGACGCGATGTTCCTGATCCAGCGATCACCGGATTCTCCGGGTTGCCAGATCCGTCGGCATCGAAATACTGATGCGCCTCATATGCGTAGTTGCCAAGCGGGTCGATCACGCCGAGCATGACCGTATGGTTGTCCTCCTCGGTCCATTTCCAGGCGCCGTCCCAGTATGAGCCTGGCACCAGCAGCAACTGGCCAGCCCCAGCCGACCGAATTGCCCTGATGGCGGCGTTTGCGCCGCTCAGCCATTCACTCGCGGTCTGGTCATGCGGCTCGTTCATCAAGCCCAACGTCACGTTGCGCTTGTCCTTGATCCGCGCCGCGATCGCTGCCCAGCAGGCGGCAAATTCGCGCGTTGCGCCGGCATCTCGGCCGATCAACTTTCCCGATCGCGACATCCCATAATCGTGCATGTCCAGCACGACGGCCATGCGCCTGTGGTTGGCGTGGTCGATCAGCTTTGACAAGGCATCCATATCGGCAGTCGGCTTGTGATTTGCCGACAGCACTCGCTTCGCAAGAAACGGGATGCGGACCAACCTGAACCCTTTGCCGGCGTAGTAGTCGATCTCAGCTGCATCCGGGTAGCCATAGTCGGTCCACAGCGTGCCCCCGTTTTTCGTCTCTTCGTTGAACTCGCCGACTGCCAGATTAACCCCGGGTAGAAAGGAAGCGAGCAGCGGGACGGCCGCGGGTACTTGGGCAGGTACGGTCGGTGCGGATGGCGCCCGAGTCTGCTGGGCATCGCTGATTTGAGGCCATGCGATGGCGCTGCTGCAGATGACCTCGAGGATATTGCGCCGCTTCATGTGGTCACCTCATTGCTGAGTTGCCGGCCACCAACATCGACCTGCGCCAAGAGAGAAGCTGTTTAGTGTCCGCGAGGAGAAATCGCCGCGGCGAGCGGGGCTGATCCAATCGGAGGGCAGCAACGCGGGTTCATGGTTCGAGTATCCACCTGTCTTGCCATCTGATTCGTGTCGGCCCAGCCTGCTTCGTCGGGGGTCGACGCCCGTCTCGCAGATTCGAGAAGGGCCAGTTTGGCCAGGTTATCGCCTAGACCACTATGACGATTGGCCTGCTATACCTTCTCCCTCGGCGTAACGGGCGCGCGCGCCGGATCCTTCGCGGCCAACACAAGTGTTTCGTGCCCGGGTCTTGGGTCCTCGAGTGGCTCCAGCCGGACAGGCAGCCCGCGGACCAGATTCCCAGCGGTTTCTCGCCAGCTTGCTGCCGCACCGTTCAGGTCGCGACGAAACCTGTAGAAACTTGCGTAGCCAAGAGATCGGAGGAAGGCCATGCACTCGCGCCCCAAAGCGCTGCCAGTCATCTCGAATATGACAATCGGATCCCATCGCTGAAGAGTGCGTGACGAGCCGCGGAGCACTGACAACTCGTGACCTTCGACATCGATCTTAATGAACGCGACTGGCTCCTCAGAAAATTCACACGAGGCGAGAATGTCGTCCAAGGTAGCAGTTTGGACAACGATCTTGTTGGAGTCGGGCAAAGATTGGTTTCGCTCGAGCGTCGCCCATCCAAAGTTCCCATTGTTGGGGACGTGCAAGACGACTTCGCCTGAGGTATCAGATACGCCTCGGCAGATGCACGATACGTTATGCCGTCCGGCAACGGCTATATTCGCCTCCAAGACCTTTGCTGTGACCGGGTTGGCTTCCAACGCGAGAACGTGATTAAAAAGTCCGCTGAAGAAGATCGAGTACAGCCCAATGTTGGCACCAACGTCCACGCAAACAGCGTCGGTGTCGATCTTGAAGCCCAGGAGTTGGCGAGAAGAGTTAATCAATGTCTGAATAGTGGCGACATGGGTCGACTCGTATTCTCCCGTGGCAATGACCCTCATTCCCAACGTGTCGTCCATCGGGACAAACAGGTGCTGGATACGCCCCTTTTTAAGCGCCCTGCCGCGGATCTTGGTCACTGTCCAGTAGAGCAGTCTATCGACCAGCAATCCGCCCAAATGCCGACGTTCTTCGGATGAGTGTGGCACGGCGTTCTCCACTTGAAGCGATTAGTTAAGCCCCTCTCGCCTCTAGCCTAGCAACCCGAACACGACGAAATTGATACACCGGGACACCGCAACAAGCAATTTGCGCAAACTACGGCCATTGAATGCGGCGCCAAGCCGCTCGGGCCCGCTGAGCGCCTCGCGGCGGCCAGCGCTCTTGCTCGCTGTTCCGTTCGCGGCCATGCGAGCGGGCCTCTCATGGTCGCGTCCCGATAGCTCGCAGGAACGACTTCTTGCCGATCAAGGCGGCAATGAATCCTATGGCAGATATCGCCTCCACGAGAGAGACAGCCACGAAGACTCCGTCTAGCCCCGCGAGAACGGTTCCAGCATATAGGCACGCCACCCCAAGCAGAGATCCAACGATCCGAACCTGACTGAATTGCGTGAAGAAGCCGAAGACGACGAGTGACGACAGGCCAAAAAAAGAGGAACAGACCGAGAGGAGCGGGACAAGCCATACCAACCGCAAGAGTGTCTCGATGTTGGCGAATTCTCTGCCTCCGAAGAGGAGAGCCAGATCGCCCGCCAGCGCAAACAGTGCGCACGAGAGCGCAACCCCGGTCACGAGCAGGAGCAGCAGCAAGATCCGCCGCAGCTTCAATTCTTTCTCGGGTTCATCGGCGGAATATCGGCAAAGGACGGGAAAGGCGGAATTATAAACCGGAACGAAAAGGCCGCGCGCCGCCTGCAGGATCCGGTCTACAAAGGCGAACGCGCCGGCGGAGGCAGATCCCGACAGCGCGCCGACGATGACCGCGCCAGCACCCGAATACAGGATCATGCAGAACTCGGACAACATGATCCCTGCATTCGAGTATGCAGAGGCGCGGAGCATTCGGAGGCCCGGGTAGGAAAATCGTATGCCAGACCTAAGCAGCATAGCGAACAGCAGCGCCAAACTCGTCGACGCAACCGCCAGGTTTATAATTGCATACGTAATCAGATCAGACCGCGTCCGAACCAGAATGAGAATTGCACCAGCCCCGGCCGATCGAACAAGCAGTTGAGATACGCCAAGCAGCTTGGTGCGCTCCATGCCCAGAAAAAACCACGTCGGGGCAAGTCCGACAACATTAAGCTGAAGGAAAACAAGAATGCTAACGGCGGGATGCTTTGAGAGCATCGGCACCAGCATAAAAGCCGGAATAAACAGAAGCGACACAATCACAAATGTGGCGAGCTGGAAAAAAATAATATGAGAAACGCCGAGATCCAGCTTTTGCTTGTCGTTTCTGACTTCCGCGACAATCTTGGGACCCGTCACATACGCTGACGCAATAGTAAACAAAGCAAAATACGAACAGATCCCGGCAATAATAGCGTAGTCACCGTAGTATTCGATGCCCAGAGCTCTGGTCAGGATTGGAAACGTGACGATCGGCAAGGCATGGTCTGCGATCTGGATGAGCGAGAGCCAGCCTGAGCGTCCTAGCAGCTTCCGAAGTACCATGACGGATTAGGCGCGGGAGGTTGATCAGATTCACGCAAACCGGACGGCGATTTGGCGAACTTCGGGAGGAGGCCGCAGTTGGCGACGGATAAACGGGAATCGGCCTCCAGCTTGCACTTTTGTCGGCACAGACGTCATCTCGAACCCCTGCTGATGGTGGAAGGCGGCTGCATGCAGAGCGAAATCGAAGGAGCTATCAAGCGTACCGGAAGAATGGACGATCGCTATCTGGTGCTACCGCCGGACTCGGATCGGAGGCTGACTATCCTCGAAGGTGGGGTATCTTGACCTCCACTCGCAACATCCAGTTTCTATTTCTATAAGAATCGCTTTGGGCTGGCCGACAAGGAAGAGGATGTGACCTGCCCTGTTTCTTCGGACCACGCTTAACTTGAGAATCCTGGCGTCTCCTGTGCCTTTGAATGTCCCGTGAGGGACGGTGTTGCAACGGGCCGGGGCGCGGAGGCCCCCTCTACCGCAGCGTCCCGGCCCGTTGCGGAAGCGGG
>NZ_JAFKJN010000031.1 GCF_017305915.1 Reyranella sp.
ACAATCTGGTTCGAATCCCCAAGCTCACGGCCGCCTGACCCGGCTCCCACGGATCGACAGATCACCTGACGCCGCCAGACTTTCCAGTGATCGGGCCCCGCCAAGGCCAAAAACTCCGCAGTGAGGAGTTCTTCAGCAGTCTGCTAGAGATCGGCGCCGACCGCATCGGCGACCGAGGCGAAGCAGTCGCGGGCAAGCAGGCCGGCCAGCTCATCCTTGATGCGGCGGACAAGCGGCGGGCCCTCGTAGACCAGCATCGAATAGAGCTGCACCAGGGTCGCACCGGCGCGGATCTTGGCATAGGCGTCGGCGCCCGAGCCAACGCCGCCGCAGCCGACCAGCGGGAACTGGCGTTCGACCCGCAGTGCCGTCTTGCGCAGCACCTCGGTCGACAGCGCCGTCAGCGGCGCGCCCGACAGGCCGCCGGTCTCGCCGCGCCGCGCCGCGCGCAGCGACGCCGGGCGCGACAGGGTGGTGTTGCCGACGATGATGCCGTCCATCCGCAGGTCGCGGCAGACGGCGACGATGTCGTCGAGGTCGTCGTCCGTGGCGTCGGGCGCGATCTTCACCAGCAGCGGCACCGGCTTGGCGGCGATCGCATCCTGCATCCGCTTCAGCAGGTCGGCGAGCTGGGCGCGGCCTTGCAGGTTGCGCAGGCCCGGCGTGTTGGGCGAGGACACGTTGCAGACGAGATAGTCGGCGAACGGCGCCAGCGCGGCCGCGCAGGTCACATAGTCGGCGGCGCGATCGGTGCTGTCCTTGTTGGCGCCGACATTGACGCCGACGAAGCCCTGTCGCGGTCTCGCCCTCAGCCGTGGCAGCGCCGCATCCAGGCCATGCCCGGGAAACCCCATGCGGTTGATCACACCGCGATCCTCGGGCAGGCGGAACAGGCGCGGCCGCGGATTGCCTTCCTGAGGCCGGGGCGTGACGCTGCCGATCTCGACGAGACCGAAGCCCAGGCCGAGCAGCGCATCTGGCACTTCGGCATTCTTGTCGAAGCCCGCCGCCAGGCCGATCGGGTTGGGCAGGCTGCGGCCCCAGACCTGCACGGCGAGCGCTGGCGGATCGGGCCGGCGGTCGCGCGGCACCAGCCCGCTTTTCAGGGAGCGGATGGCGAGGCCATGCGCGTCCTCGGCATCGAGGCGCGACAGCAGGAGATCAGCGGCACGGTACCAGCCCATGCCGTCTGGTTAGCAGAGGTTCGCTGTGGAGCGTTGCGCTTTAGCGCATGTTGCCGCCGGTTTGCGGGCGCAATCCCATGGCGTCGCTGAACAGTACCGGGAACAGCTCGCGGAAGAGCTCGCCCAGGCGCGGATCGTCCGGACCGGTGGCAGCGGTCCAGGCCGTGGCCTGCGACAGGGCCTGGTCGTTGCGGCAATAGACGGCGAACACGTTGACGCGGCTGGGCGTGCCGGTCCTGAGGCGCGGCGTGGCGCCGGCGCAGACCGACGGCGCACCGAAGTCACCGGCCGCGTCGAACACCAGCACCAGCCGGTAATCGGGGCGCGGCCGCTCGGACGGCACGTCGTAGGTGAAGGTGAGCCGCGGCTGGGGCTTGGCGGCCTGCATCTGGGCCAGCAGCGGGCCGGCGGCCGAGTCGACCGTCGCGCCCGGGAAGGGCGTCCCGGCCAGCACGACGCGGAAGGGCTTGCCGTCGGCGGCGTTGAAGAACTCGCGGTAGTCGTATTGCGTGGCGTAGTCGACGCTGCCGATCGTGGCGGCGAACGCCGCGACGGGCAGCAGCGCGGCAGCAACCGCCGCGATCTTCTTCAGCAAAGTCATCTCAGACATCCAGGTTAGACATCGAGGTCTTGGGCGAACTTGGCGTTCTCCTGGATGAAAGCGTAACGCTTCTCCGGCTTACGGCCCATCAAATCCTCGACAAGAGTTCGTGTGAGCATGGCCTCGCGCCGGTCGTCGGTGTCGGCGCCGACCGGCACGTCGACCTTGAGCAGCACGCGCTTGGCCGGGTCCATCGTGGTCTCGCGCAGATGCACCGATTGCATCTCGCCCAGGCCCTTGAATCGCGTGATATCGGCCTTGCCGCCGAACGTGGTGCGCAGCAGTTCGTCTTTCTGGGCGTCATCCTGGGCGTATTCGGTCTTGCCGCCCTTGGTGATGCGATAAAGCGGAGGTTGCGCGAGGAAGAGATGGCCGTTCTCGATCAGCTTCGGCATCTCGCGATAGAAGAAGGTCATCAGCAGCGAGGCGATGTGTGCGCCGTCGACGTCGGCGTCGGTCATGATGATCACGCGCTCGTAGCGCAGCCGGTCGTCGTTGTAGTGCGCGCCGGTTCCGCAGCCCAGCGCCTGGATCAGGTCCTGCACTTCCTGGTTTTCGCGCAGCTTGTCGGCCGACGCTGAGGCCACGTTCAGGATCTTGCCGCGCAACGGGAGGATCGCCTGGGTCTCGCGATTGCGCGCCGCCTTGGCCGAGCCGCCGGCCGAATCGCCCTCGACCAGGAAGATCTCGGTGCCGTCGGCCGCGGTGTTGCTGCAGTCGGCGAGCTTGCCGGGCAGGCGGAGCTTGCGGGTCGCGGTCTTGCGCTGCTGCTCGCGATCCTGCTTGCGGCGCAGCCGCTCCTCGGCCTTGCCGATCACATGCTCCAGCAGGACGGTGCCGGCTTCCTTGTCGCCAACCAGCCAGTGCTCGAAATTGTCGCCGATGATCGCTTCGACCAGCTTGGTCGCCTCGACGCTGACCAGCTTCTCCTTGGTCTGGCCCTGGAACTGCGGCTGCTCGATGAACACCGAGACCAGGCCGGCGGCGCCGTCGATGACATCATCGGCGGTGATGATCCCGCCCTTGCGGTTGTTCGTCAGCTCGGCGTAGCGCTTCAGGCCGCGGACCAGGGCGCTGCGGAAGCCCGATTCGTGGGTGCCGCCCTCGGCGGTCGGCACGGTGTTGCAGTAGGAGCGGACGAAGCCTTCCTCGTCGTTCGGCCACCACACCGCCCATTCGACCTTGCCGCCGGCGGTACCATTGGTCTCGCTCTTGGCCTCGCCAGCGAAGGGTTGCGGCACCACGGTCGGCCGCGCGCCGATCTCCGAGACCAGGTAGTCCTTCAGCCCGCCCTCGAAGTGGAACGATTCCTCCTCGGGCACCGAGCCGTCCTTGGGCAGCAGGCTCTTGTCGCAGCGCCAACGGATCTCGACGCCGCGGAACAGGTAGGCCTTCGAGCGCGCCATGCGGTACAGCCGCTCGGGCTGGAACTGCTGCTTGCCGAAGATCTCGGTATCGGGATGGAAGGTGACGGTCGTGCCGCGCCGGTTGGGAGCGGGGCCGTTGGACTTGAGCTTCGACACGGGCTTGCCGCGCGAGAAGGTCTGGACCCAGGATTGCCGGTCGCGCGCCACCTCGACGACGAGCTCGTCCGAGAGCGCATTGACCACTGACGCGCCGACGCCGTGCAGGCCGCCCGATGTCGCGTAGACCTTGCTGTTGAACTTGCCGCCCGAATGGAGCGTGGTGAGGATGACCTCCAGCGCCGACTTGTTCTTGAACTTGGGATGCGGGTCGACCGGCATGCCGCGGCCGTTGTCGCGGATCAGCACCTTGTTGCCGGCCTGCATCTCGACATGGATGGTGTCGGCATGGCCCGCCACGGCTTCGTCCATGGCGTTGTCCAGCACCTCGGCGACGAGATGGTGCATCGCCCGCTCGTCGGTGCCGCCGATATACATGCCGGGGCGCTTGCGGACGGGCTCCAGCCCCTCCAGCACCTCGATGTCGCGCGCGGTGTAGGAATTGTCCTTGGAGGCGGCACGCTTGCCGCCGGACCGTTCGAACAGGTCGTCGTTGTTCTTTGCCATGGTTCTTGTCTTCGTCGGCGGCAATTGAGGGGGTCGTCGATGGCCGCTCCGCCCTCGGATATGGTAGGAAAACCCGCGAAAATCAACCACATCCGGTGGGGAACTCATGTCCGAATCGCCGCGCGACCCGATCATCCGCACGGTACCGCAGCCTGCCGACATGAACGGAAATGGCGACATTTTCGGCGGCTGGGTGCTGTCGCAGATGGATATCGCCGGCGGCACCCTGGCGGCCCGGGTGGCGCACGGCCGGGTGGCGACCGTGGCGATCACGGCGATGACCTTCGTGCAGCCGATCAAGGTCGGCGACCTGGTGTCGATCTACGGCGAGGTGAGCAAGATCGGCCGGACCTCGATCACCATCGACCTCGAGACGGTGGTGCAGCGCCGGCTCGATCCGACACCCATTCAGGTGACGCACGGCACCTTCGTGTTCGTGGCCATCGACGACGACGGCAAGCCACGGCAAGTAAGGCCATGAAGCTCGCTGCCCTCGCGGCTGCCATGGTCCTGGCGCCCACGTTTGCCACGGCCCATCCGCACGTGATCATTTCGCAGGCGGTGCGCGTGATCGAGGAGCAGGGCGCCTACACACAGGTCGAGATCGAATGGCGCTTCGATCCTTATGCGAGCGAGGACGAGATTCCCGCGATCGACGAGGACAAGGACGGCAAGATCTCGCCCGAGGAACTCGCGCTGCTGGTGCGCGACACCATGCCGAGCCTGCAGCAGTTCGGCTTCCAGACCTGGCTGAACACCGGCGACAACGACTTTCAGCCCCGGACGACCAGCGTCTTCACCGCCGCGATCGAGAACCCCGCGACCTTCAAGCCGCCCGAATGGGATCGCACGGCTGGCGACGGCGAGAAGATGCCCGAGAACAAGCGCCAGGAGCAGCCCGCCGATCCCGCCGCGGGCCCGCCGCGCAACCTGGTCTACACGTTCCGCTTCACGCTGCCGCAGCCCGCCCGGACCTTCACCATCACGACCTACGACGTCGACGACATGATCCGCTTCGAGGTCGACAAGGCGTCGCTGCCGGCGCAGTGCGCGCTCGACAAGCATCCGACCTACAAATCGGAGTTCGTTCCCGGACAGCCGGTGCATGCGGACAGGGTGACGTGCCGCCTTCCTTGACGCCGCCGGCACCCGCGTACCGTCCGTGGCTCGGCATCTTCTTCATGTGCGTGGCCTGCGCGCTGTTCCCGGTCCAGAACGCCTTCGTGAAGCTGCTGACCGGCATCTATCCCTTCCAGCAGGTCGTGTGGGTCCGGCTCGCCGTGCATCTCGCCCTGATGTGCGTCGTCTTCCTGCCGCGTCGCGGTTCGGCGCTCCTGCGCACCAGGGCACCCATGCAGCAGGTGATCTGCTCGGTGGGGCTGCTCGGCTCGACGCTCTTCTTCTTCAGCTCGGCAAAGTACATCGGCGTCACGGAGGCGATCGCCATCTCGTTCGTCGCGCCGCTCGCCGTGACCTTCCTCGCCTGGCCGCTGCTCGGTGAGCGCATCACGTTCCTGCGGCTGGCGTCGGTCGTGATCGGCTTTGCCGGCGTGATGATCGTCATCCGCCCCGGCAGCGCGGTCTTCCAGTGGGCCTCGCTGATGATGCTCGCGAGCGCCATTTTCTACGCGATCTACCAGATCGTCGTCCGACGGGTCGCCGCCGTCGACTCGCCGGCGACCACGGCCTTCTATTGCGCGCTCGGCTGCACGCTGGTGACGTCATTCGTCGTGCCGTTCCATTGGCGGACGCCGGACAACTGGCTCGACCTGGCGATGATGGTGTCCCTGGGCATCTCGGGCGGCTTCGGCCACTACTGCGTGGCGCGAGCCTTCAGTTACGCGCCGGCCAACCTGATCGCGCCCTTGAACTACACGCAGATGATCGGCTCGGTCGCGATCGGTTACCTGATGTTCGCGGAGATCCCGGATTTCTATACTTGGCTCGGCAGCGCCGTGATCATCGCTGCCGGCCTGCTCGTGGGATGGCAGGGCCGCCGAAAGAGTGCCTGAAGGAGGAGAGCATGCCGTATCTCGTCGCGTCAGATCTGCCGAAGGAGTCGGCCGGCGCCCGCTTCCGGGCATTGCTCGGGCGTCCCGGCATCCTGCCGATGCCCGGCACGCACAACGGCCTCGCCGCCCTGCAGGCCAAGAAGGCGGGCTTCGAGGCGATCTACCTCTCGGGCGCGGCCATGTCGGCATCGATGGGCTTGCCCGACCTCGGCGTCATCACGGTCGACGAGGTCTGCTTCTTCATCCGCCAGGTCACGCGGGCGAGCGGCCTGCCGCTGCTGGTCGACGGCGACACCGGCTACGGCGAGGCGCTGAACGTCATGCACATGGTCCGCGCCTTCGAGGAGGCAGGGGCGGGCGCCGTCCATATCGAGGACCAGCTTCTCCCCAAGAAGTGCGGCCATCTCAACGACAAGAAGCTCGCCGAGCCGCACGACATGGCGGCCAAGGTCCATGCCGCCGCCAAGGCGCGGCGCGACCTGGTGATCGTCGCCCGCACCGATGCCGCGGCGAGCGAGGGCATTGACGGCGCGGTCGCCCGCGCCAGGCGCTACCTCGAGGCCGGCGCCGACGCGATCTTCCCCGAGGCGCTGATCAACGCCGAGATGTTCCGCGCCTTCGCCCAGGCGATGCCGGGCGTCAAGCTGCTCGCCAACATGACCGAGTTCGGCCGCACGCCATTCTTCACCGCCTCGGAGTTCGAGGCAATGGGCTATCGCATGGTGATCTGGCCGGTGTCGGCCTTCCGCGTCGCCAACAAGGCGCAGGCCAAGCTCTACGCCGCCATCAAGCGCGACGGCGGCGCCCAGAACATGATCGGCGAGATGCAGACCCGCGCCGAGCTCTACGAGACGATCGGCTATCACCAGTACGAGGCGTTGGACGCCTCGATCGTGCAGACGGTCGTCCCGCAGGGCATGCCGCAGCGTTAGAGTCCGAGGCTCGAAAGATCCGGGGCGCGACGGTGGAAGTCGGTCGCGTCCTGGAATGCCTTGCCGAGCTTCAGCACGTCGGCTTCGGCGTAGGGCTTGCCGACGATCTGGATGCCGACCGGCAGCCCGCCCGAGAAGCCGCTGGGCATCGCTAGCGCACACAGGCCGAGGTAGTTGCCCGGCCGCGTCAGGTAGCCCGGGATCGGCGAGGTCTCCTCGACCTCCGACAGCGGGATCGCCGGCACCGCATTGGTCGGGACCAGCAGGGCGTCGTAGGGCTTCATCCACTGGGCGAACTCGGCGCGGCGCTGCTTCATGCGGCGCAGCTCCTCGGCATAGGCGCCCGGCAGGAAGTGCCTGCCGAGCAGCGCACGGCCGCGCACGCCGGGGCCGATCGGCTTGCTCATGTCCTCGATCCAGTCGCGGTGCAGGGAGAACATCTCCGACGTCGAGATCGTACCCGCCGCCTGCGCCATGTCGAAGAACCACGAAGGCAGGCGCACCGCCTCGACCGTCGCGCCCAGGCTCTCGAAGGTGCGCGCCGCCGTCTGCCAGGCCCGTGTCACGTCGGGATGCATGAAGTCCGGCAACTGCTTCGAATCCGGAACCGCGATGCGCAACCCCTCGATCGAGCCGCCCTTGGTCGCCAGGGTGAAATCCTCCAGCGGCTGGTCGAGCGTCGTCGGGTCGCGTGGATCGGGTGCGGCCAGCGCATTCAACAAAAGGGCGCAGTCCTCGACGCTGCGTGCCATCGGGCCGATCGAATCGAGCGTCCAGCTCAAGAGCATCGTGCCGTGCAGGCTGATGCGGCCGAAGGTGACCTTCAGGCCCACGAGCCCGTTGAATGCGCAAGGGATGCGCACCGACCCGCCGGTGTCGCTGCCGATGCCGGCCGGCGCCAGGCGAGCGGCAACCGCCACACCGGTGCCGCTCGACGAGCCGCCCGCCGTGCGATGGGTCTCGAGGTCCCACGGATTGACCGGCGCACCCATCAGCGGGTTGGTGCCCCAGCCGCCGAAAGCGAACTCGACCATGTGCAGCTTGCCGAGCGGGAACATGCCCGCGGCCGTCAGCCGCTCGACCGTGGCCGAGGTCTCGGTCGCGACCCGCTTCTCCCACATCTTCGAGCCGCCGGTGCCGACGCGGCCCTTGATGTCGCACAGGTCCTTGTAGGCCATCGGCAAGCCGTGCAGCGGCCCGAGCGGAAAGCCTCCCGCGCGCGCGGTGTCGGCGGCGTCGGCCATTGCGCGCGCTTCCTCGACGTAGACCTCGTTGAAGGCATGCAGCTTGCCGTCCGCCCTGGCGATCCGGACAAGCAGGGCTTCGGCGATCTCGCGCGAGGAGAACTTCTTGGCGGAGAGGCCCGCTGCCAGCTCCGTCAGGGTCAAGTCATGCAGTCCGCCGCTCATCAGTAGGTCGCCCTTCCGCCGGAGAGATCGAACGCCGCGCCGGTCGCGAAGGTGCAGAGCGGGGAGGCGAGCCACGCCACCATCTCGGCCACCTCGTCGACTTCGCCGAAGCGGTTCATCGGGATCTTGGACAGCATGTACTGGATGTGCTGCTCGGTCATCTGGCTGAACAACTCTGTCTTCACCACCGCCGGCGCCACGCAGTTCACCAGCACGCCGCTCGTCGCAAGTTCCTTGCCAAGCGACTTGGTCAGCCCGATCACGCCGGCCTTCGAGGCCGAGTAGGCCGAAGCGTTGGGGTTGCCTTCCTTGCCCGCGACCGAGGCGATGTTGACGATGCGGCCCCAGCCGCGTTTGACCATGCCCGGCGCGACCGCGCGGTTGCTCAGGAACACGCCGGTCAGGTTGATGTCGAGCACCTGCTTCCAGGCATCGACCGGATACTGGATGACCGTTGCGTTGGGCCCGGTAATGCCCGCGCTGGCGACGAGGATGTCGGGCGCCGCGAGATCCTTCTCGGTCTTGGCCAGTGCAACATTGATTGATTGTTCGCTCGTGACATCGACCTCGACGGCGATCGCATCGCCGAGCGACGCGGCCGACTGCTTCGCACGGTCCATGTCGCGGTCCCACAGCGCCACCCGGCCTCCGCCGGCGGCGATTTTCGCAGCGCAGGCGAGGCCGATTCCGCGCGCGCCGCCGGTTACCACGGCGGTGCGGCCCTTGAACATGTCGGACGCCATGCTTCCTCCCCTAAACGCTTGAATTGACGCAGTTTCCGCATCATATCGGAGGGACATGCCCTCCGACAAACCCGCGTCCATCGACGCCACACTCGAGCTGCTCAAGAGCGGCAACTACATTGCCGACCGCAGCCTCGCGACCGTCTTGTATCTCGCGCTGAAGCTCGGCCGCCCCTTGTTCTGCGAAGGCGAGGCCGGCGTCGGCAAGACCGAAATCGCCAAGGTGCTGGCCGCGACGCTGAAACGTCCGCTGATTCGCCTGCAATGCTACGAAGGCCTCGACGTCAATTCGGCGGTTTACGAGTGGAACTACTCGCGCCAGATGATCGAGATCCGCCTCGCCGAGGCGCAGGGCGTGCAGGATCGCCGCGAGCTCGAATCGGATATCTTCGACGAGCGCTTCCTGATCCGTCGTCCGCTTCTCGAAGCGCTGCAGCCGCACGCCGAGGGCGCGCCGATCCTGCTGATCGACGAGCTGGACCGCACCGACGAGCCGTTCGAGGCCTACCTGCTCGAGGTGCTGTCCGACTTCCAGGTCACGATCCCGGAGCTCGGCACGATCAAGGCCGCGCAAACGCCGATCGTGATCATCACGTCCAACCGCACGCGCGAGATCCATGACGCGCTGAAGCGCCGCTGCTTCTACCACTGGGTCGACTATCCCGACCTCAGGCGCGAGCTGGAGATCCTCACGGTGAAGGCGCCGGGCGCCAGCGAGCGGCTGTCGCGCCAGGTCGTCGGCTTCGTCCAGGAGCTGCGCAAGCTCGACCTGTTCAAGTCTCCAGGCGTCGCCGAATCGATCGACTGGGCGACGGCGCTTTCGGAGCTGAACACGCTCGATCTCGATCCCAGGAGCGTCAACGATACGCTGGGCGTGCTGCTGAAGTACCAGGACGACATCCAGCGCCTGCAGGGCTCGGAAGCCGCCGACATCCTGCGCAAGGTCAAGGCCGACATCGCGGCGGAGCCGTTGGGGTAGTCGTGATGCTCCCCCCGTCGTCCCGAGCGGAGCGAAGCGAAGTCGAGGGACCTGTTCTTTGTCGCGCCTGCCACAAGACAAGGTCCCTCCACTGCGCCTCGCTGCGCTCGGCTCCGGTCGGGACGACGGCGACGGGGTAGGCGATGGACAAGCTCGCCACCAACATCGTCCATTTCGCCCGCACCTTGCGCACGGCGGGCCTCAGGGTCGGTCCCGGCCAGGTGCTGCGCGCCGTCGAGGCGGTCGAGACCGCCGGCCTCAAGAAGCGCGACGACTTCTACTGGACGCTACACTCGGTGTTCGTGAACCGCCGCGACCAGCGCGAGATCTTCGACCAGGCCTTCCACGTCTATTGGCGCAATCCGCGCCTGCTCGAGAAGATGATGGAGATGCTGCTGCCGCAGGTCTCCGTCCCGGAGGATCCGGAGAAGCGCAAGGAGTTGAGCCGCCGCCTGCAGGACGCTTTGTCGCCGGGGCAGGGCGAGGCGCCGAAGGGCGAGGACGAGCCGCCCGAGGTCGAGATCGAGGCGACCTTCACCGTTTCCGATCGTGAGGTCCTGCAGCACCGCGACTTCGAGCAGATGACCCAGGCCGAGATCGACGAGGCGCTGAGGGCGATCGCCCGCATGCGCCTGCCGGTGCCCGAGCGCAAGACCCGCCGCCACGAGTCGGCCCGCCGCGGCCCGCGGGTCGATTTCCGCGCCACGCTGCGCAGGGCTCTGCGGCCCGAGGGTCTGATCGAGCTGCGCAAGCGCAAGCCGCGCCGCCGGCCGCCGCCATTGGTGATCCTGTGCGACATCTCCGGCTCGATGGCGCGCTACACGCGGATGTTCCTGCACTTCATGCACGCGATCACCAACGATCGCGACAGGGTTTTTTGCTTCACTTTCGGCACCCGGCTGAACAACGTCACGCGGGCCCTGCGTTATAGGGACGTGGATATAGCGCTGGCCAAAGCCTCGCAACAGGTGGAAGATTGGTCCGGCGGCACGCGCATCGGCCAGGCGCTGCACGAGTTCAACAACAAATGGTCGCGGAGGGTGTTGGGCCAGGGCGCCGTCGTCTTGTTGATCACGGACGGGCTCGATCGCGAAGGCGCGGCCGGGCTCACCGAGGAGATGGAGCGCCTGCACAAATCCTGCAGCCGCCTCATCTGGCTGAACCCGCTCTTGCGATACGGGGCCTATGAACCCAAGTCCCAGGGCAACAAGGCGATGCTGCCCCATGTCGACGAATTCCGGCCGGTGCACAATCTCGAAAGCCTGGCTGGGCTGATTGCCGCGATCGACACCCATCCGTCAGTGGCCGGCGACCGCCGGCTGGCGAATTGGCAGACCGAATTGCGCAAGGAGTAGACCATGAGCGATGCGCTGGAAGTTCTCGATCAGGTCGGCAGATGGAAGGCGGACGGCAAGGGCGTCGCCGTGGCCACCGTGATCGTCACCTGGGGTTCCTCGCCGCGGCCCGTCGGCAGCCAGCTCGGCGTCGACGATGCCGGCAACATGGTGGGCTCGGTGTCCGGCGGCTGCATCGAAGGCGCCGTCGTCAAGGAAGCGCTCGATGCGATCAAGGACGGCAAGCCGCGGCTGCTCGATTTCGGCGTCACCGACGAGCAGGCCTGGGATGTCGGCCTCGCCTGCGGCGGCAAGGTCCAGGTCTTCGTCGAGAAGGTGAACTGATGAAGGCCGAAACCCTCGCTGCCCTGCAGGACGCGCGGGCCAAGCGGCGGGCGGTGGCGCTCGCCACCCGCCTCAGCGATGCGGCCGAAGCGCTGGTCTACCGCGACGACGCCAAGGGCGAGCTCGCCGGCGACGCTGCCATCGTGTCGGCGGCGCACCGGGCCATGGATATCGGCAAGAGCGAGACCGTCGACATCGGCGGCGCCAAGATCTTCCTCAACGTGTATGTGCCGCCGCCGCGATTGATCATCGTCGGCGCGGTGCATATCGCGCAGTCGCTGGCGCCGATGGCGACCATGCTCGAGTTCGACGTCACCGTGGTCGATCCGCGCGGCGCCTGGGCGACCACCCAGCGCTTCCCCGGCGTGAAGGTGATCAAGGACTGGGCCGACGAGGCCTTCCAGGAGATGGGCCTCGATGTCTCGACCGCCGTCGTGACCCTGACCCACGATCCCAAGCTCGACGACCCGGCGCTCGAATCGGCGCTGAAGTCCGACGTCTTCTATGTCGGCGCTCTGGGCAGCAAGCGCACCCACGCCAAGCGCAAGGAGCGCCTCAGCGAAGTCGGCATCACCGACGAGATGTTCGCGCGCATCCATGGGCCGGTCGGCCTGAACATCGGTGCCAAGTCGCCGGCGGAGATCGCCGTGTCGATCCTCGGCCAGATCATCGAGGTGCGGGCGCGCCGTCTCGAGGCACTCTCTGCGCCGAAGGTGGCGGCAGCGTGAGGTTCGGCGACACTCCGATCGACGAGGCTACCGGCGCCATCCTGGCGCACAGCTGGCGTGCGAACGGAGTCAACTTTTCCAAGGGCCGGCGGCTGTCGGCCGAGGACGTCGCCAAGCTCAAGACGGCCGGCGCCTCGAGCGTGGTCGCCGCCCGCCTGGAGCCGGGCGACATCCACGAGGACCACGCGGCCGAATCGGTCGCGCGGGCACTCGCCGGCGGCGGCATCGAGATCACCGCGCCGTTCACTGGTCGCTGCAACCATTTCGCCAAGGAAGCCGGCGTGGCGGTGATCGACCGGCAACGGGTCGATGCGCTGAACGAGCTGGATGAATCGGTAACCGTCGCGACCCTGCCGCCCTATGCACGCGTGACGCCGCGCCAGATGGTGGCGACGGTGAAGATCATCCCCTATGCCGCGCCGCGCGCCGCCGTCGACCGCGCGATCAAGGTCGCCAAGGCGAGCAACCAGCCGATGGTCTCGGTGGCGCCGTTCAAGCCGATGCGCGCCGGCCTGGTGCAGACCAAGCTGCCAGGCACGCGCGACAAGGCGCTCGACAAGGCGGTGACCACGACCGGCAAGCGCCTGACGTCGCTCGGCAGCACGCTGGTCGGCGAACGCCGCGTCGATCACGACGCCGCCGCGATCGCCGAGGCGCTCAAGGAACTGAAGAAGGAGGGTTGCGACATCTATCTGGTCGCCGGTGCCTCCGCGATCGTCGACCGCCACGACGTGGTGCCGTCGGGCATCGAGCAGGCCGGCGGCAACGTCATCCATTTCGGCATGCCGGTCGATCCGGGCAACCTGCTGCTGACCGGCGAGCTCGACGGCAAGCCGGTGCTCGGCCTGCCGGGCTGCGCCAAGTCGCCCAAGTACAACGGCTTCGACATGGTGCTCGAGCGGCTCGCCGCCGGGCTGCCGGTCGGCCGCGCCGAGATCGTGAAGATGGGGGCGGGCGGCCTGCTCGCCGAGATCTCCACCCGGCCGCAGCCGCGCGACGACGAAGGCGAGGAGGCGGGGCCGCAGGCCGCGCCGCGCGTTGCCGTGCTGCTGCTCGCTGCCGGCCGCTCGACGCGCATGGGCGGCCCCAACAAGCTGCTGCAGGAGACCGACGGCGCACCGCTGGTGGTGCATGCGGCGACGGCGGCACTCGCCTCGCAGGCGGTCGAGGTCGTTGTCGTGCTGGGCCACATGGCGGATCAGGTGAGGGCCGCGATCGAGCAGGCCATCGGCACGAACGCCAAGCTCCGTTTCGTCACCAACCCCGACTTCGCCGACGGCCTCAGCACCTCGGTGCGCACCGGCATTGCCGCGCTGGGCGGGGACGTTGACGCCGCGATCGTCCAGCTCGGCGACATGCCCGGCGTCAACTCGATGCTGCTCGACCGCCTGATGGCCGCGTTCAGCCCGGTCGAGGGCCGCTCGATCTGCGTGCCGACTGTCGGCGGCAAGCGCGGCAATCCGGTCCTGTGGGACCGCCGTTTCTTCGCCGAGATGGCCAAGGTGTCGGGCGACACCGGCGCCAAGCACCTGATCGGCGAGCACACCGACCTGGTTTGCGAAGTCGAGATGAGCGGCGAGGCCGCGATCACCGACATCGACACGCCCGAGGCGCTGGCGGCGTGGCGCGCGCGCCCTCTGTCATCCTGAGCGAAGCGAAGGATCTCATGACGCTTCCATCACTTCATGTCGGCATTCCATCACGAAGAACCGCATTGAGGTCCTTCGCTGCGCTCAGGACGACAAGGCCATGACCTTCGACATCGCCAAGGTCCGGCGTCAGTTCCCGATCCTGTCCGAGATCATCGACGGCAGGCCGGTGCATTACCTCGACAACGGCGCCTCGGCGCAGACGCCGCTCGCCGTGATCGACGCGGTGCGGTCCTACGAGACCACCAGCCGCGCCAACGTGCTGCGCGGCGTTCATCGCCTGGCCGAGCGCGCGACCGAGCTCTACGAGAATGCCCGCGCCGATGTGGCGAGGTTCCTCGGCGTGGAGCCGATGGAGATCGTCTTCACCGGCGGCTGCACCGCGGCGATCAATCTCGTCGCCTACTCATACGGCCCGCTCCTCAAGCGCGGCGACCGCGTCCTGATCTCCGAGCTCGAACACCATTCCAACATCGTGCCGTGGCAACTCCTGCGGCAACGGAGCGGCATCGAGCTCGACATGCTGCCCGTGACGACCGACGGCCAGATCGATCTCGGCGCATTGTCGAAGATGCTGACCTCCGAGACCAGACTGATCTCGCTCGCCCATGTCTCCAACGTCACCGGCGCGCTGCTCGACGTGCGCAAGGTCGTGGAGGCGGCGAAGGCGGTCGGCGCCAAGGTGATGCTCGACGGCGCCCAGCGCGCGCCGCACGGGCCGCTAGACCTCAAGGCGCTCGGTGTCGATTTCTACGTCTTCGCCGGCCACAAGGCGTACGGCCCCAACGGCATCGGCGTGCTGTGGGCCAGGCCGGAGCTGCTGGACGCCATGCCGCCGTTCCATGGCGGCGGCTCGATGATCGGCCGCGTGACCCTCGCCGAGACGACCTGGGCGCCGCCGCCGCGCCGCTTCGAGGCCGGGACGCCGCCGATCGGACCCGCGATCGGCCTGGGGGCCGCCTGCAACTGGATGGCGGCGCTCGACTGGACGGCGACCCACGAGCACGAGATGGGCCTGGTGCAGCGCGTGCTCGACGGCCTGCAGAAGATCGACGGCACGCAGATCCTGGGCCCGGCCAGCCTGCAGAACCGCTATCCGGTCGTGTCCTTCTTGCTCGACGGCGTGCACCCGCACGACGTGGCGCAGACCCTCGATTCGTTCGGCGTCGCGGTGCGCGCCGGCCATCACTGCGCCCAGCCGCTGATGGACCGCTTCGATCTCGACGGCACGACGCGCGTGTCGATCGCGCCCTACAACGACAACAGCGATATCGACGTCCTGCTGACGGGCGTGAGGCATGCGGCGACCACCCTGCGATGAGTGAGTATCAGTCATCAGAGCTTTACCAGGCGCGCATCGTTGCGCTCGCCAAGTCGAAGACGGGCGCCGGCAAGCTGGCGTCGCCGACCAAATCGGCGCGCCGCGACAACCCGCTGTGCGGCGATCGGGTGACCATCGACGTCACGCTCGACAACGGTAAGATCGCGGAGATCGCCCACCAGGTCCGCGGCTGCCTGCTGTGCCAGGCGTCGGCCGCGGCGCTCGCCAAGACGGCCGTCGGTCGCGACGCGTCAGGCATCGCCGAGCTGCGCCACGACGCCGAGCGCGCGATCGGCCGCGAAGCGGGCAAGGCGCACGAGCCTTTCGACGCCTTCGAGCCGGTCGCCAGCCACAAGTCGCGGCACGAATGCGTGCTGCTGCCGTTCGAGGCCCTGAAGGACGCACTGTCTTAGCTGGGAGCGCGCCTGACTTTTCCCCGGAACCGCCCCGGTTGTGTCACAGTCCGCCTTCAGCTTAGCCGGCCACGACCCATGGGGGAGACGACATGCGCTGGTTGATCGTGGCCTTGGTGAGCCTGGTGGCGCTCCCGGCCTTTGCCCAAGATCTTGCACTCAAGCGCGTGATGCTCTCGTCGGGCGGCCTCGGCTACTTCGAGTACGAGGCTCCGGTCGACGGCGACGCCACGCTGAAGCTCACCGTCTCGCTCGACCAGGTCGACGACGTGCTGAAAAGCCTGGTGGTCTATGACGACAAGGGCGGCGTCGGCGGCCTCAGCCTGCCCGGCAAGGAGCCGCTGCGGCAGACCTTCAAGGACATGCCGTTCGACCAGAGCGCGTTCGAATCGCCGGCCAACCTGCTGGGCGCGCTGCGCGGCGCGCAGATCTCGGTCGGCGGCCCGCGCGCCATGTCCGGCCGCATCGTCTCGGTCGAGGAGGAGACGCAGACCCGCGATGACGGCAAGACCACGGTCAAGCGCACGCGCGTGGCGCTGTTCACCGACAACGGCATCCAGCAGTTCATCCTCGAGGACGCCGAGAACCTGCAATTCGCCGACGCAGCCCTGCGCGACAAGATCAGCCAGGCGCTGCTCGCCATCCAGGCCAACCGGGCCAAGGACGCGCGCACGCTCGAGCTGTCGGCGCGCGGGCAGGGCAAGCGCACCGTGCGGGTCGCCTACATCGTCACCGCGCCAGTGTGGAAAGCGTCGTACCGGCTGACCCTGCCGGCCGACGCGGCGGCGCCCAAGGCCGCCCTGCAGGGCTGGGCGACGGTCGAGAATCTGAGCGGCCAGGACTGGAAGGGCGTCGAGCTCACGCTCGTGTCCGGCCGGCCGGTCGCTTTCCATCAGGCGCTATACGAGGCCTACTACGTCACGCGCCCCGAGGTGCCGGTCGAAGTGGCGGGGCGGCTCAACCCGTTCATCGACCGCGGCGGCGTCACCGCAGCCGACGTCAAGCGCGCGGCGCCGGCCTTTGCCCCGCCGCCGGCCGCTCCACCGCCGGCTCCGGCGCCCGCGATGCGCACGCGGGAGGCCGAGATGATGGGCGGCAAGCCGATGTCCCAGGCGACCAATGTCGAGCAGGTCGAGGCCACCGATGCGGCGACGCAGGTGACCTTCAAGTTCCCGAGCCCCGTCACCGTCGCCAACGGCCGCACGCTGTCGATCCCCGTGATCGACCGCCAGGTGACGGCGCAGCGGCTGGCGCTGTTCCAGTCCGACACCGCCGCGCGCAATCCGATGGCGGCGGTGCGGCTCACCAACGACGGCGACACCGGCCTGCCGCCCGGCATCCTGACCATCTACGAGCGCGACAAGGCCGGCATGGTCGCCTATGTCGGCGATGCGCGGCTCTCGGCCTTCCCGATCGGCGAGAAGCGGCTGCTGGCCTATGCGCTGGACGAGAAGGTCACCGTCGAGCGCGACGGTGCCCAGACCTCGCGGCTGGCGACCGGCACCATCGCCGGCGGCGCGCTGAAGTACAGCCGCGTGATCCGCCAGACCTCGACCTATCGCGTGCACGGCCCGGCCAAGGAGCCGCGCCAGCTGATCATCATGCAGCGGAAGCTGCCCGGCTGGGACCTCACCAAGCCGGACGCCAAGGGGATCGAGATCAGCGAGGGCTACTACCGCATCCCGTTCCAGCTGCCCGGCGGCGACGTCACCCAGGTCGCCGAGGTGGCGCAGGAGCAGACCCAGCACCAGGAGCTCCGGCTGCTCGACACCGGCAGCGACCAGATCAAGGTGTTCGCGCAGGCGACAGAGTTCGATGCCAAGACCCGCGAGGCCCTGACCAGGATCCTGCAACTGCAGCAGACCGTCTCCGAGGCCGAGCGCAAGCTGGCGCAGGTCGACACCGAGCGGCAGCAGATCGTGCAGGAGCAGGCGCGGCTGCGCGACAATCTCGGCCGCGTGCCGGCCAACAGCGACCTGCAGCGGCGCTACCTCGCCACCCTCGACAAGCAGGAGACCGACCTCGAGGCGCTGGCCAAGCGGCGGGCCGACGCGGAGAAGGCGGTCGAGACCGCTCGCGACGCCCTACGCACCTACGTCACCCAGCTCGGGTGACCGGCGCGGTATCCTAACACCCTGAGGGGGAGGGGGTGTGCCGGCCGGACAGCGGGCAAAACCCAGCAGTGATAGCGTTTTACGTTTCCCATGCCGGTGGGAAAGTCAGCCGGCCCGTAGGGTTCTGACCGCGTCGTCGCGGCGGAACATGTAGAGCAGGGCGCGCAGCGCCTTGCCGCGGTCGGACTGCAATTCGGGATCGCGGTCGACGATCAGGCGGGCATCGTCCTGGGCGACCTGCAGCAGCTCGCCATGGGCCGCCAGATCGGCCAGTCGCATGTCGGGCAGGCCGCTCTGGCGGGTGCCCAGCACTTCGCCGGCGCCCCGCAGCTTCAGGTCCTCCTCGGCGATGCGGAAGCCGTCCTCGGTCTCGCGCATGATCGCGAGCCGCGCCTTGGCGGTCTCGCCGAGCGGCTGGGCGTAGAGCAGCAGGCAGGTCGACTTCGCGCTGCCGCGGCCAACCCGGCCGCGCAACTGATGGAGCTGGGCGAGGCCGAAACGCTCGGCATGCTCGATGATCATCACCGTGGCCGCCGGCACGTCGACGCCAACCTCGATCACGGTGGTTGCCACCAGGATGGACAGGCTGCCCTCGGCGAAGGCCGCCATGGTCGCCTCGCGCTCGGCGCTCTTCACCCGGCCGTGCACCAGCCCGACCTTGCCGGGGAAGCGCGCACTCAGGAGGCGATGGCGCTCCTCGGCGTTGGCGAGGTCGACGTCCTCGGACTCCTCGATCAGCGGGCACACCCAGTAGACGCGCGCGCCTGTGGCGACCATGCGGCCGACGGCATCGACCACCTCGCCGATGCGCTCGAGCGGGAGGGTGCGGGTGTCGATCGGCTGGCGGCCCGCCGGCTTCTCGGTGAGCTTGGAGACGTCGAGATCGCCGTAGGCCGCCAGCATCAGGGTGCGCGGGATCGGCGTGGCCGTCATCACCAGCAGGTCCACCACCTGGCTCTTCGACGACAGCGCCATGCGCTGATGCACGCCGAAGCGATGCTGCTCGTCGACCACCGCCAGCGCCAGGTCGGCGAACTCGACCTCCTCCTGCACCAGCGCATGCGTGCCGACCACGAGCTGGATCGTGCCGTCGGCCAGGCCCCGCAACGTCTCCTTCTTCTGCCGCTGGCCGTCGCGGCCGGTGAGCAGGGCGAGCCTCACGCCCGCCGCCTCGGCGAGCGGCGCGATCGTCGCGTAGTGCTGGCGCGCCAGCAGCTCGGTCGGCGCCATCAGCGCCGCCTGCGCGCCGGCCTCGACCGCGGTCAGCATCGCGAGGAAAGCGACCAGCGTCTTGCCGCTGCCGACGTCGCCTTGCAGCAGCCGCACCATGCGCTCGGGCTTGGCCATGTCGGCGGCGATCTCGGCGGTGGCGAAGGTCTGGCTGGGCGTGAGCTTGAACGGCAGCGCCGCCAGCGCGCGCTCCTGCAAGCGACCGTCGCCCTTGGTCGCATGGCCGGGCAGGGAGCGGTTGTGATGGCGCACCAGCGCGATGGCGAGCTGGCTCGCCAGCAGCTCGTCGAAGGCAAGCCGCGCGCGGGCCGGATGCGTAGGCGAGAGATCGTCCGGCTCGGCCGGCGCATGCGCCTGCCCGAGGGACGGCTTCCAGCCGAGCCATTTCTGCTTCTTGAGGTACGCCGCGTCCTGCCATTCCGGCAGCTCGGGCGCTCGCCCGACTGCGGCGGCGATCGACTTCTGGAGAGGCCTCTGGGTCAGGCCGCCGGTGAGGCCGTACACCGGCTCGACTCGCAGAATCGAATCGCGCTCCTCGACCGGCACGGCGTGGTCGGGGTGCGTCATCTGCACGTCGCCCTGCCAGATCTCGACCTTGCCGCTGACGACCCGGCGCTCGCCCGGCGGCAGCAGCTTCTTGAGGTAGTCCTCGCGGCCGTTGAAGTAGGTGAGGCAGAGCCGGCCTGACTCGTCACTGCACCACACGCGATAGGGTTGGCGCGGGCTGCGCGGCACGATGTGCTCGTCGACCGTGACGGTGATGGTGGCGATCGTGCCGGCTTCGGCCTTCGCCACCGTGGGCGCGTTGCGCCGGTCGACAACGCCGAGCGGCAGATGCCACAACAGGTCGACCACCAGCGGGCCGGCCAAACGCTCGACGAGCTTGCCCAGCCGCGGCCCGATTCCGGGCAGCGAGGTGACTTGGGCGAACAGCGGGGTCAGGCTCTGCGGACGCATGGCTGCTGGGCGTGACTTCGCACCGGCTGGCGCCTATATGCTACGCCCCTTTTCGCCGCGACCTGGGGAAAAATGACCGACGGGACCGAACTGGAGCTGCGGCGCAAGCGTTTGCTCTACCGCAGCATTTATCGTGGCAACAAGGAGAACGACATCCTCCTTGGCCAGTTCGCGCGCGCCTATATCGCGGAATTCACCGCGGCGGAGCTCGACCAGTATGAACGCCTGCTGGAGACCGGCGACAACGACATCTTCGACTGGGTCTCCGGCCAGGCGCCGGTGCCGGCCGAGAAGGACTCACAGATCGTGCGCAAGCTGCTGGCATTCCGCGTGAGGTTCTGATGGCGAGCCCAAAGGAAAACTGGGCCGACCGCCTCGCATCGCTGCACCAGAAGACAGGCCGCTGGACGCTCGCTGGGTTGCCCGAGGGTGCCGACGCGCTGATCCTTGCGGAACTGGCCAAGACCACCGGCGGGCAGGACATCCTGCATGTGGCGCGCGACGGCCAACGGCTGGAGCGGTTGCAGGACGGCCTGCGCTTCTTCGCCCCCGAGCGCGAGGTGCTGGTCTTTCCGGCCTGGGACTGCCTGCCCTACGACCGGCTGTCGCCGCATCCCGACATCGTCGCCGAGCGGCTCGAGACGATGGCGCGCCTCGCCACACCCCGGAAGCCGGGCGCGCCGGCACGAATCATCCTCGCCTCGGTCGGCGCGGTGCTGCAGAAGGTGCCGCCGCGCACGCTCTATGCCGAGGCGGCCACGGTGCTGCGCAAGGGCCAGACCGTCGACGTGGCGGCGCTCACCAAGTATCTCAGCGAGAACGGCTATGGCCGCGCCGACACGGTGATGGAGCCGGGCGAATACGCGGTGCGCGGCGGCCTGATCGACTTGTTCCCACCGGGTACGGCGGAGCCGTTGCGCCTCGACCTGTTCGGCGACGTGCTGGAGACCATCCGCTCGTTCGATCCGATGAGCCAGCTCACCACCGGCGCGCGCGACGAGGTCGTGCTGCTGCCGGTCAGCGAGGTGCTGCTGACGCCGGCCAGCATCGAGCGCTTC
The DNA here is from genome assembly GCF_017305915.1 of Reyranella sp. Taxonomy (GTDB): domain Bacteria; phylum Pseudomonadota; class Alphaproteobacteria; order Reyranellales; family Reyranellaceae; genus Reyranella. Next base: position 21,040 of record NZ_JAFKJN010000031.1, read on the forward strand.
CGCGTCGGTTATCGCGAGCTGTTCGGCAATGTCGCAGGCGACGACATCCTTTACGAGGCGGTGTCGGCAGGCCAGCGCCATGTCGGCATGGAGCACTGGCTGCCGCTGTTCCACGAGCGGCTCGAGACGCTGATCGACTACTGCCCCGAGGCGGTCGTCACGGCCGACCACCAGATCAAGGAAGCCTTCGATGCCCGCTGGGAGCTGATCGCAGACTACTACGACGCTCGCGTGAAGACCGGTGCGAAAGGCGGCATGTCGGGCGGCGCCGACTACAAGCCGCTGCCCACCGACCGGCTCTATCTCAAGCCGTCGCAGTGGGAGAACCTGCTCGACGGCCATAGCGTCGGCCAGCTCACCAGCTTCGACGCGCCCGACTCGCCCAGCACGGTCGATCTCGGCGGCCGCCGCCACGAAGGCTTCGCCCGCGCCCGCACCGCGCAGGGCGTCAACCTGTTCGACGAGGTCGCGAACCACGTGAAGGCGGCCAACGGGGCCGGCCGGCGCGTGGTCGTCGCGAGCTTCACCGAAGGCTCGGCGACGCGGCTCACGCATCTGCTGCAGGAGCATGGCGCCACGACTCCGGTGGGCGTGCACGACCATGCCGAGGTCCAGAAGCTGCCGGCGGGCGTGATCGGCGTCACCGTCTGGCCGTTGGAGCACGGCTTCGTGCTCGATGGCCTGGAGGTGATCGGCGAGGAGGACATCCTCGGCGACCGCCTGTCGCGGCCGCAGCGCAAGCGCCGGCCGTCCGAGCGCTTCATCGCCGAGGCGGCGGCGCTCTCCGACGGCGATCTCGTGGTGCATCGCGAGCACGGCGTCGGCCGCTACGAGGGCCTGGTCACGCTCGAGATCCAGTTCGCGCGCCACGACTGCCTCAAGCTCACCTACGAGGGCGGCGACAAGCTGTTCGTGCCGGTCGAGAACATCGACGTGCTGAGCCGCTACGGCGCGGCCGACGAGGAAGCGGTGCTCGACCGCCTCGGCGGCGTCGCCTGGCAGTCGCGCAAGGCCCGTCTCAAGCAGCGCATCGCCGACATGGCCGACCGGCTGATCAAGATCGCGGCCGAGCGCGCGGTGCGGCGCGGCGAGACCATGGCGCCGCAGGAGGGCCTGTACGAGGAATTCTGCGCCCGCTTCCCGTATGCCGAGACCGACGATCAGCTGCAGGCGATCTCCGACGTGATCGACGATCTGTCGTCGGGCAAGCCGATGGACCGGCTGATCTGCGGCGATGTCGGCTTCGGCAAGACCGAGGTGGCGCTACGCGCGGCCTTCGTCGCCGCGATGTCGGGCAAGCAGGTCGCCGTGATCGCGCCGACCACCTTGCTGGCGCGCCAGCATCACCGCACCTTCGTCGAGCGTTTCCAGGGTTTGCCGGTGCGAATCGGCCGGCTGTCGCGTCTGGTCAACGCCAAGGAGGCCAAGGAGACCAAGGCGGCGATCAGGGAGGGCACCGTCGACATCGTCTGCGGCACCCACGCGCTGCTGGCCAAGGGCATCGAGTTCAAGGACCTCGGCCTGCTGATCGTCGACGAGGAACAGCACTTCGGCGTCGCCCACAAGGAGCGGCTGAAGGAGCTGCGCGCCGACGTGCACGTGCTGACGCTGACCGCAACGCCGATCCCGCGCACCTTGCAGCTCGCGCTGACCGGCGTGCGCGACATGAGCATCATCGCCACGCCGCCGGTCGATCGCCTGGCGGTGCGCACCTTCGTGACGCCGTTCGACGGCGTCACCATCCGCGAGGCGTTGCTGCGCGAGCAGTATCGCGGCGGCCAGAGCTTCTATGTCTGCCCGCGCATCGAGGATCTCGCGGCCGTCGCCGAGGAGATCCGCGAGCTGGTGCCGGAGATGCGCATGGCGATGGCGCACGGCCGCCTGCCGCCGACCGCGATCGAGAACACCATGCAGGACTTCGTCGACGGCAAGTTCGACCTCTTGCTGTCGACCAACATCGTCGAATCGGGCCTCGATATCCGCAACGCCAATACCATGATCATCCACCGCGCCGACATGTTCGGCCTGGCGCAACTCTACCAGCTGCGCGGCCGCATCGGCCGCGGCAAGACCCGCGCCTATGCCTATCTCACGGTGCCGCCGGCCAAGGCGCTGAACGAGGCGGCGGCCAAGCGGCTCGAGGTCATGCAGACGCTCGACACCCTGGGCGCGGGCTTCCAGCTCGCCAGCCACGACCTCGACATCCGCGGTGCCGGCAACCTCCTGGGCGAGGAGCAGTCGGGCCACATCCGCGAGGTCGGCATCGAGCTCTACCAGCAGCTTCTGGAGGAGGCGGTCGCCTCGGCGCGCGGCCGCGCCCAGGAGGCGGAGCGGGCCGAATGGTCGCCGACTATCAATCTCGGCATCCCGGTGCTGATCCCGGAGGAATACGTCGCCGACCTGTCGGTGCGCATGGGCCTCTATCGCCGGCTGGGCGGGTTGACCACCCAGGCCGAGGTCGATTCCTTCGCCGCCGAGCTGGTCGACCGCTTCGGCAAGACGCCGCCGGAGGCCGAGTTCCTGCTCAAGACCATCTCGCTCAAGCTGCTCTGCCGCCAGGCCTCGGTGGAGAAGATCGATGCCGGCGAGAAGGCCGTCGTCTTCTCCTTCCACGAGAACAAGTTCCCGGCGCCGGAGCGGTTGATCGGCTGGATCCAGAAGAACGCGCCGCTGGTCAAGCTCAGGCCCGACCACCGCGTGATCGTGCAACGCGTCTGGGCCGACGAGCGGCAGCGGCTTTCCGGCGTGACGTCGATCGTTTCCGCTTTGGCGAAGCTCGCCGGCGCTTCTTCGTCTTCGGCCGGGGCTTCGGCGCCAGCAGAGCCCGCGCCGCCCGCCGCGCGCAGCGCAGCAGCCAGTCGCTGAGCCGCCGGTCGCCGCTCGCCTGGGCGAGGCCGAGGCCGCCGACCGCCAGGATAACCGCCGCCGTCGCATCGGCATCGAGCTTGCGGCCGCGGCTCTGCGCCATGGCGCCGATCAGACCGTGCAGGACGTTGGCATAGGCGAGCTGGGCGGGCAGGGATGCCCGCGCCACGTCGCCCGCCAGCGCTGCCAGGGTGCAGTCGCGCAGGGTGGCGGTGAAGGCGTCCTTGGCCAGGTAGCTGTCGAGCACCGTGCCGACCTTGGCGTCGCCGGCGCGCATCCGCGCCAGCAGGCCGTGGCCGGCGCCGACCACCTCGGCGAACAGGTCGTCCTTGGACTTGAAATGGGCGTAGAAGGCGCCGCGGGTCAGGCCGGCGGCCAGCATGATGTCGTCGATGTTGGTGCCGGCATAGCCACGCAGTCGGAACAGACGGGCGGCGTGCTGGAAGATCTCGGCCCTGACGCGGGCGGAATGGCCGGGGCTTGAAGGCATGATCTGTCGATGATCATATCATATGTCTATCGACATATCATGCGCCGACGTGAACCGGCCGAGCAGCAGCTTGCCGCGCGGTACGACTTCCGCTCCATCCCGACCGTGATGATGTTCAGGAACGGCCAGATGGTCGCCCAGCGCGCCGGCGCCTCCGATGCGCCATCGCTGCGCGCCTGGATTCAGCAGAACGCCGGTTGATGTAGCCCCTTTTCGGTGACGATCACGTTCATCGGAATGTCGTGGGGCTGCGGGTAGATCGTCCTGATCCTGAGCCGCTCGTAGCCCACGCCGATGACGAGCGGACGAGGCTGCAAGACCGCGAGCGTGCGGTCGAAATAGCCGCCGCCGTTACCCAGCCGGTAGCAGGCGTCGTCAAATCCCAGGACGGGAGCCAGCACGACGTCAGGCACGGCGACCGCCCCCTCGGCCGGCGTCGGAATGTTCCAGATGCCAGGCGTCATTTTCATCCCGCGCCGCCATTGCTTGAAGACCAGCGGCGTATTCGGCTGGGCCACCACGGGCAGGCAGCAAACGGCTTCGCGGGCCTCGAGACCTTCCATCCATGGCATCAGGTTCGGCTCGGCCTTGATGGGCCAATAGCCACTGATGATCCGGCCGGCGACATTCCCGATCAGCCGGTCGAGCTCGCGGCCGATGCATTCGGCATATCGATCCTTGTTCTCGGGTTCGACAGAACGCCGAAGACCCAGCAGCCTCTCCCGTTCGGCCTTGCGCCATCGCCTGACGTCGGCCCACTGGCGCTCGTCGGTGGACGGCGCGAGCTCGTGCATGAGGCACGGCGGCGAGGCGTACTCGTCGTTCTCCGGATCGGTCGTCATCGGGCGACTCCCTAGGCGGTCGCCCTCTTAGGCTGTTGATTGTGCCGTGCTGGTGGCGGCGTCGCGCTCGGCGAGATTGAAGACCTCGACGAAGGCCGACGGCGGCTGCGCACCCGACACCGCGTACTTGCGGTTGACGATGAAGCAGGGCACGCCGTTGATGCCGAGCCGTCGTGCATAGACATCGGAGGCGACAACCTCCTGCCGCCCTTCGTCGCTTTGCAGGAACTTTCGCGCATCGTCGCGGTCGAGGCCGGCGCGGAAGGCGCATTCGACCAGGATGTCGATGTCGCCGACGTCCAGCCCGTCCTCGAAATAGGCCTTGAACAGCGAGGCCACGACCTCGTCCTGGCGCTCCTGGCTGGCGCTCCAGAAGATCAGGCGGTGCGACAGCACGGTGTTGGGCGTGCGCCGGATCTTGGAAAACTGGAACTCGATGCCGGCCTCGCGGCCCGATTCGGCGATCGCCTGGTAGATCTGGCGCGGCCGGTCGCCGCCGCCGAACTTGGCGCGGACATAGTCGTCGCGGGTCATGCCCTCGGTCGGCATGTCGGGATTGAGCTGGAACGGCCGCCACGAGATCGCGATGTCGTTGCGCCCGCTGAGATCGAGCGCGCGCTCGAAGCGGCGCTTGCCGATGTAGCACCACGGACAGATCGTGTCGGAAACGATGTCGACGTAAATCATGACCAGAGCCTACGCCTTTCGCGCCAGTGCAGGAAGAGACCGGCCAGCGCGGCAATGCCGAGCGCAATGCTCGTCATCCATGCCGCCGCCGGCCAGCCGCCGGCCGAGACGAGGGCAGCGGTAATCGGCGGCCCGATCAGGGCGCCGAAATTCGAGACCTGCATCAGCAGACCGGTGGCCGCGCCGATCAGTTGCGGCCGCGGTGCATGCACCGGGACGGCGGTGAACAGACATCCCGGCACGACACCGATGACGGCCGAATAGACGCCAGCCAGCACGAGACGTGCGAGATCCGGCACGCCATCGATGAAGATCGCCGAGGCGCAGACGGCCATCGATACCGTCGCCGCGACGATGATGACCACGCGCGGCACGCGCCGTTGCAGCAGCCAGCCGGCGAGGAGATTGCCGCCGATATTCACCATGGTGACCAGCGTGGTGACGAGCGCCGCGGTTTCCTGCGTGAAGTGCAGGCGCTCGACCTGCAGGGTCGGCAGGAAGCCGACGATGGCGAACCAGCAGCAGGAGTAGGCGCCGAAGCAGATGCCGATCGCCAAGGGTCCACCGCTGGTCGCGACCTCGGCCATCTCGGCCAGGATCGGGCGGCGGGTCGCGGCAATCGGATCGAGCTCGTGGCGTCGCGTCGTGCGCAGCAGCAGCGCCAGCAGCATGGCGCCCGAAGCGGCGGCCGCGATCCACCACACCCAGCGCCACGACAGTTCGAGCAGCGCAAGAGCGGAGATCAGCATCATCACGCCGGCGCCGGCCGGCATGTAGGTCGACCAGGCGGCGAGGGCGAGGCGCAGGTCGGCCGGCGTGGCGAGACGCACGACCAGCGGCGGGATCGCGACCACGACGGTGATGAAGCCGAGGCCTTCCAGCACGCGCAGGCCCAGCAGCACCTGCGGCGAGCCGACCGCGCCGCCGAGGAGGCTGGTCGCGAGGCAAAGCCCGGTGCCGAACAGGATCAGCCGGCGATGGCCGAGCCGGTCGGCGGTCAGCGCGATCGCCATGCCGGCGGCGGCCGTGACCAGGTTGATGATCGACAGCAGCCAGCCGGATTGCCGCAGGCCGGCGCCGAGATCGTCGCGGATCGAGGGCAGGGCCGGTGGCGCCTTGCCGACGTGGAAGGCCGCGACCATGCCGGCGAGGATGAGCAGGCCGACCAGGTCCCACGGCGTACGCTTGCTCAGTGCTTGTTTCCTCCGCGGACGACGCTCGCTAAGAAGGTGGGTATGAAGCCATTCGATCTCAGCGGCAAGACGGCGCTCGTGACCGGCGCCTCATCCGGTCTCGGTGCGCATTTCGCACGCTGCCTCGGCGCGGCCGGTGCGACGGTCGTGCTCGCGGCGCGGCGCGCCGATCGGCTGCAGTCACTGCAAGCGGACCTGGCCAAGGGCAAGGTTGCCGCCCGCAGCGTCGATCTCGACGTGCAGTCCGGCGAATCGATCGCTCAGGCGCTCGACGCGGCCGGGCCGCTCGACATCGTCGTGAACAACGCCGGCATCTCGATCGTGAAGCCGGCGCTGGAGATGCCGGAGGCGGACTGGGACGCCGTCGTCGACACCAACCTGCGCGGTGCCTGGCTGGTGGCGCAAGCCGCGGCCAAACGCTGGGTCGCCGACGGGCGGCCGGGCAGCATCGTCAACATCGGCTCGATCCTGGGCCTGCGCACCATCGGGCAGGTCGCGCCGTACAACGCCTCGAAGGCCGGCCTGATCCATCTGACGAAGGCGCTCGCGATGGAATGGGCGCGCTACCGGATCCGCGTCAACGCGATCTGCCCGGGCTACATCGAGACCGAGATGAACAGCGCCTTCTGGCAGACGCCGGGCGGCCAGAAGCTGATCGAGCGCATCCCGCAGCGGCGCATCGGCAAGCCCGAAGAGCTCGACGGCGCGCTGCTGCTGCTGGCGTCGGACGCCGGCAGCTTCATGACCGGCAGCGTGGTCACCGTCGATGGCGGCCACACCGTCAGTTCGCTGTGATCACCAGCCGTTGATGCGGTCGTAGGTCTCGACGACGGTCTTGCCGCCGTCGAGCTCGCTGTCGACGACGTAGTAGCGGTCGTAGGCCGCCGCCGTGATGCAGGCATGGTTGGGCAGCACGCGCACCCGGCTGCCGATCGGCAGGTTGCCGTAGGGGATCGGATCGTCCGACTGCACGAAGCCGTGCTCCTGCGAGCAGGCGACCACCGCCATGTCCTTCGCCGGCGGATCGGCGATCGTGCCGTAGCCGACCTTCGGCTGGAACTCCTGCGCGGAGACGTCCTTGGACAGCGCCAGCGCGCCGGCATCGATCAGCACCTGGTTGCGATGCGGATAATGGCCGATCACCGAGGCCAGCACCGACAGCGCGAGATCGCCGGCGCCGCACGAGCCGATGAACTCCTGGTCGAGGTCGTTGAAGCAGTAGACTCCCGGCCGCATCTCGGTGATGCCGTCGAAGTTGCGCGAATGCATCGCCGTCGGCGTCGAGCCGCCGGACACGATCGGACAGGGCATGCCGGCAGCGCGGATCTTCTCGGCCGCCGTCACGATCGCCAGCCGCTCCTGCTCAGCGACCGCGGCGATGCCGTCGACCGTGCTCTCGTGATAGGAATGGCCGGCATGCGTCATCACGCCCGCGAGCTCGACGCCCGGCGCCTCGTGCAGCACGCGCGCAATGTCGAGCAGGCCGGGCAGCGCGGGATAGGGGAGGCCGGCGCGGCCGCCGCCGCTGTCGATCTCGATGAACACCGAGAAGGTGTCGCCGTTCTTCGCCGCATCGGCGATGGCGCGGGCGACGGCGATGTTGTCGGTGATCACACGTAGGTTCACGTCCTGGCGGCGCAATTCGGTCACGGCCGGCAGCTTCGCCGGCACGATTCCGACGGCATAGAAAATGTCGCTGAAGCCGCCTTGGGCGAAATAGCGCGCCTCGGCCAGGGTCGAGACGGTGATCCGGCCGTCGTGGCCTTCCACAGCCATACGGCCGATTTGTACAGATTTTGCGGTCTTGAGGTGTGGACGCAACAATACACCGGCCTGCCGCAGCCGGTCGCTCATGCGCTTGAGGTTGCGGCGCAGGATGGCCCGGTCGAGAATGAGGGCGGGCGTCGGCAGGTCGTCCAGCGTTTGGTTCATCGGAGGATTCATAGCGCATGCCGATCGAAAACGAACGCAAGTTTGTCCTCGAGGACGATGGCACGCTGGAACGCGCGCTGGCGGCCCGCCCGGGCGTGACGCGCAGCGTCCTGCGCCAGGCCTATCTCGACGCCAGCGGCGTGCGCATCCGCGCCATCGATTCGGCAGGCCACACGCAGCACATCTTCACCTACAAGCGGCCGGTCGACGACCAGGTGGTCGAAATCGAGACCGAGATCACGCCGGTCGATTTCGAACGGCTGTGGAAGCTGCGTCGCGAGACGCTGCAGAAGGCGCGGTATTCGTGGTGCGAGGGCCACTACCGTTGGGACGTCGACTTCTTCAAGACCGACGACGGCCGCACCTATTTCGCGCTGGCCGAGGTCGAGATGCCGGAAGGCGACACCGTGCCGCCGCAGCCGCCGGCGGTGCTGGCGCCGCACGTGCTGCTGCTGGCGCCGCGCAGCGATCCGCGCTTCACCTCCAAGCGGCTGGCCGACCGCGGCCACGCCGAGCGACTGCTGTCCGACGTCCGCGCCAAGGGCGAGGCGGCATGAAGATCGCCTCGCTCGAGACGATCTCGGTCAAGATCCCCTTCACCTTCGGCGGCCGCCCGACCGGCTATGGCGGGCGCAACTGGACGACCAACAACATCCTGCTGGTCAAGGTGGAGACCGACACCGGCATCACCGGCTGGGGCGAGGCCTTCTGCTACGGCTGCACCGACGCCGTGCTCGCGGCGCTGCAGTCGATGGTGGCGCCGATCGTGGTCGGCCGCGATGCCCGCGATATCGCCAGGCTGTCCTACGAGCTGCAGCAGTCCCTGCATCTGTTCGGCCGCTACGGCATCACCGTCTTCGCTTTGTCGGGCCTTGACATCGCGCTGTGGGACATCGCGGCCAAGGCTGCGAACCTGCCGCTGCATCGCCTGCTGGGCGGGGCAGGGCAGACCACGCTACCCGCCTATGCGAGCCTCCTGAAGTACCGCGATCCCGAGCGCGTGGCGGCGCGCACCAAGCAGGCGCTCGCTGAGGGCTACAAGTACATCAAGCTGCACGAGACCGAGGAGGCCGAGGTGCGGGCCGCCCGCGAAGCGGCGGGCGAAGGCGTGCCGATCATGGTCGACACCAACTGCCCGTGGACGCCGGAGCAGGCACGCCACATGACCCTGAAGCTGCGGTCCTACGACCTGCACTGGCTCGAAGAGCCGATCTTCCCGCCCGAGGACTTCCAGGCGATCGCCCGGTTGCGTGAAGGCACCGGCGTGGCGATGGCGGCGGGCGAGAACAACTGCACCGCCGTCCAGTTCCGCGACATGCTGGCGGCCAACGCCGTCGACTATGCACAGCCCAGCGTCACCAAGGTGGGCGGCGTGACCGAGTTCCTGAAGGTCGCCACGCTGGCCGATGCGGCGGGCGTCACCCTGATGCCGCACTCGCCGTATTTCGGGCCGGGCTTCCTCGCGACCCTGCATCTTACCGCGGCGCGCGGCCAGCCGGGCGCGCTGGTCGAGCGCTATCACATGGACGTCGAGGCGAGCCTCTACGGCGAGCTGATCGACCCCGTGGACGGCGCCTTCAAGGTGCCCGACGGACCGGGGCTGGGCCGCGATCCCGATCCGGACGTGATCAAGACTTACGCGGCGGCCTAGCGCGCGGCAGCGTGATCAGCGGCCACGGATCGGGCAGCACTCCGACCGGGCAATCGATCAGGGTCGGGCCGCCACGCCTGAAGCCGCGCGTGATCGCCTCGCCGAGCTCGGCCGGCGACCTCGCCTGCTCGGCGGCGATGCCGAAGCTTTCTCCGAGCTTCACGAAGTCGGGATTGTGCAGATCCGAGGCGATGGTGCGGCCCTTGAACGACTGCTGCTGGATGCGCTTGACGTTGCCGTAGGCGCCGTCGCTGAACACCACCGCGACCACGCCGATGTTGTTCTGCGCCGCCGTCGACATCTCCATGGCGGTGAACAGGAATCCGCCGTCGCCGTTGATCGACAGCACCGGCGTGTCCGGCTTGGCGACCTTGGCGCCGAGCGACGTCGCATAGCCCCAGCCCAGGGTGCCCTGGTAGGCCGGCGACAGGAACGTCCGCGGCTTGTAGGTCGGATAGGCGAAGCGCGCCGCGTAGCCCATCTGCGTCAGCTCGTCGACCAGGACGCCGTCGTCGGGCAGCGCCTTGCGGATCGCCTCGAGGTAGCCGATCTGCGGCGCCAGCAGGTCATGCACCTTTTTCGTCACCTGGGCCTTGGTCTCGGCGACTGAATCGGCGCGGCCGTTGCGCTTGGCGTTGTACGCGGCGAGCCGATTGGCCAGCGCCTTCAGGGTCGCGGTGGCGTCGCCGACGATGCCGATCTCGGGCTTGCGCTGGCGATCGATCTCCTCGCCGTCGATGTCGATGCGGATGATCTTGAGGTCGTCGTCGATGCCCCAGGCCATCTGCGGCGGCTGCAGGCGCGTGCCGACCGCGAGCACGACGTCGGCCTCGCTCCAGAAGCGATAGCCGGCCGGCGCCGTCACCGACAGGCGATGGCGGCCGTCGATCACGCCCTGGCCCATCTTGCCGGTCATCACCGGCGCGTCGAGCATCTCGGCGATCTGCGCCACGTATTCGCCGGCGCCCTGGGCGCCGCCGCCCACGACGATCATCGGCCGCTTGGCATTGCCCAGCAGCTTGGCGGCGCGCTCGACGCCGTCTCCGTCGACCGGGCAGGGGTCGGCCTGCGCGGCCGTCGTCGGCAGCACGACCGGCGCCTTTCGGCCCCAGGTGTCGATGGCGCATTCGAGGCCGACCGGCCGGCGTCGGCCCGACAGCAGGCGGCGGAAGGCTTCGTTGACCAACCCCGGCGCCTCAGCCGGCGTGTTGATGCGGTCGGCCCACTTGGTGAGGCCGCGCATGATCGCGAGTTGGTCGGGCAATTCGTGCAGCAGCCCGACATTGCGGCCGATCATCGACTGCTGGATCTGGCCGGTCAGCGCCAGGACGGGCGCGTTCGCCGCATAGGCGGTCGACAGCGCGGCGGTGGTGTTGAGGAAGCCCGGCCCCGGCACCACGACGTAGGCCGAGGGCTTGCCGCTCGCCATGGCGTAGCCCAGCGCCATGTAGGCGCAGGACTGCTCGTGGCGGGCATGGATTGGCCGGACCGCGTTGGTGCGATCGTACAGCGCGTCGAAGAACGAATCGTTCTGCACGCCGGGCAGGCAGAACAGGGTGTCGATGCCGTTCAGTTCCAGCATCGAGACGACGGCCTGGGCCGTGGTGAGCGTTTGCATGTCTACTCCCTCAAGAAGCCGTCGCCAGCACCGGCGTGCGCCCGCGCGATGCCAAGGACATGCCTTGCAGCCGCGGATCGGGGGCGATCTCGATCTGCCGCCGGAAAGGCACGAAGCCCGAACGCATATAGAAGGCGAGCGCATTCGGATGGTCCAGCGTGCAGGTATGGACCCAGAGGCGAGCGATCGGTCGCTGCCACACCAGCTCCAACGCGCGATTCATCAGCCATCGCGCCGCTCCGCCGCCGACCAGGGACGGAGTGACCCCGAAGAAGGCGAGCTCCGCCTCGCCGTCGGTCCGGAAGTCCAGCTCGAGCAGCCCTTCGAGCACGCCCGACACCGCAAGGCCGTATACCTCGACCTTGGGGTCATGAATGATCGCCGTCAGCTCGTCGTCGCTCATCATGAGGCGGGAGAACCAGATCCATTCGTCGCCGATCTTCCCGTAGAGAGAGCGATAGGTGTCAGGTTCGGGGCGCGTCATGCGCTGCAGGCGCCAAGGGCCGCTCAACTCCGGCCGCGCAGCCGGGCGCGATTTCATCTCCAGCGACGTGACGACAGCGGCGATGCGGTCGGGAGGTACGTCGTGCAGGCCATCGGGGAGCATGATCGGACGAACCTCCTGACTTCTACGCTACGCTCAATCTACACGCGCTCCCGACGCCTTGATAATCGGCGCGAGCCGCGCTTCTTCCGAATCGCGGTACGCCAGCGTGTCGGCCGGCGTGCTCCACCATGCCGTCGAGGCGAGATCGGCGTACTTGGCCTTGACGTCCTCGCTCTCCAGCGCCTTCTTCGACAGCTCCGACAGCCGCGCCACCACGTCCGGCGACAGCTTCGCCGGGCCGGTCAGCGTGGTCCACGAGATGATGTCCATGCCCGGCAGCGTCTCGGCGATCGCTGGGATCTCGGGCGCGACCGACGTGCGCTTGGCCGAGGTGACGCCGAGCGGCCGCACCTTGCCGGCGCGCGATTGCGTCAGCGTGCCAGGGATGTTGTCGAACATCATGTGGATCTGTCCGGCCAGCAGATCCTGCGTCGCCGGCGCCGAGCCGCGATAGGGCACGTGCTGGATATCGACCTTGGCCAGCATCTTGAACAGCTCGCCCGACAGGTGGAGCGTCGTGCCCGCGCCCGCCGAGCCGTAGGAGTACTTGCCGGGGTTCTGCTTGCAGAGCTCGATCAGCTCGGCGACCGACTTCGCCGGCACGTCGAGATTGACCGCCAGCAGGTTGGGCAGCCACCACAGCGTCGAGACGAAGGTGAAGTCGGTCCGCGCGTTGAACGGCAGCTTGGCGTAGAGCGTCGGCGAGATCGCGTGCGCGGCGATGCCGCCCAGGCCCAGCGTGTAGCCGTCGGGCTCGGACTTCGACAGCACCTCCATGCCGAGATTGCCGCCGGCGCCGCCGCGATTCTCGACCACCCATTGCTGGCCCGTAAGCTCGCTCATCTTGGCGCAGAAGATGCGGGACAGCGTGTCGGTCGGCCCGCCGGCCGGGTAGGGGTTGATGTAGCGCACCGTCCGGTTGGGATAGGCGCCCTGGGCTAGAACACTGGGCGCGCTCACGATTCCCGGTGCCGCGAAGCCCACGCCAAGCCCCGCAACAAAACTACGCCTCTTCATACCGTTTCCTCCGATTCTGGCGGCAAACCTGCCAAAGCACGGCCTGTGAATCCACCAGATTGTCGCACTGGGAATGGAATTTCATTAAGCGCTTGCGCAAAATGTGATACGCCTTGCGAGCCTCGAGGGTGCGAGGCTTGGGTAGGGACATGCGGGATTTCGTTCGCCTTTCGACGCTGGTGATGCTGGCGTTGTCGGGCTTCGCGAGTATGGCCGGGGCGCAGGTGCAGTCACCGGTGAAGGCACCGTCCGCCGGGGCACAGCCGGTCGTGGCGCCGGCGGCGACGCCGGACGTCTGCTACACGGCCTACGGCCTGACGCCCAAGCAGAAGCAGCAGATCTGCACCGACGTGATCGACGCCGGCACGGCCAAGAATCCGCTCGCCACCGGCCTCGCCTATTTCAACCGCGGGGTGGCACGCGCCCAGGACGGCGATCCCAAGGGCTCGCTCAGCGACTACCGCACCGCGCTGCGCTTCTACACCGACGTCATCCGCACCTCGGCGCCGTCGGGCCCGGTCGTGTTCCAGCGCGGCATGATCTACCACACGATGGGCGACGCCGATCAGGCGATCGTCGACTACAGCGACGCCATCCGCATGATGCCCAGCGACGTGCAGGCCTTGGTCAATCGCGGCATCATCCTCTACACCAAGAAGGACAACAACGAAGGCGCGCTCGCCGACTTCAACGCCGCCCTCAAGATCAACCGCTGCGAGGCCACCGCCTGGATCAATCGCGGCATGGTCTACAAGCGCAAGGGCGATCTCAGCCAGTCGATCGCCGACTTCACCGACGCCATCAAGTGCCTGCCGGCCAACGGGCCGGTGGTCGGCGGCCCCAACCTCGACCCTGCGGGCAAGCCGTTCGCGGCGGCGCACTACCAGGGCATCACCAAGAGCACCCAGCTCGCCGACGCCTACTACCAACGCGGCATGGTCTACCTCGACAAGGGCAGCAAGGACCGCGAGCAGGCGAAGGTGATGTACGACACCGCGATCAAGGACTTCAACGAGGCGATCCGCATCAACCCGACGGCGGCGGCGCATTTCGTCGGCCGCGCCTCGACCTACATGTACAAGGAGATGTTCCAGCCGGCGATCGACGACTTCACCGTGGCGATCAAGCTGTCGCCGGGCGACGAGTACTCCTACCTGCACCGCGGCATCGCCTATCACTCGGTCAACGAGCCGGACAAGGCGATCGACGACTACACCGAGGCCAACCGGATCAACCCGCTCGACGTCAACCCGCTCGTGAACCGCGGCATCGTCTGGTACTCGAAGAAGGGCGAGTACGACAAGGCGATCAAGGACTTCACCGATGCGCTCAAGATCGACCCCAAGGAGATCAACGCGCTGATCAACCGCGGCATCTCGTGGCGCGAGAAGGGCGACCCGGACAAGGCGATCGCCGACTTCACCGAGGCGCTGCGGCTCGGCCTGTTGACCGGCGACGTGCTGAAGTTCGGTACCGACGATCCCGAGGCGATCCGCCACTGGGCGCAGGTCGCGCATGCCCGCTACCAGCGCGGCACGGCCTACGTGCTGAAGACCGAGTACGACCTAGCGCTCGCCGACTTCAACGAATCGATCCGCATCAACCCGACCGAGGCGCGGGTGTTCGTGGCGCGCGGCGGCGTCTACCTGGCGCGCCAGGACTACCGGCGCGGCATCGCCGACTTCGACGAGGGACTGAGGCTCGATCCGGAATACGCCTTCGCCTGGTTCCAGCGCGGCTTCGCCCACCACGCGCTCGACGAGCCGGACAAGGCCTATGCCGATTACAGCAAGTCGATCCGCTGGGATCCCAAGTACATCACCGCGTACCTCAACCGCGGCATCATCCTCTACACCCGCCGCGGCGACTACGACGCCGCGATCGTCGACTTCACCAAGGCGCTCGAGCTCGGCCCCGACAACATCAACGCCCTGATGCATCGCGGCCTGGCCTACGGCGGCAAGGGCGAGTTCGACAAGGGCTTCGCCGACCTCAACCGGGCGATCGAGCTGTCGCCGCAGTTCGCGCGCGCCTACTACTACCGCGGCATGCTCTACACCGTGCGCGGCAACGCCGACCGCGCGCTGGCCGATTTCGACGCCGCGCTCAAGCTCGACGACAAGAGCGCCGAGTCCTACATTGCCCGCGCCGGCATCTATGCGCTGAAGGGCGACCAGGACCGCGCCATCGCCGATCTCACGCAGACCATCCAGATCGTGCCCAACGCGGCCACGCCGTACTACAATCGCGGCTACTCCTATTTCTCCAAGGGCATCTACGACAAGGCGATCGCCGACTACAGCGAGGCGATCCGGCTCAACCCGCGCATGGCGGTGGCCTACAACAACCGCTGCCTGACCCGCGGCGTGGTCGGCAAGGAGCTGGTCGAGGCGCTCGGCGACTGCGACGAGGCGCTGAAGCTGCTGCCGGACAACATGGACGCGCGCGACACGCGCGGCTTCATCTACCTCAAGCTCGGCGACTATCCGGTCTCGATCAACGAGTACAACGCCTCGCTGCAGGTCGAGCCCAACCGGCCGCGTTCCCTGTACGGCCGCGGCCTCGCCAGGCTGAAGAGCGGCGACAAGGCGGGCGGCGAGGCCGACATGGCGGCGGCGGTCAAGCTCGCGCCGGCGGTGGCGAATGACTTCACGCGCTTCGGCATCAAATAGTGCGTACATCGCGAAACACCTGATACATCGGCGACACAGAAGCCGCGGATCGCGGATCGAAAGTGCAGTTTGTTGTGATGGCGTTACACCGTGCCCTCCGCTAACGGAAAAACGTGCCTCGTTTGACTCGTGAGCAGCGACGTATGCGTCGCCTCAACCGACTGGAGACCGCCGCCTTCTGGTTCGTCGTGTTCGGCGGCGGCACGTTGATGGTCCTCCTCGTCGGCATCCTGCCCTGATCGCAACGACGACGGCCGGAAGGCCGGGCCACCGGGCGGCAAGCCGCGCCAGCCGATCGTCCGCGTCGACACCCGGGCCCAGGGCGGCAACCTCGGGAGCAGGGGGCACATTGACTCCGAACAGGCCGTATCGCCTGCCGCCCAACGAGGGAGCGCACCATGCTGGTCAAGGAAGCCATGAGTCGCGACGTGAAGACGGTCGGCCCGGACCAGGCCCTGCAGGACGCCGCCCGGATCATGTTCGACATCGACGTCGGCGCGCTGCCGGTCGGCGACAACGACAAGCTGGTCGGCATGATCACCGACCGCGACATCGCGGTGCGCGGCGTCGCCGCCGGCAAGGCACCGACGGCACGCGTCCACGAGGTGATGTCCCGCGAGGTGCGCTACTGCTTCGAGGACGAGGACACCGCCCACGTCGCGCGCAACATGGCCGACCAGCAGATCCGCCGGCTGCCGGTGGTCGACCGCAACAAGCGGCTGGTCGGCATCCTGGCGCTGGCCGACCTCGCGACCTCGGCCAAGACCGGGCAAGCGACGGCAGCGTTGTCGGGCATCTCCCAGGCCGGCGGTGCGCACTCGCAGAGCGCCTAGACAACGAAAAAGGCCGCCGAAAACCGGCGGCCCCCTTCGAGGTTAGGTGACCAGCTCGCCCGTCAGCAGAGGGACGGCTGGCCGCATCCTTGTTGGCCCAGAGGAGGTCGGGCGAAGACTACAACGAGGAAGAAGCCGTTCCGTTGCAGTCGATGGATGACGGGCCACGACCGATGAAGATGAGCACTATGTCTACGCCGTGGCCCTATAGCCGCTCTCGGCCGTTTGCGTCGGACCGTGGTTTCCGGTAATATTTCCGGAAATAGTAAGGTAACCATGGCCGGCAAAACAAAGTCTTCTGTCGCAATTCACCGCGCGCGCAAGGAGCGTCAAGGCTTCGTGCGCGTCGAGGTCACCGTCCGTAAAGAGGATGCGAGCCTCGTCCGCCGTGTTGCCTCTGCCTTGTCCGATCCCTCGCGTCAGGGCCAGGCGCGCAAGCTTCTTCGACAAGGCTTTGCCGAGCCGCCCAAGGTCAGCTTGAAGGCACTGTTGGCGTCCGCGCCGCTCGACGGGATCGACCTCGACCGCAGCCGCGATCTTGGCCGGGATGTCGATCTGTGAGCTACCTGATCGATACCAACATCATTTCGGAGGTCCGGAAGGGCGCACGCTGCAATGCGCACGTGTCCGCATGGTACGCGTCGATCGCCGACGAGGATCTCTTCCTGAGCACACTTGTCCTCGGCGAGATCCGAAAGGGCATTGAACTCGCGGGTCCCCGAGATGCAGGCAAGGCAACGGCGCTCGAACGCTGGTTGCGGGAGGTAGAGAGCGCATTCGGTGGACGCGTGCTCGGCATCGACAATGCCGTCTCCGATCAATGGGGACGCATGGGCGCCATCAGACCTGTTCCGGTCATTGACGGCCTTCTCGCCGCGACCGCGTTGACCAATGGCCTGACGCTGGTGACACGCAATGACCGCGATGTTGCCGGCCTGGGCGCGACAGTGCTCAATCCGTTTAAGGACGCCGTAATTCGCCATCGATCGTAGTGCCGGCGGCCTGAGGAGGAGGCAGTGCGTCGTGGCGCGGAATCGGCGGCTGGCGGATGGGGTGGGATTCGAACCCACGGTGAGCGTGAACCCACGCCGGTTTTCAAGACCGGTGCCTTAAACCACTCGGCCACCCATCCGCGTGCGGCCCCTCAATAGGTGAGGACCAAGCCTCGGGCAACAGACTGCCGCGGCAATGGGGAATGTAGACGGGGGGAGGGCGCGCATGCTGGATTCCGCGCCGTAGGCGGCGAATGGCCCGCGGGGAGAGGCGAGCATGCGAAGCAGCGAGGCCCTGTCGTTCCTGGGAGCCCTGTGCGTGATCTTCGGCCTGGGGCTGGCGAGCTATCAGCTCCTGATGAGCGAGGCCGGGACCAACTCGACCTGGAACGTCCCGCACGACATGGTCGAGAAGGAGAACCTGGCCTTGCAGCGCGCCAGGCCGGGGTTGATCGTCCTGGGCGTCGGGGCCGGGCTGATGCTGGCTGGCGCCTTCTTCGAGCGCCGCGCCCGATGATCGACTCCCCGATGATCGGTCGGCGTCTGCTCTGCGCCGCCGCGCTGCTGGCGCCGCTGGCCACCCGCGCACAGGCGAGCGATCCGAAATTCGTCGCCTTCCTGTCCGGCGTGCGCGTCGAGGCGCTGCGCGCCGGCGTCGACCAGGGCACGATCGACAGCGCGCTGATGACTGCCCAGCCGATCCCGCGGGTGATGGAGCTCGCGCGCAACCAGCCCGAGTTCAAGATGAGCTTCGACGAGTACGCCCAGCTCGTCGTGTCGCCCGAGCGGGTGGCGAACGGCAAGGCGCTGCTCAAGGAGAACCGCGCGCTGGTCTCGCGCTTCGCCGCACCGGCCGGCATCCCCGAGTCGACGGTGGTCGCGCTGTGGGGCATCGAGAGCAACTACGGCAAGAACCTCGGCGACTTCGAGGTCGTGCCGGCCCTGGCCACGCTCACCTACAACAACTTCCGCGCCAAGTTCTTCCGCGAGCAGCTGGTCGCCGCGCTGCGCATCCTGAGCCAGGGCCATGTCGGCCTGCATGCCATGAAGGGCTCGTGGGCCGGCGCGATGGGCCAATGCCAGTTCATCCCGACCAGCTTCCTGGCCTACGCCGCCGACGGCGACGGCGACGGCCGCATGGACATCTGGACTAACAAGGCCGACGTCTTCGCGTCGATCACCAACTACCTCCGGCAGGTCGGCTGGCGGCCGGGGCTGGAATGGGGCAGCGAGGTGCCCGTCGGCACGCCGCTCGCGAAAGGCGAACGCATCGTGCGGCCGGCAGGCGCCACCGGTCCGTCTTATCGGACCACCGAGAACTTCCGCGCCATCCTGCGCTGGAACCAGTCGGATTTCTTCGGCCTGGCGGTCGGCCTGCTGTCGGACCGCATCGCGGCGTGATTCGGCCTGAGTGGCGCGGCTGGTGAGGCCCTCATGCGGCAGATTATTGCAGTGTCTCGTCCGGCGCGTCCGCGGGCGTCCGGACATGTCCGGACATGTCCCGCCTTGGGGGGTGGCGCCGGATTCCGGATTCTCGCCGAAAACCCTTATGGAATCGGCATCGGATGTGTCCGGCGGCCGGCCGGATTCCGGGCCGGATGCTCCGCAGCAAGCGGTGAACGGCTGACGACCACCCCAAGGTGATGTATCATCTCAACGGGATGGCCCTAGTCCTTGAGAAACCTGTCCATTTTTTTGTGACACTGGCGCTGCTGGTCACCGCCACCGCCTGCTCCAGCCGCCATCATGCGCCGGCCCAGGCGCAGCGCGGCATGTACAAGATCGGCGCCCCCTACACGATTGACGGCATCACCTACGTGCCGACGGAGGAATTCCAGCACACCGAGACCGGGGTCGCCTCGTGGTACGGGCCGGGCTTCCACGGCAAATACACCGCCAACGGCGAGGTCTATGACCAGAGCGAGCGCACCGCCGCCCATCGCACCCTGCAGATGCCCTCGGTGCTGCGGGTGACCAACCTCGAGAACGGGCAGTCGACCATCGTGCGGGTCAACGACCGCGGGCCGTTCGCCCGCGCGCGCATTCTCGACGTGTCGCGCGCCGCCGCCGAGGAGCTGGGCATGGTCGGCAACGGCACCGCCCGGGTGCGCGTCGAGCAGCTCGAGATGGAGAGCCAGGCGATGAAGCAGATCGCCCTCAACGGCGGCGGCGCCGACGAGCAGCGGTCGGCGCTCTACAAGTACGTCGCCGGCCGGCGCGGGCCGCCGGCCGTCTCGGCGACCGCCCAGGCGACGCCACCACCTCCGCCGCCCACGCCCGCGGTCACGGTCTATCCTTCCAATCCGCGAAGCCCGACGGTGGCGCCGATGGAGGCCTCGGGAGGGGCAGGGGCCGCGCCGTCGGCCGGCACGCTGGGCAACGGCCGTCCGACCGTCGCCTCGATCGCCTCGTCGGCCATCTCTCCGCAGTCCATGAGCGGATTCTATGTCCAGACCGGCGCCTTCTCGACCATGGGCAATGCCGAGAAGCAGCGCAGCCTGATCACCAGCTACGGCTCGACCGAGATTTCCCCGGCGTCTTCGGGGGGCCGCGAGGTGTATCGTGTGCGCTTGGGACCCTATTCGACGCAGGAGGCCGCAGGCATGGTGGCCGACCGGCTCCGGCGTTCAGGCTATGGTGATGCACGTGTTGTGGCGGATTGATCGGATACTGGTGGCGCTTCTCGTGGTGACCGGCCTCGCCGGTCCCCCGCTGGAGTCCTTCGCGCAACAGCCTGAGCCCAAGCGGGCCCCGACGCAGCGGCCGGCCAAGCCGCCGGCGAAGCCGCAGACGGCGACCAAGCCCAAGACCGACCCGGCGGCGGCCGAGGCGGCGATGACGCCGTCGCAGATCGGCATCCCGACCGCGGCGCAGTACGCCTTCATGGTCGATCCGCAGACCTCGACCGTCCTGCTGTTCAAGGACGCCGACAAGCCGATGCATCCGTCGTCGATGGCCAAGATGATGACGGTCTACCTCGCCTTCGAGGAGCTGGCCGCGGGACGGCTGAAGCTCGATACCCGGTTCCAGGTGAGCGAGAAGGCGTGGCGCATGTCGCGCCAGGGCTCGACCATGTATGTCGGCGATCCCGGCACCGAGGTGACCGTCGAGGACCTGATCAAGGGCATGATCGTGCTGTCGGGCAACGATGCCTGCATCGTCGTGGCCGAGGGCATCGCCGGCAGCGAAGAAGGCTTCGCTGACCGCATGAACAAGAAGGCGAAAGAGCTCGGCATGACCGGCACGGTGTTCAAGAACGCCTCGGGCTGGCCGGCCGACGGCCAGATGACGACGGCGAAAGATCTCGCCCTGCTCGCCTGGCACACCGTCAACGATTTCCCGAAGTTCTATCACTACTATTCGATCACCCAGTGGACCCACAGCAACATCAAGCAGGACAACCGCAACCTGCTGCTGCGGCAGACGCCGGGCGTCGATGGCCTCAAGACCGGCCACACCGAAGAGGGCGGCTTCGGCCAGACGGTATCCGCGGTACGCGACGGCCGCCGACTGATCCTGGTGGTCAATGGCCTCGCGATGGGCAAGCCGCAGCACGAGGGCGGCCGCGAGCGCGCGCGCGAGACCTCGCGCCTGCTCGAATGGGGCTTCCGCGACTTCACCAACACCACGCTGTTCAAGGCCGGTGACACCGTGGCCGAGGCGCCGGTGTGGCTCGGCGCGCAGGACAAGGTGCCGCTGGTGACATCGCGCTCGGTGCAGATGACCCTGCCTACCGGTCAGGCCGCCAGCCCGCGCGTCGTCGCCAAGTTCGACGGCCCGCTGCCGGCGCCGATCGCCAAGGGCACCAAGCTCGGCGTCGCCGCCGTGACGCTGCCCGACGGCCGCGTGATGGAGTATCCGCTCGAGGCCGGCGTCGACGTACCGCGGCAAGGCTTCGTCGGCCGGGTCATCAGCCTGGCGCGCCACTACCTCGTCGGCTGGATATCGTCGTGAGCGCCGGCGCACCCGGGCGCTTCATCACACTGGAAGGCGGCGAGGGGGCGGGGAAGTCGACGCAGATCGCGCGTCTGGCGGATTGGCTCAAGACGCGCGGCCGCGACGTCGTCACCACCCGCGAGCCCGGCGGCGCGCCGGGCGCCGAGATGATCCGCAGGCTGTTGGTCGAAGGTCCCGCCGAGCGCTGGGACGGCACGACCGAAGCGCTGCTGCACTTCGCCGCCCGCCGCGACCACCTGCGCGCCACGGTGTGGCCGGCGCTGGAGCGCGGCACCTGGGTGGTCAGCGACCGCTTCGCCGATTCGACGCGCGCCTACCAGGGCTACGGCCACGGCCTCGATCTCGAATCACTCGACCGGCTGTACGAAGTGGCGGTCGACGGCTTCCATCCGGATCTCACGATCATCCTCGACCTGCCGGTCGAGACCGGGCTCGCGCGCGCTGCCGCCCGCCGCGGCACCGAGACGCGCTACGAAAGCCTGCCGCGCGACTTCCACGAGCGGGTGCGCCAGGGCTTCCGGGAGATCGCGAAGAACGAACCGAAGCGCTGCACCATCGTCGATGCCTCGCAGGACATCGACGGCATCGCCCAGGCGATCGCCCGCGCCGTCGCCGAGCGGCTGGGAGCCTGACATGGCGCGCGGCAAGGTCAGTGCCGATCCGTCCGAGCTCGAGAAGCTCGAATGGCCCTACGACTGGCCGCCGCCGTGGCGCAATAACCGGCTGGTCGGCCACGACACGGCCGAGCGCACGATGCTGGCGGCGCAGCAGACCGGCAAGCTGCATCACGCCTGGCTGATGACCGGGCCGCGCGGCATCGGCAAAGGGACGCTCGCGTGGCGCTTCGCGCGCTTCCTGCTCGCGGGGCAGGCGGGCGGCCTGTTCGGCGCGCCGGACAGCCTCGAGGTGGCGGCCGATGCGCCGGGCCGCTCGCTGATCGACGCGCGCTCGCATCCCGACCTGTTCCATCTGCGGCGCACGATGAACCCGGACACCGGGCGCATGCGCAACGAGATCGTGGTCGACGACGTGCGCGGCTTGAGCGAGTTCATGCACATGACGCCGGCGATGGGCGACTGGCGCGTCGCCATCGTCGATGCCGCCGACGAGATGAACCGCAACGCCGCCAACGCGGTGCTGAAGATCCTCGAGGAGCCGCCGCCCAACGCCGTGCTGCTGATCGTGGCGCACGCGCCGGGCCGATTGCTGCCGACCATCCGCTCGCGCTGCCGCCGACTAGCGCTGCATCCGCTCGGCGACGAGACAGTGATCGACCTGCTGGGCGACTACGCGCCCAACACCTCGCCCGACGAGCGTCAGTCGCTCGCGAGTCTCGCCGAGGGCAGCATCGGCCGCGCGCTCGAGCTTGCGAGCGCAGGCAGCCTTGCGCTCTACCAGGAGATGGTCGCCGTCCTGTCGACCTTGCCCGAGCTCGACATGCCGCGGCTGCACGGCTTCGCCGAGCGCTTCGCGCGGCGGGGCGAGGAGGCCAATGCCGACTGGCGGTCGCTCAATTACCTGTTCGACGGCTGGCTGAAAGGTCTATTGCGCGACGGCGCGGTGGGAGCGGGGAACGCGCCGGTGGTCCCCGCAGAACGCGGGCTGCGTGAAAAATTACTGGCCGCGGCCAGCCTTGATCGCTGGATGGAGGCATGGGAAAAGGTCGCCCGCCTGTTGTCCCGCTCCGATGCCGTCAATCTCGACCGCAAGCAGACGGTGCTCGGCAGCTTCCTGATCCTTCAATCGGTGATGCGCTGACGGCAGACGGGACCGGAGTTCTGGGATCATGTCGAGCCGCACCTACTACGTCACCACGCCGATCTACTACGTCAACGACGTGCCGCACATCGGGCACGCGTACACCAGCCTGGCCTGCGACGTGCTCGCGCGCTTCAAGCGGCTCGACGGCTACGACGTGCACTTCCTGACCGGCACCGACGAGCACGGCCAGAAGGTCGAGAAGGCGGCGGCCACCGCCGGCCTGTCGCCGCAGCAATTCACCGACAAGGTCAGTCAGTCGTTCCGCGACCTCGTCGGCAAGATGAACTACAGCCCCGACAACTTCATCCGCACGACCGAGCCCAGGCACTACAAGTCCTGCCAGGCGCTGTGGGAGAAGCTGATCGCCGCGGGCGACATCTATCTCGGCAAATACGCCGGCTGGTACTCGGTGCGCGACGAGACCTACTTCGTCGAAGGCGAGACCGAGGTCGGGCAAGACGGCAAGCGCCGCGCCACCTCGACCGGCGCCGAGGTCGAGTGGGTCGAGGAGCCGTCGTATTTCTTCAAGCTCTCGGCGTGGACCGAGCGGCTGCTGGCGTTCTACGAAAAGAATCCGCGCTTCATCGGGCCGGACAGCCGGCGCAACGAGATCCTGAGCTTCGTGAAGGGCGGGCTGCAGGACCTCTCGGTGTCGCGCACCAGCTTCTCGTGGGGCGTGCCGGTGCCGGGCGATTCCAAGCACATCATGTACGTCTGGCTCGACGCGCTCACCAACTACATCACCGAGTGCGGCTATCCCGACACCGACAGCCCGTTGTGGAAATACTGGCCGGCCGACCTGCACATGGTCGGCAAGGACATCATCCGCTTCCATTGCGTGTTCTGGCCGGCCTTCCTGATGGCCGCCGGCCTCGCGCCGCCGCAGCGGGTGTTCGCGCACGGCTGGTGGACCAACGAAGGGCAGAAGATGTCCAAGTCGTTGAACAACGCCATCTACCCCGACGAGCTGGTCAAGACCTACGGCCTCGATCCGGTGCGCTACTTCCTGCTGCGCGAAGTGCCGTTCGGCAACGACGGCGACTTCCAGAAGCGGGCGCTGATCGGGCGCATGAACGGCGACCTCGCCAACGCCTACGGCAATCTCTGCCAGCGCGTGCTGTCGATCGTCGCCAAGAGCTGCGGCGAGAAGATCCCGCCGAGGGGCACGCTGACCGAGGCCGACACCGCGCTGCTCGACCGCGCCAAGGGCCTGCTGGCGATCGTGCGCGCCGAGCTCGACGACCAGGCGTTCCATCGCGCGCTGACCGCGATCTGGGAAGTCATCGCCGACGCCAACCGCTACGTCGATGCGCAGGCGCCGTGGGCGCTCGCCAAGACCGATCCGGTGCGGCGTGACACGGTGCTCTGGGTGCTGGCCGAGACGATCCGGCGGGTGACCCTGCTGGTGCAGCCCTTCATGCCCGAGTCGGCGGCCAAGATCCTCGACCAGCTCGGCGTGCCCGAATCGGCGCGGGCGTTCGCGAGCTTCGACGCAGAGCTGGTGTCCGGCACCGGCCTGCCCAAGCCGCAAGGCGTCTTCCCGCGCTACGTCGAGCCGAAAGCCGCTTGATGCTGATCGACAGCCACTGCCATCTCGATTTCCCAGAGCTGGCGACCGACGAGTCCGGTGTGCTGGCGCGCGCGAAGACGGCGGGCGTGGCTGGCATGCTGACCATCGGCACGCGGCTCGACCAGTTCGACAAGGTACGGGCGATCGCCGAGCGCCACGGCAATGTCTGGTGCTCGGTCGGCGTCCATCCGCACGAGGCGAAGGAGGAGGGGCAGAGCACCCCCGACCGGCTGATCGAGGCGACGCGCCATCCCAAGGTGATCGGCATCGGCGAGACCGGGCTCGACTTCTACTACGAGCACAGCCCGCGCGCCGAGCAGGCCGAGAGCTTCCGTGCCCATATCGCTGCCAGCCGCCAGACCGGCCTGCCGCTGATCGTGCACACCCGCGACGCCGATCAGGAGACCGGCGACATCCTGGAGGACGAATACGGGAAGGGCGCCTTCCCCGGCCTGATCCACTGCTTCAGCTCGGGCCCCGAGGTCGCGCGCCAGGCGCTGGCGCTCGGCATGTACATCTCGATCTCGGGCATCGTCACCTTCAAGGCGGCCGAGAGCCTGCGCACCATCGTGCGCGACATTCCCCTCGACCGGCTGCTGGTCGAGACCGACGCGCCCTACCTCGCGCCGGTGCCGAAGCGCGGCAAGACCAACGAGCCCGCCTTCGTCGCCCATACCGCGGCCAAGGTCGCCGAGCTCAAGGGTGTCACGGTCGCCGAGCTCGAGGCGGCCACCACGGAGAACTTCTTCAAGCTCTTCAGCAAGGCGCAACGCGCCCAGGCGGAGCGCGCGGCGTGCGCGTGACCATCCTGGGCTGCGGCACGTCGGGAGGCGTCCCGCGGCTCGGCGGACCGAACGGAGCCGGAGAGTGGGGCGCTGCTGACCCATCCGACCCGCGCAATCGCCGCACGCGCTGCTCGATCCTGGTCCAGGACAAGGGCAAGACCGTGCTGGTCGACACCTCGCCGGACGTCCGGTCTCAACTCCTCGCCGCCAAGGCCGAGACCGTCGACTCGGTGATCTGGAGCCATGAGCATGCCGACCAGGTGCATGGCATCGACGATCTGCGGCCCTACACCTTTCGCCGCGGCGCGATCGAGGCCTGGGCCGATGCCCGGACGCTGGCGATCCTGCAGCAGCGCTTCGGCTACGTCTTCGAGACAGGAGGAGAGGGCCTCTACCACGCACTCTACGACGTGCGGGAGTTCGATGGCCCCTTCACCGCCGCCGGCACGATCCCGGTAACGCCGATCCCGCTCGACCATGGCATCGCGCCGTCGCTCGGCTTCCGCTTCGGCGACATCCTCTACGTCAACGACCTGGTCCATGTGCCGGAGGACTCGTTCGCGCTGATGCACGATGCCGAGGTGATGATCGTCGACGCCATGCGCTACCGGCCGCACCCGACGCATGCCCATCTCGATCTCGCGTTGGAATGGATCGAACGGGTCGCACCCAAGCATGCTTTTCTGACAAATCTCCACGTGGACATGGACTATGCTGAGCTCGACCGACGTACTCCGGCGCATGTCCATCCTTGCTATGATGGACTCGTAATAGAGTCCTAATTTCAAGGAGTTATGATTGAAATTTCATCCGACACTTAAGGCAAGACAAAAGGAGTCCGGCCGCCGTCCGTTCCTGCTGGCGGCCCTGGCGCTCGCCTGGAGCGCGATTCCGGCCCGTGCGGAGCCCGATCTCGACCCGGGCGGCCTGACGTTCAAGGACTTTGCGGTGTCCGACAACGGCACCAGCTTCAACCAGGTCAACCCGATGATCGGCAGCGGCGCGCAGCCGACGCAGTCCAAGGTGCTGCATATCGACAGTGCCGGCGGCTTCGCCCGGATCCGCTTCGCTTCGATCCGCACCGAGGTCGCCATGCCGCTGGGCTGGCAGGCCCAGGAGGACTGGGAGCGCGGGAGCGGCTTCAGCGCCGACAAGCGCTACCGGCTGATCGTCTGGCGGGTCGATTTCGCCTTCGAGGGCGTCAATGACGCCGAGCACTATGCCGCGACCAAGGTCGGCGCCATCCAGGCCCGCAAGCCCGGTACGCGGGCCCAGGCGCGCAAGCTCTCCGACGGCACGTTCCTGGTCGTCTACCAGAACGTTCCGGGCGAAGGAGAGCCGCGCGCCGTGTTCGATCTCGTGGTGCCGCAGCCGGGCCAGGCGAAGCAGGGCGTGCTCATGACACTGGGCGTCCCGGGGTCCGATGCCGAGCGCGGGCTGCGCCTCATGGCGCTCTTAAAGCAGAATCTTCGTATTGATTGGTAACGATGCGTATTTCCTTATCTAATAAATATTTGTCATAATATATATTATACGATAATTGACACCCATGAAGCCCGCCGCCGACGCGCTCCCCGAAGACCCGCTCGCCCGCCTGCTGGCGGTGATGGCGTGGCTGCGCGACCGCCAGCACGGCTGCCCGTGGGACATCGACCAGACCTTCAGGACCATCGCGCCGTACACAATCGAGGAGGCCTACGAGGTCGCCGACGCCATCGAGCGCGACGACATGCCGGCGCTCAAGGAGGAGCTGGGCGACCTGTTGCTGCAGGTCGTCTACCACTCCCAGATGGCGAGCGAGACCGGCGCCTTCCGGTTCGAGGATGTGGCGGCCGCCATTGCCGGCAAGATGGTCGACCGCCATCCGCACGTCTTCGGCGACCTCAAGATCGCCGATGCCGACGCGCAGACCGTCTCCTGGGAAGCCCGCAAGGCGGCCGAGCGGGCCAAGAAGGGCGGCGAGCAGCCGTCCGGCGCCCTGGACGGAGTGGCGCGCGCCCTGCCCGCACTGATGCGCGCCGAAAAGATCCAGAAGCGCGCCGCCCGGGTCGGCTTCGACTGGAAGACCGTCGGTCCGGTCATCGACAAGATCGAGGAGGAGCTCGGCGAGCTGCGCAGCGAGATCGAGGCCGGCAAGACCGATCCGGCCCGGGTCACTGACGAGCTGGGCGACGTGCTGTTCGCCGTGGCCAACCTCGCCCGGCACTGCAAGGTCGACCCCGAGGCAGCCCTGCGCTCGACCAACGACAAGTTCGAGAAGCGCTTCCGCTACGTCGAACGGCAGCTCGCAACACGAGGCCGGAAGCCTGCCGAGGCCACGCTCGAGGAGATGGAAGCCCTCTGGCAGGAAGCCAAGACCAAGGCCTAGCAGGCCTAACGCTGCGGGCTGAGCAGCGGAACCTCGACCATCTCGAAGACCGCCCTCGCCTCGGCGACGGTCTCGGGCGACGCCGCCGAGATGATGCCGCCGTCGATCGGGCCTTCAGGCCGAAACGGCTCGCCGTTGAACCGAATCGCCGCACCGCCCGCCTCACGCATCATCAGCGCTCCGGCGGCATGATCCCACGGCTTGGTCCGGCGATAGAGATTGAAATCGTAGGTCCCGGTCAGGACCTCGATATATTCGCGGCCGGCACAGTTGAGCGAGTTGAGCGAGCCCAGCCTGCGGCGCTGGTTCGGCGCCAGCTGCCTGTCAAATTCCTTGCGCACCTTGAAACCGATCAGGCCCTTGGGCGGACGATCGATGACCTGGCGCCGGACCGGCGCGTCATCCAGGGTGACGCCCTGCCCTTTAAGCGCCATTGCCATCCGGTCGTTGGGCACGTCGAGGATCCAGCCGCCCACGGTCTCGCGGTCCTCGATCAGGCAAACGATCATCGCGAACACGTCGCGGCCTTTGGAGAAGTTCGAGGTGCCGTCGAGCGGATCGACCACCCAGCAGCGCTCGCCGGGCCGGCCGATCAGGTCGACCAGGCCGGGGTCCTTCTCGACCGCCTCCTCGCCCACCACCGGCACGCCGGGCAGGATCTTCGCCAGCCCCACGGCGAGCCGCTGCTCGGAGGCGACATCGGCCACAGTGACCACGTCACCTGGCCGTTTCTCGCGGACGTCGTCTTCGGCAAGATTGCGGAAACGCGGCAGCAACTCGGCCACCGCCGTCTCGCGCATCAGCTCGGCGACCCGCTGGGCATCGCCGGTGCTCAGCATCAGCCGAGGACGCCGAACAGATCCTCTTCCTTCAGGATCACGTGGTCCTTGCCGTCGAGCTTGACCTCGGTGCCCGACCATTTGCCGTAGATCACCTTGTCGCCGACCTTGACGTCCATCGGGATCAGGCGGCCGTCCTCGAGGCGCTTGCCGGCGCCGACCGCGACCACCTTGCCCTGCTGCGGCTTCTCCTGGGCGGTGTCGGGAATGATGATGCCGGCCTTGGTCTTGGTCTCGGCCGAGAGCGGCTCGAGCAGCAACCGGTCGTGCAAGGGCTTGAATTTCATGATGTTTCCTTCGTCTGGGACCGGCGCCGCTTATAGGAAGCGGCCCCGGCGGGTGTCAACGCGCCAACCGGCGTTCGAATTGGGCGATCGCGGTGGGGTCCAGCGCGACCGTGAGGCGCGCGACGTCGCCGTCGTCATGGCGGCTGCGTACATCGCCGTTGCGATAGAGCCAGGCGATGGTGGCGCCGTCGCTCAGCGGCACCGTGACCTCGCGGGCGGTGCCGGCACCCAGCTTGTCCTCGATCGCCTGCAGGAGCTGGTCGATGCCCTCCCCGCTCAGCGCCGAGACCGGATACTGACGGGCGCGCTCGGGCCCGACTGCGGTCCGGGCCTGCAGGATGGTGCGCTGCTCGATCGGCAGCTCATCGATCTTGTTCAGCGCCTCGATCATCGGCGTGCCCCCCTGCCCATCGATCTGCTCGTCGATGGCGCCGATCGCGGTCAGCACCTCCTCGACGTCGGCCTTCTGGCGCTCCGAATCGGGATGGGCGATGTCACGGACATGCACGATCAGGTCGGCCTCGACCACCTCTTCCAGGGTGGCGCGGAAGGCGGCGACCAGATGGGTCGGCAGGTCGGAAACGAATCCGACGGTGTCGGAGATCACGCAGTCGCGGCCGCCCGGCAGCTTGATCGACCGCATGGTCGGATCGAGCGTGGCGAACAGCAGGTTCTTGGCGAAGACGTCGGCGCCGCTCAGTCGATTGAACAGCGTCGACTTGCCGGCATTGGTGTAGCCGACAAGGGCGACGGTCGGCAGGCGTGCCTTCTTGCGGCCCGAGCGGTTGACCGCGCGGGTGCGACGCACGCCGTCGAGGTCGCGCTTGATCTTGACGATGCGGTCGCCGATCAGGCGGCGGTCGATCTCGATCTGGCTTTCGCCGGGGCCGCCCAGGAAGCCGAAGCCGCCGCGCTGGCGTTCCAGGTGGGTCCACGACCGCACCAGGCGGCCGCGCTGGTATTCGAGCGCCGCGAGCTCGACCTGCAGACGGCCTTCATGCGTGCGCGCGCGCGCGCCGAAGATCTCCAGGATCAGGCCGGTGCGATCGATTACCTTGGCGCTCCACGCCTTCTCGAGGTTGCGCTGCTGCACGGGCGTGAGCCTGTCGTCGACGACGACCAGCCCGATCTCCTGCTCTTCCACCGCCGCCTTGACGCGTTCGACCGCGCCCTTGCCGATCAGCGTGGCGGGCGTGATGCGGCGCATCGGCACCGACTGGGCGAGCCGGACGTCGAGATCGATGGCGCGGGAAAGCCCCACCGCCTCATCGAGCTTGGCGTCGCTGTCGCGCCGGTCGAGGGGCCGGTGGCCGGGCTCATACGGGCTCAGCACGGCGGCAACCGTGGCGGGCCGCACCGTTTCGTGCGGCGTGCGCTGGCGCTTGTCGTGTCCGTTGCGCTGGATGTCGTTTGTCAAATCAGCCTTCGGCTTTGTCTCCGTCGAACAACTGCACGGGCGTGACCGGCATGATGGTCGAGATCGCATGCTTGTAGACCAGCTGCGAATGACCGTCGCGGCGCAGAAGCACCGAGAAGTTGTCGAACCAGGTGACGATCCCCTGCAGTTTGACGCCGTTGACCAGGAAGATGGTGACCGGCGTCTTGTTCTTGCGCAGATGGTTCAGGAAGACATCCTGAACGTTTTGTGCCTTTTCGCTCATGTTCTTGGCCTCTTGCTGGGCATCCGACGGATTTACCGGCGGTTGGAAGGCGTGGGCCTAACCCACTACCGAGTTGAGGGAAATATAGGGGCTGACGAGGTCAAAGCAATGCCGCCAGTTCATGACAATCACGTGCATGGAGGCGCGGCGGAAAGTCCCTGAGCCGGTCCGACATGATCTCCACGCTGCCGAAATAAACAGGCAAAACGCCGGCCGCATGAGCACATTTCAGATCGGCCGGGGTGTCGCCGACCATCCATACGCTGTGATCGGGGGCAATTCCCGTGCCGTCCAGGGCCAAATAGATCGGATCGGGCGCCGGCTTGTCGCGTTTGGCATCGCGGGCCCCGACCGCCCGGGCGATCCAGCGCTCCCAGCCGAGGTGCTTCAGCTCCGTGCGCAGATTGTCGCCCATCTTGTTGCTGACCACGCCGACGTAGCAGCCGAGCGAGGCCGCCCGCTCCAACAGTCGATCTGCACCCGGCAGGGGCCGCAGTTTCTCCAGATGGATACGGTGGAAGGTCTCGTAGAAGACCTCCTCCGCCCGCTTGGCCTCGGCGCCGAACAGCACCGGGAAATGGTCACGCAGCGAACCATGGGCGCGGTCGCGCACTTCCTGGTCTGTCCAGGGCATCCGACCGAGCGCCATGAAGGTGCTGCGATAGCACTCGATGATCGTCGGCCAGGTGTTGACCAGCGTGTTGTCCCAGTCGAACAGGATGGCCCTGGGCCGTTCGACGTCGGCCGGTCTCACGTGACCGCCTCTCCCTCGGAGGCGAAGCGCACATATTCCTCGCGCAGCCGCCGCGCCGTCGGGCCGACCTTGCCGTCGCCGACCGCTTCGCCGTCGATCTTCACCACCGGCGTCACGAACGAGGTCGCGCTGGTGATGAAGGCCTCCTTGGCCTTCCGGGCCTCGGTCAGGGTGAACGGCCGCTCGACGAACCTGAGCTGCAGGTCGCCTGCGATCTTCTTCAGGGTGCCACGGGTGATGCCGGCCAGGATGCCGTTGTCGGTCTGGCGCGTGACCAGCTCGTTGTCGGGAGTGACGATCCAGGCGTTGGTCGAGGCGCCCTCGGTGATGCAGCCCTTGTCGTCGATCAGCCAGGCTTCGTAGGCACCGCTCTCGCGCGCCGCCTGCTTGGCCAGCACGTTCGGCAGCAGCGCGACCGTCTTGATGTCGCAGCGCTCCCAGCGGATGTCGGGCTGACTCTTCACTGCCACACCCGGGCCGGGATCGACGCCGAGATGCTTGGTGTTCTTGGTGGTCAGCACCAGCGCGGGCTTCACCGGCGTCGTCGGGAAAGCGTGATCGCGGCGGGCGACACCTCGCGTCACCTGCATGTAGATCAGGCCGTCGCGCAGGCGGTTGCGCCGCATCAGCTCGCGCATGACGAAGCCCAGCGCCTGCCGCGACACCGGCCAGCCGATACGCAGCTCGCGCAGCGAACGATCGAGCCGGTCGATGTGCGGGCCCTCGTCGATCAGCTTGCCGTCACGCACGCCCACGACCTCGTAGACGCCGTCGGCCAGCTGATATCCGCGATCCTCGATATGGACGCTCGCATCGCGATGATCGACGTAGCGGCCGTTGACGTACGCATAACGCGCCATGACGCCCCTCTTCTCCTCTCAGGCCGCCGTCTCGGCGCCGCCCTTCTCTTCGCTAGCCTTTTCCTCGCTGCCGTGCAGGCCGAGCGACTTCAGTTTGCGATGCAGCGCCGAGCGCTCCATGCCAACGAAGGTCGCGGTGCGCGAGATGTTGCCGCCGAAGCGCGTCACCTGCGCCAGCAGGTATTCGCGCTCGAATACCTCGCGGGCATCGCGCAGCGGCAGCTGCATGATCTCGCCGCCGCGCTCCCAGCGCAGCACCGACGGTGCGTCCTCGCTGACGTCGTTGGGCAGCACGTCGGCCCGGATCGGCGCGCCGCCCGGCGGCGCCAGGATCAGCAGCCGCTCGATGACGTTGCGCAATTGCCGGACGTTGCCCGGCCAGTCGTGGCCCTGCAGCGCCGCCAAGGTGTCCTCGCCCATCGACCGCGTCGGCAGGCCGGTGGCGTCGGCGACGCGGCGCAAGAGGTCGCTCGCCAGCTCGGGAATATCCTCGCGCCGCTCGCTGAGCGGCGACACGCGCAGCGACACCACGTTCAACCGATGGAACAGCTCCTCGCGGAAGCGGCCGGCGGCGATCTCGTCCTGCAGGTTGCGCGAGGTCGAGGCGAGCACGCGGACATCGACCTCGACGCGGACCTTGCCGCCGTCGCGCAGGTAGGACTGCTCCTGCAGCACGCGGGCGAGCCGGCTCTGCAGGGCAAGCGGCAGGTCGGCGACCTCCTTGAGCAGCAGGGTACCGCCATGCGCCAGTTCGAAAGCGCCCGAGACGCGCAGCGAATCGCCGTCGATGGTGCTGTCGGTGCCAAACAGCTCGATCTCCAGGCGCTCGGCCGGCAGGGTCGAGCAATTGACCACCACGAACGGCCCCTCGGCGCGTTTGGAGCCCTGGTGGATCAGCCGCGCCACCGTCTCCTTGCCGGCACCCGAGGCGCCGGTGATCAGCACGCGGCTGCCGGTCGGCGCCACGCGCTCGATCTGGCTGCGCACACTCGCCGCCTCGCCCGACTTGCCGACGAAATCGACCTCGCCGCCGGCGCGGCGGCGCAGGGTCTCGTTCTCCCGGCGCAGGCGATCGGTCTCGATCGCGCGGTCGACGACCAGCAGCAGGCGGTCGGCCTTGAACGGCTTCTCGATGAAGTCGTAGGCGCCGCTCTTGATCGCCGACACGGCGGTGTCGATCGTGCCGTGGCCGCTGATCATCACCACCGGGATCGGCCGCTCCTCGCGGCGGATGACGTCGAGCAGCTGCAGCCCGTCGAGCTCGCTGCCCTGCAGCCAGACATCGAGGATCACCAGCGCCGGTCGACGCTGGCGCACGTGCTCGATCGCCTCGCTGCTGTTGTGCGCGCGGCGGGCGGTGTGCCCTTCATCTTCCAGGATGCCGGCGATCAGCGTGCAGATGTCGCGTTCGTCGTCGACGATGAGAATGTCGTGGCCCATGCCTGTTCTTCTAAGCCGCCCGCCGGGGGTCGCGGGTCATTGTGCAGCGGTCGCCCGACGCGGCGCCGGCGCGATTTCCTTCGCGTCGCGCCGGAATACCAGACTGATGCGGGCGCCGCCACCCTCGCGGTCCTCCAGTGCCAGCACCCCGCCGTGGTCCTCCATGATTTTTTTTACGATGGCGAGCCCGAGCCCGGTGCCCTTGGCGCGCGTCGTCATGTAGGGCTCGGTCAGCCGATCGCGGCCTTCCGCCGGCAGGCCCTTGCCGTTGTCCTCGACGACAATTCGCACCGTGGCGCCCTCGTCGCGCAGGGCGAGCGCAATCTCTCCCGGCGGCAGTGTCCCGCCGGTCTTCACATCGCGGCCTTCGATCGCCTCGGCGGCGTTCTTGAGGATGTTCGTGAGCACCTGGCTGACCTGGCGGCGGTCGCAGATCAGCGACACCGGCTGGTCGGGCAGGGTCACGCGGTAGTTGAGCTCCGGGTTGCCGTTGCGTTGCAGGAACAGCGCCTGCTGGCAGAGCTCCTTGGCGTCCTCCGGCTGCACGGTCGGCCGCGGCATGCGCGCGAACGAGGAGAATTCGTCGACCATGCGGCCGATGTCGCCGACCTGGCGGATGATGGTGTCGGTGCAGGTCGAGAAGGTGTCGGGATCGTCCTTGATCTGCTTGAGGTAGCGTCGCTTCAGCCGCTCGGCCGAGAGCTGGATCGGCGTCAGCGGGTTCTTGATCTCGTGCGCGATGCGGCGGGCGACGTCGCCCCAGGCCGCCATGCGCTGCGCCGACATCAGGTCGGTGACGTCGTCGAAGGTGACGACCGATCCCGCATCGGAGGCGGCACTGATGCGGACCAGCAGGATGCGGCGGGTGCCGCGCTGCAGGATCTCGACCTGGCCCTGGGTGATGCGGTCGGGCCGCTCGGCGGCCTGCGCGACCAGTGGCGCCAGCTCGGGCATGACGTCGATCAGCTGGCGCTCCAGCACGCCGTCCTCCGGCAGCGACAGCAGGCCGAGCGCCGAGCGGTTGGTGCGGGTGATCACGCCGGCGCCGTCGACGCTCAGCACGCCGGCCGAGACGCCGGCCAGCACCGCGTCGGTGAGGCGCCGGCGGGTATCGAGTTCCTTGTTGGCGTCGATCAATTCGCGGCGCTGCTGCTCGATCTGGCTGGCCATGCGATTGAAGGAGCGCGCGAGCTGGCCGAGCTCGTCGTTGGGTGGCCCCTCCTCCACGCGCACCGCCAGGTTGCCGCCGCGCATCTGCTCGGCGGCCGACATCAGGCCGCCGATCGGCGCCGTCAGCCGGGTCGCGAACAGCACGGCGAGCCACACCGCGGCGAGCAGCATCAGGAAGGCGATCGCGCCGCACACCAGGAACATGATGAGCTGACCCTGCTCCAGCCGCGACTCGATCAGGGTGTAGAACTGGCCGGCATGCTCGATGCTCTTGATGTAATCGACCACCCTGAGATCGACGGCGTGGCCGGTCACGAGGAAGTACGGCTCGCCGATGAAGAGCTGCATGACGAAGTAGGCGCCGCGGGGCGATTCGAGCTGGCTCGGCGCGCCGAGATTGACCGTCTGCCAGAGCGACTGCTGGCTGGGCATCGGATTGGCAATCGGCTCGGCGCCAGGCGCGACCGCGCGCGCGATCACGCCTTGGTCGGCATGGACCACGATCGCCTCGATCATCGCGTGGCCGTCGATCAGCCGCTGGAGGGTTTCGGTCAACGCCGGCCCGGCCTCCTTCAGCGCCTCGAGCCCTTCCTTCTGGATGGGTATCGATATCGCGGCGATGTCGCCCGAGATCTCGGCCTCGCGCGCCCGTCGCACCGGCTCGCCGATCGCCCGCGCCGCTTCGAACGAGGCCTGCGCGGGCCTGACCACGAAGTCGGTGAACTTGACGAACATCAGCGCCAGGATGATCGCCACCAGCAGGGTCGGCATCACGGTGAAGACGCTGCACAGCAGCACCAGTCGCATGTGCAGCCGCGAGCCTGCCGCCCCGCGACGGCGATCGAGCCAGATCTGGGTGATGCGGCCGGCCAGCATCGCCACCAGCGCCACGGCGATCACCAGGTCGGCGACCAGTAGCGCCGTCATCCAGCCGCGCGTGCCGAAATAGGCCGGCACGAGGTTGGTCATCCAGGCGTAGGTGGCGGCGCCCGCCAGGATGGCGAGCACCACGAGCGACATGGCGGCGATGCGGCCGGTCAGGCCGCGGCCGATGCTGCTCATCCTGTCGCCCAAGCGTGGAACGCTCAGCGAGACCGTCACTGGGTCACCCGCCTCGGCGGACCTGCGGTGTACGCACCACGGGGACGTCGAGGTCCTTGATCTTCTTGCGCAACGTATTGCGATTCAGCCCCAGAAGGCGGGCGGCGCGCAACTGGTTCCCGCGAGTCGCCCCCAAGGCCAGCGACAGCAGCGGCCGCTCGACCTCGGAAATGACACGATCGTACATGCCGTCCGGCGGCAGACGGTCGCCGTGCGCGGCGAATAGCGCCTGCAGATGGCGGTCGACGGCGTCGGTCAGGCTGACATCGCCCGCGGCATGGCCGCTGGCAGTGGGTTCCGGCTCGGGCGCGAGGATGGCGTCGGCCAGCTCGTTCTCGATGGTCTCGAGGTTGATGACCTCTTCCGAGTAGAGCGCCGACAGGCGGCGGACCAGGTTCTCGAGCTCGCGCACGTTGCCCGGCCAGCGATGCTGGCGCAGCCGCGCCATCGCGTCCGGCGACAGCACCTTGGTCGGCAGGCCGTCGACCGTCGCGGCGCGCAGGAAGTGGTTTGTGAGCTCGGGGATGTCGTCGAGCCGCTCGCGCAGCGGCGGCAGGCGGATCGGCACCACGTTCAGGCGGTAGAACAGGTCCTCGCGGAACATGCCCTGCTGGATGTGCCGGCGCAGGTCGCGATGGGTCGCCGCGACGATGCGGACGTTGGCCTTGATCGGCGTGCGGCCGCCGACGGTGGTGTACTCACCCTCCTGCAGAACGCGCAGCAGGCGGGTCTGCGCCTCGGGCGGCATGTCGCCGATCTCGTCGAGGAACAGGGTGCCGCCGGCGGCCTGCTCGAACTTGCCGGCCGAGCGCTGGACGGCGCCGGTGAAGGCGCCGCGCTCGTGGCCGAACAGCTCGCTCTCGATCAGCTCGCGCGGGATCGCCGCCATGTTGAGCGCCACGAACGGACCCTTGCGGCGCTTGCCGTAGTCGTGCAGCGCTCGCGCCACCAGCTCCTTGCCGGTGCCCGACTCGCCGGTGACCATCACCGTCAGGTCGGTCGCCATCAGGCGGGCCAGCGCGCGATAGATCTCCTGCATCGCCGGCGATCGGCCGATCAGCGGCAGGCGCTCGCCCTCTTCCGGCGGCGGCGCATTCCGCGACATCGACGCCGCCGGCGCCGACAGCGCACGGTTCACGACGGAGACCAGCTCGTTCAGGTCGAACGGCTTGGGCAGGTATTCGAACGCGCCTCGCTCGGTCGCGCGCACCGCCGTCAGCAGGGTCGACTGCGCGCTCATGACGATGATGCGCAGGTCGGGCCGCAGCTTGCGGATGCGCGGCACCAGGTCGAGGCCGTTCTCGTCGGGCATCACCACGTCGGTGATGACGAGCTGGCCCTCGCCCTCCTGCACCCACTGCCACAGGGTGGCGGCGGCGCCGGTGCTGCGCACGGTGTGGCCCTGGCGGCCCAGCGCCTGGTGGAGGACGGTGCGAATCGCGCGATCGTCGTCGGCGACGAGGATGGTGGTGCTCATGGATGGGTCGGCGATTGAAGCGGCAGCATGACTCGGAAAATGGTGCGGCCCGGTTCGCTGTCGTATTCGATCGCGCCGCCGTGGTCGTTGATGATCTTGGCGACCAGCGCGAGGCCGAGCCCCGTGCCGGTCGGCTTGTTGGTGACGAAGGCGTCGAACAAATGGGCGCGGATCTCGTCGGAGACGCCGCGGCCGTTGTCGCGCACCGACACGACCAGCGGCAGGTTCACGCGCGCCTGCTGGCCGGGCACCGCAAGACGCAGGCCGTGCTTGTAGGCGGTCGACAGCTCGATCTCGCGCTCGCCGTCGCCGGGCACCTCGCAGGCGTTCTTGACCAGGTTCAGGAACACCTGGATGAGCTGGTCGCGATCGCCGAACACGTCGGGCAGCGACGGATCGTAGGTCTCGATGAAACGCACGCTCTTGCCGAAGCCGTTGGCGGCGATACGGCGGACATGGTTCAGCACCTGGTGGATGTTGAGCGCGCCGCGTTCGATCGGCCGGCCGTCGGCGAACGCCTCCATGCGGTCGACCAGGGCGACGATGCGGTCGGTCTCCTCGCAGATCAGGTTGGTGAGCTCGCGCTCGCTATCCGGCACCGACTGCTCGAGCAGCTGCGCGGCGCCGCGGATGCCCGACAACGGATTCTTGACCTCGTGCGCCAGCATGGCGGCAAGCGCGCTCACCGAGCGGGCGGCGCTGCGGTTGGACATCTGGCGATCGATGCTGCGGGCGATTGACTGCTCGGTCAGCGACACCGCGACCAGCCCGTCGCTTTCGACGATCGGCGACAGACGCAGGCCGCAGAAGCGGTTGCCGATGCGTGGCGAGCTCAAGGTCACACCGTTCTCGGCGACCGCGCCGCCGGTCGCCAGCACCTGCTCGAGCAGCGAGAACAGCGGTGAATCCTCGGGCACGAACTCGGCGAGCGGATGACCGACCAGGCGCGCCCGGCCGACTCCGAAGAATTGCTCGGCCGACAGGTTGGCGTAGTGGATACGGCCGTCGCCATCGACCACCACCACCGCCTCCGACAGCGCATCGAGGATGGCGCTCGAGAACTGGTCGTTCACATCGGCGCGGCGAAGCGTGCGGACGACCATGTCAGGCAGCCTGCCTCTCGACGGCCGGCAGGAAAAACGCCGCGAGCAGCGCGCGCACCTTGCTGGCCTCGGTCTCGCGATTCACCGCGGCGCGGAACTCGGCCGAGGCCGGCAGGCCCTTGGAGTACCAACCGAGGTGCTTGCGCGCCATGCGCACGCCGGTCTCGCTGCCGTAGTGCTCGAGCATCGCCTCGAAGTGCATGCGCACCGCGGCGTACTGCTCGGCAATCGTCGGATCGGGCAGGCGCTCGCCGGTCCGCAGATAGTGCATCGCCTGGTTCAGGAACCACGGCCGGCCGTAGGCACCGCGGCCGATCATGATGCCGTCGGCGGCCGACTGCTCGAGCGCCTGGTCGACGTCGTCGAGCGTCTCGATGTCGCCGTTGGCGATCACCGGCAGCGTGGTCGCCGCCTTTACCTCGCGGATGAAGGCCCAGTCGGCATCGCCGTCATAGAACTGGCAGCGGGTGCGGCCGTGCACGGTCAGCAGTTTGATGCCGCTCAGCTCGGCGATGCGTGCCAAGTTCGGGGCGTTGCGGCTGTTCGAATCCCAGCCGGTGCGCATCTTGAGCGTCACCGGGAGCTTCACCGCGTTCACGGTGGCCTCGAGGATCTTCGCCGCATGCACCTCGTCGCGCATCAGCGCCGAGCCGGCATGGCCGTTCACGACCTTCTTCACCGGGCAGCCGAAGTTGATGTCGATGATGGCGGCGCCGCGGTCTTCGTTCAGCTTGGCCGCGTCGGCCATGACCTCGGGCTCGCAGCCAGCGAGCTGGACAGACATCGGGAACTCTTCCGGTGAGTTCTTGGCCATCAGCAGGGTCTTGCGGTTCTCCCGCACCATGGCTGCCGAGGCGATCATCTCAGACACGACAAGGCCCGCACCGCCCCGCTTCACCATCTGCCGAAACGGCATGTCGGTGACGCCGGACATGGGCGCCAGGATGACCGGGTCGTCGATGCGGACGGGACCGATTTCTACAGGTCGAAGACGGGGATGCGTCATACTCTGATCAGTTTATAGGCAACTTGTGCACTGCACAAATTATGAGCGAGCAATAGCGGGTCCTGCGGACGGCTGCAAGGCCCAGAATCCAATGATATCTAGGGCTTCCATGTCGACCTGCACGGCCCTGATCGTCGCGGCCGGCCGCGGTAGCCGGTTCGGCGGTCCGCTGCCCAAGCAATACGCCCTCCTCGCAGGGCGCCCGGTGCTGCGGCACACGCTCGAAGCCTATCGATCAGCTTCATCAATCAACAGATTGAGGGTGGTAATCGCTCCCGGTGACGAAATCCATTACCAGGCCGCCGTCGAGGGGCTGAACCTGCCTGCCCCCGTCCTCGGCGGGGCGAGCCGCCAACAGTCGGTCCTGAACGGGCTCGAGGCGCTGGCCGGCGAGGCGCCCGACTTCGTGGCGGTCCACGACGCCGCCCGGCCGTTCGTCCGGCCTGTGGATATCGCGGCCTGCCTGGCGGCCGCTTCGGCCGAAGGCGTCAGTGGCGCGGTGCTGGGCGTCCGCCTGGCCGATACGCTCAAACGCGCGGACGCCGAGGGCGCCATCGTCGACACCGTGCCGCGCACGAACCTGTGGCGGGCGCAGACGCCGCAGATCTTCCGCTACGCTCAGCTGCTCGACGCGCATCGCGCGGCGGCTTCGCTCGGCGCATCGGAAGCGACGGCGCTGACCGACGATGCGGCAGTGGCAGAGCGCGCAGGATTGAAGGTGGTGATGGTCGAAGGCAGCGAGGACAACCGCAAGATCACGACGGCCGACGACCTGGCGCGCTGCGTCGCGATGGAGACGCGCACCGCCTTCGGCTTCGACGTCCACGGCTTCGGGCCGGGCAACGCCGTGATGCTGGGCGGGGTCGCCATTCCACACACCCATACGTTGGCCGGCCACTCGGACGCCGACGTGGCGCTGCACGCGCTGACCGACGCGATCCTGGGCACGATCGGCGCCGGCGACATCGGCAAGCACTTCCCGCCGTCCGATCCGCAATGGCGCGGCGCGTCGTCGGACCGTTTCCTCAAGCATGCCGTCGAGCTGCTGGCCGCGCGCGGCGGCCGCATCGTCCATCTCGACCTCACGCTGGTCTGCGAGGCCCCGAAGATCGGCCCGCATCGCGACGCCATGGTGGCCAGCATCGCCCGCATCGCCTCGCTCGATCCGGACCGGGTCAGCGTGAAGGCCACCACCACCGAGAAGCTGGGCTTCACCGGCCGCCGCGAAGGCATAGCGGCGCAGGCCATCGCCACCGTCGAGATCCCGAGGCGCTGATGTTCGATCACGAGATCCGCGAAGCCGCCGAGCACGTGCTCGAGCTCTGCCGCCGCAAGAAACTCAAGGTGGTGACCGCCGAGTCCTGCACCGGCGGCCTGATTGCCGCGGCACTGACGGCGATCGCCGGCTCTTCCGACGTGGTCGACCGCGCCTTCGTCACCTACTCCAACGAGGCCAAGCGCGAGATGATCGGCGTGCCGTGGGACGCCATCCTGGGCCACGGTGCGGTCAGCGAGCCGGTGGCGCGGGCGATGGCCGCCGGCGCGCTCGCCCGCGGCAACGCGCAGATCGCCGTCTCGGTCACCGGCGTCGCCGGCCCCGGCGGCGGCTCGGCCGAGAAGCCGGTCGGCTTGGTGCACCTCGCCGCCCAGCGCGCGGGCTTCGACGCCATCGTCGAGCGCCACGTGTTCCCGGGCGACCGCGATCACATCCGCCGCCTCACCGTTCTGACGGCGCTGGCCATGGTGTCGAACCTGGCCGAGCGATGAAGCCGAAACTTCCCATCGGCGTAGGAAGCGTGAAACGCTGTCCCGCTTGGATTTTAGGCGATTCTTCCCACTTTCAGACGCGGACCTTGCCGTAGAGCTGGACAGCCCTCGCCTCGAACGCGGCGACCATGCGCTTGACCGCCTCGGCGAACAGCATGCGCATGGTATGCTGCAGGATCAGCGAGCGGAACTCGAACTCGAGCGAGAACACGATCTCGGTGCCGTTGGGATGCGGCCGGAACAGCCAGTGGCTGAGCAGCGCCCTGAACGGGCCTTCGATGCCGACGGTCTCGATCCGCGGGCCTTCGGGATCGTCGGTCTTCCTGATCACGCGCGAAACGAACTTCTCGTGCAGCGGCCCGAAGCCGATCGCGAGCTCGGCGATCTCGGCGTTCGGCCCCTCCTTCTTGCGCACCCGCGCCGCCGTGCACCACGGCAGGAATTCCGGGTAGCGCGGCACATCGGCCACGAGGTCAAAAATCTGCTGGGGAGCGAAACGGACGACCTTCCGCTCGGCATGACGCGTGACGGCCACGGCGGCTAGGTCTTGAGCTGGGCCGCGCGGGCGGCCCGCAGGCGGGCGAAGTCGTCGCCGGCGTGATAGCTCGAGCGCGTCAGCGGCGATGACGACACCATCAGGAAGCCCTTGGCGCGGGCGTGCGCCGCGAGTTCCGAGAACTCGGCCGGCGTCCAGAAGCGGTCGAGCGCGGCATGCTTGGGCGTCGGCTGCAGGTACTGGCCGATGGTCAGGAAATCGACGTCGGCCGCGCGCAGGTCGTCCATCACCTGCAGGATCTCCTCGCGCGTCTCGCCCAGGCCGACCATCAGGCCTGATTTGGTGAACATCGCGGCGTCGATCTCCTTCACCCGCGACAAGAGCCGCAGCGAGGTGAAGTAACGTGCGCCCGGCCGGATCGTCGGATAGAGCCGCGGCACGGTCTCGAGATTGTGGTTGAACACGTCGGGGCGCGCCGCGACCACCGTCTCGATCGCGCCCGGCTTGCGCATGAAGTCCGGCGTCAGCACCTCGACCGTGGTCTTCGGCGCCGACTGGTGCAGGGCATTGATGACGGCTGCGAAGTGCCCCGCCCCGCCGTCATCGAGGTCGTCGCGATCGACCGACGTGACGACGACGTGGCCGAGGCCGAGCTTGCCGACCGCTTCGGCGATATTGGCCGGCTCGTGCGGGTTGAGCGCGCCCGGCTTGCCGGTGGCGACGTTGCAGAAGGCGCAGGCCCGCGTGCAGGTCTCGCCCATGATCATGAAGGTCGCGTGCTTCTGCTTCCAGCACTCGCCGATGTTGGGGCAGGCCGCCTCCTCGCACACCGTGGCGAGGCCGTACTGGCGCATCAGCCTCTTGGTCTCGGCGTATTCCGGCGAGTTGGGCGCACGCACCCTGATCCAGTCCGGCTTGCGCGGAATCGGATTGTCAGGCCGATGCGCCTTCTCGGGATGGCGTTCGGCGCGGCTGAGCGGGGCTTTGTCGAGCGTGCCGTCCATTTCAGAACCGATAAAAAACCGCCCTAGATATGGAGCGTCCGGCCGTACGCCGCCAGTACCGACTCGTGCATCATCTCCGACAGGGTCGGATGCGGGAACACCGTGGCCATCAGCTCGGCCTCGGTGGTCTCCAGGGTCTTGGCGACCGAATAGCCCTGGATCAACTCGGTTACTTCCGCACCGATCATGTGGGCGCCCAGCAGCTCGCCGGTCTTGGCGTCGAAGATCGTCTTGATGAAGCCCTCGGGCTCACCAAGGGCAATCGCCTTGCCGTTGCCGATGAACGGGAACTTGCCGACCTTGAGCTGCAGGCCCTTGGCCTTGGCCGCTGCTTCGGTGAGACCGATGCTCGCGACCTGAGGCTGGCAATAGGTGCAGCCCGGGATGTTCTCGGTCTTCATCGGGTGCACGCCCTTCACGCCGGCGATCTTCTCGACCACCATCACGCCCTCGTGCATCGCCTTGTGGGCGAGCCACGGCGGGCCCGCAACGTCGCCGATCGCGTAGACGTTCGGCTCGCCCGTGAAGCCCCACTGGTCGATCACGATGTGGGTCTTCTCGACCTTCACCTTGGTGCCTTCCAGCCCAAGGTTCTCGACATTGCCGACGATGCCGACCGCGGAGATGACGCGATCGACCGTGATCTCTTGGGTCTTGTCGCCGATCTTGATGGTCGCGGCGACGTTGTCGGCGCCCTTCTTCAGGCTCACCGTCGCGCCGGTGAAGATCTTCATGCCCTGCTTCTCGAAGGCGCGCTTGGCGAAGGCCGAGACCTCCTCATCCTCCACGGGGAGGATGCGGTCGAGCACCTCGCACACCGTCACCTCGGCGCCCATGGTGCGGTAGAAGCTTGCGAATTCGATACCGATCGCGCCCGAGCCGATGACCAGCAGCGACTTGGGGAATTCCGGCGGCACCATCGCTTCCTTGTAGGTCCAGATCAGCTTGCCGTCGGCTTCGAGGCCCGGCAGGTTCCGCGCCCGCGCGCCGGTTGCGATGATCAGGTTCTTGTAGGTGAGCGTCTGGCTCGACTTGTCGTTCATCGCCACGGCGAGCTTGCCGGCGCCGGCAAGCTTCGCGGTGCCGTCGAACACCGTGATCTTGTTCTTCTTCATCAGGCCCTTGACGCCGTTGCTGAGCTGGTTCGCGACCTTGCGCGAGCGCTCGACGATTTTCTTGGCGTCGTACGACACGTCCTTGACCGACAGACCGTAGGCGTCGGCGTGCTTGATCAGCCCGTAGACCTCGGAGGTGCGCAGCAGTGCCTTGGTCGGGATGCAGCCCCAGTTGAGGCAGATGCCGCCCATTTGCTCGCGCTCGACCACCGCGGTCTTCATGCCAAGCTGCGCGGCGCGGATCGCGGCGACGTAGCCGCCCGGCCCGCCGCCCACGATGACGATGTCGAAACTGGTGTCAGCCATGGGGGACTCCTAGCCCCGTCGTCCCGAGCGGAGCGAAGCGCAGTCGAGGGACCTATTCAGATGGCAGTCGTTGCATGACGAGGTCCCTCCACTACGCCGCGCTTCGCGCGGCTCCGGTCGGGACGACGGATGGGTGTTCATCGCACTACACCAGCATCGCCGCCGGCTGCTCGATATAGGCCCGCAGCGTCTGCAGGAACTGCGCGCCCATCGCGCCGTCGACCACGCGATGGTCGACCGCCAGCGTGCAGCTCATCATGTTTCGGATCACCATCGCGCCCTTGCGGACGACGACCCGCTCCTCGCCGACGCCGACGGCCAGGATCATGGCCTGCGGCGGGTTGATGATCGCTGCGAACTCCTTGACCCCGAACATGCCCAAATTGGAGATGGTGAAGCCGCCGCCCTGGAACTCGTCGAGCTTCAGCTTGCCGGTCTTGGCGCGCCCGGCGAGGTCCTTCATCTCGATCGAGATCTGCGCCACACCCTTCATGTCGGCATTGCGCACGATCGGCGTGATCAGGCCTCGGTCGGTGGC
Organism: Reyranella sp.; assembly: GCF_017305915.1. GTDB lineage: Bacteria > Pseudomonadota > Alphaproteobacteria > Reyranellales > Reyranellaceae > Reyranella. Next base: position 65,804 of record NZ_JAFKJN010000031.1, read on the forward strand.
GACGGCGACCGAGATGTCGACCGCGCCGTACTGGATCATCTCGTCCTCGGTCCACGAGGCGTTGCACTCGGGATGATCGCGCAGCGCCTTGGCGCAGGCCTTGATCACCATGTCGTTGACCGAGACGCGGGCGTCCTTCTTGCGCGCGACCTCGTTGATCGCGGCACGCGCCGCCAGCAGGGCATCGATCTCGTACTCCACCGTGAGGTAGAAGTGCGGCACCGTCTGCTTGGACTCGAGCATGCGCCGCGCGATGACCTTGCGGACGGCGGTGTGCGGGATGCGCTGGTCGCCCGGCGCGGTAATGATCGGTACCGCTGGTGCGGCCGACCTCGGAGCGGCCCTCGGCGCCGCGGCGGGTGCCGCTGCCGGGACGCCCGGCTTCGCGCTCTCGACATCGGCCTTCACGATGCGGCCGTTCGGGCCTGAGCCCTTGAGGCTGGCGAGATCGATGCCCTTCTCCGTCGCGATGCGCTTGGCCAGCGGCGAGGCGAAAATGCGTTCATGCTCCTTTGGACCGCGAGCCTCTGGCTCGCTCATGAGCGCGCTGGAAACGCGCGGTCCGGAAGACGAAGAGGCTTGGGCCTTCGGCGCTTCCTGCTTGGCCGGTGCGGCCGCAGGCGGCGGCGCGCCCTTCACTTCGGTTTCGCCTTCCTCCAGCAGGATGGCGATGACGGCATTGACCGGCACACCTTCAGTGCCCTCGGGCACGATGATCTGGCCGACCTTACCCTCGTCGACCGCCTCGACCTCCATGGTCGCCTTGTCGGTCTCGATCTCGCAGACCACCTGGCCCGACTTGACCTCGTCGCCGACCTTGACATGCCACTTGGCAAGCTTGCCCTCGGTCATGGTGGGCGAGAGCGCGGGCATCAGGATGTTGATCGACATGGACCGTCTCTAGCGATTGCAGACTTCGCGGGCAGCCTTGACGATATCGTCCGGCTGCGGGAGCGCCATCTTCTCGAGGTTCGCCGCGTAGGGCAGCGGAATGTCGAGCCCGGCGACGCGCTTGACCGGCGCGTCGAGCCAGTCGAAGGCGTGGTCCATCATCTGTGCGGCGAGCTCCGAGCCGATGCCGGCAAACGGCCAGCCCTCCTCGACCGAGACCAGGCGGTTGGTCTTCTTGATCGAGGCGACAATCGTCTCGGTGTCGAACGGGCGCAGGCTCCGGAGATTGATCACCTCGGCCTCGATGCCGCTCTTGGCCAGCTCGTCGGCCGCCTGCAATGCCTTGCCGACCATGATCGAGAAGGCGGTGATGGTGACGTCCTTGCCCGGCCGCTCGACCTTGGCCTTGCCGATCGGCAGCACGAAGTCGTCGCCCTCCGGCACGTCGAACTGATGGCCGTAGAGAATCTCGTTCTCGAGGAAGATCACCGGATTGGGATCGCGGATCGCGGCCTTCAACAGGCCCTTGGCATCGGCCGCGCTCCACGGCGCCAGCACGCGCAGGCCCGGCACGTGGGCGTACCAGCTCGCGTAGCACTGCGAATGCTGGGCGCCGACGCGCGCGGCGGCGCCGTTGGGGCCGCGGAAGACGATCGGGCAGCCCATCTGGCCGCCCGACATGTAACGCGTCTTGGCCGCCGAGTTGATGATCTGGTCGATCGCCTGCATGGCGAAGTTGAAGGTCATGAACTCGACGATCGGCCGCAGCCCGCCGAACGCCGCGCCGACACCCAGGCCGGCGAAGCCGTGCTCGGTGATCGGCGTGTCGATCACGCGCTTCTCGCCGAACTCCTCGAGCAGGCCCTGGCTCACCTTGTAGGCGCCCTGGTACTGCGCGACCTCCTCGCCCATCAGGAAGACCTTGCCGTCGCGCCGCATCTCCTCGGCCATCGCATCGCGCAAAGCCTCGCGCACGGTCATGCGCACGGTCTTGCCCTTCCACTCCGGCTCGGCCGCGGGAGCGGCGACAGCCGGCGCCGGCGGCGCAGCCGCAGGCTTGGCCTCGGCCTTGAGGGCTTCTTCCTTCGGTGCTTCGGCCTTGGCGGCTGCAGCCGCCGGCGCCACCTTGGCCGCGTCTGACGCGGCCTTCGCGGCGTCATCGACGCTCTCGCCTTCGGCGGCGAGGATCACGATCGGCGCGTTGACGGCAACGCCTTCGGTGCCCTCCTCGACCATGATCTTGGCGACGGTGCCCTCGTCGACTGCCTCGACCTCCATGGTCGCCTTGTCGGTCTCGATCTCGCAGATCACCTGGCCCGACGTCACCTTGTCACCGACCTTGACGTGCCACTTGGCCAGCTTGCCCTCCGTCATGGTCGGCGAGAGGGCGGGCATCAAAACGGGAATCGACATCGATCAGGCCTCGGCGAGCACGTCGGTCCAGAGTTCGGAAGGGTCGGGCTCGGGGCTTTGCTGCGCGAACTCCGCCGAATCGTTGACGATCTTGCGGATCTCCGCATCGATCGCCTTGAGCGCCGCCTCGTCGGTCATCCTGCCGTCGAGCATCAGCTTGCGGGCATGGTCGATCGGGTCGCGCTCGGTGCGATACTTGTCGACTTCTTCCTTGGTCCGGTACTTGGCCGGGTCGCTCATCGAATGGCCGCGATAGCGGTAGGTCTGCATCTCGAGGATGTACGGCCCCCGCCCGCTGCGCGCGTGATCGACCGCTTTCAGCCCGGCGGCGCGTACCGCCACCACGTCCATGCCGTCGACCGCCTCGCCCGGGATGCCGTAAGCCTGGCCATGCCGGTAGAGCTCGGTGATCGCCGTCGAGCGCTCAACCGAAGTGCCCATGCCGTAGCGGTTGTTCTCGATGACGTAGACGACCGGCAGCTTCCAGAGCGCGGCCATGTTCATCGCTTCGGAGACCTGGCCCTGGTTGGCCGAGCCATCGCCGAAATAGGTCAGCGAGACGTTGTTGTCGCCGTTGTACTTGTGCGCGAAGGCGAGCCCCGTGCCGATCGGCACCTGGGCGCCGACGATGCCGTGGCCGCCATAGAAGCTCTTCTCGCGGCTGAACATGTGCATCGAGCCGCCCTTGCCCTTGGAGTAGCCGTCGCGGCGGCCGGTCAGCTCGGCCATGACGCCCTTGGGATCCATGCCGGCGGCCAGCATGTGGCCGTGGTCGCGGTACGAGGTGATGATCGCGTCCTTGTCGATGATCGTCGACTGCATGCCGACCACCACGGCTTCCTGGCCGATGTAGAGGTGGCAGAAGCCGCCGATCAGGCCCATGCCGTAGAGCTGGCCGGCGCGCTCCTCGAAGCGGCGGATCAGAAGCATGTCGCGATAGAAGGACTTGAGCTGGTCGGGGCTTACACTGTTGCTGCCGGGCCCGGGCTGGGACGATTCGGATTTCGCCGGTGGTGCGTCCACCGTCGGCTTGGTTGCCGGTTTTGCCATGGCGTTTCCCCTCGGATAGCCCCGCAGCGGCTTATAGCATCGCCTGTGCCGATGTGGTTGATCTAGCTACAAAAAACCAGAGTGGCGCAGAATGCAGCGCAGCATTTGAGAGATTGTTTGCTTAACGATGATGACGCCGGACAGTTTCTTTCCGATAGCCGCCGTGCGGCTCCGGGCCGTGCCACGGAAGGCGCGTCAGCGCGTCGGCGTGAAGACGATGATGTCGTCCTTGCGCGCATAGTTCAGCAGCGCGCGTGCCCGTTCGTCGAGCATATCGGGATCGAGACTCTGGTTGCGCAACGCAGCGACCCGGCGCTCCCAGATCTTTCGCGTCGTCTCAGCCTCGGCGAGATTCTGATTGGCGATCAGCGTCTCACGCTGCAGGTGCGCCATGGCCAGCAGGCCGCGATCGCCATTCACCAGGTGATAGCCGAAATAGCCGAACACCGTGGCGAACAGCACGGGAGCCAGAATCTGACGCGGCCTCAACAACATATGCGCTTTTCCTGCAGGGATAAGGCAACATATGGTGTGGCAAAGTCAAGATAAACCGAAGCGAATGCGGCGATTGTGCCGGCCCTTGTTGTCGATCTTGAGGATGCGGATCGGACCCGAACCGCCGGTCGAGGCGAGATGGGTGCCGCCGCAGGCCTGGCGATCGAGGCCGACGATCTCGACGACGCGGATCTTGCCGTCGGGCGTCGGCGGCGGCGCTACCGAGCGGCTGCGTATCAGGCCGGGCGTCGCCTGCGCCTCGTGCATCGGCAGGTAGACGAAGTTCACTGGGATGTCCTGACGGATGAGATCGTTGATCGGCGCCTCGAGCGCGCGCAGGCGATCGTTGTCGGCGGCGGGCACGTCGAAGTCCATGCGCGCGGTGCCGTCCTCGGCCATCTGCACGCCGGTCACAAGCGCACCGTCGAACTGCTGGAAGACGAGCGCGTTGAGCACATGGCTGGTGGTATGGAGCTGTCGCATCTTGCTGCGGAAGTCCGGATCGACGACGGCCTCGACGCTGCCGGTCGCCTCGCCCGGCACGTCAAGCAGATGCCACAGCTTGCCGGCCGAGACCTCGAAGCCGGTGACCTTCGCCTCGCCCCCGCTCCACCGAATGACGCCGCGATCGGCAAGCTGTCCGCCGCCGCCGGGATAGAACGGCGACTCGGCAAGCGCGACCTTGCCCGACCGCGCATCGGCGACCGTGGTCTCGAGCGTCAGCGTCTCGGGATGGTCATGGCAATAGAGATGCATTCCCCGCACATAGGGCGCTGCCGGTCGAACGTATTGGTCAAAATTGTCCGCTGTCGTCCTGAGCGAAGCGAAGGACCTAACGCTCGCCACGGAGTCGCTGTGACTAACGCTGGATCCTTCGCTTCGCTCAGGATGACAGAGCGGCGGCCTTGGCGAACCGCAGCGGCGTGATGCCGTAGCAGCGCTTGAAGTGCTTGTTCAGCGCGCTCTGGTCGTAGAAGCCGACCGCGGTCGCGACCTCAGCCAGCACCGGCGAATGGCGGAGCTGCCGGCAGGCCATGCCGAGCCGCACCTGCGTGAGGTATGCATGCGGCGTCAGCCCGGTCGTCCGCTTGAACAGGCCGATGAGCTGGAAGGTCGTGAGGCCGACGCCGGCCGCGAGATCCTCGAGGTGCAGGTCGGTCGCGTATTCCTCGCGCATGCGTTCCACGGCTCTAGCCAGCAACTGGCGGTCGCGCGGCGGCGCCTTGATAAGGGTGCGGCCGCTGCCGTGGCGCTGGAACAGCGTGCCGAACGTGCCGACCAGCAGCTCGCGCTCGCTGAACACGTCGCGGCCGTCCTCCAACGCGAGATGCATGGCGTGGAACGCCTCGATCAGGTCGGGGTCGGCGAAGGTGTTGCGGATGAAGTACGGCACCTCGCTGATGCCGAGCTCTTCGGCGATACGGTCGAGAGCGAGGCGCGTCAGGTAGAGCGAGCGATACTGCCAGCGCATGCTGCGGCCCATCCAGCCGCCGTGCGGCTCCTCGGGATTGAACACGAACAGCGTGGCGGGCGTGGCGTCCTGCAGCTCGCCGCGGCTCTTCACGACCGAGCCGCCCTGCTCGGTGACGGCGATCACCAGGGCGTCGTGCGTGTGCTGCGGATACTCGTGCGTCGTGAAATCGGCGCTCATCAGGCTGAGACCGGTCAGGTGGCGGTCCCACCAATACTCCGTCGAATTGTGCGGATCGACGCGCGGCATGGCGCAATTCTTACCAATACCGCCCGGCACCGCGCCACTAGCGTCCGTTCATGCTCACCGAAGCGCAGGTCCAGGTCCGCGACATGGTGCGACAGTTCGCCCAGCGCGAATTGGCGCCGTCGGCGGCCGAGCGCGACCGCACGCCCCGCTTCCCGCGCGAGGCTTTTACGCGCATGGCCGAACTCGGGCTGTTGGGCATGACCGTACCCGCCGAGCAGGGCGGCGCGGGCAGCGACTATGTCTCCTACGTGCTGGCGATCATGGAGATCGCAGCGGCCTGCGGCGCCACCTCGACGGCGTTCCAGGTCCACAACTCCCTGGTCTGCCTCGGCCTGCTGAAACACGGCACGGCCGAGCAGAAGGAACGCTGGCTGCGCCCGCTGGCCCAAGGCCAAATGCTCGGCTGCTTCTGCCTGACCGAGCCTGGCGCCGGGTCCGACGCGGCGGCGATCGCCATGCGCGCGACCAAGGCCGGCAACAAGTTCGTGCTGAACGGGACCAAGCAGTTCATCACCTCGGGCCGCAGCGCCGATACAGCGCTGGTCTTCGCCGTGACCGATCCGGCGGCGGGCAAGAACGGTATCTCGGCGTTCATCGTGCCGACCGACTCGCCCGGCTATACCGTGGCGCGGGTCGAGCACACGACGGGCCAGCGCTCGTCCGACCACTGCCAGATCGTCTTCGAGGGCTGCGAGGTGCAGCCCGAGCAGATGCTGGGCGCCGAAGGCGACGGCCTCAGGATTGCGCTCGGCGGACTCGAAGGCGGCCGCATCGGCGTCGCAGCGCAGTCGGTCGGCATGGCCCGCGCTGCCTACGAGGCGGCGCTGGCTTATGCCCGGGAGCGGCGCACCTTCGGCAAGCCGATCATCGAGCACCAGGCGGTCGCCTTCCGGCTCGCCGACATGGCGACGCGGCTGCAGGCTTCCGAGCTGATGGTGCTGCACGCGGCGCGCCTGCGCGACGAGGGCGTGCCCTGTCTCAAGGAGGCCTCGATGGCCAAGCTGTTCGCCTCGGAGGCAGCCGAGCGCATCTGCTCGGCGGCCATCCAGATCCATGGCGGCTACGGCTATCTCAACGACTTTCCGGTCGAGCGCATCTATCGCGACGTGCGGGTGTGCTCGATCTACGAAGGCACGTCGGACATCCAGCGACTCGTGATCGCCCGGGAGCTCACCGCATGATCGCCCGCACCTGGCGCAGCAGCGCGACGGCCGCCAACGCGCCCGCTTACGTGAAGCACTTCACCGAGACCGTCGTGCCGCAGCTCGAGGCCCTGCCGGGCTATCGCAGCGCCTATCTGCTGCGCCGCGAGACCGATGGAGAGATCGAGCTGGTCGCGTTGACCCTGTGGGAGTCGCGCGCCGCGATAGAGGCCTTCGCCGGCCAGGACATCGGCCGCGCCCACGTGGAGTCGCAGGCGCGCGCCATGCTGACGTCGTTCGACGAGTCAGCCGACCACTACGAGGTCGCGTACGGCTAGCCGCGGATGATCGACTTGCCGGCGTAGCGCGCCTGGGTGCCGAGCTGCTCCTCGATGCGCAGCAGCTGGTTGTACTTGGCGAGGCGATCGGAGCGCGACAGCGAGCCGGTCTTGATCTGGCCGCAGTTGGTGGCGACGGCGAGGTCGGCGATGGTCGCATCCTCGGTCTCGCCCGAGCGGTGCGACATCACCGCGCCGTAGCTCGCATGGCGCGCCATCGACACCGCTTCCATCGTCTCTGTGAGCGTGCCGATCTGGTTGACCTTCACCAGGATCGCGTTGGCGAGGCCGCCCTTGATGCCGTCGGCGAGCCGCTTGGGGTTGGTGACGAACAGGTCGTCGCCGACCAGTTGGATCTTCTTGCCGAGCTTATCGGTGATCGCCTTCCAGCCGGCCATGTCGTCCTCGGCCATGCCGTCTTCGATCGACACGATCGGGTACTTGGCGACCAGCGCGGCGTAGTAGTCGACCATGCCGCCGGCATCGAGCGACTTGCTCTCGCCTTCGAGCTCGTACTTGCCATTCTTGTAGAACTCGGTCGAGGCCGGATCGAGCGCCAGCACGACATCGTCGCCCGGCTTGTAGCCCGCCTTCTCGATCGCCTTCATGATGAAGCTGAGCGCCTCGTCGGCAGTGGCGAGGTTGGGCGCGAAGCCGCCCTCGTCGCCGACATTGGTGTTGTGGCCGGCGTCGTGGAGCTGGCCGCGCAGCGCATGGAACACCTCCGAGCCCATGCGCAGCGCCTCGGCGAAGCGGTCGGTGCCGACCGGCATGATCATGAATTCCTGGATGTCGATCGGATTGTCGGCATGCGCGCCGCCATTGATGATGTTCATCAGCGGCACCGGCAGCAGCGAGGCCTGGCTGCCGCCGACATAGCGGTAGAGCGGCAGGCCGCACTCGGCCGCCGAGGCCTTGGCGGCGGCGAGCGAGACACCGAGGATGGCGTTGGCGCCGATCCGGCCCTTGTTGGGCGTGCCGTCCAGTTCGATCAGCGCGCGGTCGAGCTTGATCTGGTCGGTCGATTCGAGGCCGGACAGCAGGTCCATGATCTCGCCGTTCACCGCGCCGACCGCCTTCAGCACGCCCTTGCCGCCGTAGCGCTTCTTGTCGCCGTCGCGCAGCTCGACCGCCTCGTGCGCGCCGGTCGAGGCACCCGACGGCACCGCGGCGCGGCCCATGGCGCCGCTCTCCAGCTCGACTTCGACCTCGACCGTGGGATTGCCACGGGAATCGAGGATTTCGCGGCCGCGGATATCGACAATGGCGCTCATGGGGGCACTCCGGTTCAGACGTTCCTCCCCATTCAAATGGGGAGGTGTCGCCGTCTTCGGCGACGGAGGGGTGAGAGGCGCCAGCACGGGCGTTCATGACCCCTCCGTCAGCGTATGACGCTGACACCTCCCCATCTGAATGGGGAGGAATGTCTGCTCTCTAGCCGCTGTGCCGCCGATTTTCTAGCGCCAGGCGCTCTTCAGCGCCTGGTCGGTCTTCCACTTCTCGACGCCCGCAACATCGTCACAGGAGAAGGCCTGCGGATTCTTGCGCGGGGTCCCCTCGATCCAGGCGAAGACCAGGCATTGCGTCACGGCTTGGTCACCCTGCCTGGCCTCGAACCGCACCTCCGCCGTCGCCGCCGAGCCGGTCTTGGCGTCGCCGTAGTCCTCGACCGCCGGTTTGATGTTGCCGATCGTGCGGTCGGCCGCCTTGGTGTCGGCATACCACTTGGCGAAGTCGGCGAACTGATCGCCGGCGACACCTTTGCCGTCGGCCGTCACGTAGGCCTTGAGGTCCTTGACCAGCGCCTCGGTCGCCGCGTTGGCCTTGGGCTCGGCTGCCTTGCGCCGCTCGGCGAGCCGTGCCTGCAACGACTTCAGGAGATCGGCATTCGACGGCGGCGCCGGCGTAGCCGCCGCCTGCGCCGAGGGATCGAGCCGCTTGATCGGCGCCTTGGCCGCCTCGTTGTTCAAGGTCACGGCCTCGGTCGGCGTCAGCTTGCCGACGGCGTTGTAGCCATGGCCCTTCTGCCACTCGGCGATCGCCTTCATGGTGGCTTCGGACCCGAGGTTGGCGTCGATCGGGCCGTTGTACTTGTCGAGCGTGCGCAGCGATTCCTGGATCTTGCGCCGGTCGGGCTCGGGGCTCTGCAGCACCGTGGTGTAGTCGGGGCCGCGCGTGGCGCTGGCGACCGGTGCAGGCGCCGGCTGGCCACCGTGCGGCAGCGGCGTCGGCACGCCGTTGTTCCACGAGCAGGAGCCCGGGTTCTGGAAGCAGCGCTCGACCTCGGCCGCACTTTGCGCCGACGCGACGGCCGGCGCGAGAACGATCAGGCCGAGCAGCAGGCCGCGCATCTCAGAGGCCGCCATACATGTTGGCGGCGAGCTGCGACGGCAGGCCGATCGCGATGACGACCGGTTGGCCGCGCTGCGTCTGGCCGCGGGCGATGATGTGGTCGTTGGGGCTGCCGGTGTGGCTCTCATAGGTGCCGCTGCCGGAGAACTTGCCCTGGAAGCAGCTCAGCGAGAAGCGACCGCTGCGTGGCCCCTCGTTGGTAAAAGTACCCTCGCACACCGGCTCAGACCGCGCGTTGTCGAGCGCGAAGGTCACCGAGCGGTCGCGCCCGAGCAGCGCGCCATAGCGGGCGGTGCCGTTCAGCCGGGCGACATTGCCGCGGTCGTCTCGGTAGAAGATCGAAGCCGGGCCGTAGGCCTGGTCCGGCAGCGCCTCGCGCGGCACGACATAGGCGCCGTCGCTGATGATCACCTGGCACTGGCAGGCGACGCCGTAATTCTCGCCGAGCGGGCCGAGCTGCTGCAGCTTGGCGTTGCAGCTGGAAAGGGCCATCTGCTTCACCTCGCTCTCGCTCATCTGGTTGCGCGTGTAGGTGTCGGCGTAGAGGAAAGAGCACTGCTTGGGCATCGGCACCGCCACCGACTTATGGCTCGCCGCCATGGTCTCGGTGTTTTCCCAGAAGCGCTGGGCCATCTCGGGGAAGCGCAGGAAGATCGGATCGCGGCGCTCCGCCTTGCCGTAGGACTGCGCCCAGGCGCCAGCCGCCAGGGTCATCAGCCCGGCGAAGACGAGAAGGATTTTTCGGCTCATGGCGACAATCCAGCCGAAGAACTTGGCTTAAATAGGACCCCGAAAGGGTCCCTTTCGTCAAACGACCGTTAGACCAGGCGGCTTTGCGCCTTGGCCGCCCCGATGAACGAGCTGAACAACGGATGCGGCGCGAACGGCCGGGACTTCAACTCGGGGTGATACTGGACGCCGATGAACCAGGGATGGTCCGGCAACTCGACGATCTCCGGCAGCACGCCGTCCGGCGACATGCCGGAGAAGCGCAGGCCGACCTGCTCCAGCCGGTCCTTGTAGTTGACGTTGACCTCGTAGCGATGGCGGTGGCGTTCGCTGATCACGTCCTGCCCGTAGATCTCGTGCACCTTGGTGCCGCGCCGCAGATGCGCGTCGTAGGCGCCGAGCCGCATGGTGCCGCCCATGTCGCCGTTGGCCGAGCGCTTCTCGAGTTGGTTACCCTTGATCCATTCGGTCATCAGGCCGACCACCGCATGCTCGGTTGGGCCGAACTCGCTCGACGAGGCGTTCTCGATGCCGAGCAGGTTGCGCGCCGCCTCGATCACCGCCATCTGCATGCCGAAGCAGATGCCGAAGAACGGCACCTTGCGCTCGCGGGCGAACTTCACCGCGTGGATCTTGCCCTCGGTGCCGCGCTCGCCGAAGCCGCCCGGCACCAGGATGCCGTGCACGTTCTCGAGGTGGCTGACGGCGTCGTCGCGCTCGAAGATCTCGGAGTCCATCCACTCCAGCCCGACCTTCACGTTGCTGCCGAAGCCGCCATGGGTCAGCGCCTCGGAGAGCGACTTGTAGGCGTCGAGCAGCACCGTGTACTTGCCGACCACCGCGATGGTCACCTTGCCCTCGGGCTCGCGGACCGAGCGGACCACGCCGCGCCAGCGCTCGAGATTGGGTTCCTTGTCGGCCAGCCCGAAATACTTGCAGACCTCGCGGTCGAAGCCCTGGTCGTGATAGGCGATCGGCACCTGGTAGATGGTGTCGACGTCGCGCGCCTCGACCACCCGCTCCGGCTTGACGTTGCAGAACAGCGCGATCTTGCGCCGCTCGTTGGCCGGGATCTCCTTGTCGCCCGAGCGGCAGACCAGCAGGTCGGGCTGGATACCGACGCTCAGCAGCTCCTTGACCGAATGCTGGGTCGGCTTGGTCTTGAGCTCGCCTGCCGTCGGCACCCAGGGCAGCAGGGTGAGATGCACGTACATCACGCGCTCGCGGCCGAGCTCATTGCCGATCTGGCGGATCGCCTCGAGGAAGGGCGTGCTCTCGATGTCGCCGACCGTGCCGCCGATCTCGACCAGGACGAAGTCCTCCTTGTCGGTGTCGGCGGTGACGAATTCCTTGATGGCGTCGGTGACGTGCGGGATCACCTGCACTGTGGCGCCCAGGTACTCGCCGCGCCGCTCGCGGGCGATCACGCTGGAATAGATGCGGCCGGTGGTGATGTTGTCGCTCTGCCGCGCATCGACACCGGTGAAACGCTCGTAATGGCCGAGGTCGAGATCGGTCTCGGCCCCGTCGTCGGTCACAAAGACTTCGCCGTGCTGATACGGGCTCATCGTGCCCGGATCGACGTTCAGGTACGGATCGAGCTTCCGCAGCCGCACGCGGAAGCCGCGCGCCTGCAGCAGCGCGCCCAGCGCTGCCGACGAAAGACCCTTCCCAAGCGAGGAAACCACGCCGCCCGTTATGAAGATAAAGCGCGCCATGGGCTTACAGCCTACTAAATCTGGTTGAAGACGGCCATGGGGATATCCTCCCGCCGGAGGAGCTTCGGCGGAGGGAACGGTCGGTCATCGAGGTTGTTCCTAGCGGGTCGGCGCTGTCGGCGCCGAGGGGGTCGCCGGAGCCGCGCCGCCTGGCGCTGGAGCCGCTCCACTCGGAGCCGGCGCCGTTGCGCCACCGCCTGCCCCCGGTGCAGGGGCTGCCGGTGCGGAAGTCGGCACGTTGTCCATGATCGAGCGGGTCGAGCGCTGACCGGGCTCGCCGACGCTCCAGGCCATCAACAGGCTCAGGAAGAAGAAGATACCGGCGAAGATCGCGGTCATGCGCGACAGCACGTTGGCCTGGCCGCGCACCGAGAACAGCGCATCGGTGCGGCCCATGCCGAGACCGCCGCCCTCGCTGCGCTGAAGCAGGATGACGACGATCATGGCGGCGGTGACGCCGACATGGATGATCAGCAGCACCAGGCGCCAATCGTGGAAGAAGGCTTTTACGCTGTCCATTTTCGCGCCGCGCTTCTAGCCGCTTTAGGCTGCCTTGGCGATAGCCAAAAATTCATCGGCCTTGAGACTCGCCCCGCCGATCAGCGCACCGTCGACATCGCCGGCCGCCAGCAGCTCCGCCGCGTTGCCGCCTTTTACCGAGCCGCCGTAGAGGAGCCGCACTGCGGCCGCATCGCCCATCAGCCCGCCCAGCACCTTACGAATATGCGCGTGCGCTGCGGCGACTTCCGGCGTGGTCGGCGTCTTGCCGGTGCCGATCGCCCAGACCGGCTCGTAGGCCACCACCAGCTTCGCTGCGGTGGCACCGGCCGGCACGCTGCCCTTGAGCTGGGTCTCGAGCACGGTGAGCGTCCTGTCCGCCTCTCGCTCGGCCAGCGTCTCGCCGATACAAACGATCGGCAGCAGCCCGGCGCGCCACGCTGCCTCGGCCTTGGCGCGGACGGTGGCATCGGTCTCGCCGTGATCGGTGCGCCGCTCCGAATGGCCGACGATGACGTGGCTGGCGCCGGCATCGCGCAGCATCTCGGCCGAGACGTCGCCGGTATGGGCGCCGCTGGCCTTGGCATGGCAGTCCTCGCCGCCGACCAGCAGGCCGCTGCCCTTCGCCGCCTCGGCGACCGCCATGACCAGCGTGGCCGGCGGGCAGACCAGCACCTCGCGATCGAACCAGCCGGCCTGCTTGACACCCGCCGCCACGTCCTTGGCAAGCGCCAGGCCGTCGGCCTTCAGGCCATTCATCTTCCAGTTGCCGGCGATCAGCGGACGGCGGGTGCGGGCCATGAATACCTCTTATCGTGCAGCCAGGGTGTCTAGCAGTTTGCTGAAGAACCTTCCGGTTTTTCAGGATTGATGATTCCATAGCGTGGTTTTTGCTGTGGAGCATGGGCAATGCGCGGTGAGTTCCGGGATCAGGGCGGTCTGTTCTCCTACATCGACCCCGAGAGCCGCATTCCGGCG
>NZ_JAFKJN010000032.1 GCF_017305915.1 Reyranella sp.
CCTTCTACGGCTTCAAATCCGAACAGGTCCGCGATACACTCTGTGGGCATCGGAGCATTCCTTTGGGAGTGAGACGGTCGTTGTTGCAAAACAACTTTCTCAGAACCCGCGCTCCGATGCACCTCTTCCTGTGAGATATCCGGGCTAGACCAGTTCCGCCAGGCTCCGGATCGTGCGGTGCGGAGAGGTCGCCTTGCCGCCGATATCGAGCAGCACCGTCTGGAGCCCGACGTCGCGCGCGGCATCGAGATTGCGCGGCCGGTCGTCGACGAACACGATCTCCTGTGGCGTCACGCCGAGATCGGCGATGGCGCGGCGATAGATGTCGGGCGACGGCTTGCGCAGGCCGAGATCGCCGCTGATGAACCAGCTGTCGATCCAGGCCGCCAGCCCGAACTGGCGGCGCAGCTTGAGCGACCACTGCGATACGTCGTTCGACAGGCAGGCGAGCCGGCCGTAGCGGGCTCTGAGCCGCGGCAGGGCATCGAGCGTACCGTCGATCAGGCGATGGCCGGCGAGATAGTCGTCCTCGCACGTGGCGTCGACGCCCATGCGCGTCCAGAACTCCGCCAGTTCCATCCGGCCAAGGCTTGCGGCGACGTAGGCGCGGTCGATGTCCTCGGCCGAAAGGTTCGCCGTGCCATGCCTGCGCACGAACGGCACCAGCAACTCGGCCACGTCGTCTCCCGCCTGGTAGAGCACGCCCATGGCGTCGAGGACGAGAACCTCGGGCATCGCGCAAGGATGCCCTTTGACACCGTTTCGCGACAATCCTATATGAAAGGCACCTAGGGCCCTTGGCGCCGCCGCCCGGCGGTGATCGACGGGGTCCACATCGTACGACACAGCACTCATTTCATGGCCGGCCGCCCTGGCCGCCCGAGCGCGTGCGTCATTCCAACCTACTGAAAAGACACATGAATCTCGAAGACCTCAAGAAGAAGAAACCGCCCGAACTGCTCGCGTTCGCCGAGGAGCAGGGCGTGGAAGGCGCCGCCCAGATGCGCCGCCAGGAGCTGATGTTCGCGATCCTGCAGAAGCTCGCGGCCAACGACCAGGTGATCTCCGGCAGCGGCACCATCGAGGTGATCCCCGATGGCTTCGGCTACCTGCGCTCGATGGAGGCCAACTACCTGCCCGGCGCCGACGACATCTATGTCAGCCCGACCCAGGTCCGGAAGTTCGGCCTGCGCACCGGCGACACCGTCGAAGGCGAGATCCGCGCCCCCAAGGACGGTGAGCGCTACTTCGCCATGGTGCAGATCAACAAGATCAACTTCGAGGACCCCGAGGCGCTGCGCCATCGCATCGGCTTCGATTCGCTGACCCCGCTCTATCCCGACGAGAAGCTCAAGCTCGAGATGGATGGCGCCGGCGTTATGGCGCCGACGATTTCCGAGGAGCAGAGCGCACCGCGGGCGACGGCGGCGGGCCGCGTCTCGACCGGCCGGCGCACCACCGGCACACTGACCAAGAAGGCCTCGACCTCGACGCCGCAGCAGCAGCTCGACATCTCGACCCGCGTGATCGACCTGATCGCGCCGATCGGCAAGGGCCAGCGCGCCCTGATCGTGTCGCCGCCGCGCACCGGCAAGACCGTGCTGATGCAGAACATCGCGCACGCCATCACCGCCAACAACCCGGAGGTCTTCCTCATGGTGCTGCTGGTCGACGAGCGGCCGGAGGAAGTCACCGACATGCAGCGCACGGTGAAGGGCGAGGTCGTGAGCTCGACCTTCGACGAGCCGGCGAGCCGCCACGTTGCCGTCGCCGAGATGGTGATCGAGAAGGCCAAGCGCCTGGTCGAGCACAAGCGCGACGTCGTCATCCTGCTGGATTCCATTACGCGGCTGGGTCGCGCCTACAACACCGTGGTGCCGTCGTCGGGCAAGGTGCTGACCGGCGGTGTCGACGCCAACGCCCTGCAGCGGCCCAAGCGCTTCTTCGGCGCCGCGCGCAACATCGAGGAGGGCGGCTCGCTCACCATCATCGCCACGGCGCTGATCGACACCGGCAGCCGCATGGACGAGGTGATCTTCGAGGAGTTCAAAGGCACCGGTAACTCCGAAATCATCCTCGACCGCAAGGTCGCCGACAAGCGCACCTTCCCGGCGATCGACATCACCAAGTCGGGCACGCGCAAAGAGGAGCTGCTGGTCGACCGCGCGACGCTGTCGAAGATGTGGGTGCTGCGCCGCATCCTCATGCCGATGGGCGCCGTCGATGCGATCGAGTTCCTGCTCGACAAGCTGCGGACCGCGAAGAGCAACCAGGACTTCTTCTCGTCCATGAATCAATAGCGCGCCTTCACAGGCGCGGGCGGGCGGCAGCGCTTGTAGTCAAGCGCGAGAGCCCGCGCGGTGCAGAAAAGGCAAGAACTACGACGCGCGGTCGCCCGTCCGCGCGAACACGGCGGAGGCGTGCACGATGCGCTCGTCGCCGACCATCAGGTAGCAGTTGGCGAAGGCCAAGCGGCCGCCGACCTTGTGGACGTCGACATGGGCCTCGACCCAGTCGCCGATCTTGGCCGAGCCCGCGAAATCCGTCGTCACGCTGGCCGTCGTCAGCATCGGCGACGGCGTCTGGCTGCGCGTCGTGCGGTAGCCCAGCGCGATGTCGCACATCGTCATCAGGATGCCGCCATGGGCGATGCCGCGCGCGTTGGCGTGCTTGGGCTGGATGCGCAGGCCGACCACGAAGGTGCCGTCGTCCTTCTCGCGATAGAAGAACGGCCCGTTATGGTCGAGGAACGGGCTGGTGCGGAACAGCGGCTTGAAGCCGGCGGGCGGGTCGCTGGCGCCGGTCATGCCGCCAGCACCGCCTGGCGCTGCGCCTCCGTCACCTCGACCTTGCGGCCGAACCAGGCCTCGAAGCCCATGCGGCCCTGGTGCAGCAGCATGCCGAGGCCGTCGATCGGCGTGTTGCCGCGCGCACGCGCCGCGGCGAGCAGCGCCGTCTCGAGCGGCACGGAGACGATGTCGTCGACCACGGCGTTGGCCGGCAAGCGCGCAAGGTCGAGGTCGAGCGGCGGCTGGCCCTTCATGCCGAGCGAGGTGGTGTTCACCAGCAGGGTCGCGCCGTCGAGCACGGCGGAGCGCTCGTCCCAGCGCTCGATCATGATCTGGCGGCCGTCGCGGGGCGTGAAGGCGACGCCGAGAGTGATCGCCGCCTGCTGGGTGCGGTTGATCAGCCTGAGCTCGGGCACGCCGGCATCGACCAGGCTGGCCACGACCGCGCGCGCGGCGCCGCCGGCGCCCAGCACCACGGCCGGCCCGTCCGTGGCCTGCCAGGCCGGCGCCCCTTGCTTCAATGCCGAGACGAAGCCGAAGCCGTCGCTGTTGCGGCCTTCGAGGCTGCCGTCGGGCTGCTTGATCACGGTGTTGACCGCGCCGATGCGCTCGGCATCGGGATGGATGCGATCGAGCAGCGGCATGATGTCGATCTTGTGCGGCAGCGTGAGATTGCAGCCGCGCGCGGTGGCTGTTTTCCTGAGGAACGCGACCAGCGCCTCGAGCGCCTCGCGCTTGGGCTCGACCGGCAGGCGGCCGTAGTGGCCGTCGATGCCGTGCTCCTTCAGCCAGTAACCGTGCAGCGCGGGCGAGCGCGAATGCTCGACCGGCCAGCCGACGATCGCCGCGAACGGCCTTCCGCGCGCCTCGGCGAGCAGGGCCTCGTACGGCGTCACGCCGCCTTCTCCTCGAGGCCGATGCCGTGACCGGCCAGGAACGACAGCAAGGGCAGCAGCGGCAGGCCGAGGATGGTGAAGTAGTCGCCGTCGACCCGGGTGAAGAGATGCGCGCCCAGCCCTTCGAGCTGGTAGGCGCCGACCGAGGTCAGCACGTCCTCGCCGGCCTTCGCCAGATAGGCGTCGACGAAGGAGTCGGTGAACGGCCGCATGGTGAGCCGCGCCCGTTCCGCCCAGTGCCACAGCCGCTGGCCGCCGCGCGCCACCACGACCGAGGAGAAGAGCTCGTGCGTCTGGCCGCGCAGCGCCAGAAGCTGCTTGCGGGCGGCTTCCAGGGTCGGCGGCTTGTCGAACAGCCGGCCGTTGCAGGCGAGCGTCGAATCGGCGCCGATCACCATCGCGTCGGGATGCCGCGACGAGACCTTCACCGCCTTCATCTCGGCGAGCGTCGAGGCGAGCTCTTGCGGTGCCGCGCGGCTGCCGAGGCTGCGGGTGATCTCCTCCTCGTCGACGCCGGCGGGCTCGATGTCGAAGGCGAGACCGGCATTGGCGAGCATCTGGCGGCGCGACGGGCTGGCGGAGGCGAGGATGAGGGACGGAGGCATGGTACCTTGAGACGTACTCTTTACGCAGGTTCGACGCGGAACAGGCCGCCGTCGTCGCTGTGGGTGACGAGGTAGAGGAACCCGTCGAGCCCCTGGCGAACGTCGCGGATATAGGGAAGCCGGCCTTCGATCAACCGTTCCTCATTCACAATCTTCTCGCCGTCGGTCTCCAGCCGGAACAGGGCATAGGCCGAGAGGCCGCCGGTGAACAGCGAGCCCTTCCAGGCCGGGAACGCATCGGCGGTGTAGAAGGCGAGGCCGCACGGCGAGATCGACGGCGTCCAGACGCGCAGCGGATCCTCCATGCCAGGCAGGCTCCTGTGCGGGCTGATGATGGCGCCGTTGTAGTCGATGCCGTGCGTGGCCAGCGGCCAGCCGTAGTTGGCGCCGGGCTTCAGCACGTTCAGCTCGTCGCCGCCGCGCGGGCCGTGCTCGACCTCCCACATCCGCCCCGTGGCCGGATGCATCGCCAGCCCCTGCGGATTGCGATGACCGTAAGAGAAAATCTCGGGCCGCACGCCGGCGCGGCCGACGAAGGGATTGTCCGACGGCACGCTGCCGTCGTCCCTGAGGCGCACGATCTTGCCGCCGAGATCGGCGAGGTCCTGCGCGCGCGGCTTGTTGTAGCGCTCGCCCGCCGTCACATACATCAGCCCGGCGCGGTCGAAGGCGATGCGCGAGCCGAAATGCAGGCCGCCTGGCGCCCGCGGCAGCGCCTCGTAGATCACCCTCAAGCCCACCAGGCCGCCGTCGCCCAGCTCGGCGCGCGCCACCGTGGTCGCGTTGCCGCCCCCTTTGTCCATAGGGCCCTCAGCCGAATAGGAAAGATAGAGCACGCGGTTCTGCGCGAAGTGCGGATGCAGGCAGACATCGAGCAGCCCGCCCTGGCCGGTCGCCGCGACCCGCGGCACGCCGGCAAGCGGTGTCGGGTCGAGCCTGCCGTTGGCGAACACCCGCAGCCGTCCCGGCCGCTCGGTGATCAGGATCCGCCCGTCGGGCAGGAACGCCATGCCCCAGGGCTGCACCAGGCCGTGGCTCAGGGTGGACAGACGCAGATTGGCCTTGTTGCTGCGCAGCATCTGCGCGCGGGCGATCGCTGGCGCCGCCACAATGGCCGTTGCAGCCGTGAGGAAATCACGCCGGTTCATCGACCTTCCCATTGCCGCTCACTATACTCCGCCGCGATCAACCGATACGGGGAGCCCACCAATGTCCAAGTCGATCCTGATGCATGAAAATGGCGGACCGGAGAAGATGCAGCTCGAGGAAGTCGAGGTCGGCAAGCCCGGCCCCGGCCAGGTCAAGCTCCGCCACACCGCAATCGGCCTCAACTTCATCGACGTCTACACCCGCTCGGGCCTCTACAAGACGCCGCTGCCCAACGCGGTGGGCCGCGAGGGCGCCGGCGTGATCGTCGAGGTGGGCCCCAAGGTCAAGGGCTTCAAGAAGGGCGACCGCGTCGCCTATTGCGGCGAGCTCGGCGCCTACTGCCAGGAGCGCCTGATCGGCACCGAGCAACTGGTGAAGGTGCCGAAGGGCGTGAGCGACGAGCAGGCCGCGGCGATGATGCTGAAGGGCATGACCACCGAGTACCTGGTCGACCGCACCATCAAGCCGTGGGTCAAGAAGGGCGACATCGTCCTGTTCCATGCTGCGGCCGGCGGCGTCGGCCTGCTGTTCGGCCAGTGGGCCAAGGCGCGCGGCTACAAGGTGATCGGCACCGTGTCGTCGCCGGAGAAGGCCGCGCTCGCCAAGAAGCACGGCTACAAGTGGGTGATCGACTACACCAAGCAGAACATCGTCGAGGAGGTGATGAAGATCACCAAGGGCAAGAAGGTCCCGGCAGTGGTCGACGGCGTCGGCAAGGACACCTGGGAAGCCTCGCTCGACTGCCTGCAGCCGCGCGGCATCATGGCCTCGTTCGGCAACGCCTCGGGCCCGGTGCCGCCGCAGTCGATCGCGATCCTCAACGCCAAGGGCTCGCTCTACCTGACGCGGCCGAGTCTCGGCGCCTACACCTCGACCCGCAAGGATCTCGAGGCGTCGGCCAATTCGCTGTTCAAGATGGTCAAGAGCGGCAAGGTCAAGATCGCCATCGACCAGCGCTATCCGCTGGCCGAGGCGGGACAGGCGCATGCCGACCTCGAGAGCCGCAAGACCACCGGACAGACCATCCTCATTCCGTGACATCAGTTCCTCCCCTTCGCGGAGACCGCGAAGGGGAGGTGCCGGCGTCAGAGCGCTTTTCGTGCTTCGCTCGAAAACGCGTGGCCGGCGGAGGGGTCATGAGCCAGTTCGTCGTGGCCCATGACCCCGCCGTCGCCGTATGACGGCGACACCTCCCCGGCGGAGCTGGGGGAGGAGGGAGAAGTAGCGATCGTGGTGATCGTCGGACTCACCGGCTCCATCGGCATGGGCAAGTCGACCGCAGCGAAGATGCTGCGGTCGATGGGTGTGCCCGTCTACGACGCGGATGCCACGGTGCATCGCCTGCAGGCGCCGGGCGGGCTCGCCCTGCCGCCGATCGAGGCGGCGTTCCCGGGCGTGGTGAAGAACCGCGTGCTCGACCGCCAGGCGTTGGGCGCGCGCGTTTTCGGCGACAAGGAAGCGCTGCGCCGGCTCGAGGCGATCGTCCATCCGCTGGTCCAGCAGCAGCAGCGGCTGTTCGTGCGCCGCGCGGCGCTGCGCGGCGCCCCGATGGTGGTGCTCGACATCCCGCTGCTGTTCGAGGGCCTGGGCGAGCGCCGGGTCGACGGCGTGCTGGTGGTGAGCGCGCCTGCTTTCCTGCAGCGCCAGCGCGTGATGGCGCGGCCCGGCATGACGGCGGAGAAATTTGCCGGCATCCTGCGCCTGCAAGTCCCCGACGCAGTCAAGCGCCGCAAGGCGACCGTGGTGATCCCGACCGGCCTCGGCCTGGCCCCGACGCGGACCGCGCTCGCCAAGGCGGTGCGGTCACTGAAGAAGAAGCGCGGCCATTCGTGGCCATCCAACCCGTGGCGCGATCGATTCACAGCCCGGCTTGCGCGCGCGCGGCGCAAATGAGCTAAAAGGAGTCGATGCGCGAGATCGTCCTCGACACCGAAACCACCGGCCTCGATCCGCTGGCCGGCCATCGCGTGGTCGAGGTCGGCTGCATCGAGCTCGTGAACATGGTCGCGACGGGCCGCACCTTCCACGCCTACTTCAATCCCGAGATGCTGATGCCGGCCGGCGCGCAGGACGTGCACGGCCTCAGCGACGAATTCCTGGCCGACAAGCCGCGCTTCGCTGAGCGCGTCGAGGAATTCCTGGAGTTCGTCGGCGATGCGCAGCTCGTGATCCACAACGCGCAGTTCGACATCGGCTTCCTCAACGCCGAGCTCGAGCGCTGCAGCAAGGCCAAGCTCGCCAACGCCTATGTCGACACCGTGTCGGTGGCGCGCAAGAAGTTCCCCGGCCAGCGCGCCAGCCTCGACGCGCTGTGCGAGCGCTTCGGCATCGACAATTCCAGCCGCACCAAGCACGGCGCGCTGCTCGACTCCGAGCTGCTGGCCGAGGTCTATCTCGAGCTGAGCGGCGGCCGCCAGCGCGACCTCGGCCTGGCGCCCGAGATGGTGGCACGCGCCGCGGCGGGCCTGGCGCTCGCCGCCGGCGCCGTCATCCGCGCCGCGCGCCCGCACATCGCCGGCGCCGCCGAGCTTGCCGCCCACGCCGCGTTCCTCGCCAAGCTCAGCGATCCGCTCTGGCTGAAAGCCGAGAGCTGACGCCATGCGGAGCCGCCTGACCGCGGTCCTCTCCGCTTTCCTGATCCTTGCCGGCTGCCAGCCGCAGCAGCCGCCGACCACCGCCGCGCCGACCACCACCGCGCCGACCACCACCGCACCGACCGGCATCGGCCTGCCGGCGCTGGAAGGCGCGCGCCGCTACGACGCCGCGATCGAGCCGGCCGAGGAACCCCGCACGGTGCGCAGCGTGCGGCCGCCGCGTGCGGTGCCGCCCGCGCAGCCCAGCGAGCGAGAGCGCCTGGCGATCGCGGCCTGGGAGAAGGAGGAGGCCGCCGCGCGCCGCTCGCCGCTCACCGTCCTGCCGCCGACGCGCACCCGCAGTCCGCTGGCCATACCGGGCGATGACGGCGCGCTGCCGCAGCCTGCCGGCGAGCGTTGGCAGGGCGAGAGGCGTCCGGCCAGCGAGCGGGCGGTCCCGTCCTCGACCGGCGGCCGCGCCGAGGCGCCGAACGTCGCCGAGACGCCGTCGCGAGCGGCCTCGCCACCGCCCGCAGCGCCGCCGCCCACACAACAGGCAGTGCCCGCGCCGGCATCGCCGCCTCCCCCTCCAGCGCCGTCGGTAAAGCAGGCCGAGACCGCCCCCCCGCCGCCGCCCGCGCCACCGCCGGCTGCGCAGCCGCCTCCGCAGACCGCGACGGCAGCCGCGGCCGAGCCACGGCGCCAGCCGCCGGACGGGCCGCCGCTCACCACCGTGATCTTCGCACCGCGCTCGGCCAATCTTTCGGAAGATGCCCGCTTCGCGCTCGGCTTCTTCGCCCAGGATCCCAAGACGCAGCGCCTGCGCCGCATCGAATTGTGGGCCAGCGCCAGCGCCGCCGATCCGGTCGATGCCGGCAAGATCGCCTTCGCCCGCGCGCTCGCGGTGCACGCCTTCTTGATCGACATGGGCGTCAAGGCCGACATCGCGATCGCCGGCTATTCCGAAGCCGGCGGCGGCGGCTCACCGGACCGCGTCGATGTGATGACGCGCTAGCTTATCCCCCGAGGATTGTGCGGCCGGCGCGCGGCGACCGGTAAACGCTTGCTATCGTCGTGGCGAGGGGGCTGCATGGCGAAGCACCGACTCATCACCGACCTTCACCTGATCCTGCGCGACGGCGGCAGGGTGCTGCTCGGCCTGAGGCAGAACACGGGCTTTTCCGACGGCCTGTATCATCTGCCGGCGGGGCATCTGGAGCCCGACGAGACGATCGTCGCCGGCGCCGCGCGCGAGGCCAAGGAAGAGCTCGGCATCGACATCGCGCCCGGCGATCTCGACCTCGTGCACACCATGCATCTTCGCGAAGAACGGCTGTCGCTGTTCTTCGAGGTGCGCGGCTGGTCGGGCGAGATCAGCAACGCCGAGCCCGACAAGTGCGCCGCGCTCGCCTGGTTTCCCTTCGACGGATTCCCGGAGAACTTCGTGGCCTACGCCCGGGCGGCGCTCGAGCGCATCCGGGACGGCCAGCGCGTCAGCACATTCGGCTGGGAATAGACGGCCTCAGGCTTGCCCGACCTGTGGAGACTTGGCAGCGGATTTGGGCTTCTCGAGTCCGTGCGCAATTGGCACTGCGCAGGCCCTGGGCTTCGCGGCTTCGCCGCGACTCGCGTTCTCCGACGCAGCCGGAAAACGCTCAAGCGACGGAGCGTCGCCTAGCCCTACGGGCCCGCCAGCGCGAGCTTGGCTCGCGCTTAAGCGTGCCCGACCTGGCCGGTCGGCGTGCCCGGGATGTTGCCGCCGTTCGCCTCGAGCTGCTGGCGATAGAGGGCGACGAAGTCGACCGGCGCGATGTTGAGCGGCGGGAAGCCGGCCTCGCGGGTGGCGTTGGCCACGATCGCGCGGGCGAACGGGAAGAGCAGCCGCGGCGTCTCGATCAGCAGCAGCGGGCCGAACGCCTCCTGCGGCACGTCGCCCAGGGTGACCGTGCCGGCATAGATCAGCTCGAGCACGAACAGCGGCTCCTTCTCCGGCGTCGCGGCGTTGGCCTCGATGGTCAGCGTCACCTCGAAGGTCTTGGCCTCGAACTGCTTGGTGGCGACGTTCACGTTGAGCGTGAGCTGCGGCTGCTTCTGCTCGATCAGGCTCTGCGGCGCCCGCGGGTTCTCGAAGCTCAGGTCCTTGATGTACTGGCCATGGAGGGTGAGCGGGCTGGGCGTCTGCTGGGGCTGCGGGTTGGGGCCGCCGGGAGGGGGTGTCGACATGGGCCGGGCCGGTACCATGCAAGGCAGGGCTGCACAAGCCGAAGCGGCGCGGCAATTGCCAAGCAAGGGCTGCAGCGCGATGATAAAGCCCATGAATTCCGCGCGTTTACGCCCTTTGATCGGCGTCTCGGCCTGCCTCAAGGAGAATGGTCGCGGCGGCTGGGTCCACAGCGTCGGCGACAAGTACGTACAGGCGGCAATCCGCGCCGTCGGCGGCCTGCCGGTGATCGTGCCGGCCTGCGGCCGCGAGTTCGATGCGAATGGCTCGGATGAGGGCATGACCGAGGCGCTCGATCGCCTGCTCGACACCATGGACGGCCTGCTGCTGACCGGCAGTCCCTCCAACGTCGAGCCTCGCCACTACGAGGGCGATCCCTCCCGCGAGGGCACCGCGCACGATCCGGCGCGCGATGCGACCACCCTGCCGCTGATCCGGCACGCGATCGACCACGCCGTGCCGCTGCTCGCGATCTGCCGCGGCGCGCAGGAGGTCAACGTGGCGCTGGGCGGCACCTTGCATCAGCTCGTGCACGAGGTGCCGGGCCGGCGCGACCATCGCTCGCCCCGGACTCCCGACACCGACACCAACTACTCGATCGCGCACGAGATCGAGATCCTGGAGGGCGGCCTGCTGCAGCGCCTGGTCGGCCAGCACAAGGTGATGGTGAACTCGCTGCATGCCCAGGGCGTCGACAGGCTGGCGCCGCGCGCCAGGCTCGAGGCCGTGGCCGACGACGGCCAGGTCGAGGCCTTCAGCGTGCCCGATGCGCCGGCCTTCGCCTTGGCATTGCAATGGCATCCCGAGCATCGCGCGCTCGAGAACCCTGTCTCGATGAAGCTGTTCGATGCCTTCTCCGCCGCCTGCCACGACCGCGCCCGGCGGCGTCTCGGCCTTCTACGCGCGGCCGCCGAATAGAGGTTTCGCCATGGACGGTGGCACCCGCAACAACGCCCGCCGCGATTTCTACGAGCGCATCGGCGGCCTCTCGATGGCGCCCTTGTGGGAGTCGCTGCACCAGCTCGTGCCGCCGCAGCCCTCCCCGAAGTACGTGCCGGCGGCGTGGGACTACGACAAGGTGCGGCCGTTCCTGATGGAGTCCGGCACGCTGATCACCGCCAAGGAGGCGGTGCGGCGCGTGCTGATCCTGGAGAACCCGTCGATGCCGGGCAGCGCCTGCATCACGCCGACGCTCTATGCCGGCCTGCAGCTCATCCTGCCGGGCGAGGTGGCGCCGGCGCATCGCCATACGCAGTCGGCGCTGCGCTTCATCGTCGAGGGCGAGGGCGCCTACACCGCCGTCGACGGCGAGCGCACCATCATGCGCGAGGGCGACTTCGTCATCACCCCGACCTGGACCTGGCACGACCACGGCAACGATTCGAGCAAGCCGATGGTGTGGCTCGACGGCCTCGACATCCCGCTGGTGGCGATGTTCAACGCCGGCTTCGCCGAGAACGGCGCCGAGGACGAGCAGGCGGTGACCGCGCCCGAGGGCACGTCCGACGCCAGGTTCGCGAGCGGTTTGCTGCCGGTCGACTGGAAGCCGTCGCGCCAGACCTCGCCGATCTTCAACTATCCCTATGCGCGCACGCGCGAGGCGCTGGCCGGTCTCGCCAAGGCCGGGCCGCCGGACGCCTGCCACGGCTACAAGCTGCGCTACGTCAATCCCGCGAATGGCGGTGCGCCGATCGCCACCATGGGCACCTTCATGCAGCTCCTGCCCGAGGGCTTCGAGAGCGCACCCTACCGCAGCACCGACGGCACGGTGTTCTCGGTCGTCGAGGGCGAGGGCGAGAGCACGATCGGCGACAAGACCTTCCGCTGGAAGAAGCGCGACCACTTCGTGGTGCCGAGCTGGGCGAAGGTCGTGCACAAGGCCAAGGGCGAGGCCGTGCTGTTCTCCTTCTCCGACCGTCCGGTGCAGGAGCGCCTCGATCTTTGGCGCGAGCAGCGCTCCTAACGTCACCCACCTCCCCCGTCTTCCGGGGGGGAGGCCGGGAGGGGGAGAGCAACAGTCGTGCTGCCTTCCCCCTCCTGTATCCTCCCCCGTATGACGGGGAGGACTAAGGGAGCCAGCCCATCTCCTTCGCCTGGTCGCGGAAGCTCTTGCTCACCGGCACCTTGAGGCCGTTGCGCAGGACCAGCAGCGTCCGTGTGCCGGCGCGCTCGGGCGCCGTCACCGCGCCGTCGGCCACCCACCACGAGCGGTGCACCTGCCGGCCGCGCTTGTGGCCGAGCTCGGCGAGGGCATCGCGCAGGCGCAGCAGGATCAGGTCGCTGCCGACCGCGGTGTGGATGCGCAGGTAGTGGTCCTCCATCTCCAGCGCCAGCAGGTCGCGGCCCAGCGCCGGCGGAATGCGGCGGAAGAAGTCGGGGCCGGCCTGCGGCAGCTCGGCGACCCGCGCCCGCTCGGCATCGGCCTGGGCATGCAGGCGTTGCTCCGTGAGCAGCCCGATAAGGACCGAGATCACCACCGTGAGGAAGGCATTGTCCGGATAGATCTCAGGGAAGGCCCGCCAGGGGATCGGCCAGGAGACCCAGCCATGGACCACGATGACGCCTGCGGTGCTGGGCACCGCCGCCAGCAGGCCGACCGGGGCCATGCGCGCATAGACCGGCCAGCGGTCGATCGGCTCGAGCCGCCCGAACCAGGCGGCCAGCAGGACCACCGCCAGCCAGGTCAGGACGCCGATGGTGGCCGAGGCCCAAGGTGTTGTAGGTGCCGAACGGCCCGGTCACGGCCATCACGACGGCGAGCATCAGCACCGCGGGTAGTTGCCAGGGCAGCGATCGGAGATACAGCGATTCGCGCATCGTGAGCCGATGATCCCGGCAGATCGCGAAAAAGGCCAGGCCTTCCACGCAATCGGGATGGAGCGGCGCGCGCTTACCGCCGATGGTGCGGCCTCCGACGCCGAGGTTCATCATGCCGTCCCCTCTCGACATCGTCCTGCACACGCTGCTCTGGGTGTGGCCATTGCTGGCGCTCGTGCTGTGGCTCGGCTGGTCGGCCCGCAAGCCGCGGGTGGCGCATCTGCTGCAGCTCGCCGCCCTGCCGCTGGTTGGCCTGGGCGTCACCATCGCAGGCGTCGTGCAGTCGGCGCTGCCGGCCTTCACCCTGGCCGGTTGGCTGACCGGGTTGCTGCTCGCCCTGCCGATCGGCCACGCGATCGGCCGGCGGCGCGAGGTGCGCTGGCAGGACGGCCGCGTCTGGATCGCCGGCGGTTGGTTCTTGCTGGGCTTCGCGCTGTCGATCTTCGCGGTGCGCTACGCGCTGGGCGTCACCTTCGGCGTCTGGCCGCAGCTTGCGCGCCAGCCGGCCTGGATCGCCGGCGCGGGCCTGGCGGGCGGCGCGATCGCCGGCATCGGGCTGGGCTGGCTGAGCGGCCTGCTGCTGCGCCGTCGATGGGTCGGCCGTTCGCTGCTCGCCGGGGCGGCGATGCCGGCGCTGGCGCTCACGGCCTTCGCCGCGATGATCGCCTTCGATGCGCCGGTGCGGGTGCCGCCGCTCGCCGCAGGCGATTCCATGCCCGGCATCGAGAGCTGGGACTTCTCGCAAGTGCCGCCGGTGCAGCGCGTCGTCGCGCGCGACGGCGCGCCGCTCACCTATCGCCTCTATCCCGGCCGCGCCGATCGCGCCGTCGTGCTGGTGCACGGCTCGTCGGGCGCCAGTATTTCCATGCACAAGTCGGCGCAGGCGCTGCAGGCGGCGGGCGCCACCGTCTATGCCATCAGCCTGCGCGGCCATGGCGGCAGCGGCGCGGCCAACGGCGACGTCTCCTACCAGCGCCAGCTCGACGACGATCTCGCCGACTTCGTGAGGGCGGTGGGACTCGACGGCCGGAAGATGCATCGCACGCTCGCAGGCTTCTCCCTGGGCGGCGGCTTCGCGCTGCGCACGGCGAGCGGCCCGCATCGCGCCGACTTCGACGCCTATCTCGCGATCTCGCCCTACATCGCCCAGGACTCGCCGACCTCGCGGCAAAGCGGCGGCGGCTGGGCGAGCGTGGCGGTGCCCCGGACGATCGGCCTGTCGCTGCTCGACGCCTTCGGCCTGCCGTGGTTGCAGGGCCTGCCGGTCATCCGCTTCGCGACCGACGCGGCGCCGAGCGACAGCCGCACGCCGGTCTACTCGTTCCGCCTCGCCGCCGGCCTGCAGCTCCATCGCACCTGGCGCGCTGAGATCGCCGGCATCGCTCGGCCGACCGCGGTGGTCGTCGGCGCGCGCGACGAGCTGTTCAACGTCGATCGCTTCGCGCCCCTGTTCGCCGAGCTCAACCCGAAGATCGCCGTGACGGTGCAGCCGGACCTCCGCCACCTCGACATGATCGCCGATCCGCGCGGCACCGAAGCGGTGGCCCGGGCGTGGCGGCGGCTGGCCGATGCCGCGCCGGTGCCGCGCGCCGAGCGCTTCGACATGAAGGTCCGCGAGGACATGTTCGCCGGCTTCGACGGCGACGAGACATCGTTCAAGCGCGCGCTGGCCGTGATCGACCGCACGCTGGGCGCCGATCCGGATCATGCCGAGGCGCTCGTCTGGCGCGGGGCTGGCCGCCTCTTCCTGGCCGGCCAGGCGTTCGGGCGAGGCGCGTTCGCCGAGGGCCTGCGGCTGCAGACCGAAGGACTGGGCGATCTCGAGCGCGGTGTGGCGCTGGCGTCCGATTCGCCCGGCACGCGCGCCGCGCGCGGACCGGTGCTGATGATCTATGCCGCCGCGTTGCACCCTTACGATCGCGTATTGGCCGATCGCCTGACGAAGACCGCGATCGAAGACTTCGATTTCATGGTCGCCCGGGAGCAGACGCGTTGGTCGGCGCTCGACACGCACGATCGGGGCGAGCTGCTGGGCGGGCTGGCGACGGGCTGGCTGCAGCTCGGCGATAGCGCAAGGGCGGTGCCGTACCTCGACCGCATGATCGCGGAGCTGCCGAACACACCGTACGCCAAGGCCGCTGCGCAGCGGCGCGCCGATCCGTCGTCAAAGGCAGCGCTGACCTGCCTCGACT
The DNA here is from genome assembly GCF_017305915.1 of Reyranella sp. GTDB lineage: Bacteria > Pseudomonadota > Alphaproteobacteria > Reyranellales > Reyranellaceae > Reyranella. The sequence goes on from NZ_JAFKJN010000032.1 coordinate 15,243, forward strand.
GCCACTAGACTAGAGGATGAAGAATTTGCAGTCCGGTGTCCGGCGCGTCCGGAGCGTCCGCGCGTGTCCGGCCGAGGGGGGTGGGCCGGATTCCCGGACTCTCGACGAAAACCCTTATGGAATCGGCATCGGAGGTGTCCGGGGGTCGGCTGGATTCTAGCCGATGTCGCGTTTCTGCGCGGCGACCGAGCCCGCGCAGGCGTCGGGCGGCAGCGGCCGCATCTGCGGGTCGAGGGCGTCGGCGAACTGGGCGCGGTCGTTGGTCAGGTAGACGAACAGGGTGCAGGCGTCGGAGGCGTAGCGCAGCGTGCGGGTCGCGGCGTCGCGGCGGTCGAGCCTGGGCTTGCCGAAGGTGGCAGTGAGCTGGCGCTCGTCCATGCCCTTGATCTGGGTGAGCGGGATCGGCTTGCCGGCATTGGCCGAGCGGAACACGCCGGTCTCGCTGGTGCCCAACGCATAGCGCGGCGCCGGCTCGTTGGTGCAGCCGGCGAGCAGGAGGGCGGCCAGGAACAGTGGCCGGGCGGACGGTCTCATGGACCGACCTTAGCGGCCGGCGGTTGGGGAACGGAAGGGCAAGCCCGGGGCGCCGGGCGGGTTGAGCGTTTGTGCCACATGCACCATGGCGGCGGTGCCCAGCACCGGCACGATCAGGTTGAGCACCGGGATGGTGCCCAGGAACACCGCGACGATGCCGGTCAGCCAGAGCGGCCAGGTATTGGCCTTGCGCCAGGCCTTGACCTCGGCCGGGCTCAGGCGGCGCAGCGCCACCTGCTCGTAGTACATGCGGGCCGCCAGCCAGCCGTTGATGGCGTAGAACAGCACCGCGCCCAGGCCGGCCACCCAGATGGCGACGATGTAGAAGGGCAGCATCACCAGGTTCAGCACGATCACCGCGACCAGGAACACCAGGCCGGTCCAGATGCCGGTCCAGACCGGGATGCCGCGCGCCGGCCCGAGCTCGGGATAGTAGCGGTCCTCGACGATGTCGGCGATGCGCTCCATGAAGATCGACACCACGATGCCGAAGCTCGCCGGGAACAGCATCAGCGCCAGCACCACGACGGCGGCGCCGCCCAGCCAGCGGATCAGGCTGTTGATCCAGCCGATCTCGTAATGCGCCCAGCTCTGCAGGCCCCACCAGGCGAAGAGGCCGATCGCGACCTGCAGCACCAGCGACAGCGCCAGCGACTGCCAGAGCACCGCGCGCAGCCGGGGATCGCCGAGCTGGCCGACCGCAAGCTCCCAGGCGCGGATCACGGCCGCTTACTGCGCGCCGATCACGCCGGAGGCCTTCAGCTCGCCCACTTCCTTGGAGGAGAAGCCACGCTCCAGCAGCACCTCGTCGGTGTGCTGGCCGCGCTTGGCGGCGGGGCCCTTGACGCCTTCCTTGGTGCGCGAGAAGCGCGGCGCGGCGGCGGGCTGCGGGAAGCCCTGGATGTCGACATAGGCGTTGCGCGCCTTGGCGTGCGGATGCTGCGACGCCTCCTTCATGGTCAGCACGGGCGCGAAGCAGATGTCGGTGCCCTCCATGATCGCGCACCATTCGTCGCGCGTCCTGGTCTTGAAGATGCCGTCGAGCCGGCTCTTGAACTGCGCCCAGGCGTTGCGGTCGTTCTGGGCCGGCAGGTCCTGGCCCTTGAGCCCGGTCTTCTCCATCAAGAGGTCGTAGAACTGCGGCTCGATCGAGCCGATCGAGACGTACTTGCCGTCCTTGGTCTCGTAGGTGCCGTAGAAGTGCGCGCCGCCGTCGAGCAGGTTCACGCCGCGCTCGCCGTCCTTCCAGATGCCGGCGCCGGCCAGCCCGTAGATGCCGCCCAGCAGCAGCGCCGCGCCGTCGACCATCGCCGCGTCGACCACCTGGCCCTTGCCCGAGCGTTGCGCCTCCAGCAGGCCGCACACCATGCCGAACGCGAGCAGCATGCCGCCGCCGCCGAAGTCGCCGACCAGATTGAGCGGCGGCGTCGGCTTGTCCTTGCCGCCGATCGCATGCAGCGCGCCGGTCAGCGCGATGTAGTTGATGTCGTGGCCGGCCGCCTTGGCGAGCGGGCCTTCCTGGCCCCAGCCGGTCATGCGGCCATAGACCAGCTTCGGGTTGCGCGCCAGGCAGAGATCGGGGCCGAGCCCGAGACGCTCGGCGACGCCGGGGCGGAACGGTTCGGTCACGCCGTCGGCCTTGTCGATCAGGCGCATCACGACCTCGACGCCTTCCTTCTTCTGCAGGTCGACCGACACCGAGCGGCGGCTGCGATTGTGCACGGCGAACTTCGGGTCGGCGAGGCGATCCATGACGTGTGCCTTGGTGCGATCGATGCGGATCACGTCGGCTCCCATGTCGCCCAGCATCATCGAGCACATCGGGCCGGGCCCGATGCCCGCCAGTTCGACGATCGTCAGACCCGAAAGCGGACCGCCCGTGTTGCCAGCCATGACTTTTCCTCCTGCGGAATTCGTGTTCGTTCTAGTGTAGCCCAATGTTCGCGGCCAAGAAGCCCTGCACCCGCTGGATCGCATCGGCATGCGAAGCGGGGTCTTCGCCGGTGATCGGCACGACGCCGTCGCGCGTGGTGTAGTGGGTCAGCTCGCGGCGCTTGAGGTTCGGCCAGTCGAAGTCGTGCCAGGCATCGGGATAGGCGTGATACGCGATGGCGGCGCCCCGCGCCGCTGCGCGATCGACCAGTTCGTGGCGCGGGCCCGCCGGGGTCCAGACGTCCTTGGCGCCGATCAGCACCATCAGCGGGATCGCGGGCGTCCAGTCGGTGCCCATGCGCTTCTCGCTGCACGAGCCGGGATAGAAGGCGATCGCGGCCTGGAAGTCGGGGCCGGTAAAGGCGGCCGGCCGGCCATGACGCTTGCCTAAAGCGAACAGCACCGCGCCGCCGCCGTTCGACCAGCCGATGACGGCGACCTTGTCCTTCGCGACGAACGGCTGCCGCTGCAGCCAGGCGAGGGCTGCATAGGCGTCGCCGGGCCGGCGCAGATAGAGCCATTCCTTGAAGCCCGTGCGCGAGCACATCTCGCCCGCGCCGCGCGGCGTGAAGCTGTCGACCATCAGCACGGCGGCGCCGCGCGCGTTGAGCTTGCCGGCCCATTCCATCTCGCGCGAGACGATGCGATGGCTGGTGGCCGAAATGAGCCCACCGCAGCCATGCAGGAAGACCACCGCCGGCATCGGGCCGCCGCCACTGGGTTTGAACAGGTAGCCGGTAAGCTCGGTCGCCGGCCGGCCGTCGCCGGCATCGAACGCCGGGAAGCGTACGGTGTCCTGCGCGGCGGCGTTGCCCATGACGGCCAGTTGCACGAGCAAGGCGAGCATCCAGCGCATGGCTGGGATGGTAGCCGATTGGCGCGACGCGGTCTAAAGTCCGCGCGCGGCCGGGAGAGTGGCGCGGAGGAAACGGATGCGATTGGCGCGGATCTTGACGGCGGCGACGCTGGCGCTTGCGCTTACGGCAGGCGCATCGGCGCAGCAGGCCCCACCCGCGGCGGATGCCGCCCCGTCGCCGCCCAAGGAATACAACCAGCGGATCCTGGTTCCGGGCTCGTGGTTCCATGGCGTGCACGGCCTCGCCTTCAACAAGGACGACCAGCTGTTCGCGGGCTCGGTGATCGGCCAGGCGATCTACAAGGTGCAGGTCGATTCCGGCGAGGTCGACCGCTTCGTCGATCCGCCGACCGGCATGGCCGACGACATCGCCTTCGCCGACGACGGCACCATGGCGTGGACCGCCTTCCTGATGGGCAAAGTCTACGTCCGCCGCGGCAACAAGACGGTCGAGATCACCGGCTTCTCGGGCCCCAACTCGCTCGCCTTCGCCAAGGATGGCCGGCTGTTCGTGTCGGAGGTCTTCCTCGGCGACGCGCTGTACGAGATCGATCTCAAGAACTTCGACAAGCCGGAGTACAAGGGCGCGCAGAAGAGCGACCTGCGCAAGGTCGCCGAGAAGCTGGGCGGCCTGAACGGCTTCGAGATCAGCCGCGCCGACGGCTTCCTCTACGGGCCGCTGTGGTTCAAGGGCCAGGCGGTGAAGATCAATACGGACAATGGCGCGGTCGAGGTGATCGCCGACGGCTTCAGGATCCCGGCCGCGGCCAACTTCGACGCGAAGAATCCCGACAATCTCTACGTCATCGACACCGGCACCGGCTCGGTGTGGAGCGTCAGCCTGACCAGCAAGGCCAAGAAGCTGGTGGCCTCGCTGAAGCCCGGCCTCGACAATCTCGCCTTCGATTCGCGCGGCCGGCTGTTCGTGAGCTCGATGACCGACAACGGCATCTACCAGGTCGACACCTTCACCGGCGCCGCCAAGACCGTGGTCGAAGGCAAGCTCGCGATCCCGGCCGACATCGCGGTGGTCTCGGAGCACGGCAAGGACACGGTGCACGTGGCCGACGTCTTCAGCTATCGCACGGTCGACGGCAACAGCGGCGCGGTCGCCGACGTGCTGCGCGTGCACGGCGACACCCACGCCTATCCGCTCGGCATCTCGGTCGGGCCCAGCCACATCCTGCTGTCGAGCTGGTTCTCGATGACGGTCGAGAAGGTCGACCGCAAGACCGGCAAGCTGGTCGCCACCCTGGGCGATTTTGCGGCGCCGATGGATGCCGTCGAGATGGCCGACGGCACGCTCTATGTCGCCGAGCTCGGCACCGGCAACCTGGTCAAGGTGAGCGCCGATGGCAAGGAGCGCACGATCGTCGCCAAGGAGCTGCGGGCGCCGGCGGCGCTGGCCAAGGGCAAGGACAACGTCGTCTACGTCACCGAGCATGCCGCGGGCGCGGTCACCCAGATCGACGTGGCGTCGGGCGCGCGCAAGGTCGTGGCCGACGGCCTCGCCGGCCCCGAGGGCATCGATGTCGGGCCCGACGGCAAGCTCTTTGTCGCCGAAGTCGGCCAGAAGCGCGTGGTGACGATCGACCCGGCGACCGGCACCAAGACGGTGATCGCCTCCAACCTCGACATCGGCCTCGAGACCTATCCCGGCGGGCCGCCGGCGCTGATCGTGACCGGCGTCGCGGTCGGCACGGGCGGCACGGTCTATGTCAGCTCCGACCGCCGCAACGCGATGTACAAGCTCACGCCGCCCGCCCGTTGAGGATCTCGGTTCATGCCTGGCATTCCGTTCATCAAGGAGTTCAAGTTCGACTACGGCACGGCGATGGAGGTGACGCCTCTGATCCGCCGCGTCGTGGCGAAGAACCCCAACCCCTTCACCTTCAAGGGCACCGGCACCTACGTCATCGGCCACGGCAAGGTGGCGATCGTCGATCCCGGACCCGACCAGCAGGAGCACATAGACGCCGTGCTCAACGCGGTGCGCGGCGAGACGGTGACGCATCTCTTCGTGACCCACACCCATGTCGACCACGTTCCCGCGACGCCGGCGATGGCCAGGGCGACCGGCGCCAAGGTCTACAGCTACGGCCCGCACCCGACGCCGGCCGGCGTGGCGACCGAGCAGGAGGGCGATTTCTCCTTCGCGCCGGACATCAAGCTCAACGATGGTGACGTCGTGGCCGGCGATGGCTGGAACGTCGAGGCGGTCTATACGCCCGGTCACATCTCCAACCATCTCTGCTTCGCGGTGAAGGAGGACAACGCGTTGCTGTCGGGCGACCACGTCATGGGCTGGTCGACGGCGGTGATCTCGCCGCCCGACGGCAACATGGCCGACTATTTCGCGAGCTTGCGCAAGCTCCTGCCGCGCCCCGAGCAGCTCTTCATCCCGACTCACGGGGCGGAGATCCGCAACCCGCATCCCTTCGTCGAGGCCTATATCGAGCATCGCCTGGGCCGCGAGGCGCAGATCATGGCGCGTCTGAAGGAAGGGCCGCAGACCGTCCCGCAGATGGTCGCCAAGAACTACGCCGACACGCCGCAGCACCTGCACGCCGCCGCCGGCCGCTCGATGCTGGCGCACCTGATCCAGATGGCGAAGGACGGCCGCGTGAAGACCGATGACGGACAGGCGAGGATCGACAGCACTTATCGGCTGTAGAGAAGCACCTTCCTCCCCTTGGCGGAATCCGCCAAGGGGAGGTGTCGCCGTCTGCGCCTTTTCGAACGAAGTTCGAAAAGGCGGAGGCGACGGAGGGGTCATGAGCCGCGCAACTGTGGCTCATGACCCCTCCGCCCGCGAAGACGCGGGCACCTCCCCTTCGCGGGCTCCGCGAAGGGGAGGAGGAACGTTAGGGGAGATGCGACCATGGACCTGAAACTTTCCGGCAAGACCGTTCTCATCACCGGCGGCAGCCGCGGCATCGGCTATGCCTGCGCCGAGGCCTTCGCCGCCGAAGGCTGCGCCGTGCACCTCGCCTCGCGCTCCAGGGAATCGCTGGAAGGCGCGCGCGACAAGATCCGCAGCCGCCACAACGTGCCGGTCGAGATCCATGTCGCCGACTTCTCCAAGGGCGACATGGTGCGCAGCGTGGTCGAGGCGGCCGGTCATGCCGACATCCTGGTCAACAATGCCGGCGCCATCCCGCGCGGCGACGTCTTCGCCATGACCGAGCCCAAGTGGCGCGAGGCGTGGGAGCTCAAGATGTTCGGTTACGTCAACGCCACGCGCGCCATGCTGGAGAAGATGTACGCGCGCAAGAAGGGCGTCGTGGTCAACATCATCGGGCTGGCGGGCGAGAGCTTCAATTACGACTACGTCGCCGGCACGACCGCCAATGCCGGCCTGATGGCCTTCACCCGCGCCGTCGGCTCCAAGAGCGTCGATCACGGCGTGCGCGTGGTGGCGATCAATCCGCCCGGCACGCGCACCGACCGCATGACCACCCTGCTGCGCGGCCAGGCCCAGCAGCAATGGGGCGATCCCGAGCGCTGGCCCGAGCTCACCAAGCACATGCCGTTCGGCCGCCCGGCCGAGCCGAACGAAGTCGCCGATCTCGCGGTGTTCCTGGCGTCGGACCGCGCGAGCTACATCAGCGGCGTGGTCATGACCCTCGACGCCGGCCAGGCCGCCCGGCATTGATCCGGCTGGCGCGACTCGCCCTCCTGGCGCTGCTCGCAGGCGCCGGCGGGGAAGTCTGCGCCCAATCGTTGCCCGGGGCGCTGCCCGCGACCGAGGCGGCGCTGCGGCGGGGCGAATGGCCGGTCTATGGCGGCAGCAACGGTGCGCTGCGCTGGTCGCCCCTGGATTCGATCGACAAGACCAATGCCGCGAAGCTTCAGGTGGTCTGGCGTTGGCGCTCTGCGGATCACGGCGTGCGCGAGCAAAAGCCTGGCATCGCCGCGAGCTTCACCAACGAATCGACGCCGATCATGGTCGGCGGCACGCTCTATGTGAGCACGTCGATGAGTCAGGTCGCGTCGCTCGACGCGGCGACCGGCAAGACCAGGTGGGTCTACGATCCGCGAACCTACGAGAACACCGTCCATCCGGCGAACAACGGCTGGGCCAACATGGGCGTGGCCTACTGGAAGGGCGGCGACGACGAACGCGTCTTCGTCCTGACCGCCGACGCCTACCTGCTGGCGCTCGATGCCCGCACCGGCCAGCCGGCCGCGGGCTTCGGCGACAACGGCCGGGTCGACCTGACGCAAGGCCTGCACCGTCCGTTCCCGCGCGGCGACTACACCAACCAGGCGCCGCCGCTGGTCGTGGGTGACGTCGTGGTGGCGGGCTCCTCGATCTGGGACTTCTGGGGCAAGCATCCGCCGGCGCCGGGCGACGTGCGCGGCTTCGACGCGCGCACCGGCAAGACGCTGTGGACCTTCCACACCATTCCCCAGGCTGGCGAGCCGGGCGTCGAGACCTGGCAGAACGAGTCCTGGCGCGACACCGGCAACGCCAACGTCTGGGCGCCGATGAGCGCCGACGACCAACTCGGCACGGTCTACCTGCCCGTCAGCACGCCGTCGAACGACTACTATGGCGGCCACCGTCCGGGCGATGGGCTGTACGGCGACAGCCTGGTCTGCCTCGACGCGAAGACCGGCCGCAAAGTCTGGCATTTCCAGACGGTGCATCACGGTCTGTGGGACTACGACCTGCCGGCGGCGCCGACCCTGCTCGACATCACGGTCGACGGCCGGCCGATCAAGGCGGTGGCGCAAGTCACCAAGCAGAACTTCCTGTTCGTGTTCGACCGCGCCACCGGCACGCCGGTGTGGCCGATCGAGGAGCGCCCGGTGCCGCCGTCGACAGTCGAAGGCGAGCACGCGTCGCCGACGCAGCCCTTCCCGACCAGGCCGGCACCCATCGACTTCCAGGGCATCGGCGAGCAAGACCTGATCGACTTCACGCCCGAGCTGCGTGCCGGGGCAAAGGAGATCTTGAACCGTTACGACTACGGCCCGCTCTACACGCCGCCCACCCTGCGCGGCACGGCGACCAACCCCAGCGTCGCCGGCGGCGGCAACTGGCAGGGCGCGGCGGTCGATCCCGAAAGCGGCATGCTCTACGTCGAGACGCAGCGCAATCCGTTCGTCGTGACCTTGCGCCGGCCGATGCCCTACGAGCAGCCCTACGCGCTGATCGGCAGTTTCCGGCCGCTGTCCGGGCCGAAGGGCCTGCCGATCCTCAAGCCGCCTTATGCCAGCCTGCTGGCGATCGACATGAACGCCGGCGAGCATCGCTGGCGGGTGCCGCTCGGCCGCGGCCCGGTCGACGATCCGGCCTTGCGCGCGGCCGGCGTGCGCGGCCCCCTGGGCAATCCCTACACGCGCGGCTGGGCGCTGGTGACCAGATCGCTGCTCTTCGCCGTGCAGTCGGGCCGCTTCGTCAATCCGCGGCCGGGTCCCGATCGCGGGCGTCCTGTGTTGGAGATCCAGCAGCGCGACACCAACCTCTGGGTCTACGACAAGGCGACCGGCGCCCTGCTGGCCGAGATCCCGGTCGGCAACAATGCCGGCGGCGCGCCGATCACCTATCTCGCAGACGACCGGCAGTTCATCGTCTTCCCGGTCGGCGGCGGCATCGGCACCGCCGAGGAGCTGGTCGCGGTGGCGCTGCCGTGATCGCGCGCCGGACCATGCTGGTCGCGCTCGCACTGCTGCCGTTGCCGGCGCGCGCCAGCTATCCCGAGTACCGCCTGCCCGACGACGTCGTGGCCCGCCGCGTGACCTTTCTCAGCGAGGGCACGCCCCTGGTCGGCCACCTCGTGCAAACCAAGGCAAGGCTGGGCCAGCGCCTGCCGACCGTCATCCTGTGCCAGGGCACGGGCGGGCTGCAGCACTACCACCTCGCGCAGGCGGTCACCTTCGCGCGCGCGGGCTACACCGTCATGACCTTCGACTATCGCGGCTGGGGAGAGAGTCGCGGCCGGCTGATGCCGGTCGACCGGACGGCGCCGCCGCGCCGCGACGGCCAGCCGGCAGCCGTCCAGGCGATCGAGGTGCGCGAGACGGTCGATCCGGTGGAGCAGACGCTCGACGTGCTGGCGGTGATCGCCTTCGCGGTCGGCGAGCCCGAGGTCGATGCCAGCCGGCTCGGCCTGTGGGGCACCAGCCTCGGCGCGGGCATCGCAGTGTCGGCAATGCTGCTGGATATGCGCGTTAAGGCAGTGGTGGCGCAGGTCGGCGCCTACGACCTGCGCCGCGGCGGCGCCGGCCTCGACGAGGACCGCGCGCAGGCGACGAAGCGCGCGCACGGCGATCGGCCCTATCCGCCGCCGCAACCGCGGATCGCGGGCCAGCTGCATGGCCACATGATCCGCGAGCACTACCAGATCTTCGCGCCGATCGAGGAGCTGGGCCGGCGGCCCCATCCGGCGGCGATGTTGATCATCGATGCCGCCAACGACGAGCTGATCGACATCCGCCAGCACGGCCAGCGCCTGTACGAGCGCTTGACCGGCCCCAAGCAGCGCGTCGTGCTGCCGGGCATCCGGCACTACGACATCTATCGCGGCGAGCCGCTGGAGCAGGCCCGGAAGCTGGCGGTCGATTGGTACGACGCCCAGCTCAAATAGAAACCGCGCGGCACTGGAGGGGCATCCAGCGCCGCGCGGCTCCCGGTTCTGGAGGAGGCGTCAGAACCGGTAGTTGAAGCCCACGCGCACGAGGTTGCCGATCGAGCGCTCGTCGACACTGGTCGAGGCCGGCGTCGACAGGGACGTGTCCGGCGTGCCGATCCACAGATACTCGAGCTTGGCCGACCAGCGCTCGTTCAGCTTGCCTTCGACGCCCCCGCCGAAGGTGTAGGTCCAGAAGTTGCGCGAGTTGTCGAACGAGCCGAACTGCGAGTCGAAGCCCGACAGCCGCTGCTGGCCCCACACCGCGCCGCCGGTGACGTAGGGCATTACCGAGCCGACCGGATAGCCCACGCGGGCCCGGAAGGTCGCGAACCACGGCATGCTCTGGGTGGCGTTGATGAACGACGGCCCGGCGCCGCCGGTGACGCCGCCGGTCATGGTCGAGCCCTGGAAGTCGATTTCGCCGCCCAGCAGGACGGGGCCGAGCAGGTAGTTGTAGCCGGCCTGGGCGCCGCCCACGAACCCGCTGCTGGTGCCGTTGAAGCCGCCGCCGGTGTTGTTCTCGACGATCGAGGCCGAGGGCGTGCTCCACATGCCGCCGGCATTGAGGCCGGCGTAGAAGCCGTCCCATTGGTTGTTGCCCTGGGCGTGCGCCGCGAACGGCAAGGCCGTCGTCGCCGCAAGGACCGCCGCCGATGACACAATAGTGGCGACGATCGAGTTACGCTTCGTTTTCATCTTTGACACTCCACGCATTGAAGAGGGGACGTCGGTGGGTGCGAGGAGTGAGCCGCCCAAACGCGGCGCTCGCGCGGCATCACTGAGGAGGTGGCGTGACCGGCATTTGCAGTGTCACTCCTGCATCAGTCAGGTCGCCAGTACCAAGGCGCGTGTATTGGATGTGAGACGACAACCAGAGATTGCTTGATCCGAATCGATCCACAGTGCAGCACTGCTGTCGCGACGCTACGGTGCCCCACAATCCATGTCCGCTTCCCTCGCCACGGCACACGATCTGTTGCATTCGGTCTTCGGCTTCGGCGGTTTCCGCCCGGGGCAGGAAGAAATCGTGCAGGCCGTGCTCGACGGCGAGGACGTGCTGGCGATCATGCCGACCGGCTCGGGCAAATCGCTGTGCTACCAGCTACCGGCGATCGCCCGACCCGGCCTCACCGTCGTGGTCTCGCCGCTGATCGCGTTGATGCGCGACCAGGTGCGCGCGCTCAGCGCCGCCGGCGTCGCGGCCGGCAGCCTCAACTCGAGCAACGAGCCGGCCGAGAACGGCCGCGTCATGAAGCTCCTGCGCCAGCGCGAGCTGCGCCTGCTCTATGTCGCGCCGGAGCGGCTGGCGCGGCCCGACACGGTCGAGATGCTGTGCGAGAGCGACGTGCGGCTGATGGCGATCGACGAGGCGCACTGCGTCTCGCAATGGGGCCACGACTTCCGGCCCGAGTACCTGTCGCTCGGCACCCTCGGCCGCCAGATCGGCGGCAAGCTGCAGACCATGGCGCTGACCGCCACGGCCGACGGGCCGACCCGCAGCGACATCGCCGACAAGCTGTTCGACAAGCCGCCGCGCACCTTCGTGCGCAGCTTCGACCGGCCCAACCTCAAGCTTGCCTTCAGGTCCAAGGAGCGCTCGTCGCGCCAGGTCGTGGCCTTCGTGCGCGAGCATCCGGCCGAGAGCGGCATCGTCTACTGCGCCTCGCGCCGCAAGGTCGAGGAGCTGGCCGAGACCCTGCGCAAGGAAGGCGTCGACGCGCTGCCCTACCATGCCGGCCTCGACAAGGCGGTGCGCGACCGCAACCAGGACACCTTCCAGCAGAAGGACGGCGTGGTGATGACCGCGACCGTCGCCTTCGGCATGGGCATCGACAAGCCCGACGTGCGCTTCGTCTGCCACGCCGACCTGCCGGCCAATGTCGAGGCCTACTACCAGGAGATCGGCCGCGCCGGCCGCGATGGCCTGCCGGCCGACACGCTGACGCTCTATGGCCTGGGCGACATGCAGCTGCGCCGCATGCAGATCGAGCAGAGCGAGACGCCGGACGAGCGCAAGCGCGTCGAGCGCCAGCGCCTCAACGCGCTGCTGGCCTTGGCCGAGGCGCCGCGCTGCCGCCGCCAGACCCTGCTCGCCTATTTCGGCGAGAGCTCCGAGCCGTGCGGCAACTGCGATCTCTGCCAGGAAGGGGTCGAGCGCTTCGACGCCACCATCGAGGCGCAGAAGGCGATGTCGGCGATCGTGCGCACCGGCGAGCGCTTCGGCATGGAGCACCTGGTCGCGATCCTGACCGGCGACAGCACCGACAACGTGCAGCGCTACAACCATCACAAGCTGCCGACCTTCGGTGTCGGCAAGGACCGGAAGGCGGCCGAATGGCGCTCGATCTTCCGCCAGCTCTCGGCGACCGGCCTGATCCAGCAGGACTTCCTCGAGCATGGCCGCTGGTTCGTCACCGATGCCGGTTGGCAGGTGCTGAAGGGCAGCCAGCGCATCGAGCTGCGCAAGGAGATGGCGCAACCCAAGACATCGCGCCGCGAAAAGAAGGCCGCTGCCGCATCGCTCGTCGTCGGCGATGCCGATAGCGCTTTGTTGACCGCGCTGAAGGGCCTGCGGGCCAAGCTCGCGCAGGCGCAGCGCGTGCCGGCCTATGTCGTTTTCTCCGATCGGACGCTGATCGAGCTGGCGACGCACCGGCCGGATAGCCTGCGCGCCATGCGGGAAATCCATGGCGTGGGCGATGCCAAGCTCGAACGGTATGGCGCGGCCTTCCTGGAGGTCATCCAGGGGTCCGCCTCGCCTTGATCGGCCGATAGCGGCCGTCGCGACCGAGACTAGAGCAACAACAACGCCGTGCGCGCATTTCCGGGCAGATGGAACCGCTCGCGGTTCCATCTGCCCGGAAATCGCTCTAGTCGGCGGCGCGCGCCTCCTCGCGCTGCGGGGCGCGGCGCTGGAATTCCTCCTTCACCGCGCGATTGAGGTCGAAGCGGACCTGCATGGCCTGCGGCCGCGCCACCCAGGCGCGGATGACCAGCACGTAGTTGCCGTCGTTCACCGTGTCGACGCCGATCTGCGCCACCCGCTCGATGCGCCTGTCCTTGTCGACCAGCTCCTGCGCGCGGGCGATTGCGGTCTCGAGGTCGTCGCTGGCCGGTCGGGTGAACTTGAGCTCGACCCGCTCGGTATCGTTGCGCGACGGCACCTTGACGATCTCGCCCCACAGCTTGCCGTTGGGGAAGATCACCCGCACGTTGTCGTCGGTGTCGAGCTCGCTGTAGAACAGGTTGATCTCGCGCACCGTGCCGACGATGCCGCCCGCCTCGATGCGGTCGCCGATATGGAACGGCCGGAACAGCACCAGCATGATGCCGGCGGAGAGGCTGCTGAGCGTGCCCTGCAGCGCCAGGCCGACGGCGATGCCGAGCGCGCCGATGACCGCGACGAAGCTGGTCGTGGCGACGCCGAAGGTCGACAGCACCGCGCTGAAGGTGAGGATGAGGACGAGATAGCGCGCCGCGTTGGCCAGGAAGAGCGTGACCGTACGGTCGATCCGCTGGGTGCGTGCCAGCAGCCGCTCGACGGCGTTGTACAGCAGCCGCGACGCCATCCAGCCGGCGGCCAGGATGACGATCGCGCCGACGACGCGCAGGCCATAGGTGGTGATCAACGCCACCAGGGTATTGGCGGCGTTGGTCCACTGTTCTTCGAAATGCATCGACTAGATCAACGCCCCAAGGTCAGTTCCAGTGACCCTCGACATAGACCCAGCCGCGCGGGCGCTGTTCCCAGCGGCCCGGCATCCACTCGGCGCGCGGCCGCGGACGGGCCATGTAGCGGCCCTCGACCCAGACGTGCTCATGGCCGTTCCAGCGCCAGTAGCCGGGCTGCCAGCGCTCGACCTCGACGCGTTCCGGCGGCAGGGTCGGCACCACCTCGACCCGCGGGGGCGGCGGCGCGGCGGGGATGTAGATCTCGGCCTGGAGCTGCGCCAGGGCGGGGGCGGCCACGACGGCGACGCCGGCCAGGACGGTAAACCCGCCGATCAGGCGGCGGCGCGAGACGTTATTCATTCAAATCCTCCGTGCGGGACACCGTTTGTAACGGTGACCCGCCGGAGCGGTTGCCGCGGGCTGTGGCGGAGTTGTGTCAGCCGTCGTTGGCGCGGATGAAGTCGCGGACCCGCGGCAGGATCTGCTCGCGCCACTTGCGGCCGTTGAAGATGCCGTAGTGGCCGACCCGCGGCTGCTCCCAATGCACATGGCGTGCGCCCGGGATGTTCGGGGTCAGGGCGTGCGCCGCCTTGGTCTGGCCGAGGCCGGAGATGTCGTCGAGCTCGCCCTCGACCGTCATCAGCGCGGTCTCGATGCGCGCCGGCTCGATCGGCCGACCGCGGCTCACCCAGACGCCGCGCGGCAGCTGGTGCTCCTTGAAGACGATCTCGATGGTCTGCAGGTAGAACTCGGCGGTGAGGTCCATCACCGCGAGATACTCGTCGTAGAACTTGCGATGCGCCTCTGCCGGATCGTCGTCGCCTTTGATCAGGTGCTCGAACTGGCGCAGGTGGGCGTTGACGTGCCGGTCGAAGTTCATGGTGATGAAGCTGGTGAGCTGCACGAAGCCCGGATAGACGCGGCGCATCGCGCCCGGATAGGTGAGCGGCACCGTCGAGATCACGTTCTGGCGGAACCACATCATCGAGTTGCGCATCGCGAGATCGTTCGGGACGGTCGGGCTGATGCGGGTGTCGATCGGGCCGCCCATCAGGGTGAGCGAGCGCGGCTGGCGCGGATCGCGCGCTTGCGCCATCAGCGAGGCGGCGCCCAGCACCGGCACCGACGGCTGGCAGACCGCGATCACGTGCACGTCGGGCGCGAGGTAGCGGCAGAATTCGATGATGTAGTCGATGTAGTCGTCGAGATCGAAGTTGCCGTGCGCCAGCGGCACATCGCGCGCATCGATCCAGTCGGTGATGTAGACGTCGTGCTCGGGCAGCAGCGCCTCGACCGTGCCGCGCAGCAGGGTGGCGTAGTGGCCGCTCATCGGCGCCACCAGCAGCACCTTGGGATGGCGCTCGGTCGTGTCGCGACGGAAGTGGAGCAGCTGGCCGAACGGCTTGCGCAGCAGGATCTCCTCGTTGACCGCGACGGTCTTGCCGGCGACCTCGGTGGTCGCGAGGCCGAACGCCGGCTTGCCGTAGGTGCGCGTCAGCCGCGAGATGATCTCGGCGCCGGCCGCCATCGACTTGCCCCACCACGTGTCGGTCAGCGGGTTGTAGGGACTCGACGAGACACTCTCGAGCGCGTTGGCCCAGAGCCGAACGGGCTCGGCGAACTGACGCTGCAGCTCGTACGCGTGATACAACATATTGGGCATTATCATGGCAGGCACACACTCGCAGGGGACCATTCAACGACGGGAGAGGACCATCGCTGCACTGCCACACAGAGGACGCAGGGGTTGCGTCCCGGGTGCCTGGGCGTCATCGGACAGCGCGCGCGAGCAGCGGCACGGGCCGAGCGCTCAACGTCTTGGGCAAACTTTCACTCCCCCGCCGACGCTGTCTTTTTGACGTCATTGTTCGCCGGCGCCCTTGGAGAGTCGGGTGTCCGACCTCTGGTGTCAAGATCGGTGCCTCCTGGCGAAACTAAAGAAGTCGCTGGACAGCCTTCGCGATCGCCTCGGCCTTCGCTTCGTGCGTGAAGTGGGTGACGAAGCGGCCGTTGCGGTCGAGCACGTAGACGATCGAGGAATGGTCCATCAGGTACGGATCGCCGTCCTTGCCGGGCCGCTTCTGGTAGTAGACGCGATAAGCGCGCGCGGCCTGCGCGATCTGCTCCGGCGTGCCGGTGAGGCCGATGAAGCTCGGGCTGAAATTCTCGACATAACCCTTGATCAGCTCGGGCGTGTCGCGCTCGGGATCGATGGTGATGAACACCAGGTTCACCTTCTTGGGCACATCGGGGCCGAGCTGCTCGATCGCCGTCTCCATCAGCAGCAGCGAGGTCGGGCAGACGTCGGGGCAGAAGGCGTAGCCGAAATAGATCAGCGTCGGCTTGCCCTTGAGCCTGTCGCTCGAGAAGGGCTTGCCGTTCTGGTCGACGAGGGCGAATGGCCCGCCGAGGCTGGGCTGCTTGCCCTGCCAGGCATCCCAGCCGATCCAGCCGGCGGCGCCGACCAGAACGGCGATCCAGACGGCGAGCAGGGCTTTCATGGTGCGCGACATGGGCGGAATTTGAGGCCGCGCCGCGCTCTCGACAAGCCGGACCGCAGGTCGCACAACAGGAGTTGAAGCACTGGGAGTGTGAATGTTCTACGATGCCGCCAAGCGAGACCACGGCCTCGCGCAGGATCCGCTGAAGTCGCTGATCGTGCCGCGGCCGATCGGCTGGATCTCGACGATCGACGGCCAGGGCCGGGTCAACCTGGCGCCCTACAGCTTCTACAACGCCGTCAGCGAATTCCCGCCGATGGTCTACTTTGCCATCACCGGTCGCTACGGCGACACCCCGACCAAGCACAGCCGCATGAACGCCGAGGAGACCGGCGAGTTCGTGGTCAACATGGTGGCCGGCACGCTCACCGAGAGGATGAACATCACCACCTCGATGGTGGCCTACGGCATCGACGAGATGAAGCTCGCCGGCCTCACGCCCGCGCCGTGCAAGTACGTGAAGCCGCCGCGCGTGGCCGAATCGCCGGTGGCGCTGGAGTGCAAATACTGGAAGACGCTCGAGATCCCGGTCGAGCCGGGCCACGAGAACCACAGCGCTTCGGTGGTGTTCGGCCAGGTGGTCGGCGTGCACATCGACGACAGCATCCTGAAGGACGGCCGGGTCGACGTGATGGCGTTCCGTCCGGTCGCACGGCTGGGCTACAGCGAATACACCACGACCGAGAACGTCTGGAAGATGCGCCGTCCCGACGATCCGAAGTACCAGTAGGTTAGCCCGACGCCAGCAACCAGGCGCCGTAGCCCGTCAGCAGCACGCCGCCGATCCGGCCGGCCCAGGTCCCCGACGACAGCTTCTCGAGCAGGACGACGATGGCGAGACCGGCGACCCAGACCAGGTTCATCACGCCGACCGCGAACAGCAGCAGCATCAGGACCCAGCAGCAGCCCAGGCAATAGAGGCCGTGCGTCACGCCCATGCGCAGCGCGCCACCCGGGCCGTCGCGCCAGTGGTTGACGACGAAGTCGAGCGGTGAGCGGCAGAGGCGCAGGCAGGAGAGCTTCACCGGCGTGAACTGATAGAGGCCGGCCAACACGAACAGCAGGCCGCCGAGCTGCCGGCTGTCGATCGTCATGTCCATCGCGGAGAGCAAGGCGCCGCGTTCGAGCGCCCATTGCGCCAGCGTGGCCGCGACGCTGAAGCCTCCCCAGGCCAGCAGATAGCCCGCGGCGAACAGGGCCGCGGGCACATAGGGCTGTTGGCGCGCGCGCCGTTGCCGGTTGACGGTGGCGAAGGTCAGGATCATCGGCGCGACGCCCGGCAACATCATGCCGACCATCATCACCCACCACATCGCGAACAGCAGGCTGAGCTCGACCGCGCTCTTGGGCGGCATCACCATCGTGCGGTCCATGCCCGCCATCGCGGTCGTCATGTCGGCCGCTGCGATGAAGAGGTAGATCCACGCCAGCCCGGCGACGCCTGCCAGCGCCGCGACGATCACGACGCGCTGGCGCCGCATCAGGTCCAATCAGGCGGCCCTCTCAGGCCGCCCACGCGAACGGCGCGAAATGACCGTTGTTGCCCTTGCCGAGCAGGCTGAGGGAGAGGCCGAAGCCCTGCACTTCGGTTTTCTTCGACCGGGCGAGCGCGAGCCGGCGATTGGCGGGATGGGCGGTGTTGTCGATATAGAACGGCTCGCCCGAGCGGTTGCGCGAGGCCACGCCCTCGATCTCGAAGCTCAGGATGCCCGGGATGTCGGCGAGCCGGCTCAAGCCCTCGGCCGTGAAATCGATCCGCCTGTATTCGACGCCGCGGAAGTCCTTCACCAGGTTGTCGCGGATCATCTGCGGCGGCCCGCCGGCCGTGCCGCTCACGATCTCGGTCAGGGCCTTGCGCTGCGCCTCGCTCGCGCTTTCGTCGACCACGACGCCGAACACCCAGCCGCCGTCGGCCATGACCCGTCCGGAGCGGATGACCAGGGCGAACTTCAGGCCGTCCAGGGAAACCGCGCCGTGGCGGCCGCGATCGACGCGGTAGACCATCAGCGCGTAGCAATGCTCATGCGTCGCCGGCGCCTGGGGGTTGGTGTAGATGCAGGGACAGAGATAGTCGCAGTTGCAGCTTTCCATGTACTGGCCGCTCAGTTCCCACGTCTTCTCAGCCATCGGAGCCTCCGTGCTCTGAAGGAAAGTCTATCGTACTTCGAGGCTGGGAGCGCGGCACTCCGTGCCGCTCTCCTGTCATCCTGAGGCGCAGCCGAAGGATCCTTCGCTTCGCTCAGGATGACGTGATGCGCCACGGAGTGGCGCGCTCCCAGCTATTCGATCTTGATATTGGCCGCCTTGATCAGCGGCCACCACAGCTTGATCTCCGCTTCGTGATGGGCGCGCAGGGCCTGCGGCGTCTGTTGCGCCGCGTCGGGAATCTCCTGGCCGAGCCCGATGAATTTCTCGCGCACCTGCGGGTCGGCCAGAGCCTCGATGATCGCGGCCGTCAGCTTCGCCTGCACGTCCTTCGGCGTGCCCTTCGGCGCCCACAGCCCGTGCCAGACGGCGATGTAGAGGCCGGGCAGGCCCGCTTCGTCGACGGTCGGGACGTCCGGCAGCGTCTTCAGGCGCTGCTTGGCGGTCACCGCGAACACCTTGATCTTACCGGCCTGGATCTGCGGGATCGAGTTCGCGGCCTGGTCGAACATGATGTCGATCTGGCCGGCGACGAGATCCTGCAGCGCCGGACCGCCGCCGCGATAGGGAATGAAGCGCACCTTGGCGCCGGCCTTCTCCTCGAAGTAGAGGCCGCCGATGTGGGAGGCGGCACCCACCCCCGCCGTTCCCGCCGTGACCTTGTCGGGATTGGCCTTGGCATAGGCGATCAGCTCTTTCAGGTCGGTGGCGGGGAACTCCTTGCGGGTCACCAGGAGCTGCGGATTGGTGGCGATGAAGGACAGCGGCTCGAGGTCGTCGAGGATGTTGAAGTTCAGCGGATAGATCGCCGGATTGACGACGTGCGTGCTCCAGTGGCCGATGCCGATGGTGTAGCCGTCGGGCGCCGCGCGCACGACGCGCGCGACGCCGATCGTGCCGGCGGCGCCGGTCGTGTTCTCGACGATCACCGTCTGGCCGAGCGTCCGGCTCATTCGCTCCGCCAGGATGCGGGCCAGCGTGTCGGTCGGGCCGCCCGCGGTGAACGGCACGACGATCGTGACCTGCTTCGAAGGGAAGGTCTGTGCGTCGGCGCCGCCGGCTGCGAGGCAGGTGGCCGCCATCATCAGGCCCGCGATGATCCTTCTACGCATGATCGTCCCCCCAATCATTTTTACTGATTATTGTCTCTGTCGCTTCTAGCCGAAGCGGCCGGGGTCGCAAGCGGCGAGTGCAGCCGGCAGTTCCTCGCCCTCCATCTGGCGCGCGACCAGGCGGCCGGTGGCGGTCGCAAGCGTCAACCCAACATGCTGATGGCCGTAGCCGCAATAGACGTTGCTGAGCCTCGGCGCGCGGCCAATCGCGGGGCGGAAGTCCGGCAGGCTCGGCCGCTCGCCGATCCAGCGGCTTTGCTCGACGCCGCCGACGCCGGGGAAGATCGCCCGCAGATGCTGCACCAGAAGATCGGCGCGATGCCACGACGGCGGCTGGTGCGGCGCGGCGAGCTCGACGGTGCCGGCCACCCGCAGGCCTTCCGCCATCGGCGTGATGAAGAAGCCGCGCTCGGCCGGGCTCACCGGCATCTCGAAGCGCACGTTGTCGGGCGCCAGCATCACGTGATAGCCGCGCTCGGCGACCAGCGGCGCGTTGAAGCCCAGGAGCCGTGTCAGCTCGCCCGAGGCGCGGCCGGCCGCGATCACCACCGCCTTGGCCGGCAGCTCGCTGTCGGTGAGCTGCACCGCGGTGACGCGGTTGCCGTCGCGCACGAAGCCGCGCACGCGTCCGCGCTGCACGCTGCCGCCGTCCTCGGCGAAGCGCTCGGCCAGGGTCGTCACGACCTTGTACGGATTGATGGTGTGCATGCCGTGCGGGTAGTAGACGCCGCGCACGATGTGGCTCGACAGGCCGGGCGCCAGCTCGCGCGCGCGGTTGCCGTCGACGATCTCGAAGGTGGTGCCCTTGGCCTTCTGCAGCTCGCGCTCCTCGGCGCCGCCCTGGAAGGCCGCCTCGCTCTCGTAGACATAGAGCGCGCCGCGGCTCCTGAAGAGCTCGCCCAGGCCCGAGGCCTGGATCTCGGCCTGCCAGGCGACGTTGGCCTCGGCCATCAGGGCCCCGAACGAATCCATGCCCTTGCGCACCTCCGCCTGGCTGTAGGCGGCGAGGGCGAAGCGGGCCATCCAGGGCAGCAGGTGGGGGATGCTGGGCCGGTGCACGGTGAGCGGCCCGGTGCGGTCCATCAGCATCTGCGGCACGCGCTTCAGCGTCGAGGGGCGGGCGAGCGGCAGCACGTGGTCGATGGCGATGAAGCCGGCATTGCCGTAGGAGGTCGCCTTGCCGGGCTCGCCGCTGTCGACGAGGGTGACGGCATGGCCGGCCCGCTGCAGGGCCCGGGCGGTAGCGGTCCCGACGATGCCGGCGCCGATGACGATGACGGATTCTGTGGTCATGGCCAGCAGGTTAGCATGGCGATTGATTTGGGGCGGCGATTGACTATTTAACGGCCCATGTCCCCACAATCCGATTCTGCCCCGTCACCGGGCTGGCATGCCACGACCATCCTCTCGGTCCGCAAGGACGGCCAGGTGGTGATGGCAGGCGACGGCCAGGTCTCGATGGGCCAGACCATCGTCAAGGGCAACGCCAAGAAGGTCCGGCGGCTCGGCAACGGCCAGATCATCGCCGGGTTCGCCGGCGCCACGGCCGATGCCTTTACGCTGTTCGAACGGCTGGAGGCCAAGCTCGAGCGTCACCCCGGGCAGCTCCTGCGCGCCTGCATCGAGCTCGCCAAGGATTGGCGCACGGACCGTTACCTGCGGCGGCTGGAGGCGATGATGGCGGTGGCCGACAGGGAGGTCTCGCTGCTGCTCAGCGGAACCGGCGACGTGCTGGAGCCGGAGGGCGGCATCATCGCCATCGGCTCGGGCGGCAATTACGCGCTGTCGGCGGCGCGGGCGCTGATCGACATCGAGGGCCTCGATGCCGAGACGATCGCGCGCAAGGCGATGACCATCGCTGCCGACATCTGCGTCTACACCAACCACAACCTCGTCGTCGAAAAGCTGTAGGCATGGTGGCCTATACCTTCACCCGTCTGGCGGCCGCCGCGCTGCCGCTGGTTCACGAGTGGCTGTCGCGGCCGCACGTCGTCGAATGGTGGCCGGAGCCTGAGATGCAGGCGGCTCAAATCGACGACCATGTCGAGGGCGACGACACGACGCCCTATCTGGTGAGCCTCGATGGCCGGCCCTTCGCGTATCTGCAATGCGCGCAGCTGTCCGACGACACGCTCTGCCTCGACCAGTTCATCGCCGACGCGGCGCTGCTGGGTCGCGGCCATGGCAGCGGCTTCATCCGGCAGTTCTGCGACGAGCAGTTCGCCTCGCCCGAGATCAAGTCGATTACGACCGATCCCGCTCCCGACAATGCGCGGGCGATCCGGGCCTACGAAAAAGCCGGCTTCCGCCGCGTCGGCCTGCAGGCAACGCCCTGGGGCCGTGTTCTGTTGATGCAAAGAGACAAACCGTCATGAGCAACGACTTTTCCCCCCGCGAGATCGTTTCCGAGCTCGACAAGCACATCGTCGGCCAGCAGGAGGCCAAGCGCGCCGTGGCGATCGCGCTGCGCAACCGCTGGCGCCGCCTCCAGCTCCCCGAGAGCCTGCGCGAGGAGGTGCTGCCCAAGAACATCCTGATGATCGGTCCGACCGGCTGCGGCAAGACCGAGATCGCCCGCCGCCTGGCCAAGCTCGCCAACGCGCCGTTCCTCAAGGTCGAGGCGACCAAGTTCACCGAGGTCGGCTATGTCGGCCGCGACGTCGAGCAGATCGCGCGCGACCTGATGGAGGCCGCGCTCGACATGGCGCGCGAGCGCATGCGCAAGGACGTCAAGGCCAAGGCCGAGCTGGCCGCCGAGGACCGCGTGGTCGACGCGCTGTGCGGCCCGACCGCCAGCGAGGAGACCAAGCTGCGCTTCCGCCACAAGCTGCGCGACAACGAGCTGAACGACCGCGAGATCGAGGTCGAGGTCGCCGATTCGGGCGGCCCGATGCAGTTCGAGATCCCGGGCCAGCCCGGCGCCTCGGTCGGCATGATCAATATCGGTGACATGCTGGGCAAGGCGTTCGGCGGCCGCACCAAGAAGCGCAAGATGAAGGTCGGCGAGGCCTACGAGACGCTGATGCGCGAGGAGAGCGACCGCCTGCTCGACCAGGAGAAGGCGGTGCGCGAGGCGCGCGACTCGGTCGAGAACAACGGCATCGTGTTCATCGACGAGATCGACAAGATCACCGCCCGCTCGAGCGAGATGCGCGGCGGCGCCGATGTCAGCCGCGAGGGCGTGCAGCGCGACCTGCTGCCCTTGATCGAAGGCACGACGGTCAACACCAAGCACGGCCCGGTGAAGACCGACCACGTGCTGTTCATCTGCTCCGGTGCCTTCCATCTCGCCAAGCCGTCGGACATGTTGCCGGAGCTGCAGGGCCGCCTGCCGATCCGCGTCAACCTGGCGTCGCTCACCCAGGAGGACTTCAAGCGCATCCTGACCGAGCCCGAGGCGAGCCTGGTCAAGCAGTACAAGGCGCTGCTGGCGACCGAGAAGGTCGAGCTCGAGTTCAAGCCGGACGCGATCGACGAGCTGGCCAAGCTGTCGGCCGACATCAACGAGACCGTCGAAAATATCGGCGCCCGCCGGCTGCACACGGTGATGGAGAAGCTTCTGGAGGAGATCAGCTTCACCGCCTCCGACAAGCCCGGCCAGAAGATCGAGATCGATGCGGCCTACGTCCGCGAGCGCGTCGGCGCGCTGGCCAAGAACGCCGACCTGTCGAAGTTCGTGCTGTAGCCATCGCCCTCCCCCGTCTTCGGGGGAGGTGTCAGCGTCTTACGCTGACGCGGGGGGCCATGACTCATGACGCCTCAACTCCGCGCCGCTCTTTTTCTTTTGCGACAAAAGCAAATTTTCTGCCGCCGCTGACGCGACTCCCGAGCAATGCGCGATGACGAGGCACGAGCGGCGCGGAATCCGCGCGCCCAGCGCGCCCATTATGGGCAATGGACCGCGATTCGAGGCCCGGAAATGGCGGCTTTTTCCGGCGGCCATTGCCCATAATAGGTTCCACGGCCCGGCGCGCTTATCTTGCCTGCACATCCACATGTGCAGGAGCGCTTCATGTCCGACTCATAAATTAGAAGTCCACGATGGCAAAGTTCGTGACGCCAGAGGTCACCATTTCCGGTGCCCGCAGGAAATGGTGAAAATGGATAAAAATGGATGAAAATGGTCGAAAATGGACGAGCCGCCCTTCCCAGGGTTACAGGCAATACGCCGCGATCAGGTCGACGATATAGGCGGGGCCGTTCGTGCCCCACAGCACGAACGACAGAGCGGTCAGCGCGAACAGTACGGCCAGCGCGCCCCATGCGAAGAAGAGGCGCCAGCCCTTGATCATGCGGGCCGCAGCGCGACCTGCGGGCGCGGCACGGGCTTCTCGACGATCGGCCAGTGCATCAGGGCCGAGATGATGCCGAGCGCGATCGAGATCCACCACATCATGTCGTAGTTGCCCTGCAGGTCGAACAGCTTGCCGCCACCCCAGCCGCCGAAGAAGCTGCCGACCTGGTGGCCGAGGAACACGAAACCGTTCAGCATCGTGAGGTGCACCGGGCCGAACATCACGCCGACCAGCGAGGTCGTGAGCGGCACCGTGCCCAGCCACAGGAAGCCCAGCGCCGCGGCAAAGGCCAGCACCGAGGCCGCCGACAGCGGCAGCAGGATGAAGATCAGGAACACCGCGGAGCGCAGCAGGTAGAGCAGCGCCAGCAGGTTCTTGCGCTGGTACTTGGCGCCCATCGAGCTCCACAGGATCGAGCCCGCGATGTTGAACAGGCCGACCATGCCGATGCTCCAGCCGCCCAATTCGGCCGGCGAGAGGTTGATGCCGAACAGCGACAGGCCGATCCCCTTGTCGGAGATGTAGGCCGGCAGATGGCCGCCCACGAAGGCGACATGGAAGCCGCAGACGAAGTAGCCGACCACCAGCAGCACGTAGCTGCGCTGGGAGAAGGCCTCGGCCAGCGCCTGGCCCGAGGTCTGCGAGCCACCCCTGGCCTTGCGCGCGGCGGCGATCTCCTTGCTGTCGTTCAGGCCGATCGGCAGCAGCATCATCACCACCGCGAGCGCCGTCAGCGCCCACATGGTCGGGCGCCAGTCGCCGAAATAGCCCTGCAGTACCGAGGCGAGCGGCACGATGAAGAACTGCCCGAACGAGCCGCCGGCCGAGCAGATGCCGACCGCCAGCGCCGCCTTGGCCGGCGGGGCGAGCCGCAGGATGACGCCCAGGACGGGTCCGAAGGTCGCCGCCGACAGGCCGACGCCGACCAGGACGTTGCCCAGGATCAGCATGAAGCCGTTGTGCATCGACGCGGTGACGATCATGCCGAGCACGTAGACCGCGCCGCCGCCGGCGATGGTGATGGCCGAGCCGAAGCGGTCGCACAGCCGGCCGGAGAAGGGCGCGAAGAAGCCCATCAGCAGCATCGACAGCGCCGTGCCGAAGGAAAAGAGTTCGCGGCCGACATGCAATTCGGCCGAGACCGGCTTCAGGAAGATGCCGAAGCTCTGGCGGACGCCCAGACCGATGGTGAGGACGAGGAAACCGCACCACACGGCGGTCCAATAGGAGCGGGAGGACATGGCGCGCAAAGTGCGTCTGGCCTGCCACTGTTGCAAGCGCAGCCGCGACGCCTTGGCATAGAATTACTTCATGCCGTCACAAGCGGTTATGTGGCACAACGGAAGCATGATCGCATCCGGCCATCGCATTGCGTTGGCATGCCTGCTGTTGCTGCTCGGGATCGGCAGCGCCCTCGCGGCGCCGCCGCTGCCGAGGCTGGAGCGCGACCGCTGCGTCTTCCGTCCGCCGCGCGGCGACAAGATCGAATGCTACACGCTGGTGGTGGCCGAGAATCGCGCCAACCCGAAGAGCGCGGAGGTCCGGCTCAAGGTGGCGCGGCTGAAGGCCAAGCGGCCGATCGCGGCGGATCCGGTGATCTATCTCGCCGGCGGGCCGGGCGATGCGCCGCTGGTCGCCTCGACCACGGGTGCCGATCCGCTGGCCGAAGGGGACTGGTGGAACGACACGTCGGTCATTCGCAAGCGCCGCGACGTCATCATCGTCAGCCAGCGCGGCGCGGGAGGCTCGTCGCCCAATCTCGACTGCTTCGAGCCGCGCACCTCGGAGCCGGCGCGCGCCAAGCGCCGCGCCGTCACCGAGCCGCAGGAGCGCGAGATCCTGCTGCGCTGCCGCGCCGACTTCGACCGCCGTAGGATCGACCTCGCGATGTTCTCGACGCCGACGCTGGCGGATGACGTCGCCGACCTGGTGGCGACGATGCAGCTCAAGCACGTCAACCTCTACGGCATCTCCTACGGCACGCGCTGGGCGCTCGAGGTGATGCGCCGCCATCCCTCGATCGTGCGCGCCGTGGTGCTCGACGGCATCTACCCGCCGCAGATCAACGGCGAGCAGAACGAGCCCGAGATCGTGCGCGGCGTGTTCGAGCAGCTTTATGCCGAATGCGCCGCCGACAAGCTGTGCCGCGAGCGCAATCCGGATCTGGTGGGCGGCGTCCGGGCGATCCTGAACGAGGCCGAGCGCACCCCGCTCGAGCTTACGCTGGCGCTCGAGGACGGGCCGCAGCCGGTCAAGCTCGACGGCGCCAAGCTGCTGCTGGTGATGCTGCACATGATGCGCCAGGGCGAGGCCGCGCTGGTGCCCGAGGCGGTGACGGCGCTGCGCCGCGGCGACAAGCGGCTGATCCGCCAGTTCGCCGAGGATCTCGAGGAGGACGATGGCGGCCTGCTCGAGACCAACGCGCAGCAGTTCGGCGGGCTGTTCAACACCATCGAATGCCGCGAGACTTGGGCCGGCGTCGACCAGGCGGCGCGCGATCGGGCGATCCAGACCGGCGGCATCTACAGTTTGACGGCACAGCTCAGCAAGCTGCCGGCCTTCTGCCCGGTATGGCGGGTGCCGGTGGCGCCGGCGACCGAGCGCCAGCCGGTCACCGCGGCGCTGCCGACCCTGCTGCTGAGCGGCGGCTACGACTGGCTGACCCCGGCGACCTGGGGCCGCGAGGCCGCACGGCACCTGCCCGAAGCGCGGCACGTGATCTTCCGCGCCCAGGGCCACGGCGTGTCGAGCCAGGACTCGTGCGCGGCGCGGCTGCGCGACGAGTTCTTCGACGCGCCCGATCCGCGCTGGCCGTTGCCGTGCCGCGCCGATGCCCCGCCGGATTTCGCCGGCGCGGCCGAGCGGGTGAAAGCGATGAAGAACGAATGAACCGCGTATTGGCCCATACCGGAGTCGAGGTTCCCATCGTGCAGGCGCCGATGGGCTGGATCGCCCGCAGCCAGCTCGCCTCGGCGGTGTCCAATGCCGGCGGCCTCGGCGTCATCGAGACCTCGAGCGGCGAGGTCGACGCCTGCATGGCCGAAATAGCCCGCATGCGCGAGCTCACCGACAAGCCGTTCGGCGTCAACCTGCCGCTGCTGTTCATCCGCGATCCGCGTGTCGTCGATCTGGTGGCCAACTCGGGCGTGAGGTTCGTCACGACCTCGGCGGGATCGCCGGCCAAGCTGCTGCCGACGCTGAAGGCCGCGGGGCTGACGGTCTATCACGTGGTGCCGAACCTCTCGTCGGCGCTGAAGGCGGTCGATGCCGGCGTCGACGGGCTGATCGTCGAAGGCGGCGAGGGCGGCGGCTTCAAGAATCCCGACGATGTCTCGACCCTGGTGCTGCTGCAGGCGGTGCACGAGCGCTGCGACGTGCCGTTGATCGCCGCCGGCGGCATCTGCGACGGCCGCGGCATGGCGGCGGCCTTCGCCTTGGGCGCCGAGGGCGTGCAGATGGGCACGCGGTTCGTCAGTGCCGCCGAGAGCCCGGTGCACGCCAACTACAAGCAGGCGATCGTCGATGCCGACGACACCGGCACGGTGATGCTGAACCGCAAGTCGACGCCGTGCGTGCGGGCGCTCAAGACCGAACGCGCCCGGGAGATCGACCGGGTGGGTGGCTTCGACCGCGCGATCTTCGGCAGCGTGAAGGACGTCTATTTCGGCGGCGACATGGAAGCCTCGCTGGCGCTGGCCGGCCAGACCGTCGGGCTGATCCACGAGGTGTTGCCGGTCGCCGAGATCATCAAGCGCACCGTCGAGGGCTTCCATCGCATCCGCCGCGAGCAGGGCGAGCGCACCCAGGCCGGCGCCTTCTGATTTGAATCAAGACAAGCCGGGAGGGGACGTGCTCCAATAGTATAATTGCACACAAATTTTTGGTTAAAATGTGTGTCGAATCGCCTGCTGTCCTCGTCGAGCCGCGTCCCCGGCTCCGCGATCTGTTCACGCCCAAGCTCGTCACCATCCTGGCCGAGGGCTACGGGGTCGCGGCGTTGCGCGCCGACATCGTCGCCGGGCTCACGGTGGCGATCGTCGCCCTGCCGCTGTCGATGGCGATCGCCATCGCCTCCAACGCCACGCCCGAGCGCGGCCTCTATGCAGCGGTCGTCGGCGGCTTCCTGGTGTCGGCGGTGGGCGGCAGCCGGTTCCAGATCGGCGGACCGGCCGGCGCCTTCATCGTGCTGGTCGCGGCGGCGGTCGATCGCCACGGCATCGATGGCGTGCTGCTGGCCACCGCGATGGCTGGCGTGATGCTGACGGCCGCCGGCTTCTTGCGGCTCGGCACCTACATCAAGTTCATCCCCTATCCGGTGACGGTCGGCTTCACAGCGGGCATCGCGGTCATCATCTTCGCCAGCCAGATCCACGACTTGCTGGGCCTTACGCTCGCCGGCAAGGAGCCCGGCCCGATCGTCCCGAAGATCGCGGCGCTTGTGCAGGCGGGGGCGACCCTCAACCCGATGGCCGTCGGCCTGGCGCTGGCCGCGATCGGCCTGATCGTCGGCCTGCGCAAATGGCGGCCGCACTGGCCGGGCATGCTGATCGCCGTCGCCGCCACCGCCGTCGCGGCCTGGGCGCTCGGGCTGCCGGTCGAGACCATCGGCACGCGCTTCGGCGGCATCCCGCAGGCCTTTCCGGCGCCGCATCTGCCGGCCCTTTCGCTCGCCAGGATGGAAGCGGTGCTGCCCGATGCGTTGGCCTTCGCCCTGCTGGGCGCCATCGAATCGCTGCTCTCGGCCGTGGTTGCCGACGGCATGACCGGCCGGCGCCATCGCTCGAACTGCGAACTGGTGGCGCAGGGCGTCGCCAATGTCGGCAGTGCCCTGTTCGGCGGCCTCTGCGTCACCGGCACGATCGCGCGCACCGCGACCAACGTCCGCGCCGGCGCGCGCGGGCCGATCGCCGGCATGGCGCATGCGGCATTCGTGCTGGGCTTCATCCTGCTGGCCGCGCCGCTCGCCAGCTCCATCCCGCTGGCGGCGCTGGCCGGCGTGCTGGCGACGGTCGCCTGGAACATGGCGGAGAAGCACCAGTTCGCGGCGCTGCTCAGGAGCTCGCGCGGCGACGCGGCGGTGCTGCTGGCGACCTTCGGCCTCACGGTTTTCCGCGACCTCACCGAAGGCATCGTCGTCGGCTGCGCGATCGGCGCCATCCTGGTGCTGCATCGCATAGCCCAGACGGCGGGCATCCAGTCGGGCACGCCGTTCGTGCCGGCCGACCGGCCCGACACGGCCGATCCACGCACGCCCTACGACGCCGAGACGGTCAGCCACAGCAACGTCGTCGTCTATCGCCTGACCGGCGCCTTCTTCTTCGGCACGGCGTCGATGGTCGGTGCGGTGCTCGACCGCATCGGCGACAAGCACAAGGCCTTCGTGCTCGATTTCGCCGCGGTGCCGTTCGTCGATTCGACCGCCGCCAACGTCATCGCCTCGCTGGCCCGTCGCACCTCCCGCCACAAGGTGAAGCTCTATCTCACCGGGGCGAGCCCGGCGGTCCGGCGGGCCCTGCTCGTCGCCGGTATCCGTCCGCCGCTCGCGACCTACCGCAAGAGCATCGATAACGCGCTGCAGGAGGCATCGTCCGTGTAATATCGGCGGCATGAAACTACTGCTGTCCGACTTCGCCCTGCGTACCTGGGGCAACCACATCAAGGCCGCCCACGGCGACCTCACTTTCGTCACCGCCGAGCAGGCGCTGGCCGACGGCACCTGCGATGCCGAGATCGCCTTCATGACCCGTGAGGTCACCGGCAAGTCGAGCAAGAACAATCCGACTCCCGAGCTAGCCGGCTTCGACACTGTGGTGCGCACCACGCCGACGCTCAAATGGCTGCAGATCCATCCCGCCGGCGCCGAGCGGCCGATCTATCGCGAGCTCAGGGCGCGCGGTGTGAAGGTCACCACCGCCTCGGGCGCGACCGCGGTGACGGTCTCGCACAGCGTCCTGGGCGCCCTGATCGCCATCAACCGGCGCTTCCCGTTGCTGGCCGACGCGCAGCGCCGCCATGCCTGGGAGCCGCGGCTGGGCGAGCGCTCGCCGCGCGACCTCAAGGGCCAGTGCGCGGTGATCGTAGGAATGGGCCCGATCGGCCGCAATATCGCGCGCCTGCTGAAGGCGCTCGACATCCGCTCGATCGGCGTGCGCCGCAGTGCCGAGCCGGTGCCGGAGTGCGATCGCACCGTCGCCTACGATGACTTGCCGGCGGTGCTGCCCGAAGCCGATGTGCTGATCCTGTGCTGCCCCGCCTCGCCGGTGACGCGCGGCATCGCCAATGCCGGCGTGTTCGCGGCCATGCCCAAGGGGTCGCTGCTCATCAACGTCTCGCGCGGCGAGATCGCGGTCGAGAAGGATGTGACCGCGGTGCTGCAGAGCGGCCATCTCGCCGGCGCCTATCTCGATGTGTTCGAACGCGAGCCGCTCGAAGCAGCCTCGCCGTTGTGGGACATCCCGAACGTGCTGATCTCGCCGCATACCGCGAGCCACTCGCTCGGCCAGAACGAGGCGATCTTCGGCATCTTCCTGGAGAACCTCGTGCGCTTCCGCGAAGGGCGGAAGCTGCGCAACGACGTCGACGATCTCGGCTAAGGCCGGCCCTGCTGGCTGGCGTAATAGGCGGCCTTGCGGGCCCGCATGATCTCGCCCAACGGCCGGTGTGTCGCCAGGCCCGCCCAGGGATCGAACCGCGCCGCCTCGGCCTGCTTGGCCGTGGCGTCGCCGGCGGCATTGAGCGACAGGCGGGCCACCGTGACGATCGGCGTCTCTGAATCGGGCCATGATTTTGAGGTGTCCTCGATCGGCGTCGTCGCTTCGTCGACGAAGAACTGCAGCTCCATGTCCCACTGCACCGGCCCGATCGCCAGCCGCTCGCGTAGATCGGCGACGATGTCCTTGGACCGCGCCGACGGCGGCGGATTGCCGACCGGCTTCAGTCGCACCCTGACCGCATAGGGGCCGCAACAGAGCGGCGCCACGGTACTGAAGCGCTCGGCGGCGAAGCCGTTGAATTTCTTGCCCAGCGACGCGAACAGCGCGCGCACACGGGCGAAGCCGCCGATCAGGCCGTGGGCCTTGAAGAAGTGCAGCAGGCCGGCGATGACCCCGGGCGTCGCCGCCTCCAGGAAGTCGACGAACTCACGGCTGTCGCGGGTCGGCAGGCGATCCTGGTTGATCATCAGGAAGTCCTGGTGATCGGTCGTGCCGCCCAGCGCCGAGGGACCGTCGACGCCGAACACCTGGATCGCGAATCCGCGGATATCGGGGGTACGGTTTGACTGCACCTCGGGGCCGCCGTTGGAGAAGCGCGCCAGCACGCGGTGCGCACCGGGCGTGGCGAACAGGCCGTGGCGGGCTTG
The DNA here is from genome assembly GCF_017305915.1 of Reyranella sp. GTDB lineage: Bacteria > Pseudomonadota > Alphaproteobacteria > Reyranellales > Reyranellaceae > Reyranella. The sequence goes on from NZ_JAFKJN010000032.1 coordinate 46,291, forward strand.
CTCGGGCAGGCCGTCCAGCACCTCCAGCGTGCCGGTGGTGGCGAGCAGCTGCTTGCGATGCAGGGCGCGGCCCGGCCCGTACCTGGCCGAGCGATGGCGCTGCAGGTTGCCGATCACCTCGGCGACGTGCTTGAGATGCGCCTCTTCATCGGGCGCGATGCGTTCCTGCCAATCGGTGCTGGGCGGCTTCATGCGCCGCAGTCTAGCGCTTGGCGGCGAGGCTCCGGAACAGCGCGTCGCTGCGGTCGTCGGCCGGGAAGAAGCACTCGATGCGGACCTCCTGCAAGGTGACGTCCTGCGGCGTGCCCAGGGTCGAGATGGCGGTGAACACCGAGAGCGACCGGCCGCTCACGATGTAATCGAGGGTCAGGATGGGCTGCGGCCGCTCCTCGAAGCGGAGCTTGCGGAACGAGGCCGGCACGTCGGGGTAGGCCATCACCTCCTCGATGAAGGCGAGCGCCTTGGGCTCGCCGCCGTCGGCCAGGATCTCGGCATAGGTGGTCGAGACCAGGTGGCGCGCGACCTCCTCCCAGTTGGCGAGCTTGGGGCGCAGCGCTTTGGGATCGAGCAGCCAACGCAGGATGTTCGGCGCCTTGCCCGGCGGCGGCGCGGGCGGCGGGCCTTCGAACAGGAACAGGGTGAAGGCGGTGGCCGCGTCGTTGGCCTGCTGCAGGTTCCACAGGCGATCGACCACGATCGCCGGATAGGGCTCCTGCTGTTTCAGGATGCGCTCGATCGCCTGGCGCACCGGCGCCAGCTCGGGGGCGGCGAGATTGCTCTCGCGATAGACCGGCGCGAAGCCCGCGGCGAGCAGCATGGCGTTCCTCTGGCGCAGCGGCACGTCGAGCGCTGAGGTGAGCTGAACCACCATCTCGCGGCTGGGCCGGGCGCGGCCCGATTCGAGGAAGCTCACGTGCCGCTGCGAGACGCCGGATTGCAGCGCCAGCGCGAGCTGGCTGGCGCCGCGCCGTCGCCGCCAGGCGCGCAGCATGGGGCCGAACAGGTCGGGCGGGGTCGCGGGTTGGATATTCACCATGCGGCAAAGGTACCACCTCCCGCCGGATCGGCGATTACCTCCCCCGTAATTGCTGGAGGCGCGGTCCGGGGCGAATTCTCGGGGCGTCCGAGCCATTGAAGGAGGACGTCATGAACGCATCCGATCGTCTGCTGCGGCGCACCCTGTGGGGCAACGCCGTCTTCTCCGTGATCTCCGGCGCCGTGCTGGTGGCCTGCGCCGGGCCGTTCGCCGCCTGGGCGACGCACGAGCCGGTGTCGCTGGCGGGCCTCGACCTCGCCATCGTCTTCGAGCTGCTCGGCCTGGGCGTCGTGCTGTTCGGCGCGCTGTGCGGCTGGGCGGCGTCGCGCGAGACCATGCCGCAGGGCCTGGCCCGCATGATCTTCGCCGCCGACATCGCCTGGGTCGCGGGCAGCGTGCTGGTGCTGATGCTGCCGGCGGCGTGGACCGGCCTCGGCATCGCGGGCATCGCCGCGGTGGCGCTGATCGTGGCCGACATTGCCATTCTGGAGTATCTCGGCCTGCGCCGGCTGAACACCGCCCACTGAACGGAGACGACCATGGACAAGCTTCAGTTCCTGAACGACCACCCGCTGCCCTTCGCCAAGCTGCTGGGACTGAAGTTCGTGGCCGCGAGCGAGACGGGCGTGAAGGCGGAGATGGTGGTCAAGCCCGAGCTCTGCACGCGTCCCGACATCCTGCACGGCGGCGCGGTGATGGCCTTCGCCGACACGCTCGGCGCCGCCGCCACCGTGCTCAACCTGCCGGAAGGCAAGGGCACCACGACGATCGAGAGCAAGACCAACTTCGTGGGGCCCGCGCCGGTCGGCGCGACGGTGATCGGCGAGACCACGCCGATCCATCGCGGCCGGCGCACCCAGGTCTGGACCACCCGCATCACCACCGCCGAGGGCAAGCTGGTGGCGGTGGTCACCCAGACTCAGATGGTGCTGTAGCGCCGTTCAGGATTCTGCCGCCGAGCGTTCGGCGCGCGCCGCGGCGAACACGGCTCGTGCAGCATCCGCATTCAGGATCGCGATCCCCACACCGACGACGAGGTCGGGCCAACCCGATGCGGACAGCACGGCGACGCCGGCGGCGACCATGATCGCGACATTGGCGAGCGCATCGTTGCGCGCGGACAGGAAGGCGGCACGGGAAAGGCTGCCGGCGTGATGCCTGAACTTGGCGAGAACGAAGGCGCACGACAGGTTGACCGCGAGCGCGCCCATGCCCGTGAGAGTCATCGGCAAGGGGGCGGGAGCCTGCGGCGCGAGGAGTTTCTCCCAGGCCGTCCATGCCGTCGCCAATGCTGGGACCAGTAGAATTCCCGCAAGCAACATGCCGGTTCGGGCCCTTGCCCTGGGGCTCCACGGCAGCGCAACGAGGATGAGGAAGTTGACCGACGCGTCCTCGAGAAAATCAATGCTGTCCGCGAACAGCGACACCGATCCGATCTGAAGCGCGACCGCGAACTCGACGATGAAATACGCCAGATTGGCGACCGCCACGAAGGCGACGGCCTGTTTCAGGCTCGAGGGCATCCGGCGCGCCCTCTAGCGCACCAGCAGCGCCGGGATGAAGGAGTTCAGCACCTTGTCGGCGTCGGCATTGCTCTGGCCGCTGGTCTGGGTCCAGCGGATGATGATCTTCACGAAATGCTCGCGGTAGCCGATCAGCAGGAACTTGCCGTAGATGCGGCCGGTCATCGAGCCGCCCTGGGCGCTGAAGGTGTTGCAGCGCAGGGTGAACTGGCCGTAGGAGCAGGCCGACGGCACCGCCGGCTTCTCGAAGCCCTTCATGCCGGCCGTCGAGGCCTGCTGGCTGATGTTGTTCAGCTCGTCGTTGAACTGGTTGATGACGGTCGGATGGCTGCTGCCGTTGGGCACCCGGCGGCCGCCGTCATAGACGTCGACCGTGATCTCCATGCCGTTGGATGCCTGGTACTGGTAGGTCGAGCCGAACGAGCGCGTCAGCGTCGTGCCGCCGACGCTCTGGCCGAAGCTGATCTTGGTGCCGGGATCGACGGCCGGCGCCTGGGTCTGCCCTTGAGCGAGCGCAGCTCCTGCGGAGAGCAGGAGCGCGACGAGCGACGTGACGGTCCTGGACATTGGCCTAGACATCCAGATTGGCCACCTTGAGGGCGTTGTCCTGGATGAAGTCGCGGCGTGGCTCGACGACGTCGCCCATCAGGGTGGCGAAGATCTCGTCGGCCTCGTCGGCATGGTTGATCTTGACCTGCAGCAAGGTGCGCGCCTCCGGATCGAGCGTGGTCTCCCAGAGCTGGTCCGGGTTCATCTCGCCCAGCCCCTTGTAGCGCTGGATGGAGACGCCTTTGCGGCCGGCCTCGAGCACGGCGGCGAACAGCTCGGTCGGCGAGGAGATGGTGGTCTCCTTGTCCTTGGCGACGAAGGTGCCGGGCCGGCGGTAGATGTTCTGCAGCTCCGGCGCCAGGGCATCGAGCCGGCGGGCCTCGGCGCTGCGCAGCAGCGGCCCGTCGATCACATGACGCTCCTGCACGCCGCGTAGCCGGCGGGTGAAGGCGAGGCCGCCGTCGGTCGTCGGTTCGCCCGACCAGCCACGCTCGAGTTCCGGGCTGACCACGTCGAGGCGACGGGCGATGTATTGCGCGGCTCCCTGCGCCTGCTCGGCATCGCCGATGATGTCTGGATTGAGCGCGCCGGCGATCGCGGCTTGCTCGATGACGGCCTGGCTCGTGACGCGGCGAGACAGCGCCAGCGGCTTGACCAGATTGGAAACCGAGCGAGCGACGTCGACGGTGTGGCGGAGGTCGTCCTTGGCCTGCGTCGTGCCGTCCCCCAGCCGGAAGACAGAGCCGTCCAGGCCGCTGTCGATCAGGTGGTCGTCGAGCGAGCGCTCGTCCTTGAGGTAGATCGCCGACTTGCCCTTGGCCGCTTTGAACAATGGCGGCTGGGCGATGTAGAGGTAGCCGCCGTCGATCAGGCTCTTCATCTGGCGATAGAAGAACGTCATCAGCAGCGTGCGGATGTGCGATCCGTCGACGTCCGCGTCCGTCATGATGATGATCTTGTGATAGCGCAGCCTGCCGATGTCGAAGTCGTCGTGGCCGATGCCGGTGCCGAGCGCGGTGATCAGGGTGCCGATCTCCTGCGAGCCCAGCATCTTGTCGAAGCGCGCGCGCTCGACATTCAGGATCTTGCCGCGCAGCGGCAGGATCGCCTGGTTGGCGCGGTTGCGGCCCTGCTTGGCCGAGCCGCCGGCCGAATCGCCCTCGACGATGAACAGCTCGGAGAGCGCCGGATCGCGCTCCTGGCAGTCGGCGAGCTTGCCGGGCAGCGAGCTGACGTCGAGCGCACCCTTGCGACGGGTGAGCTCGCGCGCCTTGCGGGCCGCTTCACGCGCGGCGGCGGCCTCGACCACCTTGGTGACGATCTTGCGCGCCTCCGAGGGATGCTCCTCGAACCACTGGCTGAGCTTGTCGCCGACTACCGATTCGACCACCGGCCGCACCTCGGAGGAGACCAGCTTGTCCTTGGTCTGCGACGAGAATTTCGGGTCCGGCACCTTGACCGACAGCACGCAGGTCAGGCCCTCGCGCATGTCCTCGCCGGAGAGGTTCACCTTCTCCTTCTTGGAGACGCCCGATTCGTCGGCGTACTTGTTGAGCGTGCGGGTCAGCGCGCCGCGGAAGCCGGCGAGATGGGTGCCGCCGTCGCGCTGCGGGATGTTGTTGGTGAAGCACAGCATCGTCTCGTGATAGCTGTCGTTCCACTGCAGCGCGACCTCGACGGTGATGCCGTCCTTCTCGCCGCGGATCGAGACCGGCGGGTTGTGCAGCACCTGCTTATTGCGGTCGAGATACTTGGCGAAGGCCTCGACGCCGCCCTCGTAGAACAGCTCGGAGACCTTGGGCTCGGCGCCGCGCTCGTCGGTGATGACGATGCGCACGCCGGAGTTTAGGAAGGCTAATTCGCGCAGCCGGTGCTCGAGGGTGGAGAAGTCGTACTCGGTCTTGGTGAAGGTCAGCTTGGAAGGCAGGAACGTCACCTCGGTGCCGCGCTTGCCCTCGGGCGCGTCGCCGACCAGCTCGAGGTCCTTGTCGGCGTCGCCGTGGCGGAACCGCATGTAGTATTCCTTGCCGTTGCGCCAGATGCGCAGGTCGAGATGCTCGCTGAGCGCGTTCACGACCGCGGCGCCGACGCCGTGCAGGCCGCCCGACACCTTGTAGGAATTCTGGTCGAACTTCCCGCCGGCATGGAGCTGGGTGAAGATCACGTTGGCGGCCGAGATGCCCTCTTCCTTGTGGATGTCGACCGGCACGCCGCGGCCGTTGTCGCGCACCGTGACCGAGCCGTCGCCCTGCAGGACCACGTCGACGCGGTCGCAATAGCCCGCCAGGGCCTCGTCGATCGCATTGTCGACGATCTCGTAGACCATATGGTGCAGGCCGGTGCCGTCGTCGGTGTCGCCGATATACATGCCCGGGCGCTTGCGCACGGCCTCGAGGCCGCGCAGCACCTTGATCGAATCGGCGTCGTAATCCTCGCCGTTGCCGTTTGGGCCGTTGGGCCCATTGCCATTGGGAAGGGGTTCGTTCTGGCTCATCGTCATGATTCCACTACAGCGCCGTCGGCGACACGCAGGACCTGCGCGCGGCCGGCCAGCGGCTTGAACAGCTCGGCGTCGGTGCCGGTCATCCAGCTCTGCACACCCAGCGCTACGACCTCCTCGAACAGGGCGGCGCGCCGCTCGGCATCGAGATGGGCCGCGATCTCGTCCAGCAGCAGCAAGGGCGGCCGGCCTCGCGACAGGGTCACCAGCCGGGCATGGGCCAAGGCGATGGAGACCAGAAGGGCCTTCTGCTGGCCCGTCGAGCCTTCCGCCGCCGGCAGGTCGAGATCGAGATGGCGCACCGCAAGATCGCTGCGATGCGGCCCGGTAGATGTGGTGCCGGCCTCGGCGTCGCGCAAGCGGCTGGCCGAGAGTGCCGCACGCAGCCGGTCCTCGGCATCGAGCGCGGCCATGGCGGCGATCCAGCCATCGACCTCGCCCGCCATGGCGAGCGCGGCGCGCGGGAACGGCCCGACGCCCAGACGGGCGGCCGCATCGAGGCGCTGCACGGTGTCGGCGCGGTTGGCGGCGAGGGCCACGCCGTGGCGGGCCATGGTGTCTTCCAGGGCGGTGAACCAGTGCGGGTCGCGATTGCCCTCCGCCAAGAGGCGGGCGCGCTGGCGGAGCGCGTGCTCGTAGGCCGCGACGTCGCCGGCATGTTCCGGATGCAGCGCCGTGACCAGCCGGTCGAGGAAGCGGCGGCGCTCGCCGGCACCGTCGAGGAACAGCCGGTCGAGCTGCGGCGTCAGCCAGACGGCCGCGACATGCTGGCCGAGCGCGGTCTGGCTCGCGGCCGGCCGGCCGTCGATCCGCACCACGCGGCGCGGCAGGCTGGCTTCGCTGCGCCCGGGTTCGAGGCCGGTGCCGATCGCCAGCCGGCCCTCCGGCGTGTCGAGGGTGGCGGCGACCGCCCAGGCCGATCCATCCGGCCGGCGCGTCACCTCGTCGAGGCGGGCGCGGCGCAGGCCGCGGCCCGGCGCCAGGAAGCTGAGCGCCTCCAGAAGATTGGTCTTGCCGGCGCCGTTGGGGCCGACCAGCACCACGGGCTCGCCGCCGCAGTCGAGGCGGAGCTGGCGATAGTTGCGGAAGTCGGTGAGCCTGACCTGGCGCACGGCCAGAAGGGCCGGCGCTGCGCCGGATGCGGCGTCGGGGCTATAGGCTAAAGCGCTTGCCGATACCGTCATACCCGCATCGGCATGAGAACGTACAACGCGCTCTCATCGGCACCGTCGCGCACCAGGGTGGGCGAGCCGGCATCGGCCATCAGGAAGCGCGCCTCGGAGCCCGCGATCTGCTCGGTGATGTCCAGCAGGTAGCGCGAGTTGAAGCCGATCTCGAGGCCGGCAAACTTGTAGTCGACCTCGATCTCCTCGGTGGCGCTGCCGGCGTCGGGGCTGGTGGCCGACAGGGTGACGATACCCTTGTTGACCGCGAGCTTGATGGCGCGCGACTTCTCGGTGGAGATGGTCGAGACGCGGTCGACGGCCGAGGCGAACTCCTTGCACGGCACGTTCAGGACCTTGTCGTTGCCGGTCGGGATCACCCGCTCGTAGTCGGGGAAGGTGCCGTCGATCAGCTTGCTGACCAGGGTGACGCTGGCCGAGGCGAAGCGGATGCGGGTGTCGGAAAGCTCGATATCGACCGAGCCGTCGCTCTCGTCGAGCAGCTTGCGGACCTCACCCACGGTCTTGCGCGGCACGATCACGCCGGGGATCTCGGCAGCCCCCTTGGGCAGCGGCACCTCGACCCGGGCCAGCCGGTGGCCGTCAGTCGCCACGCCGCGCAGCACGTCGGTATTGCCCGACTTGGCGGCGTGGAAATAGATGCCGTTCAAGTAGTAGCGCGTTTCTTCGTTCGAGATGGCAAAACGCGTCCGGTCGATGATGCCCTTGAGGTCGGTCGCCGGGATCTGGAAGCGGTGCGGCAGGTCGCCCTCGTTCATCGCAGGGAAATCGGCCGGCGGCAGGCATTGCAGGCTGAAGCGCGAGCGGCCGGCGCGGATGGCGAGGCTGTTGCCGTCGCTCGCGGTCTCGAGCTCGACCTGGGCGCCGTCGGGCAGCTTGCGCACGATCTCGTAGAGGGTATGGGCCGGGGCGGTGGTCGAGCCGGTCTTGGCGGCGCTGGCATCGACCGTCTCGGTGATGGCGAGGTCCATGTCGGTCGCGGCCAGGCTCAGCCGGCCCTTCTGGGCGGTGATCAGCACGTTCGACAGGATGGGGATCGTGTTGCGGCGTTCGACGACACTCTGCACATGGGCGAGGGCCTTCAGAAGCGCTGCCCGTTCGATCGTCAATTTCATGGTTTGGTCGCTGTAACGAGGGCCGATTGAGCGGTTGAGACACCCCGTTTCGCGGACCTCCGAAGGCCCATTGCGGAACGGTTGCGGAGTATAGCACGGGGGCTGGTGGCGGGAAGCAATTTCGCCCGTTTCTAGAGGCGCTTAAGCCCCACTTAAGCCACGAAAAACGGGGCCTTTCGAGCCCCGTTCGTTCGCGTCCATGCGGTGGCGTTCAGCCTTGCAACTGTCGCTTGAGCAGCTCGACATCCTCTGCAATCGAGATGTCGGACACCTTCAGCTCCTCGATCTTGCGCACGGCATGCATGACCGTGGTGTGGTCGCGGTTGCCGAAGCGCTTGCCGATCTGCGGCAGGCTCAAGGTGGTGAGCTGCTTGGCGAGATACATCGCCACCTGTCGGGGACGCGCCACCGAGCGCGCGCGGCGCGGCGAGGACATCTCGGCCAGCTTGATGTTGTAGTGGGCGGCGACCCGTTGCTGGATCTCGTCCACCGTGACCTTGCGGTCGGCCTGGCGCAGCAGGTCGTGCAGGACGTCCTGCGCCATCTCGACGGTGATCTCGCGGCCGATCAGCTGGCCGTGCGCGACGACGCGGTTCAGTGCGCCCTCGAGCTCGCGGATGTTGGTGCTGATCTTGTGCGCGAGGAACTCGAGCACGTTGGTCGGCACCGGCACGCGCGCCCCCTCGGCCTTGGTCTGCAGGATGCTGAGGCGCAGCTCGTAGGTCGAGGAGTGGATGTCGGCGACGAGGCCCGAGCCCAGCCGCGAGCGCATGCGCTCCTCGATGTCCTGCAGCTCGCTCGGCGGCTTCTCCGAGGAGAGCACGATCTGCTTGTTCTGCTCCACCAGGCTGTTGAAGGTGAAGAAGAACTCGTCCTGGCTCGCCTCCTTGCCGCAGATGAACTGAACGTCGTCCACCATCAGCACGTCGACGTTGCGGAACAGCTCCTTGAACTGGCCGGTGTTCTTGGTGCGCAGCGCCGTGATGAAGCGGTTCACGAAGCTCTCGGCCGTCAGGTAGAGCACGCGGGTCTTGGGATCGCGCTCGCGGATGGCGTGCCAGATGGCGTGCATCAGGTGGGTCTTGCCCAGGCCGACGCCGCCGAAGATATAAAGAGGGTTGCGCTCAGGCAGGGGCTTGTCCTGCTCGGCGATGTTGCGCGCGGCGGCGTAGGCGAACTCGTTCGGCTTGCCGACCACGAAGTTGGCGAAGGTGTAGCGCGCCTCCGGGCCGGAGAAGCCCTCGTCGCCGCCGCGACCGATCGCCGGACCGAACTTGGGCATCGGCTGCTGGAAGCTCTGCGGCGCCGGGACTGGCGGCATGGCGATGATCTCGTTGCGCTTCACCGTCGGCGGCGGCACGAGGTTGACCTCGACGCTCGAGACGTCGGGATTCACCGCATGCCAGTAGGCGAGCACGCGGTCGCCGTAGTGGCGGCTCACCCAGTCGCGGACGAAGCGGGTCGGCGCATAGAGGCGGACCTTGCCGGCCTTCGATTCGCCCGGTTCGACCTCGCCGAACCAGGTCTTGAAGGCCTTGTCGCCGATTTCCTTGCGGAGACGATCGCAAACCCGAGTCCACTGCGCCTCGAGTTCCTTTCGCCCCTCATCATCCATGCCAGTCCCCGCAATACTCTTCTGATTGAACGCTGCGTCGTTAGCCGACGTCGAGGATAGAGTCTTGTTCAAGTCTGTCTCCATGGAAGCCCAGTAGCCTTCCACCCCGCCGCTGAACCGCGTTTCCCATGCGTATCCAGCGGACCTTCGAACCCCTCAGACACGTTGATGCACGTACTGTATCCGGCTGCGGACATAGCTTTCGCCGCCGCAGCCGACCTCGCCCCACTCCGACACAGAAACAGCAGTGGCGTATCCTTGTCCGTGACGGCGTTCCCCAATGTCGCCACGAACTCCGGATTCTGCTGCATGCTTGGGAAGACCTGCCACTCGAGCAGCGCCGGCTTCTTGCCGATCGCTGCGAGTTCGGGCAGGCCCACGTAGTTCCACTCGGCGCGGGTGCGGCAGTCGATCAGCACCGCGTCCTTGTTCTCGCTCAGGATCTTCCAGGCGGTCGCCGGAGTCACGTCGCCGGTGTAGCCCGGGGCGGCGGAGACTTCGTACGTGCCAGTGATCCTGTTGCTCGCCATGGCCCCCGCATCTTTCATTTCGAGCCGGGGCGCAGGCTTCGAGCCTCGAGTGAGAAGTCGAGACCAAAGCACGGGCTTGAACAACGACGGCTCTTCTTTGGAGAGAGCGTGATCCCACGCGCTCGATTCTTCAAGTGCTCGTCGTCGTGTATGCCGGTGTGCTTGTGGTCTGGTTCTCCTTCTTCCTCGTTGCAGCGAAGAAGGAAGTCCCCCCGTCTCCGCCTTGGCTCGCGCTCAGCGCCCCACGCCCCGTCGCGATGTCGGACTCTTAGACAGACTCAGCGAGCGGCGCAAACGCTTCGGAACCGACATAGGCGCGTGATGCACGTTGTTCCCCGCGCGATTCATTTGACAACCCCGCCGATTCGATTCGCGTCGCGCTGACGTCGCTTCGAAGATCAAGGACGCGCCTCAACATCTTGCGCTCGCCTTGCTCGGCCGTTCGATGGGGGCGAATTGCATCTTTTTTGCCGACTTCGATCCCAAGTCCTGATTGCGTCCGAACCGTAAAAAAGTTCTCAAAAAAATTTCCGCGCGTATCTCAAAAACGAAAACGCCGCTCGGTGGGAGCGGCGTTCATCTTCAGTGCAGGGCGGGTTGCCTCACGCCATCGCCTTGATGCGCGCATTGAGTCGCGACATGCGACGCGATGCGGCGTTCTTGGCGACGACCCGCGCGGCAGCGCCGCGCTGGATCTCCGGCTGCGCCGCCTTCAGCGCATCCGCCGCCTTCTTCTTGTCGCCGGCCTTGATTGCGTCCTCGACCTTCTTGATCGAGGTGCGCACGCGGCTGCGGCGCGCCGAATTCGCGGCGGTGCGGCGCTCGGTCTGGCGGGCGCGCTTCTCGGCCGACTTGTGATTAGCCATTGAATCCTCTTCCTCGGAAGGCGGCGCTTATACGAGGCGACCGGGGACCGGTCAACCCCACGGAATCGGCGCGATTCAACGGTGTTTCCAGGTTGCTTTGCGCTTCCCGGCGAACGCGTTCATGCCCTCGCTGCGGTCGTCGAAGGCGAAGGTGGCGTGGAAGGTGCGTCGCTCGAAGCGCACGCCCTCGGCCAGGGTGGTCTCGAAGGCGCGGTTGACCGCCTCCTTGGCGACCATCGTCGCGGGCAGCGACATGCCGGCAATTTTTTCTGCCGTTGCAAGGGCTTCGTCCATCAGCTGGACGAGCGGCACGACGCGGCTCACCAGGCCGCAGCGCTCGGCTTCGGCGGCGTCCATCATGCGGCCGGTCAGGATCATGTCCATCGCCTTGGACTTGCCGACGAAGCGCGGCAGGCGCTGCGTGCCGCCGGCGCCCGGGATCGTACCGAGCGTGATCTCGGGTTGACCGAACCTCGCATTGTCGGCGGCGATGATGAAGTCGCACATCATCGCCATCTCGCAGCCGCCGCCCAGCGCATAGCCTGCGACCGCGGCGACGATCGGCTTGCGGATCTGGCTGACCCGCTCCCAGCCGACGGTGATGAAGTCCTGCAGGAAGACATCCTGGTAGGACTTGTCCTTCATCTCCTTGATGTCGGCGCCGGCGGCGAAGGCCTTGTCGCTGCCGGTCAGCACCAGGCAGCCGATGGCCGGGTCTGTTTCGTATGTATCCAGCGCCTGGCCGAGCTCGCGTACCAGGTCGGCGCACAGCGCATTCAGCGCCTTGGGCCGGTTCAATCGGACGATGCCGACGCGGCCCCTGGTCTCGGTCGTGATGTTCTCGTAAGCCACTCTATCCCTCCTGTTGGCCTCCCCGCCGGGCCTTGCAGACTAACGCTGGCAGTGGGCGCAATAAAAGGTCGAGCGGCCGGCCTGCACCAGCCGCTTGACGAGGTGGCCGCACTGCTTGGTTTGGCAGGGCGCGCCGGCGCGGTCGTAGACCTTGAAGCGGGTCTGGAAATAGCCGAGCTCGCCGCCCGGCTGGACGTGATCGCGCAAGGTCGAGCCGCCGTCGTCGATCGAGCGCAGCAGCACCTGCTTGATCGCCGCGACCAAGCGCTCGGCGCGATCGCCCTGCACCGTATGGGCAGAGCGCCGCGGCGAGAGGCCCGACAGGTAGAGCGCCTCGCAGGCATAGATGTTGCCGACGCCGACCAGCGTCTTCTGGTCGAGCAGGGCCGCCTTGATCGGCGTCTTGCGGCCCTTGAGCCGCGCCGCCAGCACTGCGCCGTCGAAGGCATCGGCCAGCGGCTCGGGACCCAGCCCCTTGAAGGCCTTGTGCTTCTCGACACCCTCGGTCGGCACCAGCAGCATCAGGCCGAAGCGGCGTGCGTCGTTGAAACGAACCTGCCAGCCATCGTCCATATCGAAAACCACATGATCGTGGCGCTCGAAGGGATGCTCGGCGGCGCTTTTGGCATCGTGCAGCGTCATGCGGCCCGACATGCCGAGATGGATGATCAGGGTCTGGCCATCGTCGAGGCGCAGCAGCAGGTATTTCGCCCGCCGGTCAATTGCGGTGACGGTGCGGCCTTCGACCTTGGCGGCGAAGCGCGCCGGCAGCTTCACGCGCAGGTCCTTGCGGCGCTGGATCAGGCCGGCGATACGATGGCCGACCATGCGCGGGACGAGGCCGCGCCGGACGGTTTCGACTTCGGGCAGCTCGGGCATCGGGGCTAGTGGCGCGCTCCGAACAGCGCACTGCCGACGCGGACATGGGTGGCGCCCAACCGCACCGCCGTCTCGTAGTCGGCGCTCATGCCCATGCTGATCCGGTCGAGGCCGTTGCGCTTGGCCATCTTGGCCAGCAGGGCGAAGTGCAGCGCCGCCTCTTCCTCCACGGGCGGGATGCACATCAGGCCGACCACCGGCAGCTTGTGCACGTCGCGGCAGGACGCGACGAAGGCGTCGACGTCGGCCGGCAGGATACCGGCCTTCTGCGCCTCCTCGCCGGTATTGACCTGGATGAAGCAGGCCGGCCGCTTCCCGGCGCGTTCCATCTCCTTGGCGAGGGCCGCGGCCAGGCGCTCGCGGTCGACCGACTGTATGACATCGAACAAGGCCACGGCGTCGCGCGCCTTGTTGGTCTGCAACGGCCCGATCAGGTGCAATTCGAGGTCGGGATAGTCCGCCTTCAGCGCCGGGAATTTATCCTGCGCCTCCTGCACCCGGTTCTCGCCGAAGATGCGATGGCCGACCTCGAGCAGCTCGCGCACCCGCTCGGGCCCATGGGTCTTGGAGACGGCGACCAGGGTGACATCGCCGGGCCGCCGGCCGGCAGCCTTGGCCGCCTCGGCGATGCGGCCCTGGACCTCGGCCAGATGCTCGGCGCCGGCGCTCACGCGTCGAGGCTCGCGCGGGCGACTAGCGCCTCGTCGTTGCCGGGATCGGCAGCCAGCGCGTTGTCCAGGGTCTCGCGGGCGCGGTCCTTCTCGCCGAGCGCGGCGAGGCAGATGCCGTAGTTGGCGAGCAGGCGGGCGTCGTTGGGCGCGCCGCGCAACGCCTGCTCGTGCAGCGGCCTGGCCTCGGCGGCTCGGCCGAGATCGACCAGCACCGCGCCGAAGTTGGTCAGGATCAGCGGATCGTCGGCCGCATGCTTGCGGGCCCGCTTGAACGAGCGGCGCGCCTCGTCGAGGCGCTTGAGGCCGCGGAACGCCAGGCCCTGATTGTTGAGCGCCCGGGCATCGTCGGGCGCCGCCTTGAGATAGGGCTCGAGCGTCAGCAGCGCCGTCTCGTAGCGCTTGCCGTCGAGATGCAGGAAGGAGAGCTGCAGCACGGCATCGCGGTCGAACGGGTTCTGGGCGAGCACCCGCCGCAGCACGCCCTGCGCCTCGTCGCCCTTGCCCGCGGCCGACTGGGCGAGCGCGAGGGTACGCAGCGCCGGCGTGAAATGGGGATCGAGCTCGAGCGCCTTCTCGACGTGCGCGATCGCTTCCGTCACCTTGCCGGCGAAATAAAGGACGAAGCCCAGCGCGTGGTTGAGCACGGCGCTCTGCGGCACCAGCGCCACCGCCTGCCCGGCTTCGGCGATCGCGTCGTCGTGGCGGCCGAGGCCGCCCAGCGCCAGCGCGCGGTCGGCCATGATCTGGGCGCGGCGCGGCGCCTCCTCGCCGGCATCCTGCATCGCCTGATCGAGGATCTGCACCGCCTGCTCGAAATGGCCGAGGCGATAGAAGACATGGCCCAGCATGTTGCGGGCGCGGGCCTGGATGGAGCGCAGCTGCGCGCCGTCGGGATGCTCCAGCGCGCGATCGAGGTTGGCGACGACCTCGGAGAGCTCGCGCTCGGCGGCGGTGAACTTGTGCTGGTCGATATGGATGCCGGCCAGCGCCAGACGCGCCTCGATGTGGGTCGGCGCGCGGCGAACGGTGTCGCGGAAGCGCTTGGCCGCCTCGTCGAGCTTGCCCTGGCGGCGCGCGATCAGGCCGAGATTGTAGGACAGCATCGGCTCGTTGGGGTCCTTGGCGATCGCCTTGCGCCACAGGACCTCGGCCTCGCCGAGCGCGCCGCGCTGCGACAGGCAGACGGCGAGATAATGCAGGATCGCCGGCTGGTCGCCGTGGCGGGCATGGGCGGCGCGCAGATGCGGCTCGGCGCGATCGAACCAGTTGGCGCGCAGATATTGCAGGCCGGCCTGCAGGTCGGGATCGGGCTGGACGTGCTGAGGAGCGGTCGCCATGGCCGGCTGTGTAGACCCGGGATGGGGCCAAGGCTACATCAAACGGATGGCCAAGGACGTCGAGCTGTTCCGGGCGGCAATGGCGGATGTGAAGCCGCTCAAGGGCCGCAAACGTCCGGCCAAAAAGCCTGTCACCCCGAGGCCGAAGGAGGCTGTCATCCCGAGGCCGAAGGCCGAGGGATCTTTGCCGGTCCGGGAAAGATCCCTCGCTGCGCTCGGGATGACAAAGTCGCCGGCGCTGCAGTCGTTCGATCGCGAGGTCGATCGCTCGCTGTCGAAGGGCAAGCGCAGGCCCGAGGCCAAGCTCGACCTGCACGGCATGACTCTCGTCGCGGCCGAACGCGCCGTGAGCGCGTTCATCGCCGACTCGTCGGCGCAGAATCGCCGCGTCGTATTGATCGTCACCGGCAAGGGCACACGCCTCGACAGCGGCCGCATGTTCGGCGGCCGCATCCGGGCGGAGTTTCCGGGCTGGCTCGAGCGGCCGGAGAACCGGGTGCGGGTGGCGGGCGTGCGGGCTGCCCATCCGCGCCACGGCGGCGGCGGCGCCTTCTACGTGCTGCTGCGCCGGCGCTCTTCGGCGAGCAGCCGCTCCTTGCGCGCCACGCCCCAGCGATAGCCGGTCAGCGCGCCGGTCGAGCCGACGGCGCGGTGGCAGGGGATGACGCCGGCCGCCTGGTTGGTGGCGCAAGCGCGTCCGACGGCGCGGGCCGAGCCGGGCGCGCCGATGCGCTTGGCAATCTCGCCGTAGGTCCGGGTCTCGCCCGGCGGGATCTCGGTCAGCGCTTTCCACACCTTCCACTGGAAGGCGGTGCCGACGATGTCGAGCGGCACGTCGGGCGCATCGAGCGCGGTCGGCTTGCGGCCGTACAGCCGCGCCAGCACGCCTTTTACGCGCGGCGCCAGCACCTGGTCGTTGCGCTCGATCTCGGCTGCCGGAAAGTCGTGCTTGAGATCGCGCTCGAGCGTGCGGTCGCTGTCGCCGAGGAACACCGCGGCGATGCCCTTCTGCGTCGCTGCGACCAGTACGCGGCCGTAGTCGGACTCGACCGTGGTGTAGTCGATGTGCGCGCCGGCGCCGCCCTTGGCGTAGGTGGCGGGTGTCATGCCGAGCGCCTTGTCGCTCGATTCGTAGACGCGGCTCGGCGAGCCGTAGCCCGCGCCGTACAGCGCCTCGCTCACCTTCTCGCCGTTGCGCAACGCCTTGCGGAAGCGCTCGCGCTTCCTGGCGATCAGCCAGTCGCGCGGCGTCACGCCGAGCTCCGATACGAATCGCTTGCTGAGGGTGTTGGCGGTGATGCCGACCAGCCGTGCCACCTCG
Organism: Reyranella sp.; assembly: GCF_017305915.1. Lineage (GTDB taxonomy): Bacteria > Pseudomonadota > Alphaproteobacteria > Reyranellales > Reyranellaceae > Reyranella. The sequence goes on from NZ_JAFKJN010000032.1 coordinate 62,269, forward strand.
GCGAGCGACGGCGGCGTATCGACGTCGGCGGCATCGAACAGCGCGCAGGCGCGCGCCACCGGGCGGCTGAGCCCGAGCTCAGCTTGCCAGTCGCGCGGCTTGCAGCGCTTGCAGGGGCGGAAGCCGGCCGCTTCGGCCGCTTCCGGCGAGGGGTGGAAGGCCACGTTCTTGCGCAGCGGCGGCCGTGCCGCGCAGGACGGCAGGCAATAGACCCCGGTCGACTGGACTGAGAACCAGAACCGGCCGTTGTAGGCCCGGTCGCGACGCTGGACCGCGGCCCAGCAGGAATCCGGGTCGGGGAGCATGCCAGGGAGGGAGGGGCTGGCGAGCGCCATGGTGGGGGGAGAAAGAGAGATTTCGGTCATGGACGCCATATAGACGTCCCGACCAACCTGCTCTATCCGGCGCCCGCCGGCAATTCCCCCGACCCGGAAACCTATTCGTGGATGGCCTTAGGCCCAGAAGCCCTTGGTGGACTCGTACCGGGCGGTGCCGCGATCGATCCCGATGTCGCGCAGCAGGCGGTCATCGAGCTCGGCCAGTTGGCGTCGGGATTTGCGGATCTCCGCACGATTGATCAGGGTCTCCACGCCGACCGCAACCGACCCGGCGAGCAGCGCAATGGCCCGGCCGAGGGTGAAAGAGGGGGTAGCCGTGCGGGCGATTTCCCGCACGCCAGACAGGGTCGACATGACTTAGCTCCGTTTGAGGCGGTGGCGGCGGAACTGCCGCGCTGACCTCGTGTATATGCCTTATTTGATGTATGATCCGCATTAGCGCAAAGGATGAAAGCTCTTGGGAAGGGCTAAAAAAACTATGAACTGGTCGTCCAGATGAGTCGCTCTCAATTGCCGCTGAATGCGCTCCGCGCCTTCGAGGCCGCCGCCCGTCACGCTAGTTTCACTCATGCCGCCGAGGAGCTGCACGTCACCCAGGCGGCGGTCAGCCACCAGGTCAAGGCGCTCGAGGAAAGGCTGGGCGTGGCGCTGTTCGTGCGCCGGCCGCGCGGGCTCGAGATCACCGGCGAGGGCCAGGCGCTGCTGCCCGACCTGCGCGACGCCTTCGACCGCATGACCAACGCCTTGGAACGGGTCGGCCGCAAGGCCAACTCGGGGACCTTGAACGTCAGCCTGGTGACGACCTTCGCGCTGGGCTGGCTGGCGCCGCGGCTGCACCGCTTCCAGGCCAAGCATCCGGAGATCGAGGTGCGCATGACGACGGCGCTGCGCCATGTCGACTTCGCGCGCGAGGATTTCGACTGCGCGATTCGCTTTGCGGTGCAGCCTGATCCGGACCTGCATGCGACGCGCCTGTTCAGCGACGTGCTGACCCCGCTCTGCGGCAAGCGCTACAAGGACAAGCTGAAATCGCTCGATGACCTGAAGCGCGTGCCGTTCATCGACATGACCTACGATCCCGAATGGTCGATCTGGCTGCGCGCGGTCGGCCTGGGCGACTTCAAGCCCAAGCGGGTCCTGACCTTCGATTCGACGATGATCGCCGTCGAGGCGGCGATGGAGGGCGCGGGCGTCGCGGTCGGGCCGCCGCAGCTGTTCCGCGAGGAGCTGGCCGAGGGCCGGCTGTTCCAGCCGTTCCCGCAGATCGTCGATTCGGGCAAGGCGTGGTGGTTCGTCTGCCCACCGTCGTCGGCGACCCGGCCCAAGACCAAGGCGTTCGAGGAATGGCTGGTCGAGGAGCTCAGCCAACCGCCGGTGCGGGCCACCCGACCGATTATGGCAGCGCGCCGTTGACCCCGACAAAAGCTAATGCTGAATGGGCGGCATGAACATCGATATCAGCCGCCCCTGGATCCGCACCTCGCTGGGCGAGAAATGCCACACCGGTGGATTCTTTACCGTCACCAACAAAAGCGACGAGGCCGATCGGCTGATCGCAGCCGAAAGCCCCGTCGCGACGAAGATCGAGATCCACGGCATCAAAGTGGTCGGCCACGGCATCTGCATGCGGCCGCTCGAGAAGGGGCTGCACCTGCCGCCCGACACGGCGATCACGCTGAAGCCGCGCGGCTATCACCTGTTGATCGAGCTCAAGGCACCGCTCGCTCAGGGCCAGCGTGTGCCGATGACCCTGACCTTCGAGACGGCGGGGGCGCAGACGGTCGAACTGCTCGTCGAGGCGCCGGGTCCGGTCGGCGACGAGGCCCTGGCCGAGCGTTAGCCGGGATAGCGGTGCGTCTGCCCGAAGGCGTCGCGGACCCGTAGCTCGTCGGGCAGCGCATCGGGATCGTCGCCCAGATAGCCTGCAAGATAACCAGGACCGATCGGCACCTTGCCGTGGCCGCCCGGCACGTCGAGCACGTAGGTCGGCTGCGCCAGGCCCGACAGCCGGCCGCGCAGCGCCCGCATCAGCTCCTGCCCGCGCGCGATGGAAACGCGGAAGTGGCCGGTGCCGCGCACCAGGTCAGGATGATGCAGGTAGTAGGGCTTCACCCGCGCCGTCACCAGCGCCCGCATGAGCTGGTCTAGGGTATCGACGGTGTCGTTGATCCCGGCCAGCAGCACGGTCTGGCCCAATAAAGGTATCCCCGCATCGGCCAGCCGTCCGAGCGCCATCCGTGCCGCGGGCTGAAGCTCGCGCGGGTGATTGCAATGCACGCCGAGCCACGGCGCGGCGCGGCGCGGCTTGATCGCGGTCACCAGTTCGGGGGTCACGCGGGACGGATCGACGATCGGCACCCGGCTATGGATGCGGATGACGCCGACATGGCCGATCGCGTCGAGGCCCGCGATCAGGTCGGCGAGCCGCCGTGGTGCCATCATCAGCGGATCGCCGCCGGTCAGGATGACTTCCCAGATCTCGGGCCGGTCGCGGATGTAGGCGAGCGCGGCCGCGAGCTCGTCGGCCGACAAGGCCTCGCCGCCCGGCCCGACCTTCTCGCGGCGGAAGCAGAAGCGGCAATAGACCGGGCAGACATGCAGCGGCTTCAGCAGCACCCGGTCGGGATAGCGGTGGACGATGCCCTTGACGGCGGCGCGCGCCTCGTCGCCGATCGGGTCGGCCAGCTCCTCGGGCGCGATCTCGGTCTCGGCGATGCTGGGCACGAACTGGCGGGCGATCGGGTCGTCGGCGTCCGCGCGGTCGATCAGGCCAAGCATCTCGGGCGTGATGGCGATCGCCATCGACTGCGCGGCGTCGGCAAGCCGCGGCTCGGCCGCGACCAGCCCTTCGCGCTCCAGCGCCTCGAGGGTCCGCAGGGTCTGCATGGCGGCCGTGACATAGCGGGAAACACCGCTTTCAACCAGTTCGGAAAACCCGCATCATCCCGGCAACAAGTAAGCAAAGAGGTAGGGGAAGGCGTATGGCGTCGGGGTCGCGTCCGCTGTTCGGCGAGCAGCAGCGTTTCATGCTGCTGCTGGTGTTGCCCGCGGGCCTGCTGATGCTGCTGTTCCAGGTGGTGCCGATCGTGATCGGCGCCAATGCCAGCTTCCGCGACTGGGCGCTCTACAATCCGAAGAAGGTCTGGGTCGGGCTGGCGCACTACCAGGCGGTGATCACCGATCCCGCCTTCCTCGAGGTCGTGCTGCCCAACACCTTCCTGTTCATGGTCGTGAGCGTGCTGGGCGCGCTGGCGCTGGGCCTGGCGCTGGCGCTGCTGCTCAACCGCCCGTTCCGCGGCCAGAAGCTGGTGCAGACCGTGCTGCTGGTGCCGCTGATGGTGGCGCCGGTGATCGCCGCCATCATGATGCGCTGGATGTTCAACGATCAGTTCGGGATCGTGAACGCAGTGCTCGAGGGGCTGGGGTTCGAGGGCCAGCCCTGGCTGGTCGAGCGTTGGACCGCCTTCGGCGTGATCCTGCTGACCGACATCTGGCTGTGGACGCCCTGGTACACGCTGCTGCTGCTGGCGGGACTGCAGAGCCTGCCGCGCGAGCCGTTCGAGGCGGCCGAGATCGACGGCACCTCGACCTGGCGGGTGTTCACCCATCTCACCGTGCCGATGCTGCGGCCGGTCATCGTGGTCTGCGTCGTGATCCGCGCGATCGACGCCTTCCGCACCTTCGATATCGTCTGGACGCTGACCGGCGGCGGCCCCGGCCGCTCGACCGAGCTGTTCAGCCTCTATGCCTATGTCCTGGCCTTCCTCAATCTCGATCTCGGTCGCGGCTCGGCAGCGGCGATGATCGGCGGCCTCATCATCCTGGTGGTCGGCGTGGTGCTCTATCGCGTCACCGACCGCATCGCCAAGGCCTGACGCCATGGCGATGGTCCGTCAGCCCATGCTGTTCGCCAATCTGCCGTTGGGCGTGCGCCGCCTGCTGTTCGGCCTGGCGATCGTCGGCATCTGCTTCCTGTTCGCCTTTCCGGTGCTGTGGCTGATCCTGACGTCGCTGCGGCCCGAATCGGGCGTCTACTACGTCCATCGCGGCACCGAGTTCACCTTGGGCAACTTCGCCGAGGTGTTTCAGGACGAGCGTGTGGTCGAGGCTTTCGCCAACTCCGCTGTGATCGCCACGCTCGCGACCTTCTTCTCGCTGCTGGTGACGGTGTCGAGCGGCTACATGCTGTCGCGCTTCAAGGGACCGGTCTCGAGCACCTGGTTCGGCACGATCTACATCTTCCGCTGCGTGCCCTACATCTCCTGGGTGATCCCGCTCTACTTCGTGGCGCAGAGCTGGGGCCTCTACGACACCTATGTCGGCCTGCTGCTGCCGCACATCGCCGTCCATATCTGCTTCTTCTCCTGGCTGATGAAGGGCTTCTTCGACGGCATCGACCCGTCGATGGAGCACGCCGCCCTGATCGACGGCTGCACGCGCTGGGGCGCTTTCCTGCGGGTGGCGCTGCCGTCGGCGATCCCGGCGATCGCCGCGCTGGGCGTGCTGTGCTGGCTGTTCACCTGGAACGAGTTCCTGTTCGCCCTGATCCTGACCGGCAATCGCGTGCCGGTGATCACCGTGGTGATGGCCCAGTTCGTCACCGAGATGGGCCTGCGCTGGAATCTGATGGCGGCGACGGCGGTGATGGCGCTGGTGCCGGCCTTCCTGCTCGCCTTGTTCGGTCAGAAATACGTGATTCGAGGCCTGCGCCTCTAAGTCAAAAGAAGGAGGAAACGATGTTGAGACGAGCGTTATTAGCCGCCGCCGCCGTGCTCGCGGCCGGCACGGCGCAAGCCCAGGTGAAGGAGCTCAGGATCGGCTACCAGCCGAGCCCGATCCAGGACGCCTCGATCGCCATGTTCGAGAGCTGGGGCGCCAAGAAGGGCATCAAGATCGTCAAGGTGCCCAACTCCTACGGCGTCTACGTCGAGAAGATGACGGCGTCGCTGACCTCGAACTCTGACCAGTACGACGTGATCTGGCACAACGACGACTGGGGCCAGCTCTGGGCGCACCTGCTCGAGCCGACCGACGACATCGAGGCCCTCAAGTACGCCGAGAAATGGGGCATGGACAAAGTCGTGTTCGGCAATGCGCAGGGCCAGAACACGGTCGTGCCGATGGGCCAGACCTTCAGCGTGTTCTTCTATCGCAGCGACCTGGTGAAGCCGGAGGAGGTGCCGAAGACCCTGGCCGGGCTGGTCGAGACCTCGAAGAAGCTCCAGGCGGCCGGCAAGGTGAAGTTCGGCTATGTCGGCGGCATGGCGATGAACCACAGCTGGTTCTCCTGGCTGTGGTCGATGTGGGCCAACAATTGCGACGTGCTGGCGCCTCCTTATGAGCGCGACAACAAGAAGCTCGCGGCCAACGGCTGGAAGTCGATGATGACCGAGCCCTGCATGAAGGAGACGGTCGAATACTGGTGGGACGCCATCAACACCCACAAGATCTCGCCGCGCGGCATGCCGGCCTACGACCGCAACGAGGCCAACGCCATCTTCATGGGCGGCGACGCGGCCTTCACCGTGGCCGACACGCTGTGGTGGGGCACCTTCAACGATCCGGCCAAGTCCAAGATGGCGGGCAAGATCGCGGCCGCGCGCTTCCCGCTCGGACCCAACCGCAAGGACCCGTTCGCCTGGGACGATATCTGGGGCTGGGCGATCCCGAAGTCGATTTCGCCGGAGCGCAAGGCGCTCGCCAAGGAGATGCTGGCGGCGATGATGGTCGACAAGGAAGGCCAGATGAAGATGTTCAAGGCGACCGGCGCGCCGCCGCCCAACACCACCTTCTGGCCCGAGATCTCCGCGGCCGATCCGTTCATGAAGCTGCTGAAGGAGTCGGTGCTCGATTCGCCCCACAAGGTGCGCGGTGCCTACTACTTCGCCAACTGGCCGGCGGTGCACAAGGCGTTCAACGACACCGTCACCAAGGCCGTCACCGGCAAGCGCGAGGACATCGCCAAGGTGCTGGCCGAGGGCGCACCCAGCGTTAGCAAGGCGGCGCAGTAAGCGCGAAACGAGGCGCCCTTCATGTTCCTCTCCCGCTAGGGGGAGGGTCAGGTGAGGGGCTTCGAGGATTGTCTGTAACCCCTCACCCCGCCTCTCCCCCTAGCGGGGGAGGAGCATGACGAGTCATCATGGCCGCTATCAGTCTTGCCAAGGTCAACAAGCACTACGGGTCGCTGCACCATGCCGTGAAGGACGTCGACCTCGAGATCGCCGACAAGGAGTTCGTCGCCCTCGTCGGCCCGTCGGGCTGCGGCAAGTCCACCACGCTGCGCATGATCGCGGGGCTGGAGGACATCTCGAGCGGCGAGATCCGGATCGGCGGCAAGGTGGTGAACAACCTGGCCCCGCGCGACCGCGACGTCGCCATGGTGTTCCAGAACTACGCGCTCTATCAGCACATGAGCGTGTACGACAATCTCGCCTTCGGCCTGCGCAACAAGAAGGTGCCGGAGCGAGACATCAAGGCGGCGATCGACCGCGCCGCCGAGATCCTGGGCCTGCACGAGCTGCTGAAGCGCCGGCCGCGCCAGCTCTCGGGCGGCCAGCAGCAGCGCGTCGCGCTCGGCCGCTGCCTGGTGCGCAACCCGCTGGTCTTCCTGTTCGACGAGCCGCTCTCCAACCTCGACGCCAAGCTGCGCGCCCAGATGCGGGTCGAGATCAAGCGCTTGCATGCCCAGGTGCCGACCACCTCGGTGTTCGTGACCCACGACCAGGTCGAGGCAATGACGCTCGGCGACCGGGTCGTGGTGATGCGCGACGGCCGCGTGCAGCAGGTCGGCACGCCGCTTACGGTCTATGCCCGGCCGGTCAACCGCTTCGTCGCGGGCTTCATCGGCGCGCCAGCGATGAACTTCGTCGAGGTCACGGTGGGCGAGGGCAAGGTCAGCGCCCCGGACCTCGATCTCGCCGTCAGCGAGCCATCGGGTGCCGCGCTCCAGCGCTATCGGGGCCGCAAGGTCGTGCTGGGCATGCGGCCCGAGCATCTGGTGCTGGGCGAGATCGCCGGCCGATCGTTCGAGGCGGCGGTCGAGGTGGTCGAGCAGCTCGGCTCGGAGATCCTGCTCGAGGCCCGGCTGGGTGCCACGCGCATCACCGTCGCGCGCGTGCCGGCCGAGGCGTCGGTCGCAAGCGGCGACCGCCTGCGGCTGTCGGTGCCGCCGGGCCGACTGCATTTCTTCGATCCCGAGACCGACGAGGCGATCGCCGGTTCGTGATATCGATGATATCACTGATATCCGGGAACTTCCCGGCCGCCTCAGCCGAACCAGCGCACCGCCACCATCACGATATCGGGCCAGATGCAGATCATGGCGATCATCGCCAGCAGGGCGATGACGAACGGCGCCGAGCCCTTCTCGACGTCGGTCAGCTTGCCGCGCCCGCGGATGCCGTGGATCACGAACAGGTTGATGCCGAACGGCGGCGAGATCATCGCCGTCTGGATCAGCAGCACCAGCAGGATGCCGTACCACACCGAATCGTAGCCGGCCTGGACCATCAGCGGCGTGGTGATCGGGATGGTCGAGATCATCATGGAGAGCTCCTCCATGAAGGTGCCGAGGATCAGGTACAGCGCGATCACCGCCAGCAGCACCTGGACCGGCGAGAGCTGGTAGTGGGCGATCAATTTGCTGAGCTGCTGGGTCAGGCCGATGGTCTGGATCACGACGTTGAGGAAGAAGGCGCCGACCAGGATCGCCACCACCATCGAGGTGGTGCGCACCGTGTTCTCGCAAACGTCGCGCAGCATGCGCCAGCTCAGCCGCCGGTCCTTGGCCGCCAGGGCGAGCGCGCCGACGATGCCGACCGCCGCCGCCTCGGTCGCGGTGGCGATGCCGAAGAAGATCGCGCCGATCACGATCACCAGCAGCACCAGCGGCGGCAGCAGGTCGGGGAGAAGCTTCATCCGCATCTCCCAGTTGGTCGGGATGCGGGTGCCGCCCCAGTGCGGCTTCCAGATGCAGGCGACCAGCACCGTCAGGCTGAACAGCACGGTCAGGATGAAGCCCGGGATGAAGCCCGCGAGATAGAGCTTCGGCACCGAGGTGTCGGTCATCACGCCGTAGATGATCATGTTGATCGAGGGCGGGATCAGGATGCCGAGCGTGCCGCCGGCCGCCAGTGTGCCGAGGAACAGCGGCTCGTTGTACTTGTGCTTCTCGATCTCGCCCATCGCCACCACGCCGATGGTGGCGGCGGTGGCGACGCTCGAGCCCGACACCGAGCCGAACAGGGCGCAGGCGCCGATGTTGGAATGCATCAGCCCGCCAGGCAGCCAGGAGAGCCACTGCACCAGCGCGGCGTACATGCGCTCGGCGGTGCCCGAGCGCAGCAGGATCTCGCCGAACAGAATGTAGAACGGGATCGCCGTCAGGATGAAGTTGCTGGTGGTCGACCAGGTGAGCTCGCCGACGATGCGGCTCATCGGCATGGTCGAGAACATGTCGTTCAGCAGCACGCCGGTCAGGCCCATGCCGGCGGCGACGGCGATCGAGCTGCCGAGCAGGAACAGCAGCACCACGAGCGAGATGCCGGCGGTCATTGTGGCTTCTCCTGCTCGAGCCCGTGATGGGTGGCGGCGATCTCCTCCTCGGCCTCCTCGACGGCGGACTTCGAGCCGATCAGCTTGAACAGCTCGCCGTAGCGGCCCTGGGCGAAGGCCAGCAGGCCGCGCGCCAGCAGCAGCAGGCAGACCAGGACGAAGAACACCAGGCCCGCGAACCACAGGCCCTGCGGGACGATCAGCGGCGCCTCGATCGCCGACAGCGAATGCGATTCGGAGACCCAGGACTGCCTGACCACGCCCCAGGCGTAGAAGGTCACCATGCCGAAGAAGAACAGCAGCGTGGCGAGGCTGATCAGGTCGAGCAGCGCCCGCACGGTGATCGACTTGATGCGGACATAGACGGTGTCGATGCGGATGTGGCTGCGGCTCAGCAAGGCAGCCGAGAAGCCCCAGGCGCTGGAGATCGCCAGCGCATAGCCCGACAGCTCGTCGGCGCCGCCCAGGGTCACCGCCAGCGTGTAGCGCAGCGTGATGTCGATGCAGATCAGGATCGAGGCGATGAGCAGCATGGCGCCGCCCACCACCGCGCCGACCCGAGAGATGCTCTCGGCGGCGGTTTGAAGGCGCTGCATCAAACTCCTCCCCATTCAGATGGGGAGGTGTAGCGGTAGTCCGCGACGGAGGGGTCATGGGCCCCCGCAAGACTGTCGCTCATGACCCCTCCGCCCGCGTAGGATGCGGGCACCTCCCCTTCGCGATTCCGCGAAGGGGAGGATTCTGATTTCGCATCTTCATTTCAGGGTGTCGGCGCCTTCAGCCCGAGCGCCTTGCCGACCGTGTCGTTCCACTCGCGGGCGCATTCGGCGCCGCAGCGCTTGGCCCAGCCGGCCAGCACCGCGCCCTCGACCAGCTTCTTGTGCGCGTCCATCTCCTCGGGCTTGACCGGCACGATGGTGGTCTTGGCGAGCTTGCCCATGGTGCAGGGCTGCACGCCGCTGTTGCAGTTGTCGGCCTCCGACGTGGTCGTCTTGATGGTCGCCCACATCTTGTCCTCGTAGGCCCTGGTCTGCTCGGCCATGAAGGCCTGGACCTTGGGATCGAGCCGTTTCCAGCTGTCGAGGTTCACGGCCAGCACGTTGATGCTCCAGCCGAGCGACATCGGATAGATCGACTTGGTGACCTCGGCCCAGCCGGCGGTGTTGCCCGACAGGCTGCCCGTGACGCCGCAATCAACGACGCCGGCCGATAAAGCCGGCACGACCTCGGCGAAGGCCATGCTGACCGCCGAGCCGCCGACGCCGCCCAGGAAGTCGCGCATGGTGTTGTTGAACACGCGGATCTTCTTGCCCTTCAAGCCGCCGAGGCCCGACACGACCTCGCGGCACCAGAAGACCTGGGGTGTGTTGCCGCCGAAGGCCAGCAGCTTGACGTTCCAGTTCTTCTGCATCTGCCGGTCGATCACGCCGCGATAGGCGTTGCAGGCGGTGCGGGCCTTCTCCGGATCGAGCGTCAGGCCCGCCAGGTCGCAGGCCTCGAAGCGCGGGTCGTCGCCCGCCATCTTGGAGATGTCCATGCCGGCGAAATCCATCACGCCGAGCTTGAGCAGGCGCAGCATCGTCTTGTCGTCGATGCTCATCTGGTCGAGCGGCGTGATGTCGGCGGTGATGGCGCCCTTCGACGCCTCGAGCACGGTCTTGCGCCAGAACGGGACCTCGTCGTGGATCGAGGCCGGCGTCGGGCTGTTCAGCCCGATGACCTTGAACTGACTCTTGGGCAGGTCCTGCGCCGCGACACAAGTGGTCATCGCGGCCGCCAAGGCGAGGCCCATCATCCAACGCTGCAGCATCTGCCGTTCTCCCCCAGCACAGCCAAAGCTCCGACCATTGTGAGCAAGATGCGCGCCAAGCGAAAGGGGCGTGCGCTAGCTGAATCGTTTGCGGGCTGCGTCCGGGACCGGCAACATGCCGGCATGGCCCACGATCCCATCGCCTTCGAGTTGTTCAAGAACGCCATCTTCTCGATCGCCGACGAGATGGCGCTGACCGTCTTCCGAACGACCTATTCGGGCGTGCTCAAGGACAACATGGACTACTCGACCGGCTTCGCCGACGGCGACGGCAAGCTGGTGGCGCAGGGCCTGACCCTGCCCGGCCATCTCGGCTCGGTGCCGACCGCGATGGATTCGATCATGCGCCACTATCGCGACGACATGGTCGAGGGCGATGTCTTCATCATGAACGACCCGTTCGACGGCGGCATGCACCTGCCCGATATCTTCGTGTTCAAGCCGCTCTATCACGACGGCAAGCGGCTCGCCTTCGCCTGCACGGTCTGCCATCACACCGATGTCGGCGGCCGCGTCGCCGGGTCGAATGCGTCCGACTCGACGGAGATCTATGCCGAAGGTCTTCGGATCGCGCCGCTGAAACTCTACGAGGCGGGCAAGGTCAACAAGACCATCATGACCTTCATCGAGAAGAACGTGCGGCTGCCGGTGAAGGTGTTCGGCGACCTGCGCGCCCAGCTCGCCGCCTGCCACATCGCCGAGCAGCAGTTCGCCGAGCTGGTTCGCAAGTACGGCCCCGACGAGACCGTGGCCTTCATGCGCGAGACCGTCGACTACGCCGAGCGCCTGACGCGCGCGGCGCTGTCGAAGCTGCCCGACGGCGAATGGAGCTTCGAGGACTGGATCGACGACGACGGCATCGACTACGGCAAGCCGATCCGTCTGTTCGTCACCCTGCGCAAGACCGGCGATCACATGGTGGTCGACTGGACCGGCACCAACCCGCAGGTCAAAGGCGCGATCAACAACACGCTTTCCTTCACCAAGGCCGCCTCCTACACCGGCATCCGCTCGGTCCTGCCGCCCGGCATCCCCAACAACGAAGGCGTGTTCCGCGCCATCGAGGTGATCTGCCCACCGGGTACGGTCGGCAACGGCGTGCTGCCGGCGGCGTGCGCGGCGCGCGGCCTCACCGGCTTCCGTATGACCGACTGCATGTTCGGCGCGCTGGCGATGATGCTGCCCGACAAGGTCAAGGCGGCGGGCGACGGCGGCAACACCGGCATCTCGATCGGCGGCTACGACGCCAACCGCAAGCCCTTCATCTATGTCGACTTCACCTGTGGCGCCTGGGGCGCGCGGCCGTGGGCCGACGGGCTCGACGGCAACAGCCACATGTTCGCCAACATGGCCTCGCATTCGATCGAGGTCACTGAGGCCGAGGAGCCGATCCAGCTCCTGGCCTACGAGTTCGTTCCCGACAAGGCGGGCGCCGGCAAGTACCGCGGCGGCGTGCCGTTCCGGCGCGATTACAGGTTCCTCGAGGACGAGGGCGTGCTGCAGGTCCGCTCCGACCGCCGCGACCATCGGCCGTTCGGCCTCTATGGCGGCAGCCCCGGCGGCGCCTCGGAGAACTACTTCAATCCGCAGGCCGAGAACCGCGTGCTGCCCGGCAAGTTCACCATGACCATCCGCAAGGGCGACATCTTCCGCCACGTGCTGGCCGGCGCCGGCGGCTGGGGCGATCCGCTCGAACGCGATCCGGCCGCGGTGCTGAAGGACGTACGCAACGAGCTGCTGTCGCCCCGGAGGGCGGCCGACGATTACGGCGTGATCGTCGATGTCGCGCGCTGGGCGGTCGACGAGGCGGCGACCGCCGCTCGGCGAGACGAGCTTCGACGGGCACGCGCCTGGGACGTGGTCCCGAAGGTGCAATGGCACGATCCCAACAAACCGGAAGAGACTGCGGTGCGGGCGGTGGAATGAGCGAGCGTTACCGGGTAGGCGTCGATATCGGCGGCACCTTCACCGACATCGTGCTGCTGGGTTCGGGCGGCACGATCCACACCAAGAAGATCTCCTCCAGCGTCGGCGACTATGCCCGCGCCATCGTCGAGGGCCTCTCCGAGCTGTTCGTCGAGACCGGCCTCGCCGGCGACGCGATCGAGGAGATTCGCCACGGCACGACCGTCGCCTCCAACGCGATCCTCGAGCACAAGGGCGCGCGGGTCGGTCTGATCACCACCAAGGGCTTCCGCGACGTGCTGGAGATCCGGACGCTGCGCATGCCCAAGCTCTACGACCTGGCGTGGGAGAAGCCCATGCCGCTGGTCGAGCGCTATTTGCGCCAGGTGGTCGACGAGCGGGTCGATGCCCGCGGCCGCGTCGAGCGGGTGCTGGACGCGCGCGACGCCGAGCGCGCGGTCGATGCGCTGCTGGCCGAGAAGGTCGAGGCCATCGCCGTCTGCCTGCTCAATTCCTTCGCCAATCCGCGGCACGAGCTGATGCTGAAGGAGATCGTCGAGCGCAAGGCGCCCGGCCTGAAGCTCAGCGTCTCCTACGAGGTGCTGCCCGAGATCAAGGAGTACGAGCGCACCTCGACGACGGTGATCAACGCCTATGTCATGCCGATCGTGGCGAGCTACCTGCGTGCGCTGCGCCAGGGCCTCGACAAGGCCGGCATCCCGGCGCGGCTGTTGCTGATGCAATCCAACGGCGGCCTGACCAGCGACCAGGCGGCGGCCGAGCGGCCGATGAACATCATCGAATCGGGTCCGGCCGGCGGCGTGGTCGGGGCGCAGGCGCTGGCCCGCGCCAAGTCGGTACCCAAGATCATCACCTTCGACATGGGCGGCACCACCGCCAAGGCCTCGATGGTCGAGGACGGCGAGGTGACGCGCGCGGCCGAGTACTCGGTCGGCGCCGGCATCATGATCGGCTCGCGGCTGCTGACCGGCGCCGGCTACACGCTGAAAGTCCCGGCGATCGATCTCGCAGAAGTCGGCGCGGGCGGCGGCTCGCTGGTCTGGATCGATGGCGGCGGCGCGCTGCAGATCGGGCCGGAGAGCGCCGGCGCCCTGCCGGGGCCGGTCTGCTACGACAAGGGCGGCGACACGCCGACCGTCACCGACGCCAACGTCGTGCTGGGCTACATCAACCCGTCCCACCTGGTCGGCGGTGCGCTGGCGCTCAATGCCGACAAGGCGCGGCGGGCGTTCGAGGACAAGGTGGCGAAGCCGCTCGGCCTGGCGCTCGAGAAGGCGGCCTACGGCGCCCATCTCATCGCCGCCTCCAACATGATCCGCGCCATCAAGTCCATCTCGACCGAGCGCGGCCGCGACCCGCGCGAGTTCGCGCTGTTCGCCTTTGGCGGCAACGGCCCGCTGTTCGCCTGCGGCATGGCGAGGTCGCTGGGCATGAGCCGCGTGGTGGTGCCGCCGTCGGCCGGGCTGTTCTCGTCGTTCGGCCTGCTCTATGCCGATGTCGAGCATCACTATTCGCGGACCTTCCGGCGCCTCTTGCGCCAGGCCGATCTCGCCGAGATCGAGCGCGCCTGGAAGACGCTGGCCGACCAGGCCGAGGCGCAGCTCGCGGCCGAGGACTTCGCGGCCGACCGCAGGCGGCTCAGGCGCTCGGCGGCGCTGCACTATCAGGGCCAGAGCTACGAGCTGACCGTGCCGGTGCCCGACGGCGCGATCGACGCGCGCATGGTCGAGCATCTCGAAAGACCTACGGCCATCGCGCCGGCAAGGACGAGCCGGTCGAGCTTGTATCGATCCAGGTCGTGGGGCAGGGGCTGCGCGAGGGCTCGGCGATCCCCGAGCGCCTGAAGCTCAGCCGGGCCGAGCCGCCGCCGCCGCCGCCGCGGCGCGCCTATTTCGGCGATGCCGGATGGCTGGAGACGCCGATCCTGCGGCGCTCCGACCTCAAGGGCGAGCGTCGCGGCCCGTTCATCATCGAGGAGTACGACGCGACCTGCGTCGTGCCGCCCGATGCGACGGCGAGCCTCGATGCGGCAGGCAACGTGGTGATCGCGCTTTAGACATTCTCGTCTTTTCTGAACCGCGCGGGCTCTCGCGCCTCAGAAGGCGCTGCCGCCCGCCAGCGCGTATGAACGCGCTAGGTCCACCTCGCCTTGTCCGGCGTGTCCGTGGCGGTCAGCAGCGTCGCGGTCGAGACCACCGTCCAGTCGCAGAGGTCGTAGCGGCGGCTCAGCACGTCGCGCACCTTGGTTTCGCCCTTGCCTTGCGGGATCTTGGAGCGCTCCCACATCGCCAGATTGGGCCGCCGCGTCAGCAGCAGGCTGCGCACGCCGGCGTGGATGCCGGCGCCGGTGACCTCGTCGGCATCGGTGGCGGTGCGGTCGCCGACCGCCTGCCACAGGCCGATCACCTGCGAATCGTAGGCGCTCTCGAAGCCCGGCCAGCCCTGGGCGCAGAGATCGAGGAACTCCGCCCAATGGTGCTGCGGCGTCGCGAACCAGCGGAAGGCGTAGTTGCCCTGGCGCACCGGCGGCGTCGCGTCCTTGGGCCGCAAGGTCGGATGGAGCAGCTCGCTACGCCGCGTCCAGACGTCGGCCTCATCCTGCAGCAGCAGGCGCTCGGCCTCGGCCGCGCGCGTCGTGCCCGGCCACACGGTGATCGCCTGGATCTCGTCGCGGGGCCGGCCGATCTGGCTGCGCCACAGGCCGAACAAGGCGCCGCCGTTGGCGGAGATGCGCTCGGCGCCCTGCTTCGCCAGTCGCACGGCCACCGCCGGCCACTGGCGCGGCGCGGTATCGATGCGATGGTGAACGTAGAACTCGTTCAAATGGCCACGGTCTCGTGTCGGCTCAGGGTGAATCCTTCATACCCCTTGGCGGCGACCGCATCGCAATGCTTCTTGTAACGGTCGAAGCCCCCAACGTAGGGCATGAACACACGCGGCTTTCCAGGAATGTTTGCCCCCATGTACCAGGAGTTGGCCAGCGGATAGAGCGTGGAATCCGCGACCCGATTGACGTGCTCGACCCACTCGCTCTCGGCCTTGGCCGTGGGCTCGATGCGGTCGAGCTGGTGGCGGTGCAGATGGTCGATCGCGTCGGCGATCCAGTCGACGTGCTGCTCGATCGAGGCGATCATCTGCGTCTTCACGCCCGGGCTGCCCGGGCCGGTGACGACGAACATGTTGGGGAAGCCCGCGATCATCACCCCGAGATAGGTGAGCGGCCCGCCTTCCCAATGCTGGCGCAGCGCCTCGCCGTCGGTCGTGCGGATGTCGATCTCGTTGAGCGCGCCGGTCATGGCGTCGAAGCCGGTGGCGAAGACGATGGCATCCAGATCGAACGCCGCGCCCGACCCGAGCTTCAGGCCGGTCTCGGTGATCGACTCGATCGCATCGGAGCGCACGTCGACCAGGCTCACGTTCGGCCGATTGTAGGTCTCGTAGTAGTCGGTATCGAGGCAGAGCCGCTTGGTGCCGATCGGATGATCCTTGGGCGCCAGCAGCTCGGCGGTCTTCCGGTCCTTCACCGTGGCGCGGATCTTGTTGCGCACGAACTCCGACGCGGTGTCGTTCGACGCCTTGTTCACCAGCAGGTCGGTGTAGGCATAGAGGTAGCTGATCGAGCCGCCCTCCTGCCACTTGGCTTCGTAGGACGCGTCGCGCTCGGCCTTGTCGACATCGAGCGCCGACCGGGTCGGCTTGTCGTGGCCGGCGATCGCGAAGGGCGTCTCCATCGCCGCGGCGCGGCGCTGCGGGTACTCGGCCTTGTGCTTGCGCTCCTTCTCCTCCGGCATCGGTGTGTTGCGCGCCGGCAGGCTGAAGTTGGCGGTGCGCTGGAACACCGTGAGGTGCCTGGCCTGCTGGGCGATGATCGGGATCATCTGCACGCCCGACGAGCCGGTGCCGATGACGCCGACCTTGAGCCCGCTGAAGTCGACGCCCTCGTGCGGCCACAGGCCCGAGTGGTACCACTTGCCCTTGAAGTCCTTGAGGCCCTTGAAGTCGGGCACGCGCGGCGTCGAGAGGTTGCCCGCCGCCATCACGCAATAGCGCGCGCGGATCTCCTCGCCGCCGTCGGTCGTCACCGTCCATTCATTGGCCTTGCCGTCGAACGCCGCCGAGGTGATGCGGGTGTCGAGCTGCACGTCGCGGCGCAGGTCGAAGCGGTCGGCGACGTGGTTGATGTATTTCAGGATCTCGGGCTGTGTGCCGTAGCGCTCCGGCCACTTCCAGTCCTGCTGCAGCTCGGCGTCGAATGAATAGGAATACTCGAGACTCTCGACGTCGCAGCGCGCGCCCGGATAGCGGTTCCAGAACCAGGTGCCGCCGACCCCCGAGCCCGCCTCGTAGGCCCGCACCTTGAGCCCGAGCTTGCGCAGGCGATGGATGGCATAGAGGCCGGCGAGGCCGCCGCCGACGATCAGGACATCGAGCTGGCGCGGTACGGGATGCGACGCATCGGGCATTGCGAATCCTAGGGTTTTGCTGTGCGGGCGGTCTTGCACCGCCTGTGAACGACAATTCACTCCCCACCACGCGATTTGGCAAGGGAGGGCCGCTTTTGCACGCGTGGTCAGGGGTTTGTTTCAGCTTTATGATCTCTCATCTTGGACCAAACGGTTAATCCTCCGGTCATCGCGACCGCCCAGAGTCAGCCCGGCTGGGCCCGCAGCCACCGCCGCCAGTTCTTTCTCCGGCCGCGCGTCATCGCCATCGCCATCGGCCTGCTGCTGGCCGTCGCCTTCGGCGCCTACGAGACCTATCTCCGCTTCACCCACATCTACGAATACGACGCCCGCGCCACCGCCGACATCGTGACCATCTCCAGCCGCGCCGACGGCTGGGTGGTCGAGATGCCGGCGCTCGAAGGCGTGCGCGTGAAGGGCGGCGACACGGTGGTGAGGATCGACGACCGCATCGCCAGGCTGCGCGTCGATTCGCTGAAGGCCCAGATCGAAGGCATCCGCGCCGAGCGCACGCGGCTCAAGGCCGAGCGCACCTTCAGCCGCGAGCAGGTCGAGACTTCGATCAAGACCCGGACCTCCGGCGTCGCGGTGCGCGACAAGGCGCGCGAGGCGCTGCAGTCCGATCTCGATTTCGCCAAGCTGGAGCTCGACCGCGCCCGCAAGCTGTTCGCTACCAAGGTGATCAACGAGCGCCAGTTGCAGAGCGCGCAGAGCGCCGTGACCAAGCTCGAGGTCCAGATCCTGCAGATGGAGGCCGAGCACCAGCAGGCCGAGGGCAGCCTCGACGAGGCCCGCGCCGGCGAGGAGCGGCTGAAGGTGATCGATGCGCAGATCGAGGCGCTGACCCACCAGGTCGCCAACCTCGCGGCGCAGATGCACCAGCAGCAGGTCGACGTCGAGGACCGCACCATCAAGAGTCCCGTCCCGGCGGTGATCGACCGCACCTTCGTGCTGCCCGGCGAGTACGTCGCCGCGGGCCAGCGCATCCTGATGCTGCACAACCCGGACGAGGTCTGGGTCGAGGCCAACATCAAGGAGACGCAGGTCGGCCAGGTGAAGCTCGGCCAGACGGTCCATGTCACCGTCGACGCCTATCCCGGCGTCAAGTTCACCGGCAAGGTGACGCGCATCGGCAGCGCCACCACCGCGCGCTTCGCGCTGCTGCCGACGCCCAACCCGTCCGGCAACTTCACCAAGATCACCCAGCGCGTGCCGGTGAAGATCGACATCGTCGATCCGCCCCGGCCGCTGACGCCGGGCATGATGGTCGAAGTCGAAATTGACGTCCGATAGCGCCGCTTCCGGTTCGAGGATCTCACACTCCTACCTCACCCTGGGGAGCGGACCGCAGGTCCGCGTCTCGAAGGGTGGAAACGGACAAGGTACTCGTTGCCGTCCTTCGAGACGGCGCTTCGCGCCTCCTCAGGATGAGGTGAGACCGTTGAACCGTGCCCACTGACGCCGCCTTCGACAGCCCCCAGGTTCTCGGCGAACGCTACGGCGAGAACTACCGCTGGTACGTGACCGTCACCGGCATGGTCGGCGTGGTCTCGATGGTGCTGGCCATGACCACGGTCAACGTCGCGGTGCCCGACGTGATGGGCGCCTTCGGCATCGGCCAGGACAAGGCGCAATGGATGTCGTCGGCCTACGCCGCGGCGATGACCGCGGGCATGCTGATGAACGCCTGGATCACCGACGTGCTGGGCGAGCGCCGCACCTTCGTCGGCGCGCTGTTCTTCTTCTCGATGGGCGCGCTGATGGGCGGCGCGGCGCCGACCGAGGACGTGCTGATCATCTTCCGCACCGTGCAGGGCTTCAGCGCCGGCGTAGCGCAGCCTCTGGTGATGGCGATCATCTTCTCGGTCTTCCCGCCCGAGCGGCGCGGCATGGCGATGGGCGTGTTCGGTCTCGGCGTGGTGTTCGCGCCGGCGATCGGCCCGACGCTCGGCGGCATGATGATCGAGTACTTCTCCTGGCGGTACGTCTTCTACATCTCGCTGCCGTTCTGCGCCCTGGCCGCGGTGCTCGGGCTGTTCTTCATGCCGAGCCGGCCGATGCCCCGGCAGATCCCGCCGTTCGACTGGCTGGGCTTCTTCCTGCTGTGTGCCGCGCTGCTGGGGCTGATGACCGGGATCGCCGACGGCCAGCGCGAGGGCTGGGCCTCCGACACCATCGTCCTGCGCCTCGCCGTCGGCGGCGTCGCTGCCGTCGGATTCATCCTGTGGGAGCTGCACACGCCCAGGGCGATGATCGATATCCGGATCTTCGCCAATATCGAGTTCGCCGCCGCGGCGACGATCGCCTTCGTGTTCGGCTTCGGCATGAATGGATCGACCTATGTCATCCCGGTGTTCGTGCAGACCATCATCGGCTTCACGCCGTTGCTGGCCGGGCTGATGATGATGCCGGCCGGCATCATGCTCGCCTTCATCTTCCCGCTCGCCGGGCGCATGGCCGACGTCATTCCGGCCTCGACCATGATCATCGCCGGGCTGGTGCTGTTCTCGACCGGCTTCACCTTCATGTGCACCGCCGACGTCGACACGACCTTCTGGACGCTGGTCAGCATGGTGATGGTGTCGCGGCTCGGGCTGGGTTTCATCAATCCCAGCCTCAACGCCTCCTCGCTCAAGGCCCTGCCGGCCGACAAGGTCCGCCAGGGGGCGGGCATCGCCAACTTCATGCGCCAGCTCGGCGGCGCCTTCGGCACCAACCTGCTGGTCGCCTTCTTCGAGGTGCGCACCCACTTCCATGCCGAGGCGCTGACCGCGACCCAGGACTGGGGCAATTTCACCAGCCAGCGCCTGGTCACCCTGGTCGAGCAGCTGATGCAGCGCGCCGGCGGCCTGCCGTTCCAGCAGCAGAAGGCCGGCGCCTACGAATATCTCGGCCAGATGCTGCACGTGAAGGCGGAGATGCTGGCCTTCTCCGACACCTTCATCGTGATCGCCGCGGCCGGGGTGGTGGCGATGATCCCCGCCGCGATGCTGTCGCGCAGCCAGCGCCGCGGCCGCGGCTTCAGCCTGCTCGGCAGGGCGGCTCGATGAGGAGGAAGACCATGACGAGCCAACGCGCTTCGCGGCGGCGCACTCTCAAGATCGCGGCCGGCGCCGCGGCCGCCGTCGCCGTGGCCCGGGCGGCCGAAGCGGCCACCCCCGACGTGGTCGGCGTCTGGAAGCTCGCCGGCGGCAGCACGACCGATCCTTCGGGCAAGCCGCTCGGCGTGCCCTACGGGCCGCGCGGCATGGGCCTGGTCTCGTTGACCGCCGACGGCCGCATGATGGCGGTGCTGGTCGACGGCCGCGCCCGGCTGCCCGACGGCGCCAAGCGCGAATACTCGTCCTACTGCGGCAACTACACGTTCGACGGGAGCACGCTGATCACCACCGTCGACGCCGCCTCCGACCCCGCCCGCATGGGCAGCCGGCAGGTGCGCAAGGTCCGCTTCGAGGGCGAGCGCATGATCCTGGTGCCGCCCGAGCGTGAGGAAGGCGGTGTGAAGCTCCATCGCGAGCTCGCGTGGGAGCGGATCAGCGCGGTGCCGCTGTAGGGCCATGCCGTCGTTCGGCGTAGGTCTTCACCTGCGACAGCGCGTCGGTCACCGACTTCAGCCGGCGGTTGGCGTCGTAGGCGTAGGTACAGGTGCGCCCTTGGCGGTCAGCGTAGGCGACAAGATCGAGCCTGTCGTACGCGTAGCTCTCGAAGGACTATCCGATGAGATCGAGACGAACTCTCATATTCGGTCCTACCATCTCCCGGATTTCTGCCCCCTTCTCTCCTGGCATAGGGACATTCTCAAGAAACGAGGCGGAGATCAGTTCTTGGACATCCTCAGACCCATTTGTAAATCGCTCTTCGAACAGATCCAAAATTGCTCGGAGTTCCCGTTCAGCCGGCTTTGATCCCAATCTCACCGAAGCTGCCAACGCGAGAACGTACAGGGTGACGTCGTAGAAAAAAACATGAGGCAGTATTTCGTCGTTGGCTTCAATATGCTCGTCCAATGGGTGCTTAAGCCCGGGGAAGCGTTCCGCCAAGGTTCGAATTAGTGAAAATGATTCCTCTCTCATGGCGGTAAAATGCTCAACAATTCGTCCAGCAAACTTTGTGCGACAAGGCGATCATAGTACGGGGCATTTGGGTTATTGCGAAGGAACTTGCGAAGCCCGTTGATTGAATCCTGCCCCTTTATGCTGTGGAAGGTGCCCGAAGTTGGCTTGCCCGTCCTTAGCTCATTTCGGATAGCGTCCTGGGTAGTTCCGTTCCCCGTACGATTGGCTTTTCCGACATGTTTGTAGAGATTATTTATAATATTCTGGAGTCTGGTGTTAGATACGATCGGGGTGGCTAGGATGGCTCCTGAATTGCTCGGATTGCCGGCAATGAGTCCGCGAGCTCCTTGTGCCTCCAACCAGGCGAATGCTCTTTTGAAGATCTCGCTGATCATGCCTGCACCCAACTCAGCCCCGCCTCTTATGCCGAGACCAAGGGCAGCGCCCTGGATGCCTGCCTGCAGTGCGTCACTTAGGTCCACACAGCCGCCGCGCAGAATTTGACCCGCGACGTTACCGATAACACCTCCCCCGAAGCCGGCGACGGAGTATGCCCCAACGCCGAATTCGCCTGTGGGATCAACAACGCCGATCGGGTTCCCATCCACGTAGGGATAAAGGTTGCCGGTCGGATTGCCTTGTTCGCCGACCGGATCGCGCGACAACCACCTTCCAGCAAAAGGATCAAACGCACGATAGTTTGTCAGGTAGAGCCCGCTGTCGGCATTGAAGAACATGCCGGCGTAGACGAAGTCGGTGGTCGGCGCTGTGGCCTGTAGCGGCACGCCGTAGGGATCGTAGCCGTAGGCGAGAGCGCTAGCAGTGCTCGCAAACACCCTTCGCACCGAGCCGATCTGGTCGATGCCGTA
>NZ_JAFKJN010000033.1 GCF_017305915.1 Reyranella sp.
TACAATCTGGTTCGAATCCCCAAGCTCACGGCCGCCTGACCCGGCTCCCACGGATCGACAGATCACCTGACGCCGCCAGACTTTCCAGTGATCGGGCCCCGCCAAGGCCAAAAACTCCGCAGTGAGGAGTTCTTCAGCAGTCTGCTAGACCCTTTAGACAAACCTGTGCTGGCGATGCTCAGGCTGCGGGCGTGTACATGTGATACAATTGCACGTTATATGCGATACAAATTACACCCCGTCCGACGCTGGCCGCCCGGCGAGGACGAACTCGACCATCATGGTCTCGGCCGGCACCCGGCCGGCGGTGATGGTCAGGGAATGATCCATGCCGGGCACGATGCGCATCTCGGCGCCGGGATAGGCGGCGAGCCCCGCGCCGTCGGCGCCGAACTCGGCGGCAAAGGATTCGATGTCCTCCGGGCCGTTGGAGAAGAGGTAGAGCGTACGCACGCCGCGCTGCGACAGCGTCGCCATGGCGCGATGGGCGAAGCTCTTGGTCGAGCGCAGGCCAGCCCGCTGCGCCAGGCGTTCGAGCCGCCCGACCGTCTGGCTGTGCAGATGGAACAGCGCCGCGCGCCGCAGCGCCGCGAGGTTCGAGCGGCCGCCGAGCAGGTTGCCCCAACTGCTCGGCCGCAGCAGCTTGGCGAGATAGTGCCCGGCCGAGCGGCCGCGCTGCTCGAGCTGGCCCAGCGCGTTGGAGGCGGGGACCATGAACACCGGCAGGTTGATCAGCACCAGCGCCGAGACCCGCGGCTCGACCGCGCCCGCATGCAGCGCATGAAAGGCGCCGAGGCAAAGCCCATGCATGGCGAAGCGGCTGAAGCCCAGCGTCTCCAGGGTATCGACCGCCGCCTTGACGTCGGCGGCGCGGTCGGTGAAGGCGTGGCTCAGCACGCGCTCCTTGCCCGGCGGCCCGGCGCTGTCGCCGATGCCTGCGAAGTCGAAGCGGAACGACGCGATGCCGGCCTCGGCCAGCCGCCGCGCCAGCACGACGTTCTGCCGTGCCGCGCCGTAGCTCGGCTCTCGGCCGCCGGTCGGGATCAGCACGATGTCGGTCGGGGTGCCGCGCTCGGGCCGGCAGAGCACGCCAAAAAGCCGGTTTTCCGGGCCGAATCGCAGAGGCGTATCGATGCAGCCGGGCGGCTGCAGCACGAACACCGGCAGGTCGATCGTCGCCATCGACGGCGGCGCCGGCGGCACCGCCTCCTTCAGCCAGGCGATGGCCGGCGTGAAGTCGGCGAGCGGCACCTCGTCGAGCAGCTCCTGGTGCACCAGCGCCTCCAGGCCGTCGAAGCCGCCGCGGGTGACGGCGACGCCGCGGCCGCTCCAGGCGCGCGCGCAGTCGTCTGCCGCCTTCGATTCGGGGCGGGCGAAGATCGCGACCGTCATGTCGGCCGGCGGCACCACCTCGCGCAGGTCTGTTTCGCCGATCTGCGCCACGGTGAGCGAGCCGAAGCGATTCTCGCGGATCTCGAGGCCAAGCTCGCGGGGCATCGATGCGCCGCGCTGCAGGTCGCCCTCGAGGATCAGCTGGCGGATGTGGCTGCGGCCGACGATCACCGGCTCGAACAGCATCAGGCCCGCGACGTCGCGCCGCGCCGCCGCGACCAGGGTGGCGAGCGCGCCGCCGGTGGCCAAGCCCAGGAGCACGACCCGCCGGGCGCCGCTCACGCCGCGCAGCCAGTCGATGGCGCCGTCGATGCTGCGCTGCCAGCTCGTCCAATGCAGTCCCGTCTGGTTGAGATCGCCGTCCAGCGAGTTGCCGGCGGCGGGATAATCGAAGCGCAGCGTCGGATAGCCCGCCGCCGCGAGATCCTGGGCGAGCAGGCGCACAGAGGCATAGGCGAGCGATGCCTCGCGCATCACGCCCGAGCAGATGAGGACCGCAACTTCCCTCTGCCTGCTTTCGCCTGGTCCATGGAACCAGCCGAAGCAGCCGTTGAAACCAACCGGTGTCAGTGTGTCGGGCTCCCCGCCGGCACTGGAATTTTCATCGCAATTGCGATATAATTGTATCACGACTTCTGCTCAGTAGGAAACCGTGAAATCGTGTCGATCATGTCAGTCAGTACGGTCCGAGCCCGCATCCGCGCCGTCCTCAAGGGGACGGATTACCTGCAAGTCGACATCGACGGCCTGGCCGACGATGCCGACCTGTACGCAGCAGGCCTCAGCTCGCATGCAACGGTCAACCTGATGCTGGCCCTGGAGGAGGCGTTCGATGTCGAATTGCCCGACCGGCTGCTGCGCCGCCGCACCTTCTCCAGCGTCTACGCGATGGCCGAGGCCCTGGCCGAGATCGGCGTGAAGGAAGCGGCATGAGCCAGTGGCTCGCCGCGGCGCGCGCGGTGGGTGGCGTGGCGGAGCGGCATGCCGACGACGTCGACCGCGACGCGCGCTTTCCCGGCGAGGCGATCGCCGCCCTGAAGCAGGAGAAGCTGCTCGGCCTGCTGGTGCCCGAGAGCGCGGGCGGCCCGGGCGGGACCATCGCCGACGCGGTTGCGATCTGCCACGCGCTCGGCCAGCACTGTGCCGCGACGGCGATGATCTATGCCATGCACCAGATCCAGGTCGCCTGCATCGTCCGCCATGGCGGCACCGATTGGCACCGCGCCTTCCTGCGCCGCCTCGCCGGCGACCAGCTGCTGCTCGCCTCGGCGACCTCGGAGGCGGGAGTGGGCGGCGACGTGCGTTCCAGCATCTGCTCCATCGAGCAGACCAACGACCGCTTCGCGCTCGCCAAGGAGGCGACGGTCATCTCCTACGGCGCCGATTCGGACGGCATCCTGGTGACGGCGCGGAAGACGCCGCATTCGCCGGCCTCCGACCAGGTGATCGTGGTGGTGCCGAAGGCCGGCTGCGTGCTCGAGCAGGACAGCGGCTGGGACACGCTCGGCATGCGCGGCACCTGCTCCAACGGCTATCACCTCAAGGCGACCGGCGAGATGGCGCAGCTCCTCCCGGTCTCCTATGCCGAGGTCTCGGCGCAGACCATGCTGCCGGTCTCGCACCTGGTGTGGAGCGCGCTGTGGTCGGGCATCGCGACCAACGCGGTGGCGCGGGCGCGCGCCTATGTGCGGGCCGAGGCGCGCAAGAAGAACGGCACGCCGCCGGCACGGCTGGCCGAGGCGGCGAGCCTGCTGCAGCTCATGCGCTCCAACGTCGTGGCGGCGCTGCGCCAGTTCGAGGCCGCGTCCGCCTCGCCCGACGAGCTGCTGTCGATGCCTTTCGCGGTGGCGATGAACAACCTCAAGGTCGGCAGCTCGCAGATGGCGGTTCAGGTGATCAACCACGCACTGCTGATCTGCGGCCTGGCGGGCTATCGCAACGATTCGCCCTACAGCCTCGGCCGGCACCTGCGCGACGCCCATTCGGCGGCCCTGATGGTCAACAACGACCGCATCCTGGCCAACACCGGCACGCTCTTGATGGCGCTGCGCGAGGACCCGGACCTGCTATGACCGTGGCCGATCTGCATCGCGCCTACCGCGACGAATTGCTGGCGCACGGCCTGCTGATCTCGATGGGCGTCGACGGCCTGTACGGCCGCAGCGGCACCTTCGAGGCGGTGGTCGAGGGCATCAACCGCGCGGTCGGCGCGGTCGGCGATGCCGATCGGCCGGAGGTCATGCGCTTCCCGCCCGGCATCGGCAAATGGCAGCTCGAACAGAGCGGCTACCTCAAGAGCTCGCCGCACCTGGTCGGCACGGTGCACAGCTTCACCGGCTCCGATTCCGATCATCGCGCCATGCTCGACACTCTGGCGAAGGGCGAGGACTGGACCGCGAACCAGCGCACCACCGAGGTCGCGCTGGCACCGGCCGCCTGCTACGGCGTCTACCCTGCGATCGGCGCGCGTGGGCGCCTGGGGGCGGAGGGCGCGCTGGTCGATTGCTATACCTACTGCTTCCGTCATGAGCCCTCGGTCGATCCGGCGCGCATGCAGATGTTCCGCCAGCGCGAGCATGTGCGGCTGGGCAGCGAGGACCAGGCGCTGGCCTTCCGCGAGAAATGGAAGGCGCGCGGCCAGGCGATCGTCTCTTCTTTTGCCCTGCCGTTCGAAATAGACATCGCCAACGACCCGTTCTTCGGCCGCACCGGCCGCCTGCTGGCGGCCAGCCAGCGCGAGGAGAGCCTGAAGTTCGAGCTTCTGGTGCCGATCCACGCGACAGAGCACCCGACGGCCTGCGTCAGCTTCAACTACCATCGCGATCTGTTCGGCCAGGCGTGGAAGATCGAGACGGCGGACGGCGCGACGGCCCACACGGCCTGCGTCGGCTTCGGTGTCGAGCGCATCACGCTGGCGCTGTTCAAGCACCACGGCTTGGCGGTCGGCCGGTGGCCGCAGAAGGTACGGGATGTCCTCGGGCTCTGACTCGGCCGACCTCCTGGGCCTCAGCGAGGCCGGTTGGACGCCGCGGCTGCTGCACACCGACGATCGCATCTGGCTCGAGACCAACTGCTACGTCGACGTCTGGGCCGAGCTCCTGCCGGCGCTCGGCCATCCGGCGGAGGCGGCGCTCGCCTTCACCGTGCTCCAGGACTTCGAGGGCGATCATTTCACCTTCTTCAAGTTCCCGCTCGAGGACCTGCAGATCCTGTTCGGCCTCGCGGTGCAGGAGCTCGCCATCTACGACACGGTCGAAAGCCACACGCTCGGCCAGCTCGAGCGCGGCCGGCCGGTGCTGATCGAGGTCGACAGCCACTGGCTGCCCGATGCCGGCCCGGCCTATCGCAAGGCGCATGTGAAGACGACGGTCGCGGCGATCGCGCTGGACCGCGCCAATCGCCGTTTCGGCTACTTCCACAACACCGGCTACCACGAGCTGTCGGGCGAGGATTACGACGGCCTGTTCCGCAAGCCGCCGGCTCCCGACACCCTGTTCCCCTACGTCGAGTTCGTGAAGCGCGACGGCGAGGCGCTGACCGGCGAGGCGTTGCGGCACTGCTCGATCGACCTGTTGTACGCGCATCTGCGGCATCGGCCGAGAAGCAATCCGATCGCGGCCTGGCGCGCCGCACTGCCGAAGCATCTCGCGACGCTGGCGGCGCGCGACATGGACTACTTCCATCTCTACGCCTTCAACCTGCCGCGCCAGCTCGGCGCCAACTTCGAGATGCTGGGCACTTATCTCGACTGGCTGGCCGAACCGGCGCTGGCCGACGCCGCGGCGGCGGCGCGGCGCATCGCCGAGGGCGCCAAGGCGATCCAGTTCCAGCTCGCGCGCATGGCCAACCGCCGCCGCTTCGATCCGGCCAAGCTTGTGCTTGACTCGATCGAAGCCGACTATGATCGGATCATGACGGCGCTCCTCGCGCAGTATCCTTGATCGAGTGGCAGCTCGCGCTGGCCGCTCCGGGCGCGCCGATGCCGGTCGACGGCTGGATCGCCGCACCCGTCCCCGGCACCGCCGCCGAGGCCCTCAAGATCGAGGCTACGGCGCCGACGCCCCTGCACGACAAGGACGTCTGGTACCGCACGCGCTTTCCCGGCACCGGCCGTCGCCTCCTGCGCTTCGAGGGGCTGGCGACCATCGCCGAGGTCTGGCTGAACGGCGCGAAGATCCTCGACTCCGACAACATGTTCCTCCGCCACGACATCGAGGTCGAGTTGCGGGAAGACAACGAGCTGCTGATCGCTTTCCGCTCGCTCGATAAGGCGCTGGAGAGCCGCAAGGGACGGGCGCGCTGGCGCACCAGGATCGTCGAGAACAACGCCCTGCGGCTCGTGCGTACCACCTTGCTCGGCCACATGACGGGATGGCAGCCACCGGTCCACGCCGTCGGCCCGTGGCGGCCGATCAAGCTGCTGGAACGCGATCTCGATGTCGACCTGCGTGCCACGCTCGATGGCGATGACGGTGTGCTCGACGTGTCATTGCGGCTCGACGGCGAGGCCGAGATGGTCGTGGGCGACCGTCGCGCGCCGCTTGTGCGCAACGGCGACCGTTTGACCGGCACCTTGCGGCTGCCGAAAGTCGAGAAGTGGTGGCCGCACACGTATGGTACGCCGACGCTCCATGCCGTGAAACTGCGGACGGCCGCGGGCGAGATCGATCTCGGCCGTACCGGCTTCCGTTCGATCGCGGTCGATCGCGACGGCGATGGCAAGGGCTTCGCCCTGGTGGTCAACGGCGTGAAGATCTTCGCCCGCGGCGCCTGCTGGAGCGCCGCCGACCTCGTCTCGCTGGCGGGCGACCGGGAGCGGCTGGCGCCGTGGCTGACGCTGGCGCAAGAGGCGCACATGAACATGATCCGCGTCGGCGGCACCATGACCTACGAGAGCGACGATTTCTTCGCGCTGTGCGACGAGCTCGGCCTGCTGGTCTGGCACGACTTCATGTTCGCGAACATGGATTATCCGATCGCCGATCCGGCCTTTCGCGCCAGCGTCGAGCAGGAGGCCGCGCAGTTCCTGCGGCGCACGCGGCCGCATCCGTCGCTCGCCGTGCTGTGCGGCGGCAGCGAGGTGGCGCAGCAGGTGGCGATGATGGGCCTGCCGCCGGCGCTGTGGACCGGCCCGCTCTACGAGGAGATCCTGCCGGCCGCCGTCGCGGCGCTGCGGCCCGACGTGCCCTACGTGCCGCATTCGCCGGTCGGCGGCGACCTGCCGTTCTCCACCCACACCGGCATCTCGCACTACTACGGCGTCGGCGCCTACAGGCGGACGCTCGAGGATGCTCGTCGCGCCAACGTGCGCTTCACGTCGGAGTGTCTCGCCTTCGCCAACCTGCCCGACGCCGCAAGCGCTCAACCGTCGTGGCCGGCGCCGCGCGACCGCGGCGCCGACTGGGATTTCGAGGATGTCACCCGGCACTATGCGCGACTGCTCTTCGGGTCGGACGCGCCGGAGGCCATGCGTGCCGCGCCCGGCGCGGTCATGGAGGCGACGATCGCCGAATGGCGTCGCGCCGGCTCGTCCTGCCGGGGGGCGCTGGTCTGGATGCTGAAGGACTTCGTGCCCGGCGCGGGCTGGGGTGTGATCGATGCTTCGGGCGCTCCCAAGCCCGCGTGGCATGCGCTGCGTCGCGCCTTCCGGCCGGTGCAGGTGGCGCTGACCGACGAGGGCCTGAACGGGCTCGGCATCCATCTGATCAACGAGACGGCTGGGACGGTGCGGGCCCGGCTCTCGTTGCGCTGCCTCAAGGACGGCGCTGTGGTGATGCGCCGCGAGCGCGACGTCGAGCTGCCGCCGCGCAGCAACCAGACCCTGAGCTCGGCCGAGCTGATCGGCTCGTTCTTCGACATCGCCTGGGCCTACAAATTCGGCCCGCCGCCGCTGGACGTAACGATCGTGTCGCTGGGCGAATGGGCGCGCGCGGTGCATTTTCCGGTCCTTGCGTCGCCGGAGAGTCACTCCCACTTCAAGTCGGGCTGAGTGGCATCGGCGCGCGGCGCCGACCACGCCGATCGGCGACCTGACCGGCCTTAGTGCGGCGTGCCGTCCTTGCGGGTGAACACGTACTTGCCGTCGGCGCCGGCCTTGGCATGGTTGTCGATGTCGGGATAGGTGATCTCGTCGAACGGCGTGCGGTCGCCGACCACTAGGATGACGGCGTCCTTGTCCGTCTTGTTGACGAAGCGATGGGCGTTGCCGCAGCCGGCGGCGAAGCCCGCGCACATGCCGGGTCGCAGCGTCTGGCTGCCCTCGCTGGTCTCCAGCACGACCTCGCCCTCGACCACCCAGATGAACTCGTCCTGCCTGGCATGGGCATGGCGGGCCGAGGACTGCGCGCCCGGCTCGATCCGGGTCAGGTTCACGCCGAAGTTGGTGAGGCCGACATGGTCGCCCAATCGACGGTTCCAGCGCCGGCTGTTGTCGGCCTTGAAAATCGCCGGATAGGCGGTGGCGTTGCTTTCGATCAGGTCCTTCGGGTCGAAGGCGGGAAGGCGGGGTTTATCCATGGCACGGTATCCTAACACCGCGAGGGGGAGGGGCGAGTCGACGGGATTCGCGAGAAAGTCCTGTCCCATCGATATCGGACGCTTCCCGCCGAAGCGGGAAGTTTCGGTAGACGCCGTCAGGCTGCGAAATGGCGCAGCACTTGGCCGGGTCGGCTCTTGGGATCGGCGCAGAAGCCCTTGGCGTCGGCCACCTGCGAGCCGTTGACCCAGACGCCGTGCAGGCCGACCGCGCCGGCGGTCAGCCGTGCGGCGCCGGCGGGCAGGTCGTGGGCGCGCCGCTTGGGGCCGCGGGCCACGGTCGCCGGGTCGAACAGCATCAGGTCGGCGGCCTGGCCTTCCTTCAGCAGGCCGCGATCCTGGATGCCGAACAGCTTGGCCGGCTGGCCGGTCAGGCGATGGACGGCCTGCGGCAGGTCGAGTACGCCCAAGTCGCGGCTCCAGTGGCCGAGCAGGTGCAGGCCGAAGCCGGCGTCGCAGAAGAAGGTGAGATGCGCGCCCGCATCCGACAGCGAGATGTGGATGTCGGGATCGGCCAGGATCTTGCCGACCTCGGTGTCGTCGTTGTGCAGGAGCTGCGCCACGAACAAGGTCCCGAGGTCTTCCGACAGCGCCATGTCGAGGATGCAGTCGAGCGGGTCCTTGCCGCTCTGCTTGGCGAGATCGGCGAGGGTCGCGCCCTCGAGCTTGCGGTTCTCCTCCTTCGCGGTCTCGACGACGAACAGCTTGTGCCATTCGCTGTCGAACAGCAGCCGGCCGCGCCGCTCCTCGAGCTCCTTGCGCACGGTCGCGCGCCAGTTGGGATCGCGGTAGATCCTCTCGAGCTCGCCCGGGTCGTGCGCAGCCATCGCCGGCTTCCAGGCCTGCATGCTCTCGAACAGGTACGGGCTCTTGAAGGTGAAATCCATGCTGAGCGGGCAGGGCGAGGTCTGCGCCACCAGCTGGCGGCCGCGCGCGCGTGCCTGGTTGACTTCGTCGAGGGTGGTGAAGGCGCGCGTCGGGTTGGTGTTGGAATGGAACAGCGCCGCGATCAGCACCGGGCGCCGGGTCTCCGCCGCGATCTCCTCGAGATAGGGGATCGAGGTCATGCTGCCCTTGGTCAGCATGTAGAGGCCGCGGCCGCTGTCGGCCATGGCGCGGACCAGCGCGCGCAGCTCCTTGTCGTCGGCGAGCCGCGAGGGCATCGGCGTGCCGCCTTCGCCATTGTGCGCCTCGGCGGTAGAGGACGCGAAGCCGACGGCGCCCGCCGCCATCGCCTCGCGCACGATCCTGGCCATCGCAGCGATCTCGTCGTCGGTCGCGGTGCGCTCGGTCGCGTCCTCGCCCATCACGAAGGTGCGGATCGCCGAGTGCCCGGCATAGCAGGCGACGTTGGGGCCGACGCCCTGCGTCTCGAGCATGTCGAGATATTGCGGGAAGCTCTCGAAGCCCCAGCGGATGCCGGCGCGCAGCGCGTCGAGCGACATGCCTTCGACATGCGTCAGGTGCCGCATCGTGAGGTCGCGGTCCTTGGGCTTGCACGGCGCGATGGTGAAGCCGCAATTGCCGAGCACCGCCGTGGTGACGCCGAGCGCCGGCGAGGGATCGACGAACGGGTCCCAGGTGATCTGTGCGTCGTAATGGGTGTGGCCGTCGATGATGCCGGGGGCCAGCGCGAGGCCGTCGGCCTTCACCGTCTCCCTGGCCGCGCCGAGCCTCGGGCCGATCTCGACGATCCGGCCGTCGCGGACACCGAGGTCGCCGCGCGCCGGCTTCGCGCCCGTACCGTCGAAGATCTCCGCATCCTTGATGACGAGGTCGAGCATGGCTCACTCCACGATGACTTTCTCCTCGACGATATAGGTCTTGATCCCGCCGATGAAGAGCGCGCCGTCGGCATGCAGGGCCTTCATTTCCGGCGTGCGGGATGCCGTTTCGAGCGCGGCCTGGTCGTCGAACCACAGCTCGGCGATGCCGTCGATCTCGACGGCCGTCGTCTCGATGTCGGCGCGCGTGCGTTCTCCGCTTATGTGGTTCTGCACGTAGCGGCGCAGGCCCGGCACCTTGTGGGCGAGCGGCGCATGGCTCTCGACCCAGTGCTTCACGAACTGCTCGTGCGTCCAGCCGTTCTTGCGCGTCAGCAGGCCGACCGTCTTGATCATTTGGCGGGTCTCCCGTTTGGCCCCTAGTATGGGCCATGCGCCGCGCCCTCGCGATCCTGCTGCTCGTCCTCGCCGCCGGCGGGGCGCGGGCCGAGACCGTGCGCTTCCCCTCGGTCGCGGTCGGCAATGTGGCGGCCGGGCCGGAGATCACCGGCTGGCTGTACCGGCCGGACGGGCCGGGGCCGTTCCCGGCGATGGTGCTGGCCCATCCCTGCAACGGCGTCTCCGAGCACACCAACGGCTGGGGCCGGCTGCTGGCGAGCTGGGGTTACGTGACGGTCGCGCCCGATTCCTTCGGGCCACGCGGCGAGAAGAGCGTGTGCGGCCGCGGCCGGGCGGTGACCGGCGGCATGCGGGTCACCGACGTCGCGGGCGCGCTCGACTGGCTGAACGCCCAGCCGTTCGTGAAGCGCAACACCATCGGCCTGATCGGCCACAGCCACGGCGGCTGGACGACGATGCGCGCCGTGCAGGCCAACGTCGGCCTGGCGCAGCGCGGGCTCAGGGCCGCGGTCGCCTACTATCCGGCGTGCTCGACGCAATTCGACCGCACCGTCGCGGTGCCGCTCTTGATCCTGATCGGCGACAGGGACGACTGGACGCCGGCCGAGGACTGCCGGCGCCTGCAGGCGGCGGGTTTCGCGCAGCCGGCGCTGGTCGAGGCAGTCTACTATCCCAACGCCTATCACAGCTTCGACAACCGCGCGGTCGGCGACCGCACCATCACGGTGGCCGACGGCAAGAGCCATCGGCTCGCCTACAATCCCGTGGCCGGCCCCGACGCCGAGGCACGCGCGCGGGCCTTCTTCGACAAGTACCTGAAGTAACAGTGGCGGAGGAAACGATGCGGGTCGGATTCATCGGGCTCGGTTTGATGGGCTCGGGCATGACCAACAATCTGCAGAAGGCGGGGCACCAGCTCGTGCTGCACGATCTGCGGCGCGAGGCGGCGGAGAAGCTGATCGCGAACGGTGCCGAATGGGCGGCAAGCCCGCGCGACGTCGCCGCTTCGGCCGAGGTGGTGTTCACCTCGCTGCCCGGCCCGCCGGAGTTCGAGGCGGTGGCGGCCGGCAGGAACGGGCTGATCGAGGGCATGCAGCGCGGCCAGGCGCTGTTCGACCTGTCGACCAACTCGCCGACGGTGATCCGCCGCCTGCACAAGCTGTTCGCCGACAAGGGCGCGCACCTGCTCGACAGCCCGGTGAGCGGCGGCCCGGCCGGCGCGGCCTCGGGCAAGATGGCGCTGTGGATCTCGGGCGACGAGCCGAGCTACAGCAAGTACCGCCCGGTGATCGACGCGATGGGCGACCAGATCTTCTACATGGGCGATGTCGGCGCCGCATCGGTCGCCAAGCTGGTGCACAATCTCGCGGGCTACATGGTCAACACCGCGCTCGCCGAGTGCTTCACGATGGGCGTGAAGGCGGGCGTCGATCCGCTGCTGCTGTGGAAGGCGGTGCGCCAGGGCGCCAACGGCCGGCGGCGGACCTTCGATACGCTGGCCGAGCACTTTCTGCCCAACCACTACGACCCGGCGCGGTTCGCGCTCAAGCTCGCCCACAAAGACGTGTCGCTCGCCACCCAGGTCGGCAAGGAGATGGGCGTACCGATGCGGCTGGCCAACCTCACGCTCGAGGAGATGACCGAGGCGCTGGGCCGTGGCTGGCAGGCGCGCGATTCACGCTCGTCGATGATCCTCCAAGCCGAGCGTGCCGGCGTGAAGATCGCCGTCGATCCGGAGGACCTGCGCGCCATCCTGCGCGCCGACTCGAACTCATAACACCTCCCCCGTATGACGGGGGAGGAAGTATCAGTCGAGCTTGATGTCGGCCTGCTTGGCGAGCTCGCGCCATTGCGCGATCTCGCGGGCGATCAGGGCCTTGAACGCGGCCGGTCCGGTGCCGACCGGCTCGACCGCATCCTTGTCGAAGCGCGCCTGCACGTCGGGCCGCTTGACCGCGCGCTTGGCTGCCGCGGCGAGCCTGTCGATCACCGACTGGGGCGTGCCGGCGGGCGCCAGCAGGCCCATCCACAGATAGCCCTCGAAGCCCGGCACGCTCTCCATCACCGTCGGCACGCCGGGAAGCTGCTTCAGCCGCCGGTCGCTGGTGACCGCGAGCGCGTTCAGCCGCTTGTCGGCGACGAACTGCGCCGAGGTCGTGTAGGTGTCGAGCTTGGCCTGGACCTGGCCGGCGACCAGGTCGGCGAGCGCCGGGGCGGCGCCGCGATACGGCACGTGGGTCGCCCGCATCCGCTCCTTGACTTGCAGCAGCTCCATCGTGATGTGCGGCAGCGTGCCGTTGCCGGCATGGCTGACATTGAGCTTGCCCGGGTTCTGGCGCGCATACGCGACGAAGCCCTCGTAGTCCCTGAACGGCAGCGAGGGATGGCTGACCAGGAGCATCGGCACCTGGCCGATCACCGCGATCGGCGTCAGGTCCTTCTCGGTGTCGAACGGCATCGCGCGGCGCAGCGCGGCGTTGATCGTGTGGTTGGGCGTGGTGAACAGGATCGTGTAGCCGTCGGCCGGCGCCTTGGCGACGATCTCGGTGGCGATCACGCCGCCCGCACCGGCCTTGTTGTCGACGATCACCGGCTGGCCGAACTCGGCGCTCAGACGCTCGGCGGTGAGGCGGGCCACCACGTCGGTGACGCCGCCCGCCGGGAACGGCACGATCAGGCGGATCGGCCGCTCCGGATACTCGGCTCGCGCGACCGTCGTGAACGGCAGCGCGAGCAGCAAGGCGAGCAGGACGCGCCTCACTGCGCCGGCGCGAGCCGCCGGCTGCGGTCCTCGGCCGTCGTCGGATCGGGAATGCGCAGGAACAGCCAGCACACCACCGCCGAGATGAAGCTCAGGAGCGCCAGCCCATAGACGCCGCCGGAGAAAGTGCCGGTGGCGTCCTTCATGATGCCGACCCACAGTGGCCCGATGACGCCGCCGAGGTTGCCCAACGAGTTGATCCAGGCGATGCCGGCGGCGAGCGCCGTGCCGCTCAGGAACATCGGCGGCATGGCGAAGAACGGCCCCTTCGACCCGTAGAATCCCATGGCCGCCAGCGACATGCCGACCAGCGCCCACCACGTGCCCATGGTGAGGCCGGCCATCACCAGCCCGCCGGTCGACAGCAGGCAGGCGAGCAGCAGGTTCCAGCGTCGCTCGTTCATGCGGTCGGAGATGCGGCCCCACACCACCAGGGCGATGCCGCCGCAGACATAGGGAATCATGGTCAGCATGATCGCCATGGTGTCGCTGACGTCGGTGCCCAGTTGCTTGATGATCTGCGGGATGAAGAACAGCATGCCGAGGCTGGCGGTGACGATGCCGAGGTAGTTGAGCGCCAGCAGCAGCACGCGCGGGTTCCACATCGATTCGAATATCGAGTAGACGCGGACCTGTTCCTTGGCCTTGCGTTCGCTGGCGATCTTGTCGGTCAGCCAGTCTTTCTCTTCCTGCGTAAGGAATTTGGCCTGCTGCGGCCGGTCGGTCATCACGAAATAGCAGAGGATACCGAGCACGATGGTCGGGAAGCCCTCGGCAAAGTACATGATCTGCCAGCCTCTGTAGCCGAACAGGCCGTGCAGGCTGAGCAGGGCGGTCGAAACCGGCGAGCCGAGCGCCACCGCGACCGGCAGCCCGACCAGGAAGCCCGAGACGATGCGGGCGTGATGCTTGGCCGGGAACCAGTAGGTGAAGTAGAGGATCAGTCCGGGGAAGAAGCCCGCCTCGCCCATACCGAGCAGGAATCGCACGATCGCGAAGTCGGTGATCTTCATGTCGACCGTCCAGCCGAACAGGCCGAACGCGATCGTGAAATAGGTCTCGTTGGTGACGAACGCAGTCGCCGCCGCGAAGATGCCCCAGGTGATCATGATGCGGGCGATCCAGATGCGCGCGCCCACCTTCTCCATGATGATGTTGGAGGGCACCTCGAACAGGAAGTAGGCCCAGTAGAAGGTCCCGACCGCGAAGCCGTACTCGGCGGCGGACAGCTTGAGGTCGCCGCGCATGGTGAGCGCGGCAAAGGTGCTGTTGATGCGGTCGATGTACGCCAGGATGTAGCACAGCACCGCGAACGGCAGCAGACGCACGTACACTTTACGCATGGTCGAGGCTTCGAGCGACGCGTCCATGAACGATCCTCCCAAGGATCTATGTTTTTTGGATTCCGACCTCCGCTTTACGCACGCAAAGCAACAACCGACGCTAGAGCATATTCCGTTCGGCTGGAATCAGGCGAACGGAATATGCCTGCTGCAACAACAACCCCCGTGCGCGCATTTCCGAGCAGATGGAACCGCGAGCGGTTCCATCTGCTCGGAAATCGCTCTAGCAAACGCGTCTGTCGGGAGCTAGCAATCGCCTGCCAAACCCATCTGCCTGCACAGCAGAACGAGCGTTTCGTAAATCACATGCGCGCAGAGATGCGCCGCCATGCCGTTGACGTCCTGCGGCGGGCTCACGGTGTTCACATCGACTGCGACGATGTTGAGATCGGTCAGGCAGCGCAGCAGATCGATGCCTTCGCGCGCGCTCAAGCCGCCCCAGGTCGGCGTGCAGACGCCCGGCGCGACGGAAGGATCGAACACGTCCATGTCGAAGCAGAGATAGACCGGGCGTTTGCCGACCCGGTCGCGGAACTCGGCCATGCGCTGCGCGAAGCCGCCGCGCACCAGCTCGTCGAGCGTGACGACCTTGTAGCCGAGGCTCATGGCGCGCGGCACGACGCCCTGGGC
This sequence comes from Reyranella sp., assembly GCF_017305915.1. Lineage (GTDB taxonomy): Bacteria > Pseudomonadota > Alphaproteobacteria > Reyranellales > Reyranellaceae > Reyranella. The sequence goes on from NZ_JAFKJN010000033.1 coordinate 14,784, forward strand.
GTAGGTCGTGCCGCGGATGCCGACGTGCCAGGAGAATTCGGGATCGACCAGCCCTTCCTCGGCGACGTGGGTGAACTGGGTGGCGGAGTTGTATTTCTCCTCCGATCCGTAGGGATAGGAATCGGTGTGCGCATCGATGTGCAGCGCCGCCATCCCGCGGTGCTTCTTGCCGACCGCGCGCGCCACCGGGACGGTGACCGAGCCGTCGCCGCCGATGGTGACCGGGATGGCGCCGGCCTGCACGATGCGGTCGACCGCCTGCTCGGTACGCGCGAAGGCGTCGTCGATCTTCGACGGCGTGAGCTTGACGTTGCCGCAATCGACCAGCCCGAGCGCCGCGATCGGATCGAAGTCGCCGATGGTGGCGCCGAAGCGGCGGATCAGCGCCGACTGCTGGCGCACCGAATCGGGGCCGCCGCGCGCGCCGATGCGCATGTTGGTGCCGCAGTCGAACGGGATGCCGAGGATCGCCGCCTTGTTGCCCGGCCCGGGCCGACCGTAGGGCGCGTCCATGAAGGTCATGGGCGAGGTGAAGAGCTCGTCGTCGGAGTACATGGTCAGCCGCCTGTGAGGAAATCGAAGGCCGTCAGCGTGTGGATCTTGGCGACGGCGAGCAGCTCGTCGACCAGAACATACTCGTCCGGCCCGCCCATGTTGAAGGGCGTCAGTCCCAGCACCACCGTCGGCACGCCGGCCGGCCGGTACCAGCGCGAATCCGACCCGCCGACGCGCATGTTCACCGCCGGCGCCGTGCCCAGCACTTCGGCTGCGACCTTCGCCGTGCGCACGACGATCTCTGAATCGGGCGGTGTGAACGAGGCCTCGAAGCGGCGGATGGCGCGCCAGGTCACGCCCTCCAGCGGCGCCAGCCAGTCGTCGAGCTTCGCCGCCAGAACGTCGGTGGTGATGCCGACCGGCAGGCGGATGTCGGCGCGCGCGATGGCGTGCGTCGGCACCAGGTTGGGCGACGTGCCGCCTTCGATCATGCCGATGTTCACGGTCACCCGTTGCAGGGTCTTGGATTCGCCGACGCCCGACAGGGGCTCCGAGATCGTTTTGGCCGTGGCGATCGCCCGGGTGACGACCGGCGGCGCCTGAAAAGGAATCGTCTCGAGATCTTTCAGTCGATCGAGTGCGGCCCGCAGACGGTCGATGGCATTGACGCCGCGATGGACATGAGCGCCGTGCGCCGGCGAGCCGGTCGCCTCGACCTCGACCCACATCAGGCCCTTCTCGCCGAAACGCACGACCTTGGGGGAACCGACATCGCCGCAGATATTGGCGTCGCCTTTGGCATGCGGCACATGCTCCAGCATCCAGCCGGTGCCGAGCGAACCCATGTTCTCCTCGTCGCCCGCCAAGGTCAGCACGATCTCGCCCGACCACGCCTCGCGGTTCTCGGCCAGCAGTTGAGCGGCCAGCAGCGAGCAGGCCATGCCGCCCTTCATGTCGCAGACGCCGCGGCCGTAGAGCTTGCCGTCCCTCAGCACGCCGCCCAGCGGCGGCACCGTCCAGGGCAGCTGCTCGAGGATCGGGAAGGTGTCGAGATGACCGTTGAAGATCAGACGGCGGCCCGGTCGGCCGCTCTTGATGCGGCCGATCAGGCTCTTCACCCGAGGCGCGGGCTCGATCACCTCGACCTCGATGCCGGGGATCTCGCGCAGCAGCGCCTCGGCGACCTTGGCGATCTCCTCGGTGTCGCTCGGCGGGTTGGGCGAGGCGACGGCGACCAGCCGCTGGCTGACGGCGATCAGGCGATCGAGCGAGGCGTCGACGGCCTGCGCCAGCGTGGAGCGCAGGTCGGTCATTGTGCCTGCAGCCGCCGTTCCCACCAGCGGATGCCCATGGCGAGCGGCCAGCAGATCAGGAAGTAGACCACGGCGATGAAGGTGAAGGTCTCGAGCGGACGGAAGTTGGTGGCGCTGAGCTCCATGCCGCGTCGGGTGATCTCGCTGACCGAGATCACCGCGCCGAGCGAGGAGAACTTGATCAGCTGCACGAAGTTGGAGGCAAGCGGCGGCAGGGTCATGCGGATCGCCTGCGGCAGCACGATGCGCACGAAGTTCTGCAGCGGCGTCAGCCCCAGCACCTGCGCCGCCTCGGAATGGCCGCGCGGCACGCTCTGGATGCCGGAACGATACACTTCGGAGATGAAGGCGCCCTGGTAGAGCGAGAGGCCGATAACCAGGGCGACCAGCGATTCGATACGCACGCCGAACACGATCGGCAGCACGTAGTAGACCCAGAGCAGCTGCACCAGGATCGGCGTGTTGCGGATGATCTCGCCGAAGGTGACGCCGATCCAGCGCGCCGGCGGGAACTTCGACATGTCGAGCAGCGCGATCACCAGTCCCGCCAGCATCGCCAGCACCAGGGTGATGCCGGAGACGATCAGGGTCATCTGCAACCCCGCCATCAGGAAGTCGAAACTTCCCCAGACGGTGTCCCAGCGGAACTGGTATTTGAACATCGGTTACTGCGCGACGATCGGATCGAGCTTGTGCTTCTTGGCGTACTTCAGGAGCCGGCCGTCGAGCTTGATGGTGTCGACGAACAGGTTGATGTAGTTCAGCCAGATCTGGTCGCCCTGCGGCACGACGTAGGCATAGGGTGTGATCGCGAGCTTCTCGTTCGGCATGATCGTCACTGCCCAGTCGAATTCGTCGGTGACTTTGATCGCGGTCGGGAAGTCGGTGATGATGATGTCGACGCGCTGCGCCACCAGCTCGGCCTCGCGGGTGTTGGGCGGCGCCACCGACACCACCTCGGCGTTCTTCAGGTAGCTCTTCATGAACGGCTCGATGTAGCTGCCGAGCGAGACGGCGGCCTTGATGCCCTTCTGGTCGACGTCCTCCCACTTCTTGACCTTGCTGTCCTTGCGCGTGACCGCATAGATGTTGGTCAGCAGGTAGGGATGGGAGAACTCGACCGCCTGCGCGCGCTTCAAGGTCGCGCCGACGCCGAACATGCCGATCTCGCACTTGTTGGCCTGCAGGTCGGCGATGAAGCTGCCGAAGCTCGATTCGACGATCTCGAGCTTGGCGTCGAGCTCCTTGGCGAGCTCCTCGGCCAGGTCGGCGTCGATGCCCTCGATCTTGCCGCTCTTCGGATTGCGGAACGAGATCGAATAGTAGAGCGGAAACTGGCAGACCCGGAGCTTCTTGCTCTTGGTCACCTCGTAGAGCCGCGACTGCGTTTGCTGCGCCTCGGCCGGCAGGGCGGCCGTCATCAGGCCCGCCGCGGCGAGCATTCCCAGGATTGCCTTCGGTCCCATCGCTGTCTCCCTTCTCCCGTCAGTCCTCGAACTGCTGCAGGAAGCGCTGCGCGCGCTCCGTCTTCGGCGAATCGAAGAAGGCGGAGCCCAGCGCCTCCTCGACGATCTCGCCGCGATCCATGAACACGGTGCGCGTGCCGACATGGCGCGCGAAATTCATCTCGTGGGTCACGACCAGCATGGTCATGCCCTCCTGCGCGAGCTGACGCATGACCAGCAGCACCTCGCGGCGCAGCTCGGGATCGAGCGCGCTGGTCGCCTCGTCGAACAGCAGGACCTTGGGCGCCATGGCGAGCGCCCGGGCGATCGCCACGCGTTGCTGCTGGCCTCCCGACAATCGTGCCGGATAGGCATCGCGCTTGTCGGAGAGGCCGACCTTGGCCAGCAGCGTCTCGGCGCTGGCCACCGCCTGGTCCTTCGGCAGCTTCTTCACCCGGAGCGGCGCCTCGATCAGGTTCTCCAGCACGGTCATGTGCGGCCACAGGTTGAAGTGCTGGAACACCATGCCGATGTCGGAGCGCACGGCGCGCGCCGCGGCCTTCACCGGCTTCTCCTGCTGCGGCGTCGAGATCGCCGTGCCCTGCATCACGATGCGGCCCTCGCTCGGCGTCTCGAGCAGCGCGATGCAGCGCAGCAGCGTCGTCTTGCCCGAGCCGCTGGGGCCGACGACGCAGACCACGTCGCGCTCCATCACCGGCAGCGAGACGCGGGTCAGCACCTGGTTGGTGCCGAACGTCTTGCTGACGCCCTCCGCGACGATGATCGGTATGCCGGCCATGTTCAGAGCATAAGCAAATCCTATGCCGTCAAACAAGGGCCTGTCCGAATGTAGCGATGTCTTTGCTTATGGTTACGCATTTACGCTATGAATCGGCAATAAGGAGTTCTTATAGCGTATGGACGTCAAGCTCCTCGAAGCGTTCCGGGCGGTGGTCGACAGCCGCTCGGTCACGGCCGCTGCCCAGGCGCTGGGCATCACCCAGCCGGCGGTGTCGGTCCAGATCGCCAAGCTCGAGGAGAGCGTCGGCTTTCCCTTGTTCGAGCGCGCCGGCGGCCGGCTCAAGCCGACGCCCGAAGGCATGCTGTTCTATACCGAGGCGAGCCGCGTGCTCGGCGAGTTCGACCGCCTCGCCGCGACCACGGTGCAGATCCGCGAGGGCCAGTCGGGACGGCTGGTCATCGCCAGCCACCCGGCGGCGGCGATCTCGATCCTGCCGGCGCTGGTCGCCGCCTTCGTCGCCGAGCGGCCGGGCGTGTCGGTGCGCCTGGTGTCGCGCCATTCCGACGTGGTCAGCCAGCTCCTGCCGACCGAGGGCTACGACCTCGGCATCGCCGAGCTGCCGGTCGACGAGACCGACGTGCGGCTGGTGCGCTACCAGATGCGCTGCGTCGCGATCCTGCCGCCGCGCCATGCGCTCGCCTCGCGCAAGCTGCTGACGCCGGCGCTGCTGTCGGGCCAGCCGATGGTGGCGCCGGCGCGCTCGCCGCAGATGCTGAGCCGGGTCTACGGCACCTTCGCCGGCGCCGATGCGCAGATCAATGCGGTGGTCGAAGCGGAGTTCTTCGCGAGCTGCTGCGCGTTGGTCGCGGCCGGCACCGGCTGGTCGCTGGTCGATCCTTTGTCGGCGCAGAGCTTCAGCCATCTCGGCCTGGTCACGCGGCCGTTCGAGCCCGCGGTGATGTACGAGATCGGCGTCTTCCATCGCCGCGACCGCGAGCCGTCGGTGCTGGCGGCGGCCTTCCTCGAACTGCTCGATGCCAAACTCGGGAGCGCGCGATGAGCACCGGCTATCAATTGCCCTCCATGCTGGCGGCGCGTCTGGCCGCCGATCGCGATCTGTGGCGCGACTTCAGCGACATCTGCGACTGCGGCGGCCGGCTCGCCGGCACGGACAGCGAGAAGAAGGCCTTCGCCCTGCTGCGCGAGCGCGTGCGTGCGGCCTCGCCGGCGAATTCGGGTCGGTCGATCCCGGTGCCCTACAATGGCTGGCAGGCGAGACGCGCGACGTTGCGCCTGCCGGGCGGAACGATGGCCGCGTGTCATCCATTGGTGCGCACCATCGCGACGGCGAAGGACGGCCTCACGGCCGAGGTGATCGATATCGGCCGCGGCACGCCGGAGGAATTCGCCGAGCATGCCGCGGAGATCAAAGGGCGCATCGTGCTGGTGCGGCACGAGCTGATGTTCGCGGCCGGCACCATCCATCGCCGCCGCAAGTACGACATGGCCCGCGCCAACGGCGCCGTCGGCTTCCTGATCGCGGGACCGTTGCCGGGGCACGTCGTGGCCGGCTCGTCGGGCCGTGACAGCGGACCCGGTTTGCCGGCGCTCGGTATCGCACCGGAGACGGCAGCCAAGCTGGCGCGCCGGCCCGACGGCTGGCCGACCGTCACCATGAGGATCGAGACCGACGAGGGGCCGGCCGAGACCGAGACGCTGGTCTACGATTATCCCGGCACGACCGACGAATGGGTCGTGCTGTCGGCGCATGTCGACGGGCATGACCTGGCCGAATCGGCGATGGACAACGGCACCGGCTTGGCCTCGGTCCTGGCCGTGACGCGCGCCCTGTCCAGCGAAGCCGCGAAGTGGCGGCGCGGGCTCCGCGTGATGTTCTTCAGCGTCGAGGAATGGGCGTTGACCGGCTCGGCGCAGTACGTGCAGGCGCTGTCGGAGGCCGAGCGCGCAAAGATCGCGCTGAACGTCAATCTCGATTCGGTCGCCGGCAGCCCGAACCTCGCGGCGCTGAGCAGCGGCTATTCCGGCGTCGAGCCGTTCCTGATGCAGGTCGCGGCCGCCAACGGCCAGTCGCTGCGCACCGTGCGGCCGCTGATGACCAACTCCGACCACGCCAACTTCGCGGCGGGCGGAATCCCGGCGATCCGGCTGGTCGCGGGCTTCGACGATCCCAATGCCCATCTGCGCGTGGTGCTGACGCCTGCCGATACGCGGGACAAGGTGGCGCAAAGCGAACTGCGCCAGGCGACGTTGCTCACGGCAGCGCTGGTCGCCGCTGCCTGCAATGCCGCTCCGGCCGAGGCGGCGAAGTGGCGAACCAAATTCTAGTCACCTCCCCCGTCATGCGGGGGAGGCCGGGAGGGGGAAGGCCACGACGCGTCCTGTTGCTTTCCCCCACCTCTATCCTCCCCCGTATGACGGGGGAGGAGGTCATGACGTCTTGAGGAACTGCAGCAACAGCCGGTTGACCTCGTCCGGCTGCTCCTGCTGCACCCAGTGGCCGGCGCCTTCGATCAGGTGGATCTCCTTCATCTTCGTGCAGGCGGTCTTCTGCATGCGCTCGATCGCGCCCGGTACCTGGTAGATGCCCCAGTCGCTGCGGCCGGAGATGAAGGTCGAGGGCACGTCGACGGTGCGGCCGGTGAAGACCTCGAGCTCGCCGTTGGTGCGGCCGGTGGTGCGCACGCGATACCAGTTCAGCCCGCCCTGGAAGCCGTTGCGCCGGTACTCCTCGCTGTAGACCTTGAGCTCCGCTTCGGTCAGCCACTTGTTGCCGGCGATCTCGGCAGCGGACGGCATCTCCTTGGCCACCGACTCGGCCATGCCGTCGGCGAGATCCATGATGTAATAGGTCGGCATCTTGGCGAGCTCTTCGGCCGTCCAGCTTTTCAGCTCGAACGGCTTGTTGGCGTTCCAGTCGGCGCTCTTGTGATGGTAGTAGGCGCGCAGGAAATCGTGCACGCCCTGCTTGGCGTGCCACATGTTCTCGTTGGCCGGCCGCGTCGAGTAGTACCACTGGTAATGCTTGCGCGGCCGCGCGAGTGCTGCGAGCGCCGCGTGGATGTCCGGCCGCTTCGCCGGCGGTGCGCCGACGGGGACCGTGGGCGGGCCGCCGAACGGCGCGCTCATCAGCACCATGCGCCTGAAGATGTCGGGCCGCACCAGCGCCGCGTAGGCCGCGACCGAGGCGCCGAAGTCGTGGCCGACCACCGCCTCGGCGGTGCGATGGCCTGACGCGAACAGTACGCCGATCGCGTCGCGCAGCAGGTTCATGAACCGGAAGCCGGTGAGGTCGCCGTCATAGTCGGCGTCCCAGCCGGTGGTGCGGCCGTAGCCGCGCTGGTCGGGCGCGATCGCGTGGTAGCCCGCCGCCGCCAGCGCCGGCAGCACCTTGCGCCAGCTATAGGCGATCTCGGGAAAGCCGTGCAGCAGCAGGACGGCCGGGCGGCCCGGCGTCTCGTGGCCGGCCTCGAGCAGGTGGATATCGAGACCGTTGATGCCGGGCACGATACGGGCGCGCACGCCCGAAGGCAGCACGGAGGCGGGCAGGGGTTCCATGCCCGGACTCTAGTCATGAAAAAGACCGGCCAGGCAATGGCCCCGACCGGCCTTCCATCCTCCGGCAGTCTCTACTGCTGCGCGCTGCCGGGAACCGGACGGGTTGCGACATGCCGGTGGGTCTCGCTGGCAATGCACTGGTGATAGCCCAGCGTCATCGGGTCGATGTCGTAGGACATGCAGGCCTGCCGGGCATCGGCGAGGCGCCGGGCTTCGCGGGCTGCCGCTTCCGGCTCGCCGTTGACGTAGGCGTGGGCGGCGCGCGCGACACAGGTGTCGAACGCCACCGTGTTGGGGCCGACGCCGTTGTCGAGGCAGGTCTGCTCGGCGTGCGCCAGCGCGTCGCCGGCCTGCGCGTGCACCGCGTAAGGGGCTGCACCGGCGATGAAGGCGCCGAGCGCGAGGCAGACCATGTTCACACGACTGAGCATGGGGCGGGACATCGGCTGCTCCTGTCGAAACATCTCATGCAGACAAAACGCCCGGTGCGCCGCGCTGTTGCTGCCCGGATAAGGCGTTTGTGTGGCGTTCGGCACGCCACGGTTACGCCATATTCAACTTTCTGGTTGAATGTTCCGCGCAATCCTTTAAATTCAACCTAATGGTTGAACAAGCCCCCGCTGCCCTCGATCGCGTGTTCGGCGCGCTCAGCGACCCGACGCGGCGTGCCATGCTGCGCCGGCTGGCGGGCGGCACCCGCACCGTGGGCGAGCTCGCCGAGCCGTTCGACATGTCGTTCGCCGCCGCGGCCAAGCACGTGAAAGTGCTGGAGCAGGCCGGGTTGCTCAGCCGAACCATCGAGGGTCGCTCGCATCGCTGCCGGATCGAAGCCGGGCCGCTCGCCACGGCCGACCGGTGGTTGGCCTATTACGAGCGCTTTTGGTCGATGCGGCTCGATGACCTCGAGCGTGCTCTCAGCAAAAGGAGCCGGAAATGAAGGGCTATCCCGAGATCCTGTCGCCGGGCGAGATTCGCTTCCAGCGACTGCTGCCCGGCCCGATCGAGACGGTCTGGTCGTACCTCACCGACGCGAAGAAGCGCGGCGAATGGCTGGCCAGCGGGCCGATGGAGCCCCGCGTCGGCGGCATGGTGTCGTTGCGCTTCAAGCATTCGGAGCTGTCGCCCGACCAGGCGCCGCCGCCGGAGAAGTACCGCAAGATGGACGAGGACGGCCATCAGGCCGAGGAGACGGTCACCGTGTTCGAGCCGCCGCACCGGCTCGCCTTCACCTGGGGCGGCACCTCGGAGGTGACGTTCGAGCTGGCGCCGCGCAGTGGCGGCAGGGTGCTGCTGACGCTGACGCATCGCAAGCTGCCCGACGACGCCGAGCGTGTCGGCACGGCCAGCGGCTGGCATTGCCATCTCGCCATCCTGGCCGAAAAGCTCGAAGGCCGGACTCCGCCGGCCTTCTGGGATGTCTTTCGCAAGATCGATGCGGAATACGCTTCAGGTATTCCGCGCAAGTGACGCCTACTGCTGCGCCTCGGCGACGTTCGCGCCGCTCTGGTCGTCGCCCAGGATCAAGAGCTCGCTGCGCGCCTCGATCTCCTTGTTGACGCAGGCCCTGTAGCCCGCCGTCTCCGGTCGCTGGCCGCGTTCCAGGCAGTTCTCGCGGGCATCGCCCGCGGCGCGCGCCAACTGGTTCGCCAAGGTGCGCTCGCCCCATTCGTAGGCGCGCGTCACGTGGCTCAGGCAGAGCTCCCAGGCCGTCGAGCGCGGCTGCACACCATGCTTCGCACAGGTCTGCTCGGCCTCGCCCTGGGCGGGCTGTGCCGCGTAGGCGGTCACGGCGATCGCCATGCCTGCCGCCGCGAGGACCGCGAGATAGGGGGTCGGACGCATGAAAATCGCCTTCCACTGACTGCCAAACCAACGCCCTCCCGGCGGCGACGGTTGCCAAAAAGGCCGCAATTGCCTGCCCCTTGAGATCGCGGGGAAATTCCGGGAGTCTGCGCGGAACGTGAAGGATTTGACGGTTTTCTGGCGGTGGCTGCGCACCCGGCCGGCGCTGCGGCGGGTGCATCTCGCGCTGGCGGCGCGAATCACCGTGGCCGCCATCGTGGCCCTGGTGGCGGCCCAGCTGCTCGGCCTGCCGCTGCCTCTATGGGCGGTGCTGACGGCGGTGATCGTCACCCAGATGAGCGTCGGCCGCTCGCTCAAGGCGACCGGCGACTATTTCGTCGGCACCCTGGGCGGGGCGATCTATGGCGGCGCGGTCGCCGTCCTGATCCCGCACGAGAGCGAGCTGTCGCTGCTGGTCGTGATGGTGATCGCGGTGGCGCCGCTGGCGCTGCTGGCGGCCGGCCGACCGAACATGAACGTGGTGCCAATCACTGCGATCATCATCCTGCTGCTGCCCGGCCTGACCCACACCAACCCGCTCGATTCGGCGATCAACCGCGTGCTCGAGGTGGCGCTGGGCGCGATCATCGGCCTGCTGGTGTCGTTCCTGGTGCTGCCCTCCAGCGCCCATCGCCAGATGCGCCAGGCGGCGGCGCGCATCCTCGACCTGATGGCCCGGGCGCTGGCGGCGCTGATCGACGGGCTGGGTCATGGCCTCGATGCCGACGAGCTGCACGATCTGCAGGACGGCATCGGCCAGGGGCTGAACGACCTCAACACGATCGGCGGCGAGGCCGAGCGCGAGCGCCGCGCCCGGCTGTCATCGGAGGCCGACACCGGGCCGCTGCGCCGCACTCTGCTGCGCCTGCGCCACGACCTGGTGATCGTCGGCCGCGCCGCCTCGACGCCGCTGCCCGCGGCGATGCAGGCCCGCCTGATGCCGCGGCTCGACGCGATCGCGCGGGCGGCGTCGGGCTACCTGCGCGGCTGCAGCACCGCGCTGCTGGCGCATGGCGACGCGCCGGCGATCGACGCCTTCGAGCAGGCGCTCGCGGCCTACGAGATCGAGGTCGAGGCGGTGCGCGCCGACGGGCTGACGCGCACGCTGCCGGCCGACGGCGCCGAGCGCTTCTTCGCCGTCGGCTTCGCGCTCGAGCAGATGCACCAGAACCTGCGCGACCTCAGCCGCGTGGTCGGCGAGTGGGCGAAAGCCGACGAGGAGTAGGAATCGCGATTCGCTTTATGGGCAATGGAACGCGAATCGATCGTTGATTCTCTTGGATAAAATTCGCGGCCAATGCCCATATTAGGTCCGGCGCGATGAAGCGACTATCCTGCGTGCGCGGCGGCAACCCGCGTTCGCAGGAGTCTCGAATTGGTGAGTCTGGCAAAAAACGGCGAAAACGGATCGAAACGGTCAGTAGCTCTTGGGCAGGCCCAGCACGCGCTCGGCGACGTAGCACAGGATAAGCTGCTCGCTGACCGGCGCGATGCGCGCGATCATGACCTCGCGCAGGAAGCGCTCGACGTGGAACTCCTTGGCGTAGCCGTAGCCGCCATGGGTCAGGATCGCGCGCTCGCAGGCCTCGTAGGCGGCGCGGGCGCCGAGATACTTCGCCGAGTTGGCCTCGGCGCCGCACTCCTGCTTGTTGTCGTAGAGCCAGGCCCCCTTGAAGGTAAGCAGGTTGGCGGCTTCGAGCTGCATCCAGCTCTCGGCCAGCGGATGCTGGATCGCCTGGTTCTTGCCGATCGGCCGGCCGAACACGATGCGCTCCTTGGCGTATCGCGTCGCCCTGGCGAGCGCGGCCTTGCCGATGCCGATCGCCTCGGCGGAGATCAGGATGCGCTCGGGGTTGAGGCCGTGCAGGAGATAGTGGAAGCCCTTGCCTTCCTCGCCGATGCGGTCCTCGAGCGGCACCTTGAGGCCGTCGATGAACACCTGGTTGGTGTCGATCGCCTTGCGGCCCATCTTGTCGATCTCGGTGACCTCGATCTTGGAACGGTCGAAGTCGGTGTAGAACAGCGACAGCCCGTCGGTCGGCTTCCTGCACTTGTCCTTGGGCGTGGTGCGGGCGATCAGCAGCATCTTGTCGGCGACCGACGCCGTGGTGGTGAAAGTCTTCTTGCCGTGGACGACGTAGCCGTTGCCGTCGCGCTCGGCCTTGGTGTCGAGCATGGTGGTGTTGAGGCCGGCATCGGGCTCGGTGACGGCGAAGCAGCCCTTGACCTTGCCCTTGATGATGTCGGGCAGGATGCGCTTCTTCTGCTCCTCGGTGCCGAACACCACGATCGGGTTGGGCCCGAACACGTTGAGGTGGATCGCCGAGGCGCCCTGAAGTGCCGCGCCCGACTCGGCGACCGTCTGCATCATGATCGCGGCCTCGGTGATGCCGAGGCCCGCGCCGCCGTACTCTTCCGGCATGGCGATGCCGAGCCAGCCGGCATCGGCCACCGCCCGGTAGAAGTCCTCCGGGAAGCCGCCTTCCTTGTCCTTCTTCAGCCAGTAGCGGTCGTCGAACTGCGCGCACAGCTTCGCGACGCTGTCCTTGATCGCGAGCTGGTCGTCGGTGAAGGCGAAATCCATCGTCTGTTCCTAACGGTTGGCGGCCAGCCAGCTCATCATGATGCGGTTGAACTGCTCGGGCCGTTCGACATTCGGCAGGTGCCGCGCGTTGGCGATGCCTTCGTAGCGGCCGCCGGGGATCTTCGAGGCGATCAGCTTGTTGCGGTCCGGCGGCGTGCCTTCGTCCTGGTCGCCGCAAATCACCAGAGTCGGCGCCTTGATGGTCGAGAGCCGGTCGAGATAGTCGAAGTTCTGGATCGCCGACATGCAGCCGGCCGAGCCCGCAGGCGTCGTGCCGCTGATCGTGTCGCGGACCTCGGTCCAGCGCTGCGGGTTCACTCTCTTGAACTCCGGCGTGAACCAGCGATCCATGGTGCCGTCAGCGAGCGCCGTCAGGCCCCTGCTGCGCACCGTCGCCTTGCGTTCCTCCCAGGTGCCGGCCGAGCCCGGCGGCGTCGAGGGCTGGGTGTCGCACAGGCAGAGCGAGGCGAGATAGCCCGGGTGCGCGAGTGCAAAGCCCTGGCCGATCATGCCGCCGATCGAGAGGCCGATGTAGTGCACCTTCTTGATGCCCAGCACGTCGAGCGCGCCTTTCACGTCGCCCGCGAGCTGGTCCATCGTGTAGTCGCCGTCGACCGGCGCGCTGCCGCCATGGCCGCGCATGTCGAGCCGCAGGACGCGGTAGCCCGCGCCCAAGAGCGGCACCATCTGCTCGACCCACATGCCGCCGTCGGCATTGAGCGAATGGGTGAAGCACACCACCGGCGCGTTCGGCGGCCCGGCGAGATCGAAATAGACTTTGCGGTTGTCGAGAGAGAGAAGCATGAAACCCCCTGTCGTCCTGAGCGAAGCGAAGGACCTCATGACCGGCGCCATGAGATCCTTCGCTTCGCTCAGGATGACAAGGCGCGCTCATGGGCTCCCGAATTACATGGCGGAGATGCCGCCGTCGATCACCACTTCCGAGCCGGTCATGAAGCTCGATTCGTCCGACGCCAGGAAGACCAGCGCCCAGCCGACTTCCTCGGGCCGGCCGAGGCGGCCGATCGGCACCTGGCGGCCGAGCTTCTGCTGCATGACCTCGTTGCCGAAGCGGTCGCGGTACTTGTCGAGGATCGGCGTGTCGATGAAGGTCGGGTGGACCGAGTTGCAGCGGATGTTGTAGCCGGACTTGGCGCAATGGAGCGCCACCGACTTGCTGAGCAGCCGGACGCCCGCCTTGGCCGAGTTGTAGGCCGCCATGTTGGCGCCGGCGATAATGCCCGAGATCGACGAGATGTTGATGATCGAGCCGCCCAGCCGCCCCCCAGTTTGCTTTCCAGTGTGCTTCTTGATCTCGGCGACGCCGTGCTTGCAGCCCAGGAACACGCCGTCGAGGTCGATGGCGTGGACCTTGCGCCATTCGTCGAGGGTGATGTCCTCGACCGTCTTGCTGAGGCCGATTCCGGCGGAGTTCAGCAGCACGTGCAGGGCGCCGAACTTGTCGACCGCCTCCTGGATCGCGGCCTTCCAGTTGTCCTCGCTGGTGACGTCGAGCTTCACGAAGTGACCGGCCGAGCCCAGCTTGTCGGCGACCGCCTTGCCGCGGTCGGCGGCGATGTCGGCGACGACGACGCTGGCGCCTTCCTGCGCCATCAGGGCGGCGGCATTGGCGCCCAGTCCCGAGGCGCCGCCGGTGATCAGCGCGACCTTGCCCTTGAGGCGATCGGTCATGTCTTCTTACTCCCTGCGAGTGCCTCGCGATGCGCGATGTAGCTCGTGGACGCCACGATGATGGCCGCGCCGACGAACGTCCAGACGTCCGAGGTCTTGCCCCAGACCGCCACGTCCATCAAGGCGGCCCACACGATGCCCAGGAACGTGATGGGTTGCAGGGCGGAAATGTCCAGCAGGCGATACGACCAGGTGATGAAGAAGTAGCCCAGCGTGCCGAAGACGCCGGCGCCGGCGAACAGCAGGAGCTGCGCGGCGGTCGGCGTCTGCCAGTACCACAGGCCGAACGGCGCGAAGCAGATCGCCGCGACGACGCTCTGCCAGAACACGACGACGGCCGGACGGTCGCGGCTCGACACCGCCTTGGCGACGAGATTGGAGCCGGCGATCAGCGGGATCGAGCACAGCATCATCACGACGCCGGGATTCATCTGCATCAGGCCCGGCCGCACGATCACCAGCATGCCGACGAAACCGATCGCGACGGCGATCCAGCGCCGCAACCGTACCGTCTCGCCGAGGAACAGCACGGCGCCGATCGTGACGAAGATCGGGCCGGTGAAGCCCAGCGCCGCCATGGTCGCGAGCGGCAGCCAGACCACGGCCTCGTACCACAGCGCGTAGCCGCCGAAATGGAACAGGCCGCGGAAGGCATGCATCCTGAAGCTGCGCGTGCCGAGGCCGGCGATGCCGTTCTGCCACAGCACGATCGGCAGGATCACGGCGATGCCGCCCAGCCAGCGGCCCCACGACACCAGCAGCGGCGGCATCTCGTGCGCCAGCTCCTTCACCGAGCCGTTGAGGCCGGTGAAGAAGAAGCCGGAGACGATGGCGACGGCAAAGCCGCGCGTGACCCGCGAGGGGATCAGGCGCGCAAGAGCATCAATGTGTTCGACGGCAGGCGGCAACGCGAGTCAGGCGATCAGTTCCTGCCCACGTTGGATCGGCGCCGGGATGCGCGCAAGCGTCGCCGACTGGAAGTGCGCGACCACTTCGAGCGCCCGGATGTCGGTGAACTGCACGCGACGCTCGGAAACCACGAGCATCCGCTCGTTGCGCAGCCGGGTCAGCATGCGATTGAGGTGCGGAACGCTGAGCCCCAGCGTGTCGCTCATGACCTCCTGCGAGATCGGCAGGTCGAATGCCGCGGGCTCGGCGCGACCGACCATCCGGAGCCGCGCATGGATCTCGAGCAGGAAATGGGCGAGCCGTTCGATCGGCGTGCGGCGGCCGAGGTCGACGATGCGCTCGGCGTAGAGCGTGGCGTGCTGCACGGCGAGCCAGGAGAGCGCGAGCGCGAACTTCGGCCGCCGATAGCAGGCAGCGATGAAGGCGTCGTGCGCGCACACTTCTATCTTCATGTCGGTGAGGGCGATCACCGAGAACGGCGCGCGGTCAAGGAAGCTGCCCGGCAGGCCGACGATGTCGCCCGGCACCAGCACGTCGACGATCTGCCGCTTGCCGTTACGCAACACCTTATATCTGGCGGCCATGCCGTCCTTGACGAAGCAAAGCTTGCTGTAGGGATAGCCGTCGACCACCAGGTCGCGCCGCCTCTCGACTCGCGCTTCATATTCGATGAGCGAGCGCAGGGTTTCGACGTCGTCGGGCGTGAGATCGACGAAGTGCTTCAGCCGTGCTGTAAACGGGCTTTCCCACCGCCTGCTGAGCTTGGCGATCTTGCGATCCGACCCCGGCATTCCCTCGGTTCCTTACTTATTTTCATTAATCTTGATCAATATGCCGGGTTAAGGCGACCCCTCCGAAAGGCGAACACTGTTTCCCCCGGTGTGTTCACGGGAGGAAAAGATGAGCGCTAACAGCCATTCGCGGCGCGATTTTCTGCGTCAAGCCGTCGCAACCGGCGCCGGCATGGGTGCCCTGTCGACCGGTCTCACTCCGTTCATGGCGATGCCCGTCTGGGCCAAGGACGAGCCGCCGATCGGCACCTGGCCGGCCGGTTCGCAGGGCAATTCGGTGGGAATCGGCGCCGCCGTTCCGCGCACCGGCACCTACGCCGTTCAGGGCGAGGACGAGCTCAAGGGCTGGCAACTGGCCGTCGAGCACCTCAATTCCGGCAACGACCTGATCAAGAAGTTCTCGCCCAAGACCGGCAAGGGCGTGCTCGGCAAGGAAGTGAAGCTGCATGTCGCCGACTCGGCCGCCAAGCCCAACCAGGCGGTGCAGGCGGAGCAGGGCTTCATCACCCAGAACAAGATCGTGCTGATGACCGGCTCGACCTCGTCGGCCGTCGCCGTCGCGCTCAATAAGCTCGCGCAGCGCGAGAAGGTTCTCTACGTCACCGGCATCTCCGGCTCGAACGACACCACCGGCAAGGACTGCGTCCGCTACGGCTTCCGCCAGAACTTCTTCGGCCAGACCGCGGCGGCGGCGATCGCGCCGGTGCTGGTCAAGCAGTTCGGCAAGAACAAGAAAGTGGCGTACATGACGCCGGACTACACCTACGGCCACACCGTCACCAAGGCGGTGCAGGACGCCACCAAGGCCGCCGGCTGGACAACGGTGACCAACCAGGTCTCGCCGCTCGGTGCGCCCGACTTCTCGTCGTACCTGCTGAACATCGCCAACTCCGGCGCCGACCTGCTGATCAACGTCAACTGGGGCCACGACGCAGTGCTGTCGATCCAGCAGGCCAAGCAGTTCGGCGTGCTCGACAAGATGAAGCTGGTGGTGCCTTACCAGGTGCCGTTCCTCGCCCGCGAGACCGGCGGCCTGATGCAGGGCGTCTACGCCGCCACCGACTACTGGTGGACGATCGAGGACAAGTATCCGCTGGCCAAGCAATTCAACGCCGAGTTCGAGAAGAAGCACGGCTACAAGCCGGAGTGGGGCGCGGCGAACGCCTATGTGAGCTTCGCCCACTGGGCGCGCATGGTCGAGGCGGCCGGCACTTTCTATCCGCCGGCGGTCATCAAGGCCTACGAGAAGGGTGAGACGATCCCGTCGCTGGTCGGCGACGTGAACTATCGTCCCGAAGACCACCAGTGCATCCGGCCGGTGATCATCGTGAAGGGCAAGATGCAGAAGGACATGAAGAACAAGGAGGACTTCTACGACATCGTCGAGATCGTCCCGGGTGCGGGCCTGATGCAGAAGCCGGACGAGTTCGGCTGCAAGCTCGGCGACTACACCTGATCGTTGCTCGCGAAAGGAATTGGGAGTCTCGCGTTGTTCACCTGGGCCAATTTCTTTTCGCAGGTCTTCAACGGCCTGGCGCTGGGAGCGCTTCTCGCGCTCATCAGCTCCGGGCTGACGATCATCTACGGCACGCTCGGCGTGCTGAACCTGGCGCACGGCGCCATGTTCATGATGGGCGGCTATGCCGGCTACGTCGTCTTCGACGCGACCGGCTCGTTCATCCTCGCGGTGGCGGCCGGCGCGCTGTTCCTGCTGGTGGTCGGCGTGCTGCTCGAGCGTATCGTCATCCGCCACTTTTATCACCGGCCGCATGAGGACCAGCTGCTGGTGACCTTCGGGATTTCGATCGTTATGGTCGAGGCGGTGCGGCTGATCTTCTCCAGCCTGTCCAAGAACGTCCCGGCGCCGCCGCTGCTGTCGGGCATCACCTCGCTCGGTATCACCTTCTATCCGACCTACCGCATCGCCGTCGTCGGCATCGTCGCGGTGGCGCTGCTGGTCCTCTACTTCGTGCTTTATCGCACCAAGCTCGGCATGATCGTGCGCGCCGGCATCGAAGATTCGGAGATGGTCGATTCGCTGGGCATCGACGTCCACCGCGTCTTCATGGTCGTGTTCGGCATCGGTGCCATGGCGGCGGGCTTCGCCGGCATCGTCAACGCGCCGATCGTGTCGCTGACGCCCGATGTCGGCGAGGCGATCCTGGTGCAGACCTTCGTCGTCGTCGTGATCGGCGGCGTCGGCTCGTTCCCCGGCGCGGTGCTGGGCGGACTGATCGCGGGAGAGATCATCAGCATCACCTCGATGATCGACCCGGCCTACGCCTACATCATGCTGTTTGCCGCCATGACCCTCGTCCTCGTGCTGCGCCCGTACGGTCTGCTGGGCGTCCGGGGACGCGAATGAACGCCGGTTTGTGATGCCTCCGCGTCGTTATCTCGCCGAGCTCCTGACCGCGCTCGGGCTGCTGATTGCGCCCTTCGTGCTGCCGTATCTCGGGTTCGCGCCGAACACGGTGAACCGTATTCTGGTGTGGGGCCTGTTCGGCATCGGTTTCGACCTCCTGTTCGGCTACACCGGGCTGCTGTCGTTCGGCCAGGCGGCGTTCTACGGCACCGGCGGCATGGTCGCGGCCTGGCTGCTGACGCGCGCCGACTTCCCCTCGGTCTGGCTGGCGCTCGTCATCGGCATGGTCGCGGCGGCGGCGGTCGGCTGGCTGGTCGGCCTGATCGCGCTGCGCCGCACCGGCATCTATTTCGCCATGATCACGGTGGCGATCGGCGAGGTGTTCTACTTCGTCGAGTTCAATCCGCTCGCCGACTGGACCGGCGGCGAGAATGGCCTGCCGGGCGTGCCGACGCCCAGCCTCCATCTCGGCTTCACCACCATTCACTTCACCACCGGCTGGGCCCTCTATCCGTTCCTCGCCGCGTGCTACTTCATCGGCATCGTGATCGCGCTGCGCATCGTGCACTCGCCGGTCGGCGCCGTGCTGAGCGCGATCCGCGACAACCCGCTGCGCGCCGCCGCGGTCGGCCACGACATCCACAGTTACAAGCTCACCGCCTTCGTCGTCGCCGCGGCCTATGCCGGCCTGGCCGGCGGGCTGCTCGGCGTCCTGCAGGCCTTCATGCCGCCCGAGGCCTTCATCTTCGACACCTCCGGCCAGCTCGTGATGCAGACCGCGATCGGCGGCCCCGGCACGCTGTTCGGGCCGTTGCTCGGCGCGGCGGTGTGGCTGTCGCTGCAGGACTTCCTGCAGGCCGCGCTCGACCTCGGCGCGGCGTGGAAGCTGGTGCTGGGCGTGGTGTTCGTCCTGCTGGTCTGCTTCCTGCGGCACGGCCTGGTCGGCGGCCTCATCGACCTCTATCGCCTCGTCTCCAGGCGCAGCACGGCCGAAGCCGAAGCGCCGGAGGAGGCGACCCCGATCCATGCCGCCGTCGCCTCGATGCCGGCGCGCCGTCGCGAGGGCGATCTCACCGCCGGCACCGTCCTCGAGGCCAAGGGGCTGACCAAGCGCTACGGCGGCCTGGTCGCCAACGGCGACATCGACTTCACCGTCAAGGTCGGCGAGCTGCGCGGCATCATCGGCCCCAACGGCGCGGGCAAGAGCACCTTCTTCAAGATGCTGACCTGCGAGGTCCCGCCCAGCGCCGGCACGATCGTGTTCGAGGGCCAGGACATCACCGGCAAGGGCGTGACCGAGGTCTGCCAGCTCGGCCTCACCAAGAGCTATCAGGTGAACCAGCTCTTCACCCGGCTGACGGTGCGCCAGAACCTGACGATCGCGGCGCTCGCCGACCTGCGCGGCCGCTTCCGCCTGCTCGACCTGTTCCGCAGCCTGGAGAAGATCCCGGGCCTGCAGGATCGCGTGCAGCACACGCTCGGCCTGGTCGGCCTGACGGCGCGCGCCGACGTGGCCGTGTCGGCGCTGGCCTACGGCGAGAAGCGGCGGCTCGAGATCGGGCTTGCGCTCGCGACCTCGCCCAGCCTGCTGCTGCTCGACGAGCCGCTGGCCGGCATGAGCCCGCGCGAGCGCGTCGAGACCGTGCAGCTCCTGAAGTCGATCGCCCGGGGCCGCACCATGATCGTGATTGACCACGACATGGACTCGCTGTTCGAGCTGGTCGAATGGATCACCGTGCTGCAGGAAGGCAAGGTGCTGGCCGAGGGCACGCCGGATCAGATCAAGACCGATCCGGCGGTGCGCGAGGCCTATCTCGGCGGAGTGCACGCATGAGCCTGCCCCTATGAGCTTACTCGAGGTCGACGGCCTGAACTCCTACTACGGCGATTCGCACATCCTGTTCGACGTCTCGCTGCGCGTGGAGAGCAACGAGGTGGTGGCGCTGCTCGGCCGCAACGGCGCGGGCAAGAGCACGACCTTGAAGAGCCTGATGGGCGTGGTGACGCCGCGCACCGGCAAGGTGACGTTCGACGGCAGGAACGTCGCCGGCCAGAAGAGCCACGCCATTGCCCGGGCCGGCATGCAGTTGGTCCACGAGGACCGGCGCATCTTCGGCAGCCTCAATGTCGAGGAGAACCTGGTGCTGGCCGGCCTCAGCGCGCCCCGGCGCTGGCCGGTCGAGCGCATCTGGGAGATGTTCCCGCGCCTCCGGGAGCGCCGCACCAGCCGCGGCACCGACTTGTCGGGCGGCGAGCAGCAGATGCTGGCGATCGCCCGCGCGCTGATCCGCGATCCCAAGCTGATCCTGCTCGACGAGCCGTTCGAGGGCCTGGCGCCGGTGATCGTGCAGGACCTGCTGGCGACCTGCCGCACCCTGGCCGAGGCCGGGCAGACCATCGTCGTGGTCGAGCAGAACATCTCGGCGGCGCTGACGCTGGCCGACCGCGTCTACATCATCAACAACGGCCACATCGTCGAATCGCTGGCGACGGAAGCGCTGCGGGCGCAACCCGACATCCTGCACCGCCACCTCGGCGTCTAATCCATCCACAGCAAGACGTCCTCTTGCGAACGGCCGCCAGGCCGCGCAGCGTTGCGGTCATGGCCTACGCCCCGATCTCCGACGACTACGATCTCGACTTGCTCGACGAGCATCTGAGCTCTCCAGAGCGGCCGGACGATGCCATGCTGTTGAGCGAGCTCGACGGCTATTTGACAGCCATCGCGCTCTCGCCCGGTCTCATCCCGCCGAGCGAGTGGCTTCCTGCCATTTGGGGCGGCGAGGGCCTTCCCTTCGCGGGTGCAAAGGAGGCCGGCGGAGCCTTCGCGGCGATCATGGGTTTGTACAACGACAACCTTCGCGACCTTGCCGACCGGAGCAGGCCCTACGAGCCGCTGTTCATCATCGATCGCGACGGCAGCACCTTCGCGGATATCTGGGCGCAAGGATTCTTTCGGGGCGTCGGCCTGCGGCTGGAAGAATGGCGGCCTTTGATCGAGGACAAACAGGCTTTCGACGCTTATGCGCCCATAGCGATCCTGTCCACGGATCGCAGCGAATTGCCGGAAGTTTCCGACAAGCGGCGCGACAAGATCTCGCGCAGCGCTCCACAGTTCTTCCCGGACTGCATCGCGCAGATACAGGCCTTTTGGCGAAACCGCGGTCTCGGACCCCGCTCCGCCGCTCCGCCGCGCGTCGGTACAAGCCCGAAGTCGGCCTGGATGGCCCGCCAACGCGCCGCTTGGGCCGAGAACGTCGCTCCCCTGCGATCGGCCAAGGTGGGACGCAACGACCCCTGTCCCTGCGGCTCCGGCAAGAAGTACAAGCGTTGCTGCGGCGCCTGACCGTCAGTCGAGCGTCACCTTGTAGCGGCTGACCGCCAGCGCCGAGACGACCAGCAAGATGGCGGTCAGCGCCAGCAGCTGGCCGGAGATGTCGCCGAACGCCGCGCCCTTCAGCATCAGCCCGCGGACCAGGCGCATGAAGTGGGTCGCGGGCAGGCCTTCGCCGATCCATTGCGCCCAGTTCGGCATGCCGCGGAACGGGAACATGAAGCCCGACAGCAGGATCGACGGCAGCAGGATGAACACCGAGGCCTGCATCGCCTGAAGCTGGTTCTGGGTCACCGTCGAGATGGTGAAGCCGATCGCGAGATTGACGGTGATGAACAGTGCCGTGCCGAGGCAGAGCAGCGCGACGCTGCCCTCTGTCACGACGTCGAACAGCACGCGGCTGATCAGCAGGATCACCGCGACCTGCACCGAGCCGATGGCGATGTACGGCAATATCTTGCCGATCATCACCTCGAGCGGCCGCACCGGCATGGCCAGCAGGTTCTCCATGGTGCCGCGCTCGCGCTCGCGGGTGACGGCTAATGCGGTCATCATCACCATGGTCATGGTCAGGATCACCGCCAGCAGGCCGGGCACGATGTTGAGCCGCGCCTTGCCCTCGGGGTTGTAGCGCCGCTGCAGCACCAGCTCGACGCCGCCCGCCTTGGGGTTGCGGTCGGCGAGCGGGCCGATCAGGTCGCGGCGCAGCGCCTGCTCGATCGCGGGCTGGGCGGCGGCCAGCGGGTTGGCGGCGGCCAGCGGATCGGTGGCGTCGGCGTCGATCAGCACCTGGGCGCGCTCGCCGCGCACCAGCCGGCGCGTGAAGTCGGACGGGATGGTGACGACGAACTGCACCTTGCCCTGCTGCAGCAGCGCGTTGGCTTCGGCCTCCGAGCGCGGCCGCTCGGTGAACTTCATGTAGCCGGTGCTGCTCAGTGCCGAGACGATGGTGCGCGTGACGGTCGTGTCGTCGGCCGAGATCACGGCGGTCGGCAGGTTGTGCGGATCGGTGTCGATGGCGTAGCCGAACAGCAGCAGCTGCATGATCGGCACGCCGAACATCATGGCGAAGGTCAGCCGGTCGCGGCGGAGCTGCTGGATCTCCTTGACGATGATGGCGAGGAGGCGCTGCCACATGGATCAGCCGTCGAGCGCGTTGTCGCGCGCCCGTCCCATCAGATGGATGAACACGTCCTCGAGCGTCGGCTCGGCCTCTTCCCACTTGAGGCTGTCCTCGTGCCGGAACGGCTCGATCGTCCGCACCAGTGCCTCGCGATCGGGGCCACAGACATGAAGCGCTGTGCCGAACGCCGCCGCGGCCGTGACGCCCTCCGCGTCGCGCAGCTTGGGCGCGAGGCGGTCGGCGCCGGGACCGCGGGCGATGAAGGCGGCGAGGCCGGACTGCTCGATGATCTCTGCCGCGGTGCCGCGCGCCATCAGCTCGCCATAGGCGATGTAGGCGATCTCGTGACAGCGCTCGGCCTCGTCCATGTAGTGGGTCGAGACCAGCACGGTGATCCCCTCGGCGGCATAGGAGTGGATCTCGTCCCAGAAGGCGCGGCGCGCCTTGGGGTCGACGCCAGCGGTCGGCTCGTCGAGCAGCAGCAGCTTGGGCTCGTGCAGCACGCAGGCCGCCAGCGCCAGCCGCTGCTTCCAGCCGCCCGACAGCGCGCCGGCGAGCTGCTTCTGCCGCGTCGCCAGCCCCAGCCGCTCGAGCGATCTGTCGACGCGGTTCTTGAGATGGTCGAGGCGGTAGACCCGGCCGACGAATTCGAGGTTCTCGCGGATGGTGAGATCCTCGTAGAGGCCGAAGCGCTGGGTCATGTAGCCGGCCTGCCGCTTGATCGCGTCGCGGTCGCGCACGAGATCGTGGCCGAGGCAAGTCCCGCCGCCTTCGTCGGGCGTCAGCAGCCCGCAGATCAGGCGCAAGGTCGTGGTCTTGCCCGAGCCGTTGGGGCCGAGAAAGCCGCAGATGCGGCCCTGCTCGATCGCGAGGCTCACATGGTCGACGACGGTGCGCCGGCCGTAGCGCTTGACGAGATCGTGGACATCGATGGCAAGGGCCATGATCTCACCTCGTCACCGGCGCCACGGTGATCGGCAGGCCTGGCGACAGCCGGGTGCCGGTCGGATCCGGCCGCGCCTCGATCAGGAAGACGAGCTTGGTGCGCGCCGTCTGGGAATAGATCACCGGCGGCGTGAACTCTGTGCGCGGCGAGATGTAGATGATGCGCGCCTTGAGGTCGGGCGGGCAGGAATCGCAGGTGAAGCTCACGGTCTGGCCCATCTGCAACAGCGCCACGTCCTCCTGCGGCACGAAGAAGCGCAGCTTCAGCCGGAACGGCGGCAGCAGCGACACCACCGGCGCGCCGGCCGGCACCCATTCGCCAACGTTGAAGAAGGTGTTCTCGATCAGCCCGTCCTCGGGCGCACCGGGCATCAGGTCGTCGAGCCGCTTCCTGGCCTGGTCGAGCGCCGCCTGGTCCTGGTCGGCCTGCGCCTTGGCGGCGGCGATCTCGTCGGGCCGCGCGGCCAGCTCGTTCACTTTCTCCTGCGCGATCAGCGAGGACTGGCGCATGCGGAGCTGCCGCAGCGTCGAGTCGGCGTTCTCGTAGTCCTTGCGCGTGCCGACGCCCTTGGCCAGCAGCTCGCTCTGGCGCTTGTACTCGATCTCGGCCATGGCGAGCGCAGCCTCGGTCTCGCGGCGCTGGGCGGTCGTGATCTCCTTCTCCTCCGGCCGCTTGCCCTTCAGCAGGTTCTCGTAGCGCGCCCTCGCTTCGGCGAGCGCGCCCTCGGCGCGCGCGACCTCGGCCTGCGCCACCACCGGATCGATGACGAACAGCCGGTCGCCCTTCCTGACCTGCACGCCGCGATCGACCGGCCGCTGCACCAGCCGGCCGGACACCGGCGGCGCGATCAGGCTGGTCTCACCCTCGACATAGCCGAGATAGCGGTCGCTTCCGGTGCTGAAGCCCAGCGCCGCCATCAACGGCGCGCGCCAGAACAGGCCCGCGGCGGTGGCCGCGAAGATCACGGCGACGACGATCAGGAGGGCACGGCGCTTCATGACGGCCTCAACGCGTGCAGCATCAGGTTGGCGTGGTGGCGGGCGAGGGCGCGGGCATCGAGCTTTTCGGCGCCGATCGGCTCGAACACCGTCTTCCAGATGATGCTGAGCAGCATCGGCCCGATCAGCGAGCGCACGGTCAGCATCGGATCGACAGGGCGGAACTCGCCGCTCGCCACGCCGCGGGCGATCAGCCCCTCGAAGATCGGGATGCCCCGGCCGATCACCTCTTTCAGATAGAAACGCCCGATGTCGGGGAAGGCGCGCGATTCGGCGATCACCACCTTGGCGATCGAGGGCATCGGCGTGTCCTCGACGCGGCTTGCCATGAAATCGAGGATGCGCGGGATCAGCTCGGCGACCGGACCCTGATGTGCCCTGGTCAGCGCCTCGACGGTCAGCAGGTTGCTGCCGATGGCCTGGCGGATGACTCCCTGGAACAACGCCATCTTGTCCTCGAAGTAGAGGTAGATCGCCGCCTTGCTGAGGCCCGCGCGCGCCGCGACGTCGTCGAGCCGCGTCGCCGCGAAGCCCTTCTCCACGAACAGCTCCAGCGCAGCCTCGACGATCTCGTTCGGCCGTTCGGCAGGGGCGCGGCGCTGCTTCTTCACCATCCTATAACTTACTTACCAGTCAGTTAGTTGCGAAGCAAGCCATGGCGCAGAACGTGCGCAAGTATCTCTTCCGGTTGGATTTTCGGGGAGGCGTAGCGTGCGGATTTTCGGCTTAGTCGCGTTGGCTGTTGTTTTGGCGGCGGGCGGGCCGGCGGCGGGCCAGGAGGCTTACCCGACGCGGCCGATCCGCTGGGTCGTGCCGTTCCCGCCCGGCGGGCCGACCGACACGCTGTCGCGCATCCTGGCCTCCAAACTGGGCGATGTCTGGAAGCCCGGCATCGTCATCGAGAACAAGGGCGGCGCGGCGGGCGCCATCGGCGTCGACTTCGCGGCCAAGTCGGCGCCGGACGGCTACACCATCCAGCTCGGCACCCAGAGCACCAACGGCTCCAACAAGATCTTCTATCCCAACCTGCCGTACGACCCGATCGCCGACTTCGAGGCGCTGACGCTCTTGGGGACCGCCTGCATGGCGCTGACGATCCCCAACAGCGTGCCGGCCGGCACGGCGCAGGAGCTGGTCGACTGGGTCAAGAGGCAGGACGGCGTCTCCTATGCGGCGGCCACCGGCTCGAGCCAGCACATCGCGGCCGAGCTGCTGGTCAAGCGCGCCGGCCTCAAGGCGACGCTCGTGCCCTATCGCGGCAGCGCGCAGGCGCAGCCCGACCTGATGGCCGGCCGGATCGCCTTCATGTTCGACAATCTGCCGTCGGCCCTGCCGCAGGCCCGCGCCGGCAAGGTCAAGGTGCTGGCGCAAACCTGCGCCACGCGCTCGCCCTCGGCGCCGGACCTGCCGACGATGGTCGAGGCGGGCTTCGCCGATTTCGTCGTCGATGGCTGGTACGGCATGTTCGCCCCGGCCAGGACGCCCAAGCCGATCGTCGACAAGCTGTCGGCCGACATCAACAAGGCGCTGAAGGACCCCGATTCGCTCGAGAAGTGGAAGACGCTGGGCTTCGATCCGATCGGCACGACGCCCGCGGAGTTCGCCAAGCGCCAGAAGGACGACCTTGCCTACTGGAAGAAGATGATCGACTACACCGGCGTGAAGGTGGAGTAGACGCGACGCGTCAGGGCCGCCGCAGCGGCACCGCTAGGTAGCAGCCGGACTCCTTGGGGAAGTCGACCGAAACGCATTGCAGGCCTTGCGGCAGTCCGGCTACGGACCGCTCAGATCGATCCAGACTTCGATGGTGCCGGCGGCGGGCTTGGTCGGGAAATTGAAGAGCTCGCGCACCGGCAGATCCTTGCCGTTGTTGAAGGTCTTGAGCGTCGAGCCGACCAGCTTCGCCATCGGCAGGTCCGCCGCCTGGAAGATGCGAACCTCTGCCAGCTGCCTGGTGCTGTCGAGCTTCTGCGCTTGCGGCACCTCGAAGCCCAGGTCGCCGAGATCGGTACGCAGGCTCTGCACCTTCGCCGAATCGCCGAAATACTGAACATAGACCCGGGTGCAAAATTCCTGCGGGGCCTTCACCGGCGCGAAGTACTGGTCGGACCCGGTCGGAGACCGATGCGCTTCCGGCTTCCCGGTGAGGACCAGTGTCGCGCCGCCGGGAACCAGCCCGATCTGCGGTGCCATCAGATAGGCCGCCGAGGGCATGCCGTTGCGCAGGCGGATGTTGGCGTTGTCGTTGACCTTGATGGTTTCGTTGCCCTGCAGGCTCGCCAGGGGAGCGGCGCCGGCGATGAGCCTCTGAGTGTCGTTGCCCAGCCAGAGCACGCCGTCGCAGGTACCGACGCTGGGCGGTGTGCGCTGGATCACCTGCTGCGGCGGGCTCTGGACGATGTTGCCGGACGAAGTGGGGTTTATCGCCTGCGTGGATTTGACGGCCAGATTGTCGAGCTCGGCCGACTGAGCGTCGCCAATACGCTGAAGCAGCTTCTTGAGCGGTCCCAGGGAATTTTCGCCCCCGGCATTCAACGCCTCGATGGCGGCCCGCGCCTCGTTGCGGGTGGCCGCGCTTTCGCGGCTGTTGGCGACGCTCATCGTCTGGAACGCGGTTTCCCGGTCCTTGAGAGCGACCCGCCGTTCCTCGGACAGGCCGCGATAGTAAAAGGCCACGACGGTCGCGGCGATTGCGATCGCTCCGAGCAGCAGGATGTAAAACGAGGCGGCAGCGATCGTCTGGCGACGCACCCTCTTGCGGCTGGCCTCGATGAATTGGTCGATCTCGGGATCCACGCCGGTCAGGGTGGCGGCTTCCTTCAGCGCATCGCCGTTCAATAGATATCCGACGTCGCGGCCCGATATTCGCCATTGCCGTGCCAGGGCACCGATGCGGATGGCGGCGCGCGTCTCAGGGGTCGCCTCGATCTGCTCGGCGCCGATCGGCGCGGTGAGCAAGGCGCCCTTCTCGGGCTGTGCAGGCGCCGTGCCGGTGTAGGGCAGCAACGCCGGAAGCTCGCCGCGCGGCCGCTCCCCGCGGTTGACGGCCTCGGCCGTCCAGAAATACAGCATCTTGCGCAGGGCTTCGCGGTCGCGGCCCGGCGCCACGTCGCGGCCGGCATCGATCAGGTCGCGGACAAACGATTCGCACTCCTGGCCCGATGCCTTCTTCAGCGGGTCGGCCATCAAGGCAAGATGGTGTTGGCGCAATTGGGAGAGGCCGACGGCGGGCGAGGCGCCGGGAGCAGCTTCGGTCATGGCGGACACGCGCAGTTTTGGGGAACGCGGGTGCGGATGGTCTTCAGGGCATCGCGCATCGGCAGAAGGCTCGCGAACAACAGCTTCAACGTCTGGTCCACGGCGAGAAAGTGCACCCGCGTCTTGAGGCGGAACTCGGTGAAGGCGGTGACGATCTCACCGAAGCGTTCCGTCGGGGAGGGCCCCGAGGGCGCGGGGGTGTCCAGCGTCGGCAACGCCGCCTCATAGAGGACCATCGCGCCGTTGAGAGCGGCGTCCATGAACGGCGCGCCCCCTTCCGGGGCGTCGACGAGGGTCCGCAGGGTTTGCCGGACGCCACGCCAGACGCGGGACAAATCGTTGAGGAAACCGGGCCCTGGATTGGCGAGGATCCGCGCCATCTCGGCGATGCGGATGTCGGTGACCTGCCACAACGCATGCTCCAGGATGTTGGCGCGCATCGCTTCGGTGACCCGATCGAGGCTTTCTGCCGCCTGCTGCATTTTCCCATCCAGCGGCAGGCCCGGGCCGATCGCCGATTCGAGCAGGCCCCGGAGCTGCTTTATGGGAAGTTCCCGCGAGAGCCCGAAGATGCAGCCGTCGATCCGCGGCGGCTCTTCCGTCACGAGCAGCCGGAGCTCGGCGAGCGCGAACGCCTGCTGGTCGGCATCGCTCGACCCCAGCGCGGATGCCGCGTGGATCGCGATCTCCAGGCAATGCCGGCAGATGTCGTTGGCCTCCTCGGGGACCCGGCCCTGGACGTCGTTGGCCGTCCGGCGAATCGTTTCGACGATCGCCTTCAGCGACGCCAGGGGCAGGGTGGGCTCGCTCGGCGCCTCGCCCTCGTCCAGCCAGTCGGCCCCCTGGACCTGAAGGATATGCAGGCTGTCGTGCAGTCTCTTCAGCGCCTCGAACTGGTCGAGGGCGATGACGATCCTGTCGATCTCTCCGGTCTGCGCCGGATTGCGATGGTCGCGCACGAAGGTGCAGGTTTGCCCGTTCTGGCACGTGCCGGCCTGCGGATTGACCGCCAGCCCGCCCGACAGCTCATTCAGCGCCTGGACGACGACCGTGACATGCGGCGTCTTCTCGAGCGCGGGGCGGACCAGCGCGCGCGCCCGCTCGACGATGGTGGCCCTGAACTTCTCGTCCTGCCACTTGTGCTCGACGACCCGTGAGAGGAAGGGAAGCAGCGTCCCCTCGCGCTTGATCTCCCCGAGGCACGTGTCGGTCACCACGACCATCGTGCACTCGCCAGCCCTGGCAGGAAGATAGCCGGCGCAGTCGCCGTGACCTGTATAGCGGTCCAGCACGGCGGTGAAATCTTCGAGCTTGAAGGTGCCCGCGATCGCCTTGCCGATGGCGTCGAGTTGCTGCGGAGTCAACAGGGTGCCGGACATGGGCGGGCCTCAGGGCGGCAGGAGGGCAGCGTGGCCGCGGGCGACGATGCTGGCGTGGATCTGGCCGATCGGAATGCCTTGATTATAGGTCGGCGGCGGGCGCTTCGGATCGCCGAGATGATGCAGCGCCACGAGGTCGAGATCCATGTTGAAGCAGGGTGATCCGGACGAGCCCGGCGACGTGTTGGTCTCGTAGCGCAACCGCCGGCCGTCGTGCCGGTAGCCGATGACCGACGTCGTATCGATGGCGAACCGCACCGGATCGCCCATCGGATGCTGGACGATGATCAGGGCGTCGCCGGCCTGCACCGGAGGACCGGACAGGGCGATGAAGCCGCGGTCCGCCCCCGGGATCGGGTCGAGCTGGAGCAGGGCGTAGTCGAGCTCGGCCGCGCCCGGCGGCGGGTCGTCGGGCTGGGCCGTGCGTTCGGCGGGGCTGCACGGCAGCTCGTCGACGATCGATCGCACGGGCACGACGGTCCCGGCTTCGACGGTGTTGTTCGAGAGCCGCCGGAAGTCGAAGCGGCAGCCCAGTCTGTCGGTGGCGCCGAGCTTGCGCGCCTCCTCGACCACATGACAATTGGTCAGGACGGCATTCGCCCCGACCAGGAAGCCTGTCCCCAAGGCAGTGCCCGACAGCTCGATCCGGCACACCTGCTTGCGCACCTGCTCGATCCGGTCGATCCAGACCGTCAGATCGACGGACTTCAGGGCCGGCTTGATATTCTTCTGCAGGCCGGGGCCCGCGCCGGCCTCGGCGGCCTGCGTCTTTCCCGCCTTCTGCAGCTGGAAGTCCAGCGGCGCCTGGCCGGCGTTGCCCGTCACCGCCGGGCAGAACTGCGCAATGACGGCGCGGATGTCCTTGTTCAACGGCTTCTCGCGATAGACCACCGTCAGGAACCGCTCCGTGCTGCCGTCCTTCGACAGCGTTTGCAGCAGGTTCAGGATCATCGTCCTGAGCGGATCGGGGCTGATCGGGCTGATATAGGCCTCGAACAGCTCGTCTCCGGTGGCGAGGTAGACCATCCTCTTCAGCGCCGCCAGGTCCAGGGCCTTCGTCAAGGCCTTGGCGAGGGCAACCACCTGTTCGGCGGTCGACTGGGCGCCGGCGTCGTTCACGGCAGGAACCGGATCTGCTCGAGGCTGGTCAGCGCCGCGGGCGTATCGCCGGCGAGCGCTTCGGTGGCACGCGCCAGGGGATCGACGCTGGCGAGACGGCCGAAGCTGATGCCGCTCTTCGCCTCGATCGAGCGGATCGGGACTTGCGTGGCGACGCTGAGCTGCGGCGACGTGAAGGCGCCGAAGACGAACTCTTCCTCCGGCTGCAGGCTCTGCTCCTGGTTCATCTCGTAGCCGGTGGCGCACAGCTTCTTGGTATCGTCGTGGATGAAGGCGACGATCTTCCAAAAGGTCCGCGGGATCCGCACGCCGTACATCGCCGGGTCGTCGTCCTCGAAATACGGGCCGGTGAAGACCGACACCTTCATCTCGTCTTCCTTGGTGTGGTCGAGCGCATAATCCTCGAGGGCCAGCCAGATCGGCGCGTTGAACGCCTGCATCTGGGGCGTCGTGTTGGTGACGTGCATGGAGTCTTCGTTGCCGCGTTTTGCCGTCGCGGCGTTGCCCCAACCCGGGTCCTCGCGCCGCGTCATGTGCCCGCGGCTGAACTTCGGCGGGCTGCCGTAGCACTCGTTCATGATCTGCTGCGTCTTGGGGATGCGCGGGTCCCACTTCCAGCCGACGCGCTTGCTCTTCTTCGACTGGCCGCCGTCGATGTTCACGGCACTGAAGAAGCACATGCGGCGGCTGCGGCTCATGACGACCGAGTAGTGCTCGTAGCGCAGCTCCGTCTCGTCCTTGCCGTCGAGCTTGAAGGCGAGGACGTCGTCGGTGTGGCGCTCGACCTCGGGCAGGTCCACCGTGAAGGCCTTGCCGTCGCCGAGGAACGACGGGATGTAGCCTTCGCGGTCGCGATAGTCTTCGATGACGGCTTCATTGTCGCCGGGTATGTCGCCGCCGGTATCGCCGGCCAGCGTGCGCAGCGGCGCCTGCGCCGACAGAACCCGGGGCTGATCGCCCAGCGACACGGTCACGGTCAGCGGTATGGTGAAGCTCGTGCTGGCCGGGCGGCCCGGCGCGGGCCGACGGGGCGCGACGGCGGCGGCGGGAGGCTTCGGCGGCTTCGCTTCCACGCGGCTCGACCGTCGTCCGGCCTGGACGTCGGCCAGGATCCGGCTCACGACGTCGCAGCGCACGGCATAGTTGGCGGTGAGGAACGTGCCGCTGAAATGCAGCCCGAGCGCCTTGCCGCTGTCGAGATCGATCACGGTGGAGCCCGAATTGCCGCCCAGCGTGGTGCAATTGTGCTGGAGCTCGCGGGCCTCGACCACGGTCACGGCGCCGGGGGCGAGACGCTTCTTGTTGTAGATCCGCCCGTAGATCTTCTCCATGAGATCCGGTTCGGGGATGCGACTGTCGTAGGCCGGATAGCCGATGGTCGCGACGAACGGCGCCGCTCTGGCCTGGTCCGCGAGCATGATGGGCGTGGCGAGCTTGGGGTCGCCGCCCGTAATCTTGACCTCGAAGAAGGCGACGTCCGGGCCGGGCGGATCTTCGATGTGAAGCGGCTTGACCAGCTCGAAGACCAGCGTGTCGGCGTTGCCGATCTCCTGCAGGAAATCCACGCTCGCCGCGATCGGCCCACCGCTGCCGGGCTTGAAGGTGAAGCCGTCGCCTTTGCGGGCCGCGAATTCGTTGGCGACATGGCGATTGGTCACCAGGATGTTCTCGGCGACCAGCCAACCGGTGCCCACCCAGTCGAGGCGCGCGCCCTTGAGCTCGATGCGGCCGACCGCGCGGATCGCCGCGCTGAGCGGGGCCTTGGCGTTCTCCAGACGCTGGCGCCAGATCACGCTGTCGGCCTGGTCGGCGAAGTCGAGCTTGGTCTCGTTGTGCTGGATCGCCAGCACGGGGCGGGTCTGGCGCAGGATGATACTTTCGAGACCGATCTCGTTCTCGATCGGGGATCCTGCCGACATCGATTCCAGAGCCGGCACGGACGGCAACGAAGATTGCGCCGTGTCGCGGCCTTCGTTGGCGAGATTGGGGTCGCTGGCGCGGACCGCATCGTTGAGCGCTCGCAGGCGTGCGAGCCTTTGCTCCAGCTCGGCCATGTGATCAGCCTCCCCTCTTCTGGAACATGCGCTGCCCTCCGCAGTACGCAGATGCATTCATAACGCAAAACTCGGAGAAGCTGCAACCGATAGTAGGGTGACCAAAAAAAGGCCGCCCTTCGGCGGCCTTTCACTGGGACAGGGTGTCTGACCTAGTTGTACTTGTTTAGTTGTACTTGGCGATCTCGAGCCGGCCGACCTGGTCGCGATGGACCTCGTCCGGGCCGTCGGCCAGGCGGAGCGTGCGCTGGTGGGCGTACATGCTTGCCAGCTTGAACACCTGGCTGACGCCGCCCGCGCCGTGGAGCTGCAGGCAGCGGTCGACCACCTTGGAGCTGATGTTCGGCACCGCCACCTTGATCATGGCGATCTGCTGGCGGGCTTCCTTGTTGCCGTACTTGTCCATCGCCCAGGCGGCCTTCAGCACCAGCAGGCGGGCCATGTCGATCTCCATGCGCATGTCGGCGACATGGGCCTTGGTGACGCCCATCTCCGAGATGCGCTGGCCGAAGGCGACGCGGCTCTTGGCGCGCTTGATCGCCATCTCGAGCGCGCGCTCGGCGACGCCGATGGCGCGCATGCAGTGATGGATGCGGCCCGGGCCGAGGCGGCCCTGCGCGATCTCGAAGCCGCGGCCCTCGCCCAGCAGGATGCTCGACTTCGGCACGCGCACGTTGTCGTAGACCACCTCGGCATGGCCGTGCGGCGCGTCGTCATAACCGAACACGTGCAGCATCTTGACGATCTTGATGCCGGGCGTGTCGCGCGGCACCACGATCATCGACTGCTGGCGGTAGGCCGGCGCGCTGGGATCGCTCTTGCCCATCAGGATGATGACCTTGCAGCGCGGGTCGCCCATGCCCGACGACCACCACTTGCGGCCGTTGATCACGTAGTCGTTGCCGTCCGCCTCGATGCGGCACTCGACGTTGCGCGCGTCGGACGAGGCGACCGCGGGCTCGGTCATCGCGAAGCAGGAGCGGATCTCGCCGTTGAGCAGCGGCTTCAGCCACTTCTCCTTGTGCTCCTTGCTGCCGTAACGGGCGAACACTTCCATGTTGCCGGTGTCGGGCGCCGAGCAGTTGACCGCCTCCGAGGCGATCGAGGCGCGGCCGAGGATCTCGCAGATCGGCGCGTATTCGAGGTTGGAGAGGCCCATCGTGCCATGGGTGTCGCCGGAGTCGCGATCGGCCGGCAGGAACATGTTCCACAGGCCGCGCTTCTTCGCCTCGGCCTTGCACTCCTCCAGGACGGGCGGGAGCTGCCAGCGGTCCT
This sequence comes from Reyranella sp., assembly GCF_017305915.1. Taxonomy (GTDB): domain Bacteria; phylum Pseudomonadota; class Alphaproteobacteria; order Reyranellales; family Reyranellaceae; genus Reyranella. The sequence goes on from NZ_JAFKJN010000033.1 coordinate 48,024, forward strand.
TCGAGGCGTTGAGCTGGTCCTCGTAGACCGTCTCCGCCGGATAGATGACCTCGTCCATGAACTTCAGGAGCTTCTCCTGCAGTTCCTTTGTGCGGTCCGAGTATTCGAAATCCATGCCCGTCTCCCTGTCGCGTGCTGCGGCGGACTCTGGCGGAAATCCGTGGCAATGTGAACGGCCATTCAGCCGCGCTATGGCGTTTCGGCGTGCGGCCTGCCGGAGGAAATCACCCATGAAAATCACGGGTTACGAAGCCATCGCCCTCAAGGTGCTGGAGGACGATCCGCTGGCCAACATGCCGGAGGAGGCGGGCCGTACGCGCCCGGCGGTGGCGCTCAGGCTGCGCACCGACCAAGGCATCGAGGGCATCGGCGTCACGCTCTACGGCCGGATGATGAAGACCCTGCACACCGCGGTCGACGAGCTGGCGGCGCTGACCGTCGGCGAGGATCCGATGCGCATCGAGGCGATCGCCGCCAAGCTGCGCAACAACAGCGGCGATGCCGGGCCGGGCGGCATCTTCACCCTGGCGCTGTCCGCCATCGACACCGCGCTGTGGGACATCAAGGGCAAGGCGCTGAACCAGCCGCTGTGGAAGCTGCTGGGCGGCCATCGCGATCGCGTGCCGACCTATGCTTCGGGCTCGCTGCGCCGCGGCCTCACCGACAAGCAGGCGCAGCAGGCGGCCGAGACGCTGCTCAGGAAGGGCTTCAAGGAGATGAAGACCCAGATGGGCCTGCCCGGCGATCCGACGCCGGCCGACGAGGTGCGCCGCGTCAAGGTGATCCGCGACGTGATCGGGCCCGACATCAAGCTGATGTGCGACATCAACCAGCGCTGGCGGCCCGAGCAGGCGATCGACATCGGCCATCGTGTCGAGGAAGCGGGCGTCGGCCTGTTCTGGCTCGAGGACGTGACCGCGGCCGACGACTACCAGGGCCTGGCGCGCGTCACCGCCGCGCTCAAGACGCCGGTCGCCGGCGGCGAGTACGTCTGGGGCATCCAGCCGTTCCGGCAGATGATCCAGGCGCACTCGGTCGACATCGTGATGATCGATCTCGCGCGCGTCGGCGGCCCGACGCAATGGATGAAGGTTGCCGGCATGGCCGAGGCCTTCAACCTGCCGGTGGTCAGCCATGTCATGCCCGAGACGCTGGTGCACATGGTGGCGGCCTGCCCCAACGGCCTCACCGTCGAGTACATGCCGTGGATGGTGGCGCTCTACCAGGAGACGCCGGCGATCGAGAACGGCCAGATGGTGCTGTCGCAGAAGCCGGGGCTCGGCCTCACCTTCGACGAGGCGGCGATCAAGAAGTTTCGCGCATAGCGGCGCTCTTGCGGACCGGTCCGCTGGCGGCCTACATGGACCGCCAACGAGAACAAAGAGGAACCGCCGGTGGATAGTCTGTTGCAGGCCCCGTTCAAGCCGATCGATTTCCTGAGCCGCGACATCACGGTCGAGCGGCGCGCCGACGGCACGATCCTGCTGCAGTCGAACCATGCGCTGAAGCCCTACGAGAAGCACGTGCCGGCGTTCCTGGCGAAGTGGGCGCGCGAGGCGCCGGATCGGGTCTGGCTGGCGCAGCGCCGCGGGCCCGGTCGTGAATGGCTGAAGGTGACCTACGCCGAAGCCAAGAAGCAGGTCGATACGGTGACGCAGGCGCTGATCGATCGCGGCTTCGGGCCGGACAAGGCGGTGATGATCCTGTCGTCGAACTCGATCGAGTTCGCGCTGCTGTCGATGGCGGCGATGCAGGCGCGCGCGCCGCTCGCCCCGGTGTCGCCGGCCTACTCGGTGATGAGCCGCGATCACGCCAAGCTGAAATACGTCTTCGATCTCATCAAGCCGGGCCTGGTGTTCGTGCAGAACGGTGAGATCTACGCCGATGCGCTGGTCGCCCTCGATCTCGACGGCGTGTTGCTGGTCCATGTCGACAAGGCGCCGCCGAAGATGCAATCGCTGCCGTGGAGCGAGCTGGCCGCCACCCTGCCGACCGACGCCGTGCAGAAGTCGATCGACCGGATCGAGCCCAAGACCGTCGGCAAATTCCTGTTCACCTCGGGCAGCACCGGCATGCCCAAGGCGGTGATCAACACCCAGGAGATGATGTGCGCCAACCTGGCGATGGGCCAGATGGCGCGCGTGCGCAAGCCGAGCGATCCCGTGCCGGTGATGCTCGACTGGCTGCCGTGGAACCACACGATGGGCGGCAACGCGACCTTCCAGGGCAATCTCGCCGAAGGCGGCACGACCTGGATCGACGACGGCAAGCCACTGCCCGGCCTGTTCGAGGAGACGCTCAGAAACCTGCGCGAGATCTCGCCGACTTACTTCGCCAACGTGCCGGCGGGCTACGCCATGCTGGCGACCGCGCTCGAGAAGGACGAACTCCTGGCGCAGAAATTCTTCAAGAACCTCAACTCGCTCGCCTATGGCGGCGCGACCCTGTCGAGTGATCTGTACGACCGCATGGAGCGCCTGGCGGTGAAGCACACCGGCTATCGGCTGCCGTTCGTCACCGGCTGGGGCTCGACCGAGACCGCGCCGACGGCGACCACGGTGCACTGGGCCTCCGAGCGCGTCGGCCTGGTCGGCCTGCCGTTCCCCGGCGTGCAGCTCAAGATGGTGCCGACCGGCGAGGCGGGGCGCTACGAGCTCCGCCTCAAGAGCGTGATCGTGACGCCGGGCTACTATAAGCAGCCCGACCTCACGGCCCAGATGTTCGACGACGAGGGCTTCTACCAGATCGGCGACGCCGGCCGCTTCGTCGACCCGAACGATCCCGCCCAGGGTCTGGTGTTCGACGGCCGCGTGGTCGAGGACTTCAAGCTCTCCAGCGGCACCTTCGTGCTGGTCGGCACGCTGCGCAGCACGGCGGTGGCCGCGGTGTCGCCGGTGCTGCAGGACGCCGTCGTCTGCGGCCAGGACCGCGACTATGTCGGATTGCTGGGGTTCCCCAATGTCGCAGCCTGCCGGCGGGTCGCGGGCGACGAGGACGTGCAGCTCCCGGCCGACAAGGTGCTGGCGCATCCCAAGGTGGTCGAGACGATCAAGCGCGGGCTGGCCGCGATGAATGCCGAGGCGAAGGGATCGTCGATGAAGGTCACGCGCGTGCTGCTGATGGACGAGCCGCCCTCGGTCGACGGCCACGAGATCACCGACAAGGGCTACATCAACCAGCGCGCCACGCTCGATCGTCGTAAGGCGCTGGTGGACAGGCTCTATGCCGGCGGCGAGGGTGTGATCGAGATCGACTAGCGGAGGACGCCATGGCAGGCAACGGACAGACGGTGATCGACCTCGACAACAAGCGCATGCAGGCGATGGCGGCGAAGGATGTCGCGACGCTCGAGGCGCTGATCGCCGACGACCTGGTCTACACCCATTCCTCGGCGCGGCTCGACACCAAGCGCAGCCTGATCGACGGCATGACCTCGGGGAAGACGGTCTACACCGCCGTCGAGCCGTCCAACGTCAAGGCGCAGGATCTCGGCGACGCGGTCGTGCTGACCGGCGAATGCCAGATCAAGGTCACGTCCAACGGCACGCCGAACGCCTTCGGCGTGCGCTTCACCGATGTCTATGCCAAACGCAGCGGGCGCTGGCAGATGGTGACGTGGCAGTCGACCCGACTGCCCTAGTCCCGCCCCGCAAACGGACAATCCGGCTTGCGAACATGCGGCAGGACGCCCAAATGATGCGGGGTGCTGACCGGTCAGTGTGAGGAGACGGTGATGATCGAAGCGAAGATTCCCGAGAATCTGCCGAAGTGGATGTCGGACCACGTCGACCGCTATCTGAAGAGCGGCGGCGAGGACGGCCATATGTACACGATCAAGCCGCAGGGCATGGACAAGGAGATCACCGTCCCCGCGCTGCTGCTGGTGACCAAGGGCCGCAAGAGCGGCGAGAAGTACCTGTTCCCGCTGTTCTACGGCGACACCGACAATGGTGGTCAGTACATCGTCGCCTCCAAGGGCGGCGCGCCGGATCATCCCGGCTGGTACAAGAACCTCGTCGCCAATCCCGAGGTCGAGGTGCAGGTCGGCGCCAAGACGGTGAAGGCCAGGGCCCGCACCGTGTCCGGGCCTGAGCGGGCGAAGCTGTGGGAAGGCGCGCTGAAGTTCTGGCCGCCCTACGCCGACTACGCGAAGAAGACGCCGCGCGAGATTCCGGTCGTGGTGCTGGATCCGGTGTAAGACCCCCCACCCCGACCCTCCCCCTGCGGGGGAGGGAGGCATGATCATGAACCCTCCCCTGCAGGGGGAGGGTTGGGAGGGGGATCAGATCTTCTCGATCACGGCTGAGCGGAAGCGTTTCATCTCGGCCAGCACCGCGTCGGCGGTCGGCCGGCCGAAGTCGATGTCGATCGCGCCGACGCCCATCTTCTCCAGCGCCCGGAAGTCGGCGATCAGGTCGGCTTCGCTGCCGGAGAACAATCGCCGCTCGCCGTCGTTGGCCTTGGCCGGCACCGCCGCGCCGTAGCGCTTCACCCGGAAGCTGACGCCGACCGAACCGGGATCGCGGCCGGCCTCGGCCGTCGCCTGGCGCAGGCGGGCGATGCCTTGTTCGAGCCGCGGCAGGGTGTCGAGCAGGTGCTGGTTGTTGCTGCCGATCGGATACCAGGCCTCGGCAATGCGCGCGGCACGGCGGATCGCATTCAGGCCCTCGCCGCCGACCCAGATCGGCACCGGCTGCTGCACCGGCTTGGGCTCGAGCACGATGCCGTCGAACTTCACGTACTTGCCCGCGAACTTCGGTTGGGCCTCGGTCCACAGCACGCGGAAGGCGTCGATATATTCGTCGGTGACCTTGCCGCGGTCGGGGAACGGCGTGGTGACCACCGCATCGAACTCGGTCTTGAGCCATCCCGCGCCGATGCCGACCACCAGCCGCCCGCCGCTCAGCACGTCGAGCGTCGACAGCATCTTGGCCGCCAGCACCGCCGGCCGATGCGGCACGACCAGCACGGCCGCGACGAGACGGATGCGCGAGGTCTTGGCCGCGATCCAGGCCATGCCCATGAGCTGCTCGTGGCGTTCGAGCGGCGCCTCCTCGTAGAACGCGCCATCCTCCGAGTAGGGGTAGCCCGGCACCTTGGTGTCGGGCAGCACGACATGGTCGGTGACGGTGAGGTAGTCGAAGCCCATCGCCTCGCCCTCGACGGCGAGGCGGGTCATGTCGACGACTTTGGAGAGCGGCCCCGAGTTCGGGAGATTGAAGCCGATCTGCATCAGGCGGCGAGCTGCTTGGCGGTCGGGCCGTCACCGGCCAAGGTCGTGCGTCGCATGTCGCGCGGCTCGTGCGCCGGGAAGGGGCGGGCGCGATGCATGGTCTGTCGGTTGTCCCACATCACCAGATCGCCGATCCGCCACTTGTGGGTGTAGACGAACTCGCGCTGGGTGGCGTGCTCGATCAGGTCGCGCAAGTAGCCGCGCGCCTCGGGCATCGGCCAGCCGACGATGCCGCCGGCATGGCTCGACAGATAGAGCGACTTGCGCCCCGTCACCGGATGGGTGCGCACCATGCACTGGCGCACCGGCTTGAAGCGCTCGCGCTCCTCGTCGGTGAAGTCGTAGAAGCCGATGATCTGGCGCGAGTACATCTGGCTGTGCTCGCACACCATGTCCTGCACTTCCGCCTTGGTCTCGTCGTCGAGCGCGTCGTAGGCGGCGCGCATGTCGGCGAACTGCGTGTTGCCGCCCTTCGACGGGATGCTGACCGCGCGCAGCAGCGAGTACTTGGCCGGCGTCACCTTGAACGAGCTGTCGGAATGCCACAGCCGGTTGCCGATCGCGAACAGCCGCCGCCGATCCTCCCGCGCATAAGGCTTGTCGTTCTTGTCGAGGTTGGAGACGTCGGCGAAGGTCGTCGGCAGGCGCGTCTCGTTGGCGGCACGCAGGCTGGTGCCGATCGCATGCTCGATGTCGCCCAGGCTCTGGGTGAAGGCGAGCTGCTGCGCGTCGCTGATGTGCTGCTGGTTGCGGAACACCAGCACGGCGTACTTGTCCATGCCGGCGTGGATGGCGGCCACGTCCTCAGCCGTCATCGGCTTGGCCATGTCGATGCCGTCGACCTCGCCCCCTAAGCAGGGACCGACCTGCCGGATCGTGATCGCCATCCTGACCTCCCTTACTTGAGCGGAGAGAACTTGGCTGGGATGGCGAGCGTCGTCTCCTGGCGCAGCATCACGATGCTGGGGTCGCGCGGCGGCGGCCAGATTCCCTTGGCGACGGCCTCGCCGCGGATGCGCTCGCGCTCGCCCATGTTCTTGTAGGCCCAGACATGGGTCCACTGGTTGAGCGAGCCGATGTCGGAGAAGCCCGCGAAGATCAGCGGCGAGAGGGCGACGCGCGCCTTGATGTGCTTGGACCAGACGTCCATCACTTTGGGAACCATGTTGGGGGCATAGGTGTAGGTGCGGAACTCGTAGATACCGCCATGCTCGCCCGGCGCGAAGTTGGGCGAGAACGGTGCGCCGAGCAGGATCTTGCTCTCCATGTTGACCACGAAGTCGGCGATCGCCGGCGGCCAGACTTTCTTCTCGACGACCTCGGCGCGGATCTTGGCGCGCTCGTTGGTATCCTTGTACGGCCAGATGTGGATGATCTGGTTCAGCGTGCCCACTTCGCTGCGCCAGAAGCCCGCCAGCGGCGAGTACTTGACCCGCTCGGCGATTTTGTCGGCGAAAGCCTGCTCGGCCTGCGGCACGGTGCCCGGCTTCAGGGTGTAGGTGCGGACTTCGTAGATCATCGTTTTCTCCCTTGGTTCCGTGTCATCCCGAGCGTAGCGAGGGATCTATGCTCATGGCCTTCTAGATCCCTCGCGTCGCTCGGGATGACAACGGGTCAATCGGCTGCCGCCTTCATCTGCTTGAAGGCGGGCATCACTTCGTTGGCGAACCGTTCGATCTGCTCCAGCGTGACGGAAAGCGGCGTGCCGAGCGGCATGGTGCAGATGACGCGGTCGAGGCCGGCGTAGCGCTTCTCGACCGCCTTGAGCTGCTCGATGATGTCGGCCGGCGTGCCGGCGAGGAAGCCGCCCGCCTTCACCGCATCCTCGATGCGCGGCAGCTTGGTGTTGGGCACCAAGGCCGGATTGCGCATCGCCGCGATCTGCTCCTCGGTGATCGCGCGGACGAGACGCAACTCGCCGAACATCTTCATGTTCTCTTCGTAGGCCGTCGCGGCGGCGCGCATCGCGGCCTCGCGGCTTTCGGCGATGTGGAACTGGTAGCCGAGCGCCAGCCGCTCGCCCAGCTCGAGCTGGATGCCGCGGCGGGCGTAGGCGTCGCGGAACCCGGTCATGTGGCGGTCGACGGCGCCGCCCTCGGCCGAGCCGCCGCCGATCACGCCGCAGATTCCGTGCTTGGCCATGAAGTCGAAAGCGCGCGGCGAGCCCGACTGGATCGGCTGCCAGCATTCGACCGGCAGGCGCTGCGGCCGTGGCACCAGGCTGATCTCCTTCAGCGTGTAGCCGCGGTACGGCACCTCGGGCGGCAAGGTGTAGTACTTGCCCTTGTGGCTGAAGCGTTCCTCGCTGAAGGCCTTGAACAGGATGTCGACACCTTCCTCGAACAGCTCGCGGTTGGCCTCCTGGTCGGTGAGCGGCGAGCCGAAGGTCTCGACCTCGCGGGTGTGATAGCCGCGCGCGACGCCGAAGATGACCCGGCCGCCGCTCAGTATGTCTGCAACCGCATAGTCCTCGGCGAGCCGGAGCGGATGCCACATCGGCACCACGTTGAAGCCGCAGCCGATCTTGAGATGCTTGGTCTGGTTGACCAGGTGCATCGCCAGCATCAGCAGATTGGGGATGCACTCGGTGCCTTCGGGCTGGAAATGATGTTCCGCCATCCAGAAGGTGTCGTAGCCTAGGCCGTCCATCTTCTGGGCGTAGGCGACCGCCTTGTGCAGTGCACCAGCGAGCTGGTCGTTGGAGTACCAGCGGTCGTTGATCGGCGTCCCGAGATAGCCGAGATTCTCCATATCGACGGTGCCGACATAGGAGCTGTCGAACTTCGTGATCATGGCGCAAACCCTCCACCGGGCGGCGGGAAACGCGCTAGAATGTCCGTCAGACCGAACGGAGGCAAGCGATGGCCAAGCAGTACGACCGCAGTGCGGAGGACCTCGGCAATATCGTGGGTCTGGAGCACGTCAACCTGCTGATCCCCGACCAGGGGCTGGCGACACTGTTCTACGTGAGCGGCCTCGGCCTGACCCGCGATCCCTACCTGATGACCAGCGTCGACAACATGTGGATCAACGTCGGCCGCAGCCAGTTCCACCTGCCCACCGGCAAGGCGCAGAGGCTGCGCGGTCGCACGGCGCTGGTGATCCCCGATCGCGAGCTGCTGCTGAAGCGGCTGGCCAACATGAAGAAACCGCTCGAGGGCACGGAGTTCGCCTTCAAGGAACACAAGGACCACGTCACCGCGATCTGCCCGTGGGGCAACGAGTTCGTGGTCTACGAGCCGTCGAACAACTTCGCCGGCATGGTGCTGGGCATGCCTTACGTCGAGTTCGACGTGCCGAAGAAGACCGCCAAGGGCATCGCCGACTTCTACAGCAAGCTGATGGGCACCATGGCCACGGTGAAGGACCATGCCGCGCACGTCTCGGTCGGCTACGGCCAGGAGCTGGTGTTCCGCGAGACCGACAAGAAGCTGCCGGACTACGACGGCCATCACATCCAGGTCTATGTCGCCAACTTCTCGAAGCCGCACGCGGCGCTGGTCGAGCGCAAGATCCTCACCGAAGAGAGCAACCAGTACCAGTACCGCTTCAACGACATCGTCGATCCGGCGAACGGCAAGAAGCTGTTCGAGATCGAGCACGAGATCCGCAGCATCACCCATCCGCTCTATGCGCGGCCGCTGGTCAACCGCAATCCGCGCCAGTCCAATCGCAACTACGTGCAGGGCCGCGACGGCTGGGTGCCGGAATGGGAGGACGCCGACATGGGCGACCCGCGCCGCGCCATGCGCGAGGCCCGCTACCAGGAAGCCACCGGCCGCGCGCTCGCCGCGGACTGACGAGCATCAGCGTCGGCCTTCCTCCCCATTCATATGGGGAGGTGTCGGCGTCATACGCCGACGGAGGGGTCATGAGCACCAGTCGTGTTGCTCATGACCCCTCCGTCGCGGATTACCGCGCCACCTCCCCATTTGAATGGGAAGGAAAGTGCTTCCGCCTAAGCGGCCTCGGTCTGCTTCTCCGGCGCGTCGCCCACCATCGCCTCGGTGGTGATGAGCAGGCCGGCGATCGACACCGCGCCCTGCAGGGCGGTGCGCACGACCTTGGTCGGATCGATGATGCCGGCCTTGATCATGTCGACATATTCCGCCTTCTGGGCGTTGAAGCCGAAATTCGGATCCTTCTGCTCGAGCATGCGGCCCGCGACGACCGCGCCGTCGAAGCCGGCATTCTCGGCGATCTGTCTGGCCGGCGACTGCAGGGCGCGGCGCACGATGTCGATCCCGACCTGCTGGTCGTGGTTGGCCCCGCGTTTTCCCTCGAGCACGCGCGTGGCATAGAGCAGGGCGGCACCTCCGCCCGGCACCACGCCTTCCTCGACGGCGGCCTGGGTCGCGTGCATGGCATCCTCGACGCGGTCCTTCTTCTCCTTGACCTCGATCTCGGTGGCGCCGCCGACCTTGATGATCGCCACGCCGCCGGCCAGCTTGGCGAGCCGCTCCTGCACCTTCTCGCGGTCATAGTCCGAGGTCGTCTCCTCGATCTGCGCCTTGAGCTGCGCCACCCGGGCCTGGATGTCCTTCTTCTGGCCGGAGCCGTCGATGATCGTGGTGTTTTCCTTGTCGATCCGCACGCGCTTGGCATTGCCCAGCATGTCCAGCGTCACGTTCTCGAGCTTGATGCCGAGATCCTCGCTGACCGCCTGGCCGGCGGTCAGGACCGCGATATCCTCGAGCATCGCCTTGCGGCGATCGCCGAAGCCCGGCGCCTTGACGGCCGCGACCTTCAGGCCGCCGCGCAGCTTGTTGACCACCAGGGTGGCCAGCGCCTCGCCTTCGATCTCTTCGGCGATGATGAGCAGCGGCCGGTTCGATTGCGCGACCAGCTCGAGCAGCGGCAGCAGCGTCTGCAGGACCGAAAGCTTCTTTTCATGGATCAGGATGTAGGGATTCTCGAGCTCGCAGATCATCTTGTCGGGGTTGGTGATGAAATAGGGCGAGAGGTAGCCGCGGTCGAATTGCATGCCTTCGACCACCTCGAGCTCGGTCTCGAAGCTCTTGGCCTCCTCGACCGTGATGACGCCTTCCTTGCCGACCTTGTCCATCGCCTTGGCCAGCATGTCGCCGATCGCCTTGTCGCCGTTGGCCGACACCGTGCCGACCTGCGCGATCTCCTGGCTGGTCGAGACCTTCCTGGAGCGGACCTTGAGCTCCTCCATCACGAGGTCGCCCGCGATGTCGATGCCGCGTTTGAGATCCATCGGGTTCATGCCTGCCGCGACCGACTTGGCGCCTTCGCGGACGATCGCCTGGGCGAGCACGGTCGCCGTGGTGGTTCCATCGCCGGCGGCGTCGGAGGTCCGTGTCGCGGCTTCACGCAGCAGTTGGGCGCCCATGTTCTCGAACTTGTCCGAAAGCTCGATTTCCTTGGCGACCGTCACGCCGTCCTTGGTGATCCGCGGCGCGCCATAGGACTTGTCGAGCACGACGTTGCGGCCCTTGGGACCGAGCGTCACCCTGACCGCGTCAGCCAGGATATCGACGCCGCGGATCAGGCGGGTGCGGGCATCGCCGCCGAATCGTACTTCTTTTGCAGCCATGGTGGTCTTCCTTTGCTCGAATGATCGAGAGCTTCTGGTTAGGCGGCCTTCTTGGCAGCGGCAGTGGGCACGATGACGCCGAGGACATCGCCCTCCGTCAGGATCAGCAGGTCCTGGCCGTCGAGCTTGATCTCGGTGCCGGACCACTTGCCGAACAGGATGCGGTCGCCCGTCTTGATGCCGAGCGGCACGAGCGCGCCCTTGTCGTCGCGCGCCCCGGGGCCGACGGCGACGACCTCGCCCTCCATCGGCTTTTCCTTGGCGGTATCGGGGATGATGATGCCGCCCTTGGTCGTTCCGGCCTCGTCAACGCGTCGAATCACGACGCGGTCGTGCAATGGCCTGAACTTCATGGCGAGCCCTTCGGATTGTCATAAGGGTGGCTGCGAGTCACCGGGCTGCGCATGCGCGCGGCCTCCGCCACACTTCGAACATGGTGATCCGCAGGGACGGATCAAGCGCGCCGGACGCATATATTACGGATCGGGCCGGCGGGCCCGGGTATACTGGGCGCCAGGCTTGCGTCGGAACGATAGAGCCGAACGGAGGATGGCATGCCCGTACGCGTCATCGGCATGATCGGCGTGACCCCGCCCGCCAGCGGGGCCACGGTCCATATCATCAAGGGCGGCATCTCGCCGACCTACCTGAAGTCGTACGCCCAGGCCCATGACGATGCCGGCTTCGACCTGGCGCTGGTCGGCTACACCGCCTCGTCGGCCGAGGGATTCCTGGTGGCGCAGTACGCCGCGCAGCACACCAGGCGGCTGGGCTACCTGATCGCGCACCGGCCGGGCTTCGTCGCGCCGACCCTGACCGCGCGCAAGATCGCGACCTTCGATCACCTGACCGAGGGCCGCATCGCGCTGCACATCATCTCCGGCGCCAGCGATGCCGAGCAGGAGGGCGACGGCGACTTCGCGCCCAAGGACGTGCGCTACCGCCGCGCCGCCGAGTACATCGAGGTGATGAAGCTCGCCTGGTCGAACCACAAGCGCTTCGACTTCGAGGGCGAGTTCTACAAGGTACGCGGCGCCAAGTCGGACGTGCATCCGCTGCAGCAGCCCCATCCGTTGATCTTCTTCGGCGGCTCGTCGGAGGGCGCGCTGGCGATGGGCGCGAGGCACTGCGACGTGTTCGCGATGTTCGGCGAGCCTCTGGCCGCCACACAGCAGCGCATGGCCGAGTTCAAGGCGCGTGCCGCCCCGTACGGCCGCACGCCGACCTACAACATGTCGTTCCGGCCGATCCTGGCGAAGACCGAGGGCGAGGCCTGGGATCGCGCGCGCAAGATCCTCGAGTCGATCCGGCAGCCCGGCGACCCGACCGGCTTCGGCAATGCCAAGAAGCCGCTCGACCAGTCGGCGCGCCGGCTGCTCGATTTCGCCGCCCAGGGCGAGACGCACGACGAGCGGCTGTGGATGCCGATCGCCGAGGCGACCGGCGCGATGGGCAACACGTCCTGTCTGGTCGGCACGCCCGAGCAGGTCGCGCGGGCGTTGCTCGAGTATTACAAGCTCGGCGTCCATTCGTTCCTGATCCGCGGCTTCGACCCGTATGAGGACACGATCGATTTCGGCCGCGAGCTGATCCCGCGCCTGCGTGCCGGTGCCGCAGAGCTGGACCGCGCCAGGGCTGCTTGAAGTTTGACGCCGTTGCGGCGCCCCGATAGAAATCGGGCGTCGCATCCCTGACCCCCAATTCAGGCTCGGCGACGGGCGCAAGCTTTGGGGGTGGGAATTGTTCAACAGCAAGACCGACATTCTGTGCGCGATCCTGATCGCGTTCCTGACCGTGCTGGCAGGCATTCAGGTCCAGGGCTTGGTCCTGACGCCCAGAGTAGCGTCGGCGCCACCGGCGACGCAGGTTCAGTACACGGTGGAGCGTTCGCCCGAGATTCGGCCGGAGGCGCCGCCGCCGCGCACGCCGGGCCGCAGCAGCATCAGGGTCGCGCGCGCCCATACGCTGGACGCGACGAACTAGGGCTCGTCCGTTACAATCGCTGAATTCGTAGCGCCTGGTTCGAGGCTCCGATTTCGGAGGCTGAAGCACGTCCGCCGCGATCCTCTGATATGTCTTGGGCGGTCGCGAAAGGTGTGAACGAGAGGATCAAATGAGACGGCGCCAGCTCATTTCGGTTCTCGGGGGAACTGCGCTCGCGCCGCTCATCGCGTTGCCGGTGTGCGCGGAGCCGCCCGGCGGCTGCGGTGTTCCGGTCGCGCGAGACGACGGCTGGCCCGTCGCCTCCATTAATGACGGTAAGCTGATCAATAGCGGTGCACTGTGCAGGATGGCCGATCGACTCGTGGCGTCGAGTGCCAACGTGCACGCTGTCCTGGTCGCACGCGGTGGCAAGCTGGTGTTCGAGCGGTACTTCGGCGGTCCCGACGAGATCCAGGGCCGCCGCGTCAGAAACGTCACTTTTGACGCCGATACGTTGCACGACATGAAATCGGTCTCGAAGAGCGTCGCGTCGCTCGTGCTCGGGATCGCGATTGATCGTGGGCTGATCGGCAGCATCGACGAACCGATCTTCAACTTCTTCCCCGAATTGTCCGACCTGCGTTCCCCGGAAAAGGAACGCATCCGGCTGATGCATGTGCTCACCATGTCGATGGGTTTGAAGTGGGTGGAGGCGACTGCGGACACTGGAGACGACAACAACGACGAGGCGCGCATGCACAGGGCGCCGGATCCGTGTCGTTACGTCCTCGGTCTTGGCGTCACGGCCCCAGCCGGACAGGAGTTTTTCTACAATACGGGTGCGCTCACGCTCCTGTCGGCCATCATCCGCAAGGCCACCGGACGCCCCCTCGACGAATTCGCGCGCGCGACGTTGTTCGAGCCCATGGGCATCACCGGCACGGAGTGGATTCGGGTCAAGGGTGATACCGATGCCGGTGGAGGGTTGCGCCTGCGACCGCGCGACATGGCAAAGATCGGCCAGCTTGTCCTTTCTGGCGGTCGCTGGAACGGCCGTCAGGTCGTTTCGAAGGCATGGATCGACGCCTCAATGACACCGCGGATCGACGCCACGGGTCTCTATTTCTATGGCTATCTCTGGTGGCTTGGCCGCTCCCTGCACAATGGGCGCGAGGTCCGCTGGGCTGGCGCGCTTGGTCGAGGCGGGCAGTCGATTCGCATCGTCCCGGAGCTCGATCTCGTTGTGGTGGTGACCGCGGGATACTACCAGGACTACAGCCCGCGAGCGTTTCAAGTGCAGTCCGGCATTTTCAGGGACGTCTTGCGGGGGATTTTGCCCCCGGCCTGAATGGCCTGGCTACCTCATCCGAGTCACATCATTCCTGGCGCGCCGAGGTCGGTGCCGTCGATCATGCGGCTGTAGCGGAAGGGATGCGGATCGACGATCGGCGGATCGCCCGCGACCAGGTCGGCGGCCAGTCGGCCTGCGCCCGGACCGATGCCGAAGCCGTGGCCGCTGTAGCCGGCGGAGATATAGAGGCCGGGCAAGGTGTCGACGGCGGAGATCACCGGGATGCCGTCGGGCGTCGAATCGATGAAGCCGCCCCAGGCGTGCGCGACCTTGAGGCCCTTGAGCGCCGGATAGTGCTCGGCGAGCCGCGTCAGGCCGAGCTGCACCAGCTTGGGATCGGCGCCGGGATCGAGCGTGCGATGGCGCTCGAACGGCGTCGGCTTGTCGAACGACCAGCGCGCCAGCATCTCGGGCCCATCGAAGAACGAGCGGCCGATCCCGAAGGTGAGTCCCCAGCGCCGCGCCTTGAAGGTCGGCCAGAAGTCGCGGGCGTACATCAGGCCCTGCGGCGACAACTCTACCAGGCCGCGGCCGCCCAAACCCACCGAGTAGCCGCCGTCGAGCCGGCGGCGGATGGTGACGTCGGGCATCGACAGCCCGCCCGTCGCCACCTCGGGCGCCGGTTGGGTCGAGAACGAGGTCGACTTCACGCCGGCCTGCGGCAGGCGGAGGCCATGGCGTCGGCAGAACAGCCCGCTCCACGCGCCGCCGGCCAGCAGCACCGCTTGCGTGCGGATGGAGCCCTTCTCGGTGATCACGCCCGACACCTTGCCGGCCTCGGTCTCCAGCCCGCGCGCGGCACAGCCCTGATGGATCGTGGCGCCGAGCTTGCGGGCCGCCTCGGCGATCGCCGGGCCGGCGAGCGACGGCTCGGCGCGGCCGTCGGTCGGCGAATGCACGCCGCCGATCCAGTCCGGCACGCTGCCGGGCGTCATCTCCTTGGCCTCGGCGGGCGTCAGCACGCGGCTGTGCATCTGGTACTCGCGCGCCCGGAGCGTCCAGGCTTCCCATTGCGCGAAGTCGGCCGGGCGCGTCGTCACATAGAGCAGGCCGGTGCGGCGGAAGCCGGTCTCGGCGCCGATCTCCTGGTTGAGGGTGCCCCAGATCTCGAGGCTCTTCATGCTGAGCGGCAGCTCGCGCAGATCGCGATGCTGCTGGCGCACCCAGCCCCAGTTGCGGCTGGTCTGCTCGCCGCCGACCCGGCCCTTGTCGAGCAGGGCGACCGCGAAGTCGCGCTTGGCCAGTTCGTAGGCGGCGGTGCAGCCGGCGATGCCGGCGCCGATCACCACGACGTCGACCGACCTGGGAAGCTTCTCGTCGCTGGCGACGGGTTGGACGGGCGGGGACACGCTAGTTTGCTTGTATCGCCTTTGCGAGGGCGCGCAACCGTTCCTTGTCGGCCTGGTCCTTGACCGGGATCGAGAACTCGCAGTGCGTGACCGCCTTGCCGTAGCGCCGGGTAAGCTTCTCGGCGATCTGGTCGTAGGTGCCGACCGTCACGTAGGTGTGCAGCACCTCGTCGCTGATCTTCTGCGGCATCTCCTCCCAGCGCTGCGCGCGTGAGAGCAGCTTCAGCTCGTCGGCCAGGTCGCCCAGCCCGTGATGCGTGAAGGCCGCACGATACTGCGGCGTCGAGGCGTAGAAGGAGATGCGCGCCCGCACGTCGCGCACCTTGGGCACCAGCTCGGCCTCGGTCGCGGCCGTGGCGACCAGCGGCTTCATGCAGACCTGGAACTTGCTCATCGCGCGGCCGGCCTTGGCCGCGCCGGCGCGCACCGCGGGCAGCATCACCTCCTCGATGTAGGAGGGCGTGCAGACCGGGTGGACGCGAAGGCCGTCGGCCACTTCGCCGGCGATGCGGCACATCACCGAGTTCACCGCCGCGACATGGACCGGGATGTCGGGATGCTCGATCGGCCCCGGATTGAACAACGGCACCATGAGATTGATGTTGTAATGCGGGCCCTGCACCTCGAGCGGCGCGCCGGTCTGCCAATGGTTCCACACCGCGCGCACGGCCTGGACGTACTCGCGCATCCACGGTCCCGGCGGCGACCACGCAAGCCCGTAGCGGCGCTCGATATGCGCCTTCACCTGGCTACCGAGTCCCAGGGTGAAGCGGCCCCTGCTGAGCTTGGCGAGCGTCCAGGCGCTCATCGCCGTCACGGTCGGGCTGCGCGGGAAGGCCATCGCGACCGAGGTGCCGATCTTCAGCCGCTCGGTCGCCTGCGCCGCCAGAGCCATCAGGACGTAGGGATCGTCCTTGGTCTCCTCGACCACCAGACCTTCGTAGCCGATCTCCTCCAGCAGCCGCGCATCGCGGCCGATGGTGGCAAGGTCGAGCGGCACCTCGGGCGCACGCAGGCCGGGATCGACCTTGCCGAGAGGGAGAAGGGTTTCGAGAAGCATCGCGGCAAAGTCTCCGAAGCTTTTCCTCCCCTTCGCGGAACCCGCGAAGGGGAGGTGTCGCCGTCATACGGCGACGGAGGGGTCATGAGCCACAGTCTCGTTGCTCATGACCCCTCCGCCCGCGATTACGCGGGCACCTCCCCTTGGCGGACTCCGCCAAGGGGAGGTGGACTATATCAAGCCGCCTGCTTCACCAGCGCGCCGATCTCGGGGAGGCGCTTGTCGACCTGCTCGGGCTTCTGGCCGCCGAGATTGACGACCAGCCGGTGCACGCCCAGCGCGGCGTACTCCTGCATCGCGTCCATCTTCATCGACATCGGCGGCGTGATGATGATCTGGTAGTCCGGCCCGCGCTTCTTGCCGGCCTTGGCGAAGGCTGCGTCCAGCTTGGCCAGCATGCCCTTGGTGCGCTCGGGATCGAGGTTGAAGCCGTACCAGCCGGCGCCGAATTGCACCGCCCGTCGGAAGGCGGCGTCGGCATAGCCGCCGACGATGATCGGCACATGCGGCTTCTGGATCGGCTTGGGATCCATCTTCATGGTCTCGAACTGGATCCACTTGCCCTTGAAGTCGACCACCGGCTCGGTCCAGAGGCGCCGCATCACCTCGAGGAACTCGTCGCAGCGCGCGCCGCGATCCTCCCACGTGTAGCCGCAGCCCTCGACCTCTTCCTTGTTCCAGCCGACGCCGATGCCGAAGTCGAAGCGGCCGTCGCTCAGCCAGTCGAGCGTGCAGACTTCCTTGGCGGTGTAGATCGGATTGCGCTGCGGCACGAGCGCCACGCCGGTGCCGAAGCGCAGCTTGGTCGTCGCCGCGGCGAGGAAGCCGAAGGTCGCGGTGACGTCGAGCATGCCGCCGCCCGGCGGCACGGGGATGCGGCCGTCCTTGGAGCCCGGATAACCGAAGGTGTTCTTCTCGAACAGGGCGACATGCTCGCCCATCCAGATCGAGTCGAGCCCCATGCCTTCGGCGCGCTTGCCGAAGTCCCTGATCATGGTGGGCGTCGCGTTGGGCGACATGAAGGTGGCGAAAACTCCGATTTTCATTCGTCGGCCCTCGATTCACGGATTCGGCGGGTGCCCTGGAACACGGGCTTGAGCGGATCCATCACGAAGCGGATGCGCGGCAGGTCGGTGTCGACCGTGCAGCAGGTGGCGACGATCGGATCGGCGAGCGCGATCGCGCTTGCGTTCCACGCCTTGCCGTCGAAGGCCGAGACCTGCGGCGTACCGCGCTCGGCCTTGTAGAAGGTGTATTTCGGATCGACCTGGATCAGCATCGGCTGCATCGTGTCGTCGAGTGGCGCGTTCGCCGCCGTCACCCAGTTGATGTATTGCACGTCGGTGCCGGCGACCGGCTGCGGGTTGATCAGCGCGCAGTCCAGGATGGTCTTGCCGTCCTTCTTCACCGTGCCCATCACCCGGTCGTGACGGCGCAGGAACTTCACCTCGCCCTGCTCGACCGGAAGGCCCCAGCGCGCGCGCAGCTCCATCGCGGCGGCATCGGTGCTGGCCACAGCCCCCAGCAGGAAGCCGCGGGGATGCGCGCCGGCCCGGCTGCCGAGCCGCAGCTGCGCGAGGTTGAACGGCCCGACCGGGCTCTCGGGGTAGCGCGTGACCGCCAGGATCACATACGAGGGCAGGGCCGGGTGCATCGCCTTGGGCAGCAGCCCGTCGGTCGAGCTGCGCGGCACCTCGACCAGCAGCTGCATCGTCTCGGCCTTGGGCAGCGTCCAGGCCTCGGTGTCGAGATTGGCCAGCGTCGGCAGGTGCTTACTGTCGCGGGTGATGTCGAGCGTTCCGTAGAGAGGCATCGGTTACTCCGCGGCCGCGGCGTTTGCGGGTTTCTTGGCGAAGTGCGGCATCACTTCCTTGGCGAACAGGCGCAGGCTCGCCATCACCTGGTCCTGCGGCACCACCTCGTTGGCGTTGAGGATGAAGTTGATGCAGTCGACGCCCAGCGACTCCCACCTCTTGATCGCCTTGATGATGCGGGCGGGATCGCCGTAGGCCATGCCCTCGGTCTGCTGCTCGTTGGCCTCGGGACCGGTGGCGGCGCGGCGCAGCGCCGGCAGGAGGCCGAGCGACTGGTAGGACGGCGAGGAATAGACCTCGCGGGTCGAGATGAGCTGCGTCGCCAGATAGTTGAAGGTGTTGCCGAGACGCTTGCCCATCTCGACGCCCTTGTCGTTGTCCTCGTGGCAGAACAGGAAGTTGGTCGTGGCGACCTGCTCGTTCACGAAGGCGCCGACCGGCTCGCACGACCGGATGCGGCGGCGGTACTCCTTGATCTTCTTCTCCTGCTCCTCGAAGCCTGCGAAGGAGAGGCCGAGGCTGCCCAGCCCGCGGTCGGCCGCGTCGATCTCGGTGCCGGGGCTGGTCACCGCGACCCACATCGGCGGATGCGGCTTCTGGTAGGGCTTGGGCAGGATGGTGCGCTCGGGCATCGACCAGAACTCGCCCTGATAGGCGAAGGTCTCCTGCATCCACATCTTCGGCAGGCAGCGCACGAACTCGTCCCAGCTCTTCTTGGTGATGTCGGGATTGGCGCGGAAGCCGCCGAGCTCGGTCCAGGTCGCCGAGCGGCCGGTGCCGACATGCAGGCGGCCGCCCGACAATATGTCGAGGGTCGCCGTCTTCTCGGCAATCTTGATCGGATGGTTGAACTCCGGCACGCAGACCACGATGCCGTGGCCGACCTGGATGGTCTTGGTCACCATCGCGCAGGCGGTGAGGAACAGCTCGGGCGCCGAGCAGTGGGAATATTCCTCGAGGAAATGGTGCTCGACTGCCCAGACATGCTCGAAGCCCAATTCGTCGGCGAGCTTCACCTGTTCGAGGCAGTTAACGTATACCGTGCGCTCTTTTTCCGGCGTCCACGGACGCGGCACCGAGATCTCGTAGAACAGGCCGAACTTCATGGGCGCTCCCGTTCCTCCCCATTCATATGGGGAGGTGCCCCGCTCATAGCGGGGCGGAGGGGTCAGAGGCCGCAGCACGTGGCCCATGACCCCTCCGTCGGCGTAAGACGCCGCCACCTCCCCATATGAATGGGGAGGAGTTGTTGTTGCGAAACGCTAGGCTTGCCGCTGGGACCGCGCAACTCCACCATGCGTTCGGAGGGCGAAACGGATGACGAGCCGAGCATGAGCAGATTGGCAGGAAAGGTTGCCATCGTGACCGGCGGCGCGAGCGGCCTCGGCCGCGCGACCGTCATGCGCTTCCTGGCCGACGGCGCCAAGGTGATGGTCGCCGATCTCAACGAGGCCAACGGCCAGGAGACCCTGTCGGTCGCCAAGGCGCAGGGCCATGGCGATGACGTCACCTTCATGCGCTGCGACGTCGCCAACGAGGCCGACGTGGCGGCGACCGTCGCCGAGGCGGTGAAGCGCTTCGGCCGGCTCGACGTCGTCTTTCTCAACGCCGGCGTCGGCGGCGCCTTCGGGCCGATCGCCGAGACCAGTGTCGAGGACTGGGACTATACCTTCGACGTGCTGGTGCGCTCAGTGTTCCTCGGCATGAAGCACGCCTCGTCGGCGATGCGGAAGCTGGGGGACGGCGGCGTGATCCTGGTCACCGCCTCGATCGCCGGCATGGTCGGCGGCGGCGGCAGCCACGCCTACTCGGCGGCCAAGGCGGCGGTGATCAGCCTGATCGAGAACGTGGCGGCCGAGCTCGGGCCGCATCGCATCCGCGTGGTCGGCATCGCGCCCGGCGTGATCTCGACCCCGCTGCTCCATCGCGGCCGGCCGGAGCGCTACGAGGCGCAGTTCAAGCGCCAGCCGTGGCCCGATAGAGGCGAGCCGGAGGTGATCGCCGACGTGGCGGCGTTCCTGGTCTCCGACGAGGCGCGCTTCATCACCGGCGAGACGGTGAAGGTCGATGGCGGCCTGCTGGCCCAGGGCGTCGCCCTGTTCGGCACCGGCAAGGACTCGACCTTCATGAAAAGCGCCGGCGTCAATCGCGGCACGACCGGCGAGGCCATGGTCGTGCGTCATCTCGAACCCCAATCGGACAAAAAGGACTGACGTCAATGACTTCCGAAGCTCAGCGTCTTCACGGGCATCTTGTCGGCCAGCAGGGCTCGCGGCGGTCGCTGAACACGCCCGCGCTGGTGCTCGATCTCGAGATGCTCGACCGCAACATCGCCGAGATGGCGGCCTTCGCGAAGGCGCACAAGGTGAACCTGCGGCCGCATTCCAAGACCCACAAGTCGGCCGACATCGCCAAGCGCCAGATCGCCGCCGGCGCGCTCGGCGTGTGCTGCGCCAAGCTCGGCGAGGCCGAGGCGCTGGCCGAGGGCGGCGTCGAGAGCCTGCACATCACCTCGCCGGTGGTGACGCCGCAGGCGATCGCGCGCCTGATCGCGCTGAACGACAAGGCGAGGGACGTGATGGTCGTGGTCGACCATCCGGACAACGTCGATGCGCTGGCCGCGGCCGCCGCAAAGGGCAACAAGCCGCTGACGGTGGTCGTCGACATCGATCCCGGCATCCATCGCACCGGCGTGGCGACGCCCGACGGCGTGGTCGAGCTGGTGAAGACGGTGACGAGCCTGAAGTCGCTGAAATATGCCGGCGTGCAGTTCTATTGCGGCAGCCACCAGCACATCCTCTCCTTCCAGGAGCGCCAGTCGAAGATCGAGGAGCGTACCGAGTACCTGAAGGGGATCCTCGCCAAGCTCGACGCGGCAGGGCTGAAGCCCGGCATCATCACCGGCTCGGGCACCGGCACGCACTATATCGACGCCAAGCTCGGCGTGTTCACCGAGCTGCAGGTCGGCTCCTACGTGTTCATGGACCACGACTACAACGTCTGCGACCTGCGCGGCGCCGACAAGCCGACCTTCGAGCAGGCGCTGCAGATCGACGCCCGCGTGGTCAGCGCCAACACCGCGGGCATGGTCACGGTCGATGCCGGCCTCAAGGCGATGGCGACCGAGAAGGGCCCGCCGATGATCCTGAAGGGCGCCGTCGAAGGCTCGACCACGCGCTTCATGGGCGACGAGCACCTCGCGGTGATCGCGCCCGAGGGCAAGGCCGCGCCGGCATTGGCCGAGCAGGTGATCCTGACGCCGCCGCACTGCGACCCGACGGTCAACCTCTACGAGAGCTATCACGTCGTGAAGGGCGACACGCTGGTCGACATCTGGCCGGTCACCGCGCGCGGCCGCAGCCGCTGAGGGCTAGAGCGATTTCCGAGCAGATGGAACCGCGAGCGGTTCCATCTGCTCGGAAATGCGCGCGCGGGTTATGCTGGTCTCACCGGGCACATTCCGAACGGAATGTGCTCTAAGGAATCGGCGGCATCGGGACGTCGTCGAACTTCGTCAGGGCGCCGTTCCTGAACGTCGCCTTGTATTCGCCTCCGCGCCAGCTGAAGTATTCCACGAGGGCGGAGGGCTTGCCCTTGAGCCGCGCGACATCGGCCGGGGCCATCCCGAGGGCCACCTCGGTCGCGGTGGGCGAGGGCCGCCGCTTGGGCGGCCAGGCGTCGGAGAACTCGGCGTCTATGGAGACGTCATTCGTCCCAGGCTTCTGTGTCCTCCTGCCAATGGTGTGGACCATCCCGTCCTCGAAGCAGACGCCTTCCTCTACGCCCTCGCCGCGCTCGTAGATCCAGCACGTTCGGCGCGACGTCCCCATCAGGCTTTCGACCTGCCGGCTCGACATGCCAATCCGCACGGCGTCGGGCTGCTTTTGATCGTCAGTCAGGACGGGCGGCGCGCACGCCGCCAGGGTGAGAGCGGCGATGACGGCGGCAGGCGCGAGGAAAGTCGCTTTCGCGCCCGCGACCATAGCGGCGCAAAATGGGGATCAACCAGTCGAAAGATAGGGAACGCCTCCCGAGGCGCGCCACCGCGCTGCTGCGTACGGTGTTGGCGCAACAGAGCGGCATCGGCCGCCTCAGGAGGCAGAATGAAGTTCGTTTCGACCGCGACCGCCCTCGCCGCGGTATCCGTGATCGCGCTGGGCGCCGCTTTCGGCAATGCCACCGCCGACAACGGCCGCAATCCTCTCACCGACAAGGTGCGCACCGCCAACGAGCGCTTCAAGGACGTCTCGGTCGCGGTCGCCGAGGGCTACACGCCGATCCCCTGCGCCAGCGGCGTCGATGGCGGCGCGATGGGCGTGCACTACGTCAACGCCAAGTACCTCAAGGAAGAGGTCCCCGACATCCGCCGTCCGCAGGCGGTGATGTACGAGCCCGGCGCCGACGGCAAGATGGCGTTGGTCGCGGTCGAGTACATCACCTTCAAGGGCCCGGCCTCGCTCGACGGCCAGCTCTTCAATTTCAACGGCGCGCCCAACCGCTACGGCCTCGACCCGTTCTACGAGCTGCATGTCTGGGCGTGGAAGCCCAACCCGCGCGGCGCCTTCGCCGACATGAATCCCAACGTCTCGTGCGAGCACGCGCACGGGAAGTGAGGACGAGCATGCGTGTCCTTGGGCGGGCGAGCGCTCTCGTCATCCTTTCGCTCGGCGCTGCGGGCGGTGTCATCGCAGATGCCGGAACGCCGATGGCCGCGCACGTCAGGTCGGCCAACGAACGTCTCGAGGACGTCACCGCCGCGCTTGCCGAAGGCTACACCGCGATCCCCTGCGCCGACGGGTTCGACGGCGCGACGGCGGTGCATTACGTGAACTCTAAGTACCTCCAGGACGCGGTGCCGGACATCGGACGTCCGCAGGGGCTGTTGTACGAGAATAACGGCGACGGCCGGTTGACCCTGGTGGCGGTGGAGTACGTCACGATGGCGGGGCCGGTGTCGCTGGGAGGCCAGCCGTTCAAGCTCCTCCTCGCGCCGGACCGCTATCGGCTGGTCGTCTGGGCCTGGAAGCCCAACCCGCTCGGTGGCTTCGCCGAAGCCAATCCGGACGCTTCCTGCGAGTAGTCCGCCTGCACGCCGGCCTCCAGCGCCTTGATCTGCAGCGCCATGTACTTGGAGTAGATGCGGCACTGCGCCAGGCTGCCGGCGATGAACCACAGGCCGGGCTGCGGCGTGCGCATGAACATGTTGCGCAGCTCCTGCTCGGGGCCGAAGCCCCAGATCGGGCCGACGCGTCGGGCGGTCTCGTCGCCGAACAGCTTGGCGACCAGCGCCTCCTGGCCCTTGTAGCCGGTCGCGAGCACGATCAGGTCGGCCGGCAGCACCTCGCCCGATCTGAGCCGCGCGCCGTCGGCCACGAAGCGGTCGATGTCGGCGAACTGCCGCAGGCCGATCTTGCCTTCGACCAGCAGGTCCGAGCAGCCGACGTTGAAGTAGTAGCCGCCGCCGCGCGTCAGGTACTTGAACTGCCAGCCGGTGCCGTCCTCGCCGAAATCGAGGCGGAAGCCGATGCGTTCCAGCCCGTCGAGCAGCTTCTTGTCGATCTGGCGCGCCCGCTCGGTCAGGATCCGGTGCGTCTGCTTGCCGAGCGCCAGCGGCGTGGCGACGGTGATCAGGTCGCAATCCTCCAGCGACGGGCCCTCGTCGTAGAGCGCGTACGGAAGCTGCGCGCTGGGCTCGATGTTGACGATCAGGGTCGGGCTGCGCTGCACCAGCGTGACCTCGGCGCCGCTCGACTGCAGGTCCTGGGCGATGTCGTGGCCGCTGTTGCCGGTGCCGATCACTGTCGCGCGCTTGCCGGTCCAGTCGTCGCCGTCGGTGTAGCGGCTGGAATGCAGCACCTTGCCGCCGAAGTCCTTCAATGAAGGGATGTCGGGGATGTTGGGGATGCCGCTGACGCCGGTCGCCATCACGATGTGGCGCGGCTTCATCGGGCGCGCAGTGCCGTCGGCACGGCGCAGGGTGACGGTCCAGCAGCCTTCGCGCTCGTCGTAGCGGCCGCCTTCGAGCTCGGTGCTCGTCCAGTAGTTCAGCTCCAGGCTCTCGACATACGCCTCGAACCAGCCGGCGAGCTTGTCCTTCGGGATATAGGTCGGCCAGCTCGGCGGGAACGGCATGTAGGGCAGGTGGTTGACCTGCACCTGGTTGTGCAGCGTCAGCGCGTGGTAGCGCGTGCGCCAGTTGTCGCCGATGCGCGGGTATCGATCGATGATCAGCGTGTCGACGCCGAGCTGGGAGAGGCGCGCGGCGATCGACAGCCCGGCCTGTCCGCCGCCGACCACCAGCACCGCCGGATCGCGATCCTCGTAGGCGGCGGCCTGCCGGCGCAGGTCGAGCCAGTTGGGCCCGCGGAAGTCGCGCGAGTAGGACTCGCCGTGCGGCCGCGCGCGGCCGACCTGTTCCTCGTGACCCTTCAGCGCTTCGAGCGCGGTAAGCAGGGTCCAGGCCCTGAGCGTGCCGTCCGTGTCGGACGTGAGCCGCACGATGCCGTCGCCGCGCCCGCTCGCGGTCTCGAACCGGAAGAACGCCTCGATCGCGTCCTCGCCGGCCCGCATGACGGGGCGAGGCGGCGTGCGCTCGGCATCGATCTCGGCGCGGGACAGCCGGCCGCCGGCCAGCAGCGCCGGCACGATGGCATCGCCGCCGCTGACGGTGCCGATGCGCCAGGTGAGCGCCAGCACGTCGCGCCAATGGCTGTCGGTGTGGAACAGCGCCCGCAGCGAAGCGGCGTCCCTGGCGGACAGCGCCGTCTCGAACTGCGAAAGCCAGCGCGTGGCGTCGGTCTCGGGATCCTGTCGGGTCATCGTCCTACATTGCCTACCAGCAATTCGCCTTTCCAGAGGCGTGCGAGCCAGAGGATGGCGGCCAGGCCGATCGCGCTGATCGCCGTCATGCCGAGGAAGGCGTGCTGGCCGTAGCGGTCGTAGAGCAGGCCGGCGAACTGGTAGATCACGGCCTGCGTCGCGCCGGTGCCCAGCGCGTAGTAGATGCTCTGGCCGAGCGCCGTGCCGCTGCTCGGCAGCGCCCGCTGGATGAAGGCCATGGCGCCGAGATGGCAGGCGGCGAAGGTGCCGGCATGCAGCGTCTGCAGGACGATCAGCGCCGGCAGGGCGGTGGTGAAGGCCATGCCGGTCCAGCGGATCAGGCCGCAGACCAGCCCCAGGCCGATCAGCCCGGTGACGCCGATGCGCTTCATCAGCCAGCCGCTGGCCATCATCAGCAGGATCTCGACCGCGACGCTCAAGCCCCACAGCAGGCTGATCGTCACGTCGTCGAGGCCGGCGCTGCGCCAGGTCAGGGTGCCGAAGCTGTAGAGCACGGCGTGGCTCGACTGGCAGAAGCCCGCGCCGATCATGAACAGCAGGAAGGGCCTGGAGCGGAACAGCTCGCGGAAGCCGAACGGCGCGTGGCCGCGGTTGCGCAGATGCGCCTCGCCGCGCGGCAGCAGCAGGGCGAAGGGCAGCAGGCAGACGATGCCCGCCCAGCCGACGAAGAGCACCGAGGGCGGGCCGAAGCGGTCGACCGCGATGCCGCAGATCAGGGTGCCGGCGATGAAGGCGATCGAGCCCAGGACGCGCAGGTTGCCGTAGACGAAGCCGCGCGCCTTGGCCTCGTTCACCAGCACGCCGTCATAGAGCGCCATGGTCGGCGACCAGACGCAGCCCCACACCACGCCGACGAGAATCAGCGCCAGGAAGGTGTAGGAGAGCTGGTAGGCGCCCATCATGACGATGGCGGCGCCGGCGAGCGCCAGCAGGAGGCCGCGCAAGCCCCCGATGCGATGCGCCAGCAGGCCCATGCCGAGCACCGAGACCACGCTGACGAGCTGGCGGGTCATGAACAGCGTGCCGATCTGGGGATCGCTGATGCCGCGGTCGCGCAGCCACACCGGCCAGTAGCTCATGAAGGCGCCCGAGGCGAAGAAGTAGGCGCCGCCATAGGCAGCAAGCCGGCCGCCCTCGAGCAGGCGGCTCACGTTCCTCCCCATTCATATGGGGAGGTGGCGCGTCGGCACTTTCGCGCTTCGTGCGAAAGTGCCCTATCCGCGACGGAGGGGTCATGAGCGACAACACGACTGCGGCTCATGACCCCTCCGTCAGCGTGAGACGCTGACACCTTGTGTCTTGGAATGGGTGCAGACTGCGGTCGCCAGAGGATCGGCTCGCACCCGATCCTCTGGCGCGGCAGGAGAGCCCGTCTGGCACCAAGACTGCACGTCGTTGGGGAGCTTGGGCCCCGGCCGTTGTCTTCGC
>NZ_JAFKJN010000034.1 GCF_017305915.1 Reyranella sp.
AGGGGCGAGACAGCGAGAACGCCGGCACCTCACCGCAAATACGGAGCCTTCTGCGCCCATTCGTGACGGCTTCCGACGGAAAAGAGCCGACTACGAGACCAAGGACCGGCGACGCCGTCATTGCGTGACTTGGTCAGACCTTCCCTAACGGAAGATCGTCCCGCACGAGCTAGGCCAACCGCATCTCCCGATACCCACCCTCCGCCACCGCATCGCACCGTGCGCGATACGCCGGCGCGCTGCCCGAGTACCGCGCCACGATCCGTTCGGTCTTGCCCTCGACGTTGCGGTTGATGCCGGTCATCCAGCTATCGACCTCGTTGGAGAGCAGGCCTTCGCCCAGCGCCTTCACGTGATCGGTCCAGTCCTGCACGCCCGCCGGCGTGCATTCGCCGCGGGTCAGGCCGTGGTCGCGCATGTGGCGGATCACGCCGGTGA
This sequence comes from Reyranella sp., assembly GCF_017305915.1. Lineage (GTDB taxonomy): Bacteria > Pseudomonadota > Alphaproteobacteria > Reyranellales > Reyranellaceae > Reyranella. The sequence continues at coordinate 439 of NZ_JAFKJN010000034.1, forward strand.
CCCAGTCGACGTTGTATTCGATCGATCTTGGGATGTTGCCCAGCGCGGTGTGCGGGCCCATCACCATGAACATGTTGGGGAAGCCCTCGACCTGCACGCCCAACCAGGTCTGCGGGCCGCCCTTCCACTTGTCCTTCAGCCTGAGGCCGTCGGCGCCCCGGAGATCGATGCGGTCGAAGCTGCCGGTAATGGCGTCGAAGCCCGTGGCGTAGATGATGATGTCGAAGTCGAATTGCTCCGCCGTGGTCTTGAGGCCGCCAACTCGGATGCCATTCTCCGTGATCCGCTCGATCGGCGTCTGCTTGATGTCGACCAGCCGCACGTTCGGCTGGTTGTAGACCTCGTAGTACCTGGTCTCGAGCGGCACCCGCCGCGTGCCGAAGCCGTGGTTGGTCGGGATCAGCCGGGTCGCCGTCGCCTGGTCCTTCACCCGCTGGCGGATCTTGCGCGCCACGAAGTCGGAGAGCGCCGCGTTGGCCTTGCGGTCGGTGAGTATGTCGCGGAAGTTGCCCTGCCACATGCCGAAGCCCTTGGAGCCGTAGAGCTGCTCCCACTTGGCTTCGCGCTCCTCTTGGGTGACCTCGAAGGTGCCGCGCGGGTCGGGCGAATGCAGGAAGCAGGAGAAGGTCTCCTGGCAGCGCGCGAAGATCTCCGGATAGCGCGGGCGGATCTCCGCCATCTCTTGCTTGGTGATCGGCCCGTTGTGCAGCGGCGCGCACCAGTTGGGCGTGCGCTGGAAGATCGTCAGCGTCCTGGCCGTCTTCGCCACCTCCTGGATGGTCTGCACGCCCGTGGCGCCGGTGCCGATCACCGCGACCCGCTTGCCCGTGAAGTCGATCGGCTCCTTCGGGAAGCGCGCGGTGTGGCAGGAGAGGCCCCGGAAGCTGTCGATCCCCTCGATCTTCGGCATGGTCGGGGCGGAGAGGGGGCCGATGGCGGTGATCAGGAAGCGCGCGTCGTGGCGGCTGCCGTCCTCCAGCGTGACGTGCCAGTCGCGCGTCGCCTCTTGCCAATGAGCTGCGGTCACGCGGGCCGAGAAGGTGATGTCGCGGCGCAGGTCGAGCTTGTCGGCGACGAAGTTCAGGTATTCCAGCGTCTTGGGCTGCGGCGAGAAATGCTCGGTCCAGTCCCATTCGTCGAGCAGCTCCTGGGAGAAGGAGTAGCCGTAGGAATAGCTCTCCGAATCGAAGCGCGCGCCGGGATAGCGGTTCCAGTACCAGGTGCCGCCCACGCCGGTCCCTGACTCGAAGATGTGGGCCTTGAGCCCGAGCTTGCGCAGGCAGTGGAGCTGGTAGAGGCCGGAGATGCCCGCCCCGATGATGATCGCGTCGAATTGCATGAGGTCAGGATAGCAAATTCCTCCCCATTCATATGGGGAGGTGGCGCGGTAATCCGCGACGGAGGGGTCATGAGCCGCACTGCGGATGGGGCCTATGACCCCTCCGCCGGCGTCAGACGCCGGTACCTCCCCATTTGAATGGGGAGGAAGAAGACAATTGAAACCCTTGGGTCCTGCGGCCTCAACCGCCGTGCCCCCTATAGTCCGTCCATGTTCCGTCGCTTGATGAAGTGCGAGCGGGCCGCCACGGCCCTGGAATACATGCTGATCGCCGCCCTGCTCGGTCTCGCCGCCCTGCAGGTCAGCTTCCTGCAGTTCTCCGCGCCGCCCGTAACCTAGCCGGCGCCGCCCAGCAGGTGGACTGCCACCAGGCACGCCACCGCCGCAAGGATGAGCTGATCGACCTTTATCATCGGGGCAAGCTTGCCCCCGGCCGGCGCGTCGCGGGTGTGATCAAGCCGGGGCCTTACACAGCGCCGCGGATACAGTTGAAACGATCGTCCGAAATTTCTTTTTCCGGCCGGCGTAAATTTCCCGCAGGCCGATCCTCGATTTCCGGGCAAACCGCGCCCGCGCCTCTCCACGGCCGCAGATTTCGCGCGCGCGGCGAGTTCATTATGGGCAATGGAACGGTCGATTTGCCCTGTGTTGCCTCAGGATGCGCGCGTTCCATTGCCCATAATAGGTGTTCGACGCGCCGTGAGGCAGGGTGGCGCGCATGATGATGCGCCACGTTACGAATATTCCCGGACGGCATTCCCGGACGGCGGATAGAGTGTTTTTGCAGGGGCCCCCGGAGTCGGTGGATTCGTGGACTCCGAGCCGAAAACGCCGACGCCATCGGCATCGAACCGGTCCACACAAGTGTGGACTCCTGTGGACTTTCGTGGACTGCCGGCCCCTCTCAGGACAGCAGCCGCTGCACCACGTCGAGCTGGATCTCCGCCGCCTCGACCATCTCGTCTATCGGCACGCTCTCGTTGGCGGCGTGGCCCTGGGCGCCCGAGCCGGGACCGAAGTTGATGATCTCGATCCCGTCGTCGGCGTAGTAGCGGCCGTCCGAGACGCCGGTGGCGTTGAGGAACTTCACCTTGCGCCCGGTTTGCTTCACCGCCGCCTCGAAAGCCGCGACCGCCTGGCCGTTCGCCGGGGCTGCGAAGCCGTTGGTGCCGGTCAGGAACTCGACCGTGTACTGGCTCTTCGGTTCGCCCGCGCCGTCGACCACCTTCTTCAGCTCGGCGAAGGCGTCCTTCACTTTCTCGTCGGGCAGCAGGCGGCGGTCGATCTCGACGGTGCAGGCCGACGGCACGACGTTGGTGTTGTGGCCGCCATGGAACATGCCGATGTTGACCGTCGACTTCATGGCGCCCGAGCGGCGGTTGGGCAGCGCCTTGTCGTAGTAAGAGGAGAGGGCGCCGACCAGCCGCATCATGCGCAGGATGGCGTTGTCGCCGGCGTCCGGGTTGCCGGCATGCGCCGCCTTGCCCCTGGTGGTGAGGCGGGCCCACATCACGCCGCGCTCGGCGACGATCAGGTTGTTCTCGGTCTGCGCCCCCAGGATCAGCGCGTCGGGCCGCACCTTGCCGCTCTTGCGCAGGTATTCCATGCCTTCCGGGCCGAGATTCTCTTCATCGGCGACGAAGGTGAAGATCAGCTCACCCTTCGCCGGGCCGCCGCGGCGGGCGATCTCCTCGGCGAGCCAGAGCTGCACCGCCATGCTGCCCTTGCAGTTGCCGGCGCCCAGCCCGTAGACGAGGCCGCCCTTCACCAGGGCCTTGAAGGGATCGCTCTTCCAGTTGGTCCTCTCGCCCACGCCCACCGTGTCGACATGGGCGTTGAAGGCGATGACCGGGCCTTTGGCCCCTTGCTTTCCTGGCGCCTTCCGGCGGGCGACGACGTTGTCGACGCCTTTCTTGTGGGTGGCGATCTCGACCTTGTAGCCGGCCTTCCGCAGGCGCTTGGCGGCATAGGCGCAGATCTCGACCGACGTGCCGGGCGGGTAGGGGCTCGGCAGCGCGATCAGGTCGGACAGGAGGGAGACGAGGTCTTTTTTCATGATCGTTCCTTCATTCCCGTCGTCTGTGTCATCCCGAGCGGAGCGAGGGATCTATGCTCATGGCTTCATGGATCCCTCGCTCCGCTCGGGATGACACGGGGTCTCGGGATGACACGGTTGGTTGGTCTACCGATTGGCCAGCGCCTCCAGCACCTCGACCAGCACCCTCGTGCCGGCGGCGAGGTCCTGGGGCGTCGCGTTCTCGATCTCGTTGTGGCTGATGCCGCGCTCGCAGGGCACGAAGATCATGCCGGTCGGGCAGAGCCGGGCGATGTGCATGGCGTCGTGGCCGGCGCCCGAGGGCATGTCCATGTTGGCGAGGCCGAGGGCCTGCGCCTTGTCCCGCACCAGCCCGATCACCTTGGGGTCGAAGTCGGTCGGCGCCACGTTGGTCACCCGCTCGATGCCGGCGGGGCAAGGGGCGGCTTTGGCGGCGACGATGGCCTCGAGCGTCTTCTCGTGGGCCTCCAGCACGTCGTTGCGCGGATGGCGCATGTCGATGGTGAAGACGACCTTGCCCGGCACCGTGTTGGGCGAGCCCGGTGCCACCTCGACCCGGCCGATGGTGAAGCGCAGCGTGTCGTCGGCGTCGGTCGTCGCCTCGTACATGGCGGCGGCGATGCGGGTCGCGGCGGCGTAGGCGTCCTTGCGGGCGGCGCGCGGCGTGGTGCCGGCATGCGCCTCCTCGCCGTCGATCGTGACGATGTAGCGCCGGCTGCCCTGGATCGCCGTCACCACGCCGATGGTCTTGCGCTCGTTCTCCAGCCGCGGGCCCTGCTCGATATGCGCCTCGACATAGGAATCGAGCGCGAAGCCGGTGCCCGGGCGCGCCGGGGCGGGGGCGGTCTGCAGGGTCTCGGCCAGCGCATCCTTCAGCAGGACGCCCTTCCAGTCCTTCTGCTGCAGCATGTCGTCGAGCTTGTAGTGGCCCGCGAACACCGCCGAGCCCATGGCGCCCGGCTGGAAGCGCGAGCCCTCCTCGTTGGTCCAGGCGACGGCCATCACCGGGCGTTTGGTCGCGACGCCGGCATCCTCCAGCGCCTCGAGCGCCTCGAAGGCGGCGAGCACGCCGTACATGCCGTCGAACCGGCCGCCGGTCGGCTGGCTGTCCATGTGGCTGCCGCTCACCACCGGCGCGGCGGCGGTGTCGCTGCCCGCCCGGCGGACGAACAGGTTGCCGATGGCGTCGGTGAAGACCTCGAAGCCACGCACCTTCGCCCAGGCCATCAGCTGGTTGCGCGCCGCCGCATCCTCCGGCGACAGCGCCTGGCGGTTCACCCCGCCCTTCGGCGTGCCGCCCAGTTTCGCCATGTCGGCATGGCGCTGCCACAGGCGCTGTTGGTTGACGGATTCGGCCCCACTCATGCTAGCTCCTTCGGCGGGTCTATACCGAGCGGAGTGAGCGATGCACAACCATCTCGACCGGAACCTGATCGGCTACGGCCCCAACCCGCCCGATCCGCAATGGCCGGGCGATGCCCGGATCGCCGTCAGCTTCGTGCTGAACTACGAGGAGGGCGGCGAGAACACCATCCTGAACGGCGATGCGGGCTCGGAGGTCTTCCTGACCGAGACGCCGGGCGGCACGCCGCTGGTCGGCGAGCGCGATTACTCGACCGAGTCGATGTACGAGTACGGCAGCCGGGCGGGCTTCTGGCGCATCCTCAGGACCTTCGACGAGCGCGGCCTGAAGTTCACCTCCTGGGCGGTCGGCCGGGCGCTGGAGCTGAACCCCGCCGCCGGCAAGGCGATGGCGACCTCCGGCCACGAGGTGGCGAGCCACGGCTGGCGCTGGATCAACTACCGCGACTTCACGCTGGAGCAGGAGCTCGACCATGTCGCCAGGGCGGTGAAGGCGATCGCCGACTCGGCCGGCATCCCGCCGGTCGGCTGGTACACCGGCCGCTTCGGCAAGCACTCGCTGCAGGCCGTGATCCGGCACGGCGGCTTCCTTTATTCGAGCGATTCCTACAACGACGACCTGCCCTACTGGGTCAGGGTGGAGGGCCGACCGCACCTGGTCATCCCCTACACGCTGGAGGTCAACGACATGAAGTTCGCGGTGGCGCCGGGCTTCGCGATCGCCGACGGCTGGCTGCAGGCGATGAAGGACTCCTTCGACCTGCTCTATGCCGAGGGCGCGCGCAGCCCGAAGATGATGTCGGTCGGCATCCATTGCCGGCTGGCCGGGCGGCCGAGCCGGGCGCTCACCCTGGCGCGCTTCCTCGACTACGTGCTTTCGAAGCCGAAAGTGTGGGTGGCGACTCGCAAACAGATCGCGGAGCACTGGATGACGGTCCATCCGGCGGCGTGATTGCGGCTTGACTTTGGTCGAAACATCACAATCGGAATCGCAACCTTATCCGGACCTGTGGATAACTGGGGTTTACAGCCCCCCGATAGGGCCGCTAGGGGACTGTTGCATGAAAGCAACAGTCCTCGCCTTCGGGCTTTCGTCGCTGGCCTTGGGGGCCTGCGTCCACCAAACCGCCCAGCAGCCCAGGCAGATGCCGGGCCCGGCCATGTCCATTGCGGAGGCCAAGGCCGCTGCCGTGGAGAGCCGCAAGGACGAGATGATGCGCGAGCTCGCGACCTGCGAGAGCGGCGGCCATGGCGAGTCCGACCGGCCGATCTACGGCTTCCGCGGGATGTTCGTCGGCCGCTTCCAGTTCATGCCGACCACGGTGCGGGCCATGGTGCAGCAGCGCGACGGCATGGTGCTGAGCCTGCGCGAGGCGACCGACCTCGCCCACGACTACGAGCGGGCCAAGGACCTCGCCAAGTACATGATCTTCGAGCAGGGCCAGGTGAGCGCCTGGCCGGCCTGCGCCCGCAAGCTCGGCCTGTACCAGCAGGTCTCCGAGATCCAGTCGGCGCAGGCGCAGTAGCCGGAAACTATTCGCAGGCGGCGTGGTTATTGGGCCATGCCCGTCCGCCGCCTATTTCTCCTTGCCCCGCTTCTGCTGCTGGCCGGCTGCCACAAACCGCCGCCGTCCCAACCCGACCGCGCCCTGCTGCTCGAGCAGCGCAAGGATGCGCTGGTCGCCCAGCTCGCCGACTGCGAGAGCGGGCAGGGGGCCGGCCATGGCCGCTATGTCGGCCGCTTCCAATTCGAGCCGCGCACCGTGATCGGCTTCGTCCGCGAGCGCGATGGCCGCACCCTCTCCCTCCAGGAAGCGGCGATCGTCGCCAACGACTACGCGCAGGCCTCGGCGCTGGCCAAGTACATCATCTTCGAGCGCGGCGGCGCTTCGCACTGGCCGGCCTGCAGCCGCAAGATCGGGCTGGCCCAGCAGGTGGCCGACATCAGGGCGGGGTCGTAGGCCGATGGCGCGTTGGCTCCTTCTTTCGGCGATGCTGCATCGATGCCGCAACGGCCTCGCCCGCCAGGTCAGCCGGATCGAGCGGCCGTAGGCGGCGGCACGCCGCACGCGGCGGCGACCTTCTCCAGGTCGCGGATCGTGTCGGGCGGCAGCACCAGGCCCTCGCGCCGGTGCCGCGCCTCGTTCCGGGCCTCGATTTCGCCGGGATAGAAGATCTCCTGGTGGCCGACGGCGAGCGGCACGGCCTTCAGCTCCGCGATCATCCGCTCCATCCGCATCTCGAACTCGGTGAGCGGCTGGAAGGCTGCGATGTCGAGCACGATCATCATCTGGCCGGCGCCGCTCTTGCGCTCGGTCTGGTAGGGGCCGGCCACGCCGGTGCCGAAGGCGCTGCCGGTCAGCACGCCCGACAGCATGTCCATCATGGCGGCGATCGCGTAGCCCTTGTGTCCCGCCATCGGCAGGATGATGCCATCGATCGCCGCCGCGGCGTCGGTGGTCGGGGCGCACCAGCGTGTCGGCGACCAGCCGGGCGTCCGCCGGCGGCATGCCGGCCGTCTGGTAGACGGCCGCGGCGAAGGCGATCAGTCGTTCGGGCTGGAGAGCGGGAGAGGTCAGTTGCCCAGCCGGTAGAGCTTCAGGGCATTGTCGCGGACGATCTTGCGCCGCGCCTCGGCCGAGACGCCGGTGAGCTCGCGGCCCAGGAACTCCTGGCTGTCGGGCCAGATGCCGTCGGGATGCGGGAAGTCCGAGCCCCACATCACGTTGTCCTCGCCGAGGCGGTGCAGCAGCTCCACGCCGACCGGATCGGTCTGGTAGGTCGCGTAGAACTGCCGGTACCAGTACTCGCTGGGCTTCATCTTGAGGTCGAGGTCCTGGAACTGGTCCTCCCATTCGAGGTCCATGTGCTGCAGCACGTAGGGGATCCAGCCCAGCCCGGCCTCGCCGATCACGATCTTGAGGTTCGGGTAGCGCGCCGGCGCCCCGGAGAAGATCAGGCCCATCAGCATGGTGCTCATGTGCATCTGGAAGCCGGTGATGTGCACGGCCTGGATGCGCCGCACGACATGCTGCGGGAACTTCGTGTAGTCCGGCGAGCGGCCGCCGATCGTGTGGAAGTGGAGCGGAATGCCGGTCTCGTGGCCGAACTTCCACAAGGGCTCCCAGTGCTCGTCCCACAGCGGCACCATGTCGGGCCGGTTGGCGATGTCGAGGCCGCGCACCCCGCGCTTGGCGCAGCGCATCGCCTCGGCGACCGACTCTTCCATGTTGTAGTTCGGGATGTTGGCCAGGCCGACCAGCCGGTCGGGCGCGGCCTGGCAGAAATCGTGGAGCCAGTCGTTGTAGATGCGCAGCATCTCCAGCGCCGCCTCGGGGTCGTTCAGCCGGCCGCTCGAGCCCAGCACGCCGTAGAGGATCTCGGCCTGCACGCCGTCGCGGTCCTGGTCCTTCAGCCGCAGATCGACCTCGGTCAGGCGGCGGATGCCCTTCTTGCCGTCGTCATAGAGGCCGGTCGAGGCCATGCGGTCGGAGCGATGGATGACGCCCGGCACGTATTCGCGGCCGGCCGAGCCCATGCCGTTCATCAGCCCGAACTTGGCGCCCTTGGCGCTCACCCACTCGCGACCCTTCGGGCCATCGACGACGTGGGGCATGCGGTCCTTGAACTGGGCCGAGGCATTCTTGGTGAAGAGGTCGGGCGGCAGCCAGATCAGGTCGACATGGCCATCGGCGGAAATGACGTCGTACTTCATAACCGGTCCTCCTGGGACCGATCATCCGCCCGTCAGGTGCGCGGACGCAAGATCGTCAACGCAATCCCGCCCAAGATCGTGACCGATGCAATCACTAGGCGGCTCGACAACGGCTCGGCGAGCAGGACGACGCCGCCGAGCGCTGCGATCGCCGGCACGCTGAGCTGGATCACCGCCGCCGACGCCGCCGTCAGTGCCGGCAGCGCCGCGTACCACAGGACGTAACCGAGGCCCGACGTGATGGCGCCCGAAACGACGGCGTAGAGCGCGCCGGTAGGGTCGACCGTCGTATGCATGGACATCGCGAGGCTGAGCGCCGCAGCGAACGGCACCGCGCGCAGGAAGTTGCCGGCGGTGGCGCTGGTCGGGTCCTTCACGCCGCGGCCGAGCAGGGAGTAGCCCGCCCAGGCGATGCCGGCCGCGATCATGAAGGCAGCGCCTGCGAGCGGCGGCGCGCTGAGGCCGGGCAGCAGCATGTAGACCAGGCCGCCGACCGCGACGAGCAGGCCGACGATCTGCAGCTGCCGCAGCCGCTCGCCTTTCGCCAGCCCCCAGGAGAGCATCGCCGTCTGCACCGCGCCGAACAGCAGCAGCGCCCCGGTCGCCGCGGTGAGCTGGCGGTAGGCGAAGGAGAAGGCGGCGGCATAGGCGAACAGGCAGAAGGCCGCCGGCCAGCTTCCGGCGTCGGCGGGCCGGCCGCCGCGGACGCGCACGATCACCATCAGCATCAGCGCGCCTGCGGCGAGCCGGATCGAGGTGAAGCTCGCGGCATCGATCGCCGTGTCGCGCAGCGCCACGCGGCAGAGCAGCGAGTTGCCGGCGAAGGCCAGCATCGCCAGCGTGATGATCAGGATCAGGCGCGGCATTTCGACGTGAGGTCCTATCACGTTGCGAGGGGGATTGCCGCGCGTTACCAACAGGCAGTGAGCGAAACCCAATCCTGGCTGGCGCGCTTCGCGGCGGCCCTCGAACGCGGCGACGGCGATGCGGCCGCGCTGTTCATCGACGACAGCTACTGGCGCGACCTCGTCGCCTTCACCTGGAACATCGTCACCTTCGAAGGCCGGCCGGCGATTGCGGACATGCTGAAGGCCCGGTTGGCCGACGCGAGGCCGTCGGGCTTCGCGACGGACGGCGACGAGGGCTGGTTCGCCTTCGAGACCTCAGTCGGCCGCGGCCGCGGTCATGTCCGGCTGAAGGACGGCAAGGCCTCGACGCTCTTCACCGCGCTGATGGAGCTGAAGGGCTTCGAGGAGCAGGCCGGCCCGACCCGCCCGTTCGGCACCGAGCACGGTGCGCTCAGGGACCGCGTCACCTGGGGCGATCGCCGGCGCGCCGATGCCGACGAGCTCGGTGTCACGCGCCAGCCGTTCGTGCTGATCGTCGGTGGCGGCCAGGGCGGCATCGGCCTGGCGGCGCGGCTGAAGCGGATCGGCGTGCCGGCGCTGGTCGTCGATGCGCACGGGCGGCCGGGCGATGCCTGGCGCAAGCGCTACAAGTCGCTCTGCCTGCACGATCCGGTCTGGTACGACCATCTGCCGTACCTGCCGTTCCCCGACCATTGGCCGATCTATACGCCCAAGGACAAGATGGGCGACTGGCTCGAGTCCTATACCAAGATCATGGAGCTCGATTACTGGTCGTCGTCGCCGTGCAAGCGCGCGGCCTGGGACGAGCAGAAGCGCGAATGGACCGTCGAGGTCGAGCGCAATGGCAAGACGCTGACCGTGCGGCCCAAACACCTCGTGCTCGCCACCGGCATGTCGGGCTTCCCGGAGATCCCGACGTTTCCGGGCGCCGACACGTTCAAGGGCAAGCAGCATCATTCGAGCCAGCACGGCGGCGGCGAGAATTGGGCGGGCAAGCGCTGCATCGTCGTCGGTTCGAACAACTCGGCGCACGACATCGCGGCCGACCTGTGGGAGCACGGCGCCGACGTCACCATGCTGCAGCGTTCGCCGACTTTGGTGATGCGGTCCGACTCGCTGGCGCGCAACCGGCCGCTCTACTCGGAAGAGGCGGTCGCCAAGGGCATCACCACGGAGAAAGCCGACTTCACCGTCGCTTCGTTGCCCTACGCCCTGCAGCCTGCGGCGTCGCAGCCGATGACGGCGCGCATCCGCCAGGAGGATGCCGACTTCTATGCGCGGCTCGAGAAGGCTGGATTCAAGCTCACCTTCGGCGCGGACGAGAGCGGCATCGGCACGATGTATATGCGCCGCGGCTCGGGCTACTACATCGATGTCGGCGCGTCCGACCTGATCGCCTCCGGCGACATCAAGCTCGGGACCTCGGAGATCGATCGGCTCACCGAGAGCGGCGTGGTGCTGAAGGACGGCACCGTGCTGCCGGCCGACCTCATCGTCTATGCGACGGGCTACGGCTCGATGAACCAGTGGGCGGCGGCGCTGATCTCGTCCGAGGTCGCCGACAAGGTCGGCAAGGTGTGGGGCCTGGGCTCCGGCACTGCCAAGGACCCCGGCCCGTGGGAAGGCGAATTGCGCAACATGTGGAAGCCGACGGCGCAGGAAGGATTGTGGTTCCACGGCGGCAACCTCGCCCAGTCGCGGCACTATTCGCGCTTCCTCGCGCTGCAACTCAAGGCGCGGCTGGAGGGGATCGCGACGCCGGTCTACGCTCGCGCTCCGGTGCATCACAAGGCATGAGCATGAGGATCGCGACGCTTCTGGTTTCGGCGCTGCTGCTCGCCGGCTGCGGCAGCTTCTATCCGGGCGATCCGCTCGAGAAGAAGCCGCGCTTCACGGCCACGCTGCAAGGCGAGACCTCCGGCTGGGCGACGTTGCGGGCAAGCTACTCGCCGGCGCGTCGCATCCTGACCTGGAGCCTCGACTATCGCGGCTTGAGCGGCCCGATCACCTGGGCCGAGTTCCGCGGACCCGACATCGAGGGCACCGATTCGGCGATCGTGCCGATCAACCTGCCGCTCGAAGGCAATCCGCATCCCGGCGCGGCGACCTTGACCGACCGGCAGGCGGCCGACCTCGAGGCCGGCCGCTGGTACGTCGTGCTCAAGACCGAGAGGTTCCCCGGCGGCGAGGTGCGCGGTCCGGTCGTGCCGAGTCGCTGATCTTTTCCTCCCCATTCAGATGGGGAGGTGTCGGCGTCTTACGCCGACGGAGGGGTCATGGGCCACAAGTGTGCGGCTTATGACCCCTCCGCCCGCGAAGACGCGGGCACCTCCCCTTCGCGGACTCCGCGAAGGGGAGGAAACGCTTAGAACTTGAAGTCCCAGCCGATCCACTTCGCGAGGCCGCGGCCCATGACCTTCTCGAGGTCCTGGCCCTTCAGCCACGGCAGCTCCTCGGTGAAGAAGGTGACGCACTGCCGGTACGTGCAAGGCATGCGGGTGATGTCGGTGCCCCAGAAGAAGCGGTCCGGGCCGAACGCGTCGAACAGACGATGCAGCGGATCGTGCAGATTGCGGAACGGATAGGGCTCGGTCGAGTAGCCCGGCGCGCCGGTCGCCTTCAGCGCCACGTTCGGCAGCTTGGCCAAGGCCACTACCTCGTCGAGGTGCTCCAGCGCCGCTTCATCCTTGGCGCCCGACTTCAGCCCGCAATGGTCGAGGATCAGCGTGAGCCGCGGATGGGTCTCGGCGATCCAGCGGAACCTGTCGAGGTAGTTGCCGCCCAGCAGAGCGACCGGCAGTCCCGCCTTCTCCACTGCGGGCCAGATCCAGTCGAAAACCCCTTCCCGGAACTGGCGGGGCTGGTCGCCATACATCATCACCCAGCGCATGCCCATCATGCCGGGCTGCCGGCGCCAGCCGGGGATCAGCGTCTCGTTGGCCCGATCGCCCGGCGGGAACTGGCCCATGATGGCGAAGCGATCCGGGTGCTTCCTCGCCGCCTCGATCGCCAAAGCGTTCGAGGTCGGATCCCAACTGAACGGCGGATGGATCAGCGCACCGTCGACACCGGCTTCCGCCATCTCGGCGAGCAGCTCCTCGGCGGTGAAGCTCTGGACCTGGCGATGTCCGCTGACCGGCTGGATGACGGTCTGCGACCACAGGTGAACCTGGGCGTCGATGATCTTCATGAGAATTTGTAGTCCCAGCCGATCCACTTGCAGAGGCTGCGGCCCATCACCTTCTCGAGGTCCTGGCCCTTCAGCCAGGGCAGCTCCTCGGTGAAGAAAGTCACGCACTGCCGATAAGTGCAGGGCATGCGGGTGATGTCGGTGCCCCAGAACAAACGGTCGGGCCCGTAGGCGTCGAAGATGCGATGCAGCCCGTCCTGGATGTTCTTGAACGGATAAGGCTGGGTCGAATAGTGCGGCGCGCCGGTCATCTTGACCGCGACGTTGGGCAGCTTGGCGAGCGCCGTCATCTCGTCGAGATGGATGAAGGCCTCGGCATCCTGGCCGAGCCGGTTGAGGCCGCAGTGATCGAGGATCAGCTTGAGGCCCGGGTAACGCTCGGCGATGCCGCGGAACTCCTTGAGGAAGATGCCGCCCATCATGCCGATCGCGAGGCCGGCCCTCTCGGCCTCCGGCCAGATCCAGTCGAGCGCGCCTTCGTGCAGCAGCTTCTGCTCCGGCGGGTGCAGCAGCGCCCAGCGCAGGCCCATCATGCCGGGCTGCTTGCGCCAGGTCGGGATCAGCGCCTTGTTGGCCGGATTCTTGGGATCGAAACTGCCCATCACGGCGTAGCGGTCGGGGTATTTCTTCGCCGCCTCCAGCGCCATGTCCTGCGAGGTCGGGTCCCAGCTCATCGGCGGATGGATCAGCGCGGCATCGACGCCGGCCTCGTCCATCTCCTTCAGCATCTCCTCGGCGGTGACCTGGCTCACCTTGCGGTGCTTGCCGGTCGGCGGTGAGATGGTCTGGCGCCAGATATGGACTTGCGCGTCGATGATCTTCATCTCATTCCTCCGAGATGCCCGTCCTGCACCGCTACACCAATCTCGCGGCCACGATCCATCTGCTGCAGACTAGGCAGATCACCCTGCTGAATCCAGCAACCTGGGACGATCGCAACGACGCGTACTTCATGGCGGAATACAAGCGCCACAAGAAGGCGGAGACCGTCCTGGCGCTGTGCTTCACCGCGCAGAACGAGACCTATCATCACTGGCGCGTGTTCTCCCACGGCACGGACGGCGTACGCCTCGAGTTCAATCGCGATGCCTTGACCGCAGGGTTCAAGGGCCAGCCGGACGTCCGGAGCGGGCTGATGACGTACCGCACGATCACCGACGCCCGACGCCTCAAGCGCATCGATGTCGAGGAACTGCCCTTCCTGAAGCGGGCGCCCTACGCCGATGAAAAGGAATTCAGGCTGGTTTATGTCAGCGCGACGGAAGCCGTCGAGTTCAAGAACTACCCGATCAAGCTCGGCTGGATCCGCCGGATCACGCTCAGCCCGTGGGTGCCCAAGGCGCTCGCCGACTCGGTGAAGACGAGCCTTCGCGCGATCGACGGCTGCACCCGCCTGCAGGTCAGCCAGTCGACGCTGGTCGAGAACGAAGCCTGGAAGAGCTGCACCGCGAGCGTGCAGCTCTGATTTCAGTTCGGCGTCGGCGCCGCCGCGTCGAGCAGCTTCTCGCGCTTCAGCTCGCTCCACAGCTCGGTCGGGATCTTCACCGACAGGCGCTCGACGTTCTGCTTCACCTCGACGGCGCTGAGCGCGCCCGGGATCACCGCGCACAGCGCCGGATGGAACAGCGGGAACTGCATCGCCGCCGCGCCGAGCTCGACGCCGTGGCGTTTGCACACCGCCTCGATCTTGCGCGCCTTGTCGATCAGGGGCGCCGGGGCCTGGACGTAGTCGTGGGTGGTGTTGTCCTTCACGCCGCCGGTCAGGATGCCGGAGTTGTACGGGCCGCCGAGGATAACCGACACGCCGCGCTTCACGCACTCGGGCAGGAACGCCTCGAGCCCGCCCTGCTCGAGCAGGGTGTAGCGGCCGGCCAGCAGCATGCAGTCGAAATCGCCGGCCTGGATGAAGCGCAGCGACGTGTCGCTCTCGTTGATGCCGACGCCGATCGCGCCGATCACGCCGGCCTTGCGCAATTCGTCGAGCGCCTTGAAGCCCGAGTCCATCACCGTCTTGAAGCGCTGGTCGAGGATCGCGCGGTCCTTGATCGTCCAGAAGTCGACGTCGTGCACCAGCGCGATGTCGATCCTGGAGATGCCGAGCCGGAAGTGCGAATGCTCCAGCGAGCGCATCACGCCGTCGTAGGTGTAGTCGAACGCCGGCGCGAAGCCCGGCAGGCCGTTCTCGCGGAAGTCGGCGGGCGGTTTCTCGCCCGGCTTCAGGGCGTGCATGATGCGGCCGATCTTGGTCGACAGCACGTAGCTGTCGCGCGGCTTCTCGCGCAGCGCCGCGCCCATGCGCAATTCGCTGCGGCCGTAGCCGTAGAACGGCGAGGTGTCGAAGTAGCGCACGCCGAGCTCGTAGGCGTCGTCGGTCAGCGCCACCGCCTCGGCATCGGAGATGTTGGCGCGAAAGCCGCCCATCGGCGCGCCGCCCAGGCCGAGCGTGGTGACTTCGAGGCGCGTCTTACCGACGCGGCGGCGGGGAAGAGTCATGGCGTTTCCTCGGGAGTTCGCAGGTGTCGTTCGGCCAAGTCTAGAGCACATTCCGTCCGGCTGGAATCAGCCGGACGGAATGCCATAGGAATGGCGAGGCTTGCTACGCCGGGTTGTCGAGGCTGAACACGCCGGTGTCCTCGTCGTAGGCGAAGACCTCGCCGAAGCGACCCCACGACGTCGCGGTGCGCAGGGTCTGGTCGGCGAACTGCACCGACATATGGTCCTCGAGCTCGTCGCGGAAGCGGCTGGCCGGGGCGGCGTGGCTCTCGCGCTCGTCGAGCACCCGCTTGATGTGGCCGACCAGCGGCACGTAGGCCATCACCTGCTGGGCGAACAGCCGCTTGCGATCGTCGGGAGCGAGATCGACGAAGCGGCGGCCCGCGTCGGTCAGCTTGATGTCGCCCTCGGCCACCTCGGCGAAGCGCAGAAGCTGCAGCGTCTCGGCCACCGGGAACAGGTCGTCGATCTCCATCTGCAGCGGCCCGGCCAGCGCCGGCAGGTCGGCCTTGCCGCGATGGGGCTCGGCCGCCACCTGCTCCATCAGGCCGGCCATCAAGTTGGGCGACACGCGCGGCAGGTGCATGGAGATGCCGGTGCCGGGGAAGAGGCCTTGCGACGGCTTGGCCGCGCGCGCGGTCATGCGGGCATAGATGTCGTCGACCAGGCGGCGGAAGGCGGGATCGAGCCGGTTGCGCGGCTGTGGCAGGTCGACCTTGATCTCGGCGGAGATGCGCCCGGGATTGGAGGCCAGCACCACGATACGGTCCGACATCAGCACCGCCTCCTCGATGTTGTGGGTCACCAGCAGGATCGAGGAGATCGGCATGCGGCCCTCGCTCCACAGGTCGAGCAGGTCGGTGCGCAGGGTCTCGGCGGTCAGCACGTCGAGCGCCGAGAAGGCCTCGTCCATCAGCAGGATGCGCGGATGCACGACCAGCGCGCGGGCCAGCCCGACCCGCTGGCGCATGCCGCCCGACAGCTCCTTCGGATAGGCGCTCTCGTAGCCGTCGAGGCCGATCAGGTCGATCGCGGCCAGCGCGCGCTTGTGGCGCTCGGCCGCCGGCACGCGCTGCGCCTCCAGCCCGAGCTCGACGTTCTCGAGCACGGTGAGCCAGGGGAAGAGGGCGAAGGTCTGGAACACCATCGCCACCTCGGGCGCCGGGCCGCTCACCGGCCGGCCGCCGATCGAGACGTTGCCGCCGGTCGACGGCATCAGGCCGGCGATGATGCGCAGCAGCGAGGACTTGCCGCAGCCCGAGCGGCCGAGCAGCGAGACGATCTCGTTGTCGCGCAGGCGGAGATTGACGTCGTCGAGCACCAGCAGGTCCTCGCCGCTGCCTTTCGGGTAGGCCTGGCGGATATGGTCGACGATCAGCAGTTCGTCCAGCTTGTCCATCATGGGGCGAGCTCCTCACTCGAGACGGAAGCGCCGTTCGGCCAGCCGGTAGAGCGGCCGCCACAGCAGGCGGTTGCAGGACACGACCAGGACCGACATCACGCCGATGCCGAGCACGACGCGGGCATAGTCGCCGGCGGTCGTCGCGTCGGCGATATAGGCGCCGAGGCCCGCGGCGTGCAGCTTGGTGTCGCCCCAGCTCGCGACCTCGGCGACGATCGCGGCGTTCCACGAGCCGCCCGCCGCGGTCAGCGCGCCAGTGACGTAATAGGGCAGGATGCCGGGCAGGATGACGTGCCGCCACCACTGCCACTGGCGCAGGCGGAACAGGGTCGAGGCCTCGCGCAGGTCGGTCGGGAAGGCCGAGGCGCCGGCGATGACGTTGAACAGGATGTACCACTGGGTGCCCAGCACCATCAGCGGGCTCAGCCAGATGTTCGGGTCGAGGCGCCAGGCGACGATCGCGACCACGGCGATCGGGAACAGCACGTTGGCCGGGAAGGCAGCGAGGAACTGCGCCACCGGCTGCACCCGGGTGGCGGCCCACGGCCTGAGCCCGATCCAGACGCCGATCGGCACCCAGATGGCGCTCGCCAGCGCGATCAGCACGGCGACGCGGGTGAAGGTCAGCAGGCCGAGGCCGAAGGCGGTGACCACGTCGTCGAAGCCCAGCGTCGCGCGGGTGAAGAGCACGATGCGCCACAGCGCGTAGGCGACCAGCGCCAGCACCAGCGCGATCCACAGGACATCGAACAGGCGGGCGGAGACGGTGCGGTCGCACTCCGCCGGCGGCGGCGCGGGGCGTGGTGTCAGACGCTCGACCAGGCGCACCGCCGAGCCCATGACCTGTGCCGTGCGGCGGACCAGCCGGGCGCGCCGCCACAGGTCGTAGACCCAGGACTGCGGCCGCTCGCGCGCCGCGGTCTGCTCGAAGCGGAACTTGTCGGCCCAGGCGACGATCGGGCGGAACACCAGCTGGTCGTAGAGCAGGATCACGACCGCCATGGCGATCACCGCCAGGACGACGGCGCGGATGTCCTTGGCGTCGATCGCGACGGCGAGCCACGAGCCGATGCCCGGCAGCTTGATCGTCGTGTCGCCGACCGTGATCGCCTCCGAGGCGACGACGAAGAACCAGCCGCCCGACATCGACATCATGGTGTTCCAGATCAGGCCGGGCGCGGCGAACGGCGCCTCGAGCCGCCAGAAGCTCAGCCACGGCGAGAGGCGGAAGTGGCGGCCGACCTCGACCAGGTCGCGCGGCACGGTCCGCAGCGACTGATAGAAGCTGAAGGCCATGTTCCAGGCCTGGCTGGTGAAGATGGCGAACACCGCGGCGCACTCTGCGCCGAGCTCGCTGCCCGGGAACAGGCGCAGGAAATAGGCGACGGTGAAGGTGAGGAAGCCCAGCACCGGCACCGACTGCAGGATGTCGAGCGCCGGCAGGATGACCAGCTCGGCCTTGCGGCTCTTGGCGGCCAGCGTGGCGATGACGAAGGTGAAGATCAGCGAGGCGATGATCGCCGCGAACATGCGCAGGGTGGTGCGCAGCGCATATTCCGGCAGGTAGGCGGGATCGAGCACGATCGGCTGGCCGACCAGCCGCTCGGCCGGGGCGGCGATCTCGCGCGCGCCATGGGCCAGCGCCACGAAGCCCGCGGCGATCAGGATGAAGATCGTGAGGTCGTAGAGGTTCGGCTTCAGCCCCGAGCCGGCGAGGCCCAGCGGCGGCTGATCGACCTCTATCCGTCGGGTGCGCGCCATGTGCTGCTCCACGATCCGTCAGAAGCGCGCCGACAGCCGTCCGCTGAACACGTGCACGGGTCCGCGGTCGGCGTTATAGGCCGGGTTGGCCAGCAGCTGGTAGTCGACCGTCGCGGTCAGTCCCTTGGTCATCTGCAAAGCATAAAAAGCTTCGATGACGTTCTCGCTCGCATAGGTCAGCCGGCCATCGCCGACCAGCACGCCGAGGCCGCCGGCCGCGAGAAAGCGGCTGTGGTCGGGCGAGATCATGTTCCAGGCGCCGGCGAGGCCGATGCGGTCGTCGGGACGGCCCCACGAGGCGCCCTTGAGCTGCAGGCCGAGCGACAGGCTCTGGTCGATGTCGGTGAAGGCGCTGATCTCGCTGCGTCCGTCGTTCCAGCTGAAGCGGCCGAACAGGCCGAGCGTGTCGGAGATGTCCTGCTGCAGGTTGAGATAGAAGCCGTACTTGGTGCGGCCCTGGCGCGTCTGCGCGACGGTGTCCGCTGCCGGCACGCCCAAGGCCAGAGCCAGCGCCGCGGCATCGTTGTAGGAGCCGGCGAAGGTGCTGGTGAGCCAGGTGCCGACCTTGGCGACGCCCTTCTTGCCCCAGGGGGCGTAGCGCATCTCGAGCTCGCCGACATAGCCGCCGCGGCTGAACAGGCTCATGTCGAAGACGTTGGCGTTGGGCTGGTTGCCGACCAGGAAATAGCCGAGCCGTGCCGCCCAACGCGCCTGGTTCAGCTCGGCGGCGACGCCGTAGGTGAGCCCCAGCCGGTCGGCGGGATAGTCGAAGGCGCCGGCCGCCCAGATCGACCAGTTGAGGAAGTCGGTGCGCGGGTCCTCGGCATAGTCGTTGCCGTCGAACAGGTCGTGGACGGCGAACTTGCCGACCTGGACGGTGAGCCGCGAGACGTCCTTCACGCCGGCAAGCTGGCCGTAGTCGCTCTCGGTCGTTTCCGTCGGCCCGCCCAGCCCGAACTCCTGGCGCAGGTACAGGCGCGAGGTATTGTAGCGCGGGAAGGAGAAGCTCGACTTCTGCGCCTCGCCGTTGGGGAAGCCTGCGGCGCCCACCGTGTTGGCGACGCCGAAGCCCTGCAGCAGCTCGGGATTGTAGTAGAGCTCGCCGCCCGGCCACAGCCGCACACCGAGGAACGCCGAGACCGTCCAGGTCTCGCGCGACTGGCCGACGCCCGGCAGGCTGTTGGTGCCCTCGTAGGGCGAGTTGAACGGCGGATAGCCCTGGAAGATGAAGGTCGTCTGGCCGTGCAGCTCCCAGGTGCCCGGCCCGCGATCGTCGGCCGTCTCCGTCGCGTCGATATCGGATGCGCCGAAGTGGTAGTTCAGCCCGACCCGCAGGCGATGGATGTCGTAGAGCGAGTCGTAGCGCGCGGGCGATGCGAAGGAGAAGCCGGCGAGCGGCAACTGCGTGTAGAGATACTCGGCGCGAGCCGACCAGCGGCGGTCGAGCGCGTAGTCGACGCCGGCGCCCAGCGTCCAGCCCAGCCGCCATTGGCCCGGCGTCGCATCCTGGTTGCCGGTGGTGAGGTCGGTGCGGCCCCAGCGGGTGCTGGCGAAGGCGAGGCCGCCGGTGATGAACGGCGTCCAGGGGCCCATCGCATAGCCCAGCCGGCCGCGCGCCGTGCCGAGATATTCGAGCTGATCGTCGGCATAGCCCGCCTGGGTCGTGCGGTAGGACAGGACCTCGCCGCCGTCGCGGGCATCCATGAAGGAGAGATCGAGCTCGATGCCGACCATCCAGCGCGACGGCAGGGTGGTCTGCCATCCGGCCTGCACGCCGCCGAAGGTCTGGCCGATCGCGTTGCTGCCGCCGGACGAGGCCGTGCCCGCGGGATCGCCCAGCGTCGCCGTGCCGGTGCCGAACAGGTAGCCGACATGGCCGCCGAAATAGAAGCCGTCGTTGGCCCTGTCGGTGGCCAGTCCGGCAGACGGGGTGAAAAAAATGATGAGCGCCGCGAGGGAGCGGACGCGCGAATTGGTCGTCATGGTTCATCTCCCCGATCGATCGGGCGGCAGATGAACCGGGAGGATCAGGGCTTGGCCGGATTCCCGCAGCTCACCCGACGCAACCGGTCGAGCGGTATCTCGAATAGGGTCCTGCCGCCCGGAGGGCGGCGCGTCGTGGGTGGCTGTCCATCTTGAATCATCCATGCGACGCCGGAATGACGATCGCGAGTGGCGGCGGATACGCCTGACGCGAGATCGGGTCAAGCGCTTTACGCTTCAGCGCCGCCGGGGCGTGCTGGTGGCGAGCTCGATCCCGATGCTGGAGCCGAAGTCCGTCGCGCGGACCCGCACGATCGTCATCCTGAGCGGCATCGACTTGCTCTCGGCCTTCGTCGTCGGCGCGGTCATGCGGCGACCTGCTCGGCGGTCGGGCCGTCGCTCTTGGTCGTCGTGCGGCGGAGATCGCGGATGGTGTTGAGGTCGTCGTAGCGGCGCACGCGGTGCATGGTGGTCCGGTTGTCCCAGATCACCAGGTCGTGCTGCGTCCACTTGTGCGCGTAGACGAACGGCGGCTGCGTGGCGTGCTCGGCGAGGTCGCGGATGAAGGCGCGCGCCTCGGGCGCCGGCCAGCCGACGATGCCGCCGATATGGGCCGACAGGAACAGCGACTTGGCGTGCGAGGTCGGGTGGGTGCGCACCAGGCGATGGCGGACCGGCGCCATCATGGCGCGCTCATCGGGCAGGTACTCGGTGAAGCCGAGCTGCTCGCGCGAGAAGATCTGCGAATGCTCGCAGATCAGGTCCTCGATCTCGGCCTTGGTCCTGGCGTCGAGCGCGTCGTAGGCGGCGCGCATGTCGGCGAACTCGGTGTTGCCGCCGTCGGTCACGACGATGCGGCCGGAGAGCAGCGAATAGCGCGCCGGGATGACGCGGAAGCTCGCATCGGAATGCCACAGCCGGTTGCCCAGCGAGGCCATGCGGCGGCGGTCGTCGCGCGCCAGCCTGGTGCCGTCCTTGCCGATGTTGGAGACGTCGGCGAAGGCGGGATCGAGCCGGAGCTCCGGCCGGCGCTGGGTCGCGTTGGCGCCGTTCTGCAGCGGGCCGAAGTTGCGGCTGAACGCGATCTGCTGCTCGTCGGTGATGTCCTGGCCAGGCAGCACCAGCACGGCGTACCGGGCCATGCCGGCATCGACCGCCGCGACCTCCTCCGGCGCGAGCGTGCGGCGCGCGTCGATGCCGGTCATGCGGCCGGCGAAGACCGGCGTCAGCGGCGTGACCTCGATGGCCATGGCTCCCCCGTTACCGCAAGGCGGCGGCGATATTGCCTCCGTCGACCGTCAGCACGGCGCCGGTCGTCTTGGGCGCCTTGGCCAGCGAGACGAAGCATTGTGCCACGTCGTCGGCGGTCACTTCGAGGCCGAGCAGGTTGCCGCCCATGTAGTCGGCCTCGCTCAGCCCGCGCGCCTTCGACCGCTGGGCGATCATCTGATCGGTCAGCAGGTTCGACCGGATGCGGTCGGCGTTGACCGCGTTCGAACGGATGCCGTCGGCGCCGTGGTCGAGCGCGTACTGGCGCATCAGGAACAGGGTCGCCGCCTTCGGCAGGCCGTAGGGGCCGAAATCGGGCCCCGGGTTCACCGCCTGCTTCGACGTGTTGAACAGCAGGCAGCCGCCCAAGCCCTGGGCGCGCAGGATACGCACGGCGTTCTGGGCCACGCTCTGATGCGCCCAGAAATTGAGCTCGAAGCTCTGGCGCAGGGTGGCGTCCTCGACGTCGCCGATCTTGCCCTGCCAGGCCGCGCCCGCGTTGGAGACGACGATGTCGACGCCGCCGTAGGTCGCCGCGATCTTGTCGAAGGCGGCGCGCACCTGCGCGGCATCGGTGACGTCGCAGGCGACGGCGAAGCCCTTCACCGTGGAGACGTCGCGATCGATCACCACGACCTCGGCGCCTTCCTTGGCGAAGGCGGCAGCCGTCGCCGCGCCGATGCCGGAGGCGCCGCCGGTGACGACGGCGATGCGCCGCGCCAGAGGCTTCTCCGCGGCGCCGCTGAGCTTGGCCTGCTCGAGCGACCAGTACTCGATGTCGAAGATGTCCGGCTCGGGGATGCACTCGTAGGTGCCGAGCCGCTCGGCATCGGCGATCACCGCAACTGTTGTTTCGGCGAGATCGGCGGCGATCTTGGCGTCCTTGGAGGTGTTGCCGACGCCGAACAGGCCGACGCCCGGCACCAGCACGACGCGCGGCACCGGATCGAGCTCCTTCTTCGCCACGATCTGCTGGCCGTTGTAGCGCGAGAAGTAGGCGTGATAGTCGGCGGCGAACTTCTCGAGCGCGGCCTTGGTGGCCTTCTCGAAGGCATCGAGCTTGCCTGCTTCCGGCGCGGGCGCGACGAACGGCAGGTTCTTGGTGCGGATCGCGTGGTCGGGCGTCACCGGGCCCTGCTGGCTGTAGCGCGCGATCTCCTTGCCGTTCACGAAGGCCATGATCTCGGGGCCGGTGCAGAACTCGAACACGAAGCGCTGCGCCGCCTCGCGGCCGCCGCTCTTGGCAGGAATCGACATCAGGCCGCGCAGGATCGGCGCGATCTCCGCGACGCTCGCAGGCGTCGCCGGCAGATCGGCGCCCGGGAAGATCTTGCGCGTCGCCCTGGCCAGCCGCTGCTCGGCCAGGGTCACGAGATCGATCATGCGGACGTACGCCTCTTCCGCCGTCTCGCCCATGGTGAAGATGCCATGCTTCAGCAGGATCAGCCCTTCGACGTCAGGATTGGCCTGGCCGACCTCGCTGCACTTCCTGGCGAGCGCAAAGCCCGGCATGACGTACGGCACGAGCGCTGCACGCTTGCCATAGAGGTCGGCCGCGAGCGCCGCCCCATCGGGCTGGTCGGTCAGCGCCAGCACGGCGTTGGAATGGGTGTGGTCGATGAACTTGTGCGGCAGGAAGGCGTGCAGCAGCGTCTCGACCGACGGGTTCGGCGACTTGCTGTCGAGCAGGTTGCTGCGCTGGACGTTGACCATGTCCTCGTCGCTGAGCGCCTGCAGGCCGTGCAGCTCCTTGAGCGGCGCCAGCCGCACGGCGGGCAGGCCGGGTGCCTCGATGGTGCCCATGTCCCAGCCGCTGCCCTTGACGCACAGCACGTCGATCGTCTGGCCGGTGATGTCCACCATGCGCGTCTTCACCGAGGTGTTGCCGCCGCCATGCAGCACCAGCTTGGGCTCGCCGCCGAGCAGCCGCGTCGTGTAGACCCGCAGCGCGAGATCCTCGCCGATGCCCTTCTTGGCGTGCGCCGCGATCGCGGCCTTGGCGTCTTGGTCGGACCAGAGGTTTTGCATCGCTGTCCCTTACGAATGCGCAATGACGATCTTGCCGAAATGGTTCTGGCTCTTGAGGTGACGGTACGCTTCTTTCGCCTCGGCGAAAGGCAACACCTTGTCGATGACGGGTTTGAGGCCGTTGGCCTCGATCGCCCGGTTCATCGCCTCGAACATCTGCTTGTGGCCGACATAGAGGCCCTGCACGCGCAGGTTCCGGCGCAGGATCGGCATCGGGTCGACCTGCGACGGGCCGGTCAGCAGGCCGATCACCGCGATCCGGCCGCCCAGCCGCGCCGCCAGGAACGAGCGGGGCAGGGTGCCGGCGCCGCCGACCTCGACCACGAGGTCGGCGCCGCGCCCGTTGGTGAGCCTGAGCGCCTCCTGGTCCCAGTCGGGCGTCGCCTTGTAGTCGATCACCGCCTCGGCGCCCATTTTCCTGAGGCGCTCGGCCTTGGCCGCCGAGCTCGAGGTCGCGATCACCCGCGCGCCGATCGTCTTCGCGAATTGCAGCGCGAAGATCGAGACGCCGCCCGAACCCTGGACCAGCACCGTGTCGCCGGCCTTGAGCTGGCCGATCTCGACCAGCGCATGCCACGCCGTCACTGCCGCGCAGGGCAGCGTGGCGCCCTCTTCGAAGCTGAGCCCCGACGGCAGGATCACCGCGCCGTCCTCCTCGAGCACGGCGAGCTCGGTCAGCATGCCGTCGATCGCGCCGCCCATCGCCGAGGCCTGCGCCGCCGCATCGATCTCGCCGCCGGTCCATTTCTGCATGAAGCAGCCGGCGACCCGGTCGCCGACCTCGAGCCGCGACACGCCGGGCCCGACCGCGACGATCTCGCCGGCGCCGTCGGACAGCGGGATCAGGTCGGGCTTGGGCGCCGAGCGCGCGTACTTGCCCTCGACCGTGATCAGGTCGCGATAGTTGAGCGCGGTCGCGCGCACGCGCACCAGCACCTGGCGCGGACCGGGCGTCGGATCCGGCCGCTCGACCAGCGTCAGCGCATCGATGCTGCCGGGCACCGGGAGGATGTAGCAGCGCATCACTGACCCGCCGTCTTCATCTCCAGGATGGTCTTGGCCATCACTGCCTCCTGGTCCCAGGGGAACAGGATCCAGGTGTCCTGGCTGACCTCGGTGATGTAGCTGTCGACGGTCGGGCGGCCGGCGGGTTTCGCATAGACCGTGGCGAAATGCGCCTCGGGCAGCAGGGCGCGGACCGCCCGGGCGGTGACGCCGGTGTCGACCAGGTCGTCGACGATCAGCCAGCCCTTGCCCTTCTCGTGCTCGGCCGTGGTGCCCTTCAGCATCTCGACTTTGGCGCCGCGCTCCATGCGGTCGTAGGTCGAGGCGCAGATCGTGTCGATCAGGCGCAGGTTGAGCTCGCGGGCGACGATGGCCGCCGGCACCAGCCCGCCGCGGGTGATCGCCACCAGCCCCTTGAACGGTCCGAGATCGGCCAGCCGCCACGCGAGGGCGCGCGCGTCCCGGTGCAATTCGGTCCATGAGACCGGGAACATCTTGTTGTAGCCCGTGCTGACCGCCATGCGATTTCGCCTCCCGTTTGTCCGGTTTGGCTTGCCCCTTTCCAAGGCCTGCACTAACACCTTCGGCCGGCACAATGAAGATGACGCACGAATAGCAGGGTAGGGACCGCGGCGCATGGGATTCGAGCTGACACCGGCCTTTTGGAGCGGCCTTCTCCAGATCATCATCGTCAATGTCGTGCTGTCGGGCGACAACGCCCTGGTCATCGCGCTGGCCTGCCGCAACCTGCCGAAGAAGCACCAGAAGCCCGCCATCCTGATCGGCAGCGCGGGCGCCATCATCCTCCGTATCATCTTCGTGCTGATCGTCGATCAGCTGCTGAAGATCGGCTACCTGAAGCTGATCGGCGGCCTGCTGCTGGTGTGGATCGGCGTCAAGCTGGTGCAGGGCGAGGAAGAGGGCGGCGACGGCGTCAAGGGCGAGGGCTCGATGTGGGCCGCGGTGCGCACCATCATCATCGCCGACGCGGTGATGAGCCTCGACAATGCCATCGCCATCGCCGCGGCGGCCCATGGCGACACCACGCTGATCGTCCTCGGCTTGATCATCAGCATCCCGCTGATCATCTTCGGCGCCACGCTGATCATGCTGCTGCTCAACCGCTTCCCGATCATCGTCGTCGCCGGCGGCGGCCTCTTGGGTTGGATCGCAGGCGAGGTGCTGGCGACCGACCCGGCCTATGCCGAGTGGCTCGCGGCGCGGCTGCCCAACGCCAAGACGATCTTCGAGATCGGCGGCGCGGTGCTGGTCGTGGCGGTCGGCTACGCGCTGCAGTGGCGCGCCAAGCGGCGCGAGCACGCCGAGCCGGTCGACCTCGCCGAAGAAAAAGCCTCGCAGGGCAAGGAGTAGCGAGATGGCCCAGATGAAGGCGATCCTGGTGCCGGTCGACGGCTCCGAGAACTCCGACCGCGCGGTGCAGCACGCGCTCGACCTGGTCGGGACCGGCCTGTCGGTCGAATTGCACCTCCTGAACGTGCAGCCCAACTTCGGCGGCGCGATCTCCTCCTTCGTCAGCCGCGATCAGATCGATTCCTACCGCCGTGAGGAGGGCAACAAGAACCTCGCCTCGGCCGTCGAGCTCGCCAAGAAGGCGTCGGTCGCGGCCAAGATCCATATCGGCGTCGGCCGCACCGGCGAGGTCGTGCGCGACTTCGCCAAGAGGCTCGGCGCCGGCCAGGTGGTGATGGGTACCCGCGGCCACACCGGACTCGCGGGCGTGCTGCTGGGTTCGGTGGCGCAGGACGTCATCGCCCACGTCGACGTGCCGGTCACGCTCGTGAAATAGACGCCTGGCGCGTCGGCAGGAGCCTCGATGGACGCGCTGGGTCTGGACCAAGGTGTCGTGTCGGCCTTCATCCAGGTCGTGCTGATCGACCTGGTGATGTCGGGCGACAACGCCATCATCATCGGCATGGCGGTGGCCGGCCTGCCGGCCGAGAACCGCACCCGCATCATCTTCTGGGGCGTTGCCGGCGCGACCGTGATGCGGCTGGCCTTCGCCGCGGTCACCACCGAGCTGCTGCAGATCATCGGCCTGACCCTGGCCGGCGGCCTGCTGTTGCTGTGGGTCGCCTGGCGCATGTATCGCGAGCTGCGCGCCAAGGGGCATTCGGAGACCGCGCAGGCGGAAAGCCAGGCCGCGTCCAAGACGCCGCGCCAGGCGATGATCCAGATCGTCGTCGCCGACATCTCGATGTCGCTCGACAACGTGCTGGCGGTCGCCGGCGCCGCGCGCGACCACAAGGTCGTGCTGTGGATCGGCCTCGGCCTCTCGGTGGTGCTGATGGCGGTGGCGTCGAACTTCATCGCCCGCATCCTCGACCGCCATCGCTGGGTGGCGTGGATCGGCTTCCTGATCGTCCTCTATGTCGCCGGCGACATGATCTGGGACGGCACGCACGAGGTTGTTGCCGCCACGGGGAAATCGTAGACAGTCGGCTGATGGCCGACGAGTCCTGGCATCCGCACCCGCTTGCGCCCTATGCCACCCTGCCGTGGGAATCGCGCGGCCGGCTGCATGCCGAGCCCGAGGCGCCGACCCGCAGCCCCTTCCAGCGCGACCGCGACCGCATCATCCATTCGACGGCGTTCCGGCGGCTGAAGCACAAGACGCAGGTCTTCGTCTATCACGAGGGCGATCACTACCGGACGCGGCTCACCCATTCGCTCGAGGTGGCGCAGATCGCCCGCACCATCTGCCGGACCTTGCGGCTCGACGAGGACCTCGGCGAGGCGGTGGCGCTCGCCCACGATCTCGGCCACACGCCGTTCGGCCATGCCGGCGAGGAGGCGCTGCACGCGGCGATGAAACCGTTCGGCGGCTTCGACCACAATGCCCAGACCTTGCGCATCCTGACCAAGCTCGAGGAGCGCTACGCCGAGTTCAACGGCCTCAACCTGACCTGGGAGACGCTGGAGGGCGCGGTCAAGCACAACGGCCCGCTGCTCAAGGACGGCCGCGTGCTCGCCGACCTGCCGGCGGCGATCGTCGAATACTGCCGCGACCACGATCTCGAGCTCGAGGGCCATGCCGGGCCGGAGGCGCAGGTCGCGGCGCTGAGCGACGACATCGCCTACAACAATCACGACATCGACGACGGGCTGCGCGCCGGGCTGTTCGAAATAGCCGATCTGCGCGGCCTGCCGCTGGTCGGCGAGATGTTCGTCAAGGTCGAGCGGCAGTATCCCGGCATCGCCCAGCCGCGCCTGATCCACGAGGCGATCCGGCGCATGATCAACGCCATGGTCGAGGACGTGCTGGCCGAGACGCGCCGGCGACTTGTCGAGGCGAGCCCCAAGTCCGTCGCCGAGATCCGCGCGCTCGGCCGGCCGGTGGTCGCTTTCTCCGAGGCGATGGCGGCGACCGACCGGACGGTGAAGAAGTTCCTCTACGCGCGCATGTACGAGCACTGGCTGCTCAACCGCTCGCACTCCAAGGCGCGGCGCGTGGTGATGGACCTGTTCGGCCTGCTGTTCGCCGAGCCCAACTGCCTGCCGCCGCCGTGGCGCGAACGCGCCGAGGCGGCCGAGCGCGCCGCCCGCGCCCGCATCGTCGCCGACTACATCGCCGGCATGACCGATCGGTACGCGCTCGACGAGCACCGCCGCCTGTTCGACCTGTGGGCATGAGCTTGCCGCCGTCGGCGGCAAGCTCTTGAGGCTGCCTTAGACCTTCAGGTTTACGGCAGCGTCCTTGCCGCGATCCTGCTGGACCTCGTAGGTGACCTTTTGACCCTCGTTCAGACCGTTCAGTCCGGCGCGTTCTACGGCGCTGATATGGACGAACACGTCCTTGCCGCCGGAATCGGGTTGAATGAAGCCGAATCCCTTGGTGGCGTTGAACCACTTCACTGTGCCTGTAGCCATGTTTTTGTATCCTAGTAAGTAAGCCCGCGAAGCGCGCGGAAACGCCGCCAGTAGGTGTGCGCGCCCAGCCGCCGGAAGTCTACGCCTGCGGCCGGCATTTGTTGCGGGACGGGTCATTCCCGCCGGACGCCTCTGGCAGCGGTCACTTCCCCTTTCCGGGCTCGGCAAGGGGAAGACTCCGGCTCTTGTCCTAGCTGCGGGCCGCGCGGCGAGGGCGCTGCTGTTCGCGCAGCCAGATGAAGCCTGCGGCCAGTGGCAGCCAGCCCAGCCAGCGCACCGCCTCGCCCAGATAGTCGCCGATCTCGGTCGTGAACAGGCCGCCGAGCTTCTCGATGTGCGGGTCGGCGATCTCGAAGGCGAGCAGCCAGACCAGCAGCGACGGCAGCAGCACGACCAGCGGCTGCGTGCGTTCGGAGAGGCGCGCGGTCCACCATGGTGAGAGCGAGATCGAGAACACCAGCACGGCGATCACGAAGCGGGCCGGCGGGTGCGCCACCAGCCACGGCTGCAGCAGCGGCTCGCGCACGATCATCGAGTAGCCGGTCCAGGCCAGCACCGCGCCGCCCAGCAGGATGACCGACGGGTAGCGGTCGACCAGGCGGATCACGAGGTGGCTGCCCCAGACGATGATCGGCACGCTGATGGCGAGACCCATGACGATCAGCACGATGCTGCCGGAGGCGGCGCCGCCGATCGCCAGCACGTTGTCGACGCCCATGACGGCATCGGCGACGACGATGGTACGCAGCGCGCCGGCGAACGAGCTCGCCGCCGCCGGGCCGGCGTGGCGGTTTGCAGCATTGTCGTCCGGCTGCAGAAGCTTGCGCGAGATCCAGATCAGGGCGAGGCCGCCGGCCAGCAGGAAGCCCGGCACGTCGAGGATGTAGACGACCAGCACGGCCATCAGGGCGCGCACCGCGATGGCGCCGAAGGTGCCCCAGAAGATCACGCTGCGTTGCTTGTTCTTGGGCAGGTTGCGGGCGACCAGGCCGATGATCAGGGCGTTGTCGCCCGCCAGCACGAGGTCGATCAGGACAATGGTGAGCAAAGCCGACAGGAAGCCGGCCGACAGGAATTCGGGCATGACAGGACTCCGACGAGAAAGACGATAGAAGGGCTAGAAAGTCTTCGGTCGGAGTTCGATCGGCACCTTGTCGATGACGCGCGCGGGCGCCGGGTGCAGCGGACGGAAAAGACGGCCGACAGCCGCCTTGAACATCGCGATGCCAGCCGCGATCAGGCCGCCTGCCGCCAGGAGTTGCAGCAGATGCCAGTTGTGCAAGCCGAACAGGGAGAGTTCGCCGCCGAAATCGAACAGGGCGAATTCGAGCCCCGCCTCGCCCGTCCAGGCCGGATCGACGGCATCGCCGAAGGCGGCGAGCAGCATGGCGAGGACCACCGAGGCGACGACCAGCTCGCCGCCCAGAGACGCGGTCCGGACAGCGTCGGCAGCGCGACGCGAGCGATGGACGAGCAGCATGTTGCACACTCTATGTCGCCCCTTGTCTTCGGGATTTCAAGGGCGGGGGGGTATCCTTGCGCGTCGGTGGCGGGGAGCGGCATGCGATATATCGGCGTCCTGATCCTGGCGCTTGTCCTCGGTGTTGCGTCGCCGGCATCGGCCGGCGAGCCGCTGGCCGCGGACACCGCGCTCGCGACGGCGAGCGGCGCGACCTTCACGGCGCCGACGGGCTGGCAGGTCGCGACCGCCGGCAACAAGAATATCCTCGAACCGCCTGAAGCGGATTCGCGCCTCGCGTTGGTCGACGTCCAGGCCGCGAACGCCGACGCCGCGGTGGCGGCAGGCTGGGCGGCCTACCGTGCCGACGCCAACCGGCCCCTTCGGCTTGCGACGCCCCAGGCGCCGTACAACGGCTGGGAAGAGCGGCGCATCTTCTCCTACGAGACCTCGCCCAATGAGAAGGCCGTGGTCTACGCGATGGCCTGGCGCGCGGGCCAGGACTGGACGGTCGTCATCGTCGACGCCAGCCGCGCGACTTTCGAGAAGCGCTACGCCGCCTTCTCGCTGGTCACCGCGAGCCTGCGGCCCAAGGGCTACCGGCGCGAGCAGTTCGCCGACCGCAAAGCCCACCCGCTGGATGCCGAGCGCATCGCCGTGCTCAAGGACTTCGTCCGGAACGTCATGGAGAAGTTCGACATTCCGGGCGTCGGTCTCAGCCTGATCGACAACGGCAAGGTCGTCTTCGAGGGCGGCTTCGGGGTGAAGACGCTCGGCAAGCCGGACCCGGTCGATGCCGACACGCTCTTTCTCGCGGCCTCCAACACCAAGGCGATGACGACGCTGCTGCTCGCCGAGCTGGTCGACGAGCGCAAGATGCGCTGGGATCAACCGGTCACCGAGCTCTATCCGCCGTTCCGGCTGGGCGATGCCGAGACCACGCGGCAAGTGCTGGTGAAGCATCTGGTTTGCGCCTGCACCGGCCTGCCACGCCAGGACTTCGAATGGCTGTTCAATTTCGGATTGGCCACGCCGCTGTCGTCGCTGGCCTCGCTCGCCACCATGCAGCCGACCAGCCGCTTCGGCGAGGCCTACCAGTACAGCAACCCGATGGCCGCCGCCGCGGGTTACGTCGGCGCTCACGTCGTCGATCCGCAGCAGGAGCTGGGGGCCGCCTATGACGCGGCGATGCGATCCAAGGTATTCGGGCCGCTCGGCATGACCAACACCACCTTCGACTTCGTGAAGGTGCTCGTGGGCAACGCCGCCAGCCCCCACGACCTCGACATCGACGGCAAGACCGTGCCGGCGCGCATGGACATCAACTACTCGGTCGTGCCGATACGGCCGGCCGGCGGCATGTGGACCAGCCCCCGCGAGCTCGCGAAGTACCTGCAGATGGAGTTGGCGCTCGGGCGCCTGCCCGACGGCACGCAGCTCGTCTCCAAGGAGAGCCTGCTCGAGCGGCGCAAGAGCCAGATCCGGACCGGCGAGGACCAGGCCTACGGCATGGGACTCTGGATCAACACGCAATACGGCATCCCGATCGTCAGCCACGGCGGCAGCCTGTTTGGCTACAAGAGCGACATGATCTTCCTGCCCGACCACGGCGTCGGTGCGGTGATCCTGACGAATTCCGACAGCGGCGGAAACCTGACCTGGCTGCTGCGCCGCCGCCTGCTCGAGGTGCTGTTCGACGGCAAGCCCGAGGCGGTCGAGCAGGCGAGGGTGGCCGCCGAGCAGAGGCTCGCCAACCGCGCCAAATGGCGCGAGCGGCTGGTGGTGCCGCCGGCGGCGGCCGAGGTCGAGAAGCTGGCCGCCCGTTATTCGTCGCCGGCGCTCGGCACGCTCAGCGTCCGCCGGCAGGGCGACGCGACGATCTTCGACTTCGGGACCTGGCGCAGCGCGGTCGCCTCGCGCCGCAACGACGACGGGACGACGTCCTTCATCACCATCGATCCGACGGTCGACGGCTTCACCTTCGTGGTCGGCGAGCACGACGGCAAGCGGGCGCTGGTCATCCGCGATAGCCAGCACGAGTACCCGCTGATCGAGTCGTCGGCGCCGTAGGCTCCTTTGGACCGCGGGCCTCCAGGCCCGCTCATGAATCATGATGCGGGCCTGGAGGCCCGCGGTCCGGAAGAGTATGACGCAGCGCTTAAGCCTTGCCGTAGACCGGGATCAGCGCGCCGGAGTTGATCGTCTCGCTGAGGCCGAGATGCGCCACGATCAGCTCGGCGATCGATGTGGGCGTCACCCAGCTCGCATGGTCGGCCTTGGGCATGTCCTTGCGGTTGGTCGGCGTGTCGATGGTCGAGGGCGCGAGCGCGATCACCGAGATGTTGTCGCCCTTGAGCTCCTCGGCGAGCGCCACGGTGAAGGCGGCGACCGCGGCCTTCGAGGCGGTGTAGGCGGTCATGTTGGCGCCCTGGCGCGGATTGAGCGCCGGCCGCGCCGTGATATTGACGATGTGCCCGCCCTTGCCGCCCTTGCGGAAGTTGGCCACCGCGGCGCGGCAGCTCAGCGCGCAGGACACGAAATTCATCGACATCTGCTGTTGCATCACCTTGAACGGGCTGTCGGCGATCGGCGCCCAGGCGAAGCCGCCGGCGATGTTCACCACGCCGTGCAGCGCCGGCAGCTTGGCATAGAAAGCCTCGACCGCGGCTTCGTCCGACAGGTCGACGTTGGTGGTGACCGATACGCCGTTCTTCGGGAAGCGGTCCGCCGGCACCGACGTCTCGATCGCCGGCACATGACAATGCGCCCCGGCCTCGACCAGGGCCTTCGCCACCGCCGAGCCGAGCGCTCCGGTCCCGCCGGTGATGACAACGTGGCTGTCCTTCAACGTCCGCATGCAAGCCCTCACTCGAATGCCCGATGCTACAAGACATTCCGATGACGAGCCATCGTCGCTGTTGCGGCCGGCGGCCGGAGGGAACAGCATTTCGCGACGAGACAGGGGGTGATCATGTCGTCCATCGAGACCACGGCGCTGCAGTTCTTCGAAGCCTGCGAGGCGGGCAAAGGATGGGAGGTCTGCAAGGCCTTCTGCGCCGACGGCGCTACTTTTTCCGCGCAGGCCGAGCCGCTCGCCGAGGTTCGCACGCTCGAGCAGTACGCCGAATGGATGAAGGGCCTGATGCAGATCATGCCGGACGGCCGCTACGAGATCAGGTCCTTCGCGACCGACGTGCAGCGCGGCGTGGTGACGGCCTATGCCATCTTCAGCGGCACGCATACCGGCGCCGGCGGCCCGCCGCCCACCGGCAAGAGCACGCGCTCCGACTATGTGTACGCGATGGCGTTCGAGGGCCCCAGGATCCGGCACATGACCAAGATCTGGAACGCCGGCTGGGCGATGAAGGAGCTCGGCTGGACCTGACTCACAGAAGCGGCGGCCAGGTCTCCCAACGCGACCGGCCCGGCGCACGGGAGCGTCCGAGCGACAGGAGCCGAACGACGGCACCGAGGATGCCACCTGCGGCGCGGACAAGAAAAGAATGAAGGCGGTCCGACATACCGGAACAACGACCCTCTCGCGGCCTCGTTGCGGGTGCGCGCACCTGCCACAGCATGCCCACACCAATCTCAGGGGGAGGGGGCGTCGGCGAGACTTTGAGACCGATGCCCCTGAAATGCTGGCCCTGCTGCAACGAACGATTCTCAAGCGATGAGTCTCGTGAGACCGCGCCAGATGACAAAGCCCTCGGATTAGGCAATACCCGCCCGCCATGAACCCCTATCGCCATTTCATCGGAGTGATCGAGGCCGCTCTCGGCGCCATGCAGGCGGCCGGCGAATTGCCGGCCGGGCTCGATTTCTCCGCGCTGACCGCCGAGCCGCCGCGCGATGCCGCGCATGGCGACATCGCCACCAACGCCGCCATGGTGCTGGCCAAGGCCGCGCAGAAGAAGCCGCGCGACATCGCCGACGCGCTGCTGCCGCGCCTGAAGGCCAATCCCGACGTGGTCGACGGCTCGGTCGCGGGGCCGGGCTTCATCAATCTCAAGCTCAGCGATTCGTTCTGGCGCGAGCGGCTGCGCGAGTGCCTGAAGGAGGGCGTCGCCTACGGCGATTCGACGATGGGGGGCGCCAGGAAGGTGAACGTCGAGTACGTCTCGGCCAACCCGACCGGCCCGCTGCACGTGGCGCACGCGCGCGGCGCGGTGGTGGGCGATGCGCTCGCCAACCTGCTGCTCAAGGCGGGTTATGCCGTCACCAAGGAGTACTACATCAACGACGCGGGCGCGCAGGTCGACATCCTCGGCCGCTCGACGTTCTTGCGCTACAAGGAGGCGCTTGGCGATCACATCGGCACGATCCCCGAAGGCCTCTATCCCGGCGAGTACCTGAAGGAGGTCGGTGCTGCGATCGCCAGGCGCGACGGCGCGCGCTGGATCGACAAGCCCGAGCGCGACTGGCTGCCCGAGATGCGCGCCTTCGCCATCGCCTTCCTGATGGACGAGATCAAGGCCGACCTCGACACGCTCGGCGTCCGCATGGACGTCTATACGTCGGAGCGCGCGCTGGTCGAGGCGGGCGCGGTCGACCGCGCTTTCCAGGAACTGACGCGGCAGGACCTGATCTATAGCGGCCGGCTCGAGCCGCCCAAGGGCAAGAAGCCCGACGACTGGGAGGACCGCGAGCAGACGCTGTTTCGCGCGACGAAGTTCGGCGACGAGGTCGACCGGCCGCTCAAGAAGTCGGACGGCTCGTGGACCTACTTCTCCAACGACATCGCCAACCACTACGACAAGTTCCGGCGCGGCTTCGCCGACCAGATCGACGTCTGGGGCGCCGATCATGGCGGCTACGTCAAGCGCATGAAGGCCGCGGTGAAGGCGATCACCGGCGGCGACGGCGAGCTCGACGTGAAGCTCTGCCAGCTCGTGCGCGTGATGAGGAACGGCGAGCTGGTCCGCATGTCCAAGCGCGCAGGTACATTTGTTACATTGCGCGACCTGCTCGACGAGGTCGGGCCCGACGTGGTGCGGTTCACCATGCTGACCCGCAAGAACGACGCGCCGTTCGACTTCGACCTGGCAAAGGCCACAGAACAGTCACGCGACAACCCGGTATGGTATGTCCAGTATGGGCATGCCCGTATCCGTAGCGTTCTACGGAAGTCGAGTGCCGCCGGCATCGTGGTCGATGGGTTGGACAGCGCCCCTCTCGACCGTCTGGGCGATGCCGGCGAACTCTCCTTGGTGCGCCAGATCGCGCAATGGCCGCGCCAGGTCGAGGCCGCCGCCGCCGCCCACGAGCCTCATCGCATCGCCTTCTATCTCTACGATCTCGCGGCCGCCTTCCATGCCCATTGGAATCGCGGTGGGGACGAGCCGGCACTGCGCTTCATCGTCGAGGAAGACACCGAGCTCACCCGGGCGCGGCTCGCATTGGTACAGGCCATCGGATTTGTGATAGGATCAGGGTTAAAGGTCTTCGGCGTCACGCCCGTCGAAGAGATGCGATAAAAAGGACGCAATGCACATCCGCCGGTCCCCCTCCGGCGACGGTCCAAGGATCTACCGGCCCAACGAGTCGGTAGCGACCATGCGGCTCGAACCGCAGGCGCGGCCCGTCGCGTACGAACCCGATTCGATCCCGCCGCCGCCCAGGGATTCCCTGCTGGCCAAGGTCAACCGCCGCCGCGGCGCCATCCTCACCATGATGGTGTCGATCGCCGCCATCGCGAGCTTCGGCTCGGTGGTCTGGTGGGCGCATAACCAGGATGTCCGCGCCGGCGGCAAGGGGCTGGAGCCCCTGGTCGTCCCGGCGCCGACCACGCCGACCCGGGTGAAGCCCGAGAATGCCGGCGGCCTGGTCCCGCCCGACCAGGACAAGGAAGTCTACAACCGCATCTCCCCCGGTGCCGTGCCGACCCAGCCCGAGAAGCTGCTACCCGGCGCGACCACGCCCAAGCTGCCGCCCGGCGGCATGCCGCTGCCGACCGCGCCCAAAGAGCCGGAGGCCAACAAGACCCCGACGCCGATCCAGAACGCCAACGCGACCGCGCCGGCCGGCACATCGACTCCGGCGACTCAGCCGAGCCCGCCGCCCAATGCGCCGACGGTTACGCAGGCGCCGACCCAGACTTCGCCGGCCACGACCGAGAGCGGGCCTTCGATCGCCAGCCTGATCGAGGGCATGTCGGGCCCGGTCGGCGGCTGGCGCATCCAGCTCGCCTCGGCCAAGAGCGAGGA
Organism: Reyranella sp.; assembly: GCF_017305915.1. Lineage (GTDB taxonomy): Bacteria > Pseudomonadota > Alphaproteobacteria > Reyranellales > Reyranellaceae > Reyranella. The sequence goes on from NZ_JAFKJN010000034.1 coordinate 36,464, forward strand.
CGTCGCCAAGTCGACCTGGGCCAAGCTGCAGGCCGCGCACGGCGACGTGCTCGCCAACCTGCGCATGCAGCCGACCAAGGTCGATCTCGGCGACAAGGGCACCTGGTACCGCGTGCAGGCGGGGCCCCTCGACGAGAAGCAGGCGCACAGCATTTGCGGCACGCTGAAGAGCCGCAAGGCCGACTGCGTCGTCGTCCCGCCGGCACGGTGAAGGCGGCGATCTTCGGTTGCGCCGGCATGGTGCTGTCGGCGGAGGAGCGCGCGTTCTTCCGCGACGCCGATCCGCTGGGCTTCATCCTGTTCGCCCGCAACGTCGAGACGCCGGAGCAGGCGCGGCGGCTCACCGAAGACCTGCGCTCCTCGGTCGCCCGCGCCGAGGCGCCGGTGCTGATCGACCAGGAAGGCGGCCGGGTCGCGCGGCTGAGGCCGCCGTACTGGCGCAGGGCCCCGCCGGGCCGCGTGCTCGGCGAGCTCTATGCGCGCGATCCCGAGGCGGGCCTCGAGGCGACCCGGCTCAATGCGCGGCTGCTGGCGCTCGATGTCGCGTCGATCGGCTGCGACGTCGATTGCCTGCCGGTGCTCGACATCGCCTTGCCCGACGCCCATTCGGTGATCGGCGACCGCGCCTATGCCGCCCAGCCCGAGGCCGTCGCCGCGATCGGTCGCGCCGCCGCCGAGGGCCTGATGGCCGAGGGCGTGATGCCGGTGATCAAGCATATTCCCGGGCATGGCCGCGCCACCGTCGACTCCCACCACCTGTTGCCCCAGGTGAACGTCTCGCGCGACACCCTGGAGCGCACCGACTTCGTGCCGTTCAGGCTGCTGGCCGACCTGCCGTGGGCGATGACGGCGCACGTGCTCTACGAGGCGATCGACCCGGAGGCGGCGCTGACGGTATCGGCACGCGGCGTGAGGGATGTCGTGCGCGGCCATATCGGTTTCGACGGCCTGCTGTTGTCCGACGACCTCTCCATGCAGGCGCTGGGCGGGAGCCTGGGCGAGCGGGCGACGCGGTCGCTGGCCGCCGGCTGCGACATCGCCCTGCACTGCAATGGGCAGATGGCCGAGATGGTCGAGGTCGCCGCCAACACCGGCGCCATGACCCGGGACGCCGTCCGCCGCTTCGAGGCGGGGCGTGCTCACGTTGCCCGCCATCGCCAGCCGCAGGCGGCGCGCGAAACCCGGAAAAGGCTCACAGAACTGCTGCCCGAATGGGGATAAAGCCCCGGGAATCCAGTGGCGGCCAACGGACCCGCTGGATTAAACCGGGGCTGTAATGAGCGATCAAACCGCGCCCACTCCTGCCGACGGATTCGCCGCCGCTGGACCCGACGTGATCGCGCCGGGCGAAGGGGAGCTGATCGTCAATCTCGAGGGCTTCGAGGGCCCGCTCGACCTGCTGCTCAGCCTGGCGCGCGACCAGAAGGTCGACCTGCGCAAGATCTCGATGGTGGCGCTGGTCGACCAGTATCTCGCCCACGTGGCGCAGGCCAAGCGGCTGCGGCTCGAGCTCGCCGCCGACTATCTGGTGATGGCGGCGTGGCTGGCCTACCTCAAGTCCCGCCTGCTGCTGCCCGAGCCGCCGGCCGGCGAGGAGCCGTCGGGCCAGGAGATGGCCGATGCGCTGCAGTGGCAGCTCCGCCGGCTCGAGGCGATGCAGGAGGCCGGTGCCCGCCTGATGGCGCGGCCGCAGCTCGGCAAGGACATCTTCGCGCGCGGCCAGCCCGAAGGCGTGGTGGTCGTCCGCCGCGCGATCTGGGACGTCAAGCTCTACGACCTGCTGCAAGCCTACGGTCATCAGGTGCGGCCCAAGGATGCCGACACCTACCAGATCGAGCCGATGCAGTTCTTCTCGGTCGAGGAAGCGGCCGAGCGACTGGGCCGCATGCTCGGCATCGCGATCGACTGGCAGACGCTGGAAGCCTTCCTGCCGGCCGGTCTCACCGATCCGACGCGGCGGCGCTCGGCCATCGCCGCGACCTTCGTGGCCGGCCTGCAACTCGCCAAGGACGGCCAGATCGAGCTGCGCCAGACCGAACGTTTCGGCCCCATTCAATTGCGTAAACGTACCGAACCGCGGTGACGTCCATCATGTCAGCAACAACACCCGTTCCCGTCGAAGACCTGGAGGCGCTGATCGCGCTTCTGGCGGCGGCCGAACTCTCGGCCGCGAAGGAGAAGGCCGAGGTCGAGGAGTCGGAGGACGGCGACGATTCCGACGATGATGACGGCTCGGACGATGACGATTCAGACGACGATGATGACGATTCCGATGACGATGACGATGACGAGTCGGACGACGAAGACGATGAGTCGGACGACGAAGACGACGAGTCGGATGAGGACGAAGAGCCCGAGGAGGTTCTCGAGCAGGCCGAGGTCGAGGAGCTTTCGGCCGAGGCGGTAGAGGCGCCGGTCGCGGTCGCCTCGGCGCCCGCGCCGGAGGTCACCGACGTGGTTTCGCCCGACCATGCCCAGCACCTGCGTCTGCTGGAGGCGCTGATCTTCGCCGGCACCCAGGCGCTGGACGAGAAGGACCTGGCCGAGCGCCTACCCAACGACGCCAACGTGTCGCGCCTGCTGGCCGACCTCGCCGAGATGTACGCCGGCCGGGGGGTGAACCTGGTCAAGGTGGCGGGCGGCTACGCTTTCCGCACGGCGTCTGACCTTTCCGAGAAGCTCAAGATCGAGCGTCCGGTGACGCGCAAGCTGTCGCGCGCCTCGATCGAGACCCTGGCCATCATCGCCTACCACCAGCCGGTGACCCGGGCCGAGATCGAGCAGGTCCGAGGCGTCGGCCTCAGCAAGGGCACCCTCGACCTGCTGTTCGAGCAGAACTGGATCAAGCCGATGGGCCGCCGCCGGGCGCCCGGCAAGCCGGTGACCTGGGGCACGACCGACTTCTTCCTCGAGCATTTCGGCCTGCCGTCGCTCGACGACCTGCCGGGCCACGAGGAAATGAAGGCCGCCGGCCTCTTGGACCCGCGCGCGCAGCCCCCCATATTCAGGCCGGAGGAGCCGGACCTGCCGCTCGAGCCCACTGAAGATGAGGCGGAAGAGCCGTTGACCACCGAAGAGCAGGGACGCTAGCCCGCGTCTTGGGGCCGCAATAAGACCTTGATTCGACAGGTTGCCGGGGCTTCCGGCCGGGTGCCATAATCGGTCAACCGGCGAACGACCTCGGTTTTGGGAGCAAATTCACATGGGTAGCTTCAGCATTTGGCACTGGCTGATCGTGCTGGCGGTCGTGCTGCTGCTGTTCGGCGGCCGCGGCAAGATCTCGACCCTGATGGGCGACTTCGGCAAGGGCCTGTCGGCCTTCAAGAAGGGCGTGGCCGGCGACGGCAGCGAGAAGGATCAGGCGCAGAGCGGCCAGCCGGGCGATTCGGCGAAGCCGATCGAGGCGCAGACCTCGACCTCGTCGCCGAACCAGGCGCGCCAGGACAGCACCGCCAAGGTCTGATCGACGCTTCGGCGCCGGCGTTCCATGTTCGGTATCGACAGCCCTGAACTGCTGGTCATCGCGATCGTGGCGCTCGTCGTCATCGGTCCGAAGGAGCTGCCTGGCCTGCTGCGCACCTGGGGCAAGTGGATGGCGCAGATGCGCGGCATGGCGTCGGAGTTCCGCGGCCATGTCGACGAGATGGTGCGCCAGTCCGAGCTCGACGAGGTGAAGAAGCAGCTCGAAGGCTCGCCGGGGCTCGACCTGCAGTCGCTCGATCCGACCAAGCAGATCAAGCAGCACATCCAGGAAGGCATGGCCGAGGGTGAGAAGGCCTTCAACGAGGCCAAGTCGACCTTCGACAATCCGCTGGCCGAGCCCGAGTCAGCCCCGCAAGTCGGGGCGCCCGCGCCGCAGATCGCCGCCGAGCCGGCGGCAACCGCTGAGCCGGCTGTGGCCGAGACGCCGCCGGCCGAGCCCGCGGCGCCGCCTTCAGAGACGCCGCAAATCGAGCAGAAACCCACCAAGGCTGCGGCTGAATAGCCAATTCGCGCTTTGAATTGCCGGCCAAAGGGCGGCATAACCCGCGCCTGACCGAGACGACCCTTACTTGACCCAGGCGCACGACGGACCCGAAGACGACAAGCCGATGCCGCTGCTCGATCACCTGATCGAGCTGCGCAGGCGGCTGATCTATGCGCTGATCAGTTTCTTCGCGGTCTTCTTCATCACCTTCTATTTCGCCAAGCCGATCTTCTCGTTCCTCATCCAGCCGGCGCTGCACGACGGCTACAAGATGCAGGTTCTCGACATCTTCGAGTTCTTCTTCGTCACGGTGAAGCTGTCGGCCTTCGTGTCGCTGATCGTCGGCTTCCCGCTGATTGCGACGCAGATCTGGCTGTTCGTGGCGCCGGGACTTTACCGCCAGGAGAAGCGGGCGTTCCTGCCGTTCCTGATCGCCACGCCGTTCATGTTCTATGCCGGCTGCGCGGTCATGTACTACATCGTGATGCCGTACGTGATCAATTTCATGCTGACGCAGTACGCGCCGCAGGACGTCGAGAAGAACCTGCGCGCCTCGGACTATCTCGAGCGCGTGCTGCAACTGGTGTTCGCCTTCGGCTTCGCCTTCGAGATGCCGGTGCTGCTGATCCTGCTGGTGCGGGTCGGCATCGCCACCGCCGACGGCCTGCGCGCCAAGCGCCGCTACGCCATCGTCATCTGCTTCGTCGTGGCCGCCGTGCTGGCGCCGCCCGACGTGGTGAGCCAGATCGCGCTGGCGATTCCGCTGCTTGCCTTCTACGAGATCAGCATCCTGGTCGGCTCGTGGATCGAGAAGAAGCGCGCCGAAGAGGACAGGAAGGCCGAGGAAGCCGGCGACTCCGGCAGCAGCTAGCCATGCACGACATCCGATTCATCCGCGAGAATCCCGCCGCGTTCGACGCCGGCCTCAAGAAGCGCAACCTCAGCCCCCTGTCGTCGGAGATCCTCGAGGTCGACAAGCGCCGCCGCGCCGCGATCACCGAGAGCGAGAGCATCCAGGCCAGGCGCAAGCAGCTCAGCCAGCAGATCGGCATGGCCAAGCGCAAGGGCGAGACCGCCGACGCGCTGATGGCCGAGGTCGCGGCGCTCGAGGAGACCCTGAAGAAGAGCGAGGCCGAGGCCGCCGAGCTCGATGCCGAGCTGACCCGCCGCCTCGAGGTCCTGCCCAACCTGCCGTTCGACGACGTGCCGGACGGCACCGACGAGACCGCCAACGTCGAGATCCGCCGCCACGGCAGCCAGCGCAACTTCTCCTTCGCGCCCAGGGATCACGTGGCGCTGGGCGAGGCGACCGGCGAGATGGACTTCGCCGCCGCGACCAGGATGTCGGGCGCGCGCTTCGTCGTGATGAAGGGCAGGCTGGCGCGCCTGGAGCGGGCGATCGCCCAGTTCATGCTCGACCTGCACACTTCGGAGGAGGGCGGCTACACCGAGGTCAACCCGCCGCTGCTGGTGCGCGACAACGCCGCCTACGGCGTCGGCCAGTTGCCGCGCTTCGCCGAGGACATGTTCCACACCGACAACGGCTTCTGGCTGGTGCCGACGGCCGAGGTGCCGCTGACCAACCTGGCGGCCGAGCTGGTGCTGGAGGAGAAGGTGCTGCCGCTGCGCTACACCGCCTTCACGCCGTGCTTCCGCTCCGAGGCGGGCGCGGCCGGCAAGGACACGCGCGGCATGATCCGCATGCACCAGTTCCCCAAGGTCGAGCTGGTCTCCATCACCACGCCCGAGCAGTCGGACGCCGAGCACCAGCGCATGACCGCGCGCGCCGAGGAAGTGCTGAAGCGGCTGGAGATTCCCTATCGCACCATCATCCTGTGCGGCGGCGACATGGGGCCGGCCTCGCGCAAGACCTTCGACATCGAAGTCTGGCTGCCGGGGCAGGGACGCTATCGCGAGATCTCGAGCTGCTCCAACTGCGGCGACTACCAGGCGCGGCGCATGAACGCGCGCTTCCGGCCGAAGGAAGGCCCTGATGGTAGGAAGGGGGGCACGCGCTTCGTGCATACGTTGAACGGCTCGGGCCTCGCCGTCGGCCGCACCCTGATCGCGATCCTGGAGAACTACCAGAACGAGGACGGCTCGGTGACCGTGCCGGAGGCGCTGCGGCCTTACATGGGCGGGCTCGCGGTCATTCCCGGTCCCTCCAAGTGAATAGGGCGACGTGAAGTTCAGGGACATCGCGCGCACGCGCATCCTCGTCACCAACGACGACGGCATCCACGCTCCTGGGCTGGAGGCGATGGTCGAGATCGCGACCGGGCTGTCGAGCGACGTCTGGGTCGTCGCGCCGGAGTTCAACCAGAGCGGTGCCGGCCATTCGCTGTCGATCATCAACCCGATCCGCGCCCGCGAAGTCAGCGAGACCAAGTACGCGATCGAGGGCACGCCGACCGATTGCGTGCTGTTCGCGGTCAAGCATCTGCTGAAGGACCGCAAGCCCGATATCGTGCTGTCCGGCGTCAACCGCGGCAGCAACATGGCCGACGACGTGACCTACTCGGGCACCATCGCCGGCGCGATGGAAGGCTGCCTGCTCGGCATCCCGTCGATCGCCTTCAGCCAGGCCTACAGCCATCCGCACCAGGTGAAGTGGGGCACCGCCACCCACCACGGCACCAGCGTGGCGCGCCGCATCCTGGAGATGGACTGGCCGCGCAACGTGCTGATCAACGTGAATTTCCCGGACGTGGTCACGGCCTCGGTCAAGGGCACCAAGGTGACGCGCCAGGGCGTGCGCGCCTTCGGCGGCACGGTGATCGAGCGCACCGATCCGCGCGGCAATCCCTACTACTGGATCGGCTATTCGCCGGGCGAGCACGAGGTCGACGAGGAGTCGGACCTCCACGCCGTGCGCAACGGCTACATTTCGGTCACGCCGCTGCACCTCGACCTCACCCACGACCCGACGCGACGGAAGCTCGCCGCGCATTTCGCCGCCGCCTGAGGCAGGATGCGGGCGCGATGAACGTCCCCGCCATGCAGCGCCTGATCGCCGAGCTTCGCCAGTCGGGCATCGGCGACGAGAACGTGCTGAACGCGATCGCCGGCGTCGACCGCGAGCGCTTCGTGGCGGCGCCGTTCGCCGAGCGCGCCTGGGACAACACCGCGCTGCCCATATCCTTCGGCCAAACCATCAGTCAGCCGCTGGTGGTGGCGGCCATGACCGAAGCGCTCAAGGTCGGCTCGCGCATGAAGGTGCTCGAGATCGGCACAGGCTCGGGCTACCAGGCCGCGGTGCTGGCCAAGATCGCCCGCCGGGTCTACTCGATCGAGCGCTTCAAGCCGCTGTCCAAGGAAGCCGAGCGGCTGCTGATCAGCCTCGGCATCTACAACGTCGTCTGCGACGTCGGCGACGGCAGCAAGGGCTGGCCGGGCCAGGCGCCGTTCGACCGCATCATCGTCACCGCCGCCGCCGAGGAGCGGCCGCAGGCGCTGATCGACCAGCTCGCGGTGGGCGGCATCCTGATCGTGCCGGTCGGCCGGGACCCGACCTCCCAGGTGGTCGAGCGAATCGTGAAGAGCGAGAACGGGCTGCAGCGGGACACCCTGATGCCGGTGCGCTTCGTGCCCCTGGTGACCGGTGCCCTGCCGGTGCTGGGCCAGGGCTGAGGAGGCTGGCCAGGCGCAGGAGCACGTCTTGTCAGGCGCGCCGCCGATCACTGAGATCGAACATCTGCGGCAGGCTGCGCGCGGCTGCGGCCGATCCTTCAATGCGTGCCAGCTTTTCCGACACCGCCTGCTCGAGCGGCAGCTCGGTCGAGAGAATGCGCAACAGGGTGTCAAAGCGGGTCTCGATCGTAGCACTGGCCGGGCCGTCGCAGCGGCGGAGCGTCGTGCCATGCGGGCCACCCTGCACGAGGAAGCTGGCGGATTTGCCGCCCTGGGTCACGCGCAGCGCGATCGTGCGCGCCGGTGTCGGTGTCTGGCGGGTGATCGCGTCGAGGCCGAGCAACACCCAGTCGGGCTCAAAGGCGTCGTCCGGGCGCGGCGGAAAGAGAAAGTGGCCGCCCCACCGGATCAGCTCCCGAATCGCAGGTTTCAGCGCCCGTCCGACCGGGGTCAGCTCGTAGGTCTGTGCGTTGAAGGGCGCGGGCAGGGTGGCGCGCCGCACGATACCGCTCTCGATCAGGGCGCTGAGGCGACCGGTCAGGACGGTCGGACTGACGCCGCTCAGCCGCTCGACCAAGTCGCTGAAGCGCTTGGGGCCGAGCAGCAATTCGCGCACGATGAGTAGGGTCCAGCGCTCACCGACGATCTCAGCGGCGCGGGCAAGAGCACAGAACTGAGGATAGCGCGTTTGCGTCAACTGCGGTGGGCCAAGGCGATCAAGGGACCGACGACGACGAACTGAAGGAGCGTGAAACCGGTCTCCAGCGCGAGGTAGATCGGCACGGATGTCATCACGTTCTTGGCAGCGACGGCAAGCGTCGTGAACGACCATGAAAGCAGACCGATCATGAGACCGTAGGCGAGGCCGTTCCTCAGGATCGACCGACGCTCGGTGAAGACGCGAGGATAGACCCAGGAGAAGGCGACGCCCTGGATCAACATCGACAACAGGCCGAACGGCACGATGATGTCGTCGCGATACATCGCGAGCTCGCGGTAAGCCGGCGCGAAGACCGTCAGATGCCAGGGATAGGCGATGACGAAGCTCGGCACGACATAGGCGAAGACGCCGAGCCAGAAGGCGCGTGACATGGTGGTGTCCTCAGAGCGCAACCTTGCGCTCGGCGTAGTAGGCTTTGACGGCCGGATGTGCCTTCACGCGATCATGGTGCTCGACGAGCCGCGGGGCGACGCGGTCGGGCAGATCGACCGGCACGTGATCGAGCTGTCCGGACCTCAGATGGCGAATCCAGACGAAGACCTTGAGGTCCGCGACAGTGAGCCGGCCGTCCGAGAAGTACTGTCCGCCATGGGCGACGAGCCGGCGCTGCAGGCGGTCGAGCGAATAGGAAAGCGGCCCTGCGGCGAGACTTTCGCGCTGCGCCTTCTTCTCGGCCGCCGGCAGGGACATGGTGCTCCAGAGCTTGGTGGCGATTTCCTCGACCGCGTCCATTGCTTCGTCGCAGAGAGCCGCCTGCCAGGCATCGCTCGGATAGAGCCCGGCAAGCTTGCCAACATACCGATTGATGCCGTTGGACTGCGCCACCGTCTGGCCATCCAGCTCGAGCACCGGAAGGGCGCCGAATGGCGTGCCGGGCTTGCGGCCCTCCCAGTCGGCGAACTTCACCCGATCATCCTCGAACGGCACCCCACCGATGACCATGGCCAGCCGCGCGGCCTCGCCTCGTGCGCCGTCGATATCGAAATATACGAGCTTCGGGCTAGCCATGCGTTTTTCCTCCTGAAAATGTAGTATATAGTCCTAAAAATGGAGTCAAGGCGGCTCCGCCGGTCCAGGAGGCCCATACGTGCCCTACGATCCCCACTTGGCTGACCGCATGCGCGCGGCCCTCGCGCATCGCCGCGGCATCGGCGAGCGGGCAATGTTCGGGGGCTTCTGCTGGATGCTGAACGGCAACATGCTGTGCGGCGTCGAGGTCGGCCGCTTCATGTTCCGGATCGGCAAGGAGCTGGAGGCCAAGGCGCTGGCAAAGCCCGGCGCGGTGCCCATCGTCTTCAACGGGCGGCGGATGGGCGGCTTCGTCTGGGTCGATGAGAGAGCCTGCCGAGGCCGCGGACTCGCCAGCTGGATCGAACTCGCCTCGCGTTTCGTCGGCACGCTGCCGCCGAAGTAGCGGACGAACATTCTGCAGGGGCGCTACCCCATCGTCACTTCGGCTCCGACGGGCCGGAAGATCATTTCTCTAGAGCGATTTCCGGGCAGATGGAACCGCTCGCGGTTCCATCTGCCCGGAAATGCGCGCACGGGGGTTGTTGTTGCAGCAGGCATATTCCGTTCGGCTGATTCCAGCCGAACGGAATATGCTCTAGGCGCCGTACTCCGCCGGCTTGCGGTTCGGACGCAGCAGCCGCAGCACGAAGTGATCGAGTGACACGGGGCCAGGCCCGGCGATGCCGAGCCAGGCGAACATCACGAAGTACGAAACCTCCTCGAAGCCCAGCAGCGTTTCCAGCGAATCGACGTCGGCCCATTTGGCCGAGGCGATCGCCACGACCATGATGATCATCATCGGCACCGCGATGAAGCGGGTCAGCAAGCCGACCAGCAGCAACAGCCCGCCAACGAATTCCATGCCGGACACGAACGGCGCCAGAACTTCGGGCGCCGGAATGCCCCAGCCGCGGAAGTTCTCGATCATGCGCGGCAGGATGTGCAGCTTGCCCAAGCCCGACCACAGGAACACCCAGCCGACGACGATGCGGACGGCGAGCGGTCCCGCCCAGGTGAAATAACCCGCGACCACGCGGGACCAGTCGTAGAAGACGGTCGCGAAGGCATTCATCTGCGATCTCCTGAAGAAGTAGCCGGCGGGCGCATCGACGAGGATGGCCCGCCGGCGGCGCCTCACATCACCTTGCCGCCCTTGGCGGTGCAGTCCTGCGCGTTCGAGGTCTCGGTGAAGCCCTGGCCCTTGCAGGCGTTCTGGCCCTTGCAGGCATTGTTGGCGCCCTTGCAGGCGCTCTGTCCCTTGCACGCATTGGTACCGCCGCACTTCACGCCCTCGGCGTGCGCGGCGGTGACGAAGGTGCCGGCGGCGAAGATCGCGGCGGCGGTGGTGATCAACTGACGCTTGGTCATGAGAAGTCTCCCGAGTGAACGAGCATCGTGGCTCGTACCGGGTTGTTCGGAGCCGAAAGCTGCGACGTTACGCGACGCCCGAAAAATTTCGGACGCTCGTCCCGCCGGGCTGTAATGTCAGGGCCTCCGCACACGAATATGTGAAAGACAGCTTCGTTAGCCGACCTCGACGATCTCGCCGCTTTGATGCGGTCGGCAAGGCAGGGCGACGACGAGGCCTATCGGCGGCTGCTCGGCAAGGTCGCGGTCTGGCTAAGGATGGTCGTTCGGCGGGGCCTGGTATCGGCCGGACGCGGTCCGGCGGAGAGCGAGGACATCGTGCAGGAGACTTTGCTTGCGATGCATCTGAAGCAGGACAGCTGGAACGAGCAGCAGCCGATCGTGCCATGGCTGCGCGCCATCGCCCGCCACAAGCTCGCCGATCACCTGCGCCGGCGCGGCTTCCATGACCATGTCGACATCGACGACTGGTCCAATGCGCTCGAGGTCTCGGTCGAGGTCGAGGCGCCGGCCGCCATTGATTCGCGCCGGCTGCTCGAGAGCTTGCCGGAGCGCCAGCGGGTGATCGTGCAGCGGATCTCGCACGAGGGCCGCAGTGCCGCCGATGTCTGCTCCGAGCTCGGCATGAGCGAGGGCGCCGTGCGCGTTGCGCTGCATCGGGCGCTCAAGGCGCTCGCCGCCTTCTATCGACGGGAGCGGCCATGAAGACCGAGCAACTCGTCGAGGCACTGGTCGCCGATCGGCCGGCGGCACGACGGCCACTCGCGCGGTCGCTCGGGTGGGCACTGGCCGCAGGCGGCGTGGTGTCGCTCGCCGTCTTCTTCCTCGAGCTGGGAATACGCCCCGATATCGGGCCCGCCCTCGCGACCTGGCGCTTCGACCTCAAGGTCGCGATGGTCCTGCTCGGGCTGGTGCTGGCCTTCGGCGTCTGCCTCGACTGCTCGCGGCCCGACATGCCGCGCCATCCGCTGCGACGCCTGCTGCCGCTTCTGGCGGTCCTCGCGGCGGCGGTCGCAATCGAGCTGGTGTCGGTGCCGCGGTCGGCCTGGCAGGGCAGGCTGGTCGGCACCAACGCGATGATCTGCCTGCCGATGGTGCCGATCCTGTCGCTGGCGCCGCTGGCTGCGGCGCTGCTCATCCTGCGGCGTGGCGCGCCAGCCTCGCCGGCCCTGGCCGGTGCCGCGGCCGGGCTGTTGGCTGCACTCTGCGGCGCCAGCCTCTACGCCTTCCATTGCTTCGACGATTCGCCGCTGTTCGTGGCGACATGGTACACGCTGGCGGCGGCGCCCATGGTGGCTATCGGCACTTTGGCCGGTCGCCGCCTGCTGCGCTGGTAGCAAAGAAAACCGGCCCGGTCGTATTCCCGCCGGAATCGCGATGCAGTAGAATCACCCTATGAAAAGAGCCCCTCGCTCCCTCTCGCGATGGGCCGGCTGGACGCGATCGCTGACCATAACGGCGACACTGACGGCTGCGCTCGGCGCTTGTACCTCCGTGGACAACGTCCTCTATGGCGCCCGCGAGGGCACCATGGAGTATCCCGGCTCCGGCGCCGGTCCCAACGCCGTGCCGACCTATGTCGTCAAGAACAAGGACACGCTCGACGGCATCGCCAGCCGCTACGGCGTCAGCAGCCAGAGCATCGCCGAGCGCAACAAGCTGAAAGAGCCCTATTCGTTGCGGCCGGGCCAGACCCTGCAGGTGCCCGGCGCCCGGTACGTGCCGCCGTCCGAGCCGGTCGAGACGGCCTCCTCGGCGCCGCCATCCGGCGGTGCGCCGGCGAGCGGCCCGCCCGGCCCGGTGAAGCGTGAATCGCTGCCGCCGCCGGGTTCGTCGGAAAAGACCGCCTCCACGGCGCCCGGTCCCGCCGCCTCGGGGGCACCGGTGCCGCTGGCTCCCCATACCCCTGCGGCCACACCGGAGCCGCCCAAGCCGCGCTTCGCCTGGCCGCTGCACGGCAAGGTCATCGCCCCCTACGGCACGAGCAACGGCCAGACCAACGACGGTATCGACATCGCCGCCGACAACGGCGCCCCGGTAAAGGCCGCGGACGGCGGTGAGGTGGTCTATGTGGGCGAGGTGACCCGTCTGGGTAACGTCGTCCTGATCAAGCACGAGGGCGGCTACATCACCGCCTACGGCAACACCGATGCGGCGTTGGTCAAGAAGGGTGACACGGTCAAGAAGGGACAGACGATCGCTCGCGCCGGCTCGAGCGGAGGTGCTGCCAGCCCGCGGCTGCACTTCGAGGTCCGCCGCGGCGGCGCCAAGACCATCGACCCGATGACGGTCCTGCCGCCGAGCTGAGCTCCCAGCTAACCGACGACCTTGCCGTCCAATTTGTACTGACCCTTGCGGTCCTCGATCTCAAGGATCCAGACGTCGGGGTCGTACTTCACCTGGCGCTCGATATAGGCGTCGGCCTCGGGCTCGCTCACGGGGGTGGGGCCGGTGCCGCGGCTCCAGGCCGGCTCGTCGCCGCTGCTGCTGGTCTGCGCATAGACGGTGACGCCCTGCTCGAAGCGGTTGAGCTTCAACAGCACCGTGCCGGCATCGGGATCGCCGCGCCGCACGACGGTGGCCGGAATGAAGGCACGGTCGCAGATGCGCACCTGCGCCATCACCCAGATGCCGGTCGTGATGCCCATAGCCATGGCTAGGCTCTAGCGTCAGGCGAGCGCGTCGTCGAGACCGTCGAACACCGCGCGCGCCCCGCGCCAGCGGTAGCGCACGCAGGCGAAGGGCAGCGAGCCCAGCGCGCCGTCGCGCTCGGCCAATTCGGCCGGCGCAACCAGAATTGGCCGCACGTCGGCGCCGCCGCGCGCCGCGGCCAGCGACAGCGAGCCGACGGCCAGCGCCAGCTCCTCGGGCTGGTTGTCGGCGATCAGCGCGAACAGGGGCTGCGGGCGCTCGCCGCGCAGCGAGAAGAGATCGAGCGTGCCGCCGAACAGGCCGCGCTTGGAAAGCTCCTCGTGCAGCGACAAGTCGACCAGCGAGCGATCGCACGCCGCCCCGGCCGAGCCGTGTACCGACGGCTCGACACAGAGCGTCGGCTGGCTGGCCGGCGTCCCGCCTTCCTTGAAGCGGCGCACCGAATCGACGAAGCGGCCGAGCAGACGGGTCAGCCGCGGGCTGCCGAACGGCGCAATGATCAGCGCCTCGGTCTCCTCGCCGTCGGGCCACTGCACGCTCCGCCACACGCCGTCGGCGAGGAACTCGCGGAAGCCCGACTTGCTGAGGCGACCGGAGTGGGCGAGGTAGAGCGCGCCTGCGTCGTCGGCGGCGACGATGCCCGCGACTTTCCGGTCGGCGCCGGCGCGCGGCAGGTTGATCTCGCAGGTGATGCTCTCGCGCCGCGCCGGCGGATCGGGCGCATGGCCCAACACCAGGGCATCGCGCTGATGGCGCGGCTCGACCGCCCACCAGAAGGCGTCGTCGCGCACCCAGTGGATGGTGGTGCGCAACTCGCCGCCGCGCCAGGTCAGGCGCACACCGCGCGCAGGAACGCCCTCGAGGCCGCCATGCAGCCGCTTGATGGCGCGATCGATGCGCTTGGGGTCCCCCACGACCGTGAGCATTGCGACCCCAACATAGCGGCATAGTTATCCTTGCCCCTGTGGACAGGTTCGGCCAAACCGTCCGCTCGATGGCCGCAGCACCGCTCCTGACTCTCGCCGGAATCCGCTTCCACCTCGGCGACCAGACCATCCTGGACGGCGTCGACCTGTCGATCGAGCCCGGCGAGCGGGTGTCGCTGGTCGGCCGCAACGGCGCGGGCAAATCGACCCTGCTGCGCATCCTGGCCGGTGCGCCGATCGCCGACGGTGGCACGCGCTTCGTGCAGCCCGGCACGACGGTGGCGACACTGCCGCAGGAGCCGGACTTCACCGGCCACGGCACGGTGGCGCACTACGTCGCCGGGGCCTTGCACGACAGCCATCACGGCCACACCGACTATCGGGTCGAGGCGCTGCTCGACGAGGTCAAGCTCGACGGCCATCGCGCGCCGTCGGCGCTGTCGGGCGGCGAGGCGCGCCGTGCGGCGCTCGCGCGCGTGCTGGTGGCCGAGCCGGACGTCATGCTGCTCGACGAGCCGACCAACCATCTCGACCTGCCGACCATCGAATGGCTGGAGGCGAGACTCGCTGCGTGGCGCGGCGCCTACGTGCTGGTGAGCCACGACCGGCGGTTCCTCAGCAACCTCACGCGCGCGGTGCTGTGGCTCGACCGCGGCATCGTGCGCCGGCTCGACAAGGGCTACGAGGCGTTCGAGCAATGGTCGACCGACATCCTCGAGCGCGAGGCGACCGAGCGGCACAAGCTCGACCGGCTGATCGAGCGCGAGACCGAATGGGCCGGCAAGAGCATCCGCGCCCGCCGCACCCGCAACGAGGGCCGGCTGCGCGCGCTGGCCGATCTGCGCAAGCAGCGCCGCCAGCAGATCGGCCCGGTCGGCCGCGCCACCATCGAGGTCGGCGAGGCGCAGCAGTCGGGCGCGCTCGCCATCACCGCGCGCAACGTCTCCAAGCGCTTCGGCGACACGGCGATCGTGAAGGATTTCTCCACGCGCATCTTCCGCCGGGATCGCATCGGCCTGATCGGGCCCAACGGCGCCGGCAAGACGACCCTGCTGCGCATGCTGATCGGCGAGCTCGAGCCGGACACCGGCTCGGTGAGGCTCGGCGCCAACCTGCTGCCGGTGGTGATCGACCAGCGCCGCACCGCGCTCGATCCCGACAAGACGCCGTGGGAGATCCTGGCCGAGCGCGGCGACCACGTGCTGGTACGCGACCAGCTCAAGCATGTCATGACCTACCTGCGCGAATATCTGTTCAAGGACGAGCAGGCGCGCCAGCCGGTGCGCACCTTGTCGGGCGGCGAGCGCAACCGCCTGCTGCTGGCCAAGGCGCTGGCCGCGCCGTCGAACCTGCTGGTGCTCGACGAGCCGACCAACGACCTCGATGCCGATACGCTCGACCTCCTGCAGGAGGCGCTCGGCGACTACGACGGCACCGTGCTGCTGGTCAGCCACGATCGCGACTTCCTCGATCGCCTGGTGACATCGACCATCGCGCTGGAGGGCGACGGCACCGCGACCGAGTATGCCGGCGGCTACAGCGACTATCTCGCGCAGCGCGGCCCGCGCGAGGAACCGTCGGCCGCACCGGCACCGCGCAAGGAGAAGGCCGCCGCTGCGCCGTCGCGCGAGCAGAAGCAGCGCCTCGGGTACAAGCGTGAGCGCGCGCTCGCGGAGCTGCCGAAGAAGATCGAGGCGCTGCAGGCCGAGATGGCGACGATCCACGAAGCGCTTGCCGACGCCACGCTCTACAGCCGCGATCCCAAGACCTTCGCCGCCAAGTCGAACCGACTCGCGGCAGCACAGGCCGAGCTCGACGCGGCCGAGACGGAATGGCTGGAACTCGAGATGCTGAAGGAGGAGCTGGGCGGCTGAAGCAGCCTTGAGATGTCGCGGTTGGCTGTCGATCACACAGGGCGTGCCGAGCGCCCACGGCATGTGCCCCGCCCGCGTGAAGGCGACGGCGGAGGAGTGGTCGGCTTGGGCGGAAAAAACATTCCTGTGTCAGACAGATGTCAGGCGAGCGGCGTCTAATCGGCGGCGGGGAGAACGGGGAGTAGAGTAGAAAGGACCTCCGCCATGACTCGTACACTTTCCCTGTCCACCCTGTCAGCCTTGGCCCTGCTGGGCCTGTCGTCGCTGGCCTTTGCCCAGAGCAAGACTGCCACCTGCGGAACGGAGACCTGGTCCACCGAGAAGATGGCCTATGTCGGTGTGCCCTGCGCCGACGGTCCGACGGCAACGCAGCAGCAGGCCTCGGTGACGACCGACGCCCAGTACTGCGCCGTGCTGGTCGCCCGTTACGACACCTTCCTGAACAAGGGCGGCAAGAGCGGCGGCATGCAGTCGACCAACAATGCCGCCAACGTCGCCGCCGCCAAGTGCCGTACCGGCGACGTGAGCGGCATCGCCGACCTCGAGCGCGCGCTCAAGGACGCCCGGGTCGCCTTGCCGCCGCGCCACTGAACCGTGCCGGGCGGTCGGGCGCCTACAGCGCGTCCGGCCGCTCGCTCACCGACGGGCCGTGGTCGGTGCGGATCAGCAGGATCCAGCACGGCGCATCGACGGTCGTCGCGAAGTGCGCCTGCAGGTAGCTGCCGTAGAGGTGCACCAGGTCTTCGGTCCAGCGCGGGTTGAGCGAGAACTTTGGGATCAGGACGTAGCGCACGTCGGCCAGGTACTTCTCGGCCGGTCGCGGCGGGGCGTTCCAGGTCGACCACAGGTTGGCGCCGCGCGGCGCCTCGCGGCCGAGCATGAAGGGCAGCGGGTTGATGCTGTCGAACAGGGCGATGCCGCCCGGTTCCTGCTCGAGCAGGTCGGCCGCCTGCAGCAGGGTCAGCATGTATTCGTATTCGGTGAGCTGGTAGCGCGGCGGCGTCGCCGCACTGGTCGGCCGAGCCGGATAGTCGAAGGTGCGCGAGAAGCTGAGGAAGGTGCCGTGCCGCCCCTCGGGCACCGCGAGGGTGCGCAGGTTGGTGTGGTCGACGACGTAGAGGCCGCTGCTGCTGCCGGCACTGGCATGGTAGCCGGCGATGCTGGCGGCGAAGCGGCTCGCCTCGAAGAACGGGAAGAAGAGCAAGGTCAGCAGCAGGGGCGCGATATCGCGATTGCGCACCCGCGTGAAGTGGCGGCGCAACCGGTCGTACAGGATCAGCAGCATGACGATGCCGGACGGCAGCCCGACCGCCTGCGAGTTCTGCGACAGCAGCGCCAGCGACGCCACGAAGACGAAGGCCAGCGTCAGGGGAAAGCGGAACGAGGCGCGGCCGAACACCCACATCCAGCCGGCGACGGCGATCGCCGCGAGGTATGGCACGTAGAGGCCGATCGCGGCGACGAAGTTGTTGATGTGCAGCGCGAGGCCGTGGCGGATGGCGCCGGTCGTCGCCCAGGCGAAGATGTCGCCGAGATAGGCGCGGTTCCAGGGCGCGACCGCATTGACCGCCAGCAGCACCATCAGCGCCAGCCAGGCCGGCCAGCGACGCCGCACGTGCGGATGGAACAGCAGCGCGAAGCCGACCGTCGCGAGGCCGACCGCGAAATAGGTGATCTTGAAATAGAACATCAGCGCCAGCAGGACACCCGCGACGGCAAGGTCGATGCCGGTGTGGCGCCGGCCGGGCTGCGGCGCCACGAACAGGATCAGCGCCAGGATGCCGTAGGCGGCCCAGCCGTAGCGATTGTAGGACATTGCGAAGGTGTACTGGTCCGGCCGATCGCCGATATTGGCCGGCACCAGCGCGAGCAGGCCGGTGAAGATGATGAACAGCACCGCCGGCAACATCGGCAGACGCCGGATCGCGGCGATGAACGCCGCCGCGAACAGCACCGTCGTCGCCACCGCCACGTTGACCAGGAAGGCGAACGGGCCGGGGCCCAGCAGATAGAAGCCGAGCGCGGTGAGCAGGAAGCTCAGCCGGCCCGACGGGTCGTGGAAATCGACATGCGGGACCTGGCCGAGATAGACCTGCCAGGCACCGGCAAGGTTGAACAGCAGGTCCTGCGACATCGCCTTGGAGAACAGCGTCGCCGGCGACATCAGCGCCCAGGCCGCGAGCAGCACGGGGAACCCGGCCGCGATCAGCGCCGGCACGGCCGCCGGCTGCAGATCTCGCAGCGAAACGACCAGCGCGCGTCGCCACGCGGCGCCCGCCGACAACAAGGACGATCCGTCTGTGAGCGCTGTCATCCCCGGGTCCGGCCCCTGCACACGGCCGTTCGCTAACACGCGGGGTGTGACTTTGGTGCGACCTGGCTGGGGCGACGCTGTGTCCGGCGTCCGATTCAAGCGAGCTGAGGCGTCGTCAGGAGACTGCCGACGGCGAGCTGGGCGTGTACGGAGTCGGGCCCGAGCAAATGGATGAATCCCGCGTCCACAGATCGGTCTGGTACGTTCCAATTGCATGCCTTGTCCGGCGCCCGGTTGACGCCTCACCGCGCGTCCGGTACCTCCACGCGCCCCCGAAGGTTCGAAAAAAGTGCCCGATTCCGTCATTCCTGCTGCGTCCGATGCTGCCCTGGCCGGTCATCCCGCCGGCCTCCGCCGCACTTTCGCCATCATCTCGCATCCCGACGCCGGCAAGACGACGCTCACCGAGAAGCTGCTGCTGTTTGGCGGCGCAATCCATGTCGCGGGCGCGGTCAAGGCGCGCGGCGAGGCCAGGCGCGCGCGCTCGGACTGGATGAAGATCGAGCAGCAGCGCGGCATCTCGGTCACCACCTCGGTGATGCACTTCGAGTACGGCGGCGCGGTCTTCAACCTGCTCGACACGCCGGGCCACGAGGACTTCAGCGAGGACACCTACCGCACCCTGACCGCCGTCGATTCGGCGGTGATGGTGATCGACGCCGCCAAGGGCATCGAGGCGCGCACCCGCAAGCTGTTCGAGATCTGCCGCCTGCGCGACGTGCCGATCGTCACCTTCATCAACAAGATGGACCGCGAGGCCAAGGACCCGATCGAGCTGCTCGACGAGATCGCCTCGACCCTGGCGCTCGACGTCGCGCCGATGACCTGGCCGACCGGCTCGGGACAGGCCTTCAAGGGCACCTACGATCTCGCCAACAGCCGCATGCTGGTGTTCGACAACACCGACAGGAGCCGCATCGGCGAGGTGATCGAGAATTACGAGATCAAGGACGAGCGGCTGGCCGAGGAGGTCGAGCTGGTGCGCATGGGCTATCCGGCGTTCGACATGGAGTCCTATCGCGGCGGCCACCTGACGCCGGTGTTCTTCGGCAGCGCCTACAACAATTTCGGCGTCAAGGAGCTGCTCGACGCGCTGGCCGCCTGGGCACCGCCGCCGCGACCGCAGCCGGCGGAGCCGCGCGCCATCGAGGCGACCGAGCCCAAGGTGTCGGGCTTCGTCTTCAAGGTCCAGGCCAACATGGACCCCAACCACCGCGACCGCATCGCCTTCCTGCGGCTGTGCAGCGGCAGGTTCCGCCGCGGCATGAAGCTGACACAGATGGGCACGTCCAAGGTCTTGTCGGTCAACTCGCCGATCCTGTTCTTCGCTCGCGAGCGCGAGATCGTCGACGAGGCGTGGCCGGGCGACATCATCGGCATCCCCAATCACGGCGTGCTCAGGGTCGGCGACACGCTGACCGAGGGCGAGACGATCAAGATCGTCGGCATCCCCAACTTCGCGCCGGAAATCCTGCGCCGCGTGCGGCTCGAGGACCCGATGAAGTCCAAGCAGCTCAAGCGCGCGCTCGACGATCTGGCCGAGGAGGGCGTGACCCAGGTGTTCCGCCGCGTGATCGGCGGCGACAACATCGTGGGCGTGGTCGGCGAGCTGCAGCTCGACGTGCTCAAGACCCGCGTCGAGGCCGAGTACAACGTCGCCATCGACCTCGAGCCGGCGCCGTTCGAGACGGCGCGCTGGATCTCCGCCGAGACCAAGGCCGATCTCGAGGCCTTCATGTCGGCCAATCGCGGCGGCATGTCGGAAGATCGCGACGGCTCGCCGGTCTTCCTGGCGCGCAATGCCTGGGAGCTCGGCTATATCGCGGAGAAGAGCCCGAAGATCAAATTCTCGGACATCCGCGAACGCTCATAGCTGGCGTGCGGAACCCCGGGCTTTTCGTGCCCGGCGAGGTATGGAAAGCTCAAGGTCCCATTTCCAGAGGCAGCGGGACGGACCATGCACGACATCGTCATCCGGGGCGGCACCATCGTCGACGGCACGGGCGCGCCGGCGATCCAGGGCGACCTCGCCCTCGAGGGCGACAAGATCGTCCAGGTCGGCGGCAAGGCCGGCCCGGCCAAGCGCGAGATCAAGGCCGACGGCCGGCTGGTCACCCCGGGCTGGGTCGATGTCCACACCCACTATGACGGCCAGGCCACCTGGGATCCGGTGCTGGCGCCGTCCTCCTGGCACGGCGCCACGACCATCGTGTTCGGCAATTGCGGCGTCGGCTTCGCCCCCGCCCGGCCGCAGCACCAGAAGGCGCTGATCGAGCTGATGGAGGGCGTGGAGGACATCCCGGGCATCGTGCTGTCCGAGGGCCTCAAGTGGGATTGGGAGAGCTTCCCCGATTACCTCGATGCGCTGGAGCGCCTGCCGCGCACCATCGATATCGGCGCCCAGCTCGCCCACCATCCGCTGCGCGTCTATGCCATGGGCGAGCGCGCGATCGCCCGCGAGCACGCGACCGCCGAGGACATCCAGACCATGGCCCGGCTGGCCGAGGAGGCCCTGGTGGCCGGCGCCGTCGGCTTCACCACCAGCCGCACCGACCAGCACAAGACGCTGGCCGGCGACCTGGTGCCCGGCCGCTATGCCGAGCACGAGGAGCTGATCGCCATCGGCAAGGCGATGGGCCGCGCCGGCCGCGGCACCTTCGGCATGCTCTCCGACTTCGAGGACGAGGCCGCCGAGTTCGGCTGGATGCGCCAGGTCGCCAAGGAGAGCGGCCGGCCCGTCTGGTTCCTGCTCACCGACCGCAGCTACGACCCCGAGCGCTGGCGTCGCCTGATGGACGGCGTCGCCGCCGCCCGCGCCGAGAACCTGCCGATGTTCGCCCAGGTCGCCGGCCGGCCGGTCGGCCTGACTCTGGGCCTCAACACGTCGCTTAATCCCTTCGGGCTGCGCGAGGGCTATGCCGAGTTGGCCAAGCTGCCGCCGGCCGAGATGATGGCCAAGCTGCGCACGCCCGAGGTGCGCCGCCTGATCCTCTCGCAGGAGGCCTCGCCGCGGCTGCTCGAGGTGCTGCCGCCGCTGTCGCGTCAGATCGCGACGCGCTGGGACCGCATGTATCCGCTCGGCGACACGCCGGACTACGAGCCGCCACCGGAGCGCAGCATTGCAGCGCTGGCCGCGCGCGAAGGCGTGACCGCGGCCGAGTATTGCTACGACTACCTGGTCGGTGGCGACAACCGGATGGTCTATTTCCCCGTCACCAACTACGTGCACGGCGATCTCGAGGTGGTGCGCGAGCTGATCGAGCATCCGCACACCATCCTCGGCCTGTCCGACGGCGGCGCGCATTGCGGCGTGATCTGCGACGCCTCGCTCAACACCACGATGCTGGCGCACTGGGTGCGCGACCGCACGCGCGGGCCGCGCCTGCCGCTGGAGTTCGTGGTCCGGCAGATGACCAGCGGGACGGCGGATTTCTACGGCTTCAAGGACCGCGGCCGGCTGCAGCCGGGCAAGAAGGCCGACGTCAACATCATCGACTTCAACGGTCTGCACCTGCATTCGCCGAAGATGATCTTCGACCTGCCGGCCGGCGGCCGCCGCCTGGTCCAGCAGGTCGACGGCTACGACATGACGATCTGCTCGGGCACGCCGATCTTCGAGAAGGGCGAGGAGACCGGCGCGCGCCCCGGCAAGCTGGTGCGCTCGACGGCGTAGTTCCTCCCCATTCAAATGGGGAGGTGTCGGCGTCATACGCCGACGGAGGGGTCATGAGCCCCATCCTCGTTGTCGCCGATGACCCCTCCGTCGCCTCCGCCTTTTCGAACTTCGTTCGAAAAGGCGCAGACGGCGCCACCTCCCCATATGAATGCGGAGGATTATCCCTCTCTCGTTTTACCCCTTCTTCGGCGACCAGCCGTAGGCCTTGGCGCAGGCGCCGCCCATCAGCAGGGCGCGCTCGCTGTCGCTCAGCCGCTTGGTCTCGAGGAACGGCTTCACCGCCTGCTCGTAGTTCACGACCGCGAAAGCGCGTGTCCAGTCGGTGCCCCACAGGCAGCGCTCGAAGCCCCAGGCGTCGAAGATTTTCACCAGCGGGTCCCAGATGTCCGGGAAGGGATAGGGCTGCTGGGAGAGCGTGCAGGCGCCGCTGACCTTGATCACCACGTTCGGCCGCTTGGCGAGCTCCAGCACCTTCGGCAGGTCGGCCCACGGCTGCGGCGGCGCCGGCGGCACGCGCGGCTGCAGCAGGCCGAGATGGTCCAATATGAACCGCGTATTGGGATGGCGGTCGATGAGCTGCATGCCCTCGTCGAGCCGGCCCCAGCACAGGAAGTTGACCGGCAGGTCGTGCTGGACCGCCGCCTTGAGGATCCGGTCGAAGCCGGGATCGGTCGGCGGACGCGGGTTCTCCTCGCGCAGGAAGATGCGGATGCCGACGGCGCCCGGCTGCTTCTTCCAGTCGGCGATGACGTCGGCCACCTTGGGATCGTCCGGATCGACCGGCTTGACGATGGCCATGCGGCCGGGGTGCTTCTTCTGCACCTCGACCGCGTAGCTCGCATCGTACTGATAGAGCGAGAAGGCGGAGATGAAGATCGCGCCGTCGACGCCGACCTTGTCCATCGCCGCGACCATCTCGTCGCCGGTGACGTGCGGCGGCCAGTTCGGCACGTTGGCCCAGGGCCGCTTCGGCGTGTTCGCCTCGTAAGCGTGGACCTGGCTGTCGATGATCGGCATTGGTTTCCTCCTTAAGCCTTCTTGCGCTCCGTCACCGGCAGGGTGACTCCTGCCGCGCGCAGCTTGGTCAGTTCATCGGCCTTCAACCCGAGCAGCTCGCCCAGCGCCGCGTCGGTATCCTGGCCGAGCGTCGGCGCCGGCCGGCGGATCTCCGACTTGCCGCCGGTGTGGAGGCGGATCGCCGAGATCGGCACGCGGGTCTTGCCGCGGCGCGGATGCTCGGTGTCGACCCAGAAGCCGCGCGCCTCGAGATGCGGGTCGTACGCCACCTCGCGCGCCGTCTTCACCGGCGCGCAGGGGATGTGTGCCTCGTTGAGCGCCTGCAGGATCTCTTCTTTCGTCCGGCCGACCGTCCAGGCGCCGACCATGTCGTCGATCTCCGCCATGTGCCGGGCGCGGCCCGGCGTGGTCGCGAACTCCGGGTTCTGCAGCAGGTCCTGGCGGCCCATCATCTCGCACAACGAGACCCAGTGGCGCTCGGCCGAGGTGAAGATCGCGACGTAGCCGTCGCTGCAGCGATAGGTGTTGTACGGCGCTATCGCGAGCGCGGGATGCCGGTTGCCGGTGCGGTCGGGCACGTTCTGGTCGCCGTCCATCACCGCGCCCAGCGCCGAGGCGAGCGAGGTCGCCGCCGCCTCGTGCATCGCCACCTCGACCCGCTGGCCCTTGCCGGTGCGCTCGCGCTGCACCAGCGCGCCGAGGATGCCGGCGCAGAGATGGATGCCCGCGAGGAAATCGCACACCGCGGCGCCCGCCTTGGTCGGCGGCCCGTCGGCGTCGCCGGTGGCGTTGGTGATGCCGCTCATCGCCTGGATGGTGACGTCCATCGCCGCGAGGTCGCGATAGGGACCGTCGAGCCCGAAACCCGAGCTGCCGCCATAGACCAGCCGCGGATTGAGCTTGCTGAGCACGTCCCAGCCCAGGCCGAGGCGGTCCATCACGCCGGCGGCGAAGTTCTCGATCAGCACGTCGGCCTTCTCGACCAGGGCGAGGAAGATCTCCTTGCCGCGCGGCTGCTTGAGGTCGAGCACCACCGACTCCTTGTTGGAGTTCAGCATGACCAGCGGGTAGGGCTCGACCTCGCGCTTGCGGCGGCGCACGACGTCGCCCTCCGGCGGCTCGATCTTGAGCACGCGCGCGCCCATGAAGCTGAGCTGCAGGCCGGCATAGGGCCCGTTGTAGATCTGCCCCAGATCGAGGACGAGGAACCCGTCCAATGGCCGGGTAATCGGCGGGCGGCGGATGGTCATCGCGGTCTCCGTCTCTCGACCTCCTCCCCCGTCATACGGGGGAGGATAGAGGAGGGGGCCGGCATCAAAGCGGGCGTTTCCATTTTCAGATCATGACCTCCTACTGATGAGGGGGTGCGTTGCGGCTTTCCCCCTCCCTACCTGCCCCGTGTGACGGGGGAGGAGATGGCTATGCCGGGTGCACTTTCTTCCAGTGCCTCGCGATGTCGATGCGGCGCGTGACCCAGACGCGCGGCTGGTCGGCGATCCAGTCGAGCACGCGGGCGAGGCCCAGCGCGCGGCCGGGATGGCCGATGATGCGGTTGTGCAGGCCGAAGCTCAGCATGCGCGGCGGGTCTTCCTCCAGCACGCAGGTCACGGCGTTCTTGATGTAGGTCTCGTACTCGTCGCCCGAGGTCATGCCCTGGCGCGCGAAGCGCACGTCGTTGTGCACCACGGAGTAGGGCAGGATGAGCTGCCGCCGCGAGCCGACCTTCAGCCAATAGGGCAGCTCGTCGTCGTAGGTGTCGCTGTCGTATTCGTAGCCGTTGTCGAGCAGCAGGTTCCGCGTGTGCATCGACGGCGCGTAGCGGCTGTACCAGCCGGCCGGGCGCTCGCCGATGGTCTTGGCGATGCTTTCGGTCGCCAGCCTGATCTGCTCGCGCTCGTAGTCCGGCGCCATGTTGGCATGCATCTCCCAGCGGTAGCCGTGGCCCGCGACGTCCCAGCCGGCCTCGCGCATGGCGGCGCAGGCTTCGGGATTACGCTCCAGCGCCTTGGCGATCGCGAACACCGTGCAGGGGAGCTTCCGTTTGGTGAACATGCGGTGCAGGCGCCAGAAGCCGGCGCGGCTGCCGTACTCGAACATGCTCTCGGCGCCGAGGTCGCGGCCCTTCACGGCGGCGGTCGCGCCTTCGGTCAGGCCGGTCTCCGAGGCGGGCGCGCCGTCCGGCACCGACACTTCGCCGCCTTCCTCGTAGTTGATGACGAAATTGACCGCGACATGCGCGCCGCCCGGCCACTTGGGATCGGGCGGATTGCGCCCGTAGCCCACGAAATCGCGGACGCGGCCGGCCTCTTCATCGGTCATTGTCGTTCCTCCCGCCCATCGCCTTTCCCTCGGACCTTATCGCGAACCGGCGGAATGTGCTCTACGCTTGGCGCATGACCGATATCAGGCGAATCGATCCCGGCCCGCGGCTGAGCGAGGCCAGCGTCCACGGCGACCTCATCTACTGTTCCGGCATGATCCCCGAGGACACCGCGCGGGACATCACCGGCCAGGTGAAGCAGGCGCTGGCCGAGATCGATTCGCTGCTCGCCAAAGGCGGCAGCGACAAGACCAGGATTTTGACGGCCATGATCTGGCTCGCCGATATCGCTGATTTCGCCGCCATGAACGCGGTGTGGGACGCTTGGGTCGTGCCCGGCCAGACGCCAGCGCGCGCGACGGTCCAGGCCAGGCTGAACGACCCGAAGATGAAGGTCGAGATCATGGTTGTGGCCGCCCGGTAGCGGACCTACCCTCGCGCTGTCTGCGGCGAGGAGGTTCCCATGAGCGTCAGCAAGGGAGTCGTCGTACCGCCGGGTGGCGGAAAGCATCTCGAGGAAGCGTCGGGCCAGGTCATGTCCATGAAGCTGTTCGGCCGCGAGACCGGGCAGAGCGTCACCCTGTTCGAGCAGGCGGTGCCGGCCGGCAGCAAGAACAGCTGGCTCCATCTGCACCGCGACAGCGACGAGGTCGCCTGGGTGCTCGAAGGCGAGTTCACCTTCAAGATCGGCGAGGAGATCGTGACCGGCGGGCCGGGCACCTGTGCCTTCATGCCGCGCAACGTGCCGCACGCCTGGAAGAACAGCGGCAGCACGCCGGGGCGCGTCGTGTTCCTGTATACGCCGGCCGGCGCCGGTCGGTTCGTCGAGGAGATGCTCGAGCATCCGCCCCAAGGCGAGCTCAAGAAGCGGCTGGAGGAAGCCGGCTGGGAAGTCCTCGGCCCCAGCCCGCTCTGAGACGCGAAGGAGGTTGCGCATGACCAGAGGGTTCGTCGTACCCGCGGGCGGCGGGAAGCATTGCGAGGGTTCGCCCGGCCGCTTCTTCGATCTGAAGCTGCTCGTCGGCCAGACCGGCGAGAGCATCATGCTGTTCGAGGAAACCATGCCGGCCGGCACCAGCAGCACGCACCACCTGCATTACGACAGCGACGAGGTCGTCTGGGTGCTGGAGGGCGAGTTCACCTTCAAGATCGGCAACGAGGTGTTCTCCGGCGGCCCCGGCACCTGCGCCTTCCTGCCGCGCAAGGTGCCGCACGCCTGGAAGAACAATGGCCCCGGCACGGGCCGCGCGCTGTTCCTCTACACGCCGGGCGGTGCCGGGCGGTACATCGAGGAGAGGTTCGAGCACCCTGAACCGATGAGCGAGGCCGACCGCGACCGCGAGCGTGCGCGTCACGGCTGGGAGATGCTCGGCCCCAATCCGCTTCCTTAAGGGTGCGGGCCCCACGGGGCGGCGTGCAGCAGCTTGACCTCCTGCGTCATCACCAGCGGGCGGAACTTCGATGCGAAGCCTTCGGTGAAGTCCTTGTTGGCGAACACCGCGGCCCAGTGCGCGCGGCGGCCGGCATCGTCGTCGAATTTCCAGAGGTGGACGATCTGGTTGATCGTGCCGGTGTCGCCCTGGAAGTAGCCGATCAGGTGCTTGGAATGGCCGCCCTTCTCGAGCGCCGGGAAGCCCAGCTCCTGGTAGAGCTTGGTGGCCTCGGCCATCTTGCCGACGTAGAGCGTATAGGTGCGCAGTTCATAGAGTGCCATATGCTTTCCCTCTCTGCTAAGGTCCGGCGCCCATTTGAGGGAGAAGAGACGATGGCAATCAAGCGAGTCAACGCGGGTCCCCGCATGTCGAGCGCCGTGGTGCACGGCAACACGGTCTACCTGGCCGGCCTCACCGCCGACGATACCAAGGCCGACGTGAAGGGCCAGACCAAGCAGATCCTCGACAAGATCGACAAATTCCTGAAGGAGGCCGGCACCGACAAGTCGAAGATCCTGTCGGCCAACATCTGGCTGACCGACATCGGCACCTGGAGCCAGATGAACGAGGTGTGGGACGTCTGGGTTTCGCCCGGCAATTCGCCCGCCCGCGCGACCGTCGAGGCCAAGCTCGCCAACCCCGCGCTCAAGGTCGAGATCATGGTGCAGGCGGCGATCTGACCGCTGCATCTGCTGCAACGCGAAGGGCCGGCGATCGCCGGCCCTTTTTCGTTTCAGTGTGCCGATGGGCCGAACGTGTAGACCACGCTCGCCAGGACCGCGAAGTTGTTGTTGGGGTAGGAGCCCGCGATGGTGCCCGAGACCGGGACCGTGGCGTTCGGCAGGTTGAACCCGTTGTTGAAGGTCGGATTGAGCGTGCCGTAGTAGCGGCCGTCGAGATTGAGGCGCAGGTTCGGCGTGACCTTGTAGCCGGCGCCGACGATCGCCTGGTAGGCGAATTCGATGTCGCTGCTGCGGGTCAGCGGACCGAGGCGCGTGTCGATGAAGGCAAGGCCCGCGCCGGCGCCGACATAGGGCGTGAAGGCGTCGTGGGCGAAGAAGTCGTAGTAGAGATTGGCCATCACCGAGGTCTGCTGCACCTCGGTCACGCTGTTCACGCGCAGGGTGCCGACGCCGCTGATCGGAAAGGCGCCGTTCGCGGTGCCCTTGTTGTCGCGATAGAGCGCCTCGAGCTCCACCCGCGGCCCGACGAAGTCGTAGCCGACGAAGCCGCCCGCGGCCCATCCGGTGTCGAAACGGGCATTGTTCGTCCCGCTGAGCTGGCCTGTCCCGAAGCCCACGACCGACGCGACGCCGTTGACGTTGGCGGCGCTGTCGAGCAGCCAGCTCGCGCCGCCGCGCGCGCCGACATAGAAGCCGTCGAGATTTTGCGCGCGCGCGGCGAGCGGCACGGCGGCCAGCGCGACCGTCGCGATAAGAACACTCTTCATGTCGACTTGATCTCCCCCAAGCACTGGCGGCGACGCTACCTCGATGCTCGCGTCGACGCACGCAAAGGGAGCGCACAGCACATGCACCCGCGTTCAATGTGCAAGGCCGAGTGCGCCTTTCCCAGCCTGTGCATAACGCGTTCTGCGCGCGCTCATTATGGGCAATGGACCGCGAATCGGAGGTTGGATTCCTTGGCTTTTTTCCGCGGCCAATGCCCGTATTAGGAGACTGATGCGAGCAGGTTTACGAGTAGAGACGATGCAAGCTCACGTCTCCATAAGCCCAAGCCACCGATCGCGGGCCTGCGCCACGAAATCGGTGAGGTTGGTCAAAAACCGTGAAAACGGTCGAAAACGGCGCGCGTCGAGGCCTGCCGGACAGGTCCTAGTTGATCGGGCCGATGATCTTGCCCGGGTTCATGATGTTGTCGGGGTCGAGCGCCTTCTTGATCGAGCGCATCAGCGACATCGCCTCGCCGTGCTCCTCGTAGAGGAACTTGATCTTGCCCATGCCGACGCCGTGCTCGCCGGTGCAGGTGCCGCCCAGCGCCAGCGCGCGCGCCACCATGCGGTCGTTCAGCGCCTCGGCCTTAGGCAGGTACGTCGGATCGTCCGGGTCGACCATCATGGTGAGATGGAAGTTGCCGTCGCCGACGTGACCGACGATCGGTGCGTAGAGGCCGTTGGCCTGGATGTCCTTCTGCGTCTCGAGGATGCATTCGGCGAGCCGGCTGATCGGCACGCACACATCCGTCGCCCACATGCCCCAACCCGGCTTGTAGGCCTTGGCCGCCCACGCCGCATCGTGGCGCGCCTGCCACATCTTGGTCCGCTCCTCGGCCTGGTTGGTCCAGGCGAAATCGCCGCCGCCATGCTCGGCCGCGATCGCCTGCACCATCTCGGCCTGTTCCCTGGTGCTGGCCTCGGTGCCGTGGAACTCCAGCAGCAGCAGGTTCTTCTGCGGCAGGGTGAGCTTGGAATACTTGTTCACCGTGTCGACGGTGTAGGTGTCCATCAGCTCGATGCGCGCCACCGGAATGCCCGACTGGATGGTCTGGATCACCGCGTTGACCGCGCCCTCCAGCGTCTCGAAGGCGCAGGTCGCGGCGACCGTCGATTCGGGGATGCCGTAAAGGCGCAGCGTGATCTCGGTGATGACGCCCAGCGTGCCCTCGGAGCCGACGAACAGCTTCACCAGGTCGTAGCCCGCGCTCGACTTGCGCGAGCGGCGGCCGAGCTGCATCAGCCGGCCGTCGGCGGTGACGACCTGCAGCGACAGCACGTTCTCGCGCATCGTGCCGTAGCGCACGGCGTTGGTGCCGGAGGCGCGCGTGCTGGTCATGCCGCCCAGCGAGGCGTCGGCGCCGGGATCGATCGGGAAGAACAGGCCGGTCGCGCGCAGGTACTCGTTGAGCTGCTTGCGGGTGACGCCGGGCTGCACCACGACGTCGAGGTCGGCTTCGTTGACCCGCAGCACCTTGTTCATGCGGCTGACGTCGAGCGAGATGCCGCCGTTGGGGGCGCTGATGTGGCCTTCGAGCGAGGTGCCGGTGCCGAACGGGATGATTGGCGTCTTGTACCTGGCGCAGAGCTGGACGATCGCCTGCACCTCCTCGGCCGATTCGGCGAACACCACGGCGTCGGGCAGGTGGGCCTCGTGATAGGAGATGTCCTTGCCATGCTGCTCGCGCACCGCGTGGGCGGTGGTGACCCGGTCGCCGTACTGGCGCTTCAGCTCGGCAATGGTCTCGTCGACGTGCGGGGGGCGTGCCTGGGCCGTTACGGCCATCTGCGAACTCCTAGAATTGACCGCTTGGATACGCTCAAATGCGGTCAAAGCCAACCCGAGGGGGAACGTCCAAATGCGCGATGTCTACGTCGTCGGCAGCTACACCACGACCTTCAAGAAGCACCCCGGCATGAGCTTCGGGGATCTGGCGCGCGAGGCCTATCTCGGCAGCCTGCAGGATGCCGGCATGAAGACCGGCGCCGACATCGAAGCGGGCTGGCTGGGCAATTGCGGCATGGCCTTCTGGGGCCAGAACTCGATCCGCGGCCAAGCGCTGTTCCAGCCGCTGGTCGAGGAGGGGCTGTTTCCCGAGCGGGTGCCGATGTTCAACGTCGAGAATGCCTGCGCCACCGCCTCGACCGCCTTCATGGGCGCCTGGAAGGACATCCTGGCCGGCACCCACGAGCTCTCGTTCTGCATCGGCATCGAGAAGCTGTTCTCGCCGGAGGCGCCGGAGCGGACCTCGAACCTGTTCAACCAGGGCTACATCACCAGCCAGCACGAGCGGCTGGTCGCCGAGATGGATCGCGTGGGCAAGATGGTCGGCTCGGCGTTCAAGCCGGGCGACGACCGCACCATCTTCATGGACACCTACGCCATGCAGGCCAAGTGGCACATGTGGAAGTACGGCACGACGCAGGCGCAGATCGCGGTCGGCGCCGCCAAGAACCACAATTACGGCGCGCTCAACGACAAGGCGCAGTATCGCTTCCAGATGACGCCGCAGGCGGTGCTCGAGGACCGGCCGGTCTCCTATCCGCTGACCCGCGCCATGTGCGCGCCGATCGGCGACGGGGCCGCGGCCGCGCTGCTGTGCTCGAAGGAATATCTCGAGAAGCTGCCGCGGTCGGTGAAGGACCGCGCGATCAGGATCGCCGGCGTCGGCTTCTCCGGCGGCAAGTACCGCTCGCTCGACGAGCCCGGCCTGACGCGCGCGGCCTCCGACAAGGCCTACAAGATGGCAGGCCTCGGGCCGCAGGATATCGACGTCGCCGAGGTCCACGACGCCACCAGCTTCTGCGAGATCTACCAGTGCGAGATGCTGCGTTTCTGCCCCGAAGGCGAGGGCGGCAAGTTCATCGAATCGGGCGCCACCGGCCCCGATGGCAAGCTGCCGGTCAACACGTCGGGCGGCCTGGTCTCCAAGGGCCATCCGGTCGGCGCCACCGGCCTCTCGATGCTGGCCGAGCTCGCGCTGCAGCTTCGCGGCGAGGCCGGCCCGCGCCAGGTCAAGGGCGCCGAGATCGCTTTGGCCGAGAACGGCGGCGGCGTGATCGGCATGGAGGAGGCGGTGGCCTCCGTCGTGATTCTGCAAAAGACCTGACGTTGTTCACAAATTGAGAACATGCTAGATTTCGATCGTGCAGATCATTGCCAAGCGGACGCTCCGGGAGTTCTGGCTTCGCCATCCCGCTGCGGAGACACCGCTCAAGCTCTGGTATGCGCGCGCCGCGCGGGCTCGCTGGCTGCGGCCGAGCGACCTTCGGGCCCAATTCGGTTCTACGGTCGACTTCGTGCCGGGTAATCGCGCGATCTTCGACATTGGCGGAAACAAGTATCGGCTGATCGTGAAGATCGACTATTCGGTCGGCCTGATCCTGGTCAGATTCATCGGCCTTCATTCGGCCTACGATCGGATCGATCCAGCGACCATATAGGAGTGCCATGTCCCTCAAGCCCATTCGCACACGCACCGACCATGCTCGCGCCCTCGAGGAGATCGAACGGCTGATGGGCGCTAAGCGTGGATCGCCGCAGGCCGACCGGCTGGAAGTTCTTGCAGCCTTGGTGGCCGCCTATGAAGCGGCGCACGATCCGATCGAGCTACCCGAGCCCATCGAGGCGATCGAGGCGCACATGGACGAGCGTGGCCTGGATCAGGCTGACCTGGCCCGCCTGTTGGGGTCTCGATCTCTCGCGTCTGCGATCCTCAACCGCAAGCGAGCCTTGTCACTTTCCATCATCCGCAAGCTTTCCGGCGCTTGGGACATTCCAACCGATATTCTCGTTCAGCCCTACAAGCTGACCGGGTATCGATCACGAAGGGCCGCTTAGGGCGCAGTGCAGGAGAAAAATGAAATGACCATCCGTTTCGACAACCGCGTTGCCATCGTGACCGGCGCGGGCAACGGGCTGGGCCGCTCGCATGCGATGCTGCTGGCCAGCCGCGGCGCCAGGGTGGTGGTGAACGATCCGGGCGGCGCGGTCGACGGCAAAGGAGGCGACCATGCCGCCGCCGACAAAGTCGTGGCCGAGATCAAGGCGGCCGGCGGCCAGGCGGTGCCGAACTACGATTCGGTCGCCGATCCGAAGGGCGCCGCCAACATCGTCAAGACCGCGGTCGATTCGTTCGGCACCGTAGACATCGTCGTGAACAACGCCGGCGTCCTGCGCGACAAGACCTTCCACAACATGACGATCGAGGATTTCGACTTCGTCGTGAAAGTCCATTTCCTCGGTACGGCTTACGTCACCCATGCGGCCTGGCCGATCCTGCGGGCCAAGGCCTATGGCCGCGTCGTCGTGACCTCGTCGAATTCCGGCATTTACGGCAATTTCGGCCAGTCCAACTACGGCGGCGCCAAGCTCGCGGTCGTCGGCTTCATGAATGCGCTGCGGCTCGAGGGCCAGAAGTACAACGTCTTCGTGAATGCCCTCGCGCCGGTTGCGGGCACCCGCATGACCGAGAGCCTGATGACCCCGGAGGTATTGGCCAAGCTCAGGCCCGAGTTCGTCTCGCCGATGGTCGCCTATCTGTGCAGCGACCAGTGCCAGCGCACCGGCGAGATCTGGAGCGCCGGCGCCGGCTACTTCGCGCGCATCGAGTACCGCGAGGCGCCGGGCTTGCGAATCACAGGTCGCGCCCCAACCTTGGAGGATGTCGCCGACAACATCGACCGAATCGCCGACCTTTCAACCAATACGGTCTTCCGAACCTCCTCCGAAGAGGTCGCGGCTGTGGTCGGCGGTGCCTGACGTCGTCGCCCCGTCGGCGGACAGCGCCCGGTTGCGGCCGATCCTCGACTGGATCGTGGCCGAGGGCCGGCTCGAGCCCGACCTCGGCCGCTTCGTCGACCGGCTGATGAGCCGCGCCGTCGCCGCCGGCGTGCCGATCTGGCGCTTCTATATCGGCCTGCAGTTGGTGCATCCGCAGATGGTGGCGACCGGCGTGCTGTGGCGGCGCGGCAAGGGTTACGAGGAAGTGCCGCGCCTGCACGGCGTGCTCAGCAGCCCGGCCTATATCGGCAGCCCGATGCAGGAGGTCCGCGACGCCGGCGGGCCGGTGCGCTACTGCCTGAACGACCTTCCCGAGGACGCCCACACGGTGCTGCACGAGCTGAAGGCGGGCGGCGGGGTCGACTACATCGGCTTCCCGGTGCGGCTGAGCCGCCAGGGCTCGATCCCGGTGGCGTCCTTCGCCACCGACCAGAAGGGTGGCTTCAGCGAGCAGGACGTCGCCGACTTGCGGCGCCTGGTCGACATGATGGGCGCGGAGGCCGAGATCTTCATCTATCGCAACATCGCCGAGACCGTGACCGACACCTATCTCGGCCACATCGTCGGCGAGCAGATCCTGCGCGGCCTGATCAAGCGCGGCGACGGGCAGGAGATCAACGCCGTGCTGTGGTTCTCCGACCTGCGCGACTTCACCGGCCTCAACGAGCGCATGAACGCGCCCGACCTGCTCGAGCTGCTCAACAATTACCTGCAGCTCGTCGGCGATGCGCTCAAGGCGCATGGCGGCGAGATCCTGAAGTTCATCGGCGACGGCGTGATGGCCTACTTCCCGGCCGAGGACGCGCTGTTCCTGCCGATGGTCACCGACAATGCCATCGCCGCCGCGCGCCAGCTGGTCGACGACATCGAGGCCGCCAACGAGGCGCGCGCGACCGGCGGCCTCGATCCGGTGCGCTTCGGCATCGGCCTGCATGTCGGGCCGGTGACCTTCGGCAATATCGGCACCGAGGAGCGGCTCGACTTCACCGTCATCGGTCCCGCCGTGAACCGCGCGGCGCGGCTGGAGGGCCTGACCAAGCAGCTCGGCGTGCCCATCCTCGCCTCGGCCGAGTTCAACGCCGCCAGCACCATTGCCCTGAAGTCGCTCGGCAAGCACGAGCTGCGCGGCGTGCCGCAGCCGGTCGAGGTCTTCACGCTGCCCTGAGGGGGCGGCGTCGCTAGAGCACATTCCGTCCGGCTGGAATCAGCCGGACGGAATGTGCCTGCCGCAACAGGCATCCCGGTGCGCGCGTTTCCGGTTAGATGGAGCCGCGCGCGGCTCCATCTAACCGGAAACCGCTCTAGCCCGGATATCTCACAGGAAGAGGTGCATCGGAGCGCGGGTTCTGAGAAAGTTGTTTTGCAACAACGACCGTCTCACTCCCAAAGGAATGCTCCGATGCCCACAGAGTGTATCGCGGACCTGTTCGGATTTGAAGCCGTAGAAG
>NZ_JAFKJN010000035.1 GCF_017305915.1 Reyranella sp.
TCGCCCGCCTCGGCGGATGGACCGGCTACTATGGCAAACCAGGACCAAAGGTCATGCGCATCGGCCTCGCCGACTTCCGCGCCATCAGATACGGCCATTCCCTCCCACACAACGATGTGTGAATCCGAGAGCCATATGAATGGGGAGGGGTTCATGACGCCAGCACCCCGATCACCTTCGACCTCAGGCGCCAGACCAGCCGGTCCCACCGGGTCGCGTTCTGGACGATGTCGGCCTTGTAGAAGGACGGGCAGAGCACGGCGGCGTCCGCCACCTCGCCGCACAGGCCGCAACCGACGCAGCCGTTGTTGACGTGCGCCACCGGATCGCTGCGCAACGGATCGGGGCTGGGCTTGACCACCAGCGACGGGCAGCCCGACAGCCGGATGCAGGAGTGGTCGCCGGTGCAGACCTCGTCGTCGACGCCGAAGCGCGTGCGCACCACGCGCTTGCCGGCCTTGAGGTCGGCGGCGATCTGCGGTCTTACACGGCGCTGCCGCGCGAGCTGGCATTCGCCGTCGGCGACGATCACCTTCAGCCCCGGCTCGTCCGTGCGCATCGCCTCGCGCAGGGTCTTGAGCATGGTGCCGACATTGTAGGTGCGGATGGTGCGCAGCCAGCCCACGCCCATCGCCTTCAGTGTCGCGGCGATGTCGGAGGTCGTCTGGCCGTCGCGGCGGTTGCCCGCGGTGTTGGGGATGAACTGCGCGCCGGTCGCCGAGGTGTAGCCGTTCTGCATGATGACCAGCACGCGGTCGCCACGATTGAACATCGACGAGGCCACGCCCGACAGCAGGCCGTTGTGCCAGAAGCCGCCGTCGCCCATCACCGAGATGGTGCGCTTCTGCATCACCGGGGCCACCGCGCCCGCCGCGGCGAGCGACATGCCGAAGCCCAGGATCGAGTTGCCCAGGTTGAACGGCGCGAGCGTCGCGAAGGAATGGCAGCCGATGTCGCTCGAGACATGGACCTTGCCGACCTCGCGCTCGAGCAGCTTGATCGCCGAGAAGACAGGCCGTTCGGGGCATCCGACACAGAAGCCCGGCGGCCGCAGCGGCAACGGCCCGCCCAGGATCTTCTGCGCCTCGGCGCGGCCGGCCTTCGCGGCCTCGAAGCGCTGGCGCGGGCCGTCGAGATCGATGTCGTTGGCGGCGCGGGCGAAGAACTTCAGCAGGCCGTCGGTCACCGCCTCGGCGGTGTACTCGCCCGCCATCGGCAGGACGTCCTTGCCGTAGATCTTGGTGTCGATGTCGCGCTTGCGCAAAAGAGCGTGGATCGCCTGCTCGATATAATCGGGCGCGCCCTCCTCGACGATCAGCACGGCACGCTTGCCCTTGCAGAAATCGGCGATCTGGTCGGGCACCAGCGGGTGC
This sequence comes from Reyranella sp., assembly GCF_017305915.1. Classification (GTDB taxonomy): domain Bacteria; phylum Pseudomonadota; class Alphaproteobacteria; order Reyranellales; family Reyranellaceae; genus Reyranella. Next base: position 1,374 of record NZ_JAFKJN010000035.1, read on the forward strand.
GTCACGTTGAGGACCAGCATCGGCACCTTGCCCTCGACTTCGAGCCGGTCGAGGCCGCGCATCAGCACGTTGGTGATGCCGCCCTGTACGATGATGCCGAGGTCGGTGCGCTCGCCGGGCAGATGCTCGTTCAGGCCATGCTCGACGATGAAGCGCTCGGCGGCAGGCTGGCGGACCTCGACTTTGATCTTCTCATGCGCGTAGGTCGAGGGCGGATGGGAGATGCGGTCGTAGTTGTGCAGCGCCGGGTCGGCGAGGCGCCGGTTCCGCGACACCGCCGGCGCCTGGTTGTCCTTGGCGACGAACTCGCCGGTGACGTGGCAGGCGCGGATGCGCAGCTCCATCATCACCGGGGTGTTGGTCGCCTCGGAGAGCTCGAACGCCTTCTCGGTGCAGCGCACGATGGTCGGCAGCGAGGGCCGCGGGTCCATCAGCCAGACCGACGACTTCAGCGCATAGGCTTGCGTCCGCTCCTGGATGACCGAGGCGCCTTCGCCGTAATCCTCGCCGACCACGATCAGCGCGCCGCCGATCACGCCGGGCGAGGCCAGGTTGGAGAGTGCATCGGCCGCCACGTTGGTGCCGACGATCGACTTCCAGGTGACGCAGCCGCGCATCGGGTAGTTGATCGAGGCGCCGAGCAGCGCCGCCGCAGAGGCCTCGTTGGTGCAGGTCTCGAGATGGACGCCGAGCTCGTCGAGCAGGTCCTGGCTTTCGACCAGCACATCGACCAGATGCGAGACCGGCGCGCCCTGGTAGCCGCCGACATAAGCCACGCCCGACTGCAGGATCGCCTTGGTGACCGCCAGGATGCCCTCGCCGCGGAACACCTCGCCGTCGCCGAGACGCAACGCCCGAACCTCCTCCTTGAACGAGCGTTCGGGATTGGTGCGCTGGGCGACAGGGACCTGCGGCTGGTCGAGCATGGCGGGACTATATAGCAGAAGAAGGAAGCCCTTCCTCCCCTTCGCGGTGTCCGCGAAGGGGAGGTGCCCGCTCATAGCGGGCGGAGGGGTCATGAGCACCAGTCGCGACGCTCATGACCCCATCGCCCGCGTAAAACGCGGGCACTTCCCCTTTGCGGACTCCGCAAAGGGGAAGACGGCTAACGCCGTCTGCGATAGTCCCGTTTGCTGTCCCGGATGCCGGCCGCGCGGGCCTTGGCGAGCAGCTCTCGGAACGGCGCCAGCAGCGCCTCCCGCACCGCACCATCGCCCTCCAGCGCGGCCAATGCGAGGCCCACCGCCTCCAGGGTCGAGACGGCGTCCGGCCGCGCCTCGCGGCGCAGGTCGCCGTAGAGCGACGGGCCGTCGGGCACGACCACGAAACGGCGCAGCCTGGTCAGCCAGGCGTTGCGCCACCACAGCGCCTTGGCCTGCGCCCAGTTGCCGTCGAGCGCCACGATGCCCTTCACTCCCGTACGCGCGCCCATCTGGTCGGCCAGCGGCTCGCCCTTGCGGTCGAGCGCGACCAGCGCGCCCTTCTCCTTCACCGCATGCGCCGAGCCGAGATAAAGGACGCCCCAGTCCTTCGCCTCGGCCGGCTCGCCCAAGGCATGGCCGAGATTGCGCCACGACAGGCCGACCGTGAGCTTGGCGTGATCCAAGGTCGCACAGATGAGCTTCGCGGTGCCCAGCACGCGATCCTGCTCCTGCGGGTGCTGCAGGATCAGCACGGCGACTTTGTTGTCGACGGACATGAGGACCGTATAGCCCGTCCGTCGTCTCGACCGAAGCCCCGCGCAGCGGGGCGAAGTGGAGAGACCTCGTCTGACAAAGACAAGGTCTCTCCGCTCGCCTTCGGTCGAGACGGCGGGTAGGGTCGCCGCCGTGCCCGTCGCCGTCCTCACCATCGACAGCGCCACCAAGCTGCCGCCCGAGGCCGATGGCGCGGTCGTCGTCACCGGCAGCCATGGCGCGGTCTACGCCGCCTATCTGTCGGCCAAGGCCGGCGTGCGCGGCGCCATCCATCACGATGCCGGGATTGGCTTGCAGGAAGCAGGCGTCGGCGGGCTCGCCTATGCCGAGACGCTCGGCCTCGCCATGGCCGCGATCGCCACCGAGAGCGCGCGCATCGGCGATGCGGCCGATCTCCTCGCGCGCGGCGTGATCAGCCGCGCCAATGTCCCGGCCGCGACGTGCGGAATCGTGGCCGGCATGACGTGCCGCGAGGCGGTCGAACGATTGAAGCAGGCCCCGTGGCCGCACAGCGCACCGCCGCCGCAAGCCGAGGGCCGCTACGAGGTCGACGGCATCCTGTGTCTCGATTCAGCCTCGATGCTGGGACCGGACGACCACGACCGCGTCGCCGCCACCGGCAGCCACGGCGCGCTGATCGCCGGCACCACGACGGCGCCGATGCGGCCGCGGCTGATCCTGTTCAACGACGCCGGCCCCGGCATCGAGCGCGCCGGCATCCAGGGCCTCGCCGTGCTGGAGCAGGCCGGCGTTGCCGCCGTCGCCGTGGCGGCGCGCTCAGCCCGCATCGGCGACGGCCGCTCGACTTTGCAGGACGGAACGATCTCTGCGGTCAATCGCCCCGCCTCCGGGCTGGGCGCGCGTGTGGACGACCCAGCCCTTGAATTGGCCCGTAGGGTGGCCGAAAAGGCTCCCTAGTCACGCGCGGGAGAGAGTCGAGGCATGGCCGTCGTCAACGTAAAGTCGGAGATCGCCGGCAATGTCTGGAAGATCCAGCTCAAGCCCGGCGACAAGGTCGAGGCTGAAGGCGAGATCATGATCCTGGAATCGATGAAGATGGAGATTCCGGTTCTGTCGCCCAAGGCCGGCACCATCAAGGAAATCAGGGTCAACGAGGGCGAGGCGATCGCCGAGGGCCAGCTCGTCGCCGTGATCGATGGCTAGCAACGTCGCCGTCGAGGTCGCCCGCCTCTGGGCGCCCGACAACCTGAGGAAATCGGCGCCGGGCATCCTGCTCTGCTGCGCCATCGCCGCGATCGCCTTCGTGGCCAACGCCAACGGCTGGATGAAGTTCGGCCGGGTCATGATCCCGCCGCTGATCGTCACCCTGGTCATCGGCATGTGCCTGCAGCCCCTGTCGGCCAAGGCGGTCCTGAAGCCCGGCCTCGAGTTCGCCGGCCGCACCCTGTTGCGCATCGGCGTCGCGCTCTACGGCGCGCAGCTCACCCTGGGGCAGCTCGTCGATGGCGGCGCGCTGCCGGTGGTGATCGCGATCGCTGCGGTCGGCTGCACCATCGTGTTCGGCGCGGTCGTTGCCCGCGCGTTCGGGTTGACCCGCGACTTCGGCTTCCTGACCGGCTGCGCCACCGGCGTCTGCGGCGCCGCCGCGGCGATGGCCACGTCGGCGGTGCTGCCGCGCCACGCCAATTCCGACCGCGACCTCGCCTTCGCGGTGATGGGCGTCAACTTCATCAGCACCATCACGATGGTGATCTATCCGACGCTGCACACCGCGCTCGGCTATTCGAACTTCGAGATGGGCGTGTTCCTGGGCGGCGCCATCCATGACGTGGCGCAGGTCGCGGGCGCCGGCGAGACGCTGGGCAAGGACGTGCTGGCCGTCGCCCTCATCACCAAGCTGCTGCGCGTCGCCTGCCTGCTGCCGGCGGTGACCGTGATCGCCTGGTGGGTCGCCCGCGGCGGCGAGAAGGCCGGCGACGCCCGGCCGGCGCCGCCGGTGTTCCTGTTCGGCTTCCTGCTGCTGGCGCTGGTCAACTCGGTCGGACTGGTGCCGCCGGAGGTCCGGGTGGCGCTGGCGCAGGTCTCGTCGTTCCTGATCATCACGGCGATCGCCGCGCTCGGCATCAAGACGTCGTTGCTGGCGCTGGTCCGCATCGGCATGGGCCCGGTGATGCTGCTGATCGTCCAGACGATCTTCATCGGGCTGCTGGTCGCCGGCCTGATCTACGGCCTGCAGGGCGTGATCGCCTGACCCTCTGGCACGTCGCCGCGGCGCTGCTCAGCGCCGTCCTGCACGCCGGATGGAACGCGGCGGTCAAGGCGCATCCCAAGCCGGCCGAAGTCATGACCGCGCAGATGGTCATGAGCGCCCTCATCGGTTTGCCGGCGCTGTTGTGGACCGGCCTGCCCGACGCCGCGGCGTGGCCGTGGATCGTCGGCTCGACCAGCATCAACCTGGTGATCGTGACGGCGCTGTTGCGCGCCTACGGCCTGATCGGCTTCGGCACCGCCTATCCGGTGGTGCGGGCGCTGTCGGTGATGCTGGTGACGCCGGCCGCGATCCTGCTGTCGGGCGAGCTGCTGAGCCTGTGGGGCCTGCTGGGCATCGGCCTGATCGTGGCCTCGCTGCTGCTGCTGGCTATCGGCAACACCGGTCCCGCGGCCGTGCCGCGCGCCGCCCTGCAGTGGATGGCGCTCGCCGGCCTCGCGACCGCGGGCTACGTGCTGTGCGACGCGCAGGGCGTCCGCCGCGCCGGCTCGCCGCTCGCCTACGGCTTCGTGGTGTCGGCCACCAACGCGCTGGCGATGTTCGTCGTCCAGGGCCTCGCCGCCCGCGGCTGGCGCAGCGTCGTCACCCACGCCGGCATCGCCGTGCCGATCGCGGTGGCCTCGACCGTCTCGTACCTGCTGATCCTGTGGGTCTGGGCGCATGCGCCCGTCGCGCCGGCCTCGGCGCTGCGCGACACCAGCTCGATCTTTGCCATCGTCATCGCGGTGGTCTTCCTGCGCGAGCCCTTCACCATGCTGCGCCTGCTCGCGATCCTGCTCTCCGCGGCGGCGGTGCCGCTGCTGCGGCTAGCTTAGGGCGTCATGCTCTTCCTCATCCGGACCGCGTGCATCCTGCGCGCTCACGAGCAAGGGCGAGCGAGGCGCTCGCGGTCCGGAAGAGCATGAAGCGCTGCCGGCATCAGGTGCCGGGCTTGGTGCTGGTGGCCTTCACCACCTCGGCCCAGGTCGCCATGTCCTTGGCCATGAAGGCCGCGAACTCCGCCGGCGTCAGCGGATCGGCGAGGGTCGCGCGGTCCTCGAACTGCTTCAGGATCGCAGGATCGCGCATCAGCGCCACCAGGTCGGCGTTGACCTTGTTGACGATCTCGTCGGGCGTCTTGAGCGGCGCCACCAGGCCGGACCAGCCGGCCGAATCGTAGCCGGGTACGGTGTCGCCGATCGGCGGCACCTTCTCGAGGCCCGGCGCGCGGCGCGCCGTCGTCACGCCCAGCGCCTTGATGCGGCCGTCGTTGATCGCGCTCAGCGCCGAGGCGGTCGAGTCCATCATCAGCTTCACGTGCCCACCCAGCAGGTCGGCCATCGCCGGACCCGAGCCCTTGTAGGGGACGTGCACGATGTCGATCCTGGTCATCAGCTTGAACAGCTCCATGCTGAGATGCTGCGCCGTGCCGGGACCGGCCGAAGCGTAGGAGTGCGTGCCCGGCGACTGGCGCGCCAGCTCGATCAGCTCGGCGATCGTGTTCGCCGGGAAGCTCGGATGGGCCGTGATCACCAGCGGCCCCTTGATGATGTTGGTGACCGGCTTGAAGTCGACCAGCGGCTTGTAGGGCAGGTCGGGATAGAGGCTGGGATTGACCCCGAAGGTGCCGCTGGTCGCGATCAGGAAAGTGTAGCCGTCGGGCGCCGCGGCCTTGCCGGCCTCGACGCCGGGGATGCCGCCGCCACCGCCCTTGTTGTCGACCACGACCTGCTGCTTCCACTTCTCGGTCAGTTTCTCCGCCATCAGGCGGGCGAAGATGTCGGCCGCCTGCCCGGGCGGGAACGGCACGATGAAGCGCACGGTCTTGGTTGGCCACGGGCCTTGCGCCCGCGCGACCCGTTGCGTCCGCGCGACCAGCGGTGCGGCGAGGCCGAGCGCCAGGACGGCGCGGCGCGTTGCGACGGTCATTGTTTCCTCCCCGATGTTTGCCGCCGACAGGCTACACTACGGCCATGACGACGCCCGTAGAAATCGCCGCGCCACGGAACGACGCCGACCTCGAGGCAATCAAGATGCTGTTCCGCGAGTATGCCGAGTCGCTCGGCTTCTCGCTGGCCTATCAGGATTTCGAGAAGGAGCTCGCCGACTTCCCCGGCAAGTACGCCGCCCCCGAGGGCGCGCTGCTGCTGGCGACCGCCGGCGGCGAGGCCGCCGGCACGGTCGCGCTGCGCAGGCTCGATGCCGGCGTCTGCGAGATGAAGCGGCTGTACGTGAAACCGGCCTTCCGCGGCTGGCGCACGATCGATGGCCGCTCGATCGGCCGCGCGCTCGCCGAGGACATCGTCGCCATCGGGCGGGAACGTGGCTATCAGCGTCTCAGGCTGGACACAATCACCGGCAAAATGCGTCAGGCCTTGACGCTTTATCGCTCGATGGGCTTCGTCGAGATTCCGCCCTACTACGCGAGCCCCATCCCCGACACCGCCTACTTGGAGCTGGTTTTGTGACCGACCGCTATTTCGAGGACTTCAAGCTCGGCGAGCGCTTCGTCAGCGGTGGCATGACCTTGACCGAGGCCGGCATCATCGAGTTCGCACGCCAGTGGGACCCGCAGCCGTTCCACATCGACACCGAGTTCGCGAAGAAGTGGCAGTACGGCGGCCTGATCGCCTCAGGCCTCCACACGATGTGCGTGACGCTCAAGCTGTGGCTCGAGCTGGGCGTGCTGAAAGCCTGCAGCCTGGGCTCGCCGGGCCTCGGCGAGACGCAGTTCCCGCGGCCGGTGCGCCCCGGCGACACGCTGCGCGTGGTCACCGACATCGTCGAGCTGCGCGCCTCGGCCTCCAAGCCCGACCGCGGCATCTGCCGCCTGCGCCAGGTCACGATCAACCAGCGCGGCGAGCATGTGATGGAACAGGAGACGACGGTCTTCCTGAAGCGCCGCCCGGTGACGATCGCCGCGGCGCGCTAACTCTGCTCTCCCTCCCCCGAAGGGGGAGGGTTGGGGAGGAGGTCACGCTGCTGACGCCTTCGCTTCTGATGGTGGCCTCATGGAAGCGGCGATCCCCCTCCCTAGCCCTCCCCCTTCGGGGGAGGGAACATGAACTAGCGCCAAGCGAAGACCGGCTGCTCGAAATGGTCGACGCGGGTGTCGCGGCCGGCCAGCGCCACTTCCTTGAATTGGTAGAGCACCGCCGCGGTCGGCGCGTTCACCGTCGCCACCGGCAGCGGCAGGCGGATGATCGGCCGGTCGGACTCCGGGATCGGCACGATCTCCGGCGAATCGGAACGGAACAGCTCGGCGCAGCGGATGCGATAGGCCGCGGCGACCTCGCTCGGGCTGGGCTTGAGCTCGATCGCGCCGCCAAGCCACACCACGACCGGCGCGATCAGGTAGCCCGAGCGCGTCGGATAGTCGTCGAGCGTGCCCAGCACGTCGTCGATCGAGGCGAGCACGCCCAGCTCCTCGTGCAATTCGCGCAGCGCGGTGTGCCGGATGGTCTCCCCGGGATCGACGCGGCCGCCGGGCAACGCCCACTGCCCGCCGTGCGCGCGCAGCCTGGGCGTGCGCTTGGTCAGCAGGAACGCCGCCTGCCCCGGCACGTCGCCCTCGATCACCGCGATCGCGACGGCGGCATGGCGCAGGCTGCCGGGATCGCTCTTGCGGCGCACCTCGAACCGGTCGAGATGACCCTTGATCGTCGTGCGTAGGGACTCGTTGAACGGAAACTCGGTCACGCTAGCGTTCACTGGGGCCTTCTGAACGTCCATACCACGGCGGGCGGCACGTTACGCCAGATCCGCCGGCCGTGCGCGCCGACCAGATGCAGGCTTTCGCGCAGCGCTTTCGGCACCGGCGGCGCGGGGCCGTAGGTGAACTGCACCAGCGCCGCGCCGCGCGGCAGCGCCTCGAACACGCCGTGCACGATGCCGGTCACCACCTCGGCCGGCAGCGACAGCAGCGGCAAGCCCGAAACCACCGCCGCCACCTTGTCGACCTCGTGCATCTGTAGGAGCCGCGCCAGCCGCGCCGCATCGCCCTCGATGATCGCCGGCCCGTCGAAGTGGCGGCGCAGGAAAGCGGCGAGCTCCGGATCGCGCTCGACCAGCGCCATCCGCTCCGCCGGGATGCCGGTGGCGAGCATCGCCTTGGTGACCTCGCCCGTCCCGGCGCCGAGCTCGATGACATGGCCGTCGCGGCCCTCGATCTCGGAGACCGCCGTCCGCGCCAGCGCCTCGGCGAGCAGCCGGCCGCTCGGCACCACCGCGCCCATGGTGAGCGGCCGGCGCAACCAGCGTTTCAGGAACAGGGCTGTGCCCGCGGGCTCCGCGGTTGGCATGGCCTATTGTGCGGGCTGCATCGCCGGTGTGGCAACCACCGGGGCCGGCGCGGTTTCGTAGATCGCACGGGCGTGCCGCATCTGCTCCATCGCATTGACGACGGAGATCACGACCGCCGCCGCGAACGGCAGCGACTGCACCAGCATGAACATCGACCACAGCCGCGCTTCGGGATCGATCGCGCCCGAGCTCATCCACAGCGCCGCCGAGGCCAGCCACAGCAGTGCCGTCAGCACCGCCTCGCCGCGCGCCATGCCGAGCGCCATGGCGAGGGTGGCGCGCTCGTCCATCTTGGGCGTACGCATGAAGGGCAGCCGGCTGGTCGCGAGCCCGTACAGCACCGCACGGCCCACCGTGTAGGTCAGCGCCAGGCCCGCCAGCGACGCGCCGAGGCTCTGGCGGAAGCTGCATCTCACGCGGTCGGCGTAGAGGCCGAAGGAATAGACCAGCTTGAAGACGAAGATGCCGATGGTCGGGATGATGAACTCCGACGGCGGCAGGCCGACCGGCTTGATGCCGAACAGCGGCGGCACCAGAACGGCCAGCACCCAGGCCAGCCCCGCCCAGGTGAAGACCAGGTTGAGCGCATCGGCGAACCACGGCAGCCAGCCGGCGACGAAGTGGTACTTCTGCCAGAAGGTGAGCTTGGTGGTGTTGGAGAACACCTTGCCGGCATGCGCCTTCATGATCTGCATGGCGCCGTAGGCCCAGCGGAAGCGCTGCTTCTTGTAGCCGGCGAAGTGATCGGGCGTCAGCCCGTGGCCGAAGCGCTCGCGGCTGTACATCGCGCCGTAGCCGGTCTCCATCAGGCGGAGGCCAAGCTCGGTGTCCTCGGTGATGCACCAGGTCGCCCAGCCGTTCATCTCCTCCATGGCGGTGCGGCGGACCAGCGTCATGGTGCCGTGCTGGATGATGGCGTCGTACTCGTTGCGCAGGCACATGCCGATGTCGAAGAAGCCGGCATATTCCCAGTTGAGCATTTCCTTGAAGCGGTCGCCGGTCCAGTCGCGATGGTCCTGCGGGCACTGCACGTAGGCGATCTTGGCGTCGTCGAAGTACGGCACCACGCCCTTCAGCCAGTCGGGCCGCACCATGTAGTCGCTGTCGATCACGCCGATCACCTCGGCGTCGGGCGCGGTCTGGCTCAGCACGTAGTTCAGCGCGCCGGCCTTGAAGCCCTTCATGACGTCGAAGTGGAAGAACTTGAAGCGCTCGCCGAGCTGGGCGCAGTAATCCTGCACCGGCCGCCACACCGCGGGGTCCTTGGTGTTGTTGTCGATGACGATGACTTCGAAGTTGGGATAGTCGAGCGCGGCCAGGGACTCGATGGTCTGGATCACCATCGCCGGCGGCTCGTTGCAGATCGCGAGATGCAGCGAAACCTTGGGCCAGTGCCGGTCGGCCGGCTGCCGGGCGATCATCTCGGCCGCGGGCAGCGCCTCGCGCGTCCAGCGATTGCGCCAGATCGTCTCGCAGAGCTCGAGCGCCTGCACCAGCGCCATGCCGAGGCTCAGCACCAGGAAGAAGGCGAGCGCGCCCCAGCCGACGATCTCGCCAGTCACCATGTAGGTGCCGGCCGCCACCGAGGCGCCGTACGCCACCGCGCTGGTCGACAGCGCCGCCAGGCCGCAGAAGGCGAGCTGCCCGGCGATGCGCAGGTTGCGCCAGTACCACAGGAAGACCAGCATCAGCGGCAGCGCGCCGGCCAGCGACCAGGCGGCATAGACCGACCATTGCGGGAAGGTCTGGATCGGCCCGGTCCATTCGAACTTCTGCTGCCGGTCGGCGTTCCACAGGCCCCAGTAGCCGCCCGCCTTGCCCTCGAGGTCGTAGGACTTCCACGGCTGGTCGACCGCCTCGACCACGAAGTACTGGATGTTCTGCGCCTTCAGCCACGCGACCATGTCGCGGACGGTCCTGGCCTGCTCGGCCGGTGTCGCGCGCTTCAGAAAGCCGGTCCCTGGGCTGCGGCGGGTGGCGCCGTTCGACGGCCAGCCGACCTCGGTGACGATGATGTTCTTGTTCGGATAGGCCTTGCGCAGCTGGCCAACCTTGTCCTGCAGGTACTCGAGCGGCGTCTGGCTCGACTGCTCGTCCCAGTAGGGCAGGATATGGACGGCGAGATAGTCGACCTCACGCGCGAGCTCGGGATAGTTCAGCCAGATGTGCCAGGGCTCGGCGGTGCTGACCGGCACCTTGACGTTGCGCTTGACGTTCCTGATCTCGCGGATGAGCTGGGCCGGGCTGGTAGCGTTGGGATCGCGCAGGTTCTTCTGGCCGTCCCAGCGCAGGATGTTCTCGTTGCCGACCAGCACCCGCTCGATGTTGGGATTCTGGTTGGCCATGCGGATCAGCGCCCGCGTCTCCTCCGCATTGACCTCGCCCGCCTCACGGCCGAACTGCAGCTTGGCCTCGTTGGCCGAGTAGATCCATGCGCCGGGCACCAGCTTCAGCCCGACCCTGGCCGCGATCTCGGGCATGTAGTCGCCGCCGTCGGTGGTGCGGTAGGTACGGACATACTGGACCTTGCCCGCCAGCATCGCGAAGTCGCGCTCGATCTGCTCGCGGCGCGGCCGGACCGGCGGCGGCGGCTCATCGGTGAAGGCGGTGCGCAGGAAGCTCACGACGCCGCTCGACTTGCCGGCGATCGGATCCTGGTCCCTGGCCCAGGGGGCGTAGGTGACGCCCTGCAACGGCAGCTCGACGTCGGCGGCAGCGACCGTTCGGTCGAGCCACCGCCACCCCGCGATGGTCGCCATCCCGGCAAGAATCAGAACCAGCCCGACTCGGAACATTTAAACGGCGATCGCTCCGGCATACCGCCGACGATCATCGCTCGCGCTCCTTGAGATCACGGTCGCCTGTCTCTTGCGGTCGACACCCTCGACGCAAGACCCATGCCGGATCGGCTCAAAAAGCGGCGAGCCGAAAACCACGCGGCGGCCGGGGCGATCTATAGCCGGTGCCCCGTCGGTCGGTAAAGAGTGAGCGCGCAATCGTGGCCGAAATGTCAAAATCCCCGGCCATGGCCGCCGCACTCGATCCCGCATCGCCCGTTCCCGCCTCGGTTCCGCCGGAGGTTGCCGATACCCATCGTCCGGCCGATCGCTACGGATGGCTGGCGGGCACGGGTGCGCGGTTGCGCTATGCCTGTTGGAACGCCAGCGGAACAGCCCGCGCGACTGTGATCGTTTTGGGCGGGCGTGGCGAATTCATCGAGAAGTACGCGACCGAGGCGATGGGCGAACTGTTGCTGCGCGGCTTTGCCGTGATGTCGCTCGACTGGCGCGGCCAGGGTCTGAGCGATCGTCCGCTTCCGGACCGGCACGAGGCCGGCCACATCGACCGGTTCGAGACCTACATCGCCGACCTGCGGCTTTTCATCGATACCATCGTCGGGCCGAATACGCAGGGTCCGGTCATCGTGCTCTGCCATTCGATGGGCGGCCACATCGCGCTGCGCTACCTCGCCGAGCAGGGCGGGCCGTTCACCGCGGCGGTGGTCTGCTCACCGATGATGGCGCTGCCCAGGGAAGGCGTGCTGAACACGGCCCTGACCCTGGTCCCCGGGACGTTCGATACGCGCGATCTCTACGGCACCCCGCCCTTCTCCTGGGTCGCCGGCGACGGCAAGGCCAACAACGTCACCCACGACGCGCGCCGCTTCCACTGGAACGCCGCCTGGTTCGAGGCCGACCCGCGGCTGTCGCTCGGCGGCCCGACCCTGGGCTGGGCTCGCCAGGCGGTCCGCTCCATGCACCTCACCCGCCTGTCAGGCTACCTCGAGCGCATCGCGCTGCCGGCCCTGATGTTCAGCGCCGGCCAGGACACCGTCGTCGATCCCACCGTGCACATGACCGTCGCGATGCGGATGAAGCACTGCCGGCTGGTCACTTTCGACACGGCAATGCACGAGATCATGATGGAGACCGACGATATCCGCGCCCGCTTCTGGACCGAGTTCGACGGCTTCATCGCCCCCCTCCTCTCCTGAGTTTAACTGAATGTCGCTTCTCCAAATCGCGGTGATCGCGGTGGCGTTCGTCGTCGCCGGCATCGCCAAGGGCGCGATCGGCATGGGCATGCCGCCGATCGCCATCGGGTTGATGAGCTTCGCCGTGCCGCTGGAAAGCTCGATCGCCATCATGATCGTGCCGACCATGGTCACCAACGTCTGGCAGGCGATCTATGGCGGCGGCTTCAAGCCCTTGATGCGCCGGTTTGGCACCATGGCGGCCACGGCGATGATCGGCATCCTGGCGGTCGGCCTGCTGCTGAGCGACCTCGGCTCGCCCGGCACCGCGGGCTGGGTCGGCGTGCTGCTGGTGCTCTATTCGATCATCGCGCTGACGCCCTACCGGCCGCGCGTGCCGCGCTCTGCCGAATGGTGGGCCAATCCGGTGATCGGCCTGGCCAGCGGCGCGGTGGCCGGCAGCACCGGCGTCGCGGCGGTGCCGTTCCTGCCCTACATGCAGTCGCTCGACATGGACCGGCACGAGTTGGTGCAGGCGCTGGGCATCATGTTCCTGTTCATCACCGGCATGCTGGCGGTGTCGCTCGCCCTGCACGGCGCCTATCACCTGACCAACAGCATCGCCGGCGTCGCCGCCGTGGCGCCGACCATGATCGGCGTGTGGCTGGGCCAGCATGCCCGCCGGCGGCTGTCGGCCGAGACGTTCCGCAAGATCTTCATCTTCGGCATGATGGCGGTGGGCCTGCATCTCGCCCGCGCCTTGCTGTAGAACGAACCATGCCTCTGCCCAACCACCGCCTGATCATCTGCGGCATCCCCGAGCTGCCGCAGCATTCCATGCTCGGCGTCAGCCACGTGCTGTCGATCATCGACACCCACGAGCCCGTGCCGCCGGCGCTCGGGGAGTTCCTCGACATCGACCATGAGCTGATCCGCTTCGACGACGTCGTCGCAGAATATCCCGGCTTCGAGGCCTGCACGCCCAGGCATGTCGAGCGCCTGCTGGCGTTCGGCGAGCGCGCCCACGCTCACAGCGACAGCCATATCCTCGTCCATTGCCACGCCGGCATCTCGCGCTCGCAGGCGGCGGCCGCCATCCTGATGTGCCAGCACGCGCCCGGCCGCGAGGAAGAGGCGTTCCTGCGCCTGCTGAAGTTGCGCCAGCATGGCTGGCCCAACACCCGCATGGTCGAGTTCGCCGACACGCTGCTGAAGCGCGATGGCGCGTTGATGAACGGGTTGATGGCCTATCGCCGCGCCATGATCGCGGCCAAGCCGCATTTGCGCGACGTCATCCGCAACATCGGCCGCGGTCACGAGCTGCCGGCGTAGGCCTCGTCGAGCTGCTTGTGGAACGCGGCCACCAGCGCGCCGCCTTGTGCCGGCGTGCCGCTGGCCCGTTCGGTCTGCAGGCGCTCGCAGGCCTCCTTGATGGCCGTCTGCGCTTCGGCCGCGCCGCCGTAGACATGGGTGAACAGCTTGGTGCGCAGGAAGGTGTGCGGCACCACCTGATCGACCAGCACCGCCGGCCCTGAGCGGCGCACCGCGAGCAGCGGCGAGAACCAGCCCGGCTCGCTGCCGAGCAGATGCTCGACGCAGACCTTCCAGTTGCAGGCGATGTCGGTGACGGCCGTGCCGCTGTAGGGCTGCTCCGGATCGGTCGGGAAGACGCCCGGCACGCCCTCGTCCATCGCGAAGAACACCAGCCCGGCCGCCTGCCGCACCGGCAGCGCCTGCAGATCGTTGGCGCCGGGCGAGCTGTCGGCCGGCGCGACCGGCGGCGGCGCGCTCAGGAACTTGCCCTGCAGGTCGTAGGTCCAGCCGTGGAAGCGGCATCGGAAGCTCGCGCAACTGCCCGTCGGCTGGCCTGCCACCGGCATATTCTGGTGCCGGCAGGCGTTGCGCAGGACGCGCACCGCCCCTTCCTTGTCGCGCACGCCGAGCACGCTCCAGCCGCCTACCGACTGGGCCAGGAAATCGCCTGTTCTGGCGATCTGGCCTTCGGCGCAGAGCGGCAGCCAGGCCCGGCTGAACAAGGTGCGTTTCTCGGCCTGGAAGGTGTCACCTTGGGTGTAGTCGGTCGTTTGTATACGAACTCTCCCTGAAACCATGTCAATTTGACGAAATCGGTTATTCTTGTATACAATTTTCTCCACCAGACACTTGGAGGAAGTCACCATGGCCAAGAGTGCATTCCGTCAGGCTCTCGAAGACGCCATCGAGCAGCGCCATTCGGCGGTGCATCCGTGGAGCGAGGCCTGGACCTCGGGCAAGCTCGATCGCCGCCAGCTCGGCGAATGGGTGAAGCAGCATTTCCACTACGTCAGCCACTTCGCTGAGTGGGTCGCGGCGGTCTACGCCAACTGCCCGCATCCCGAGGTGCAGCACTTCCTGCTGGAGAACGTCACCGAGGAGGAAGGCCTGGTCGGCATGCATGGCGCGGCACCGGTGCGCCACTCCGACCTGCTGCTGGAGTTCGGCGAGGTCTGCGGCAAGAGCCGCACGGAGATCCTGAACGCGCAGGTCAACGGCGAGCTGCTGGCCGAGACGCTCGGCCTGCAAAGCTGGTGCACGGTGCAGTCGCGCAAGCCGTTCGTCGAGGCCTTGTCCGGCCTGCTGATCGGCCTGGAGAGCCAGGTGCCGCGCATCTACAGCAAGACCACGCCGCCGCTGCTCGAGAAGTACGGCTTCAGCGAGGAAGAGGTCACCTTCTTCACTATCCATATTGCCGCCGACATCGAGCACGGCGAGAAGGGCTACGAGATCGTCGAGAAGTACGCCACGACCGACGAGCAGCGCGCCGCCTGCGTGCGCAACGTGCGCGAGGCGACGATGATGCGCCGGCTCTATCTCGACGGCGTGTGGCGCACCTTCGTCGAGAAGAAGGCCGGCCAGAAGCTCGCGGCGTAACCCATTCCTCCCTGCGCGCAGCGCGGGGAGGTGTCGGCGTCTTACGCCGACGGAGGGGTCATAGGCCGCAGTCTCGGACTCATGACCCCTCCGTCGCGGATTACCGCGACACCTCCCCGCGCTACGCGCAAGGAGGAAAAAGAAAGATTCCCATGCACACCTACAAAACCCTCACCCTCGCCGAGGCGCACCTCATGCTCGACGCGGCGCAGAAGAAGGCGGAGGAGCTCGGCGTGCCCGAGGTCCTCTGCGTGGCGGACAACGCGGGCTATCCGATCGCGCTGCGCCGCCTCGACGGCGGCAAGGTGACCAGCGTGCAGATCGCCATGAACAAGGCGTTCACCGCGGCCGGCCATCGCAAGCGCACCGACAACTACAAGAACTCGCTGCCCGGCGAGGAGGCGTTCGGCATCTGGACCCAGCATGGCGGCCGCTTCACGGTGTTCGTCGGCGGCTTCCCGATCTTCGTCGACGGCCAGTGCGTCGGCGGCATCGCCGCCTCGGGCGGCAACGGCGAGCAGGACATCGCCTGCTGCGAGGCCGGCATCGCCGCCTTCATGGCGACGCTGAAGACATGAGCGACCGCCCCCTCTCCCGCGTCGTCAGCGAGCAGATCCGCGGCCGCATCCTCGACGGCACGCTGAAGCCCGGCGAGCGGCTGGTCGAGGACCGGCTGTCGGCCGAGCTCGGCGTGTCGCGCGTGCCGGTGCGCGAAGCGCTGCGCGGCCTGTCGGTCGAGGGGCTGGTGACCCTCCTGCCCCGCCGCGGCGCCACCGTCGTCGAGATCACGCCCGAGACCGTCGCCGAGCTGGTCGAGGTCCGCGCCCTGCTCGAAGGCCTCAACGCCAAGCTGGCGGCGCAACGGCACGATCCGGAGATCGTCGCCGCGCTCGAAGAAACACTGGCTCGCGGCAACGCGGCGGCGAAGAGCGGCACCGCCGAGGAGCTCGCCCGCCTCAATGCCGAGTTCCACGAGCGGCTGGCCGAGGCGAGCCGCAACTCGGTGCTGTCCGACGTCATGCGCGGCCTGCGCGAGCGCACCTCGATTGCCTTCGCGATCAATGGCCGTGTGCGCGCCCGAGAGGACTGGCAGGAGCACGCCGGCGTCCTCGCCGCGGTGATCGCGGGCGATGCCGAGCTCGCCGCCCTGCTCGCCACCCGCCACGTTCAGAATGCCGCGATGGCGTTCGCCGAATCGATGAAGAAGGCGGCAGCCTAACCGGCCGCCGCCTTGGCAGCGAGCCGCTTAAGTCCCGCTGCCGAGATCGTAGAGGTAGAGCGTAACGCCGTAGCGCATCGCGGATGCCCACTGCACCGCATCCGCGAGCGAAATACCCTCAAGAGCGTCGTATGCCGGTGCCGAGTCCTCCTCCTCCGCCTCGTCCGAATCCTTCACGCTATTGTCGTGAGATGTCGGCTCAATGATCGCATTTATGGCGTTCCACCGGTACGGCCGCTTACGGTGGTCGACAATGTTCAGAATCATTCGATGCTCCGATGGCCTCGTCAAAAGCTAGCGGCCTTTCATCGGCAGCCCTCCCAGGTGCGTGCCGGCGTCGACGATCAGGAACTCGCCGGTGATGTTGCTGGCGCTGGTCAGGAAGAAGATCGCCGCCTCCGCCATCTGCTCCGGCGTGCCGGCCTGGCGCAGCGGCGTGGTCTGCTCCTGCGCGGTCTTGAGCTTCTCGTAGTCGTCCTGGCCCAGCGCGCCGAGCAGCCAGCGGGTCTGGATGAAGCCCGGGCATACCGTGTTGACCCGCACCGCCGGGCCGAACCAGCGCGCCAGCGAGAGCGTCAGCGTGTTCAGCGCACCCTTCGACGCGGCGTAGGGGATCGACGTGCCGACGCCCATCACGCCCGCGATCGACGAGATGTTGACGATCGAGCCGCGCTCCTGCTTGTCGTCCCACTGCTTCTTCATGGTCGGATAGACCGCGCGGCTCATCATGTAGGGGCCGGTGACGTTGACCCGCAGGATGCGGTCGAAGTCCTCGGCCGTGACGCCCTCGAGGTCGCCCTGGCCCTGGAATTTGGTGGTGCCGGCGTTGTTGATCAGCCCGTCGATGCGGCCCCACGCCTTCAGCGTCTCGGCCGCGAGCTTGCGGCAGTCGGCGTCTCGGCCCATGTCGGCCTGCACCAGGATCGCTTCGGCGCCCTTGGCCTTGACCTTCGCATAGGTCTCGTCGGCTTCCTTCTTGCTCTTGGTGTAGTTGATCGCGACGTTCCAGCCGCGGCCCGCCAGATCGACCGCACAGGCAGCGCCCAGCCCCGTCGCCGACCCCGTCACGATTGCCACCTTGGCCATGCTTTCCTCCCCGTATGGTGCGGACGGATTCATAGGCTAGGATCGCGCCCCATGGCAGACCTGTTTTCGCTCAAGAACCGCATCGCGCTGGTAACCGGCGCCTCGCGCGGCCTCGGCCGCGATATGGCCGCGTGCCTCGCCGGGGCCGGCGCCACCGTGCTGTGCGCCGGCCGCGTCGCCAAGGACCTCGACGCCACCGTCAAGGCGATCAAGCGCAAGAAGGGCAAGGCCGAGGCGGTGATCCTCGACGTCACCGACGAGGCCAGCATCCAGTCCGGCGTGCGCGCCCTGCTGCGCAGGCACCGCCGCATCGACGTGCTGGTGAACAACGCCGGCGTCATCCACCGCTCGAACATCGTCGACACCGCCACGCCCGACTACCGCAAGGTGATCGAAACCGACCTGATCGGGCCGTTCGCCCTGGCCCGCGAGGTCGGCCGCCACATGCTGGCGCGCGAGTATGGCCGCATCGTCAACATCTCCTCGATCATGGCAGTGCTGGGCCGCGGCTCGGTCGCGGGCTACGTCTCGGCCAAGCACGGCATGACCGGCCTGACCAAGAACCTCGCCGCCGAATTCGGCCCGCACGTCACGGCCAACGCGATCGCGCCGGGCTACATCCGCACCGAGCTCAACGTGCCCTTGCAGCAGGACAAGAAGTTCTGCGCCATGCTCGAGCAGCGCACGGCCGCGAGCCGCTGGGGCACGCCGGCCGACCTGCGCGGCGCCCTGCTGCTGCTGGCGTCGGACGCCGGCGCCTACATCACCGGCCACACGCTGGTGGTCGACGGCGGCATGACGACGATCCTTGCCTGAGGTTTTGGTGTGAGCACTTTCGGTCTGCCGCGCTGGGTGATCCTCGCCTTCGGCGTGGGCCTGCTGCTGTTCGGGCTCGCGGTATCGCAGGGCTGGATCCGCGATCCCAGCGTCGCCAAATCCGACTATGTCGGCACCATCGACGTCGCGGCCGACGACGCCAGGCTCTACCGGGCTGTTACCTTCGAATGGACGGTGAACTACAGCCAGAGCGGCACCACCAAGGGCACCGACACCGCCTACGTCCGCATCGATCCGTCGGGCGAGCGCGCCATCCTCTGCGGCTGGCTGCGGCTCGACAAGGGCGGCGCCTCGATCCGCGCCACGCGCTGGCTGAGCGAGGCGCGGCTCAAGGTCGGCGATATTCGGATTACGGCGCTGTTCATCGCGCCCACCGAAAAACTGCCGGGCGACGGCCTCAATGCCGGCTGCGCTCGCCTGTTGGAAGACAAGCCCGCGATCGACGCGGCTTTGTCGCTGGAAGGGTCCGCGGTCCACGAATGACGTGCTAGGGTTCCGATCGACAGGAGCTCCCATGACGACCAACCGCGCGCACGTCCTGCTGTGGACCGACAACACCGCCGCCTATCTCGACGCCATCACGGCGGCGGGCCTCGCCGATCGCGTCGTCCTTTCCACGCTGCCGCGCAAGGACAAGCCCTCGGCCGAGCAGCTCGCCCGCACCGAGGCGCTGATGGCGCCGGTGGTGCCGCCCGGCCTGCTGCCGGCGATGCCCAAGCTGCGCTGGGCGCAGGCGATGACCGCGGGCGTCGAGGGCTGGCTGGCGCTGCCCGACCTGCCGAAGACGCTCGCCCTCACCTGCGCCCGCGGCACGCACACCGAATCGATGCCCGAGAACATCATGGCGTCGCTGTTCTATGTCGCGAAGCCGCTGGCGATCGCCGCCGCCAACGACAAGGCCGGCAAGTGGGTCCACACCGTGGCGCAGCCGCTGACCGGCAAGACGCTCGGCATCCTGGGCCTCGGCGCCGTCGGCGGCGAAGTGGCGCGCATGGCCAAGGCCTTCGGCATGAAAGTGATCGGCACCAAGCGCCGGCCGGAGGTGACGGCGAACGTCGACGAGGTGCTGCCGCCCGAGCGCACCGACGAGGTGCTGGCCAAGGCCGATTACCTCCTGCTCCTGCTTCCCGCAACGCCCGCCACCGACAACTTCATCAATGCCGAGCGGCTCGCAAAGATGAAGCCGATGGCGTGGCTGCTGAACTTCGGCCGCGGCCACCTGATCAAGGACGACGACCTGATCGCGGCGGTGAAGAACAAGACCATCGCCGGCGCCGTGCTCGACGTCTTCCGCCAGGAGCCGCTGCCCGCGGAGCATCCGTTCTGGCAGACCGACGGCATCCTGGTGCTGCCCCATATCGGCGGCCCGCATCCGCAACGCGACCGCTTCGTCGCCCGGCTGTTCGTCGACAATCTCGGCCGCTTCCTCGACGGCGCGCCGCTGAAGGAAGTGGTCGACCGAGGCGCGGGCTATTAGCCCAAACTGTTAGCTGCGAAACAGCGTCGACAGCCCCTGGAAGGCCTGACCGGCCGCCGCCTGGATGCCGGCGCCCCACAGGAAGGCCGCCACCAGGTCCTTCCAGCCGAAGGTCGGATTCGGCTCGTAAAGCACCTGCACTCCCGACACGGTCGCCACGAACAGGCCGAACACGAGGAGCAGCCCCGTCGACCACAGGAGGGCGCTCTGCACTCCCGCTGTGGTCGCGCGCGGGCCGAGCGGCAACGGCAGCAGGACGGCGACCGCGACATCGCCCCAGGATGTTGCCGGCGGCGCGGCGCCACCGGCGGCCGGCGCCGCGGCGAACGCGGCCACGGCAGCCATTGCGGCAGGCATAGCCGGCGCCGCGGCGACGCCGGCCTGCGTCGTCAAGGCGTCGCGCGCCAACCGCAGGGCATCGTCGTAAGCGCGCTGGGCCGTGGTGAAGTGGCGATCGCGCGCGGCAATCGCGGCCTCCTCCAGCTTGCCCCGGGCCGCCTGCCAGGCCGCCTTTACGGCATCGGCGAGCGGCGCCTGCTGCAGCTTGCCGTCGACCGCATCGACCGCGTGCTGCACGACGTCCCGCAGATACGCGAAGATCAATGTGTTCCAGCGCCCAACGCGACTCTCCGGACTTGGCTCCGCCAGCACCTCATCGAGCTGCCGGAGGATATCGGCGCGGTAGGTGGTCCACTGCGCCGCGTCGAAGCCGAAGGGCGGATTCGGCACGGCGATGGCGATGCGCAAGGCGCCGCTGCGTGCGATGACGTAGCTCGTGCGCGCGCGGTCGAGGGCGGCCCGTGCCTCGTCCACCCGGGTCGCGGTTACCGCGGCGTCGACCGCGCCGAGATCCGCGCGCACGCTGTCGGCCGCAAGCTGGCTGAGGATGGGCAACGCCGCGATCTCCGCCCTCATGTCGTCGGCCGCCTGCTTGATGACCTGGAGCAGCCGGGTCCTCAGTCGTCCCTCCACGCCGTTCATCAGCGTCAGGGCTGCCGTTACGTCGGTGGCCGGCGCGGCGAGTTTGGTCAGCGCGGCCTGCGCGGTGTCGAGATCGGCATCGACGACATCGCCGATCGTCAGCGGCCGCACGGCGGCGCGCCGCCGGCGGGCGGTGATCCACGCCGGCAGCAGCGGCAGGCGCACGCGCACGGCGGCGATCCGCGTCGAGACGTCGTCGATCGAGACGAAGGGACTGCGCAGTCTCGCGCCGATCCGATCGATCTCCGTCGCCAACGCGCCGATCACATCGCGCTCGCCTGCGGTCAGGTCGTAGTCTTGCGCCTGGCGCAGCTCGTCGAGCTTGCCGCGAACCTCCAGCGCCTCCTGCTGCAGCAACAGGCGTGGCTGGAGGTACTGCTGCAGGAAGCGAGCGAGCGCGGCCAGCACGACTCCGAGCAGGATGGCGGCAGCGGCATACCACCAGCACAGGCGCAGGCTGAGCTCGAAGGCAACGTCGAGCGGCTTGCGATCGGGTGCCGCCAGGCGCACCACGCCCTTGTAGGACCCGGCCTCGTTCAGGCCGGCAAGCGTCACCATCAGATCGACCGGCTGGTTGGCCTCCACCGTCTGCGGAAAGGCCGCCGGGCCGGTGACGGTCACCGCATAGTCCCTCGGCGCAACCTCGACCGAAGGCGAGGCGACTGCATCGATCCGGTCGAGATGGAAGATCTTCGGCGCATAGAGGGGCCGTGGCGCGCCGGTCGTGTTCTGCAGGTAGAGATGGAACCCGACGGGCGATCCGCCCACCACCCCCCGCAGCTTGCTGATGGGCTCTGCCTTGAAGTCGAGGTCGGGGAGCTGCCGGTTCAAGGTGAGGGTCACGCTTGCGCGCGCCCCCTGCACTTCGTAGAGAATCTCGCCGACATAGGCGCCTTCGACGTCGGCGAGATTGGCGGCGTCGTCGCCGGGAACCAGCATGACAAGGGCCTCGCCGAAGGGCCCAAGCTTCAGCGGCTCGTCCGGCTTCACCGGCTGGCCGTCGCGCATGAGCCGCGGCGCGATGATCCTGCCGCCGGGGCCCGTGAAGGTCGAGGCGCGGAGCGTGACCGGGAGCTCGGGCGGCGCCTCGCGGTCGTTGCGCCGGATCATCAGCGGCCAGGCGAACGCAGCGCGGTCCGAATTCATCGCCATCTTGCCGTCGCTGCCGACGCCGACGAAGCCCAGTCGCGTCGTTGGGTTCTTTCGGGTGATCGTCGCATCGTAGGGCTGCCGTCCCTCGCCTTTGACGATCAGCCCGAGCTGGAGCTTGAACTCGCCGTCGGCCGGCAGGCTGCCGGCGAACTTGAAGGTCTTCTGCTCATAAGGGCGCAGCGGCGCGCAGACCTCGTCCGTGCTTTCCTTGCCGTCGACCGACAGCCTGGCGCCGGTCACGACCGCACCGCCCTGCGTCGCCACCAGCGGTGTGGCATCGAGGCAGATGGTTGGATCCTTGTCCTCTTTGGGATCGCCCTTGTCGTTGCGACGCACGACGATCGACCAGTCGAACTGCGCATCGTTGGTGCCTATCGCCAGGCTGTGACCAGCCGCGCCGCCCGCCCCCACGATGGTGACCTCAACCGCCCCAGCGGGACTCGTGCCCGCGATCAGCAAGGCCGCCAAAGCGGCCGCCAGGAACCGGCGCATGCTGTTCGTTCCTCTACTCCAGTAGAACAACCCGCAGAACCTACACGCTTTGCGGCAGGGACGCCACCGACCCGGCGTTGGCAACCCGCGCCGCAAACGGGCATTGTCTCGGAATGCGCGGCAAGAGTGGCACCTCTCCAGGCACGATCCTCACGCTGGTCCTCCTCGTCGGCTTCCTGCTGCTCGCCATCGTCTTCATGGCAATCGGCTGGGACGTCCCGGAGGGCGGTGAGAAGATGTCCAGCGCCGGCTGGATCGCGATGACCCTCGGCATCGTCGCCACGGTGGCGCTGGGCGCCGGGCTGATGGCGCTGATGTTCTACAGCAACCGGAGCGGCCGGGACTGACGCATGCCTCGCGATCCCGACTGGGTGATCGGCGGCTTCCGCTACGCCACCGGAAGCAGGCCGGTGGGCTCGCTGCCGCTCGGCCTGTTCAACGACTCAGGGACGCTCGACCATGTCGGCTTCAGGGCGGCCCTGGATTCACCGGCGATGCATCGGGCGGGCCGAGCCGCCGGTCGACCGGGCGCCGCGGCCAATGGGTGCCGCTGAAGCTTGGGCTGGTGGCCGAGGTGCGGTACGACCACATCACCGGCGAGCGCTTCCGTCACGGCACGCGGTTCCTGCGCTGGCGCCCCGACAAGTCGCCGCGTGACTGCACTTTCGATCAGCTGCGACAGGAAGCGCGGCCCTCTCGCCCGTTCGTGACGAAAAAGCGTCGAACCCATCGGCCGCAGGCAGCGTTATAGTCGCGAGACGGAGGAGTTGGATTGGCCCGAACGCGGTTCGCGGTGGGGATTGCGCTCGTGTGCGCCGCAGCGATCGCGGCTGCGATCGTGTTCGCGTGGCCGCCGGAGATCGAGAAGGTCACGCCGCCCGCCCCCGACTCCTTCGATCGTTACCGCGTCGCCGAGGGCGAGGACCTTGCGAGACTGGGCAACTGCGCCGGCTGCCACACGTCCGACCCGTCGCGGCCCTTGGCCGGCGGCCGCGCCCTGCCGACGCCGTTCGGCACGGTGTTCGCCACCAACATCACGCCGCATCCCGACGACGGCATCGGCGCGTGGTCGCGCGAAGCCTTCGGCCGCGCCATGCGCCGCGGCGTCGCGCGCGACGGCACGCACCTCTATCCCGCCTTCCCCTACGATCACTTCACGCGCACCACCGACCAGCAGCTCGACGCGCTCTATGCCTGGCTGATGACGCGGCGGCCGATCGCGGGGAGCGCACCGCAGACGAAGCTCGACGGCGTGGCGGGCTGGCGGCCGGCGATGGCCGGCTGGAACCTGGTCTTCCTGCGCGAGGGCGCGATCGCCGACGATCCGTCGCAGACGCCGCAATGGAATCGCGGCCGCGCGCTGGTCGCCGGGCTGGCGCATTGCAGCAGCTGCCACACGCCGCGCGACCGCTTCGGTGCCGAGGATCGCTCGCGCCGCTTCGACGGCGCCGAGATCGAAGGCTGGTACGCACCGCCGCTCAATGCGAGCTCGCCGGCCGTGCGACCGTGGACGGTCGACGAGCTCTACACCTACCTGCGCACCGGCCTCGGCCCCCGGCACGCGGCGGCGGCCGGCCCGATGGGCGGCGTCACGCGCGCCCTGGCGCAGGTGCCCGAGGACGATGTGCGCGCCATCGCCGTCTATGTCGCGTCGCTGATGGCCGCGGCGCCGGCGGCACTCCAGGACTCGCCAGAACCGATCGATCGCCTGGCCGACGCCGCACGCGCCCATCCCGAGGGCGCGACGCTGTTCGCCGGCGCCTGCGCCACCTGCCACGAGCAAGGCGCGCCGATGATGCAGCAGGGCCGCCCGCACCTCGCCTGGGGCACGCCGCTGCACACGGACAATGCGCGCAACACCGTCGCCATTATCATGAAGGGGCTGGCCTCGCCGGCCGGCGCCACCGGTCCGACGATGCCCGCCTATGCCGACATGCTCGACGACCGCCAGGTGCAGGAGCTCGCCGCCTATCTGCGGACGCGCTTCACCGACAAGCCGCCGTGGTCCGATGTGCAGGCTGCGGTAACCGAGGTACGGCAAGGGGAGCCGAAGTGATCACGCTCACCGTCAACGGCCAGATGCACGAGGTCGAGGTCGATCCCGACACGCCCCTGCTCTACGTGCTGCGCAACGACCTCGAGCTCAACGGCGCCAAGTTCGGCTGCGGCCTGGGGCAATGCGGCGCCTGCACCGTGCTGCTGGACGACAAGCCGGTCTTCTCCTGCCTGGTGCCGGCGGCCGCGCTCGGCACGCGCAAGATCCGCACGATCGAAGGCTTGCCGGCTGCGCTGCCCGCCGCCTTCGAGACCGAGCAGGCAGCGCAATGCGGCTACTGCATCGCCGGCATGATCGTGCGCGCCCAGGCGCTGCTCGAGCGCAATCCGCGCCCGACCGAACAAGAAGTACGGGCCCATCTCGCGCCCAGCCTCTGCCGCTGCGGCACCCACATGCGCATCCTGCGCGCCGTGCGCCGCGCCGCCGAGGCGATGGGCGGCGGCGTGCGCGACGTTGCGGAGCAAACACCATGACGCTCGGCCGCCGCGCCTTCATCGCCAACGCGCTGGTCGTCTCGTTCGCGCTCGGCGGCCGCGGCCTTGCGCAGGGCAAGAAGCTGCCGCCGTCGCTCGCCAAGACGCCTGAGCTCGATTCGTGGATCCGGGTCGGCAGCGACGGGCGCATCACCGTCTTCACCGGCAAGGCCGAGCTCGGCCAGGGCATCAAGACCGCGCTGATGCAGGTCGCCGCGCACGAGCTGGCGACGCCGTTCGCCAGCATCGATCTCGTCACCGCCGACACCGCCCGCACGCCGGACGAAGGCGTGACCGCCGGCAGCCATTCGATGCAGGACAGCGGCACCGCCATCGTCAACGCCTGCGCCAACGTCCGGGCGCTGCTCGCCGAAGCCGCGGCGTGGCAGTTCGCCATGGCCATCGACAAGATTGCGTTGCGCGACGGCGCCGCGCATGCGCCCGACGGCCGCAGCGTCCCCTACGGCGATCTCGCCGCGGCGCTGTCGCTGCAGGTCGACGCCAAGCCCGGCATGCCGCGCCGCGCCGACGGCCCGCGGCTGCTCGGCCAGGACCTGCCGCGGGTCGATATTCCCGCCAAGGTGACCGGCGGCGCGGCCTACGTGCAGGACATGCGCCTGCCCGGCATGCTGCATGCGCGCGTGGTGCGCGGTCCGAGCGACGGCACAACGGTGAAGGCCGCCGACATCGCGGCCGTCGAGAAGATGCCCGGCGTCGTGAAGGTGGTGCGCGCCGGCCGCTTCCTGGCCGTGGTCGCCGATCGGGAATGGCGCGCGGTCAAGGCGCTGCATCGCCTGCAGGCCGGCGGCTGGGAACGCACGGCGGCGCCGATCGAAGCCGCCGACCTGCGCGAGACGATCCGCCGCCTGCCGGCACAGGATATGGCGATCTTCGACTACGGCGGCCCGCCGACGCCGGCCGAGGCGCGCGTGCTGCGCGCCCGCTACAGCCGGCCGCACCTGATGCACGGCTCGGTCGGCCCGTCCTGCGCCGTGGCGCTGTGGGAGGACAACGGCGTCACGGTGTGGACGCACAGCCAGGGCGTCTATCCGTTGCGCCGCGCGCTCGCCGAGCTGCTGAAGCTCGAGCCTGCGAAAGTGCGCTGCGTCCATGTCGAGGGCTCGGGCTGCTACGGCCACAACGGCGCCGACGATGTCGCGGCCGATGCGGCGCTCGCGGCGCGCGCGGTGCCGGGCCATCCGGTGCGCCTGCAATGGATGCGCGAGCAAGAGCATGGCTGGGAGCCGCTCGGCTCGGCGATGGTGGTCGAGATGACGGCGGAGCTCGGCGCCGACAACCGCATCGTCGGCTGGCGCCACGAGGTCTGGAGCAACACCCACAGCACGCGGCCGACGACCGCCGGCGGCCTGCTCGCCGGCCGCGAGGTCGAACCGCCGTTCACGCCGCCCAAACCGCGCCCGATCCCGATGCCCGAGGGCGGCGGGGCACGCAACGGCAACCCGATCTACGCCCTGCCCAACGCCCGCGGCACCTTCCACTTCGTCGAGCAGATGCCAGTGCGCGTGTCGGCGCTGCGCGGACTCGGCGCGCAGATGAACGTGTTCGCGATCGAGTCCTTCATGGACGAGATCGCGGCCGAGGCCGGCGCCGATCCGGTCGCCTTCCGCCTCGCCTGGCTGCAGGACGAGCGGGCGCGCGAGGTCGTGCGCCGCGCCGCAGACCGCTTCGGCTGGGCGCAGCGCGGCATGAGAAACAATGGCGGCGGCGAGGGCCGCGGCACCGGCTTCGCCTTCGCCCGCTACAAGAACCTCGCGAGCTACTGCGCCGTCGCGATGGCGGTGCGGGTCGACCGCGACACCGGCGAGATCCATGTGCCGCGCGTGGTCGCCGCGGTCGACAGCGGCGAGGCGGTCAATCCCGACGGCATCCGCAACCAGATCGAAGGCGGCATCGTGCAGTCGCTGAGCTGGACGACGCTGGAATCGGTCGGCTTCGCCAAGTCGCATCGCACCAGCTTCGACTGGAGCGCCTATCCGATCCTGCGCTTTCCCGCCGTGCCCGGCCGTATCGAGGTGCAGGTGATCGACCGGCCGGGCCAGCCTTTCCTCGGCGCCGGCGAGGCCTCGCAGGGGCCGGCGTCGGCCGCGCTCGCCAACGCCGTCGCCGATGCGCTCGGCCTGCGGCTGCGCGACATGCCCCTGTCGCCGACGCGGATCAGGGCCGCGCTCAGGCCGAAGCCTGCGGACGCCCGCCAAGCTGCCGGATGATATCGGCCACGATCTCCTCCGGCGTGCCGCCGATATCGGTGACGATCGGCCGCTCGTCGGGACCGGGCTCCTGCAGCGTCGCGAACTGGCTGTCGAGCAGGCCGACCGGCATGAAGTGCCCGCGTCGCGCGGCCATGCGCCGATGAATCAGGTCATGCGACCCTTTGAGATAGACCACGCGCACCTGCGGCCGGTTGCCGATCAAAATGTCGCGGTACGTACGCTTCAGCGCCGAGCAGGTGATGACGCCGCCCTTCCCTTCGCCGCGCCATTCGTCGATCTTGGCGGCGATGGCCCCGAGCCAGGGCCAGCGGTCTTCATCGGTGAGCGGCGTGCCGCTTTTCATCTTCTCGACGTTGGACGGAGGATGGAATTTGTCGCCCTCGAGGAACTCGACGCCGAGCGCGGCGGCGAGCTTCTCGGCCACCGTGGTCTTGCCTGAGCCCGATACGCCCATCACCACGAGAATCGTGTCGAAAGCCATGAACCTGCCTACTGCAAATCCCGCCGAAACGACACCCGATAGCGCACCGCCGCCCCCAACCTGCACGCTGGTGATCTTCGGCGCGACCGGCGACCTCACGCGACGCCTGCTGGTGCCGGCGCTGCGCAACCTCAGGCGCAACGGCCTGCTGCCCGACGATTTCGCGCTGATTGGCGTCGCCTCGCGCGACATCGGCGACGACGGCTTCCGCGAGCATCTGCGCAAGGGCATGGAGCAGTTCGGCGGCGGGGCGCGCGACGACATCGACTGGTTCCTGCAGCGCACCCGGTATGTCTCGGGCAAGTTCGAGGGGCCGGAACCCTACAAGGCGGTGGCTGCGCTCCTGCCGGCCGAGCGCAACGCGCTGTTCTATCTCGCCACGCCGCCGACCGAGTTTCAGGTGATCGCCCGCCGGCTGGGCAAGGCCGACCTGCTGCGCGAGGGCGAAAACACCTTCCGGCGCCTGGTGATCGAGAAGCCGTTCGGCCACGACCTTCCCTCGGCAGCGGCGCTCGACAAGCGGCTGCTGCGGGTGGCGCACGAGGACCAGATCTTCCGCATCGACCATTACCTCGGCAAGGAGACGGTGCAGAACATCCTGGTGCTGCGCTTTGCCAACGGCTTCGTCGAGCCGTTGTGGAATCGCGACCACATCGACCATGTGCAGATCACCGTTGCCGAGACAGTCGGCGTCGAGGGCCGCGGCAAGTCCTACAACGGCACCGGCGCGCTGCGCGACATGGTACCGAACCACCTCTTCCAGCTCCTCAGCCTGATCGCCATGGAGCCGCCCAGCCATCTCAGCGCCGGCGCACTGCGCGCCGAGAAGGCCAAGGTGCTGCACGCCGTCCGCAATCTCGACCCGCGTCTCGACGTGGTGCGCGCCCAGTACGGCGCCGGCCGGGTCGGCGACGCAGCCGTCCCGGCCTATCGCGGGGAGCCCGACGTACCGACCGATTCGAGCAGCGAGACCTATGTCGCGATGAAGCTCGGCATCGACAACTGGCGCTGGGTCGGCGTGCCGTTCTACCTGCGCACCGGCAAGCGGCTGGGGCGGCGACGTACCGAGATCACGGTGCAGTTCCGGCAGGCGCCGCTCGCCCTGTTCCGCGACACGCCGGTCGAGCGGCTGCCGCCCAACGACCTCACCCTGCACATCCAGCCCGAGGAAGGCGTGCAGTTGCGCTTCGGCGTCAAGATCCCCGGACCGACGGTGCGGATCGACGGCGCCGACATGAAGTTCAACTACAGCGACGTCTTCGAGGCCAAGCCCAGCACCGGCTACGAGACGCTGATCTACGACTGCATGATGGGCGACGCCTCGCTGTTCCAGCCCGCCGAGACGATCGAGGCCGGCTGGGGCGTGATCCAGCCCATCCTCGATGCGTGGGAGAACGATCGCGACATTCCGCTGGCGATCTACGACGCTGGCGGCATGGGACCGAAGGAGGCCGACGAGCTGCTGGCGCGCGATCACCGCCGCTGGCGGCGCATCATCCGATGAAGATCTCTGCCCTGATCTCCGACGTCGACGGCACGCTGGTGACGCCGGCCAAGATCCTGACCGAGCGCAGCCAGCAGGCCGTCGCCGAGCTGCACAGGCGCGGCATCGGCTTTACCATCATCAGCGCCCGCCCGCCGCGCGCCATGACCATGTTCGTCGAGCCTTTGTCGATCGCCATGCCGATCGCCGGCTTCAATGGCGGTGCCTTCACCGGCCCCGACCTGACGCCAATCGAGAACCATCTGCTGGCGCCCGAGACGGCGCAGCGCGCACACGACCTGCTGCGCTCCAAGGGTATCGATGTCTGGGTGTTCAGCGGGCTGGATTGGCTGCTGATCGACGCCGACAATGCACACGTCGTCCCGGAGATCCGCGTCGTGCGCTTCAAGCCGACCCTCGTGCGCAACCTCGAGCCGGCGCTCGCCTCGGCCTTCAAGGTCGTCGGCGTCAGCGAGGACCACGACCTGCTGGCGCGCTGCGAGCGCGAGCTGCAGGCGGCGCTCGGCGAGCAGGCGTCGGTCTCGCGGTCGCAGCCCTTCTATCTCGACGTCACGCATCCGCTGGCCAACAAGGGTACGGCGGTGGCGCGGCTCGCGGCGCTGATGGGCGTGCCGCTGGCCGAGGTCGCGGTGATCGGCGACAATCACAACGACGTCGGCATGTTCGCCCAGGGCGGGCTCAGCATCGCCATGGGCAATGCCGTGCCGGACGTGCAGGCCCATGCCGCGGTCGTTACGGAATCGAACGATCGCGAAGGGTTCGCCGAAGCCATCCGCAAATACATCCTGGACGCATGACGGGGCTGTCATCGAGATAGGGTTGTTTCTCGGCATCGCGTCGTGTGTCATCGTGGCGGAACCTGGCCGAGTGGAGGTGCTGGAACGATGCGCAAGATGATCCACGTCGCGACCGCCAGCCACGACGCGCTGCTGACGCTGGCGCGCGAGACCGGCCAGACTTTCCAGGACCTGATCGACCAGGCGATCGCCGACCTGCTGAAGAAGCACAAGCGGCCGGTCACCCTGAAGGACATGCTGCGCGAGAGCCTCGCCGCACCGCCGGCCAAGGAGGCGGGCCGGCCGAAGCGGCCGCGGCCCGCCTGACGGGCGGCGTGCTCGATCCGCAGGGTCCGATCGGCGCGGCCCAGCGGCTGATCCTGATCGACGCCACGGTGGTGACGCTGGCGGTGGTCGTGCCGGTGATCGTCCTCTGCCCGGGCTTCGCCTGGTGGTTCCGTGCCGGCAACCGCCGCGCCCGTTACCTGCCCGACCGGGAATATTCCGGTCCGGTCGAGCTGGTGCCGCGGTCCGCATGAAAGCCTAGAGGAACGACATGCCGCCGGACAGCGCCACGGTCTGGCCGGTCATGTAGGCGTTGCCGGCCAGCATCAGCACGATCTGCGCGCACTCGTCCGGCGTGCCGAAGCGGCCGAGCGGGATGCGCGACGCCGCCGAGGCCAACCCCTGCTTCACCATGTCGGTCTCGATCAGCGACGGCGCCACGGCGTTGACGGTGATGCCGTCCTTCACCAGCCGCGCGGCATAGCCGCGGGTCATGCCTTCCATGCCGGCCTTCGAGGCGTTGTAGTGCGGCCCGACGCCGCCCGCCCCGCGCGCCGCGCCGGACGAGATGTTGACGATGCGGCCCCACTGGCGCCGGCGCATGCCGGGGATCACCGCCTGGGTGCACAGGAAGACCGACTTCAGGTTGACCGCGATGGTGACGTCGAAGTCGGCCTCGGTGAGATCGTCGACGGTGCGCACCAGGCCGATGCCCGCGTTGTTCACCAGCACGTCGACCGGCCCCAGCGCGCGCTCGATACAGCCGATCATCCGCGCGACCTCGCTCGCCTGGGACACATCGGCGCGCACGGCGTGCGCCTTGCTGCCGGTGGCCCGGATGCTCTCGGCCACCGCCTCGGCGTCGGCCTGTTTCTCACGATAATTCACGGCCACGGCCGCGCCCGCTTCGGCCAGCGAAACGGCGATCGCCTCACCGATCCCGCGCGAACCGCCGGTCACCAATGCAACGCGTCCGGTCAAATCGGTCATTCCCCGCTCCCTAAATCCTGAACAACCGTTTACCATGCCTTCCGAACACACAGGATCCAACAGGAGGCCCGTATGGCCCGGCTCGGCTTCGGCGCGTTTCTCGCTCCCCATCATCCCATCGGCGAAAACCCGATGCTGCAGTTCCGGCGCGACATCAAGTTCGTGCAGCACCTCGACGAGCTCGGCTACGACGAGTTCTGGTGCGGCGAGCACCATTCCTCGGGCTGGGAGATGATCGCCTCGCCCGAGATGTTCCTCGCCGCCGCGGCCGAGCACACCAAGCGTATCAAGCTCGCCACCGGCGTGATCTCGCTGCCCTACCACAACCCGTTCAACGTGGCGCAGCGCATGGTCCAGCTCGACTGGATGTGCGGCGGCCGCGCGATCTTCGGCTCGGGCCCGGGCGCCCTGCCGTCCGACGCCTACACGCTCAACATCGACCCGATGACCCAGCGCGACCGCCAGGACGAGGCGATCGGCGTCATCCGCCGCCTGATGAAGGGCGAGCGCGTCACCCACAAGAGCGAGTGGTTCACCCTGAACGACGCCGCCCTGCAGCTCCTGCCGCTGCAAGAGGACATGCCGTTCGCCGTCGCCTCGCAGATCTCGCCGTCGGGCATGACGCTCGCCGGCAAGTACGGCATCGGCATCATCTCGCTGGGCTCGATGGCGCCCGAGGGCCTGACCGCGCTGCCGACGCAGTGGGGCTTCGCCGAAAGCGCCGCCAAGAAGGCCGGCACCACCGTCGACCGCAAGAACTGGCGCGTGCTGCTCAACTGGCACATCGCCGAGACCAAGGAGAAGGCAATCGAGGAGGCGCGCCACGGCCTGATGCGCTGGCACAACGAGTACATCCACGCCACCCTGCAGCGCCCGGGATCCGTCGCCTTCAGGTCGCCCGACGATGCGATCGAGCAGATGACCGGGCCGGGCTCGGCCGCCGTCATCGGCACGCCGGACGACCTCGTGAAGATGATCAAGAGCGTCTACCAGAGCAGCGGCGGCTTCGGCCATGCGGTCGGCTTCGTGCACGACTGGGCCAACCCGGAGAACACCTTCCGCTCGTGGGACATGGTCGCCCGCTACGTCATCCCCGAGATCAACGGCTACGTCGCCAAGCTGCGCGAGTCCGAGCGGCACCTGCAGGAGAACCGCGCCGTGTTCGACCGCGCGGGCCAGGCGATCATGGCCAAGATCATGGAGAACAAGGACGCCGCCGAAGCGCTCAAGGTCACCAGCAACCCGCGCGTCGCCGCGGCGGCCGCGCAGGTGCCGAAGGGGCTGGGCAAGCAGGCGGCGGAATAACGCCGCCGCCACTCGCCGCGAGCGCGGGGGAGAGCAGCGTGCCGGTCGAGTTCGAGATCGATCATCAGAAGCGTTTTGTCTACGCCAGGACTCACGGCGGCGTCGTCCTCCAGGAAATCCTCGACTATTTCGACGCCGTCGTCGTGCAAAACGCGGCGTCCTATTCCAAGCTGTTCGATGCGCGCGAGGGTGGGCCGCAACTCAGCGACGACGACGTCATGGTGCTGGGCGCGCGGGTCAGCGCCTATGCCGCCTTCGATCCGCGCGGCGCCGTGGCCGCCGTCGCCACGGCCGAGGACGCGCGCAACAGCCTGCGCCGTTACATGAACTTCGCGGGCGCCCGCCGGCAGATGCGCCTGTTCACCTCGCTCGACGATGCGCGCGCCTGGCTGCTCAACGACGACTCGAAGGACTAGACGAGAAACCCCTCTCCATTCATGTGGGGAGGGTTTCTTTCTCCCTCTCTCTCCTAAAAGATCCCGCTCTTCTGGCAGATCGCCTCGATCTCGGCGCGCGGCTTGCCGTTCTGGGCGATGCCCACCACCACGAAGTCCGGAGCCTTGGGCGACCCCATCATCACGCCGACATAGCGCGCCATGCCGGCATAGACGCCGGTCGAGTTGCGGCCGTCGACCTCGCCGCACACGGCGATCTGGCCCTGGCGCAGCTTTACGCCCGACATCGCGCCGAACGACGCCGAGCCCGGCGTCTTCATCCACTTGGCAACGCCCGCCACCACCGCCTCCTGCTGGCGTGGATCGAGCTTGACCGGCATGCCGGGCTCGATCGGCGTGTCCGGCGGCATCTCCGGCAGCGTGTCGTAGGGCGGCTGCAGCGACACCGGCAGATAGGCCGGGTCGCCCTGCGCCTGCAGGCAGCCTGACAGCAGCAGGCCGCCGAGCACCGCCGCGATGTCAGTCCTGCGCGACACCGAACGCCTGCCGCATCGCCTGGACGCCCTGCTGATGCGGCGTCCACAGCCGACCGCCGGTCACGCCGCCATCGACCACCAGATCGTGGCCGTTGATGAAGCTCGAGTCGTCGGAGGCCAGGAACACCGCCGCCCTGGCGATGTCGTCGGTGCGGCCGGCGCGCGGGATCGGCTGCATCGCCGCCATGTTCCTGGCCGCCGCCTCGGCGAAGCCGTCGGCCTTGTCGTGATCGACGCCCAGCGCCTTGGCGAAGATGCCGGTGGCGATGCCGCCGGGAGAGATCGCGTTGCAGCGCACGTTCTTCTCGCCGAGCTGCATGGCCGCGCACACCGTGAGATGGTTCACCGCCGCCTTGGCCGCACCGTAGATCATCGAGGTCGAGTAGCCGGCGCGACGGCCGGCGATCGAACCGTTGTTGATGATGCTGCCCGAGCCCTGCTTCATCATGATCGGCGCAGCATGTTTCATACCGAGCATCACCGAGCGCACCAGGGTCGCCATCGCCGCGTCGAAGCCCGCGACCGGGATGGTCTCGATGCCGCCCACCGGCGCCGGCCCGCCGGCATTGTTGAACAGCGCGTCGAGCCGGCCCCACTTCGCCAGGCACGCCTCGAACATAGCGATGACGTCGGACTCTTTCGTGGCGTCGGCCTTCACGAAGAGGCAATTGTCCTTGCCCAAGCTGGCTTCGAGGCTGCGCCCGAGCTCGTCGCGGCGGCCGGTCGCGACCACCTTGGCGCCTTCCTGCACGAAGATCTCGACCGTGCGTCGGCCGATGCCGCTGGTCGCACCGGTGACGATCGTGACCTTGCCGTCGAGCTTGCCCATGTTTTCTCCCCCGCTCCTGCCGCCGGGATGATACACCAACCGACGATCGGGGAGGCGTGATGACTGTACTGGGCATCCTGGGCGGCAGCGGCGTATACGATATCGCAGGCCTCGGGCAGGCCGAATGGCGGCGGATACAATCGCCGTTCGGCGAGACCTCCGACGAATTCCTGTTCGGCGTGCTGGGCGGCCAGCCGGTGGTGTTCGTGCCGCGCCACGGCCGCGGCCATTTCCATTCGCCGACCTCGATCAATTATCGCGCCAATATCGACGCCCTGAAGCGGGTCGGCGTGACCGACATCCTCTCGCTGTCGGCTTGCGGCTCGTTGCGCGAGGACCTGCCGCCGGGTCATTTCGTGGTGGTCGACCAGTTCATCGACCGCACCTTCGCGCGCGAGAAGAGCTTCTTCGGCAAGGGGCTGGTGGCGCACGTCTCGATGGCCCAGCCGACCTGCAACCGGCTTGCACAGGCGGTGCACGAGTGCGCCCGGGAAGCCGGCTTCCCGATCACCTTCGGCGGCACCTACATCGCGATGGAGGGGCCGCAATTCTCCAGCCTCGCCGAATCGAAGCTCTATCGCAGCTGGGGCTGCGACGTGATCGGCATGACCAACATGCCGGAGGCCAAGCTCGCCCGCGAGGCGGAGATTTGTTACGTCACCGTCGCCATGGTCACCGACTTCGACTGCTGGCACCCCGACCATGACCATGTCCAGGTCGCCGACATCGTCCGCGTGCTGCTCGACAATGCCGAGCGCGCCAAGACGCTGGTCTCGATGATGGCGCCGCGGCTCGCCAGGACGCGGCCCACCCCCTGCCCGGCCGGCTGCGACCGCGCGCTCGAGCACGCGCTGATCACCGGGCCGGCAGCGCGCTCGCCCGCGATGATCAAGAAGCTCGAGGCGGTCGCGGGACGCATGCTCAAGGCTTCGTAGGCACGGCTCGGAAAGCCTGTGCAAAACTCCGCGGCGATCGCCTCATTATGGGCAATGGAACGCGTGCGAACCCGCATAAAAAGCCTCTGATTCTCGGTTCCATTGCCCATAATAGGTGTTGATGCGGCGATCGTGCTTAATGACCCGCATGATGACGCTGCAAGACCTCGGATGGACGATCAACCGCAACGGTTTTCGACCGTTTTCGCCGTTTTTGGCGAAGGCGCGAAAAATCGTGAAAACGGCGCGTTCAGATCGCCGGCGCGAGCCGGTGGGCGACCTGCGAAGCGTACTTTGCCGCGATCGGCAGGAAGGCCCGGAAGTCGAGATGGCTGCGGCGGCCCGCGAGGTCGCTCAGGCAGCGCACATTGACGAACGGGATGTCGCCGCCCCAGCGGCGCGCCACCTGGGCGACCGCGCCGCCTTCCATATCGACCGCCTTGGCGGCGAACTCGCCGTGCAGGCGCCGCCGGTGGTCCTCGGCATTGATGAAGCTGTCGCCCGTCAGGATCGGGCCGAAATGGACCCCGGGCACGCGCGGCCCGACGCCGACCTCGGCCGGCAACGGCTCCAGCGCGAAGCCGTCGATGGCTTCGCGCAGCCGCGCGACCAGCGGTTCGGACTCGGGATAGCCCGGCTTCCAGTCGGTCGTCCCACGCGAGGGCCGGCTGCCGGGCTGGATGGTGAGGAAGTAGCCCTCACGATGGGTGCCGTAGTCGTGCTGGACGTGACTGGTGCCGATCACGACGTCGCCGACGCCCAGCGCCGGATCGAGCCCGCCCGCGACGCCGCACAGCATCAGCGCGCGGCACTCGAAACGGTCGAGCAGCAGCGAGGTGGCGACGCCGGCATTCACCTTGCCGGCGCCGGACTCGACGAATACCGCCTCGCGGCCGGCGATCCGGCCGCGCCAGAAGCTGTGGCCGCCGATCGTGTGCGCCGGGCCCGACTGGTCCGCGGCAGCGGACTGGTCCGCTGCAGCGGACTGGTCCGAGAGATGGGCGAACTCCTCCGGCAAGGCCGATATGACGCCCAGAAGCCTGCTTGCCATGCCCGAATGGGCTATAAGGTCGTCGCCTCCATGTCCACCATCCTCCCCGACCGGCGCGCCCTGCGCGACGCCTGCACCGCCTTTGCCCGCGACGCCGCGCGCGAGATCCTGCGCATCTATGCCGGCGATCTCGGCGAGCGCGTCAAGGCCGACCGCAGCCCGGTGACCGACGCCGACCACGCCGCCGAGGCGGTGATCGTGGCGGGCCTGCGCCAGCTCACGCCCGGCCTGGTCGTGGTCGCCGAGGAGGAGATGGCGGCGGGCCATGTGCCCAAGCTCGACGGCCGGCCGTTCTGGCTGGTCGACCCGCTCGACGGCACCAAGGAGTTCATCAAGAAGAACGGCGAGTTCACGGTGAACATCGCGCTGGTCGAGGCGGGCAAGCCGACGCTCGGCATCGTGCTGGCGCCGGTGCCCGACACGCTGTGGCGCGGCGATGCCGAGCTCGGCGCCGACAAGAGCGAGAAAGGCGGCGCCTTCCACGCGATCGCCGTGCGCACGCCACCGGCGAGCGGACTGGTGGCATGCGCCAGCCGCAGCCACGCGATCTACAGCGATCTCGACGTCTGGTTCCGCAACAACGACCTCACCGTGGCCGAACGCATCCAGGCCGGCTCGTCACTGAAGTTCTGCCTGATCGCCGAGGGTCGCGCCGACATCTATCCGCGCTTCGGCCCGACCAACGAATGGGACACCGCCGCCGGCCAGGGTGTGCTCGAGGCCGCCGGCGGCGAAGTGGTGACCACCGACGACCGTCCCCTCGCCTACGGCAAGCCGGGTTTCGGCAACCCGCACTTCATCGCCCGCAGCAAGGCGGCGCGATGACCGCGCCGGAAGACTGCGCGGCGATCGCCGAGGCCGCACGCCTGATCCGGGCGGGCGAGTTGGTCGCCTTCCCGACCGAGACCGTCTACGGGCTGGGCGGCGATGCCACCAACGAGCGCGCGGTCGCCAAGATCTTCGAAGCCAAGGGCCGGCCGCAGTTCAATCCGCTGATCAGCCACGTGCCCGACTCGAGCGAGGCGAAGCGCTTCGTGCAGTGGAACAATGCGGCAGAGACGCTCGCTGCGAAGTTCTGGCCCGGTCCTCTCACGCTGGTGCTGCCGCGCGCGCCCGGTTCGACCGTCGCGCTGCTCGCGACCGCCGGCCTCGACACCGTCGCCATCCGTGCGCCGGCGCATCCGATGGCGCAGGAGCTGATCCGCGCCGCCGGTGTGCCGGTCGCCGCACCGTCGGCCAATCGCAGCGGCGCCATCAGCCCGACCCGCGCGGAGCACGTCGCCGAATCGCTCGGGACCAAGGTCGCGATGATCCTCGATGGCGGCCCCTGCACGGTCGGCGTCGAATCGACGGTGCTCGATCTCACCTCGGATCGGCCGACCTTGTTGCGTCCCGGCGGCGCCACGCGCGAGGCGATCGAGGCCTTGATCGGATCGATCGCGCTCAGCGACGCGCTGCCGACCGGCGATGTCGCGCGCAAGTCGCCGGGCCAGTTGCAGAGCCACTACGCGCCGTCGCGGCCGGTGCGGCTCGACGCGTCGGCCGTCGCCGCCGACGAGGCGCTGCTCGCTTTCGGCCCCAATCCGCTGAAGGGCGCCAGGCACACGCTCAATCTCAGCGTCGCCGGCGATCTCGGCGAGGCGGCGGCCAACCTGTTCGCCCATTTGCGCGCGCTGGATCGACCCGATGTCGCCCGCATCGCGGTGATGCCTGTTCCGCACACTGGATTGGGGCTGGCGATCGCCGACCGGCTGCGCCGGGCGGCCGCGGATGACGGGTCGGTTGGCCGGGGCTAAGCTCCATTCAAAGCGAGGAAACATGCCCGATACCGTCATCCAGCCCCAGATTCCGACCACGCCGGTCACCGACGAGATCCTGAAGAAGCTGCACGCCATCGTCGGCGACAAGGGCCTGGTGATCGACGAGCAGGACAAGAAGCCGTTCGTCACCGACTGGCGCGGCTCGCGTTCGGGCAGCGCGTCGGTGGTGGTGCGGCCGGCATCGGTCGAGGAGACCTCGCAGGTCGTGAAGCTCTGCCACGAGCACGGCATCGCGATCGTGCCGCAGGCCGGCAACACCGGCCTGATGGGCGGCGCCACGCCGTGGCCGACCCATCGCGGCATCGTCCTGTCGGTCGGCCGCATGAACAAGGTGCTGAGCGTCGATCCGGTCGGCTATTCGATGACCGTCGAAGCGGGCTGCATCCTGCAGACGCTGCAGGAGACCGCGGCGGCGCACGACCGCTTCTTCCCGCTCAGCCTGGGCGCGCAAGGCTCCTGCCAGATCGGCGGCAATCTCTCGACCAATGCCGGCGGCGTGCAAGTGCTGCGCTACGGCAATGCGCGCAACCTGGCGCTCGGGCTCGAGGTGGTGCTGCCCAACGGCGACATCTGGAACGGCCTGCGCGCGCTCAAGAAGGACAATACCGGCTACGACCTCAAGCACCTGTTCATGGGCGCCGAGGGCACGCTGGGCGTCATCACCAAGGCGGTGCTGAAGCTGTGGCCCGCGGCCAAGGACGGCGCGACCGCCTGGCTCGCGATCCGCGATCCGCAGGCGGCTATCGAGATCCTGTCCGAGGCGCATTCGGCTTCGGAGGACAACGTCGAGTCCTGCGAGCTGATGAGCCGCGAAGCGACCGACATGGTGCTGCGCCACATCCCGGGCGTCCAGGATCCGCTGAAGGCCGACACGCCCTGGTACCTGCTGATGCAGTGGAACTCCTCGCGGCCCAGGAGCGAGGGCGCCGAGGGCATGGCGGAGAAGATGGAGCAGTTCCTCGGCGAGCAGATGGAAGCCGGCCGCGTGCTCGATGCGGTGATCGCCCAGAACGAGAGCCAGTCGCGCAACATGTGGAAGATCCGCGAGGGCGTCGCCGAAGCCGGCCGCGCCGAGGGCCCGGGCCTCAGCTACGACATCTCGGTCTCGATCTCCAAGATCCCCGAGTTCATCGACAAGGGAATCAAGGCGGCGCTCGAGATCCTGCCGACGCTGCGGCCGCATCCGCTGGGCCATATCGGCGACGGCAACGTCCATTTCGGCTTCGGCGCGCCCAAGGGCATGGACCGGCCGACCCTGCAGCAATACGCACCGGCGGTGACGCGCGCGGTCAACGACCTGATCACCTCGATGGCGGGCTCGATCTCGGCCGAGCACGGCATCGGCATCGAGAAGCTCGACGAGCTCCAGCACTACCGCAGCAAGATCGAGCTCGACACCATGCGCACCATCAAGCGCGCGCTGGACCCGAAGAACATCATGAACCCGGGCAAGGTGCTGAGGCTTTCATGACGGACTTCGTCGCCCGATTGCATGCCATCGTCGGCGACAAGGGCTTGATCACCGACGATCAGGGCAAGCACCCTTTCCTCACCGACTGGCGCGAGAACTATCTCGGCACGGCGCTGGCGATCGTGCGGCCGGCAACCACCGAGGAAGTCGCCGCGGTGGTGAAGCTCTGTGCCGCCGAGAAGGTCGCAATCGTGCCCCAGGGCGGCAACACCGGCATGTCGGGCGGCGGCACGCCGCACGAGGAAGGCCGCGAGATCGTGCTGTCGCTCACGCGAATGAACCGCATCCTGGAGATCGACAAGGTCGGCTACACCATGACCGTCGAGGCGGGCGTGGTGCTGAAGACCATCCAGGAAGCGGCTGCCGATGCCGACCGGCTGTTCCCGCTCAGCCTCGGCGCCGAGGGAAGCTGCACCATCGGCGGCAACCTCTCGACCAACGCCGGCGGCGTGCAGGTGCTGCATTACGGCAACGCCCGCAATCTGGTGCTCGGGCTCGAGGTCGTGCTGCCCGACGGCGAGATCTGGAACGGCCTGCGGGCGCTCAAGAAAGACAACACCGGCTACGACCTGCGCGATCTCTATCTCGGCGCCGAGGGCACGCTGGGCATCATCACCAAGGCGATCCTCAAGCTCTGGCCCAAGCCCAAGGACCACGCGACCTCGTGGTCGGCCGTACCCTCGCCGCAGGCCGCCGTCGAGCTGCTGAGCAGCGCGTACGCCGCCTCCGAGGACAACGTCACCTCCTGCGAGCTGATGGGCCGGCAGGGCATCGACCTGGTGCTGCAGCACATCGCCGGCACGTCCGATCCGCTGGCAGACAAGCACGACTGGTACGTGCTGATGGAATGGTCGTCGGCCCGGCCGGCGAGCGTGGGCGACAACGCGGCTGGTCTGCGCGACAAGATGGAAGCCTATCTCGGCGAGGCGATGGAGAAGGGCCTGGTGCTCGACGCCGTG
Organism: Reyranella sp.; assembly: GCF_017305915.1. Lineage (GTDB taxonomy): Bacteria > Pseudomonadota > Alphaproteobacteria > Reyranellales > Reyranellaceae > Reyranella. Next base: position 41,806 of record NZ_JAFKJN010000035.1, read on the forward strand.
ATCGCCCAGACCGAGGCGCAGTCCAAGGCGCTGTGGGCGCTGCGCGAGAACCATACTGAGGCCTCGAAGAAGGAAGGCCCCTCGATCAAGCACGACATCTCGGTGGCGGTGAGCAAGATCCCGCCCTTCGTGCCCGAGGGGCTGGCGGCGATGACCAAGGCCCTGCCCGGCTGCCGGCCGCTGGTGTTCGGCCATGTCGGCGACGGCAATCTCCATTTCAACTGCCAGGCACCGGCCGGCTGGTCCAAGCCGCAGTTCATGCAACACGGCGACGCGATCAGCGGCGCGATCTACGACCTCGTCACCGCCTATGGCGGCTCGATCTCGGCCGAGCACGGCATCGGCCGCATCAAGGTCCACGAGCTCGAGCACTACCGCACCAAGATCGAGCTCGACGTCATGCGTTCGCTGAAGCGCGCGCTCGATCCGCAGAATCTGATGAATCCAGGGAAGGTGATCCAAATTCAATAGAGGGGGAGCCTCAAATGACTGCAGCTTCGGTTGGAGTACCCGCGTCATCCCAGAGTCGCCGCGCCGTCACCGCCGCGGTGATCGGCAACGTGCTCGAATGGTACGACTTCGCCGTCTACGGCTATGTCGCGGCGATCATCGGCAAGAACTTCTTTCCCGGCACCGACGAGACCACCGAGCTCTTGAAGGCCTTCCTGACCTTCGGCCTCGGTTTCGTCGCCCGGCCGATCGGCGGCATCGTGATCGGCCGCATGGGCGACACCCACGGCCGCAAGTCGGCGCTGATGCTCACCATCTTCCTGATGGCGGCCGGCACCGTGTTGATCGGCATCCTGCCGACCTACGCCACGATCGGCGTCGCCGCCCCGGCGCTGCTGCTGCTGGCCCGGCTGATGCAGGGCTTCTCGACCGGCGGCGAATGGGGCGGCTCGACCGCCTTCATCGTCGAATGGGCGCCGCGCGACAAGCGCGGGCTGTTCGGCAGCTTCCAGCAGATGAGTGTCGTCGCCGGTCTGCTGCTCGGCTCCTCGTTCGCCGCCCTGCTCAACACGCTGCTGACCCCGGCGCAGATGGCGGAGTGGGGCTGGCGCATTCCCTTCCTGGTCGGCGGCCTGCTGGGCCCGATCGGCCTGTACATGCGCCGCACCATCGAGGAGACGCCGCACTTCGAGAAGGCGAAGGCGGCCCCGCCGCCGGCCCGCAGCGAGAGCGGCTTTGCGTTGGCCGCGCGCGCCTTCGGCTTCACCATCGTGTGGACGGTCTGCTTCTATGTCCTGCTGACCTACATGCCGAGCTGGACGGCCAAGTACATGAACCTCACACCGGCGGCCGCATTGTGGTCGAACAGCATCGGCCTGGTCGTGCTGGTGATCTCGATCCCGATCATGGGCCACCTGTCCGACCGCCACGGCCGGCGGCCGCTGCTGCTGATCTGCTGCGCGGCCTTCATCGTTTTGCCCTGGCCGCTGTTCACCTTCCTCGCCTCGGGCAAGGTGCCGTACATCGGGCTGGTGCTGGTCCAGATCGCGATTGCGATTTTGATCTCGCTCTATTCCGGCGCCGGGCCGGCGGCGATCGCCGAGATCTTCCCGACCCGCAGCCGCTCGACCTGGATGACCACCGGCTATGCGCTGTCGGTCGCGATCTTCGGCGGCTCGGCGCCGTATCTCTCGATCTGGATGATCGCGAAGCTCGGCACGCCGATCGCGCCGGTCTGGTACCTGATCGCCGCCGCAGTGATCTCCTTCGGCGTGATCTGGAGCCTGAAGGAAACCGCCCACGACGAGCTCGCCTGATGCAGATCCGCTTCGACGGCAAGACGGTGATCGTGGCTGGCGCCGCTCGCGGCATCGGCCGGGCGATCGCGCACGCCTTCGCGGCAGACGGAGCGGACGTCATCGCCTGCGATCGACTGGTCGATCAGATCGAAGCCGGCGAGCGCATCAAGGCGCTGCCCGTCGACGTCACCGATCCCAACAGCATCGACAAGGTCGTGGCCTCGGCCGGCGGCCGGGTCGACGTGCTGGCCTATGTCGCGGGCGGCGTGCTCGGCCAGTCGCCGAAGCCGCTGGAGCAGGTCAGCCCCGAGGAGTTCGCCGGCATCGTCGACGTGAACCTCAAGGGCTGCTTCCTGTTCGCCAAGGCCGTCGCGCCCGGCATGAAGCAGGCGGGCGGCGGCCGCATCGTCACCATCTCGAGCCGCGCCGGGCTGGCGACCAGCCTGACCGGCATCCAGGCCTACGCCTCGGCCAAGCACGGCCAGGTCGGGCTGGTGAAGCAGCTCGCGCAGGAGCTGGGGCCGTTCGGCATCACCGTGAACTCGGTGGCGCCGGGCTTCATGGCGACCAGCCCCGACTACGAGCGGCAGTGGAACTCCTACAGCGTGGAGTTCCGCAACTCCTTCGCCGATCGCATCGCCATGCGCCGCATGGGCAAGCCCGAGGACATCGCCGATGCGGTCCTCTTCCTCGCTTCCGACCGAGCCTCGTGGATCACCGGCCAGACGCTGCCGGTGACCGGCTCCCCTCTCGCCTGACGCCCAAGGAGGTCATCATGCCCGACACCCATAGCCCGCAGCTCGAGCCCTGGCAGTGGGCCGATTCGCACTGGCAGAAGCTGGTCCACCAGGTCCGCGCCGGCCGCAGCTACCGGCCGAAGGCGTGGAAGGACGGCGCGCGCTGCGCCGTCGCCCTGTCCTTCGATTCCGACCACGAGACCAACGAGCTGCGCGACGGCGGCAAGTCGATCGGCCGCATGGCCTGGGGCCCGTCCGGCAACCGGGTCGGCATCCCGCGCATCCGCAAGCTGCTCGACAGGCACGGCGTGAAGGCGACGTTCTACGTCCCTGCGGTGACCGCGATGCTCTACCCCGAGGAGCAGCGGGCGCTGGTCGCCGAGGGCCACGAGATCGGCATCCACGGCTGGATCCATGAGCTTAACTCGGTGCTGCCGCGCGAGGCCGAGCGCGACCTGATGCACCGGTCAGCCGACACGCTGGAGAAGATCACCGGCAAGCGCTGCGTCGGCATGCGCACGCCGTCGTGGGATTTCAGCCCCAACACGCTCGCGCTCGAGAAGGAGCTGGGCCTGATGTACGACAGCTCGCTGATGGCAGACGAGGATTGCTACGAGCTGCTGATGCACGGCGAGGAGACCGGCGTGATCGAGCTGCCGGTCGAATGGGTGCGCGACGATGCGGTCTATTTCTCCATGCACCGCTTCTCGTCGCTCAGGCCTTACACGCCGCCCACCGACGTGCTCGAGATCTTCCGGCGCGAGCTCGATGCGGCTTACGAGGACGGCGGCATCTTCCAGCTCACCATGCATCCGCACATCATCGGCTACCGCTCGCGCATCTGGATCGTCGACGAGCTGATCCGCCACGCCAAGTCCAAGGGCCAAGGGAAAGGTGGCGTGTGGTTCGCGACCCACGCCGAAGTCGCCGCCTACGCCAGGGCGAACGCGGCGTGAGCACCAATGCTCGACGGATTGCCGTCGTGACGGGCGGAGCGCGCGGCATCGGCCGCGGCTGCGCGCTCGAGCTGGCCGCGCGGGGCTACGACATCGCGCTGGTCGACCAGCTCGAGCCGGAGATGCAGCGCACCAAAGGCGAGATCGAGGCCAAGGGCCGCAAGGCCCTCGTCTACAAGGCCGACGTCGCCGTGTTCGCGCGCGCCCACGAGATCGCCGACGATGTGGCCAAGCAATGGGGCCGCATCGATTTCCTGCTGAACGATGCCGGCGCCTCCAACGCCAAGGGCATCCTGGAGATCAAGGAGGAGGAGTTCGACCGCACCATCGCTGTCAACCTCAAGAGCTGCTTCAACTACATCCACGCGATCGCGCCGATCATGCTGAAGCAGGAGGGAGGCGGCCGCATCGCCAGCATGTCGTCGCTCAACGCTCTGTCAGGCGGCGTAACGTCGGCCGTCAGCAAGCACTCCTACGCGACGGCCAAGGCCGGCATCCTCGGCCTCACCCGCGCGCTGGCCAAGGAGCTCGGGCCCAGGATCATGATCAACGCCATCTGCCCCGGCGTGATCGAGACCGAGCTCGGCAACAGCCTGACCAGAAGCCGCGGCGAGGAGATGAAGAAAGGCATCATGCTGAACCGCCTCGGCACACCCGCCGACGTGGCGCAGCTCGTGGCCTTCCTCGCCACCTCCGAGCCCTGCTTCATCACCGGCCAGCACTTCGTGATCGACGGCTTCCAGTGGTCGTGCTGATCAGCTCTTGTCGTCGCGGCGGTCGACGATCTCGTAGGGGACGTCGGTGACGTTGCGGTCGTCGGTGCGGGCCGGAGGCTGCGACACCGACCGGCCGGTGAACAGGGCGGCGAGCCATGCTCGCAGCCGGTAGATCAGCAGGATCACCACGGCGATCGCCACGCCGCCCGCGATCACCGCAAAGCCAAGCACGGCCAGGATCGCGAAGCCGATCAGGCCGAGCGCCGCCTGCAGCCAGATGCGCGGCGGCAAGCGCGAGACGAACTCGAAAAAGCCCGGGCGCCGGCCGTTCATGTCGCCCACTTCTTCTCGAAGTCCCAGACCTCGGAGAAGCCCATCAGCTCGTGCATGTTGCGGTACTGCGGCACGGCGACCCCGTTGCTGGTGCCCTTCTCTTTCAGGAACTCCCAGGACTGCCGCATCGCCTCGGCGGCGACGCTGAAGCCCAGGCCGGGATAGATCGCGACGTCGAAGCCCCATTTCTTCAGCCTGTCGACCTCGACCCGCGGCGTCTTGCCGAACTCGACCATGTTGGCCAGCAGGGGCTTCTCGACTTCCTTGCCGATCCGCTCGAGCTCGGCCTCGCTCTCCGGCGATTCGACGAAGAGGATGTCGGCCCCTGCGGCCTCGTAGGCCTTGGCGCGGCGCAGCGCCTCGTCGAGACCATGCGCGGTGCGCGCATCGGTGCGGGCGACGATCAGCGTCGCCGGATCGCGCCGCGCCTCGGCCGCGACCTTGATCTTCAGCACCATGTCCTCGATCGGGACGACGCGGCGGCCGGGCGTGTGGCCGCACTTCTTGGGCATCTCCTGGTCCTCGATCTGGATCGCGGCCACGCCCGCGGCCTCGTAGCCGCGCACCGTGCGCTGCACGTTCAGCAGCCCGCCATAGCCGGTGTCGGCGTCGGCAATCAGCGGCGTGTCGATCACCGAACAGATCATCTCCGCGCGCCCGACCATGTCGGAGTAGGTCGCGAGCCCCGCATCCGGCAGGCCGAGCATCGACGCGGTTGCGCCGTAGCCCGTCATGTAGAGCGCCGGGAAACCCATCCTGTCGGCCACGCGGGCGGAAATGCCGTCGTAGATGCCGGGCGCCAGGATGAACTCGCCCTTCGCGAGCTTGTCGCGCAGCACCCGCGCCTTCGCATTGACCGTCATCGCACTCTCCTCACACCTGCTGAACGGACAGCTTGACGTCTCCCAGGCGGATCGTCGAGCCGGGTTGGAAGGCCGTCGGCTGGCCGGCGCGCACCGCCCGGCCGTCGACCGCGGTGCCGTTGGTCGAGCCCAGGTCCTCGATCTGCAGCGCCTCGCCCGCGAGGCTGAGCCGGGCGTGCCGGCGCGACACCGTCGGATGAGCAACGACCAGCGTGCACTGGTCCGCCGCGCGGCCGACGATCGCGCCCGACCCGAGCTTGCCGACGGCGATCTCGAAGCCATGCGGCTGGCCGTGCGAATCCGCACCCTCGAAGCGCAGCGTGCCGCGCGGCACCGCAGCCGGGCGGACATGGAAGACGTGCACCGGCCGGCTGACATTCTTGAAGCTGAGCTCGCCGCCATCGACGAAGGCATAGTCGATGCGCAGCTCGGTGACATCGCGCACCGCCCGCGACACGGCGATGCCGCCCGGCTCGGCGATGCCCTGGATGCGGGCGGCCAGGTTCACGCCGTCGCCGAAGATGTTCTGGTCCTCCTGGTCGACGATCACCTCGCCGAGATGCACGCCGATGCGGAACAGCATGCGCTGCGTCTCGACGAGCGCTGCATTGAAGCGGCCCATCCGCTCCTGGATGTCGATCGAGGCATTGACCGCCGACACCGCCGAGCCGAACTCCGCCAGCATGGCATCGCCCGCGGTGCCGACCAGCCGGCCGCCGCCGGCCTCGATCGCCGGCCGCCAGACGTCGCTCTGCGCTGCCTTGAGGTGACGGAAGGTGCGCGTCTCCGCGCCCTCCATCATGCGGGTGAAGCCCGCAAGATCGGCATGGACGATGGCGGCGAGTCGGCGCTGCAACCGTCAGCGGCCCTTGAAGGCCGGCGCCCGCTTCTCGCGCAGGGCGGACAAGCCCTCGCGCAGATCGTCCGAGGTCTGGCACTCGCGGATGCCGTCGCGGATCTTCGGGATGTCGGGCTCGGCCTGGGCGAACTGCTCGATGGCGCGCTTCATGTTGGACATCGAGAGCGGCGCCAGGCCCGCGAGCTTGGCCGCGGTCGCATCGACCTTGGCCTTGAATTCGCCGCGGTCGACCAGCCAGTCGAGATAGCCGACCCGCAGCAGGTCCTCGTCGGTGAAATCCTCCGACAGCAGGAAGGCGCGCTTGGCGAAGCTCGGGCTGACCTTCTGGGTGTAGCGGCGCAGCCCGCTCGGATAGTAGTGCAGCCCGAAGCGGGCGGCCGGCATGAAGAACCTCATGCCCTTCACGCCGAGCCGGAAATCGCAGGCCAGCGCCATGTCGGTCGCGCCGCCATAGACGCCGCCGTTCAACGCGCACAGGGTCGGCATGCGCATTGCCTCCAGCCGGTCCATCACCGGCTCGAAGCTGTCCTTATGAACCTCGGATGAGGGCTTCGCCTCCTTGCCCGACGGGATCGAGCCCAGGTCATAGCCCGAGCAGAAGGTCTTTTCGCCCGAGCCGGTCAGCACGGTGACGCGCACATTGGGATCGGCATCGGCCTTCTCGATCGCGGCGCGCAGCTTGCCGAGCCCCTCGGTGTTCAGCCGGTTATGCTTGGCCGGATCGTTGAGGGTGATGGTGGCGCGCGGGCCGTCGATGGCGAGCAGAACGGTGTCGGTCATGGTGCCGGGACATTACTCCAGCGAGTGGCCGAACGCGACCGGGCGCGGCATAGTGCGGTCCGGAGGATGAAATGACTTATACCGCCCCGCTCGCCGACATGCGTTTCGCGCTGCGCGAAATCGCCGGCCTCGGCAAGGTCGCGGCGCTGCCGGGCTACGAGCATGCGACCGACGACACGGTCGACGCGGTGCTGGAAGAGGCCGCCAAGCTCGCCGGCAACGGGCTGGCGCCGCTCAACCGCGACGGCGACAAGGTCGGCGCCAAGCTGGAGAACGGCGTGGTCCGCACCGCGCCGGGCTTCACCGGCATCTACAAGGAATTCGTCGACGGCGGCTGGAACTCGCTGCCGTTCGATCCGGAGTTCGGCGGCCAGGGCATGCCGTGGCTTCTTGCGACCACCGTGCAGGAGATGTGGCAGGCGGCCAACATGGGCTTCGGCCTCGTCCTGCTGCTGAACCAGGGCGCGATCGACGCCATCCACCACCACGGCTCGGCCGAGCAGAAGGCGACCTATCTGCCCAAGATGATCTCGGGCGAATGGACCGGGACGATGAACCTGACCGAGCCGCAGGCGGGCTCCGACCTCGCCCAGCTCAAGAGCCGCGCGGTGAAGAAGGACGACCACTACCTGATCAGCGGCCAGAAGATCTTCATCACCTACGGCGAGCACGACCTCACCGAGAACATCGTGCATCTCGTCCTGGCGCGCACGCCCGATGCGCCGGCGGGCGTGCGCGGCATCTCGCTGTTCATCGTGCCGAAGTTCCTGCCCGCCGCCGACGGCAAGCTTGCTGCGCGCAACGACCTGCGCTGCGTGTCGCTCGAGCACAAGCTCGGCATCCATGCCAGCCCGACCTGCGTCATGAGCTTCGGCGACGACGGCGGCGCGGTCGGCTGGCTGGTCGGCGAGGAGGGCCGCGGCCTCTCCTACATGTTCACCATGATGAACAATGCCCGCCTGTCGGTCGGCATCCAGGGCCTGGCGATCGCCGAGCGCGCCTACCAGCAGGCCGCCGCCTTCGCCAAGACCCGCGTGCAGTCCAAGGACGACGGCAGTGCCCAGCCGCAGCCGGTGTCGATCGTCCACCACGCCGACGTCCGCCGCATGCTGATGAGCATGCGCGCCCAGGTCGAGGCGATGCGGGCGCTGGGCTACTACACCGCCGCCGGCATCGACGGCGCGCTGCGCCATCCCGACAAGGAGGCGGCGCGCAAGATCCAGGACCGCGTCGACCTGCTCATTCCGATCGTGAAAGCATGGTTCACCGATTTAGGCAACGAGATCGCCTCCACGGGCGTGCAGATCCACGGCGGCATGGGCTTCATCGAGGAGACCGGCGCCGCGCAGCACCTGCGCGATGCCCGCATCTTGCCGATCTACGAAGGCACCAACGGCATCCAGGCACGCGATCTGGTCGGCCGAAAGATCGCCAAGGACGGCGGCGAGACCATGCTGGGCCTGATCGCCGAGATGCGGGCCACCGCCGAGGAATTGAAATCGGCGCCCGGCGATGACCTGGCGGCCATCCGCGCCGGCGTCGTGGCCGCGGCGGACTCGCTGGAAGACGCCACCAGGTGGGTGGCCCAGTCGGTCAAAGGCGAGCTGGTGAGCGCGCTGGCGGGCTCTGTGCCGTTCCTGCGGCTGGCCGGGACGGCGCTGGGCGGCTGGCTGCTGGCCCGCAGTGCCGTGGTGGCCCAGGGCAAGCTCGCCTCTCGCGACGGCGATCCGGCCTTCCTGGAGGCCAAGCTGATCACCGCCCGCTTCTATGCCGAGGTCATCCTGCCCCCCGCGCTGGCCCAGCTCGGACCGCTGAAGGCGGCCGGCCGCACGGTGTTTGCCCTGACCGAGGAGCAGATTTGAGGGGCACGTCCGGCTCGGCGTCCGGATTCCCCCGGACGGCTCCGATGTCGATGGCACAAGGCTTTTAGGCGATTCGTCCGGGAATCCGCTCCACCCCTTCACCATATTTTATCCGGATAATATTGACTGAAATATTTTACCCGGATAAAAAGAGGCATGCCGAAACGAAACCTTCGCTGCACCGCCTTCGTCGGAACCGAGATGGTCTCCTCGGGTCCTTTGGAAAAAGTGGCCCTTGCCCTCAAGGAACGGCTTCGCCGCGACGCCACTGTCACACCGCTGGTGTTCGAGGACGCAACCGCCCGGCCGATCGACCTCGATCTGCGCGGCACCGACGACGCCATCGTGCAGCGCCTCGACGATGACCCCGACCAGGGCCTCAAACCGCCGGCCCGCGCCCCGGGGAGGCCGAAGCTCGGCGTCGTGCCGCGCGAGGTCACGCTGCTGCCCCGCCACTGGGACTGGCTCAACAACCAGCCCGGCGGCGCCTCTGTCGCCCTGCGGCGACTGGTCGACCAGGCCCGCCACGCCGATCCGGTCGCCGAACGGGTTCGCCGCGCCCGCGAGGCGACCTACCGCTTCATGACCGCGCTGGCGGGCAACGAGCCGGGCTATGAGGAGGCGACAAGGGCTCTCTTCGCCGGCGACAGCGCGCGCTACGATGCGCTGATTGCGGGCTGGCCGGTCGGCGTCCGGCACTACGCCCGCTTGCTGTCGCTGGATGCCTTCGAGGAGAAATCGTGACGGGCAACGGACTGATCGAGCTGGCATCGGACGAAGCCCGGGCCTTCGCCGACCGCTTCGACCTTGCCGCGCTCGAGCCGGCCTTCCTCGCCGATCCCTTCCCCTACTATCACGCGCTGCGCCGCTTCGCGCCGGTGAAGCGGCTGCCGGACGGCAGCGTGTTCCTGTCGCGCTACGCCGACGTCGCGGTTTGCTACCGCGACCCCAGCATGCGCTCGGACAAGAAGGCCGAGTTCGGCCCGAAGTTCGGGACCGGCACGCCGCTCTACAAGCACCACACGACCAGCCTGGTGTTCAACGATCCGCCGCTGCACACGCGGGTGCGCAAGCTGCTGGCCGCCGCCTTCACGCCGCGCGCCCTGGCGGCGATGCAGGCGCGCATCGAGGCCGTGGTCGACGAGTTGATCGAGCGCCATGCCGGGGCGCGCCGCATGGACCTGGTCGAGGACTTCGCCTTCCGGCTGCCGGTCGAGGTGATCTGCGACATGCTGGGCGTGCCGGCGGGCGACCGCAGCCCCTTCCGCCGCTATTCGCTGGCGATCCTGGGCGCGCTGGAGCCGGTCGCCAGCGCCGAGCGGCAGGCGGCGGGCAACCAAGCGGTCGCCGAGTTCTCGGCCTATCTCGACGAGCTGATCGCCGAGCGCGCCAAGCGGCCGGCCGACGACAAGGACATCCTGGGCACGCTGATCCACGGCGCGGTCGACGGCGAGCGGCTGACCCACGACGAGCTGGTGCAGAACTGCATCTTCCTGCTGAACGCCGGCCACGAGACCACGACCAACCTGATCGGCAACACTGTCGATGCGCTGCTGCGCTTCCCCGACGAGCTGGTGCGGCTCAAGGGCCAGCCCGGCCTGCTCAAGAGCGGTGTCGAGGAGGGCCTGCGCTTCGAGAGCTCCAACCAGCTCGGCAACCGGCGGCTCTCGGCCGATACCGAGATCGGCGGCGAGACGCTGGCGGCCGGCACCTATATCCATATCGGCATCGGCGCGGCCAACCGCGATCCGGCGCAGTTCCCCGGGCCCGACCGCTTCGACGTGAGCCGTGAGCCCAACCGGCACTTCGCTTTCGGCTCGGGGGTGCATATGTGCCTGGGCGCGGTGCTGGCACGGCTGGAGGGCACCATCGCCATCGGCCGGCTGGTGAGCCGGCTCGACGGCCTCGCCTGCGACGGCGCCTGCGAGCGCGGCGGCCGCGCCCGCTTCCGCGGCTTCAACCGCTATCCGATCGCCTGGGAGAGATCGACGTGACCGGGCTCGACGCCCTGCTCGAGCGCGCAGTCGCCGCTGCGGCCGCGAGCCCGAACCGCATCCGTCGGGTCGGCGCGGTGCTGGTCACGGCCGGCTCGGAAATCGCTGCCTGCAACACCTTCCCACCCGGCATCCGCGCGCTGCCGGAGCGCGCAGCCGGCGAGAACCGCTTCATCTGGCTGGAGCACGCCGAGCGCACGGCGCTGTTCGAGGCGGCGAAGCGTGGGCTCCCGACCGACGGCGGCCTGCTGGTCTCGACCTACTTTCCCTGCACCGACTGCGCCCGCGCTCTCGTGCTGAGCGGCGTGAGGACCGTGGCGACGCCCCGGCCGGAATTCGACGATCCCGTGTGGGGCGAATCGTTCCGCACTTCCGCCGCCATCCTCAGCGAGGGCGCGGTGGAGGTGGTCTATCTCGCCGAGGACCAGGACCGGATTCACCGGCGGATCTGGGCGGTCGCCGGCGACGCGCCGGCATAGGACAGCATGACGGCGATCGTCATCGCGCCGGCCGCGATCAGCAGCGGCGCCGCGATCGCGAACGGGTAGAGGGCGCTGCCGCCCAGCGCGCCCACGATCCAGGCGGCCGACAGGACGGCCTGCAGTCGACCGGCCACCTGCCCCTGTCGATGCTCGCCGCCCAGGATCGATACCGAAGCGGTCAGGCCGGATTGCGCCAGCCCGTAGCCGGCACCCATCACGCCGAACGCCGCGATCAGCGCTTCGGGTTCGGGCGCCACAAGGCCGCCGCCCGCGCCGAGCAGGCAGACCGCGAGCCCGAACGACAGAAGCTGCTGCGGCCGCAGCGGCAGCAACCGGATGACGAACCCCTGCACCACGAACGAGCCGGCAGCGAAGCCCGCCGAGGCAAGGCTCGCCTGCCGCACGGCGGCGGCCGTTTCGAGGGCGAAACGGTCCTGGACATAGAAGGCCGTCGTCGGCTGCAGCGCGCCGAAACCCAAGATCATCGTGAAGCCCACCGCCAGGTACGGGGCGAGGCCCTCGACCGGCGGCGTCGCGGTGCGCGCCCATACCGGCTGCCGCGGCCCCTCCCGCACGCCGGCGAGCGTCGCAGCCGCCGCCAGGGCCGTGAGGATGCCGCCCGCGGCCACGGGCACGGCGAGCCCCAAGCCTGCGACCGACGCGGCGAACAGCGGCCCGGCGATGCTGGCGATGCCGACCGATGCGCCAATCAGCGCCACGGCGGACGCCCGCCGCTCGACGGCGGTATCGGCCATGCAGGCGGTCGCGGCGGGCTGGAGGCTGCCGGCCAGCAGCCCATAGATCGCGCGCGCCAGCAGCAGGGCGAGGAACGTCCCGCCGGCCGCGTAGAGGCCCGCGAACAGAAACAGCGACAGCGCCGTCGCGGCGAGGCCCGCCGCCATCACCGGGCCGCGGCCGATCCGGTCGGACAGCCGGCCCCAGTGAGACGACGTCAGGAAGAACAGCACGCCCGAGGAGGCGAATATGGCGCCGACCTCGAGCTCGCTTAAGCCCACGCTGCGGCCGTGCAGGCCGAGCGTCGCGAACACGGTCGAGTTGGCGACGGTGGCCGCGAAGACGGCGAACAGGACGATCGTCGTTTGCACGCGCGGAGCATCGCGGCGCTGTGCGCGACAGTGAAATGACAAATCATTGCCGCGCATTACCGATCGTTGCGGCGTGTTACAGCGGCTTCACCATGGTGATGCGGGTGTGCGGGTCCTTGCCGTGATCCGGTGGGCCGCGATGGACGATCTCGAAGCCGTGGCTGCTGTAGAGCCGGATCAGATGATCCATCATCTCCGCCGTGGTGAGCGACATCGCGCGGTCGCCGCGGGCGCGGGCGACCTCCTCGAGCCGGACCAGCAGCCAGCTTCCCAGGCCCGTGCCCTGCTTCACGGGATCGACGGCGAGCCGGTCGAGGTAGAGGCCGGTGTCCCGCCGCTCGGTCGCGGCGACGCCGACGATCCGGCCGCCCTCGTCGGCCACGAACACGTCGCCGCGCTCGATCGAGGCCGGCAGCCACTTGTAGTAGTCGGATGGGATCTCGCGCCCGAGGCGCTTCATGTACGGTGTGAAGGCCGCGCGCAGCACGCGGTCGGCGTCGGCACACTCGGCCGGCAGCGCCAGCCTGAAGATGAAGTCCATGGACTGAGCTTAATCTTATGCCAGGCGCGCGCCACTTCGCGGCCAGGGACTCAGCATTTCCAGCAAGGCGATTGAATGGAAAGGATGGGCCAGGTACGCGGCGTGTCGACGTTCCTCGACCACGGATAGACGCCCGTCGTCAACACGTCCGGCGCGGCCAGGATGGGAATTTCTTCAGGCCGCGTTGGCCTGTAGGTCGGTCCCCAGCCGTGCATGAGCACAAGCGCCTGCTGGCCGCCGCCGCCCAGCGGGTACGGACGGCGCGCGGCGGCGGCGGCGATCTGGCTTTCCTGGATTTGCGCCATCGACTGAGCGACCGAAGCGGCCGGCGGCGCCGGCGTGCGGGTCTGGCCGAAGGCGCTGTCGGCCGCCGCCAGGAGCAATCCGGTCTCCAGAATCGCCACGATCAGGACTGCACGCATCGCTGTCCTCCGTCCGACGCCTCGATGCAATGATGCGCCGAATCCCGCGGAAGGTCTTGGACATTCTCGTCCCGGCGCGCCCCCGGCAAAAGAAAACGCCCGGTCTTTCGACCGGGCGTTTCGTATCCGATATCGGGAAAGGGCTTATGCCGCTTCCTGTTGCTCCGCCTGCTCGGCCGAGGGGCCGCTGTCCTGGCCCTTGGCGGCGGTGTCGCGCTCGACGAACTCGATCACGGCCATCGGCGCCATATCGCCGAAGCGGAAGCCCGCCTTGAGGACGCGCAGGTAGCCGCCGTTGCGGCTGGCGTAGCGCGGGCCCAGCGTGGTGAACAGCTTGTCCGCGATGTAGGGATCGCGCAGGAAGCCGATCGCCTGGCGGCGGGCGTGCAGGCCGCCCCGCTTGCCGAGCGTGACCAGCTTCTCGACGATCGGACGCAGGTCCTTCGCCTTGTGCAGCGTGGTCGTGATCTGCTCGTGCTTGATCAGAGCGCCGGCAAGATTCATGAACATCGCCTTGCGATGCTCGGCGGTGCGGTGGAACTTCCGGCCGCGGTTGTTGTGACGCATGACCTATACCCCTTCAGCGGCCTAGTACGGCTCTTCCAGCCGCTTCGCCATTTCCTCGATGTTGTCCGGCGGCCAGCCCGGGATTTCCATGCCCAGGTGGAGGCCCATGCCGGCCAGCACTTCCTTGATCTCGTTCAGCGACTTGCGGCCGAAGTTCGGCGTGCGCAGCATCTCCGCCTCGGTCTTCTGAACCAGATCGCCGATGTAGATGATGTTGTCGTTCTTCAGGCAGTTGGCCGAGCGGACCGACAGCTCGAGCTCGTCGACCTTGCGCAGCAGGTTGCGGTTGAACGGGAAGTCGTCCTGCTGCTCTTCCTTGCGGACCTCGCGCGGCTCCTCGAAGTTGATGAAGAGCTGGAGCTGGTCCTGCAGGATGCGGGCGGCGAGCGCCACGGCATCGGCCGGGGCGGTCGTGCCGTTGGTCTCGACCGTCATCGACAGCTTGTCGTAGTCGGTGACCTGGCCGACGCGGCTGTTCTCGATCTTGTAGCTGACGCGCTTGACCGGGCTGAACACCGAGTCGACCGGGATCAGGCCGATCGGCGCATCCTCCGGACGGTTCGCCGAGGCCGGGATGTAGCCCTTGCCGGTGGCGACCATCAGCTCCATCGAGATCGAGGCGCCGTCGTCGAGCGTGCAGATCAGGTGCTTGGCATCCATGATCTGGACGTCGCCCGGCAGCTCGATCATGCCGGCGGTGACTTCGCCGGGACCGACGGCGCGCAGGTACAGACGCTGCGGGCGGTCGCCCTGCATCTTGACGGCCATCGCCTTGATGTTGAGCACGATGTCGACGACGTCCTCGCGGACGCCGGGAATCGAGGAGAACTCGTGCAGCACGTTGTCGATCTTGATCGACGTGACGGCGGCACCCTGCAGCGACGACAGCAACACGCGGCGCAGCGCGTTGCCGAGCGTCAGGCCGAAGCCGCGCTCGAGCGGCTCGGCGACGATCGTCGCGGTGCGGCCGGCATCGACGCCAGCCTCGGTGACGAGCTTCTCCGGCTTGATGAGATCTTGCCAGTTCTTCTGAAGCACGGGGGCTTACCTCTCTAGACCGGTGGTTCACGCCGCTCCGGAGGAGCAGCGAACAATTCGAAAAGAGCCGGCGCAAGAAATGCGCCGGGGCTCCAACTCAGACGCGACGACGCTTCGGCGGGCGGCAGCCGTTGTGCGGGATCGGCGTCACGTCGCGGATCGCGGTGACGGCGAGACCGACGGCCTGCAGCGCGCGCAGCGCCGACTCGCGGCCCGACCCCGGACCGCGCACCTCGATCTCCAGCGTCCGCATGCCGTGCTCCATCGCCTTGCGGCCGGCATTCTCGGCGGCCATCTGGGCGGCGAACGGCGTCGACTTGCGCGAACCCTTGAAGCCCTGCTGGCCCGACGACGACCAGGCGATGGTGTTGCCCTGCGCGTCGGTGATCGTGACGATCGTGTTGTTGAAGCTGGCGTTCACGTGGGCAACGCCGGCGATGATGTTCTTGCGCTCCCGGCGACGGGGACGCGCGGCGCCGGAGGCGGCGCCGCTGGTGGCGGCGGCTGCAGGCTTGGCCATGATGATCCCCTCTTACTTCGTGACTTTCTTCTTGCCGGCGATCGGCTTGGCCGGGCCCTTGCGGGTGCGCGCATTGGTGTGCGTGCGCTGGCCATGGACCGGCAGGCCGCGGCGATGCCGCAGGCCGCGATAGCAGGCGAGGTCCATCAGACGCTTGATGTTCATCGCCGTCTCGCGACGCAGGTCGCCCTCGACCGTGTAGTCGCGGTCGATCGCCTCTCGGATGCGGATGACCTCGTCGTCGGTCAGGGTATTGACCCGGCGCGACACATCGATCCCCACTTTCCCCAGGATCTCCTTGGCCTTCGCCTCGCCGATCCCGTGGATATACTGCAACCCCACGACCACCCGCTTGGCGGTGGGGATGTTGATGCCGGCTATACGAGCCAAAGTTTCAACTCCTTCAATGACTTATGGCGCGCTGACGCGCGCCCGTCCCGACTTCCGCTGGCCCCGGAAAAGCGCGCGATTATAGGGATCGCGGCCCCCGAGTCAACGGATGCTCCACTTGTCAAGCCCTTGCCAAAACAGCGCGGATTTGACGGTAAACCTCGTCCATCGCGGCCATCCCGTCGACCTTCTTCAGGACCCCCTTGGCCCGATAGTAGGGCAGCAGGGGCTCGGTCTGGGCGCGATAGGCGGCCATGCGGGTCTTCATGGTCTCTGCATTGTCGTCCTTGCGCCGGGTGAATTCCTTCGACCCGCAGACGTCGCAGACCCCGTCGACCTTGGGCCGCTTGAACTTGTCGTGATAGCCCGTGCCGCACTTGGCGCAGGTGAAGCGGCCGACGATGCGCTCGGTCAGCGCCTTCTCGTCGACTTCCATCTCGATCACCTCGTCGAGCTTCTTGCCGGTCTTGGCGAGCATCTTGTCCAGCGCCACGGCCTGGGCCTCGGTGCGCGGGAAGCCGTCCAGGATGAAGCCCTTGGCGCAATCCGGCTGGGCGATGCGGTCTTCGATCAGGCTGACCATCAGCTCGTCCGGCACCAGCTTGCCGGCCTCCATGATGCCCTTGGCCTGCTGGCCGAGCGCGCTGCCCGACTTCACGGCGGCGCGCAGCATGTCGCCGGTCGAGAGCTGGATCATGCCGAGATCGGTTTGCAGTCGCTGGGCCTGGGTGCCTTTCCCCGCCCCCGGCGGACCCAGGAGAATGATGTTCATCGTCCTCAGCGTCCTCTTCCCCGCAGGCGGGCCTTCTTGATGAGGCCCTCGTACTGGTGCGCCAGGAGATGCGCCTGGATCTGGGTCACCGTGTCGAGCGTGACCGAGACCACGATCAGCAGGCTGGTGCCGCCGAAGTAGAACGGCACGCCGCCGCGGGCGATCAGCAGCTCCGGCAGGATGCAGACGGCCGACAGGTAGGCCGCGCCGATCACGGTCAACCGGGTCAGGATGTGCTCGAGATACTCGGCGGTGTTCTTGCCCGGACGGATGCCGGGGATGAAGCCGCCGTTCTTCTTGAGGTTCTCGGCCGTGTCGGCCGGGTTGAACACGACCGTCGTGTAGAAGAAACAGAAGAAGACGATCAGGCCGATATAGGCCAGCAGGTAGAGCGGCGTGCCGTGCGCCAGGTAGGTCTGCAGCCAGCTCGCGATGCCGGGCTCGCCGCCGGGACCCTGGAACGAGGCGATGGTCGCCGGGAACAGCAGCAGCGAGGAGGCGAAGATCGGCGGGATCACGCCCGAGGTGTTGATCTTGAGCGGCAGGTGCGAGGCCTCGCCGCCGTACATCTTGTTGCCGACCTGGCGCTTGGGATACTGGACGACGATTCGCCGCTGCGCGGTCTCCATGAAGACCACGACCGCCACGACGACGACTACGCCGACCGCCAGCGCGATGATGAACAGCGCCGACAGCGCGCCGGTGCGGCCGAGCTCGAGGGTCTGGACCATGGCGTTGGGCAGCGCCGCCACGATGCCGGCGAAGATGATCAGCGAGGTGCCGTTGCCGACGCCGCGGGCGGTGATCTGCTCGCCGATCCACATCAGCAGCAGGGTGCCGCCGACCAGGGTGACCATGGTGACGAAGCGGAAGAACAGGCCCGGGTCGTGCACCACCGGCCCGACCGACGTGGTCTGGCTCTCGAGGCCGACGGCGATGCCGTAGGCCTGGAAGGCCGCCAGCACGACCGTGCCGTAGCGGGTGTACTGGTTGATCTTCTTGCGGCCGGCCTCGCCCTCCTTCTTCAGCGCCTCGAGCGACGGCACGACCGTCGTCAGGATCTGCATGATGATGGAGGCCGAGATGTACGGCATGATCGACAGCGCCAGGATCGACATGCGGCCGATCGAGCCGCCCGAGAACACGTCGAGCATGCCGGCGATGCCGCCGGCCTGGCGGCTGAACATCTCAGCGAGGGCCGTCGGATCGACGCCCGGGACCGGGATGTAGGCGCCGATGCGGAAGACGATGAGGGCGCCCACGGTGAACCACAGGCGCTTCTTCAGCTCGGTCGCCTTACCGATCGAGCCCCAGTTCAGGTTGGAGGCGAGTTGTTCGGCGGCGGATGCCATGGACGACCCCTACGCGTAACGAGTTAGGCGGCCTCGGCAGCAGGCTGGGGAGGCAGCTCGACCGTGCCGCCGGCCCTCTCGACCGCGGCCTTCGCCGACGCCGAGGCGCCGGCGACCTTGACATCGATCTTGGCGGTGAGCTCGCCCTTGCCGAGCAGGCGCACGCCGTCGAACGCGCTCTTGAACAGGCCGGCGGCCTGCATCGCCGCCGCGTCGATCGGCTTGGAAGCGTCGAGCTTCTTGTCGTCGATCGCCTTCTGCAGGGTGGCGAGGTTCACCACCTGGTATTCCTTCTGGTGCGGCGGACGGAAGCCGCGCTTCGGGATCCGGCGGTAGAGCGGCATCTGGCCGCCCTCGAAGCCCTTGATGGCGACGCCGGTGCGGGACTTCTGGCCCTTGACGCCGCGGCCGGCGGTCTTGCCCTTGCCCGAGCCGATGCCGCGGCCCACGCGCATGCGGCGCTTGCGGGCGCCGGCATTGTCGGCGATCTCGTTCAGTCTCATTTTGCCATACCCTCCGGCCTAGCTCCGGCGGCTTGATCGCAAGCCGCTGCTACTTTGCCGATTCCTCATCGACGCGCACCAGATGGTGCACCTTGTTGATCATGCCGCGCACCGACGGCGTGTCCTCGAGGACGCGGCTGCGGTGGCGCTTGTTCAGGCCCAGGCCCTTCAGGGTCGCAAGCTGATCGTCCGTACGGCCGATCGGGCTGCCCGTCTGGGTGACCTTGAGCGTCTTCTTGTCGGCCATGGTCACCTCCGTCACGCGCTGGCTTCAGCGGCGGCATCGGCGGCCGTGCCGTCGCGGCGGCCGAGCAGATCGCCGACCTTCTTGCCGCGGCGGGTCGCCACCATGCGCGGCGAGTTGAGCTGCTCGAGCGCCTTGAAGGTCGCCTTGATCATGTTGTGCGGGTTGGACGTGCCGACCGACTTGGCGACGATGTCCTTGACGCCGAGCGTCTCGAACACCGCGCGCATCGGGCCGCCGGCGATGATGCCGGTGCCGGCCGGGGCGGCGCGCAGCGTCACCTTGCCGGCGCCGAAGCGGCCCTTGACGTCATGATGCAGCGTGCGGCCGTCGCGCAGTGGCACGCGGATCATGCCGCGCTTGGCGGCGTCGGTCGCCTTGCGGATCGCCTCCGGCACCTCGCGCGCCTTGCCGGCGCCGTGGCCGACACGGCCGCGCTGGTCGCCGATCACCACGATCGCGGCGAAAGCGAAGCGCCGACCGCCCTTCACCACCTTCGCGACGCGATTGATGGTGACGAGCTTGTCCTTCAGTTCGTTTTCCTCGTCGCCGTCGCGACCGCGGCCGCGATCGCGCGGGTTGCGGCCGCCGGAGCCTCCGGGTGAACGAGCCATGTGCTAACTCCTCAGAACGACAGGCCGCCCTCGCGGGCGGCAGTGGCCAGCGCCGCGACGCGGCCGTGATACTGGTAGCCGCCGCGATCGAACACGACGTCCTTGACGCCGGCGGCGATCGCGCGCTCGGCGATCAGCTTGCCGACCTCGGTCGCCGCGTCCTTGTTCGCGCCGGTCTTGAGCTTGGCCTTCAGGCCTTCGTCGAGCGACGAGGCGGCGGCCAGGGTCAGGCCCTTCAGGTCGTCGATGACCTGGGCGTAGATGTGCTTGCCCGAGCGGAAGACGCTGAGGCGGGGG
This sequence comes from Reyranella sp., assembly GCF_017305915.1. GTDB lineage: Bacteria > Pseudomonadota > Alphaproteobacteria > Reyranellales > Reyranellaceae > Reyranella. The sequence goes on from NZ_JAFKJN010000035.1 coordinate 61,502, forward strand.
CGGCCGCCCGAGGCCTGGCGCAGCGCGTGACGCGTGCGGCGCTGGCGGCGGGCGAAGAGAGCTTTGGTGTCCATCGTGGTTCGCCTTACTTCTTCTTGCCTTCCTTGCGCCGGATCGTCTCGGTCGAGTACTTGATGCCCTTGCCCTTGTAGGGCTCGGGCGGACGCAGGCTGCGGATCTCCGCGGCGAGCTGACCGACCTTCTGACGATCCGACCCGGTGATCTCGATCTCGGTCGGCTTCAGCGCCTTGATCTGGATCCCGGTGGGAATTGGAACCTCGACGTCGTGGCTGAAGCCGAGCTGCAGCTTCAGGTTCTTGGCATCCGCCTGGGCGCGGTAGCCGACGCCGTTGATCTCGAGGTTGATGGTGAAGCCGTCGGAGACGCCCTTCACCATGTTGTTGGCCTGGGCGCGGGCGGTGCCCCACTGCATGCGCGCGCGGCGGCTCTCGCTGCGCGGCCTGAAGCTGAGGCCCGTGCTGCCGTTGCTGACCTCGACGTCGTCGTGGACGACCATCGAGAGCTCGCCGCGCTTGCCCTTGACCTTGAGGGCCTGGCCCTTGAGGTCGACGGTGACGCCCTGCGGGATGGCGACCGGGTTCTTGCCGACTCGCGACATGATCAGAACACCTTGCAGAGGACTTCGCCGCCGACATTGGCGGCTCGCGCCTCGGCATCGCTCATGATGCCGCGCGGGGTGGACAGGATCGAGATGCCGAGGCCGTTGAAGTGGCGCGGCAGCTCGCGGATCTTCGAGTAGACGCGACGGCCCGGGGTCGAGACACGCTTGATGTCCTTGATGACCGGACGGCCGTTGTCGTACTTCAGCTCGACGCGAAGCTCCTTCACGCCGGGCCGCATCTCTTCCTCGAACCAGCCGCGGATGTAGCCTTCGCGCTGGAGCACATCGAGAACGTTCGACCGCATCTTCGAGGCCGGCACGGTCACGCTGTCGAGGCGTGCCGACTGGCCGTTGCGGATGCGGGTCAGCAAATCGCCGACGGGATCTGTCATCGCCATGGTCTACGGGCTCCCGTTACCAGCTCGACTTAACGACGCCGGGCAAGGCGCCCAGCGAGGCCAGCTGCCGCAGCGCCAGGCGCGACAGCTTGAACTTGCGATAGACCGCGCGCGGCCGGCCGGTGATCTCGCACCGGTTGCGGATGCGCGTCGGCGAGGAGTTGCGCGGCAGCTCGGCCAGCTTGATGCGGGCCTCGAACCGGTCCTCCGGGGTGAGCTTGTCGTCCACCGCCATCGCCTTCAGCTTGGCGCGCTTGACGGCGTATTGCTTCGCCATCTTCTCGCGCCGCTTGTTCTTGTTGACTGAGCTCGTCTTGGCCATTCGTCTTCTCCGGCCTCAGTTCACGAACGGGAAGTCGAAGCCGCGGAGAAGCGCTCTGGCTTCCGCGTCCGTCTTCGCCGACGTGCAGATGATGATGTCCATGCCGCGCACCATGTCGACCTTGTCGTAGTCGATTTCCGGGAACACGATCTGCTCCTTGAGGCCCATGGCGTAGTTGCCATTGCCGTCGAAAGACTTGCCGTTCAGGCCGCGGAAGTCGCGGACGCGCGGCAGCGCGATGTTCACCAGTCGGTCGATGAACTCGTACATGCGGTCGCGGCGCAGCGTGACCTTGGCGCCGATCGCCATGCCCTCGCGCAGCTTGAAGGTCGCGATCGACTTGCGCGACTTGGTGACGACCGGCTTCTGGCCGGTGATCGCCGTCAGGTCGTTCACGGCGCCGTCGACGGCCTTGCGGTCGTTGACCGCCTCGCCGACGCCCATGTTGATGACGATCTTCTCGAGCTTCGGCACCTCGAAGGCGTTCTTGTAGGAGAACTCCTTCACGAGGGCGTCACGGACGGTCTTGGTGTAGTGCTCTTGCAGGCGCGCGGCCATGGCGCGTTCTCCTAACGGTCGATCGTTTCGCCGGAGCCGCGCGCGACGCGGACCTTCCGGCCGTCTTCGAGGAACTTGAAGCCGACCTTGGTCGGCTTGTCGGACTTCGGATCGAGCACGGCCACGTTCGAGACGTGGATCGCGGCCTCGCGCTCGATGATGCCGCCCTCGCCGGTGCGGCCGGGCTTGGTGTGGCGCTTGATGACGTTGACGCCCGACACCACCACCCGGTTCTCGGACGGCAGGACGCGCAGCACGTCGCCCACCTTGCCCTTGGAGCCGCCGGCGATGACCTTCACGCGGTCGCCTTTCCGGATCTTCATGACTACAGGACCTCCGGCGCGAGCGAGATGATCTTCATGAACTTCTTGCCGCGCAGCTCGCGGGTCACCGGACCCGAGATGCGGGTGCCGATCGGCTCGTTCTGCTTGTTGATCAGCACGGCGGCGTTGCGGTCGAAGCGGATGGCGCTGCCGTCGCCGCGACGCAGCGGGAACGACGTCCGCACCACGACGGCGCGATGCACCTCGCCCTTCTTGACGCCGCGGCGCGGCAGGGCTTCCTTGACCGAGACGACGATGATGTCGCCGATCGCGGCATACTTGCGGCGCGAGCCGCCCAGCACCTTGATGCACTGGACCGTCTTCGCTCCCGAGTTGTCGGCGACGTCCAGGTTGGTACGCATCTGGATCATGTGACTGCTCCCTGCGCCCCTCTAGGCCTTGGCCGTTTCGACGAAGACTTCCCAGGTCTTGGTCCGGGAAATCGGCCGGCACTCGCGGATCCGGACCAGCTCGCCGACCTTGCCCTTGAAGGCATTGGTCTCGTCGTGCGCGTGGTACTTCTTCGAGCGGCGGATGAACTTCTTGTAGATCGGGTGCTGAACGCGCCGTTCGACCTTCACGACGATGGTCTTGTCCATCTTGTCGCTGACGACGACGCCTTCGAGAATTCGCTTCGGCATCTGTTCCTTACTCCTTAGCCTGCGGCCTTCTCGCCCAGCACCGTCTTGATGCGGGCGATGTCGCGGCGCACCTGGCGCACGCGACCGGTCTTGCCGAGCTGTCCGCCGGCCTTCTGGAAACGCAGGTTGAATGCTTCCTTGCGCAAGTTGCCGAGCTCTTCCTTGAGCTGGTCCTGAGTCTTGGGGCGTAGATCGCTGGCCTTCATGGCTTCTCTCCTCAGCCCTCGGCGCCGACGCGGGCGACGAAACGGGTCTTGATCGGCAGCTTGGCGGCGGCAAGAGCCAGCGCCTCCTTGGCGACCGTGACGGGAACGCCGTCGAGCTCGAACAGCACGCGGCCGGGCTTCACGCGGGCCGCCCAGAACTCCGGCGCGCCCTTGCCGGAGCCCATGCGGACCTCGGCCGGCTTCTTCGACACCGGCACGTCCGGGAACACGCGGATCCAGACGCGGCCGGCACGCTTCATGTGACGCGTGATGGCGCGGCGGGCGGCCTCGATCTGGCGTGCGGTCAGGCGGTCCGGCTCCATCGCCTTCAGGCCGAAGGCGCCGAAGTCGAGGTTGAAGCCGCCCTTGGCGGCGCCGCTGATGCGGCCCTTGAAGGCCTTGCGGTACTTGGTGCGCTTGGGTTGCAGCATGATTGCCTACGCGTCCCTCTGCTCGGTGCGCTCGACGCGCGCCGGGGTCCGTTGCGGCGCGGCCTCTTCGGCGCGCTTGTCGTGCGCCATCGGGTCGTGCGCCATGATCTCGCCCTTGAACACCCACACCTTGACGCCGCAGGTGCCGAAGGTGGTGAAGGCGGTCGCGGTGCCGTAGTCGATGTCGGCGCGCAGCGTGTGCAGCGGCACGCGGCCCTCGCGGTACCACTCCATGCGCGCGATCTCGGCGCCGCCCAGGCGGCCCGAGCAGTTGATGCGGATGCCCTGGGCGCCCAGGCGCATCGCCGACTGCACGGCGCGCTTCATGGCGCGGCGGAAGGCGACGCGGCGCTCGAGCTGCTGGGCGATGTTCTCGGCGATCAGCGTGGCGTCGATCTCGGGCTTGCGGATCTCGACGATGTTCAGCGCCACCTCGCCCTTGGTCAGCTTGGCGAGGTCGCCGCGCAGCTTCTCGATGTCGGCGCCCTTCTTGCCGATCACCACGCCCGGGCGGGCGGTGTGGATGGTGACGCGGGCGCGCTTGGCCGGGCGCTCGATGACGATCTTCGAGACGCCGGCCTGGGCCAGCCGCTCACGCAGGACCTTCCGGATGTGGATGTCCTCGTGGAGCATGTTCGAGTATTCGCCGCCTTCGGCGTACCAGCGCGAGTCCCAGGTCCGGTTGATGCCGAGACGCAGGCCGATCGGATTGACCTTCTGACCCATGTTACTTTTCCTCCGCCTCGGGGCGCTCGCGCACCACGATGGTGAGATGGCTGAACGGCTTGATGATGCCGGCGGCGCGGCCGCGGCCGCGGGTCTGGAACCGCTTCATGACCAGGCTCTTGCCGACCGACGCCTCGGCGACGATCAGCCGGTCGACGTCGAGGTTGTGGTTGTTCTCGGCGTTGGCGATCGCCGAGTTGAGCGCCTTCTTCACGTCCTGCGCGATGCGCTTCTTGGAGAAGGTCAGCTCGTTGACCGCCGAGGCGGCCTTCTTGCCGCGGATGGAGGCCGCTACGAGGTCGAGCTTGCGCGGGCTGACGCGCACGGTGCGCAGTACGGCCTTGGCCTCGTTGTCCGCCTCGCGGCGCTTGTTCGCAGGCTTGCTCATCGCTTAATCCTTCGAAACCTTCTTGTCGCCGGCATGGCTGGTGAAGGTGCGGGTCGGCGAGAACTCGCCGAGCTTGTGGCCGACCATCTCCTCGGTGACGTTCACCGGGATGAACTTCTTGCCGTTGTAGACGCCGAACGTCAGGCCGACGAACTGCGGCAGGATCGTGCTGCGACGCGACCAGGTCTTGATCACCTCGCTGCGGACGGAGCCGCGCGACTTCTCGGCCTTCTTGATCAGGCTGCCCTCGACGAAGGGGCCTTTCCAAACGGAACGTGCCACTGCCTATCTCCTACCGCGTCGCTGACCGGCGACGGATGATGTACTTGTCCGTAGCCTTGTTCTTGCGGGTCTTCTTGCCCTTGGTGGGCTTGCCCCACGGGGTGACCGGATGGCGGCCGCCCGAGGTCTTGCCCTCGCCGCCGCCGTGCGGATGGTCGACCGGGTTCATCGCGACGCCGCGCACGACCGGGCGCTTGCCCAGCCAGCGGGTGCGACCGGCCTTGCCGACCACCGTGTTCTGGTTGTCGGGGTTCGACACCGCGCCGACGGTCGCCAGGCACTCGGCCGGGACCAAGCGCAGCTCGCCCGAGTTCAGCTTGAGCTGGGCGTAGCCCGCGTCCTTGCCGACGAGCTGGGCGTAGGTGCCGGCGGAGCGCGCCAGCTGACCGCCGCGGCCCTTCTTCAGCTCGACGTTGTGCACGATCGTGCCGACCGGCATGCTGGCGAGCGGCATGGCGTTGCCCGGCTTGATGTCGACCTTGTCGCCCGACATCACCTCGTCGCCGGCCTTCAGGCGCTGCGGCGCGATGATGTAGGCGAGCTCGCCGTCGGCGTACTTGATCAGCGCGATGAACGCCGAGCGGTTCGGATCGTACTCGAGACGCTCGACGGTCGCGGCGACGTCGAACTTGCGGCGCTTGAAGTCGACCAGGCGCAGGCGGCGCTTGTGGCCGCCGCCGCGATGATGCGCGGTGATGTGGCCGTGGTTGTTGCGGCCGCCGGACTCGGTCTTGCCGACGGTCAGCGACTTCACCGGCTTGCCCTTCCAGAGGCCCTGGCGGTCGACGATCACCAGCTGTCGCAGCGACGGCGTGATCGGCTTGAATGTCTTGAGAGCCATTTACCCTATCCCCCGTCCTACAGGCCCGTGGTCACGTCGATCTTGTGACCCTCGACCAGCGAGACGATCGCCTTCTTCCAGTCACCACGCACACCCGGCCGGCCCTTGAAGAGCTTCTGCTTGCCCTGCACGTTGATCGTGTTCACCGCCTTGACCTTGACCTTGAACAGGCCTTCGACGGCCTGCTTGATCTCGGGCTTGGTGGCGTCAGCGGCGACCTTGAAGGTCACCTGGCTGTGCTCGGAGCCGTTGGTGGTCTTTTCCGTGATCAGCGGCGCGCGGATCACCTCGTACATGCGCGCGCGGCTCACGACCGTCTTGATCTTCGAGCTCATTGTCTTGGCGCTCATTGCAGGCGCTCCTCGAGATGCTTCACGGCATCCTTGGTCAGCACCAGCGTGTCGCGGCGCAGGATGTCGTAGACGTTGGCTCCCTGCTGCGGCAGCACATCGACATGGGCGATGTTGGCCGCGGCGCGGGCGAAGTTGGTGTCGACCTCGGCACCGGCGATCACCAGGACCGATGAGACGCCGAGCTTGCCAAAGTGGCCCTTGAGCTGGGCCGTCTTGGGCTCCTTGAGCGCGGCCGCCTCGACCACGATCAGCTTGCCCTCGGCCGCCTTGGCCGACAGCGCGGTGCGCAGCGCGAGCTTGCGCACCTTCTTCGGCAGGTCCTGCGCATGGCTGCGCACCACCGGGCCGAACGCCTTGCCGCCGCCGCGGAACTGCGGCGCCGCCTTGTTGCCGTGGCGGGCCTGGCCGGTGCCCTTCTGGGCGTACATCTTCTTGGCCGTGGCCGTTACTTCCGAACGGCCCTTGGTCTTGTGGGTGCCCTGCTGGCGGTGCGACAGCTGCCACACCACGCAACGCTGCAGGATGTCCTTGCGGACGGGCGCGCCGAACACCGCATCCGCGAGCTCCAGCTCGCCGGCGCTCTCGCCCTCGATGGTCTTGACCGCGATCTTCATGGCCTGGTCCTTAAGCCTGCGGAGCCGCGTCGGCAGCCGGCGCCTCGGGAGCCGCTTCACCGGCAGCCTTGCGCAGGCCGGCCGGGTACGGGGCGTCCTTGTGGCGCGCGCGCTTGGACGCGTCCTTGACGATGATGTAGCCGCCGGCCGGGCCGGGGACGGCGCCGGAGACGAGCAGCAGGCCCTTGTCGTCGTCGGTGGCGACGACCTTCAGGTTCTGCGTGGTCACACGCTCGTGGCCGTAGTGGCCGGCCATCTTCTTGCCGGGGAAGGTACGGCCGGGATCCTGGCGGTTACCGGTGGAGCCGTGGCTACGGTGCGAGACCGACACGCCGTGGCTGGCCTCGAGGCCGTGGAAGTTCCAGCGGACCATCGAGCCGGTGAAGCCGCGGCCGATCGAGGTGCCGACGACGTCGACGAACTGGCCGGGCACGAAGTGGCTCGGCACCAGCTCGGCGCCGACCTCGAGCACGGCGTCCTTGGCGACGCGGAACTCGACCAGCTTCTTCTTCGGCTCGACCTTGGCCTTGGCGTAGTGACCGCGCATCGGCTGGGTCACGTTCTTCACCTTGGCCTTGCCGTAGCCGAGCTGGACGGCGGTGTACTTGTCCTTCTCTTCCGAGCGGACAGCGACGACCTGGAGCTGGTCGACCTTCAGAACGGTGACGGGCACATGCTCTCCCGCGTCGTTGAAGACGCGGGTCATGCCGACCTTCTGGGCGACGAGACCGCAACGCATGGTCTGTTCCTCTTCCCTTTGTCCCTAGGCGCCGAGCTTGATCTCGACGTCGACGCCGGAGGCGAGGTCGAGCTTCATCAGCGCGTCCACCGTCTGCGGCGTCGGATCGACGATATCGAGGACCCGCTTGTGGGTGCGGATCTCGAACTGCTCACGCGACTTCTTGTCGATGTGCGGAGACCGGTTGACCGTGAACTTCTCGATACCCGTCGGCAGCGGAATGGGCCCGCGAACCTGCGCGCCCGTCCGCTTGGCCGTGCTCACGATCTCGCTCGTCGACTGGTCGAGCACGCGATGATCGAAGGCTTTCAGCCTGATGCGGATATTGGTGTTGTCCATGGCCATGGTCCGTACTCGCCCCTGGATCCGTTACTTTACGATCTTGGTGACGACGCCGGCGCCGACGGTTCGGCCGCCCTCGCGGATGGCGAAGCGCAGGCCCTCGTCCATCGCGATCGGCTGGATCAGCTCGATCGTCATCCGCGCGTTGTCCCCCGGCATCACCATCTCGGTGCCCGACGGCAGCGTCACCACGCCGGT
>NZ_JAFKJN010000036.1 GCF_017305915.1 Reyranella sp.
TCGGGTTTGCGAAGACAACGGCCGGGGCCCAAGCTCCCCAACGACGTGCAGTCTTGGTGCCAGACGGGCTCTCCTGCCGCGCCAGAGGATCGGGTGCGAGCCGATCCTCTGGCGACCGCAGTCTGCACCCATTCCAAGACACAAGGTGCTCCGAAGGAGCGGAGGGGTCAGAGGCCACAGTGAGGCTCATGACCCCTCCGTCCGCTTCGTGGACACCTCCCCAACGCTACGCGTTAGGGAGGAGGATTGAACCCTCAATCGTTGCGGCCGAGCCGCATGTCCAGATCGAACGGATAGAGCGGCCGCTTGACCCGCTCGTACTTGAAGAGCTTGAGGTCCGACGCCGTGCAGCCGTCGCCGTCGCACATCACGATGTGCCTGGCGATCGGCTCGAAGCCGGCGCGGAAATGCTGGCGCGACTTGATCAGCACGTACTTCTTGCGCCGCGGGTCGATGCCGCAATGGGTGAAGACGCCGAGGTCGTAGGGCTCGGCGCGCTTCTCCGAGACCACGATCTGCATCTTGCCGGTGTCGAGCACGGCGGTGCGGCCCATGCGCACCGTGGTGCCGGTCGCCATCGGGCCGGTGACGACGAAGCTGCCGTCGGTGATCGCCTTGACCTTGCCGCTGACCTTGAGCGGCTTGCCCTTGAGCCCCATGGCCGGCATGTCGACCTTGCCGCCAAGCTCGAGCGTCACCTCGTTGCCGACGCCGGCCTTGATCATCTGGTCGACGCAGGCCGGGTCGCAGATCGGGCCGGCGACGGCGTCCTCGAGGCCCTGCTTCATCGCCTCCTCGATCACGCTCATGACGTCCTGCGTGCCGCCCGAGGCGGTGTTGTCGCCATGGTCGGCCATCACCACCGGGCCCTCGGCATAGCCCTTGGCGCGCGCCACCTGGACCGACAGCGGCTCGGGATGGAACAGGAAGCCCTCGCGCTTCTCCCACGCCGTATCGAGGATCCTGTTCAGCAGCACCTCGCCCTCGGCGGTGCGCTTGTCGCAGACGATCGCCGACGACAGGGCGAGGTGAGGGATGTCGGCCTGCGGGAAGCCGCCGAACACCGAGGCGTTCAGCACCTGGCCGGTGTCCTCGGCCTGGTTGGCCATGCCCATCAGGGTCTTCATCGGCTCGCGCGAGGGCGTGTGGACCAGCGAGCTGCTCATGATCGGGCGGGTGCCCCACACGATCTTCGGCTCGATCTCGCCGTCGAGCATGCGCAGCAGGGTGCGGCCGGCGCGGCGAGCGGTGTCGGCCATGTCGATGTGCGGGTAGGTGCGGTAGCCGGTCATGATCGTGGCGCCCTTGATCATCGCCTCGGTCATCTGGGTGTGGAAGTCGAGCGCGACGGCGATCGGCACGTCGGGCGCGATCTTGCGGAGGCGGTTCAAGAGCTCGCCTTCGCCGTCGTCATGGTGCTCGGCGACCATGGCGCCGTGCAGGGCGAGCAGGACGGCATCGCAGCCCTTCCTCACCGCATCGACGATCGCCGTGGTCATCTGCTCGTAGGCGGCCTTGGTGACCAGGCCGGACGGGTGGGCGGACGCGGCCATCGGGACTGTAAATTCGGCGCCGGCCTTGCGGGCGACCTCGATGAACCCGCCGAGGGAGGTGTTGGTGCCCTCCGAGTCCTTGATCGCGGTCGCGCCGGTCAGGGCGCCGTGGCGGGCAAAGGAGTCGATGGGAGTAGGGAGCGGCGAGAACGTGTTGGTCTCGTGCATCATCATCGCAACAACAAACTTCTTCGCCACAGCCAGTCTCCCCTTGAAACGCTCTAACCTATTGAACCTTCTGGATTTGTGTGCGTTGCAGAAAAGCCACACTGTCCGCACATCTGAAAAAATCTGTAAGCATGTGAATTAAAGAGGCTTTTTGCCTCTTGCATTCACTTCGCAGGTGCACCATTGTTTGGGGGCAGCAAACGCCGCCTCGGCGGCCTCTTTGTTTGCTGTATGCCCGTCTTGGGCGTTTCCTCCCTAAACTCGGGCCGTGCTTGTCACGGCCCCTTTTTTTTGCCTGAACGCTTACTCGGCGGCCATTGGACGGGGCAGCAGCGCCTCGAGGGCGCCCTGGCCGATCGCGTCGAGCAGGCCCGCGATCAGCCGCTGGGTGGCGCCGAAGGTCGGCAGCTTGGTGTGCCGGGCCTCGTCCATGTAGAGCGCCCGGTTGATTTCGATCTGCAGGGTGTGGCGGCCGACGGCCGGCCGGCCGTAGCGCTGGGTGGTGAAGCCGCCGGCATAGGGCTGGTTGCGCCGCACCCTGAGACCCTGGGCGGCCAGCCAGCGCTCGACCGCGTCGACCAGGAGCGGCGCGCAGGCCTCGCCGTGATTGTCGCCCAGCACGACGTCGACGCCATGCTCGCGCAGGCTGAGCCCGGAGGCCGAGGACGGCATCGAATGGGCATCGATCAGCAGCACGCCGCCGAACTGGGCATAGGTCTGCTCGATCAGCCCCGACAGCGCCACGTGATAGGGCCGCCAGCAGGTCTCCAGCCGGCGCTCGATCTCGATGGCCGGCACGCGGCCGCGATAGATCGCCTCGCCGCTCGCCGCCACCCGCGGGATCATGCCGAGGCCGGCGGCAACCCGCGTGGTGCGGTGATTGAGCGCGTGCGGCAGCGGCCCCTCGAACATGCCCGGATCGAGCTCATAGGGCTCGCGGTTGGCATCGACGTAGGAGCGCGGGAAACGGGCCGCCAGCAGCGGGATGCCGAGGCCCGGTGCGGAGGCGAACAGCTCGTCGACGAAGGCATCCTCGGCGCGGCGGAGCGCGGTCAGCGGCACGGCGGCCTGGGCCAGGAATTCGGAGGGGTAGAGCGCGCCGCTGTGCGGCGAGGCCACGACCAGGGGCAGCGACTGGCGGTCGGGCAGGCGGCAATCCAGGGAGTCGTGATCGACCGGCGACAAACTCATGAAAATTGTCATACCGCGCGCAGACCGGCCCGTCACTTGTCGCAGTCACTTGCCAACGCGAAAGTGTCATTGTAGACGAACCGCCTTCCGGCGATGGGCGCGTAGCTCAGCGGTAGAGCACTGTCTTGACATGGCAGTGGCCACAGGTTCGATCCCTGTCGCGCCCACCACCGCCGGGGGGAGCCTTAGCCGCTGGACCCCATCCCTTGATCCCGAATTTCTACTCGCTCTACTCCCATGAGTTCGTGCGCGTCGCGTGCTGCGTTCCGCGCACGCGCGTGGCCGACGCCGGATACAATCTCGGCCAGACGCTGCGGCTCGCCAAGCAGGGCGACGACTCTCGCACTGCGATCATGATTTTCCCCGAGCTGGGGCTGTCGTCCTACGCCATCGACGACCTGCTGATGCAGGACGCGCTGCTCGACGAGATCGAAGAATCGGTCGCCAAGGTGGTCGAGGCGTCGAAGAACCTGTTCCCGATCCTGGTGGTCGGCGCGCCGCTGCGGGTGACCGACCGACTGTACAATACCGCGATCGTCATCCATCGCGGCAGGATCCTGGGCGCGGTGCCCAAGATGTACCTGCCGAACTACCGCGAGTTCTACGAGAAGCGGCACTTCGTGTCGGGCGCCAACACGATCACGAGCGAGACCGAGCTGGCAGGGCAGACGGTGCCCTTCGGCACCGACCTGCTGTTCCGCTCGACCGGCTCGGTGCCCGTCACCTTTCACGTGGAGATCTGCGAGGACATCTGGATGCCGGTGCCGCCGTCGAGCCATGCGGCGCTCGCCGGCGCAGAGGTGCTGCTGAACCTCTCGGCCAGCAACATCACCATCGGCAAGGCGGAGATGCGGCGCCTGTTGTGCGGCAGCCAGTCGGCGCGCGCGAGTGCGGCCTACGCCTACTCGGCCTCGGGCCCGGGTGAATCGACGACCGATCTCGCCTGGGACGGCCATGCCGCGCTCTACGAATGCGGCGATCAGCTCGCGGAGTCCGAGCGCTTCGAGAAGGACTCCACGATCGTGTCGGCCGACATCGATCTCGGCCGCATCCGCCAGGAGCGGCTGCGCAACGGCGGCTTCGCCGACTGCGCGGCGCAGGAGAAGGACCGCGTGGCGCGCTTCCGCACCGTGCGGTTCGAGCTCGAGGCGCCGCAGGAGAGCGTGGCGCTGGCGCGGCCGATCGAACGCTTCCCCTATGTGCCGTCCGATCCGGCCAAGCTGCGCGACAATTGCTACGAGGCCTACAACATCCAGGTCCAGGGCCTGGCGCAGCGCCTTCACTCGAGCGGCACCAAGAATGCCGTGATCGGCGTCTCCGGCGGCCTCGATTCGACGCATGCGCTGATCGTGACCTGCCGGGCGATGGACCAGCTCGGCCTGCCGCGGGCGAACGTGAAGGCGTTCACCCTGCCGGGCTTCGGCACGACCGACAAAACCCACAGCAACGCCTGGAAGCTGATGAAGGCGCTGGGCGTCAGCGCCGACGAGATCGACATCAAGCCGGCGGCGAAACAGATGCTGGCCGACATCGGCCATCCCTTCGCCAAGGGCGAGAAGGTCTATGACGTAACCTTCGAGAACGTGCAGGCGGGGTTGCGCACCGATTACCTGTTCCGGCTGGCCAACCAGCATCGCGGCATGGTGGTCGGCACCGGCGATCTCTCCGAGCTCGGGCTCGGCTGGTGCACCTACGGTGTCGGCGATCACATGTCGCACTACAACCCGAACGGCTCGGTGTCGAAGACGCTGATCCAGCACCTGATCCGCTTCGTCGCGGCTTCGGGCGATGTCGACAGGAACACCGCCGACATCCTGCACGACATCCTGAGCACCGAGATCTCGCCCGAGCTGATCCCCGGCGACAACGGCGCGGTGCAGGCGACCGAGAGCTTCGTCGGCCCCTATGCTCTGCAGGATTTCAACCTGTTCTATCTGACACGGCTCGGCTACCGGCCGTCGAAGATCGCCTTCCTCGCCTGGAATGCCTGGCACGACGCCAGGAAGGGCGCATGGCCCGCGAACGTCCCCGATACGGCGCAGCGCGCCTATTCGATGGAAGAGATCCATCGCTGGCTCGAGCTGTTCCTCAAGCGCTTCTTCGGCAACCAGTTCAAACGCTCGGCGTTGCCCAATGGACCGAAGATATCGTCGGGCGGTTCGCTGTCGCCGCGCGGCGATTGGCGTGCGCCCTCGGACGGCAGCCCCGATGTCTGGTTGGCAGAGCTGAAGGCGTCCGTCCCCGCCAAGTAGGAAGGGTGATGCTCGGGTTCGACGTGCAGGACGTCGACGCCGAGCGCGAGAAAGCCGACCTGGTCGGCGAGGGGCTGTCGCAGTTCGGATTTTCGTGTGTCGAATTCGAAATCAATCGCCTCTGAGCGCGAGCGTTAGTACAAATACCGCATCGGACCGGGAGGGAATGCCGATGCCGCTCAAGATGAAGAAGACCGTGCAGCAGATGGTCGACGAGGCCAGCGCCGAGATCGAGACCGTGCCGGTTGCCGACGCGATCAAGCTGGTCGGCCAGCCGGGCGTCACCTTCATCGACATCCGAGATCCGCGCGAGCTGTGGCGCGACGGCAGCATCCCGGGCGCGATCAACGTCACGCGCGGCATGCTCGAGATGTGGATCGATCCCGAGAGCCCGTACGCCAAGGACTACTTCCAGAGCGGCAACAAGTTCATCTTCTTCTGCGCCGGCGCCTGGCGCTCGGCGCTCGCGACCAAGACGGCGCAGGACATGGGCCTGATGCCGGTCGCACATCTCGAAGGCGGCCTCGGCGCCTGGAAGAAGGCGGGCGGCCCCGTGGCGAAGGTCGAGCCGAAGAAGTAAGGCGATGGCGCCCGACGCACTGCCCGGCGAACTCCTGGTGCCGCAGCCGACGCTCGCGGATTTTCCCGACTTCGTCTCCATTCCCGTCCGCATCGCGCGCCACGCCGAGGCCTGGCCGGACAGGCGCGCCGTGGTATGCGAGGGCAAGACCCGCACCTGGCGCGAGCTCGACCACCGCATCAACAAGATCGCCCGCACCCTCGCCGGCATGGGCATCGGCAAGGGCGACAAGATCGCGATCCTCGCCGGCAACTCGGTCGAGTATGTCGAGACCTTCATGGGCGGCCTGCGCGCCGGCGCCTGCGTCGTGCCGCTCTCGACCATGGCGGCGGCCGACGCGCTCGAGAAGATGCTCGACGATTGCGATGCCAAGCTGCTGTTTCTGTCCGACCAGTACCGCGCGCTGGTCGAGCCCTACGATGCGCGCCTCGGCAAGCTGATCCCCGGCGGCCGCATCGCCTACGACTTCGAGCGGCCGGGCTGGCACGACTTCGAGACCTGGCTCGCCGGGGCGAGCGACCTGCCGTTCGAGCTGCCGATCGAGCAGCTCGACGACTTCAACATCATCTATTCCTCGGGCACGACCGGCCTACCCAAGGGCATCCTGCACACCCATGCCATGCGCGACCTGCTGGCGGTGCGGTTCACGGCCTTCGACTACGATCCGGAGTCGATCTCGCTCGCCTCGACGCCGCTCTATTCCAACACCACGTTGGTCGCGGTGCTGGCGACCCTGGGTGTCGGCGGCACGACCATCCTGATGCCCAAGTCGGACGTGGTGAAGTTCCTGGAGATCGCCCAGAAGGAGCGGGTGACCCACGCCATGCTGGTGCCGGTGCAGTACCAGCGCATCCTGGCGTATCCGGACTTCGACAAGTACGACCTCAGCTCCTTCAAGTGCAAGCTGTCGACCAGCGCGCCGCTGCGCGCCCATATCAAGGCCGATGCGGTGAAGCGCTGGCCGGGCCGGCTGATCGAGATCTATGGTCTGACCGAAGGCGGCGGCTCCTGCACGCTCGAGGCCAACCTTCATCCCGACAAGCTCCATACCGTCGGCAAGCCCGGCCTCGGTGCCGAGATCGTGGTGCTGGACGAGCAGGGCAAGGTGCTGCAGCAGGGCTGTATCGGCGAGCTGGCCGGCCGGGCCCAGGCCATGATGAAGGGCTATTACAAGCAGGACGACAAGACGCGCGAGCTGTTCTGGTACGACGACCAGGGGCGGCTCTACTTCAAGTCCGGCGACATGGGCCGCATCGACGAGGACGGCTTCGTCATCCTGCTCGACCGCAAGAAGGACATGATCATTTCCGGCGGCTTCAACGTCTATGCCGCCGACATCGAGGTGCTGCTGCTGAAGCATTCCGACGTCGTCGACGTCGCGGTGATCGGCATCCCGAGCGAGCAGTGGGGCGAGTCGCCGCTGGCGCTCTGCGTGCGCCGCGACGGCGCCAGCGTGACCGAAGCCGAGGTCATGGCCTGGACCAACGACCAGCTCAGCAAGACCCAGAGGCTGGTCGGCGTCGAGTTCCGCGACTCGCTTCCGCGCAGCACCATCGGCAAGATCATGAAGCGCGAGCTGCGCGAGCCCTACTGGGCCGGCCGCAGCGCCCGCATTTGAGGCCCTTGATGAGCAAAGCCGAGCTCCGTTCCAACCATCTCTTCACTTTGTCGTTGACGGTCGATCCCAACATGACCGACGTCGGCGAGACGCCGTACGGCCGCCGCCGCATCGCCGCCGTCACCGGCGGCACCTTCGAGGGCGAGGAGATCCGCGGCACCGTGCTGCCGGCGCCGGCCGGCGACTGGCTGCTGCTGCGGCGCGACGGCATCCTGATGCTGAACGTGCGGCTGACGCTCAAGACCGACGACGGCCACCTGATCTACATGCGCTACGAGGGCATGCGGCACGGCCCGCAATGGGTGATCGAGGCGCTCAACAAGGGCGAGAAGGTCGACCCGAACCAGTATTACTTCCGCACCACGCCGTGGTTCGAGACGGCGTCGGAGAAGTACCGCTTCCTCAACCGCATCGTCTGCGTCGCCACCGGGCGGCGCGATCCGAGCGGGCCGGTCTACGAGGTCTTCCACATCCTGTGAGCACGATCGTTCCTGCCGGCGCGCCCTGGTCGGGCATCGTCCACCGGGGCCAGGTGCTGCGGATCACCGACCTCGAGGGCCAGCAGGCGGTCGACTTCCTCTGCTACAACGCGGCGGACCCGCAGGAGCGCTATCACGCGCCCAACACGCTGAAGGCCGCCGGCACGATCTTCCTGACTGCCGGCCACAAGCTCTATTCCGATGTCGCGCGGCCGATCTTCACCATCGTCGAGGACCAGTTCGGCGGCCACGATACGATCGGCGGCTGCTGCAGCGCACCATCGAACGAGATGCTCTACGGTGTGAAGAACTGCCCCGGCTGCCGCGAGAATTTCCTGGCGGCGCTGTCGCGGCACGGCCTCGGCCGCAAGGACATCGTGCCCAACATCAACTGGTTCATGCGCGTGCCGGTGACGGCGGAGGGTGGCGCGGCGATTGCTTCGGGAGTCTCGCCGCCGGGCTGCCAGGTGGCGCTGCGGGCCGAGATGGATGCGCTGGCGGTGATCTCGAACTGCCCACAGGTCAACAATCCGTGCAACGGCTTCAAGCCGACAGCGATCCGGGTGGAGATCGCCGGCCAAGGGTAGTGAAGAGGGGAGGAGGATCGATGGAGACCATTCCCGCCCGCCGCGGCAAGGCGGCCTACGTGAAGCAGGGACAGTCGATCCGCATCGTCAACACGCACGGCAGCCAGGTGGTCGATACCTGGGCCTTCACCGCCGGCATGCTGACTGAGTTCATGTCGATGGAGCATACGCGGGCGACGATCACCAGGATGATCCCGCGGCCGGGCGACGGGCTCTACACCAACCGCCGCCGCAGGATCCTGACCATGACCGCGGACACCAGCCTCGGCGCCCACGACACGCTGATGGCCGCCTGCGACAGCGAACGCTACATCCTGCTCGGCGTGAAAGAGTACCACGACAACTGCACCGACAACCTGTTCGCCGCCATGCAGAGCCTTGGCCTCGTGCCGCCGGAATGCCCGAGCCCGCTCAATCTCTTCATGAACATTCCGTGGACGCCGACCGGGGCGCTGTCGTTCGATCCGCCGACCAGCAAGCCCGGCGATGCCGTCACCTTGCGCGCCGAGCTCGACTGCATCGTCGCCCTGTCGGCTTGCCCGCAGGACATCCTGCCGATCAACGGCACGAGCGGCCAGCCGAACGAGGCGCACTACGAGATCATCGGCTGATCTTGTCGAGCACCGGCAGGATGTATTTGCGGAACTGGGCCGGGTTCTCGCTCATCGGGAAGTGGCCGACCTCCTTCATGATCGTCACCTCGACGCCCGGGATCTGCTTGGCGGTGCGCAGCGTGTCCTCGGGCGTGCAGGAGAAGTCGTACTCGCCGGTCAGCAGGTAGAGCGGGCAGACCCTGGTATCGATCGTCTTGACCTTCTCGCGCAGGTCGCCGTCGACGCGATAGAAGTAGAGATCGCCTTTGAAGATGCCGGGGCCGCCCTGCATGTACATCCACAGCGTCTCGTGGCGGCTCACTGCCGGGCTCTGCGGCGCGACCAGGCCCGAGACCAGCGCGGCGCAGACCTCGCCGCCATGAACGTCGGGCCGGTGCAGCCAGGCGGTGTCGTACCAGGGCTGCTGGAAATCGGCGGCCTCGAGCGCGATCAGGGCGCGGAACTCCGCGGCATGCGCGATCGCGAGATTGAGCACGATGCGGCCGCCGATCGAGCAGCCCATGACGACCGGCTTGTCGAGCTCCAGGGCCTGGCAGAAGGCGCGGATCGCGGCGGTGTAGGACTGCGTGGTGAGGCGGTATTCGCCGCGTTCCCAGCCGTCCGGCGGCGTCGACTTGCCGTGCCACGGCAGGTCGAAAGCGAGCACGCGGAAGCGGCTCGTGATCTCGGGATCGGCCATCAGGTGGCGGTACTGGCGGTTGTCGGCGCCGGCGGTGTGCAGGCAGACCAGCGGGATGCCCCCTCCGTCCTTGGGTCCGGCCTCTTCGAAGTAGACGCGGTGCGGCACGCCATCGATCTCGAGCCGCACGTAGCGGCCGACCATGGGCTCCAGTGCGGGCGCCATCAGACGGCCTCCCGGCGCGGCAGGGCGAGCAGGTCCTTGAAGTACTGCAGGTTCTGCAGCAGCGGCCGCAGGTCGCCGTCCATCGAGGCCGCGCCGCGCTTGGTCAGGGCGAAGAGGTCGTGCCAGCCGGGCTCGGGGATCGGCTTCCAATAGTTGGTCCAGGCCTCGTCGGTGGCGCGATAGGAGAAGGCCGTGGATCGCATCAGCCGGGCGCCGCGGTCGAGCGCGGTGAGGGCGCCTTCGCGGATCGACAGGAAGAACGGTTCGCTCCCGACATCGACGCGGCAGTCGACGGCGAGCCAGCGGCCGCGGCGGATCAGGTCGGTGTCGGCGGGGAGGAGGTCGGTCAGGCGCGCGAAGCGGTCGGCAGGCGTCATTCCTGCAGAATGTACTCGATCGTCGATCCGTCGAAAGCGGTGAATGTCCCCTTGATCCAGCGGCCCTTGGCGTCGAACCACTGCTCCATCTTCAGGTCGCCGGTGTAGCGATAGCGCGTGGTCTCGACGCTGCCGGATGGCAGCCGCACCATCTCCTGGCCGGCCGGCGTCACTTGCACGTGGGCGATCTTGCCGTTCTCGGTGTTGAGCAGCGAGGACTGCTTCACCTGCCCGAAATTCCAGCCGCTGGTCGGCAGGAGATTGCCGGGCAGCACCTGCCGGCTGGCGTCCGGCCCCTGGTAGCCCTGGTCGAGCGCTGCGCTCGCCGTCGGGGCCGGCGCCGTGCGATCGACCACCAGCTCACCGCCACGCCGCTCGGCCGCTACCGTGAACCGCTTGCCGTTGTCGTCGGTCTGGGCCTGCAGCGCCTGCAGCTGATCGCCGTTCCATTCCTCTTGGCCGCGATGGCTGTAGCGGTAGGCCGCGACGCCGAGTGCCTTCACCTCGACCTGGCAGTCGACGGTGACGACCTTCAGCGGTCCGCTGTGCCCGAACGTGACCGTGTGCCGGCCGATCGGCTGACCGTCGCGATAGATGGCGTAGGTGATCTTGGACGGATATGGGTCTGCCGCAAAGGCCACCGGGCCTGCCAACAGCAGGGCGACTGTCAAAACAATCAGTCGCAGCATTCCGGAACGACCCTCCAACACCACAGACGCGCCTCAGGGTTCAGACGACGCGGTCGGCCCTCAGCTTTTCGATAACGGCTGCCTCGTAGCCGAGTTCCCGAAGAATCTGATCGGTGTGCTCGCCGAGCTTGGGCGCGCGGCGGCGGATGCTCAGCGGCGTGCGCGAGAGCTTCACCGGCTCCTGCAGCACGGGCACGGGCTTGGCCGCGCCGGGGAAGTCCATCGAATGGAAGAAGCCCGCCTCGTTGACGTGGCGGTCGTCGAGCGCCTGCTGCGGCGTGTAGACGGCGCCGGCCGGGATGCGGTTGGCCTCCAGCAGCGCCAGCGCCTCGGCCACGGTACGGCCATCGCACCACTTCTGCATGATCGCCGACAGCGCCTCGCCGTTGTCACCACGGGCCAAATCGTCCTTGAAGCGCGGGTCGGCGGTGAGATCCTCGTTGCCCATCAGGCGGCACCAGCGCACGAACAGCGGCTGGCCGATGGTCATGGCGTAGATCCAGCCGTCCTTGCACTTGAAGGTGTCGGACGGGCCGGCGGTGAAGCCGCGGTTGAGGGTGGCGATGCGGTCGAGGCTGAGCATCGCCTGCTCGATCAGATGGCTGTTGGTGATGTTGATGGCGGTGCGCAGCAGTGCGGTTTCGACCTTCTGGCCCTTGCCGGTCTTGGCGCGGTCCATCAGGGCGGCCAGCACGCCGACGGTGCTGAGCAGGGCCGAGCCGAAATCGACGTAGGGCGCGTTGGCGCGGGTCGGCACCTTGCCGTCGCCCGAGAGGTGCATGGCCCCCGACATCGCCTGGCCGATCGTGTCGAAGCCGACGCGGGTGGCGTAGGGACCTTCCGAGCCGAAGGTCGAGTTGGTGGCGAGGATGATGCGCGGGTTGATCGCTGAGATGGTGTCGTAGTCGATGCCCATCTTCCTGAGGTCTTCGTAGGGCAGGTTGGCGATCACCACGTCGGACACGGCGACCAGCTTCTGCACCACCTCGCGGCCGGCGGGCTTCACCGGGTTCAGAGTCATGCCGAGCTTGTTGCGGCCCATCTGGAGGAACATCGCGCCTTCGCCGCCGTCGGCGACCGGCGTGACCCAGCGGTCCTCGCTGCCCTCGAGCTTCTCGATGCGGATCACCTCGGCGCCGAGGTCGCCCAGCATGGTGCCGCAGAAGGGCCCGGCGATGTACCGACCGAAATCGAGGACGCGAATTCCTTCCAGCACGCCAGGCATCGGACGCTCGCTAACCGTTCAGTCGAAGAACTTGTTGGGCTTCAGGAACACCGCCAGCATCAGGCAGCCTTCCTTGGTCCAGGCGTCGTGCCGGCTGCCGGCGCGGCGCCAGACATAGTTGCCGGCGGTGCAGGTGCCGGCATGGTCGGAGAAGGAGCCCGACAGCACGTAGGTCTGCTCGATCTCGACATGCTCGTGCAGCGGCAGGCGGGCGCCCGGCGCCCAGCGCATCAGCAGGGTGGCGAGGCCGGTCTCCGCGTTCTCCATCAGGGTCTTGGCCTCGACCCCGGGGAAGCGGGTCTTCACCCACGGCACATTGTCGATATCGACGTAGGTCGAGTCGGGGATCAAGCCTCCGAGTGGCATGGTCTCGGCGTTCATGCGGCGGCCTTCTGGGCGGCTTTCGCCTTGGCGGCCTTGAGCGTGCCGCCGCGCATTACATGACCGGGCAGCAGGCGGCCGACGACTTCTTCGGCGATCTTGGCGGTTTCGATCAGCTTGTCGATGTCGAGGCCGGTCTCCACGCCCATCTCCTCGCACATGAAGGCGAAGTCCTCGGTGCAGATGTTGCCGGCCGCGCCGTCGGTCGCTGCGAACGGACAGCCGCCCAAGCCGGCGATCGAGGCGTCGAACTGGGTGACGCCAAGCTGCAGGCCGGCGTAGGCCGCCGCCATGCCGGTGCCGCGGGTGTCGTGCAGGTGCAGCGAGACCTCGAGTTCCGGCCACTTGGTCCGGATCGCGCCGATCAGGCGATAGACCGATGCCGGCGTTGCCCAGCCCATGGCGTCGGTGAGCTTGATGCCCTTGAGCCTGAAGCCCGCCAGCTCGGCCTCGTCGAGCGCCTGCTGGACGCGATGCAGGATCAGCTCGGTCGACAGCTCGCCCTCGTAGTTGCAGCCGAAGGCGCCGAGGATGATGCCCCATTCGACCGGCATGCCGCGGTCCTTGAAGGTCTTGAGCGACATCCGCTGCTCGACCAGGGCATCGGCAACCGCCTTGCCGATGTTCCTCTTGGAGAAGGTGTCGGAGGCGGTGACCCGCACGCCGCCGTCGACGTGCAGGGGGCCGCGCAGCGCGCGCTCGAGGCCCTGCTGGTTGAGCCACAGGGCGCTGTACTCGATGCCCGGCTTCTGCCGGATCGCCTGCGCCACTTCCTCGGCGTCGGCCATGGTCGGCACGCGCTTGGGGTTGACGTAGGAGACGCAGGCGATGTGCTTGAGCCCGGTCTCGGCAAGTGCCTCGATGAGGCGGACCTTGTCCGCGACCGGGATCATCTTCTTCTCCGACTGGAAACCCTCGCGAGGGCCTTCCTCGGAGATGCTCACACGCTTGGGCAGGTCGGACATCCGCTACTCCTTCGTGGGCGTCAGCCCTCTTCCTGGAACGCTTCCTCGCGTGCCTTCTTGATGCTCGGCAGGGCCATCAGCACCAGCAGGATCGCGGTGGCGATCAGCAGGCCGAGACTGATCGGCCGTTGGATGAAGACCATCGGGTCGCCGCGCGACAGTAGCATGGCGCGCCGGAAATACTCCTCCATCTGCGGTCCGAGCACGAGGCCCAGCAGGAACGGCGCTCCCTCGCAGCCGAGTCGCACGAAGATGTAGCCGAGCACGCCGAAGATCGCGACCTGCACGACGTGGAACGTGCTGTTCTGCAGGCTGTAGGCGCCGATGCAGCAGAACAGCAGGATCGCCGGGGCCAGGAAGCGGTAGGGCACCGTCAGCAGCTTCACCCACATGCCGATCATCGGCAGGTTGATGATGACCAGCATCAGGTTGCCGATCCACATCGAGGCGATCATGCCCCAGAACAGGTCCGGCTTCTTGGTCATGACCTCGGGGCCGGGCTGGATGCCCTGGATGATCATGGCGCCGACCATCAGCGCCATCACGGCGTTGGACGGGATGCCGAGCGTCAGCATCGGGATGAACGATGTCTGCGCCGCGGCGTTGTTGGCGGCTTCCGGCGCCGCCACGCCCTCGACCGCGCCCTTGCCGAAGATCTGCGGCGTCTTGGAGAGCTTCTTCTCCAGCGTATAGGCCGAGAAGGCGCCGAGAGTCGGGCCGCCGCCGGGCAGCACGCCCAGGATCGAGCCGAGCGCCGTGCCGCGCACGACGGCAGGCCAGGCGCGACGGGCTTCGTCGCGGGTCGGCCAGAGCGACGTCACCTTGATCGCGCCGGAGCGCGACATTCGTCGTTCGAGGTTGACCACGATCTCGGCGATGCCGAACAGGCCCATGGCGATCGGCGCGAAGTCGATGCCGTCCGAAAGCTCGGGGATGTCGAAGGTGAAGCGCTGGGCGCCGGTGTTCACGTCGGTGCCGACCAGGCCGAACAGCAGGCCGAGGAACACCATGGCGATCGCCTTGAGCACCGAGCCGCTGGCCAGCACGACGGCCGCCACGAGCCCCAGGGCCATCAGCGAGCAGTAATCGGCGGGGCCGAATTTCTGCGCCATGCGCGTCAGCGGCTCGGCGAAGATCACGATGATGATCGTGCCTACCGTGCCCGCGAAGAACGAGCCGAGGGCCGAGATCGACAGCGCCGCACCGGCGCGGCCGTTGCGGGCCATCTGATAGCCGTCGAGGCAGGTCACCACGGACGATGCTTCGCCCGGCAGGTTGACCAGGATCGAGGTCGTCGAGCCGCCGTACTGCGCGCCGTAATAGATGCCGGCCAGCATGATCAGCGCCGCGGTCGGCGGCAGGTGGAAGGTGATCGGCAGCAGCATGGCGATGGTCGCCACCGGGCCGATGCCGGGCAGAACGCCGATCAGCGTGCCGACCATGCAGCCGACCAGCGCATAGAGCAGGTTCTGGAAGCTGAGCGCGACGCCGAGGCCGAGGCTGAGGTTGTGCAGCAGGTCCATCTCACCAGACTCCGCGGATGACGGAGATGTTCATGCTGAGGCCGACCTTGAACACGATGATACAGAGGATCGCCAACACGACCATGTTCAGGAGCACTTCCGTGAGCTTGAACTCGTCGCCACCCAGTGAGGCGATCAGGATCAGCACGATCAGCGCCGGGATCAGGCCGGCCGATTCGAACAGCAGGGCGAAACAGACGATGCCGATCGTCACCATGGTGATCGGCTTCCACTTCGGCGCCTCGGTGATCTCGCCCGGCGTCAGCAGCGCCACCACGACGATGATGCCGCCCAGCGCCATCATGATGTAGGCGAGCATGTGCGGCACGTAACCCGGGCCCATGCGCACCGTGGTGCCCATTGCCAGATGGCGTCCAAACCAAAGGGCCGTAAGCCCGAAGGCGATGAACATCACCCCGGACAAGAAGTCCTTGCTTAGCAATCGGCTCAACGATGCCTCCCCAACGCAGACACGTTATCGAGATTTTGGGCCCAGAACGCCGGGCCAACAGTCCCAATAAACACGATTCGTCCGCTCAGCCCAAGCCCCAATCTCACGACCGCATCAGAATGCGGACGGCGATGGCGCGCACAGGCAGAGTGCGAACGCCTGTCGCAATAGCATGACCGGAACCCGAGTCGGCCAGCGCTCGGCAATGGGCGCGACAAAGAGCGCGGGGAAAGAGCGCGCCACGCAAAACAAGGCGGCGAGGACCGCCTCGAAGCGAACGGCGGCGACGCTCGCGGAAGCCGAGCGGAGCATCCCGACAGACGACGCGTGAGAACGAGACGCGGGGCGCAAGGCCGGTACGGAACGGCAGACCACGGCGCGTCCGCGATGACGCGGACCGGACGATTGACGCGGACCGGCACAATCCCTTCGAAGGAGGGCGCGCCGGCCGGGCGTGCCGAAAAGTACCGGCGCCAGAACGCCTTATTGTATTCGCCGGACCGGGCGAGCAAACTCGACGGCAAAGTGAACAGGCGTTCAGGCGGGGACCTTTCAGTGGCGAGACGTGGCGCGGACTATGTCGGCACGATGCCGGTGCAGGAGAAGCACCGTTTCGACGAGCGGCGGCTCGCCAGCTTCATGGCGGAGCACGTTGCTGGCTTCACGGCGCCTGCCACGGTCGAGCAGTTCAAGGGCGGCCAGTCCAACCCGACCTATCGCCTGACCGACGGCGCCGGCCGGCGTTACGTGCTGCGGCGCAAGCCGCCGGGCAAGCTGCTGCCGTCGGCGCATGCGGTCGACCGCGAATTTCGCGTGATCTCCGCGTTGAATAGGACCGACGTGCCGACGCCCAGGGCCTACGCGCTGTGTGAGGACGACAGCGTTGTCGGAACGGCATTTTACATCATGGAATTTTGCGACGGCCGCGTGCTGTGGGATCCGCTGCTGCCCGAGGTGCCCAAGGAAGGCCGGCTGGCGATCTACCGGGCGAAGTTCGACGTGCTCGCCCGCCTGCACGCCGTCGACTATGCCGGCCTCGGCCTCGCCGATTTCGGCCGGCCGGGCAGCTACGTCGCGCGCCAGATCTCGCGCTGGGGCAAGCAGTACAAGGCGTCGGAGACCGAGGCCATCGAGGCGATGGACAGGCTGCTCGAGTGGCTGCCCGCGCACCTGCCGCAGAACGACGAGACCGTGCTGGTCCACGGCGACTACCGGCTCGACAACATGGTGTTCCATCCGAGCGAGCCGCGGGTACTGGGGGTGATCGACTGGGAGATCTCGACCCTGGGCGATCCGCTGGCCGAGCTATCCTATCTCTGCATGCTGTGGCGCACGCCCAAGGACTGGGGCGGCCTGCACGGCCACGACCTCGACGCGCTCGGCCTGCCGACCGAGCAAGAGATGGTCGCCTACTACTGCTCTCTGTCGAAACGCGCCGTGCCCGCTCCGGCGCTCTGGGAATTCTACATGGCCTACAATCTGTTCCGTGTCTCGTGCATCCGGCAGGGCGTGTATGCCCGCGCGCTCGACGGCACCGCCTCCAACATGCGCGCCGCCGAGTCGGGCAAGCTGGTGCGGCCCGCAGCCGAGCTTGCCTGGCAGCTTGTCGACCGCATCGCGGGAGCGGCGCGATGAGCAAGCGCAAGATCGCCGTCGTCGAATCGACGCCCGCCCCGGATCGCGACAACCGCCCGCCGGTCGAGGCGATCCGCGCGGCGGCCTTCCAGCAGTTCGCCGAGCGCGGCTATCCGGTGGTGACGGTGCGCGACATCATGAAGGCCTGCGGCCTGACGCAGGGCGCGCTGTACAACCACTTCAAGTCCAAGGACGAGCTGCTGCACGACATCATCGCCTCGACCCAGGCCGAGCTCGAGCGGGTCTGCCAGCAGGCGGTGTCGGGCGCGGGCAGCGACCCGCGCGCCAAGCTGGCGGCGTTCGTGCGCGCCTATGTCATGCGCCACTGCCGGCTCAGGATCGAGGCGCTGGTCGCCAACCGCGAGATCAGCTGGCTCGACGCCGAGCGGGTGAGGGACATCCGCCGCAGCCGCCGTGCCATCCGCGACATCGTCGTCGGCATCCTGACCGAAGGCCTCGAGAAGGGCGTGCTCGATCCGCCGCAGGTCGACGGCCGGCGCGACCTCAAGGCGCTGGCGATGGCGATGCTCGACCAGTGGACGAACGTCTCGATGTGGTACACGCCGGGCGGCCGGATGTCGGAGGAGCAGATGGCGCGGCTCTATGTCGACATGGCCTTGCGCGCCGCCGGGGCGAAGGCCTAATCACCCGTCCGTGTTCAAGCGTCTCCTCGCCGCTGCTCTTGCTGCCAGCCTCGCCGCGGGCTGCGCCGGCGTCTCCGACGAGCCGCCGCTGTCGGCCCAGGCGGTGGCGGCCGCGCCGTCCCTCAGCATTCCGGCAGGCAGGTGGCGCGCGGT
Source organism: Reyranella sp. (assembly GCF_017305915.1). Lineage (GTDB taxonomy): Bacteria > Pseudomonadota > Alphaproteobacteria > Reyranellales > Reyranellaceae > Reyranella. Next base: position 17,930 of record NZ_JAFKJN010000036.1, read on the forward strand.
GCTGGTGGCCGGCGACAATTCGAGCCCGGCCTTCGACAACGGCATCGACACCCTGCGCGAGCGCTTCGCGGCGCTGGGCGTGCGCAACATCACCCTGCTGGCGGCGTCGCAGGCGCGCGGCGCCCGATTGGCCAGCGCGCGCGCCATCGACGGCAGCTTGCGCGCGGCCGGCGGCGAGGCGTGCTTCGTCTACATGACCAGCCACGGCGACGAGAGCGGCTTCTTCCTGCGCGCCGAGCGGCGGACGCTGAGCCCGGGCGCGCTCGACCAGGCCTTGAGCGCGGGCTGCGGCGAGCGGCCGACGGTGCTGGTCGTCTCGGCCTGTCACAGCGGTACCTTCATCAACGCCGAGACCCGGCGGCCCAACCGCATCATCGTCGCGGCCGCCGCGACCGATCGCACGAGCTTCGGCTGCGGCGCCGACGACGACTACACCTACTACGACCAGTGCTTCCAGCAGTCGCTCGACGGTGCCGCGACCTGGCGCGAGCTCGCCCAGGCGACGCGTGCCTGCGTGGCAACGCTCGAGCGTCGGCTCGGCGTGCGCCGCGAATCGCGGCCGCAGGTCTTCGTCGGACCCGCGGTCGCGAACCTGCGGCTGCCGGGCCGCTAACGATTAGTCGGAAATGCCGGAATTCGATTTTCCGCATTTCCGGCTAATGAATGAGGCTCTCCAACCTTTCCAGGTGAGCAAGTCGAAGACTCCATCTCTCTCCAACTGAAAGGAAGAGAGGGGCTTGGACGACTCTTCTACCCCGGACTCCGACAAGCGCGGACCTTATCCATTAGCCGCAAATGCGGAAAACCGAGTGTGCGCTTTTGAAGTCAGTCGCCTTCAGCATAGCTGATGATGACTTCTTGGATTGTCGGATCGCCGTAGGGCGACTGTTCGCTCGAGTCCTTGTAGTTCATGGACGGTCCACGCAAGTGGATGTGTGAGGCTCCCATGCCTGCCAACTCGGCCAAAGCAGCAAGGTCGCCATACCTTGCCTGTCACGGTCGATTTCAACTGTCCCAGAGTTCACGACGCGAAAACTGAGCACGGGCATCTCCTGGCCGGACATGATCCATTTACGGCTAGTCGATGAGGTCCTCCAGCCTCCCGAGTCGGCGGGGTAAGTCGAAGACTCCGTCTCTCCTCCACTGAAAAAGGGGAGAGCCTTGGACGACTCTTCCATCCCCGGCCCGACGAGCGTGGGCCTTATTCATCAGCCATAAATGCGGAAAATCGAATTTGCGCATTTACGGCCAATCGATACGTCCTCGTGTCGTGCCCTGGCCTGCGCCACGCCGTTTAGGCGACTTGGGCAAAACGGTGAAGAACGGTCGAAAACGGCCCGGTCCCGCGACGGGAAAGAATTTCCGCATTTTCGGCTAATGGATGACCCCGTCGCCCTCGTATGACGAGGGCACTTCTCCTTGCCGGACTCCGGCAAGGAGAAGCAGGCTGACCCGACTAACCGATCACGGCCATGAAATCGCAGGTCACATGGTTGGGATTGTTGGCACCCAGCGCCAGCGTGTGGCGGGCCGGCCGCGAGGCGGTATCGGGAAACATCTCGGTCCATGGGCCATTCAGCATCTTGCGGCCGACTGCGGGATCCTTGACCCAGAAGTTGATCTTGATGACGTCCTCGACCGTGCCGCCGGCGGCTTCGACGCAGAGGCGGATCTGCTTGAAGATGTTGGCGACCTGAGCCTCGGCCTCGGGCGGCATGGTGTGGGTGTCGGGATCGCGGCCGCTGATGATGCTCGACATCAGGATGTTGCCGATCCTGCTGGCGTTGGGGATCGGGTTCTCGTGCTTGAAACCCGGCCAGTTGATGCTCTTGCGCTTGGCCATCTCGTCCTTCTCCTTCACTTCACTCTTGCACTCAGCAGCTCGCCGAACACCTCGAACCGCTCGCCGTTGAAGCGCTGCAACAGCATCTCCTCCATCGGCTGGTAGTCGTCGGGGGCGGTCGTCATGTTGATGCCCTTGAGCAGCATGGCGGGATGGAAGTCCCTGAGGTTGGCCGCCTGCTTCATGACGTTCTCGCGGGTCAGCAGGTCGCCGCACTGCTTCAGGACCTGCACGATCGCCTGGGCCTGCACGTAGCCCACCACGTTCTGCGGGTCCTCGAGGCTGCCGGCGGGATAGTACTTCTTCATCCAGGTGACCCAGGCCTGGAACTCGGGGTCTTCCTTGTATTGCGGGTCGGTCGGGTCCTTCACGAAGGCGGCCGAGACGATGCCTTTGGAGGCCTCGACGCCGGCCGGCCGCATGACGATGCCGATCGAGGCCGCCGGGTTGTCGATGAACTGCATCGGCTTCCAGCCCAGATCGTGCGCCTTGCGGATCGCTTGCACCGCGAACTTGGGCGTCGTGATGTTGAGGAACACATTGGCCTTGGTCGAGGCGAGATCGATGATCTGCGAATCCACCGTGGCGTCGGTGACCTCGTAGCTCACGGCGCGCACGACGATATCCTTGGCCTTCGGGCCCAGCCGCTCGCCGAAACCCTTGAGGAAGTCCTTTCCGAAATCGTCGTTCTGGTAGAGCACGGCGACCTTCGGGTCCTTCACTTCCTTCATGACGTAGGCGGCGTAGATGCTGGCCTCTGCCGTGTAGATCGGCGTCAAGGTCATCGTGTAGGGAAAGTTCTTGGGATCGTTCCAGCGCGCGGCGCCGGTCGCGAGGAAGAGCTGCGGCACCTTTTTCTGGTTGAGGTACTTTTGCACCGCGGCGTTGGTCGCCGTGCCGAGCGAGCCGGAGATCGCCAGCACCTGGTCTTCTTCGACCAGCTTGCGGGTCTGCTCGACCGTCTTGGGCGGGCTGAAGCCGTCGTCGAGCGAGATCATCCTGATCTTGCGGCCGTTCACGCCGGCCTGGGCGTTGATCATGTCGAAATAGGCTAGCTCGGCCTTGGCGAGCGTGATGAATCCCGACAGCGGGCCCGAGTAGGGCATGGTCTGGCCGAGCTTGATCTCGGTGTCGGAGGCGCCGGGATCGTACTTCTTCTGAGCATACGCGAGGCTGACGCTGAACGCGAACGCAACGCACGCGGCTGTCGCTTTTGCGATCATGCCCATGGTTTCCTCCCGATCTCGTCGGTTAGCATGGCACAACCGAACGGAGGAAACGATGGCGCTCGTGAACTATGAGCAGGATGGGCAGGTGGTGACGCTCACCCTGAACCGCCCCGAGAAACTGAATGCCTTCAGCGACGAGCTGGTCGGCGCGCTCGGCGACGCACTGCACCGCTTCGACACCGACGAGACCGCGCACATCGCGATCCTGTGCGGCACCGGCCGCGCCTTCTCGAGCGGTGCCGACGTGCAGCAGCGCCAGCTCCGCAGTCGCGAGGAGTTCCTCAAGCTCGGCGGGCCGCAGGGCCGCGGCACGCATTCTTCCGACCTGCTGACCAAGGCGGTGAACTGGAAGCCCGTGATCGCCGCCGCGCACGGCTACGTGCTCGGCCTGTCGGTCGGCATCGTGCTCGAATGCGACCTGATCGTCGCCGAGGAGGGGACGCGCTTCCAGATCACCGAGACCTCGCGCGGCCTGGGCGCCGGCAAGTACTGGGCGCTGATGCACTATCGCGGCGGCGGCGCCTTCACAATGGAGGCGGCGCTGACCGGCCGGTTCTTCACCGCCGAGGAGGCGTTCAGGGCCAACCTGATCAACCGCGTGGCGCCGAAGGGCGAATATCTCAAGGTCGCACGAGGGCTGGCCGGCGAGGTGCTGAAGAACCCGCCGCTCAGCGTGCGTTCGACCGTGCGCATGCGCCGCTACTACATGGACCGCCTCAGCCGCGAGGTGATGTTCATGGGCGCGCCGGAGAAGCTCTATCTCTCCGAGGATTTCGGCGAGGCCGCGCGCGCCTTCGCCGAGAAGCGCAAGCCCATCGCCTTCAAGGGACGCTGACCATGCGCCGCAGCACCGACGCCATCCTGACCAGCCATGCCGGCAGCCTGCCGCGCCCCGGCGACCTGATCGAGGCCAATCACCAGCGCGAGCTGGGCAAGGTCGACGAGGCAGGCTTCCAGAAGACGCTCACCGAGTCGGTCAGCGATGTCGTGCGCCGCCAGGTCGCCGCCGGCATCGCCGTGCCGGGTGACGGCGAGTACGGCAAGTCGATGGGCTCCAAGGTCAACTACCGCGCATGGTGGAGCTACTCGTTCGAGCGGCTCAGCAACCTCAAGATCGAGGACATCGACCGCGACACCCTGCCGGTCCAGCGCTCGTCGCCGGGCAATACGGTGCTGTCGACCTTCGCCGACCGCCGCGACCGCATCCGTTTCAAGACGGCCTACGGCGATCCCGAATCGGGCATCACGACCGGTCCGCGGCCGCTCAACTGGCCGTTCGCCGTCGGGCCGGTCCGCTATACCGGCCAGGACGCCATTGCCCATGACATCGCGAACTTCAAGGCGGCCTTGAAGGCGAACGGCGTGCAGGAAGGCTTCATGACCTCGATCGGGCCAGCGAGCTGCGCGCGCATCGGCAACCGGCACTACAAGACCGACGATGAGTTCGTGTTCGCCTGCGCCGATGCCATGCACGAGGAATACAAAGCGATCGTCGATGCCGGGCTGATCCTGCAGATCGACGATCCGGCGATCGCCGAGAACTTCGACCAGATCAATCCCGCGCCGACCTACGAGGAATACCGCAAGTTCACCGAGCCCAAGATCGAGGCATTGAACCAGGCGCTGAAGGGCCTGCCGCAGGACCGCATCCGCTTCCATCTCTGCTGGGGTAGCTGGCACGGCCCGCACATGACCGACATCCCGATGAAGGAGATCGTCGGCCTGATGCTGAAGATCAACGCCGGCGCCTACTCTTTCGAGGCGGGCAACGTTCGCCACGAGCATGAATGGTCGGTGTGGAAGGACACCAGGCTGCCCGACGACAAGATCATCCTGCCGGGCGTGGTGAGCCATGCCACCAACGTGGTCGAGCATCCCGAGCTGGTCGCCGAGCGCATCGGCCGCTTCGCCAAGCTGGTCGGCAAGGAGCGCGTGATCGCCTCGACCGACTGCGGCCTGGGCGGCCGCGTCTATCCCGACATCGCCTGGGCCAAGCTCGAGACGCTCGCACAGGGAGCGGCGATCGCCAGCAAGCAGCTGTAGAGAAGAATGAAGGAGACAGGAAAACTGTCATCCTGAGCGTAGCGAAGGATCTCATGCCGGTTGCAAGCGACGATGAGGTCCTTCGCTTCGCTCAGGACGACAGAAAAGCCTCCGCCATCTCGCGCAGCTTGGCGCGCTGGATCTTGAAGCCGTTGGGCGAGGGCGTCTTGGGGAAGTCGTCGATCGCGAACACGCGCGGCGGCACCTTGTAGTTGGCGAGCCCGCGCTTGCAGTGGGCGATGACGTCGGCCTCGTCGAGCGCGGCGCCGGGCTTCAGCATCACGAACGATACGGCGCGCACACCCTCGGGTCGCGGCACGGCGATGGTCTGGCAGCCCTCGATCGCCGGCAGCTTCTGGATGTGGGTCTCGATCTCCAGCGGGTTGACCAGGAAGCCTGAGAGCCGAAGCACGTCGCCCATGCGGCTCAGGAAGGTGAAGCTGCCGTCGGCTTCGATCTGACCGAGATCGCCGGTGCGCACATAGCCATCGGGCGTCATTGCGTCGGCCGTCGCTTTCGCGTTGCCGTAGTAGCCGACCATCAGCGACGGCCCCGTGCATTCCAGCGCGCCGGGCTGGCCGACGCCCAGCAGTTCGCCGGTCTCGGGATCGCGCACCCGGACATGGGCGAAGGGCGAGCTCACGATGCCGCCGCCCTTCTTGCGCTGCGCCACCGGCGCATCGATCGGCTGAATGGCGTACAGCGCCTGCACTTCGCTCATGCCGTAGGGCCCGCGCAGGATCAGGCCGCGTTGCTCGGCGACCTCGGCGATGTTCTCCAGCGCGGCGTTGAAGCCGGCGTAACCCATCCACTTCACCGAAGGGAACGGCCGCTTGCCCGGCACCAGCTCGAGCAGGCGCGCGATCATGTCGTCGCTACCGAGCAGCGACGTCGGCCGGTGCTGCGCGATCAGCCGCGCGATCTCCTCGATCTCGTAGGACTCGACCAGCACGCACGGCTTGCCCGCCGCGAGGGTGGTCATGGTCTGGTTGAAGCCGAACACGCCGCACAGCGGCAGGATGGACAGCGCCAGCGTCTCGGGCGCGTCGAAGCCGAGGGCGCGCGCCACCTCCTGTGCGTGCGTGGCGATGGCGCCCTGGCGATGCAGCACGAACTTCGGCGCGCTGGTGGTGCCCGAGGTGGTGAAGATGTTGCACGGCGCGTTCGGCGCGGCGTGACTGGCGCCATGGCGCGGCCGCGACAGCAGGCGGTCATAGGGCACGCGCCGCAAGCGTTCGATCGCCGGCGGCGTGGTAGGCGGTTCGTCGCCGACGATGACGATCGCGGCGAGGCGCTCGAGCGCGCGCGGCTCGACCTCGGCCAGGATCGACAGGAAGTCGATGCGCCGGAAGCCGGGGGCGCAGGCCAGCACCTTGGCGCCCGAGCGGCCGACGATGTCGGCGACCTCCACCGCCCGGAAGCGCGTGTTGACCGCGACCGCGATCGCGCCCAACCGCGCGCAGGCGAAATAGAGGATCGGATAGGCCGGGATGTTGGGCAGCCACAGCGCCACGCGATCGCCCGGCTCGACGCCGAGATCGGAAAGACCGCGCGCCGCGCGCAGCGACAGCTCGTGCAATTCCGCAAAGGAGATCGTCCTTTCGCCCTGCAGCAGGGCGGTCGCGTCGGGCGTCTGCTCGGCCCATTCGGCGAGCAAGGTCCAGACATCGGCAGCGGGCATGGCGAGGGGCATGGCGAAACCCTAGCGCAAAGTCGGTTGACCGGGCACGGACCTTGCTCGACCTTCGGTCTCGGGAGGATGGGGGATTTCGTATGCTGCGTCGTAGCCTTCTTGCCGCGCCGATGATCCTGGCCGCCGCGTCGGCGCGCGCCGCCGACTGGGTGCCCAAGCAACCGATCAAGATCCTCGTCGGCTATGCGCCGGGCGGTACGGCCGACATCGCGGCGCGCATCGCTGCCGACACCTTGGCCAAGAAGCACGGCCTCACCGTCGTGGTCGACAACAAGACCGGCGCCGGCGGCTTCATCGCCCTGAAGGCGGTCGTGCAGGCGCCGGCCGACGGCTACACCGTGGGCATCGGCATCATGGGCCAGCTCGCGGTCGGGCCGGTGGTGCCGGGCTCGGCCATTCCGCTGGATCTCGACAGGGAGCTGGTGCCGATCGCCAACCTGGTCGGGGTGCCGATGGCGCTGATCGTGCGCATGGATGCGCCGTTCAAGACCATCCCCGAGCTGATCGCTTACGCCAAAGCCAATCCCGGCAAGGTGTCTTATGCCTCGACCGGTCTCGGCTCGACCAACCAGCTCGCCGCCGAGTTTCTTGCCGCGGAGTCCGGCGGGCTGAAGATGATCCACGTACCGTATCGCGGCGGCGCGCCGGCGATCGCTGACGTGGCGGCCGGCAACTGCGACCTGTTCTTCGCCAACGTGTCGGAGATCATGGGCATGGTGAACGGCGGCAAGGTCCGCGCGCTCGCTCTGGCCGCGACCAAGCCGTCGCCGCTCGCGCCCGACCTGCCGCTGCTGACCAAGGACATTCCCTCGCTCGACATCAACAACTGGTTCGGCCTCGTCGGACCGGCGGCGCTGCCGGCCGACATCAAGGCGGGAGTCGCCAAGCTGTTCCTCGAGGCGGTTGCCGATCCGTCGAACAAGGACACGCTCGAGAAGCAGGGGCTCGAGGCGATCGGACAGGGGCCCGAGGCTTTCGCAGCGTACATCCACAAGGACCGCGAGCGCTGGGCGAAGGTGGTCAAAGCGGGCAATATCAAAGCGGAATGAGTACAGAAGCAGCGCCGTTGTCCCTCGGCATCGATATCGGGGGCACCTTCACCGATCTCGTCATCCACGATCCGCGCGACGGGCGCGCCGTCATCTGGAAGGAGAGCACCACGCCCGACGATCCGGCGCGCGGCGCCCTCTTGGGCACGCGCCGGGTGCTGCAGAAGGCGGGCGCCAGGCCCGAGCAGGTCGGCCGCGTCGTGCATGCCACGACGCTGTTCACCAACGCGCTGATCGAACGCAAGGGGGCGAAGACCGGCTTGCTCACTACGGCCGGTTTCCGCGACGTGCTGGAGATCGGCCGCGAGCGCAAGTACGAGCTCTACGATCTCTTCATCGAGATGCCCAAGCCCTTGGTTCCGCGGCCGTGGCGGCGCGAGGCTGAAGAGCGGCTGGCCGCCGACGGCTCGGTCGAGAAGCCGATCGAGTTGGACGGTGCGCTGAAGGAGGTCGCCGAGCTGGTCGAGCAGGGCGTCGAGAGCCTCGCCATCTGCTTCCTGCACAGCTACGCCAACGCCGCGCACGAGCGCGCGGTCGGCGCGGCGATCGCCGAGCGCTACCAGAACCTTTCGATCTCCTTGTCGTCCGACGTCGCGCCGGAGATCCGCGAGTATCTGCGCGCATCGACGACGGTCGCCAACGCCTATATCCGGCCGCTGGCCGAGGTCTATCTCGAACGGCTCGAGCAGGCGCTGCGCGCCGAGGGTATCCCCGGCGGCCTGTTCCTGATGCTGTCCAACGGCGGTCTCACCCATGTCAGCGAAGCCAAGCGTGCCCCCGTGCAACTGCTGGAAAGCGGCCCGGCGGCAGGCGCGCTGGCCGGCGCCTGGTTCGGCCGCAACGCCGGGCTGGAGCGCGTACTGGCTTTCGACATGGGCGGCACGACCGCCAAGCTGGCACTGGTCGACGATGGCGAGCCGCTGGTCGCCTACGGCTTCGAGGCGGCGCGCGAGAAGCGTTTTTTGCGCGGCTCCGGATTGCCCATGCAGATCGCTACCGTCGAGCTGATCGAGATCGGCGCCGGCGGCGGCTCGATCGCCCACAAGAGCGACCTTGGCACGCTCAATGTCGGCCCCGAGAGCAGCGGCGCCCAGCCGGGCCCGGCCTGCTACGGCCGCGGCGGCACCAACGCGACGGTGACGGATGCCGACCTGACGCTCGGCTATCTCAACGCCGACTTCTTCCTGGGCGGCGCGATGAAGATCGACCGCGCCGCGACCGACACGGCGTTCGGTGAGTTGGCCGGTGAACTCGCGGTCGAGCCGTCGCGCGCCGCTTTCGGCGTGCACGACGTGGTAAACGAGAACATGGCGGGCGCCGCCCGCGTCGCGATCGCCGAGCGCGGCCGCGTGCCGTCGGAATACGCGTTGCTGGCGACCGGCGGGGCAGGCCCCGTCCACGCCTGGCACGTCGCGCGCAAGCTCGGCGTCAAGCGCGTGGTCTGTCCGCCGGGGGCGGGGGCAGGCAGCACCATCGGCATGCTGATGGCGCCGGCGCGCGTCGATCGCGTCGCGAGCTTCAGCCAGCCGCTGGCCGGTGCCGACCTGAAGGAAGCCGAGGGCATCTTTGCGGCGCTGGAGAAAGAATCGCTCGAGGTGCTGCGCCTGACCGGCGCCGATGTCGAGGCGCGCACGGTGAAGCGCCTCGCCGACATGCGCTACATCGGGCAGGGCAGCGAGATCACGGTGTCGATGCCGGCTCCGCTCAGCGATGCCGGCGTCCGCACCGAGTTCGAGGCAGCCTACAAGGCGCTGTTCGCGCGCACGCCGCCCGGCGCGAGCATCCAGTTTGTCGCGTTGCGCCTCTCGGTTGCGGCGCCGATGCCGGGCACCGGCGGCAAGCTCGAACTACCGCGCCATGCCTCGGCCGATGCGCAAAAGGGCATGCGGCCAGTGTTCTTCCCCGACGAGAACAAGACAGTGCCGACCAGGGTCTGGGATCGCTATGCGCTGAAGCCCGGCGTCACGATCGACGGGCCCGCGGTGTTCGAGGAAGACGAAAGCACCTTCATCGTCGGCCCGGGCGCCACGGCGCGGTTGCTGGCCGACGGTTCCATCCTGGCGGAGGCAACCTGATGTCTTCGCTGGGAGCGCGCCACTCCAGTGGCGCATCTTCTTGTCTCGTTGGGGCACCCCATGAGCGCCGCTGGAGTGGCGCGCTCCCAGCCATGAGTACCTCACCATGACCCGCACGTTCGATCCGATCGAGCTGGAGCTCCTGTGGCGGCGGTTGATCTCGGCCGTCGACGAGGCGGCGGTCGCCATGGTGCGCACCAGCTTCTCGACCCTGGTGCGCGAGAGCTACGACTTCTCCTGCGTCATCACCGACCAGGACGGCCAGTCGCTGGTGCAGGCCTCGGAGAGCATCCCGAGCTTCATCGGCACCTTGCCGGAGACGGTGAAGCACTTCCTGCGCGCCTTCCCGCCGGGCAAGCTCGAGCCGGGCGACGTGCTGATCACCAACGACATCTGGCTCGGCACCGGCCACCTGCCCGACATCACGCTGGCCAAGCCGATCTTCAAGGACGGCAAGCTGATCGCCTTCAGCGCAACGACGGCCCACGCGCCGGATATCGGCGGCAAGATCCGCAGCCCCGAGCCGCGCGAGGTGTTCGAGGAGGGCCTGCAGATCCCGCCGATGAAGATGATCGCCGCCGGCAAGACCGACGAGACGCTGGTCACCATCATCCGCAAGAACGTCCGCACGCCCGACCAGACGATGGGCGACCTCTATGCCCAGATCGTCGCGCTCGACGTCATGGAAGACCGGCTGCGCACGCTGATGGCCAACTACGGCCTCGACGACATCACCGACCTCGCGCGCGAGATCCAGGGCCGCTGCGAGCAGGCGATGCGGTTGGCGATCCGCGCGCTGCCCGACGGCACCTATCGCAGCGAGCTCAAGACTGACGGCGTGCACGACACGCCGATCACCATGAAGCTCGAGCTGACGATCAAGGGCGACGAGATCGCCATGGACTTCGCCGGCACGGACCCGCAGGTCGACCGGGCGATCAACTGCGCGCTTTGCTACACCAACGCCATGGCGATGTACGGGGTCAAGGTCTGCACCAGCCCCAACCTGCCCAACAACGAGGGCGCGTGGCGGCCGATCAAGCTCACGGCGCCCGAAGGCTGCATCGTCAATCCGGTGTTCCCGGCCTCGGGCGGCTCGCGCATGCTGATCGGCCACTACGTGCCGACGCTGGTGTTCGGCTGCCTCGGCCAGATCGTGCCGGAGCGGGTGATGGCCGCCTGCGGCAGCCCGATGTGGGGCATGAACCAGTCGGGCGTGAGGAACGGCCGGCCCTACGCCAACATGTTCTTCTACAACGGCGGCATGGGCGCCAACACGCAGGGCGACGGCGTCACCTGCCTGTCGTGGCCGTCCAACGTCTCGTCGACCTCGATCGAGATCAGCGAGCACATCGCGCCGTTGCGCTTCCATCACAAGAAGCTGCGGTCCGATTCCGGCGGCGCCGGCCGCCATCGCGGCGGTCTGGGGCAGGAGATCCTGATCGAGAGCCTGAGCGAATCGCCGATCGCGGTGTCCTTCCTCGCCGAGCGCACGGTATTCCCGGCCTTCGGCATCGAGGGCGGCAGCGACGGCGCGCCGGGCGAGCTGCGCATCAACGGCGAGAAGACCGACCCCAAGAAACAGTACGTCTTGCAGAAGGGCGACACAGTGGCACTCGGCACGCCGGGCGGCGGCGGGCATGGCGATCCCAGGAAGCGCGGCGCCGCGGCGCTCGCGGCCGATTTTGCTGCAGGCTACGTGACGGACCGGGCGGCGTACGGGCGCTAGCCCGTCACCACAGCAGCCACACCAGGCTCGCGCCGCCGAGCAGGACGACGACCAGCGACGGCACCACGATCCGGACGCGCGAGGCCCGGTAGTTTCCCTCGTCGATCGCCCGGGCGACGTCGAGATAGTGCCAGATGCCGCCCAGCATCACGACGACACCCAGGATCACCAGGCCGATGCCGAGCTCCTCGGCGTGGGTGTTGGCGGTGCGGCCGCCGGGCACCCCACTGGGCACGATGCGGCTGAATTCGACCAGGAACAGGCTGAAGCGGTTGATCGCGATGCCCAGGGTGATGATCGCGATGGCGGTGCGGACCCAGGCGAGGATCGTGCGCTCGTTGGCGAGATGCTCCGGGACGTGGTGCGGTTCCGCCTGCTGCTGCGGATGCTCGATATTGTTGTCGGCCATGCTAGCCTCCTGCCGCTGCGCCAGCATAGTGTGCCGGCAATCAAGAACGATCCATCCGGAGGAACCTCTTTGCGTACCCTGACCTTCGCCGTCGTCGCGGCCTCGCTCGTCGCCGCGCCGGCCTTCGCCTGGCAGCCGACCAAGGCGATCGAGTTCGTCGCCACCGCCGGTCCGGGCGGCGGCACCGACAATTTCGCGCGCGCGGTGCAGGCGGCGATCGTCAAGAACAAGCTGCTCGACCAGCCGATCGTCGTGGTCAACAAGGGCGGCGGCAGTGGCGCCGAGGGCTACACCTACGTCAAGGGCATGGCGGGCGATCCGTACCACCTGGTGTTCGGCACCTCGAACACCTGGCAGCAGCCGATGGTGTCCAAGGTCGCCTTCAAGGCGAGCGACTTCACGCCGATCGCCGCCATGGTGCAGGACGAGTTCCTGCTGTGGGTGAAGCAGGACGGCCCGAAGGACGTGAAGGAATATCTCGCGGCGATGAAGGCCAAGGGCAGCAGCGCCAAGATGGGCGGCGCGCAGTCCAAGGACACCGACGAGCTGCTGACCCGCATGATCGAGAAGACCGCGGGGCTGAAGTTCATCTACGTGCCGTTCAAGAGCGGCGCCGAGGCCGCGGTGCAGCTCGCCGGCGGCCATGTCGACAGCCACGTCAACAATCCGAGCGAGAGCATCGGCCAGTGGAAGGGCAACACGCAGCGGCCGATCTGCGTCTTCAACGCCAAGCGTCTCGCCGCGGGTCCGAAGGTCACGGCGGCCGAGGGCTGGAGCGACATCCCGACCTGCCAGGAGGCCGGGCTCGCGATCCCGCTGTTCCAGCAGCCGCGCACCGTGTGGCTGCCGCTCAAGGTGACGCCCGAGCAGGTCGCCTTCTACGTCGACCTGATGAAGAAGGTGCAGGCGACCGCTGAGTGGAAGGACTATGTCGAGAAGAGCTCGCAGAGCCAGGTGTTCCTGACCGGCCAGGAATTCACCGACTACATGACCCAGGACAGCGGGCGCGTGCACAAGGTCGCGGAGGAGCAGGGCTGGCTGGTCAAGTAGCCTGATGTTCTCGCGCCGCGCCCTCGAGGCGCTGACGGCCGCGATCACCGGCGCGTTCGGGATCGCGGTCATCGTCCAGAGCCTGGACAACGGCATCGGCTGGTCGACCGCCGGTGTCGAGTCCGGGACCTTTCCCTTCATGACCGGCCTGATCGTCGCCGCCGGCAGCCTGTACAACCTGGCGCGCGGCTGGCTGCGCGGCCGCGAGATCATCGTCGACCGGGTGGCGTTCCGGCGCACGCTGGCGCTGTTCCTGCCGGCGGCGGTGTTCGTCGCGGCGATCCCGCTGGTCGGCATGTATGTGGCCTCGGCGGGCTACCTGCTGGCGACCCTACGGATGCAGAGCGGGCTGGCGTGGCTGCGCGCGCTGGCGATCGCCATCCTGGTCGCGATCGGCCTGTACGTCGTGTTCGAATGGAGCTTCCAGGTGGCGTTGCCGCACGGCCTGCTCGGCGCGTGGCTGGAGCACTGAAGATGGAGAATTTCGACCTCCTGCTGCACGGCTTCTCGATCGCGATCTCCGTCGATCACGTCGCGCTGATGATCGGCGGCGTGCTGCTCGGCATCCTGGTCGGCGTGCTGCCGGGGTTGGGGGCGCCGAACGGCGTGTCGCTGCTGCTGCCGATCACCTTCGGCATGCAGCCGGTGTCGGCGATCATCCTGCTGTCGAGCATCTACTGGGGCGCGCTGTTCGGCGGCTCGGTGACCTCGATCCTGTTCAACATCCCGGGCGAGCCCTCGTCGGTGGCGACGACCTTCGACGGCTATCCGATGGCGCGCAGCGGCCGGCCGACCCAGGCGCTGGCAACGGCCTTCGGCTCGGCGGCGTTCGGCGCGCTGGTCGGCGTGGTGCTGATCACCTGCCTCGCCTCGTGGATCGCCGGCGTGGCGCTGAAGTTCGGCCCGGCGGAGTACTTCGCCGTCTATTTCCTCGCTTTCTCGAGCTTCATCGGCGTGGGCGGGGCGCCGCCGATCAAGACCGTGGTGTCGCTGACCCTGGGCTTCGCGATCGCCGCCATCGGCATGGACACCGTTTCGGGCCAGGTCCGCCTGACCATGGGCGTCGACGAGCTGGTCAAGGGCGTCAACTTCGTCGTCGCCGTCATGGGCCTGTTCGGCATCGGCGAGCTCTTGATCGCGGTCGAGGAGGAGATGCACGCCCGCGCCGTATCCTCGCGCATCGACTGGCGCGAGGTCTTCCGCACCATCGCCAGCCTGCCGCGCTACGGCTGGGTGCTGCTGCGCAGCGCCGCGGTCGGCTGCTGGATGGGCATCACGCCGGGCGGCCCGACCGCCGCCTCGTTCATGAGCTACGGCATCGCCAAGCGCGTGTCGCGCCGGCGCGACAAGTTCGGCACTGGCGAGCCCGAGGGTATCATTGCGCCCGAAACCGCGGACCACGCCGCCGGCACCAGCGCGCTGCTGCCGATGCTGTCGCTCGGCATCCCGGGCTCGGCGACCGCCGCCGTCATGATGGGCGGGCTGATGATCTGGGGCCTCAATCCCGGCCCGGCGCTGTTCATCGAGCAGCCGGATTTCGTCTGGGGCCTGATCGCCTCGATGTATCTCGGCAACATCGTCGCGGTCGTGCTGGTCCTGCTGACCGTGCCGATCTTCGCGGCCCTGATGCGGCTGCCGTTCTTCTTCATCGCGCCGCTGATCTTCATCGTCTGCGTGGTCGGCGCCTATTCGGTATCGAACTCCTATCTCGACGTGCTGCTGATGATGGGCTTCGGGGTGCTGGGCTACCTGTTCAAGAAGCTCGACTATCCGCTGGCGCCCTTGGTTCTTGCAGTGGTGATCGGCGACAAGGCCGAGGACGCCTTCCGCCAGTCGATGCTGATGTCCCAGGGCTCGCTGCGCATCTTCGTCGACAACGCCCTGGTCTCGACCCTGGTCGGGCTGGGATTCGCCCTGTTGCTGGTGCCGCCGCTGGCGCGCACTTTCGGCCGGTTGCGCAAGCGCGCGGCCTGAGTGTGCGGAAATGCACAGGCACCCATATCGATCCTGGGTTAGTTTGTTGGCCAGTGAACGGATGAGGGGCGACGGAGGGAAATGATCGACGGTCAGGTTCCGACCGCGAGCACGCATCGGCGGCGACGTATTTCGCTGATCTGGCTGGTGCCGCTGGTGACCGCGCTGATCGCGGGTTGGCTGGCGTGGGACACCTTCTCCAAGCGCGGCCCCACCATCACCCTCTCGTTCAACACCGCCGAAGGGCTCCAGGCCGGCCAGTCCCAGCTCAAGTTCCGCGACGTCACCATGGGCACGGTGAAGGGCATCAGGATCGCGCCCGACCTGTCCAGGGTGCTGGTCACGGTCGAGACGGTCCGCGAGGCGACGCCGCTGCTGACCGACAAGACGGTCTTCTGGGTGGTCAAGCCGCAGCTCTTCGCGGGCAACGTGCAGGGCCTCGATACGCTGCTGTCCGGCTCCTACATCGGCATGCTGCCGTCGACCGCGGAGGGCACGCCGCAACGCGAGTTCGTCGGCAGCGAGGATCCGCCGATCCTGCAGACCGCGATTCCCGGCACGACCTTCCAGCTGCGCACCAAACGGCTGGGCTCGCTGAGCCTGGGGTCGCCGATCTTCTTCCGCGACCTGGCCGTCGGCACCGTGCTGGGCTGGGACCAGAGCGACCTCGTGAACGGCGTCACGGTCAGCGCGTTCGTGCGCGCGCCGTTCGACAAGTACGTGCGCGAGGATTCGCTGTTCTGGAATGCGTCGGGCATGTCGCTCAAGTTCGCGTCGGGCGGCGTCCGCGTGCAGATCGAATCGATGCGCGCCCTGCTGCTCGGCGGCATCGCCTTCGACACGCCGGCCGATTCGAAGGCGGCCGTCGCTACCGCCGACCATCGCTTCCCCCTCTACGCCAGCGCCGACGCCGCGCAGTCGGCCGGCTTCGGCCGGCACATGGAGTTCGTGTCGTACTTCACGGGCTCGGTCGCCGGCCTCGATCCGGGCGCCGAGGTGACCTTCCACGGCCTCAAGATCGGCGAGGTCACCAATGTCGACCTCGTCTACGACCCCAAGAGCGACAAGATCAGGGTCCCGGTGCATTTCCGCGTCGAGGCGGCGCGGATCGCCAACATTGCCCCGATGCAGGGCATCCCTGCGGGCGCTCTCGCGGCCGAGATGGTGAGACGCGGTCTGCGCGCCACCCTGCAGGCCCCCAACATGCTCACCGGCTCGAAAGTCGTGGCCCTGGTGCTGATGCCCGAGGCGCCCGCCGCCGAGATGACGCGCGAAGGCGACACCTTCGTCCTGCCATCGGACGAGGGCGGCGGCTTCGACAGCATCACCCGCGGCGCGTCGGAGCTGTTGTCGAAGATCAACCGCATCGACTTCGATGCGATCGGCGCCAACATCGCCAGCGCCGCCAAGGGCCTCGACACTACGATCAACGGGCCGGAGCTGAGGCAGTCCCTGGCGTCGCTCAACGCCACGATGGCCGACGTGAAGGACCTGGCGCACAAGCTCGACGCCGACGCCGGTCCGGCCCTCAAGCGCCTGCCCGAGATCTCCGCGCAGCTCCAGGACGCGCTGACCCGGATCGGCCGGCTGGCCGGCTCGCTCAACACCGGATACGGCGACGATTCCCGGTTCAACCGCGACATGACCCGCCTGATGGCGCAGCTCAGCGACACCGCGCGCTCGTTGCGCACGCTGACCGACCTGCTGTCGCGCAATCCCGAAGCCCTGATCCAGGGCCGCTCCGACAAGGGGAAGTGACGATGCCGATGCCGCTCCGCCGGCGCGGGTTGATGAGCCTGCTGCCTCCGCTTGCATTGGCCGCCTGTTCCTCGCCGGACCCTGGTCTCTATGTCATTGCCGTGCGGTCGGGACAGGCCATGCCGTCGGCGCCGCCGGTCGTGCAACTGCGCGACATCGGCCTGCCGAGCTACCTCGATCGCCGCGAGATCGTGCGCTCGTCGGAGGACTACAAGATCGGCGTCCGGTCGAACGACTGGTGGGCCGAGCCGCTGGGGTCGATGCTGAGCCGTGTCCTCTCCCTCGAGCTGTCGCAGCGCCTGCCGGGCAGCAACGTCTATCGCGAGGGCGGCGCCATCAATGCCGATCCCAACGCCATCGTCGCGGTGAACGTCCAGCGCCTGGACGTCGATCCATCGCGCACCCTGCAGTTGCTGGCCCAGGTCGCGGTCGAGTTCAACCGGCCGCGCCGCACGGCGTCGCGCACCTTCACGATCGCCAAGCCGGTATCGGCCGCCACGGTCGTGGCCGAGGTCGCCGCCGCCAGCGACGCGGTGGCCGAGCTGGCCGACGGCATCGCCCAGATGCTGCAGCGATGACCGAGCCGCAGCTGCGCGAGTGCTTCGGCTGCGGCCTGTTCCAGCTCGTGCCGGCGCTCGGCCCGGACATGCGCTCGAATTGCCTGCGCTGCGGCACGACGCTGCGGCACACGCGCGCCAATTCGCTGGACCATTGCCTGGCGGTGACGGCGGGCGGCCTGGTCGCCTTCATCGTGCTGTGGACGGCGACTCTGATGCAGGTCTCGCAGGTCGGCATCGTGCATGAGACGAACCTGATGTCCGGCCCGGCCGAGCTGGTCCGGCATGGGCTATGGCCGTTGGCGCTCGCGGTCGCCTTTACGACGGCGATCGCGCCGTTGGCCATGTTCGCCGGCACGCTCTACGTGCTGGTCGGTCTGCGGATGAGGCGGCCGCCGCCGGGGCTGGCGCGCGTCTTCCTGTTCGCGCGCAAGATGGGCGTCTGGGCGATGCTCGAGGTGCTGCTGCTCGGCGTGTTCGTCGCCTACACCAAGCTCGGCGACCTCGTGCATATCGAGGTTGGCCCAGCGGTCTATGCGCTGGGCGCACTCGCCATTCTCACGGTGTGGGCCGACAATGCCCTCGACCCCGCCCAGGTCTGGGAGGAGATCGAGCGGCGCGGCCAGTCCCACGATCGTCTGCCGCCGGTGCCGCCGATCGCCTTCCTGCCGGGGGCGGTGGGCTGCGAGGCCTGCGGGCTGGTCAGCGTGCCGGCCCATGATCGCGCCCGCTGCCCGCGCTGCGGCTCGGCGCTGCATGCGCGCAAACCCGACGTCATCAACCGCACCTGGGCGTTCGTGATCGCCGGCGCGATCCTCTACATCCCGGCCAACTACTACCCGGTGCTGACCGTCATCCAGATGGGGGCGGGGGCGCCCAGCACGATCATGGGCGGCGTCATCGAGCTGCTCGATTCGAAGATGTATCCGCTGGCGCTGCTGGTGTTCTTCGCCAGTATCCTGGTGCCGGTGTTCAAGCTCGCGGCCCTGACCGCCATGCTGATAACCGCCAAGCTCGCGGCGAGCAACCCGGGGACAGCGCTCTGGCTGCGCGAACGCACGCGGCTCTACTACATCGTCGCCTGGGTCGGCCGCTGGTCGATGGTCGACATCTTCATGGAATCGCTGCTGGGCGCGCTGGTCCAGTTCGGCGCGGCGGTGAACATCGCGCCGGGCATCGGGGCCGTGGCGTTCTGCGCCGTGGTCATCCTGACGATCTTCGCCGCCGAAGGCTTCGACCCGCGCCTGATGTGGGACGCCGCCGCGCGAAATCCGCATCGGTTGCCGGCCGATCCGGCGATCGAGTCAGAGGGTTCCCTCGCCCAGCGGGCTTGATAGATTGTCGGCCCTAACACGAGGAACCGCTCATGAAGCTCGCTTATTCGCCCGCCAGCCCTTACGTCCGCAAGGTCACGGCCTGCGCCATCAAGCGCGGTCTCGACAAGCAGGTCGAGCGGGTGAAGATCGGCACGACCGATCCGGAGCTGCTGAAGTACAACGCCCTGTCGAAGGTGCCGACCCTCATCCTCGACGACGGCACGTGCATCTTCGACAGCCCGGTGATCTGCGAGTACCTCGACAGCGTCGGCTCGGCGCCCAAGCTGTTCCCGCCGCCCGGCGCGGCGCGCTGGAAGGCGCTGACCCAGGAGGCGCTGGCCGACGGCATCCTCGACGCCACCCAGCCGCGTCGCCGCGAGGTCGCGCTGCCGCAGGACGAGGGCCGCAAGGGCTACATCGCGCTGCAGCAGGGCAAGGTCGCCCGCGCGCTCGACGCGTTCGAGGCGCAGGCCGATTCGCTGGGCAACCTCGACACGATCGGCGAGATCACCATCGGCTGCGCCCTGGGCTATCTCGACTTCCGCTATCCCCACGAGCCGTGGCGGCCAGGCCATCCCAAGCTCGAGGCGTGGTACGCCAAGGTCGCGACGCTGCCGCCGCTCGCCGACACGATGCCGGTGGGCTGAGGCCGATTCGGAGAAGGGGGCACCGATGCCGGCACGCACGGGCGAGCAGTTCCTCGAGGGCCTGCGCAAGCCGCGCGCGGTGTGGGTCGACGGCGAGCGCGTCAGCGACGTCGTCTCCCATCCCAAGCTGTGCGGCGCGGCCCATGCGCTCGCCGAGATCTACGACCTGCAGCACGTCCAGGCCGCGACGTGCCTGATGCCCGACCCGGAGACCGGCGAGCCGATCCCGGTCAGCCACATGATCCCCAAGTCGCGCGAGGATCTGGCCAAGCGCGGCCGAGCGCTGCGCGCCGTGGCCGAGTACTCGGTCGGCCTGATGGGCCGTACGCCCGACTACATGAACGTCACCTACGCGGGCTTCGCCGGCCGGCCCGACGAATGGGGCGCGCATGGCAACGAGGCCGGGGCAGAACGCCTGGTCGCCTACCAGAAGTTCCTGCGTCGGGGCGACATCTCGCTGACCCACACCATCGTCCAGCCGACCGTCGACAAGGCGACCGGCGATGCGCCGGTCGCCGGCAACGAGCACGCCCTGCGCAAGGTCGGCGACACCGAGCACGGCATCGTGGTGCGCGGGGCGCGGGTGCTGGCGACATTGGCTCCCTTCGCCGACGAAATAGCGGTCTATCCGGCGGCGCCGCTGCCGCAGGGCTCGGATGACTATGCGCTCTCCTTCTGCATCCCGATGGACACGCCGGGCCTGAAATTCCTGTGCCGCGACAGCGTGTCGAGCGGCGGCAACCGCTTCGACCATCCGCTGTCCAGCCGCTTCGACGAGCAGGACGCCTTCGTGATCTTCGACGACGTCGAGGTGCCGCGCGACCGGCTGTTTATCGACTGCAACCTCAAGTCCTACAACGCGGTGATGACCACGAGCTGGCCGCCGAACATCCAGCAGCAGACCATGATCCGCGCCTCGGTGAAGCTCGACTTCGCGTGGGGCGTGGCGCTGCGCATGGCGGCGGCGATTAACGCCGCCGATCCCGAGACCAACCGGCTGATCGGCGAGATCTGGAGCTATGCCGAGCTCGCGCGCTCGGCGGTGATCGCGGGCGAGGCCGAAGCGCGCGAATGGCCGAGCGGCCTGTGGACCTGTGCGCCGGGCCCGATGCACGTGCTGCGCGGCATCCTGCCGATCTGGTTCCCGCGGGTGAACGAGATCCTGCGCCTGATCGGCTCGCACAACCTGTTCGCCACGCCGACCGCGGCGCAGATGGCCGACCAGGACCTGCGCGGCCTGATCGACCGTTACCTGCCGGGCGCCAAGGGCATGCCGGCGGAGGAACGCATCCGCATCTTCCGCCTGGCCTGGGATTTCGCCGGCAGCGCGCTCGCCAGCCGCAACGAGCAGTACGAGCGCTTCTACCTGGCGTCGTCGGCCCGCAACATGGCGCGCCATCTCGCCTTCACCGACCGCAGCCGTGCGGATCGGTTGGTTGACCGATTCCTCAAGGAGCCGTACTAGCACACCATGAGCAACTACCGCCTGTCGAGACGTGCTGCCGGCCTGATGCTGGGCGCTGCCGCCGTCTCTCCCGCCATCGGCCTTCGTCCGGCGCGCGCCCAGACATTGGACAAGTTCAGCTACCAGACCAACTGGCGCGCCCAGGCCGAGCATGGCGGCTTCTACCAGGCGCTGGCGACCGGCCTCTACAAGGAGGCCGGGCTCGACGTCGAGGTCCGCCAGGGCGGGCCGCAGCTAGACGTCAACGCGATGCTGCTGGCCGGTCGCGCAGACCTGGTGGAGACCGACGCCTTCCGGGTGTTCAACTTCGCCCGCGACAACGTCCCGGGCCTGGCGATCGCCGCAATGTTCCAGAAGGATTTGCGCGCCATCCTCTCGCACCCCGGCGTCGGCAACGATTCGCTGGCCGCGCTCAAGGGCAAGCCGATCCTGATCGGCGCCGCCGGGCGCACCTCGTTCTGGCAGTGGCTGAAGGCCAGGTACGGCTACACCGACGAGCAGGTGCGACCCTACACCTTCAACCTGGCGCCGTTCCTGGCCGACAAGCAGATCAGCCAGCAGGGCTTCGTCACCAGCGAGCCCTTCGCCATCCGCCAGGCCGGCGTCGATCCGGTGATCCACCTGCTGGCCGACAACGGCTTCGTCAACTATCCCAGCATCTCGATCTGCCTGCCCAAGACCGCGACCGAGCGGAAGGACGTGGTGCAGCGCTTCGTCGACGCCTCGGTCAAGGGCTGGAAGAGCTACCTGACCGGCGATCCGGCGCCAGCCAACGCGCTGATCAAGCGCGACAACCCCGACATGACCGACGACAAGATCGCCTACGCGATCAAGGTCATGCGCGACGCCGGCGTGGTCGGCGGCGGCGATGCGGCGAGCCTCGGCATCGGCGCTCTCAACGCGCAGCGCTGGAACGACTTCTACAAGGACATGGTCGACTGCGGCGCGCTGCCCGGCGGCTGGGACGTCGCCAAGCTGATGACACCTGAGTTCGTGAACAAGAAAGTCGCGATGATCTAGGTGGCCGCACCCGTCGTCACCTGCCGCAACATCAGCAAGCGCTTCGCCAACGGGACTGTGGCGCTGGGCGACGTCGCGCTCGACATCCTTGAGCACGAGTTCCTGTCTCTGCTGGGGCCGTCCGGCTGCGGCAAGAGCACCTTGCTGCGCCTGATCGCGGGCCTCGGCGATCCCAGCGGCGGCGCCATCGCGTGGCGCGGCCAGCCGTCGCTTTCCTTCGTCTTCCAGGAACCGACCTTGATGCCGTGGGCGACCGCGCTGTCGAACGTCATGCTGCCGCTGCGGCTGGCGGGCGTGAGCGGCGACGAGCGTCGCGCGCGGGCAACGGCTGCGCTGGCGCAGGTCGGGCTGGCGGGTTTCGAGAAATCCTATCCGCGCGAGCTGTCGGGCGGCATGAAGATGCGCGTGTCGATCGCCCGGGCGCTGGTGACGCAGCCCAAGGTGCTGCTGATGGACGAGCCGTTCGCGGCGCTCGACGAGATCACGCGCTTCAGGCTGAACAACGACCTGCTCGAGCTGTGGCGGCGCGAGGGCTTCACCGTGATCTTCGTCACCCATTCGGTGTTCGAGAGCGCCTTCCTGTCGCAGCGCATCGCCGTCATGAGCGCGCGGCCGGGCCGCATCGTCGACGAGATCGCCCTCGAGGCGCCGTATCCGCGCACGCCCGAGTACCGCACCTCGGCGCAGAACAACGAGTATTGCCGCCGCGCCTCGGCCGCGCTCGAGAAGGCGATGGGTCATGGCTGAGCGCTGGTCCCGCGTCGTGGCGCCGCTGGTGCTCGGCCTGCTGGCGCTCGGCCTCTGGGAGGGCCTGGTGCAGGCCTTCGAGATCCCGGCCTACCTGCTGCCCGGGCCGATCCTGATCTTCAGGACCCTGGTCACCGACTGGCGCACGCTGATGGAATCGTGGTGGATCACCATGAGCATCTCGCTGGCGGCGCTCGCCGTGGCGGTGGTGCTGGGCGTGGTGCTGGCGCTGCTGTTCGCCAGCTCGAAATGGATCGAGCGCTCGTTCTTCCCCTACGCGGTGATCCTGCAGGTGACGCCGATCGTGGCGATCGCGCCGCTGATCATCATCTGGGTCAACGACGTCAAGCTGTCGCTGCTGATCTGCGCCTGGATCGTCGCCTTCTTCCCGATCCTGTCGAACACCACGGTCGGCCTGAATTCGGCCGACCACAATCTGGTCGACCTGTTCCGGCTCTACCGGGCGCGGTGGTGGCAGACGCTGCTGCACCTCAAGCTGCCGGCGGCGATGCCGTATTTCCTGGCGGGCCTTCGCATCTCGGGCGGCCTGTCGCTGATCGGCGCGGTGGTCGCCGAGTTCGTCGCCGGCACCGGCGGCACCTCGTCGGGCCTGGCCTACCGCATCCTCGAATCCGGATACCAGCTCCGCATCCCGCGCATGTTCGCGGCGCTGCTGCTGATCTCGGTCTCGGGCATCCTGCTGTTCCTGGCGCTCAGCCTGCTATCCCACCTCTGTCTCCGGCGCTGGCACGAAAGCGCCATCAAGCGGGAAGGGTAGTTATCCGCCCTACCGCCGGTGCGGCGATCTGGCTAAAATTCGATGGCATCCGCAACGGAGCGGCCGATGAGTGACGACATCGACGTCCTGAAACCGGAAACGATCCTCAAGCCCAAGACCGAGCGGCCGCGCCTCTACAAGGTCGTGCTGTTGAACGACGACTACACGCCGCGCGAGTTCGTGGTGCAGGTGCTGAAGGCTGTCTTCCGCACCACCGAGGATCAGGCCTATCGCATCATGATGACGGCGCATCAGAAGGGTGTCTGCGTCGTGGCGACCTTCACGCGCGACGTCGCCGAGAGCAAGGCGACGGAGGGCACCGACATGGGCCGCCAGAAGGGCTATCCGCTCGCCTTCTCGACCGAACCCGAGGAATAAGCCGGGCGCGTCTTCCCATGCTCATATGGACCGCGAGGCTGCGGTAGGCCGTGTCGCTCATGCGATCAGGCGCTCGGTCGCCGGGCATTGCGCGGCAATCGCCGCCCGGCACAAGCCGGTTCAGCGCAGGTCGGCGCAGAACTCCTGGATGCGCTTGCAACCCTCGCGCAGGCTCTCGAGGTCCGTTGCATAAGAAATGCGGAAGTAGGGGCTCATGCCGTAGGCCGTGCCCTGCACGGTCGCGACATGGCGCTCTTCCAGCAACGCGGTGACGAAGTCGGTGTCGGTCTCGAGCTTGCGGCCGGCCTTGGTGGTCTTGCCGATGCAGCCGGCGATGTTCGGGAAGACGTAGAACGCGCCTTCGGGCTTGTGGCAGGTGATGCCCTTGGCTTCACGCAGCCAGCCGACCACGAGGTTGCGCCGGTTCTGGTAGTCGGCGCGATGGCTCTCGATCAGGTCCTGCGGCCCTTCGAGCGCCGCCGTCACCGCAGCCTGGCCGACGGTCGAGACGCCGGCCGTCGCCTGGCCCTGCATGTTCATCATCGCCTGGATCATCGGCTTGGGCCCGCCAGCATAGCCGACGCGCCAGCCGGTCATGGCGTAGGCCTTCGACGCGCCGTTCACCGTGAGCGTGCGGTCCTTGAGCTTCGGCTCGACCTCGGCGATGGAATGCATCTTCACGTCGTCATAAACGAGGTGCTCGTAGATCTCGTCGGACATCACCAGCACCTTGGGGTGCTTCAACAGCACCTCGGCCAGCTCCTTCATCTCCTCGCGCGTACAGACCGCGCCGGTCGGGTTGTTGGGGAAGTTCAGCACCACCCACTTGGTCTTGTCGGTGATCGCGGCATCCAGATCGGCGGCGCGCAGGCGGAACTGGTTGTTCTCCGGGCACGACACCGAGACCGGCACGCCGCCGCACAGCTTCACCTGGTCGGCGTAGCTGATCCAGCCGGGGGCGGGGATGATCACCTCGTCGCCAGGGTTCACGCTCGCCATGGTCGCGCCGAACATGATCTGCTTGCTGCCGTTGGAGACCATGATCTCGTCGAGCGCGTAGTCCAGGTTGTTGTCGCGCTTGAACTTCTTCTGCACCGCCTTCTTGAGCGGCACGATGCCGTCCTGCGGCGGATACTTGGTCTCGCCGGCGAGGGCGGCCGTGTTGGCCGCCTCGATGGCGTTGATTGGCGACTTGAAGTCGGGCTCGCCCGACGAGAGACCGACGATCTTGACGCCCTGGGCACGCAGTTCGCGCACCTTGCGGGTCATGGCGGCGGAGGCGGAAACCTTGACGTTCTTCAGACGCTCAGCGGGCTCGAACATATGACCTTCCAGATGGTGGGCGAGCATTATGACGGCGCGCCCGCAGGCGCAACCAATCCACTCATTTCGAGGTGTAGAACTTGAATCAGCCCCAGGCGAGGCCCGCAGCCTCGATGCCGGCGATGCATACGGCTTCGTCCTCGTCGCCGGTGCCGCCCGAGCCGCCGGCCGCGCCGAGCACAGTGCCGTCCTTGTCCTTGATCAGCACGGCGCCGGTCTGCGGCACGAACTTGCCCTGACCGACGACGGTGAGCGCGCCGTAGAACTGCGGATTGTCCTTGGCCCGCTGCAACAGGCTGCGGCTGGCGGCGCCCATGCCGACCGAGGCGAACGCCTTGCCGATCGCGATGTCGTTGCGGAACATGTTGGCGCCGTCCTCGCGCTGCAGAGCCTTGATGTGGCCGGCATCGTCGAGCACCACGACGGTGAGCGGCCGGGTCTTCATCTCGCGCGCCTTCTTGAGTGCCACCTCGACGATGGTGTTGGCCTGCTGAAGCGTCAGTCTGGACATCGGTTCCCCCTTGGACGACGCACTCTAGCCGGAACCGGGCAGCGGGCAATTCGTTCTGCCTGCATGGCCGCTACGCTCTCGAAGATCGCCCGCGAGGCCAGGCGATGCAGGCGCTGCCCGCTCTACCGGAATGCGACCCAGACCGCGTTTGGCGAGGGGCCTGCCGGCAAGATACTCGACCGCGCGCTCGCGGAGGCTGACATCGACCGCGACGCGGTCTACGTCGTCAACGTGGTGGAGCACTTCAAGAACGGGCCGCGCGGCAAGCGGCGGCTGCACAAGAAGCCCAACCGATCCGAGATCGAGGTCCTGCAAGGTCTGGTTCGACCAGGTACGGGCGCTGGTCCGGCCTCGGATGGTCCTGGCGATGGGCGTCACGGCGGCCTCGGCGTTGGCCGGCAAGGCCGTCACCCTGTCGCGCACGAGCGGCAAGCCGATGGTATTCGCAGATGGCCAGCGGAGAATGGTGACCATCCATCCCTCGGCAATTCGGCAATCCTGCGTGCGCCGGACGAGGCGGGTCGCCGCAGGGCCTATGCCGGGCTGGTCAAGGACCTGAAATCGCTGGCAAAAGCAGCTTCAGAACGGGGTTGACTGTGTAGCGATCCCTAACTATTTTCCGCCCGTCTTTGGAATTCACCCCGGCTCAGCCGGGGCTTTTTGTTGAGATAGTGCCATGAAGATCCGCCATTCGCTGAAGTCCGTGAAGACGCGCCACAAGGATTGCCGCATCGTCCGCCGCAAGGGCCGCGTCTACGTGATCAACAAGACCAACCCGCGCTTCAAGGCGCGTCAGGGCTGAAACAGCGCTTCATAGCGCGGGCGAGCGCCTCGCGCGAACCAGAGCGGCGGAGCCTCCGGCTTCCGCCGCTTTTTCATTTGGCGTAAGCATCCTCCATGCAGATGCCGCCGCTCGACCCCGACATCCTGCGCCGCCGCGGCGAGATCGTGGCCGCGCTCAAGGCCATCGTGCCGGGCGAGGGCGTGATCGACGAGACAGACGGCATGCGCCCCTACGAGTGCGACGCGCTGTCGGCCTACCGCCAGATGCCGCTCGTGGTGGTGCTGCCCGAGACGGTCGCCCAGGTGTCCGCCATCCTGCGCTACTGCCAGGACCACAAGGTCAAGGTCGTGCCGCGCGGCGCCGGCACCTCACTGTCGGGCGGCTCGATGCCGGTGGGTGACGCCATCCTGCTCGGCATGGCCAAGTTCAACCGCATCCTCGAGGTCGACACCGCCAACCGCTGCGCCCGCGTACAGCCGGGCGTGACCAACCTCGGCGTGACCGATGCCGTCCAGCACGAGGGCTTCTACTACGCTCCCGATCCCAGCTCGCAGATCGCCTGCTCGATCGGCGGCAACGTCGCGGAGAATTCCGGCGGCGTGCACTGCCTGAAGTACGGCCTCACCACCAACAACCTGCTCGGCATCGAGATGGTGCTGATGAACGGCGAGGTGATGCGGCTGGGCGGCAAGCATCTCGATGCCGGCGGCTACGACCTGCTCGGCCTGATGACCGGCTCCGAGGGCCTGCTGGGTGTCGTCACCGAGGTCACCGTGCGGCTGCTGCGCAAGCCCTCGACGGCGCGCGCGGTGCTGCTCGGCTTCCCGACCGAAGCAGGCGCCGCCGACTGCGTCGCCGCCGTCATCGCCTCGGGCATCATCCCCGGCGGCATGGAGATGATGGACAAGGACGCCGTCCAGTGCGCCGAGAACTTCGTCGGTGCCGGTTATCCGCTCGACGCCGAGGGCCTGCTGATCGTCGAGCTCGACGGCCCGCCGGTCGAGGTCGACTACCTGGTGGCGCGGGTCGAGGAGATCGCCCGCGGCCGCGGCGCCACCACCTGCCGGGTGAGCCGCGACGAGCAGGAGCGGGTGCTGTTCTGGGCCGGCCGCAAGGCGGCGTTCCCCGCGGTCGGCCAGATCACGCCGGATTACATGTGCCTCGACGGCTCGGTGCCGCGCGGCCGGCTGGTCGAGGTGCTGGGCGAGATGCGCCAGATGAGCAAGACCTATGGCCTGCGCGTGGTCAACGTCTTCCATGCCGGCGACGGCAACCTGCATCCGCTGATCCTGTTCGATGCCAACGACCCCGACGAGCTGCATCGCGCCGAGCAGTTCGGCGCCGACATCCTGCGGCTCTGCGTACGGGTCGGCGGCGTACTGACCGGCGAGCATGGAGTCGGCATCGAGAAGCGCGACCTCATGAATGTGCAGTTCACGGATACGGACCTCGACCAGCAGATGCGCGTGAAGTGCGCCTTCGATCCTGACCATCTGCTCAATCCGGGCAAGGTGTTCCCCAAGCTCAGGCGCTGCGCCGAGCTCGGCCGCGTGGTCGTGCACGACAACAAGATCCCGTTCCCCGATATCCCGCGGTTCTGAGACGATGGCGGGCACGATCAAGCCGCGCGACGCGAAGGAGCTGCGGCAGGCGGTGGAATGGGCGCTGAGCGACGGCGCCACGCTCGACGTGCGCGGCAGCGGCAGCAAGACCGATCTCGGCAAGCCGATGCGCTGCGACCAGGTCCTCGATCTCTCGGGGCTGAGCGGCATCGTCGACTACGCGCCGGAGGAGCTGGTCGTCACCCTGCGCGCCGGCACGCCGATGCGCGAGGTCGAGGCGCTGCTCGCCCAGCGCAACCAGATGCTGGCCTTCGAGCCGCCCGATCTCGGGCCCCTGCGCGGCCGCAGCGCAGGCGAGGGGACGCTGCTCGGCACGATCATGGGCAACTTTGCCGGCCCGCGGCGGCTCTCGGCCGGCGCGGCGCGCGATCACCTCTTGGGATTCAGCGGCATCAACGGCCGCGGCGAGGCTTTCAAGTCCGGCGGCCGGGTGATGAAGAACGTCACCGGCTACGACCTCTCCAAGCTGCTGGCCGGTTCCTGGGGTACGCTCGCCGTGCTCGACGAGGTGTCGGTCAAGGTGCTGCCCGCGCCCGACCAGACCCGCACCCTGCTGCTGCACGGCCTCGAGGACGAGGCCGCCGTGACGGCGATGTGCGCTGCCATGGGCAGCCCGCACGAAGTCTCCGGCGCGGCCCATGTCGGCGAGCGCACAGCACTGCGCGTCGAAGGTGTCGCGCCGTCGGTCGAGGCGCGCATCGAAGGTCTGCGCACGCTCTTTCAGGGCACGAAGATGGATGAGCTCGGCACGCTCGAATCGCGCGCCTTCTGGCGCGAGGTGCGGGATGTGGTGCCGCTCGGTGCCGACCCTGACGATGCGATCTGGCGTATCTCCTGCGCGCCGACCGACGGCGCTGCGGTTGTCGCGCGCATCAAGGCAGGGCAGCCATCCGCCAAGGCCTTCTACGACTGGTCGGGTGGCCTGATCTGGTTGGCGCTTCCCATGCGCGCCGACCACGCGCTGGTGCGCGCCGGTCTCGCCGGCCACGCGACGCTGATCCGCGCGCCGGAGATCGTGCGCGCGGCCGTTCCCGTCTTCCAGCCGCTGTCGCCGGCACTTGCGGCGCTCAGCGCCCGCGTGAAGGAGAGCTTCGACCCGAAGGGTCTCTTCAATCCAGGGCGCATCGGCTAGGGATCGTCTTGACCAGGAAGGCGCTTAGCCGCTGCCGACGCTGTCGGTCACGCATTTCTTGGTGAAGCTGGTCTTGGCGGCGCCATTCAGCTTCTTGTCGGTCGCGGCCGCATCACAGGCCTTCTGCGCATCCGTCTCGCATTTCTTCATGAAGCTGTTGAGCGCCGCGCCGGCCAGCTTCTTGTCGGACGCCTGCGCCTTGCAGGAAGGTTTGGTGTCGGTCGTGGGAGAGGCGGGCGTGCTCGTCTGAGCGAATACCGTCCCGGCGAGTGCCATGCAAAGCACGGCCAACGACATCGTTTTCATGTCCAGTCCTCCGAGGTTCGACCGGCTCCAGAGTCGCAGAAGCCGGTCGGGGGAGGTGTGTCATCGTCGTGGCTGCTCGCGCTTCACTGCCTGCGCAAACTAGCTCGATGGCGGAAAGCGCTCGAACGTCGGCAGCTCGTGCACGCGTTCCATCCAGCCGATGCGCTCGGCGACCTGGATGTGAGCCTGGGCCGGAACAGCGTTCGGGTCGTCATAGGTCGCGCTCTGGATGTCGATGATGCCCGGCAGCATCTGGGTGTTGACGTAGAAGAGGCCGGTGCCGCAGTCGGGGCAGAAATGTCGGCGGCCATTCTCCGAGGAGCTGTAGACCTTCGGAATCCCCTTGGTGATCTTGACGGCATCGACCGGGTACATCGTCCAGCCGACCATCGGTGCGCCCGCGCACCGCCTGCAATCGCTGCAATGGCAGAGCGCATGGGTCAGCGCTTCGCCCTCCGCTTCGTATCGAATCGCGCCGCAATGACAGCCGCCGGTGATGGCCATGTCGTCGCCCTCCTGCATCACGTTACCCAACACGCGACGGCAGCCTACCTAGCCCTGCGGCCGCTTGTCGATGACGCGGCGGGCCTTGCCCATCGAGCGCTCGATGCCGCCGGGCTCGGCGACCTCGATGATGGCGCTGAGCCCGCATATGCCCTTCAGCCGTTCGCCGAGCGCGGCCGCCGATGTCGTCCGCGCCTCGTGCACGGCTTCGAGCCGCGCCTCGACCCGCACCAGCAGGTCGTCGAGCGGCCCGCTGCGGCTCAGCTCGATCACGTAGTGGCCGGAGAGCGCCGGGTCGCGCAGGATCTGCTCCTCGACCTGGCTGGGGAACAAGTTGACGCCGCGCACGATCAGCATGTCGTCGCTGCGGCCGGTGATCTTGGCCATGCGGCGCATCACGGTGCGCGAGCCGGGCTCGAGTCGCGTGAGGTCGCGCGTGCGGTAGCGGATGATCGGCATCGCCTCCTTGGTGAGGGAGGTGAAGACCAGCTCGCCCGGCTGGCCATCGGGCACCGGCGCGCCGGTCTCCGGATCGACGATCTCGGGATAGAAGTGATCCTCCCAGAGGGTCGGGCCGTCCTTGGTCTCGACGAACTCGCAGGCGACGCCCGGACCCATCACTTCGCTCAGGCCATAGATGTCGACGGCGTCGATGCCGACCCGGCGCTCGATCTCGGCGCGCATGCCCTCGGTCCACGGCTCGGCGCCGAAGATGCCGATGCGCATCGCGGTGTCGCGCGGGTCGACGCCCTGGCGGTCGAACTCGTCGGCGATCGCCAGCATGTAGGAGGGCGTCATCAGCACCACCCGCGCGCCGAACTCGCGGATCAACTGGACCTGCCGCTCGCCGAACCCACCGGACATCGGCACCACCGTGCAGCCCAGCCGCTCGGCGCCGTAATGCGCGCCCAGCCCGCCGGTGAACAGGCCGTAGCCATAGGCGTTGTGGATGATGTCGCCCGGCCGCGCGCCGCCGGCGTAGAGCGAGCGCGCCATCAGGTCCGACCAGGTCTCGATGTCCCTGGCCGAATAGCCGACGACGGTCGGCCGTCCTGTGGTGCCGCTCGAGGCATGGATGCGCACGCACTTCTCTCGCGGGATCGCGAGCATGCCGAAGGGATAGGCGTCGCGCAGGTCGCTCTTCTGGGTGAAGGGGAAGCGTCGCAGGTCGTCGAGGGTGCGCAGATCGTCGGGATGAACGCCTGTGGCCGCGCACTTGGCGCGGTAAGGCGCCTGATGGTCGTAGGCGTGGTGCAACGCCTGTTTCAGCCGCTCGAGCTGCAGCGCGCGCAGCGCGTCGAGGGTCAAGCCGAACTCGCGGAAAAGCATGAGTTACTTCTGTGTCCTGGGTTCCAATCCGAAGCGGCGATAGGCATAGCCCAGCCCGAGCAGGGCCGCACCGAGGCCGAGGAAGGAGAAGACCCGCAGCAGGCCCTCGAGCCCGGCCATGTCGATCAGGAACACCTTGGCCACCACCAGGCAGACCAGGACCATGCCGGCGTGCCGCAGCGCCGCGACGTCGCGCCAGAAGCCGAGCGCCAGCAGCGCCACGCCGAACAACAGCCAGACGATCGAGTAGGCGTAGAGCTCGAGTCCTTCGGCGGCGAACCCGTGGCGTTCGAATCCCGGATCGAAGGCGTGTCGGACCTCGAACGAGATGTAGACCAGAGCGAGGATGCTGACCGAGGCCTCGAGCAGCAGGTCGAGGCCGCCGCTGCGCTCGATATCGCTCCACCGTCGCGCCAGGAAGACCATCAGTGCGGGCAGGGCGTAGGCCAGCAGCAGCCCGTTGAAGATTGGCAACGCTCCAACGTCGGCATGCAGATCGATCGGATTGGCCGCGAACACCTGGACGAACATCACGGTGCCGAGGGCCAGGCCGCCGCTCAATCGCCACGCCCATAGCGCCACCGGATCGTGGCGCAGGCGGGCGATCCACAGGGCGGCCAGCGCGAAGGCGCCCCACACCACGACATGGACCGCGCGCTCGAGGAAGGCCGCCTCCAGTGCGTCCATCGAAACGGGGCGGAACAGGATGCGGACCTCGAGGGTCACCATGACGAAGGTGAGCAGGGCGGCCCCGGCCTGGACGGCGCGGCGCAGTCGCTCCTCGCCGAGGAAGCGCGAGGCAACGGCGAGCGCCACGATCGATATCGCGTAGCCCCAGAAGACGCGGCCGTAATGCAGCACCTCGGGATTGAGCACGAAGCGGATCAGCACCGCGGCGAGCAACGGCCAGCAGAGCCAGCGCATCGCGACCAGCGCCAGCCGATCAGCGATGTAGGCCACAGCGGCGAGCTCGATCGCATAGGCGACGGTGATCCACTCGCGGCTGAGCTCGAGCGGGATGGCGGCGGCGATGAAGAACGACACGCCGGCGGCGAGGAAGCCCAGCGCCTCGGTAGCGCCGGCCATGCGCTCGCGCCAGTGCGCCAGCCGCTCGGCGCCGACCAGGAACGGCGCGGCCAGCCCGATGCTGATCAGGCCCCACGGCGTGCCGGCCTCGAGATTGCGCAGTGCCCACCAGGTGAACAGGAAATGCGCCAGCGCCGCCGATACCGATAGCGCCGCCCAGAAGCCCGGTCGCGCCGCGTTCCACATCAGCGCGAAGGCGCCAGCGGCATAGAGCGTGCCGAACACGATGGTGCGCGGGCCGAGCCCGTCGGTGTGGCCGTCGAACCACCACAGCGCGATCGTCGCCAGCGACAGCGCCGGCGCGAGAGCGGCGACGTACTGGAACCGCGGCGTCCAGCGGCCGAGCGCGTAGAGGCCGACGCCGTGCGCGCCCAGCGCCACCCAGCCGGCGGTCTGCCGGCCTTCATCGAGCACGACAAGCACGGCCAGCAGCGCGCCGGTCGTCGCCAGCGCGGCCCAGACCATCGCAGCGACATCGATCGGCGGGTTGTCGCTTTCGCCGAGGCGCCGCCACGTCGTCCAGACGAACAGGCCGGCGACGGCGACCAGGAACAGGCCGACCCAGTGCAGGCCGCTCACATCGGCGAGCAGCCAGATGATCGTCCAGCCGGCGCTGCCGGCCAGCACTCCCCAGCCGAGCAGCCACCATCCCCTGTAGCGGATGACGGCCATCGTTCCCGCGGCGATCGCGAACAGATAGCCGAACAGCACCGGCGTGTTGGGCGTCTCGCTGCCGATGATGGCGGGGCTCGCGAAACCGCCGACGAAAGCGAGGGCGGCGACCAGTATGCCGTGGCGCAACGACAGGCCGATGGCGAAGGCGGTCAGCGCGCCGGCGGCGACGCCCGCCATCGGCTTGGAGACCATGCCGTACAGCGTGACCGCCGCGAACAGTGCGCCGTAGATGGCGGCGATGCCGGCGGCGGCCATTGCCTGGGCGACGCGATCGTCACGCGTCTTCACCTTCTCGGCGCCGCCGATCAGCGCGAAGCCGAACAGCGCGGCGAGGATCACCCGCACCTCGGGTGAGAGCCAACCTTCCTCGATCGAGTAGCGGACCAGGAAGATGGCCGCGAGAGCGAGCGTGATCGCACCGACCCAGATGAAGGCGCGCGCCCCCAGCCGCTGCTCCCAGCCGACCGGCTCGGGGCGTGGAGCCGGAGTCTCCCAGACCGGTGCCGGCGGCGGCACGGTCTCGGCGAAGGGCGGGGGCAGCGCGTCCGAAGGTGCTGGCGGCGGCTCCAGCTCCTGGACCGGCAGGGGCACGGGCGCGGCCTCGACCTCGACGCCGGGCGGCGGCACGGCCGGGACGACGCCTTGCTCGATCCGCCGGCGCAAGGCGGCGACCTCCGACGCGAGCCGGGCGTTCTGCTGCCGCAGATCGGCGGTGCGGACAAGGGCGACGATGGCGGCGATCGGCGTGCCGATCGCTACGAGCAGCACGATCAGTCCCAGCAGGACCAGTCCGCCGTCCACCGCTGCCCCCGCTGAGGTGCCGTTTGGCCGTTACTCCGCCGCCACCCGCTGGGCGGATGAGGCGAAGTCGGCGCGGCGGTCCTTGGCGACCTGGCCGCGCTTGACGACGAGACGATGGTTCTCCTTGCGCGCGGCGCGCTTGATGTCGGCCAACGGATCGCCGTCGCACAGCACGAAGTCGGCCGAGTTGCCTTGCTTGATGCGACCTTCGTCGATGCGCATCAGGTCGGCGGCGCTGGCGGTCGAGAAGAACAGCGAATCGCGGGTCGAGATGCCGATCTCGCACATGAACTCGAGCTCCTTCGCGTTCTCGCCGTGGCGGTTGTGCGGCGTGCCGGCGTCGGTGCCCATCGCGATCTTGCCGCCGGCCTTGTAGTACATCTTGATCGAGGCGATGTGGCGGTCGAACACGCGGCGCGCCTTCTCGATGACGTATTCGGGGATCGAGCGGTCGCCGTCGTCGTAGCCCTTGAGGATGTTCTTCACGGCGGCCAGCGTCGGCACCAGCCACACGCCGCGCTCCTTCATCTCCTGGATGCACTCGTCAGTCATGAAGATGCCGTGCTCGATCGAATCGATGCCGCCGCGCACGGCGTTGAGGATGCCGAGCGCGCCCTGGGCATGGCTGGCGCAGCACTTGTGGAAGCGATGCGCCTCGCTGATGCCGGCCTTCATCTCCTCGGCCGAGTAGTGCGCGTCCTCGGGGTTGACGCCCGGCGTCATCACGCCGCCGGTCGCCATGATCTTGACCAGGTCGGAGCCGGCATGGACCTGCTCGCGCACCGCCTTGATCACCTCATCGACGCCGTCGGCGATGCGGCCGGTGCGGTTGCCGTGGCCGCCGGTCATGCAGATCATGCGGCCGGCGCAGCGCATGGTCGGTCCCAGGAAGCGGCCCTGGTTGTAGGCGTCGCGGATCGCGAACTCGATGTAGTCCTTGCCGCCGCAGTCGCGCACCGCGGTCACGCCGCCCTCAAGCGTGGCGCGCATGAACTCCATGCCGCGCACGGTGAGCTGGGCGGGGCTCATGCGGTCCTGCACCACGCCCGGGTTGCCCTCGGCGCCGCTCAGCGAATGGACGTGGCAATCGATGATGCCGGGGATCAGCGTGCCGCGGGAGGTGTCGACCCTCTCGCCGGCAAAGCCCGTGAACTCGGCCGTCGGCGCCACCTTCCTGACCTTGCCGCCCTCCTCGAGGACTGCCTGGCCATCCAGCACCTTCTCGCCGTCGAAAAGACGGCCGCCGACATACAACGTTGCCATGAACAAAGAACCTCCGATTAGGTGCTGGGCACTATCGTCCTGCGGTGCGCTGGCCGCAACCCAAGGGGTCGTCCGAAACCACGCCGCCCGCCTCGGCCTTTTGGCGCTCGATCTCTGCATCGATGCCGACGATGTGCGGATTCCATTTCTTCGCCAGCTCGAAGGCGGCGGCGGCGCGGGCATGCTCGCCCATTTGCGCGCGGATCATGCCGAGACCGGAATAGGCCCCGAAGTGGCGCGGCTCGCGCTTCACGGTCTCGCAGATGTCGGCGATCGAGGCGGGGAAGTTGCCCATCAGCCAGTGCACGGTGGCGCGCTTGTTCCAGGCCTCGGACAGCTCGGGCGCAATGTCGATCAGCCTGGTGAAGGTGACGACGGCGCTCTGCAGCTCCTGCTGACTCATTTCGGCGATGCCGCGCGCCATAAGCTGGCGCTGCGCCGGATCGGGCGCCATCGTCCACTGCTCCCAGATGCCCTCCTCGAGCGCCTGCACGGCGGAGGGATCGGTCGCGGTCCGCAGCTTTTCGAACAAGGTGTCGAGCACGCCCTGGCTCCCAACGGTCGTCGCCAGCATCAACCCGAGCACCGCCAGCAGGCAAGCCCGCAGGTGTATCATCGGCGCAGACCTGCGGGCCGGGGTCCGCCGGTCGCCCAGTCGAGCAGCTCGACGGTGTGAACGATCGGAATGGTCGTGCCGGCGCCGATGTTGCCGACACAGCCAAAGTTGCCCGAGGCGATGACGTCGGGCCGGACGCTCTCGATGTTGGCGACCTTGCGGTCGCGCAGCCGGCGCGACAGCTCGGGCTGCAGCACCTGGTAGGTGCCGGCCCAGCCGCAGCAGAGATGGCCCTCGGGCACGTCCTTCACGACGAAGCCCGCGTCGCGCAGCAGCTTCTTCGGGGGCTCCGTCACTTTCTGGCCGTGCTGCATGGAACAGGCCGAATGATAGGCGACGGTCAGGGGATGCGGCGTCACGTTGGCGAGACCGACCTCGACCATCAGCTCGCTCACGTCCTTCGCGAGCTTGGCGATGCGCGCAGCCTTGTCGCGCCAGGCGTCGTCGTCGGCGAACATATGGCCGTAATCCTTGACCGTCGTGCCGCAGCCCGAGGCATTGATCACGACGGCGTCGACGTCGGCGGCAAGCCAGGCGTCGATGTTGCGCCGGGCCAGATCGAGCGCCTGCTCGTTGTGGCCGAGGTGCTGGACCGAGGAGCCGCAGCAGCCGGAACCCGCGACATTCACCACCTCGACGCCGTGGCGGGTCAGCAGCCGTACCGTCGCTTCGTTGACCTCGGGGGCCAGCACCTGCTGGCCGCAGCCGGGCATCAGCGCGACCCGCTTCACCTTGCGGCCGACCGCCGGGAAGGTCTGCGGCCGGTCGACCGGCGAGAAACCGGGGATGGTGAACGGGATCGCCTCGATCATCGCCTTCACCCGGCGCAGGAAGGTGGCGCCGCCGGGGTCGGCGCTGCGACGGGGAAGCGCGGCGGCGAGCGGCTTGGCCAGCCGGCCCAGTACCAGCGCCCAGCGGAAGAGCCGGGGCCGCGGCATCAGCAGGCCGAGCAGGCGGCGCATCAGGCGGTCGGGCAGGGCGCGGCGGTAGGTCTGCTCGATATGGTGCCGGCCGTGATCGACCAGATGCATGTAGTTCACGCCCGACGGGCAGGTGGTCATGCACGACAGGCACGACAGGCAGCGGTCGACGTGGCGGACCTCGGGTTCGGTCGGCGCGCGGCCGCCCTCGAGCATGGCCTTGATCAGGTAGATGCGGCCGCGCGGGCTGTCGCGCTCGTCACCCAGCAGAACGAAAGTGGGACAGGTGGCGGTGCAGAAGCCGCAATGCACGCACTTGCGGAGGATCTGGTCGGAGCGCGCCGTCGGCGGATCGGCGAGCTGGCTGAGGGTGAAATTGGTCTGCACCCTCTCTTTTAAGCGCGGAAGCTAGCGGCCGGCCAGAGCCAGCCCAATTCTTGCCTTGATCAGGCCCGACTGCTCGCCGGGAGCGCTCACCTGGGCGGGCAGCTCGGCCGCTGGGATAATGGTTGAGGTGGTCTGCGCCCGCGCGGCGTGCGGGTTGTTGGCGGCGACGACGGCAGCAAAGGTGAGCGCGGTGGCGGCGATCACCAGATAATCGACCCAGTTCAGGGCTGCCCGCCGGGGGCGGTAGGGAACGGCTTTCGCTTTTTGGTCGGGGCTGTTCACGAGCGCCTCACAACTGCTTCTGAAATTTCTACGGAGGTTGCGGCAGCAACATCCCTAGATTTTTCAGATCAGACGTAGGCAATTCTAAGGATATTTGTGGCCCCTGGTGTGCCGAACGGCACGCCGGCGGTGATCACCAGCCGCTCGCCCGGCTTGGCGATCTTCTGCTGGCGCGCCACACGCGTGGCGCGTGCCACCATGTCGGCAAAATTGTGTGCGTCTTCGGTCTGCACCGGATGGACGCCCCAGGTCAGCGTCATGCGCCGCGCGGTGTCGAGGTTGGGCGTCAGGCAGAGGAGGCGCACGTCCGGCCGCTCGCGCGCCGCCCGCAGTGTCGTCGAGCCGGTGTTGGTGTAGGTGACGATCGCCGCGGCGCCGAGCGTATGGGCGCACTGCCGCGCGGCGGCGCTGATCGCGTCGGCGGTGGTCGCCTCGGGCTCGCGGCGGCTGGCATCCATCAGCTTGCGATAGAGCGGGTCGGCTTCGACGCTCTTCAGGATGCGGTCCATCATGGTGACCGCCTCGATCGGATAGTCGCCCGAGGCCGATTCCGCCGACAGCATCACCGCATCGGTGCCGTCGTACACGGCGGTCGCCACGTCCGACGCCTCGGCCCGCGTCGGCGTCGGCGAGTGGACCATCGACTCGAGCATCTGGGTCGCGACGATCGCCGGCCGGCCGAGCGCCCGGCAGGCGGCGAGGATGCGCTTCTGCAGCGGCGGCACCGCCTCCGGCGGCATCTCCACACCGAGGTCGCCGCGCGCGACCATGATGCCGTCGCTCTGCTCGATGATCTCGTCGAGATGCTCGATCGCCGCCGGCTTCTCGAGCTTGGCCATCACCGAGGCGCGGCCGGCGACCAGCTTCTTGAGCTCGGCAATGTCGCGGGCGTGCTGCACGAAGGAGAGGGCGACCCAGTCGACGCCGAGCTCCAGCCCGTAGGCGAGGTCCCTGCGGTCCTTCTCGGTCATCGGCGACAGCGGCACGATCAGGTTGGGCAGGTTGACGCCCTTGCGATCGCTGATCTGCCCGGCGACCTCGACCACGGTGTCGATCGTGTCCTCGGTATGGCCGGTGATGCGCAGCCGCACCTTGCCGTCGTCGACCAGCAGCAGGCCGTCCGGCTTGGCGGCCTTGAAGATCTCCGGATGCGGCAGCGGCACACGCGTCTCGGTGCCGGGCTCGGCCGCCATGTCGAAGCGCAGCGTCTGACCTTTCGTCAGCTCGATCGGCCCCTGGACCATCTTGCCGAGCCGGAGCTTGGGGCCCTGCAGGTCCATCAGGATGGCGATCGGATGCCGGTACTCCTTTTCCAGCTTGCGCAGCAGGTCGACGCGCTGCTTGTGGTCGTGGGGCGCGCCGTGGCTGAAGTTGAGGCGGAAGACGTCGGCGCCCGCCTCGAACAGCGCCTTCAGCCGCTCCGGGCTCGAGGATGCCGGGCCGAGCGTGGCCACGATCTTGGTGAAGCGCTGACGGAACATCATGTCAGTCTAACGCTTCGGCGATGACACTTTGAAGCCGCCGGCCTGCTCGTAGACCTTCACGACAGCCGCGTCGTCGATCTTGCCCCAGCCCGCGCCGGCCGCGGCGAGGAAGAGCTGGTGCGCCGCCGCAGCAAGCGGCAGCGGCAACCGCAGCTCATGGCCGGTGCTCAGCACCAGCCCGAGATCCTTGACGAAGATCTCGACCGCGGAGAGCGGCGAATAGTCGTCGTCGAGCATGTGCGGCACGCGATTGCCGAACATCCACGAGTTGCCGGCGCTGGCCGAGATCACGTCGTAGACCACGCGCGTGTCGGCGCCGGCCTTGGCCGCGAGCGCGATCGCCTCGGCCGCCGTCGCGATATGCACGCCGGCCAGGAGCTGATTCACCGTCTTGACCAGCGAGCCGATGCCCGCCGCCTCGCCGAGGCGAAACACCTTGGCCGACGTCGCCGACAAAATGCTCTCCGCCGCACCGAAGGCCGTAGACGACCCTGAGGCCATGAAGGTGAGCTCGCCCGATTCCGCGCGTGCCCGGCCGCCCGACATCGGCGAGTCGAGCAGCTCGTGCCCGGTCTTCGCCAGCCGCTCGCCCAGCGCGCGGCTGAAGGCGGCCGGCACGGTCGCGCACTGCATGACCACGCCGCCCTTGCGCAGCGTCGATACCGCGCCGGTGTCGCCGAACAGCACCGATTCGACCTGCTTGTCGTTGACCACGGCGACGACGACCACGTCGGCGCCGCCGGCTGCGTCGGCCGGCGTCGCGGCGGTCGTGCCGCCGGCCTCGGTGAAGGCCTTGCGCGCGGCATCGCTGGGATCGACGCCGACGACCTTGTGGCCGTGCTTCAGCAGGTTCTTCGCCATGCCGAGGCCCATCGAGCCCAGGCCGATGAAGGCGATG
Organism: Reyranella sp.; assembly: GCF_017305915.1. Taxonomy (GTDB): domain Bacteria; phylum Pseudomonadota; class Alphaproteobacteria; order Reyranellales; family Reyranellaceae; genus Reyranella. The sequence continues at coordinate 57,613 of NZ_JAFKJN010000036.1, forward strand.
TCGGGGGTGTTCTTGTCGGTCATATCAGGCCTTGATGCCGTACTTCGCTGCCCAGCCGAGGCCGGCCGCGGTCGTGGTCCTGGGCTTGTATTCGAGCCCGACATAGCCGTCGTAGCCGAGGCCATCGAGCACATCGAGCAGATAGAGGTGATTGGCCTCGCCGACATCCGGCTCGTTGCGCGCAGGGTTGCCGGCGATCTGCACATGCGCGGTGATCGGGAACAGCCGCTCGGTGCGCTTCTGCAGATCACCCTCGGTGACTTGCATGTGATAGAGGTCGAGCTGCAGCTTGAGGTGCGGCGCGCCGACTTCCTTGATGATCGCGTCGACCTGGCTCGTGGTGTTGGTGAAGTAACCGGGAATGTCGCGATGGTTGATCGGCTCCATCACCAGAGTCAGCCCGCTGTTGGCGGTGCGGTCGCAGGCCTTCTTGAGGTTGGACACGAAGGTCTTGTGCATCGCCTGGGCGTCGCCGCCCGCCGGGATCAGGCCCGACATGACATGCAGCGTCCGGCACTCCAGCACCTTGGCGTAGTCGAGCGCCTTGTCGAGCGCCGCCGCGAACTCAGCCTCGCGACCGGGCAGGGCGGCGATGCCGCGCTCGCCCTTGCTCCAGTCGCCCGGCGGCAGGTTGAACAGCGCCTGCGTGAGCTTGTGCTTCTTGAGCTCGGCTGCGATGGCCGCGGCCGGCGCCTCGTAGGGGAACAGGATCTCGACGGCCTTGAAGCCGTGCGCGGCGGCGGCGGCGAAGCGCTGCAGGAGGGGCACCTCCTGGTAGATCCAGGAGAGATTGGCGGCGAGCTTGGGCATCGTTGAATCCGTCTAAGAGGGGAAAGCTTCCTCGACCTCGCGCACCTGCGAGTCGGAGAGCAGGCGCACCCTAAAACCCTGCAGCAGCAGATGGAGCTTGGCGGTCTCCTCGAGCTCCTCGATGGACGCCGAGGCGGCCGACAGGGACGTGCCGGCGACCACCGGGCCGTGATTGGCCAGCAGCACGGCGCGATGGCCCTTGGCGTAGTCGCGGATCGCGTCGGCGAGCTTGGGATCGCCCGGCTTGAAATAGGGCACCAGCGGCAGCTTGCCGACCCGCATCGCGAAGTAGGGCGTGATCGGCGGCAGCGTCGTCTCCTTGTTGTGGTGGCACGACGGATCGAGGCAGGAGATCGCCACCGCATGCGTGCAATGCAGATGCACGATCGCGCCGTCCTTGGGCCGCACGTCGTAGACCGAGCGGTGCAGCAGCGCCTCCTTGGTCGGCGGATCGCCGCCGACATGCTTGCCGTTGGCATCGAGCTTGGAGAGCTGCGCCGGATCGAGCTCGCCCAGCGAGGAGTTGGTCGGCGTCATCAGCCAGCCGTCGGCGACGCGCACCGAGATGTTGCCCGAAGTGCCGGGGCAGAGCCCGCGCGCGGCGAGCTTGGCGCCGAGCGCGCAGACGGCTTCGCGGGATTTGGCTTCGCTGCTCATAGCTTATCGAACGCCTTGGTGAAGAAATCGGGTGCACCGAAATTGCCGGACTTCAGCGCCAGCAGGAGCGGCTGGCCGACCGACGCCGTCCACGGCACGCCGGGATCGATTTCCGGCCCGATGCGCAGCGCCGTCACGTCGAGCGCGCCGACCACCGCGCCCGAGGTCTCGCCGCCGGCGACCACGAGCCGGCCGACGCCGGCCGCGACCAGGCCCTTGGCGAGCTGCGCCATGGTGGCCTCGATGGCGTGGCTCGATTTCTCGACGCCGTATTTCTGCTGCAGAGCCTTCACGGCTTCCGGCTTGTCGCTGGCCGAGAGCAGGATCGGGCCGTTGCCGAGCTTGCCCTTGGCCCAGGCCAATGCCTTGTCGCCAACCGGCTCGCCGCGACAGATGGCGTCGGTATCGAGCGCCAGATGCGCGCCCTTGAAGTTGGCGATCTGCCCCAGCGTGGCGGCCGAGCAGGAGCCTGCCAGCACGGCGGCGGCACCATTGATCTTCGGCAGCGAGTCGGCACCGGACTTGTGCGCGAGCAGGCCACGGCGGCGATAGGCGGCGGGCAAGCCCAGTGCCACGCCCGAGCCGCCGGTGACCAGCGCGTCGTCGCCGACCGCCTCGCCGATGATGCCGAGATCGGTATCGGCTACGGCATCGACGATCACGTGGCGCACGCCGTCGGCGGCGAGCTTGTCGAGCGCGGTGCGCAGGCTCGCGGAGCCGGCCTGGACCTGCTTCAGCGGCACCAGGCCGACCTTGTGCCTGGTCTGGCGCGCCAGCACGCGCACCAGGCTCGAATCCGTCATCGGATTGAGCGGATGGTGGCGCATGTGGGTGTCGCTCAGCAGCAGGTCGCCGACGAACAGATGGCCGAAGAAGATGGTGCGGCCGTTCTCCGGGAAGGCGGGGCAGTAGATCGCCTGTGCGGCCCCCAGCGCATCGAGCAGCGCGTCGCCGACCGGTCCGATATTGCCCCTGTCGGTCGAATCGAAGGTCGAGCAGTACTTGAAGAAGAAGCGCACGCAGCCCGCGGCCTGCAGGGCCTTCAACGCCGCGAGCGATTCGGCGATCGCATCCTTGGCCGCGATCGAGCGCGTCTTGAGCGCGACCACCACGGCATCGACGTCATTGGGGATCGTTCCCTGGGCCGGTACGCCGATGGTCTGGATGGTGCGCATGCCGTTCTTGACCAGCATGCCCGCGATGTCGGTGGCGCCGGTGAAATCGTCGGCGATGATCCCGAGAATGGCCATGGCGCGACCCTAGGCGATCACGGTCGCGGGCATCCAGAACTTTCGCCGCCGCGAGCGGCGGCGCTGCTCGTCCTCGCCGTCATAGACGTGCAACGGCGGCGCCGGATCGAAAGTGTCGCGGATGTCGAGTGCGTTGACGTTGAGGGTGGCGATCAGTCGGCCCTCGTCCTCCATCACGGCGCCGACATAGGCGCCGCACTTGCTGCACACGAGATAGTCGGTGATGCCGAGGCCGAAGCGGTAGCGGGACATGGCGCCGGGTGCGGCACGGAACTCGACCGACGAGTCGGGGCCGTCACCCATGGTCCGCGCGCCGTGGCGGCGGCAGAAAGTGCAGGAGCAGCGGCCGGGCCGCATCGCGGCCGGTTCTTTGGGCGACTCGAATTTGATCTGGATCGCGCCGCAGTGACAGGAACCGGGATAGGTCGTCATGTCCTCACCGTCTTCCGGCGTTTTCGGTCGTTATCGGTCCGTCTTCGACCGTTTTCGACCGTTTTAGCCGTTTGTTTCCAACTCTCCGTTATCGGCTCCTCCCTGACGGGATGAAGCCCATGCGCGTCTACATAAGCATGCCCCGCAGGCCGACACCTAATATGGGCAATGGACGGTGCGCAAAGGCCCTGAAACGTGGGTCCAGGAGGCGGTCCATTGCCCATAATGCGCCTCGCGATTGCGCACTATCCACAGGCTTTACGGCGCGATCAGCGTCGCGCGGAAGTCGTTGACGTTGGTGGATCGCGAGTCGTGCCCTGGACGCAGGCACGGTCGACGTCTCAGGTCTGCTTCGGTGTCTCCGCAGCTATCGTCTGCATGCTGGTTCTCCGATTCAACCGGTTGTCGACTCCGGGACGGTCGTGGTATCAGGCCCAACATGACTTGCATATTTCCGTGCAGCTTCGAACAGCCGCATCGACCCATCCGGTCGCGGGCGGCCGTTCGTGCGCGCGGAAGGTGTTAGCGGTCCACCAGCTTCGCCCTCCAGCGCTCCATCGGCTGGAGGGCTTCGTCTAAGGCTTCTCCGGCAGAATCACTCCGGAACAGCCGCATGTACCTCTCCCTCGCAACGACCCACCGACCAGCCACCGATCTCGGGTTCCTGCTGCACAAGAATCCCGTCCGCCTGCATGAGACGGCGCTGACGTTCGGCAAAGCCTTCCTGTTTTACCCCGAGGTTTCGGTCGAGCGCTGCGAGGCGGCCCTCGTGCTCGACGTCGATCCGATCGAGTTAGTGCGCGGCAAAGGCCGTGCGGATGGGCTGCTGGACCAATATGTCAACGACCGCCCCTACGCCGCCTCATCATTCCTCTCGGTCGCGCTGGGTCGCGTTCTCGGCACCGCCATGGCCGGCAACTCGCGCGAACGGCCCGATCTCGCTGCAACGGCGCTCCCGCTCGAGGCGGCGGTCACGCCCGTCTCAGGCGGCGAGGCACTGATCCGCGGGTTGTTCGAGCCGCTGGGCTGGAATGTGTCGGTCGACGTCCTGCCAGCGGACTACGCCACGCTTCGCCTGTCGGGCACGGCACGGCTGCAGGCGCTGCTCAACCATCTCTACGTCCTCATCCCGGTACTCGACAACGACAAGCACTACTGGGTGGGCGAGGACGAGGTCACCAAGCTGTTGAAGCGCGGCGAAGGATGGCTCGAGACCCATCCAGCGCGCGAGACGATCGTCGGCCGATATCTCAAGCACCGGCGCGGCCTGGCGCGCCAGGCGCTCGAGCGGCTGGTCCCTGAGACCGAGAAGGAGGCCGACGGCAGGGACGAGCGCCTGACGCGCGAAGACGCGATCGAGATCCCATTGCGGCTGAACGACCAGCGGCTCGAGGCCGTGGTCGAGGCTCTACGTGCGGCACGAGCCCGCAAAATCGCCGATCTCGGCTGCGGCGAGGGCAAGCTCTTGCAGCGCCTGTTGCGCGAGCGCTGGATCGAAAGTCTCGTCGGCGTCGATGCCAGTACGCTGAGTCTCGACCGCGCCCAACGCCGGTTGAAGCTCGACCTCGCGAGCGGTCCGTCGCTGGGCCGCGTCCGTCTGCTGCACGGCGCCCTGACCTACCGGGACAAGCGCTGGGAAGAGGCAGATGCGGCCGCGCTCGTCGAGGTGATCGAGCATCTCGACTCTGATCGGCTCCCGGCGCTCGAACAGATCGTCTTCGGGATCGCTCGACCGAAGACGGCCGTCGTGACCACACCAAACGCCGACTACAATGTACTGTTTCCCAACTTGCCGCCGGGCGAGCTGCGCCATCCCGACCATCGGTTCGAATGGACGCGCGCGCAATTCCACGGCTGGGCTGAGGAGGTCGGGCGGGCCCACGGCTATGGCCTTGCGTTCGGCGAGATCGGTTCCCGGCACGAGGCATTTGGCGCTCCGACGCAAATGGCGGTGTTCAGCCGGGAGGCCGCATGAGCGCGCTGGCCATTCCCGATTTCTCGCTGGTCGTCCTGATTGGTGCGACCGGCTCAGGCAAGTCGAGCTTCGCGGCCAAGCACTTCAAGCCCACCGAGGTTGTGTCCTCCGACCGCTGCCGCGGACTGGTGAGCGACGACGAAACCGACCAATCGGTCAGCGCCGATGCCTTCGACCTGATGCGCACGATGATCGAAAAGCGCCTGAAGCATCGTCGGCTCGCGGTGGTCGACGCCACCAACGTTCGCGCTGCCGACCGCAGGAGCTGGATCGAGCTGGCGCGCCGATGGCACGCGCTGCCGGTGGCGATCGTCGTCGATCCCGGCATCAGCGTCTGTATCGAGCGCAACCGGCTGCGCTCCGACCGTCCGTTCGGCGGCGACGTGGTGAAGCGCATGGCGTCCGAGATCCGGCGCGGGCTGCGCGGCCTGCAGCGCGAAGGCTTTCGCCGCGTGTGGCAGCTCGACGGTGAGGTGGCGATCGACGCTGCCACCGTCACGCGGCAGCCGCTCTGGACCGATCGCCGCGCCGACAGCGGCCCATTCGACATCATCGGCGACGTTCATGGCTGCGCCGACGAGCTGCAACAGCTTCTGACGGCGCTGGGCTACGAAGTCACGTGGAGCGGCGAAGGTGTCGAGCGCGCCGTGAGCGTGCGGGCAGGCCATGGCCGCAAGGTCGTGTTCGTCGGTGACCTGGTCGACCGCGGTCCCAAGGTACCGGATGCGCTACGCATTGCCATGAGTATGGCCGAAGCGGGAACGGCCTACGTCGTGCAGGGCAACCACGAGCGCAAGCTCGGTCGCTGGCTCGAAGGTCGCAAGGTGGTCGTGGCGCACGGCCTGCAGAACAGCATCGACCAGCTCGCCGTCGAGGGCGAGGGATTGCGCAAGGCCCTGCCGGATTTCCTCCAGTCGCTGCGCAGCCACTACTGGCTGGATGGCGGGCGGCTTGCGGTCGCCCATGCCGGCCTCAAGGAAGAGATGATCGGCCGCGGCTCGGGCGCGGTTCGCGAGTTCTCGCTCTACGGCGAGACCACCGGCGAGATCGACGAGTTCGGCCTGCCGGTGCGTGCCGACTGGGCCGCGAATTACCGCGGCGATACTGCGATCGTGTACGGCCACACTCCTGTGCCCCGGGTACAGTGGGTCAACAACACCCTGTGCGTCGATACTGGCTGCGTCTTCGGCGGCAAGCTCACGGCGCTGCGCTGGCCGGAGAAGACCGTCGTCGAGGTTCCGGCGCTGCAGGTCTGGAGCGAGCCTTTGCGTCCTCTGGCACCGGTCGGGCCGGAGCGATCAGCGCAGGCATTGGCGGACGACCTACTCGACATGGAGGATGTTACTGGGCGGCGCTCGATCGACACCGAGTTGCGCGGCCGAGTCGTGATCGCCGAGGAGAACGCCTCAGCCGCCCTCGAGGCGATGAGCCGGTTTGCGATAGCGCCGCAGTGGCTGGTCTACCTGCCGCCGACCATGTCGCCCTCGGAGACGAGCAGCGCGGAGGGCTGGCTGGAACGGCCGGAGGAGGCGTTCGCTCATTTTCGCGAACGGGGCGTGGTGCAGATCGTGTGCGAGGAAAAGCACATGGGCTCGCGCGCGGTGATTGCCCTCTGCCGTTCAGCGCGCGCCGCGGCCTCCCGTTTCGATGCCCGCAACGGCGAGATCGGCGCGATCTGGACGCGCACCGGTCGGGCCTTCTTCGACGCGGCGACGACTGAGGGTTTGCTGGCGCGCCTCCACACGGCAGCGGAAAAGGCCGGCCTGTGGGACGAACTCGCGACCGACTGGGTGTTGTTGGATGCGGAGATCATGCCGTGGTCGGCAAAAGCCCGGACTCTGATCGACAGCCAGTACGCGCCGGTTGCAGCATCCGCCGAGGCCGGCCTCGCGGCTGCGCAGGACGCGCTCGCGCGGGCCGGGGCAAATGGCGCGCCTGTGGCGACGCTCGCAACGCGTTTCGGCGACCGCCGCCATCGGGCGGCTCTCTACGGCAAGGCATGGGCGCCCTATGTTTGGCCCGTGGCCGGGCTGGATGACCTGAAGGTGGCGCCGTTCCATGTGCTGGCGAGCGAAGACCGGGTGTGGTTCGACCGCGACCATGCCTGGCACATGGGCTGGTCGGACAAATTGACGGGCACGGGCCAACCGTCGCTCGCCGCGACTCGCTGGCGCTCGGTGGAGCTGGCGGACGCCGCAGCGTGCGGCGCGGCGATCGCGTGGTGGGAAGAGCTGACCGAAGGCGGTGGCGAAGGCATGGTCGTCAAGCCGCTCGCGTTCATCGCCCGCGGCACGAAGGGACTCGTGCAGCCGGCGCTCAAGGTTCGCGGCCGCGAATATCTCCGCATCATCTATGGGCCGGAATACGACGCGCCGGAGCATCTGACCCGCTTGCGCGCACGCGGCCTCGGCGGCAAGCGCGCTCTGGCGTTGCGCGAATTCGCACTCGGCCATGAAGGGCTCAAGCGCTTCGTTGCGCGCGCGCCGCTGCGCCGCGTGCACGAATGCGTCTTCGGCGTGCTCGCCCTGGAAAGCGAACCGATCGATCCGCGGCTTTGACGGCGATGATCTGACGCCGTCTACGGCGCGATCAGCGTCGCGCGGAAGTCGTTGACGTTGGTGCGGGTCGGGCCGGTGATCAGGCTGTCGCCCAGCCGCTCGAAGAAAGCATGGCCGTCATTGTCGTCCAGCATCGCCTGCGGATCGCGGCCGACGTCGCGGGCGCGCGCGAGAGTATCCGGCGTGAAGATCGCGCCGGCGATGTCCTCCGCGCCGTCGACACCGTCGGTGTCGGCCGCCAGGCCCCAGATGCCCGGCTTGCCGTTGGCCGCGATCGCCTGGGCCAGCAGATATTCGACATTGCGGCCGCCGCGACCCTTGCCGCGCACCGTCACCGTCGTCTCGCCGCCGGACAGGATCACGGTCGGGCGATTGGGGCGGCGGGCGATGTCGAGCGCCCGGGTCGCGTGCTCGGCACCCAGCAGGCGCGCTTCGCCTTCGAGATTGTCGCCAAGCATCACCACCTCAATGCCTTTCTGGCGAGCGACGGCCGCCGCCGCTTCGAGCGAACGCTTGGGCGTGGCGACCATCACGGTCTCGACCCGCGCGAGGCGCGGATCGCCGGGCTTGGGCGTCTCCTCGATCTTGCCGGCGGCGCCGGCCTCGAGATGCGCCCGCACGGCGGCGGGCGGGCCGATCCGGTATTTGGACAGCACGGCGAGCGCATCGGCGAAGGTCGTGGCGTCGGCCACGGTCGGGCCGGAGCCGATCACGCCGGGATCGTCGTTGGGCACGTCGGAGATCAGCCACGACAACACGCGCGCCGGCTGCGCCGCGATCGCCAGGCGTCCGCCCTTGATGGCGGAGAGGTGCTTTCGCACCGTGTTCATCTCGACGATGTTGGCGCCGGACTTCAGCAGGGCGCGATTGACCTCCTGCTTGTCGGCGAGCGTCAGGCCGGGCGCGGGCAGGGCCAGCAGGGCGGACGCGCCGCCCGAGATCAGGCACAGGACGAGATCGTCGGGCGTGAGGCCATTCACTTTCTCGAGGATGCGGCCGGCGGCGGCGCGACCTTTTTCGTCGGGCACGGGGTGCGCCGCCTCGACGATCTCGATTCGCTTGCAGGTCTCGCCGTAGCCGTAGCGGGTGACGACCAGGCCTTCGAGCGGGTGACGCCAGCGATCCTCGACGGCGCGCGCCATGGCGGCGCTCGCCTTGCCGGCGCCGATCACCACCGTGCGGCCTTTCGGCGGCTGCAGCTTGTCGATATGGGGTGCGAGGCACGTGGCGGGCCGGGCCGCCGACAAGGCAGCGTCGAACAGGGCGCGCAGAAGGGCGCGAGCGTCCTCGTCTTTCATTTGCGCAATCTTCACACTATAGGGGCGCGATGCAACAACTCCTCGGCGCTCACTTACTTCAAGAGGGCGATCCTCCGCCTTTTTCGGTGTTCAACGAGAACGGCAAGGCGCCGCTGCTCCTGCTCTGCGATCACGCGAGCAAGGCCGTGCCGAAGGCGCTGGGCGATCTCGGCATCGCCGCGGAGGAGCTGTCGCGCCATATCGGCTGGGACATCGGCGGCCTCGATGCCGCGATCGAGCTGTCGAAGATCCTCGACGCGCCGCTGGTGGCGTCGGGCTATTCGCGGCTGGTGATCGACTGCAACCGCTGGCCGGGCGGCGAGGGCTCGACGCCGGAGATCAGCGACAAGGTGCCGATCCCCACCAACAAGGGCCTGACCCGGGAGCAGGTCGACGCGCGCGCCCATGCCTGCTTCTGGCCCTACCACCAGGAGGTCGACCGACAGCTCGATCGCATGACGGCGGCCGGCCGCGCGGTCTGCCTGCTGGTGATGCACAGCTTCACGCCGGAGATGAACGGCTTCAAGCGCCCGTGGCATGTCGGCGTGCTGTGGAATGACGATCCGCGCCTGCCCGATCCGCTGCTGGCCGAGCTGCGCAAGGATGCGTCGCTGGTGGTCGGCGACAACGAGCCCTATTCGGCCCGCGCCTCCTACGAATACACACTGACCGCGCATGCCAAGCCCCGGGCGCTGCCGCATTGCTCCCTGGAGGTCCGCCAGGACCTGATGGGCACGCCGGACGACGCCCGGGTCTGGGGCCGCCGGCTCGCCGCGCCGATCCGGGCGGCCGTTGCGATGGCCCTGGGCTGAGCCCATATTTCGCCGAAGGAGAAATCCCATGGACGACAAGACCAAGACCGAACTCGAAGCCGCCGCTTTCCGCCGCCTGGTCGCGCACCTGCAGGAGCGCACCGACGTGCAGAACATCGACCTGATGAATCTCGCCGGCTTCTGCCGCAACTGCCTGTCGCGCTGGTACCGCGAGGAGGCGGGCAAGAAGGGTCTCGAGGTCGCCGATCCTGCGGCGCGCGAGATCGTCTACGGCATGCCGTACGACCAGTGGAAGGCCAAGTACCAGAAGGAAGCTTCGGGCGACCAGAAGAAGGCCTACGACGAGGCCGGGCATAAGCACTGATCGACAGACCCTCCCCATTCATATGGCTCTCGGATTCACACATCGTTGTGTGGGAGGGAATGGCCGTATCTGATGGCGCGGAAGTCGGCGAGGCCGATGCGCATGACCTTTGGTCCTGGTTTGCCATAGTAGCCGGTCCATCCGCCGAGGCGGGCGA